>NZ_JOJL01000037.1 GCF_000721705.1 Actinoplanes subtropicus
GTCCTCCTCGATGGGTACTGGGACACCAAGCCCGCTCATCCCACCAGGGAGGACGTTCCTTGATCTCAAGCCCCTAATCCTTCGAGGTCTTTCTACGCGTCCGCCTGCCTGCCCACCGGGCCGGAGGCCGGGAACGGCCCGGTGTTGCAGGTAGCCGGTCCGCTGCGGCGGGGACTGCGGTTTGTGCGGTTGGGGCGTTGCTCGCCTCGTACGTCCGCATGGTTTTGGTCGTTGAGCGGAGGGGAGCGTGGTAGAGAGGGGGACGCGATGCGGGTCGGGGTCGCGCTGGGAGTGCTGCTCATGATCGGTGGGTGTGGCCAGGTGGGGGACAAGGTCGACGAGCCGGGGCTGACCGGGGAGTGGAGCACGGCCGGGTGTGCGGTGCCGCGGACGCCGGCCGGGCTGGATGCGGTGATCGACCGGATCGAGGCCACCGGGAAGAGTGAGTTTGCCGCGAGCTTTGCCGGGATCGAGATCGATCAGGCGCGGGTACGGGCGATCGTCTACCGGGTGCCGTCGGCGGCGTTCGACGACTTCGTGCGGAACGCGGCCGAGGACGCGTGCGTGGTGGTCCGGGACGCCGCTCACTCCACCGAGGACCTCGCGGCCTGGCACGACCGGGTGCTGGCCGATCTGCCGTTTTGGACGCATCGCGGGGTGCGGATCGTGAGCATCGGCGCCCGGCACGACGGCACGGGGGTCGAGATCGGCGTGCGCGAGGTCGAGGTGGCGCGGCGCGAACTGCTGGCCCGCTACGGCGACCGGGCGCCGCTGATCTTCGTGCCGTCCGATCCGGTACGGCCGCTGCCCGTTCCGACCAGCCGGATCGCGCCGCCGCCCCGGGGAGCCTGACGAGTCCGGCGGTGCGCCACATGGGTGCGATGTTTGCCCCGGCCGACGGAAGGGGGAAGGATCGCGCCATGGTCTTCGACGCCCGCTCAGCAAGCGGAAGCCGTTCCCGGCGCGACGCCACCCGACCCGCCGCCGGTCGCCGCCCTCGTACCGGTGCGGCCGATGCCGCTTCCGCTTCGTCCGACGAGGAGCCGGTCGAGGCGTCCGAACCCGGGGAGGCGCCCGTGACGCTTCGTCTCGACGGCAAGGTCGCGCTGGTCACCGGGGCGGGCAGCCCCGACGGCATCGGCTATGCGACCGCCCGCCGGCTCCGCGACCTCGGCGCCCGGGTCGCGATCGTCTCCACCACGCGGCGCATCCACGATCGGGCCGCCGAGCTGGGTGTCACCGGCTTCGTCGCGGACCTGACCGACGAGGCCGAGGTGGGCGCCCTCGCCGACGCGATCACCGACCAGCTCGGCGACGTCGAGGTGCTGGTCAACAACGCCGGCCTGGCGAGCCGGGCGAGTCCCGAGGTGCTGCGGCCGGTCGCCCAGCTCACCTACGACGAGTGGAAAGCCGAGATCGACCGCAATTTGAGTACGGCGTTCCTGTGCAGCCGGGCGTTCCAGGGTGCGATGGCCGAGCGCGGCTGGGGCCGGATCGTGAATCTCGCGGCCACCGCCGGCCCGGTGAACGCGCTGCCCACCGAGGCGGCCTACGCGGCGGCCAAGGCCGGTGTGGTGGGGCTGACCAGGGCGCTGGCGATGGAGCTGGTCGCCGACGGCGTGAACGTCAACTGCGTGGCGCCCGGGACGATCTACACGGCCGCGTCCACGGTCACCGAGATCAAGCAGGGCCTGGGTACGCCGATCGGACGGCCGGGCACGCCGGACGAGGTGGCGGCGGCGATCGCGTTCCTCTGCTCGCCGGCGGCGTCCTACATCACCGGCCAGATGTTGGTCGTGGACGGTGGCAACAGCGTGCGGGAGGCCGAGTTCCGCTGAGTCTCAGGGCCGGCCGGCCGGCGGCTGGTCCGGCCGGCCCCTGATCACTACGTGCCTGTGTGCGTCGCGGCGCCACCGACGACGGCGATCACCACGATCAGGTAGATGGCGCAGGCCACCAGGCCGAGGCCGGTGAGGATGTAGCCCAGCACCAGGCCGGCGGTGGCCAGGCCCTCGCCCTGCTCGCCGCTCTGCCGGATCTGCTTCTTGGCGATGTGGCCCATCACGATCGCGGCCGGCGCGAAGACGAACGCGAACACCAGCGCCAGGATCGCGAGGGTGTTGGTGGCGGCCACCGGCGCGTAGCCGAGGGCGCCGTAGCCCGCAGCCCCGTAGCCGGGGGTGCCGTAGCCGGGGGCGCTGTAGCCATAGCCCTGCGGCTGCTGCTGGTAGGCCGCCGGCTGGTCGTAGGGCTGCCCGGTGGTCGGCTGCCCATACGGCTGGCCGCTCGCCGGGGGCTGACCGTAGGGCTGCCCGCTGGACGGCGCGTTCGGGTCGTAGGGCTGACCGTACGGCTGCTGCGGCTGATATGGGTCCGGCGTGCCGCCGGGGGGCGGATAAGTCATCAGGTCCTCCTCGTTCCCCGGCACCGTACCGGCAGCCGGCGAGGCGCGGACACGTCCGGCGCGCACATCCCGGGAAGCGACGCCTATCGGACTCCCGGTCAGGGCAGTTTTGTCAGGCCGCCGACCGCTCGCTCGACGGCGAGGCAGCGGTCCTCGACGTAGTCGATGCCGGCCTCCTCGGCGAGCCGCCGCGCCTCGGCCGACACGATGCCGCTCTGCAGCCACACTGCTGGCGCCTTGATCGCGATCGCCTGCCGCACCACCTCGACCGCGTCACGGGCCGGCCGGAAGATGTCGACCAGGTCGACCGGCTCCCCGATGTCGGCCAGCGTCGGCACCGTCTTGACGCCGAAGACCTCGTCGACGAACGGGTTGACCGGGATGATCCGCCAGCCGTGCCGCAGCATCTGCTGCGGGACGGTATGCGCGGGCTTGAACGGGTCACGCGAAGCCCCGACCACGGCGATGACGTTGGCCTCCGACAGGATCTGCTGTGCACTTCTCATGTCATCGACTGTAGTTATCGACCGTAGTTACCGGCTCCTCTCACAGCAGCGTCAGTTGCTTGGGCTCGGGCTGGTCGCTCCCGCGTGCCGGGCCGACATCGCGGGCCTGGACCGGGTCGGGGCGGTGCAGACCGTGCCGGCGCGCCGCCATCCGCACCCGGGCGCCGATCTCGGCCTGGTAGGTCTCGGGCAGGTAGGAGCCGTCGCCGTAGAGCTCGCGGTAGCGCGGGGCCAGCGCCGGGTGGGTGCGGGTGAGCCAGGCCGCATACCACTCCCGGGCGCCGCGCCGCAGGTGCAGCGGGATCGGGCTGACCCCGGCGGCGCCCGCCGCGGCGATGGCGGCCACCGTCTCGTCGATCGACTCGTCGGTGTCGGTGAGGCCGGGCAGGACCGGCGCCATCAGCACGCTCACCGCGAAGCCGGCGTCGGTCAGCCGGCGCACCACCTCGAGCCGCCGGCGCGGGCTGGGGGTACCCGACTCGACCGAGCGCCAGATCGACTCGTCGACGAAGCCGACCGAGACCGCCAGCCCGACCCGGGTCACCTCGGCGGCCTGCTTGAGCAGGTCGAGGTCGCGCAGGATCAGCGTGCCCTTGGTCAGGATCGAGAACGGGTTGGCGTGGTCGCGCAGCGCGGCCAGGATTTCCGGCATCAAGCGATACCGGCCCTCGGCGCGCTGGTAGACATCCACATTCGTGCCCATCGCGATCGGGGCGCCGGACCAGCGCGGCGCGGCCAGCTCCCGGCGGATCAGCTCGCCCGCGTTGACCTTGACGACGATCTTGGTGTCGAAGTCGTGGCCGGCGTCGAGATCGAGATACGTATGGGTGTGCCGGGCGAAGCAGTTGTGGCTGACCACCCCGTCGGCGATGAAGTCGCTGGTGCCGGTGGTGATGTCGTAGAGCGGGAGGGTGAGCCCGAGATCCTCGATGTCGGCCACCGCGAGCTCGCGGCTGCTGCGCACGCCCACGCCGGAGGCATCGAGCCGGGCGCCGTCGACGCCGGTGAGGTGCCGGAAGCGCAGGGCGGCCCACAGGTCACGGTCGATCTCGACGGTGCCGGCGGCGCCCGGCCGGGTGGTGACCGGCGCCCGGCTCGGCAGGCCGAGCCGGGTGAGCGCGTCGGTGACCCGGCGGAGGAACATCTGGTCGGCGCAGGTGAAGGTGACGGCGAGCCGGTCGGCCCGGCCGGTCGAGCCGAACGCGCCGGCCAGGAAGCCGCGATACCACCCCGGGGTGGGCTGCTCGGGCCAGCGCAGGGCCTCGTGCAGCGGGAGGTCTTCCAGATAGCCGTCGGCGCGGACCCATGCGTCGCCCTCACGGCCGCTGTGGCCACCCATAGCCGCGTCGCCGCGGATCAGGCCGCAGAGGAAGCCGGCCTGATATTCCGGCGTCTCCTTGGGCGGCTCGGCGAAGTGGCCGACGCCGAACATCAGGTCGCCGACCGCTAGCGCGGGCTGGTGTGGCTCGGCCGGGCTGACATGCCGCCAGCCGCGGTCGGTCAGGAAGCGGTGATCGCCGCTGGCGACCAGCCGGGTGCCGTCGGCCAGGGTGACGCGGAAGGCGGGTTTCCGCGTCGTCCAGTGGTCGAGGACGGTGGTCGGCACATACCGCCGGCAGGCGCCGGCGCCCATCGTGCCCATGATGGCGTCGCCCGGGCGCAGCTCGGCGAGGGGGCGGGTGGTGCCGTCAGCCATCAGGATCGGGGTGTCGCCGGCCAGGCAATACGAGCAGGCGTGCGAACAGCCGCGATAGGGATTGACGGTCCACTCGAAGGGGACCCGGGACTGGCCCGGCACCCGGTTGATCAGGCTTTTCGCCCGGATCTCGTAGAACGTCATGCCGGCGAAGCCGGGAGTCTCGAAGGTGCGGACCGTGGCGCCGGGCAGCGCCAGCGGCAGGGGTGGAGCCGCCGGCGCTGCCCTGTCCAGGAGCGAGTCGCCGTCGTGGGGAGCCGACAGGTTGGACCATCGCATGGCGATGATTCGAACACATGTTCGATCTCGTTGTCCACTCGGTTGCGGCGTGTCGCCCGAGATGGCGAAACGGCCCGCGGACCGGGCCGGTCCGCGGGCCTGGGGCTATGCCCGGGTCAGTGGCTGTGCGCCGCGAGCTGCTTGCGGACGTCGTCCATGTCGAGCTTCTCGACCTGCTCGATCAGGTTCTCCAGCGCCGACTCGGGGAGCGCGCCGGGCTGCGAGAAGACGATGACGCCGTCCCGGATCGCCATGATGGTCGGGATCGAGCGGATGTCGAACTTGGCCGCGATCGCCTGCTCGGCCTCGGTGTCGACCTTGCCGAAGGTGATCTCGGTGTGCTTCTCCGAGGAGCGCTCGTAGGTCGGCGCGAAGCGCACACACGGGCCGCACCAGCTTGCCCAGAAGTCGACCAGGACGATGCCGTCCCTGTTGGTGACCTCGTCGAAGTTCTCAGCGGTCAACGCAACCGTCGCCATGATGTCTCCAGTCCGCGGGAAAATTGGCTTGCGTGCCTTGAAACCTCTCGTCCCCCTTCGCCATTCCCGTTCCCGGGCGGCGAACACGTGTCCTGCGGCACGATTTCGGAACGCGGTGTGGGCCTCAGGCCACCCATCGTAACGATAAGTAGGGAGAGCGCTCTCATTTCCGGAGCACGTTGTGACCCCGGTTTTGCAGCGAGAATCACTCCCCGTTTCCGGCGCACCGGCGCTGGCCTGCGTCACCGGCCGTACCAGTGAAAATAGTTAATAAACCTAAATGTGACTTGCCTCACATCTGAAAGACCTTCACATAGATACGGACGGTAAGGCAGACTGGCGGACATCAGAGCGTGGGCGGCGGGTGCCGGGGAGGGCCCCGCCGCTCATTGCGTCTCCACCCGTCTGGGTAGCGTATCCGCACATGATTGCCGGTGAGGACGAGTCGCTGCAGGTGGGCGTCGGGCCCTGGGTGGGAGCGTGGCCATCCGATCCGCGGTACGACCCGGAATTGCTCGCGCAGGGTGACCGCCGCAATGTCGTGGACCGTTACCGGTATTGGCGCCGCGAGGCCGTCGTCGCCGATCTGGACACCCGCCGGCACGACTTCCACGTCGCGATCGAGAACTGGCAGCACGACCTCAACATCGGGACCGTGGTGCGCAACGCCAACGCGTTCCTCGCCGCCGAGGTGCACATCGTCGGGCTGCGCAAGTGGAACCGGCGCGGCGCCATGGTCACCGATCGCTACCAGCACGTCCGGCACCACCCGACCATCGACGAGTTCGTGGCCTGGGCGGCCGGTCTCGATCTCCCGGTGATCGGGATCGACAACCTGCCCGGCTCGCGCCCGATGGAGACCGTCACCCTGCCCCGCCGGTGCGTGCTGCTCTTCGGTCAGGAGGGCCCGGGGCTCTCGGCCACCGCCCGCGCCGCGTGCAGCCAATTGTTCTCGATCGCCCAGTATGGGTCGACCCGGTCGATCAACGCGGGCGTGGCCAGCGGCATCGCGATGCACGCCTGGGTTCGCGCGCACGCCGGACCCCCGCCGGAGTGATTCCCCGGGTTCTGCGGATCCGCTTGACGAGGGCTCCCCCGACCCGCACGGTTATGTGTGTGGGTGTCACGGTGAGTTGCCCCAGGTGCGGTGCGCACGTCCGGAAGCCGGATCTGATGCACAGCGACTGGCGCTGTGACAACTGCGGCGACGTTCCGCCCTTCCATGTGGCCGAGCACATCAGCGCCGAGATCGTCGAGAGCATGCTGCGCCAGCGCACCCCGCGGTCGGAGAAGGTGCCGTTCTGGTGCCCGTGGCCGCTGCCGGCCGGCTGGATGGTGACCGGTGTCGGCTGGGCGGGTGACGACCGGATGGGTGTCCGCGCGAGCGCGCTCTCCTGCAGCGGCCCGGAGCCCCTCGGCGGCGGACCGGCCGATGTGGTCCTGATCGCCGAACTTCCGGGCGTCGGCCTGGGCACCCGTTTTGCCGGAATTCCCGGCATCGACCCCGGCTATTTGATCAGCGAGGCGCTCGCCGAACCCCACGGACATGCCGGCCCGCATGCCAAGATCAAAGCGGCCGGTCACCCCACTCCACTGTGGTGCGTCAAGTCCCCGGAGGATCGAAGCGCTTACGTGAGTGAGGCAAAAGGAATGTGGCTCTATGCGGTAGCGTGGCCGGCAAGCGCGGGCTACTTCCTCGCGGAGCATGTCGTCCTGCACGACCTCTCCGAGGGGGTGCCGCCCGAGCTTGTGTACGGAGCGCCGTCGCCGTACCTGCACGGCCGTGCCTGAAAATTGAGGCCTGACCTGCGGATACGGTATAGGCTTTTCGGTCACATTGTTCACACCGAGCGACGAAGCTGATACCGTCAGTACTGCCGCGGCGCTGACCGTCACCCGCACCCACAGGAGAAGGCCCCGCCATGATCAAGAAGGTTCTCACCTGGCTTGGTGTCGCGTTTTTGATCTTTTTCATCGCCTTCAACCCGAACTCGGCGGCGGATGTCTTCGCCTCCCTCGGAGGGACGATCGCCGATATTGCTCGGGGATTCGGCCAGTTCTTCACGAACCTCGTCGCTTAGCATCTGTACATGGGTGGTCCTACTGAGCCGCACGAGCCTCGAGGCGAGGGTGCCGGGCGCCCTCGGGATGACGACCCGAGCTTCGGCTACGAAGATTCGGCGTACGAGGATCCCGACGCCCCGCGCCGGCGGCGGCCCTATTCGGAGGGTCCCGGGTTCTCGCCCGACGCCGGCTTCAGCCCCGACGCCGGCTACGACGGTGACGTGGGCTACGCGACCGACGCCGGTGAGTATGAGGCGCCGAATTTCACCCCCGAGGAGCTCGCCGGTCTAGGCCCCGAGGGCGGTGGCGGCGGCCCGCGCCGGGTGCTGCCGCTCGAGGACGAGCCGACCACCCTGGTCGCGCGCTATCTCTTCCCGACCGAGCGCTACCGCGGCGAGTGGAAACGGCACTGGATCCACCTCTCCACCCCGCTGCTGATCGGCGCCGGCGCCACCCTGCTGCTCGGCTACCTGGCCGGCTTCCTCACCCGGCAGCACATCGACGGCCTGGTCACGGTCGCGGTGCTGATCTGGCTCGGTGTGGTCGGCTGGGTCGCGTGGCGGGTCTTCGACTGGTATTTCGACCGGTTCATCCTGACCAACAAGCGGGTGATGGTGGTCAACGGCATCGTCACCCGGCGGGTGGCGATGATGCCACTCCTGCGGGTGACCGACATGAAGTACGAGCAGTCCGCGCTGGGCCGCATGCTCAGCTACGGCACGTTCGTGCTCGAGTCGGCCGGGCAGGACCAGGCGCTCCGCGAGGTCAAGCACCTGCCCAACCCGAACGAGCTGTACCTGCGGGTGGTCGAGGAGATGTACGAGCCGCAGGCGGTCGAGGCCCGGCTGGGCAAGGACGGCGACGGCGACGACGCCTGACCGGGCGGTCCGCCTGTGATGCTGGGCCGGCCTGTGACGCCGGGCCGGCCTGTGACGCCGGGCCGGCCTGTGACGCCGGGCCGGCCTGTGACGCCGGGCCGGCCTGTGACGCCGAGCCGGCCTGTGACGCCGGGCCGGCCTGTGACGCCGGGCCGGCCTGTGACGCCGGGCCGGCCTGTGATGAAGGGATCTCGCATCCGTGCGGTCGAGCGTTGTACCCGGTAGGTAGCGTTTTCGGGTGACCAGAATCGACCTGCACTGCCATTCGACCGCCAGCGACGGCACCCTCACCCCCGCGCAACTGGTCACCGCGGGCGGGCAGATAGGTCTCGACGTCATGGCGATCACCGACCACGACACCACCGGCGGGTGGGCCGAGGCCGCGGCGGCGCGGCCGGAGGGCCTGCGCCTGGTGCGCGGGGCCGAGCTGTCCTGCCGCTGGTTCGGCGGCGAACAGTGGCCGATCGCGCTGCACCTGCTGGCGTACCTCTTCGACCCGGCCGAGCCGCGGCTGGCCGCCGACCTGAGCGCCCTGCGCCGCGACCGCGAGCAGCGCGCCGAGAAGATCGTGAACAAGCTGCGGGCCGATGGGGTGCCGATCAGCTGGGACGAGGTGTGGGGCTATGCGGCCGGGGGTTCGGTCGGGCGGCCGCACATCGCGCAGGCGCTGATCCGGGCGGGCCTGGTGCGTACCACCGATGAGGCCTTCGCGTCGCGCTGGCTGGGCTCGCGATACTTCGTACCGAAAGCTGATCTTGATGTTTTCGAAGCCGTTCGATCGGTACGAGCGGCGGGCGGGGTGCCGGTCTTCGCGCACCCCCGAGCGACGGTACGCGGACGGGTCGTGCCCGACCGGCTGATCGCCGATCTCGCCGACGCCGGCCTCTTCGGACTCGAGGCCGACCACGAGGACCACACGCCCGAGGAACGGGCGCACGTGCGGGCGCTTGCCGAGGGGCTCGGGCTGGTCGTCACCGGCTCGTCGGACTTCCACGGCACCCACAAGAAGGTCCAGCTAGGAGCGTTCACCACCGCTCCCGAGGCGTACGAGAAGATCGTCTCGGCGGCGACCGGAGTGCCGGTGCTGGGGTGACGCCGTCTGCACCTACCTTGATCGGGTGAATCTCAAGCTGCTCGGCGAGGTCTACGTGACCTTGCTGGTCATTGTCGACCCGCCCGGCATGGTGCCGGTGTTCCTGGCGCTCACCGGCACGATGCCGGCCCGGGCCCGGATGAAGGCGGGCACCCAGGCGGTGCTGCTCGCCCTCGGGGTCATCGTCGGCTTCGCGGTCGCGGGGCAGACCCTGCTCGACTACCTGCACGTCCAGCTGCCCGCGCTGCGGGCGGCCGGCGGCCTGCTGCTCGTGCTGGTCGCGTTGCAGCTGCTCACCGGCAAGACCGACGAGCCGGCCGAGCAGGGCGGCACCAGCAACGTGGCGCTCGTGCCGATCGGCACGCCGCTGCTGGCCGGGCCGGGCGCGATCGTCACCACCATGCTGTTCGTCCGGCGGGCGCATGGGCCCACCGATTATCTCGTGATCGGGGTCGGCATCCTGCTCGTGATGCTCACCGTCTGGGTGGTTCTGCGGTTCTCCGACGTGATCGTCAAACTGCTCCGCCCGGCCGGCATCGAGGTGCTGACCCGCATCGCCGGCCTGCTGCTGGCCGCGATCGCGGTCCAGCTGATCGCCGACGCGATCAACGAGTTCGTACGGGGGTACACCGCCGCCTGAGTTTTTTGTCGGAGGGTGCTGGCAGGATTACCGCGTGGCCTTCACCAGATCCGCCCGCGCGGTCCCCGAGCAGCTCGGCTTCGACGGCATGCCCGAGCGGCTGTTCGTCTGCACCCCGAGCAAGCTGGGCACGTTCATCGACTGTCCAAGGCGGTATCGGTATTCCTACGTCGACCGTCCGACCCCGCCCAAGGGGCCGCCATGGGCGCACAATTCGCTGGGCGCGAGCGTCCATACCGCGCTGAAGAATTGGTATGCGCTGCCGGCCGGCCGACGCACGCCGGTGGCGCTGGCCGGCCTGCTGCGGCCGACCTGGGTGCGCGAGGGCTATCGCGACGTCGACCAGGAGCGGGCCGCCTATCAGACGGCGCAGGGCTGGCTGGAGTCCTATGCGGCCTCGCTCGACCCGGCTGAGGAGCCGCTCGGCGTCGAGCGGGTGGTGGCGACGAAGACGTCGGTGCTCGCCTTCAACGGGCGCGCCGACCGCATCGACGACCGCGGCGGCGAGGCGGTGATCGTCGACTACAAGACCGGGCGCACCGGGCTCGACGCCGACGACGCGCGGGGGTCGCAGGCGCTCGCGCTGTATGCGTGGGCCGCCCAGCGGGTGTTCCGCCGGCCGTGTCACCGGGTCGAGCTGCACCATCTGCCGACCGGGACGGTGGCGGCGCACGAGCACACCGACGAGTCGCTGGCCCGGCAGGTGCGCCGGGCGGAGGAGACGGCGCGGGACATCATGGTCGCGGAAAAGGCGGTGGCCGGCGGCGCCGACGCGGATGCGGAGTTCCCGACCAATCCGGGCTCGCTGTGCGGGTGGTGCGACTTCCGGAAGGCGTGCCCGGCCGGCCAGGAGCTCCCGGCCAAGGAGTCATGGGCGGCGGTGGAGCATTTGGGCAGCTGACCTCGCCGGGCCGTCAGCCGGCAGCCGCTGAGCCGGCTTGAAGCCCGGTCGCCCGCCGCGGCTTGGGTTGGGGCGGCCCGCTCAGGCTGGGGCGGCCCGCTCAGGCTTGGGCGGCCCGCTCGGGCTCGGGCGGCGGCGGCGCGTGCTCGGGCTCGGGCGGCGGCGCGTGCTCGGGCTCGGGCGGCGGCGCGTGCTCGGGCTCGGGCGGCGGCGCGTGCTCGGGCTCGGGCGGCGGCGCGTGCTCGGGCTAGGCTCGCGCGGCGGCGGCGCGCTCAGGCTCGCGCGGCGGCGGCTCGGGCCAGGGCTGCTTCGCGCATCGGGGCGACGCGCAGGCTTCGGGGGATCGTGGCGAGCACCGAGGAGAGGAGCAGGCGCAGGCCTCGGGCGGACAGGTCGGCGGTCAGGTCGGTGGTGGGCCAGCCGAGGCCGCCGTACATGCGGCGCGCCCAGGGCGGGAGCATCGCGACGGCGGTGGCGGCGATGCCGAAGTAGGCCCAGCGGGTCGGGCCCAGCGTGAGCCCGAGCCGGAAGGCGCGGCTGCCCCAGCTCTGCGGCACCGGGGGCACGGTCAGGAACATCGCCGTCTCGATGCCGTCCCGGGTCAGGCTCAGCCGGGACTGCATCTCCTCGTAGTAGGCGCTCACCTCGGCCGCCGTCGCCGGCACGGTCGCCGGGTCGACGCCCATCAGCTCGGCCGCCTTCAGCTGCTCGGAGTAGTAGCGGTCGACCTCCGCCGGGCTCAGCCGTACGCCGGCGCGGGTCGCCGTGGTGAGGAACGACTCGACCTCGGCCACGTGCACCCAGCGCAGCAGCTCCGGCTCGTCGATGCGGAACCGCTCGCCGGTGCGCGGGTCGACGGCGGTCATCCGCGAGTGCCGGCGGCGCACCCGGCTCGCGGCCCGTTCCGCCTCCTCGGTGGTGCCGTAGATCACGGTGCCGACATACGCCGACGTACGGGTCAGGCGGCCCCACGGGTCGTTGCGGTACCCCGAATTCTGCGTGACACCGGCGACCGCCTTGGGGTGCAGGGCCTGCAGATAGAGCGAGCGCAGCCCGCCGAGCATCAGAATCGGCTCGCTGTGCAGCCGCCAGGTGACGGAGTCCGGCCCGAACAGCCCCAAGTCCCCACTCATGCGGTCAAGGTTGCCACGGAAACGGGGAAACTTGAACTTGTTCAGAAACGGCGACCCGCTCGGGTCTAGAGTGCCGCCTCGGCCAGCCGGCGCGCCTGGCAATCGGGGCAGAGACCCCAGAAGGTGACCTCGGCCTCGTCCAGCACGAAGCCCTGAGCATCATTCGGGCTCAGGCAGGGGCGCTCGCCGACCGCGCAGTCGACATCGGCGATCGCGCCGCAGCCCCGGCAGACGATGTGGTGATGGTTGTCACCGACCCGGGACTCGTAGCGGGCGGGGCTGCCGGCCGGCTCGATCCGGCGGGCCAGCCCGGCCCGGCTGAGCGCGCCCAGCACGTCATAGACGGCCTGCGTGGACACCGAGTCGAGGCGGGTGCGAGCCTTCTGGGCGATGTCTTCGACCTCGAGGTGGCCCCCCTCGGTGAGCACCTCGAGCACGGCGAGGCGCGGCCGGGTGACCCGGAGGCCGTGCGCGCGCAGCAGATCTTCGCCGGTGGACATCCGTCCATGAGAGCACGGCCAAGAGCGAAACCCCAACCCATGATCTTGCCGTACGCCCCATTCTGGTGGGACATCACAAGATCGGCCGATCGGTGAACCGGATCGGACCGCCGGGCGTAGGCGGGTACAGCGGATGTTTGCGCCGTCAGACACTTCTAAGCTGACGGTCCCCACATGATCGAGGAGGCGTCTTGTTCGACCAGATCAACGGCCTGCCCGTGCACGCGCTTGTCGTGCACACGGCGGTCGTCTTCGTCCCGCTCCTGGCCTTGGGCGCCATCGTGTACGCGCTCGTCGGCCCCTGGCGGCCGAGGATCGGCTGGGCCGTCCTGCTCCTCGGGATCATCGCGCCGATCTGCACCTTCGTGGCCAAGGAGTCCGGCGAGAAGCTGTACGACCGGCTCGCACCGAACATGCCGGCGGCCGGCCGGAAGCTGCTCGACGAGCACTCCAACTTCGCCAGCAGCACTTTCCTCTGGACGTTCGGGCTGGGCGTGGTCACCATCGTGACGGTCGTCCTGACCAGCCGCGGCAAGAGCTCCCTGCCCAAGATCGGACAGTGGGTCCTGTCGGCGGCCATGGTCGTGCTGGCCGTGATCGCGGGCTACTACGTCTACCGCACGGGCGACTCGGGCGCGAAGGCCGTGTGGGGCTCGAACTGAGAATCAACGCCGGGCCGGCCGCGGCGGGTCGGCCGGCCCGGTAACTCAGACAAGGGACGGCGTCGTCTGGGCGGCGCCGGGCTGATTGGGCGCGCTGTCGAACGGGCGCATTGCTTGGCAAGCGCGCTGCTCAACGGGCGGTGCCGCTCGACACGACGCTGGCCCGGCGCGGTGTTGCGGGCGGGGCGTGGTGTTGCGGGCGGGGCGTGGTGTTGCGGGCGGGGCGTGGTGTTGCGGGCGGGGCGCGGTGTTGCGGGCGGGGCGCGGTGTTGCGGGCGGGGCACGGTGTTGCGGGCAGGGCTTGGTTATTGCGGCACGGCTAGGTGCTGCGGGCTGGGCGGGCTCAGAAGATCGCGCGGGCGCAGAGCAGGCAGATCAGGATCAGCGCGATCGCGCCGGCGACCAGGCCGACGCCGTACGTGACGGTGCGGGCCGAGCCCTCGGCGTCGTCGAGCGCATCCATATCCTGTGGGGGCAGCGCGCGCGGCGGCGGGGGCTGGGAGATCGTCGGCGGCCGCCAGTCGGGCGGGGGCGGGTCGGTGCGTGGCGGGCCCTGATAGCCGGGGGCTCGGGCGGGCGGCGTGACCGGCGGCGGGGCGGGCGGGGTGAATGCCGGATCGGGGCGCTGCCAGTACGCGTCGTCCGGGACGCCGGTGGGGGAACTCACGTTCACCGACGGTACAGCCGAAGGGGGAAGACGGCCGCAGCGGCGCGGCCTACCCTCGAAGCCGTGGACATCCTGGATGAGCCTGAGCGCGACAACGACGCCGAACGCGAGGTCGACTTCGAGTCCGAGGAGGCGGTGGTGCTGCCCGACCAGACCCGTGACGACACCGAGCGGGGTTGGGGCGAGCGCGGCGACACCAACGACGAGCGGCTCTGGGAGGACCGCCCGCCGCACTGGTGATCGGCTCACCCGCCCGGCACACGGCTGGGCGGGCGAAACCCGCTACACGCGGCCGGAGGAGCCCGGCCGAGGCGCGCGGAGCGAGGCCCGACGGTGGCGCGGCGGAGCGAGGCCCGACGGTGGCGCGGCGGAGCGAGGCCCGACGGTGGCGCGGCGGAGCGAGGCCGGGCCGGATCAGGATGGCGAAGCCGTGAGCGGGCTGGGCCACGGCGCGCTGGGCTTCGGTGGGGGACACGGCCAGCAGTAGACCGCCGGCTGTTGGGTCGCCGGCGCCGGTGACGCGTAGGACCAGGGCGGATGCCGCGACGGCGGTGGAGGCACCGGTCTCGTCGAGGCGTAGCAGGTCGACTCGGTTCCCTGGGTGGACCAGGCTCAGAGCGGTCGGATCGGCCAACCGGACAGGCACGCCGACACTGCCCGGCGGCACTACGCCGGTGGTCGCCGGCGAGGAAGCTGCCGACATGGCGGCCGCGGACGAAAAGGGCGCCACGACAGCGAAGGAAGCTGACGCTGTGCCGGAGGGCGCCCTGGCGCCGCACTTGTTGGTGGGGGACCACGACTTTGTGGGAGACCACGACGTCACGGCGGCGGTAGCCAGCAGTGCCCCGGCCGCTGACAGGCGCAGCAGCGTGCCGCGGGACGGCCGGCGACGGCGCACGGGATCGAGGCGCCGATCGCCGCGGGGGCGGCGTGCGGTCTCGCGAGCCGCGGGTGGGGGCGACCCGAAGTAGGGGTCGTCGGGCCTGCCCATGATCCGGTCCCTCCGTCTGCCGTGACGCCGTGGTCGTGGCGCCGGCGGTGACGTTAGGCCGGTTCGGAGATCGTTCGCTCGCGCCCTGTGGATGACCGCGAGCTGTGGATAACCCGCCGGGACGGCGACGACTGTGCTAGGGCCACAAAGACGCGCTAGGGCCACAAAGGACGCGCTAGGGCCACAAAGACGCCTTAGGGCCACGAAGAACGCGCTAGGGCCACGAAGACGCGCGTCAGGCCGTGGGCCTGACGCGCGCGAGGAGCCGAAGGATCAGGAAGCGGCGGCAGCCGGCGTCGACGACGAAGACGACGAAGACGACGAAGAGGTCGACGACGAAGCGGACGACGAGGTCGAAGAGGTCGACGACGAGGAGTCCGACGACGAAGAGGACGAGGTCGATTCGGACTTCTTGGTGTCCGCGCCGTTCGGCTTTTCCGCGTTCACACCGCCCGAACGGGAGTCGTTGCGGTAGAAGCCGGAGCCCTTGAAGACGATGCCGACCGAGTTGAAGACCTTGCGCAGCTTGCCGTGGCAGTTCGGGCACTCGGTGAGCGCCGCGTCGGAGAACGACTGGACCGCCTCGAGCTGGTGACCGCACTCGGTGCAGGCGTACTGGTAGGTGGGCACGGCTCCTCCGGATCTGGTCGGCTGCTGGCACTCGCCAACTCCGAGTGCCAATGTTGCGTCATCGGAGGTCATTTCGTCCACTCGGCTGCGCGGTTGAGAGTCGAGCGGTTGAGAGTCGAGCGGTTGAGAGTCGAGCGGTTGAGAGTCGAGCGGCTGAGAGTCGAGCGGCTGAGAGTCGAGCGGCTGAGAGTCGAGCGGCTGAGAGTCGAGCGGCTGAGAGTCAAGCGGTAAGAGTCACGCCACCACGAGGCGTGATCACCCCGTGCACCGGGCGGTCGTGCGGCTCGGCCGGCACCGTCTCGAGCAACTCACCCTCGTGCAGCAGCGCGAGCACCAGCGGCGGCGGCCCGGCCGGCAAGCGGGCGAGCGCCCGATCGTAGGAGCCGCCGCCTCGGCCCATCCGGATGCCGGCGGAAGAGGCGGCCAGCGCGGGCACCAGCACCAGGTCGGCGGTGGCCAGCGCGTCGACACCGAGCCGCGGGCCGGTCGGCTCTTGCAGGCCACGCGGGGCGGGCGCCAGTGAGCCGGTGAACAGGGCCCAGTCGAGATCCAGGGACGGGAGCAGGACCGGGAGCAGGACTCGGGCGTGGGCGGCCAGGACCGTGGGCAGGTCGGGGCCGCCGGGCTCGGGGCCGACCGGAACATAGGCGGCGATAACGGACGGGTGCTCACGACGTACGAACGCAAGAATTTGATCTTGAAGCTGGACGGCAAGCGTGGACCGGTCACTGGGAGTGAGCGCCCGGCGTGCGGTAATCAGGTGACTGCGCAGCGCGATCTTGGCTGCTCGTGATCCTTCTTCGTCACCGGTTAAATCGGACATGCAACACCCCCTTTCAAAAAGCGGCAAACGGCGCACACTATGTCAGCATCGCTCCAAAGAGGGCCACTTCCGGGAGGATGCGTGACGCTACGTGGCCGCCTGACCACCGCGTTCCTGGTAGTCGTTCTCGGTCCGGTCCTGCTCGGGTCCATCTTCGTCGCCCTGACCGTCGCCACGGTGAGCAGCAACCGGACGGCCGATCGGCTCGATCATGCCGCGACCACCGTGCGGACTGGAATATCTGCCATCTGCCGCCAGCTGCAGGCCACCGCGGACGCCGTCGCGGTGGTGCCGGCCGGCGAACGATCCGCGGTCGCCGACCAACTCGTCGCCCGCGGGCTGGCCACCGACATCCGGATCGTCCCGGAGCTGCCGATCGCGGCCGGCAACCGATCGAAACCCGCCGTCGACACGGAGAGCTGGCAGGACTGCGCGTCGCCCACCGGCGGTCCGGTGGGCGCGATCGCCGCCACCGCCATGATCGACACGCACGCGATCACCGCGGCGCAGACGGTCGACGCCGCCTTCCTCGAGCGCCTCGGGGCGGCCAGCGGCGCGCGCGTCACCCTCGGCGAGCAAGCCGTGCCGGGTGCACGCGAGCTGAGCGCGGGGCCGGGCGAGCCGCTGCGACTCACGCTCACCGTTCCGCATCATCAACCCACTTTCCTGTACGCCGTTCTGCTCGCCGTCGTGCTGGCCGCCGGGGCTGCCGCCATCGTCGTGGCGCGCTGGCTGGCGCACTCGACCACCCGGCCGCTGGGCGATCTGGCCTGGGCCGCCGATCAGGTGGCCGGCGGCGACCTGGACACCCGGGTGCCGATCGTGCGCCCGGACGAGCTGGGCCGGCTGGCCGCGACCTTCAATCGGATGACCCGAGAGCTCAAGGCGTACGTGCGGGCCCTCACCGCCAGCCGCGACCAGCTCCGCGGGCATCTCGCGATCCTCGGCGAGACACTCTCCAGCACCCACGACGTCGACCGGATCCTGCAGGTGATCCTGCGGACCGCGCTGGCCGCGACCGGCGCCCGGGCCGGGCTGGTGCTGCTGCTCGACCCGGCCGGCGGCCACCTGGTGGCGCACACCGCGATCGGCCTGACCGGCGCCTGGGACCTGCCCGAGGCCGAGCTCGGCACGATGCGGCTGCCGGTCGGCTCGGGCGTGCTCGGCGAGGTGGCGGCGGGCGGCGAGCCCCGGCGCGGGCACGGCACGATCGCCGAGGCCGAGCCGCCCTGCCGCACCTACCTGGCGGTGCCGATCCAGGCACCCTCCGGGCCCGACGATCCGCTGCTGCCGGGCGAGAGCGGGCCGGCCACGCTCGGGGTGCTCGCCCTCTACGACCGGGTCGGCGGGGACGACTTCGACGAGGCCGACCTGCACACCCTGCGCACCTTCGCCGGCCAGGCCGGGGTGGCCGTGCACAACGTGCGGGTGCACGAGGAGGCGCAGCGACTTTCGCTCACCGACCCGCTCACCGGCCTGTGGAATTACCGTTATCTCCGGGAATCGTTGCGCCGGGAGGTGGAGCGGGCGAGCCGCTTCGGCCGGATGCTGGCCGTGCTGGTGCTCGATCTGGACCACTTCAAGGAGGTCAACGACACGTACGGGCACGCGGCCGGGGATGCGGTGCTGGGCGAGTTCGCCCGGCGTATCCGGATCGGGCTGCGCGAGGTGGATGTGGCGTTCCGCCAGGGCGGGGAGGAGTTCGTGGTGCTGCTGCCGGAGACCGACGCGTACGGCGGGATCATCGTCGCCGAGCGGCTCGGGGCGGCGGTGCGCGATCGCCCGGTCTCGATCGAGGAACGCGGCAGCATCCCGGTGACCGTGTCGATCGGGGTGGCGGTCTACCCCGAGCACGGCACGACGGTCCAGGAGGTGCTGCGGGCCGCCGACGACGCGCTGTACGCGGCCAAGAACGCCGGGCGGGACACCTACCGTCTCGCCGATGGAACGAAGCGCCTACCCAAAGTGAATTTTGATCCGGCCGCCGGTCCCAGCGGTGGGCCGCCACCGCCGCGGCAGGCGCGCGGCCGATAGTCTCGCGGAATATCCGGGCACGATCTGAGCGAAGGTGCGGTGAACCTCGATGTCCCAGAACGCGCATGCAACCGGCCGCCGGGCGGTCAAGGCCGTCATTCCCGCGGCCGGCCTGGCCACCCGGTTCCTGCCGGCCACCAAGGCAGTGCCCAAGGAGCTGCTGCCGGTCGTCGACCGGCCGGTCCTGCAATACATCGTCGAGGAGGCGGCCGCCGCCGGGATCACCGACGTGCTGCTGGTGACCGGTCGCGGCAAGACCTCCATGGTGGATCACTTCGACCGCCGGCCCGACGTCGAGCAGCGGCTCGAGGAGAAGGGCGACCTCGAGCGGCTCGCCGCGGTGCGCCGCACCAGCGAGCTGGCCGACATCTACACCTGCCGGCAGGGTGAGCCGCTCGGCCTCGGCCACGCGGTCGGCGTCGCCGCCTCGCACATCGGCGACAACCCGTTCGCGGTGCTGCTCGGCGACGAGTTCGTCGAGGAGGACAAGCCGCTGCTGCCGGACATGCTCGACCTGCAGGCCCGTACCGGCGGCATCGTGCTGGCCTTCATGGAGGTCAAGCCCTCGGAGACTGCCCGGTACGGCATCGCCTCGGTGGCGCCCTCCGACCTCGGCGAGGACATCGTCGAGGTCACCGGTCTGGTCGAGAAGCCGTCGCCGGAGGAGGCGCCGAGCAACCTGGCCGTGCTCGGCCGGTACATCCTGCCCGCGTCGATCTTCGAGGCGATCGACAACACCAAGCCGGGCAGCGGCGGCGAGATCCAGCTGACCGACGCGATGGCCCAGCTGCTGGCGGACGGCGTGCCGGTGCACGGCATCGTCTACCGCGGCTTCCGTTACGACACCGGCATGCCGCTGGGCTACCTTCAAGCCGTGGTGATGTTGGCGAGCCAGCGCGCCGACCTCGGCGAGGAGTTCCGTGAGTGGCTCGCCGAGTTCGTCGCCGGCGGTGCGAAGGGATGACGGCCACGGCCGATGCCGAGGCGGCCGCCAACGAGCTGATGCCTCTCGCCGAGTACCTGGGCAGCGTGCTGCGCAGGCTCCGCGCGCTGCCTCCGCTCGACCTCGACCTCACCCAGGCGCACGGCAACGTGCTGGCCGGGGACGTGCTCGCGCCACACCCGTACCCCGCCTTCGACCAGGCCGCGATCGACGGCTACGCGGCCCGGTGGGAGGATCTCGCGTCGGCCGGCCGGGTCGGCTCGCACCCGTCCTTCGGCAAGTTCGAGGGCGGCCCGCGGCCGGTCCGGCTCAACGTCGTCGGCGACCTCGGCGCGGCCAGCTGGCGGCCGGTGCGGCTCACCCCGGGCACCTGCTTCTCGGTGGCGGCCGGCGCGCCGCTGCCGATCGGCGCCGACGTGGTCGTCCCGGTGCACTGGACCGACCAGGGCATGGCGGCCGTGGAGATCCTGCACGCGCCGAAACGAGGGTCCGGAGTTCGCCGTACGGGCGAGGAGCTGGCCGCCGGTCAGCTCCTCGCCTCGGCCGGCTCCTACGTGACCCCGGCCATGGTGGCCACCTTCGCCGCATCCGGCATCGGGCACGTGATCGTGCGGCCCAGCCCCCGGGTCGTGGTGGTGGCCACCGGCGACGAGCTGGTCGACGTGGGCCGGCCCAGCCAGCCCGGGCAGGTGGTCGACGCGAACTCGCACGCGCTCACCGCGGCCGCGGTCGAGGCGGGCGCGCTGGCGTACCGGATCGGGATCTGCGACGACGACCCGGAAGGCCTGCGCGGCCTGCTGGAGGACCAGACGCTGCGGGCCGACCTGATCATCACCACCGGCGGCACCGGCACCGGGCCCGGCGACATGCTGCGCCGGGTGCTGTCCCGCCGCGACCCCGGCCGGGGCGCGGTCGAGTTCACCGGCGTGACACTCTCCCCGGGCGCGACCCTGGGCTTCGGCACCGTCGGCGGCGAGGAGGTGCCGGTCGTCTGCCTGCCCGGCGAGCCCGGCTCCGCGCTGATCGGCTTCGAGGTGCTGGCCCGCCCGGTCATCCAGCTGCTGGCCGGGGCCGAGCCGGTGTTCCGCCCCAGCGTCAAGGCGCACCTGCTGGAGACGGTCTCGTCGCCCGGCGGGCTGCGCGAGTTCCGCCCGGCGCACGTGGCCGAGCGGCGCGGCGGCGGCTACACGGTGCAGCCGCTCGCCGGTGGGCCGTACACTCTCTCCGGCCTGGCCGAGGCCAACGGACTGCTGGTGCTCGGCGAGCGGGTCACCACGGCGGCCGCCGGCTCGACCGTGGATGTGTTGCTGCTCGACCGGAGGCGATGATGCTGGGGTCCACGCCCGGATGGCCTGCCGTCCTGGCCGACGGCCTCGTGCTGCTGCGCCCCTACAAGCGGGGCGACGCCCGGGCCTGGTCCGAGGTGCGCATCGCCAACCAGAAGTGGCTCGCGCCGTGGGAGTCGTCGCCGCCCGGCCCGTGGTCGGAGATGAACTCGACCCGCGCCTACGGCTACGTCTACCAGGACATGAAGCGCTCGGCCCGGCGCGGCGAGAGCATGCCGTTCGCGGTATGCCTGCGCGAGGACGGCCATGAGCGGCTGGTCGGGCACATCAACCTCGGCAACATCGTGCGGCGGGCGTTCAGTTCGGCGTACGCGGGCTACTGGGTGGACGCCCGGGTGGCCGGCCGCGGGGTGATCCCGACGGCGCTGGCGCTCGCCGTCGACCACGCCTTCGGCCCCGGTGGGCTGCACCGGATCGAGGTCAACATCCGTCCGGAGAACCGCCCGTCCCGCCGCGTGGTGGAGAAGCTCGGCTTCCGCGAGGAGGCCTACCACCAGCGCTACATGCACATCGACGGCGCCTGGCGAGACCACCTTGGATACGCCCTGACCAGCGAGGAGGTGGCCGCCGAGGGCGGTCTGCTGGCCCGCTGGCGACGCGTACGCGCGTGAAAGTTTGATCATCGCAGCGTGACGCGCCCGGCGCGGCGCGCGTATTTCCGCAGCTCGCGCCCGTAGCCTCGGGGAGATTGAGTCTTGCGGTCCGCCATAGTAACCGGTCGAGCGGGCCGCCCGTAGCTGACGGGAGGGGTGAGGGTGCCGACCTCGGTGCTCCTCGCCGTCCTCGCCGCGGCCGGACTGCTCGCCCTCGCGCCCGCGCTCGTGCGCCGGTACGACGCCACCGAGCGGCTCGCCGCGGAGCGGGCGTCGTCGACGGCGCGGGTGCTGCAGCGCCGCCGCCGTCGCCGCACCGTGCCCGGACGCCGACCGATCAACCCCGGACGGGCGGTCACGGTTACGGTCCCGGCTCTTCGCGATTCCCCGCCGCAGCGCCGGCTGCGCCTGGTCACGGCCCGGCCGGCCCGTCGGATCCCGCGCCGGCGGCACACGCCGGCGGTGGTGCGGCGCCGCCGGGTGTTCGCGGCGCTGCTGCTGCTCAACGTCATCGAGCTGATCGGCGTGCTGACGGTCGGGCCGGGGTTCTGGATCGGCTTCGCGGTCACCGGGTCGCTGCTGGCGCTGTACCTGGTGCACCTGCGGAACCGGGCGCTGGCGGATCGCCGGCGCCGGCGGATCGAGGCCCGGGAGGCGGCCTGGCTGGCCGCGCGGCAGGCGGAGGTACGGCGCGAGCAGGCCCGGCGAGCGGCGGCCCGGCGGGAGGCGCAGCGTCGGCTGGCGGCCCAGCGCGAGTCGGTACGGCGGGCGGCGATGGGGCTGGACCGGGACCCGTCGGAGCTGCCGGCGGCGGCGTCGGTCTCGTATCGGCGTGTCGGTGGGCTGCGGGGGCGGGCGTACGAGGCGGGGGGCCGACACCACACGGCGTGAGTCGGGGGTCGGTTCGCGGCTGGCGGCGGTTACCTGTTAGCCTTTCTCCGTTCGGCAGGCAGGGTCTGCCGAGGGGCTGTGGCGCAGACTGGTAGCGCACCTCGTTCGCATCGAGGGGGTCAGGGGTTCAAATCCCCTCAGCTCCACGAGTGTTTGGGTGGCCTCTGTCCGCGGAAAGCGCGGACCGGGGCCACTCGTCATATCTGCTCCGGGGGCCGAGCCCCCGGAAACCCCGCGAGGGTGGTTGCGCTCGCGAAGTGTGGTTGCGCTTGCGTTGTTGGTTGTGGTTGCGCTTGCGTTGTTGGTTGTGGTTGCGCTTGCGTTGTTGGTTGTGGTTGCGCTTGCGTTGTTGGCTCGCATCGTCGGTTGTGTTGGGCGTTGGGTGCGGTCGCTGGCCGGCGGCCCCGTTGTAGCCGGCGTGCGGGGAATTTGGGGGCGTTCGTGGGTTGCGGGCTGGTGGACTTCATACGATCATCCAGTTTCTCTTGACGATCATCCGAGTCTCTGGTCGGACTCTCGACGGGGATCGTTTTGGAGGCCAGGCTGTGAGCGCCCCCACACCCATCGTGCAAGGATGCTCGATGTCTTACGCGAATCCGCCGCAGGATTATCCGTCGTCGCCTGATCGATGGCCCCCGGCCGGTGGTCAACCGCCGGCCTACCCCCAGCAGCAACAGCCGCCCTACGGTGGTCAGGCGCCGTACGGCGGGGCGCAGCCGGGCTGGGCGCCCGAGCCCCGGCCGCTGCCGACCGGGCCGGGCTGGGGGCCACCCGCGCAGCAGCAGGCTCTGCCCACGGGGACGGGCGAGGGCTGGCAGCCGACGCATCACACGGCGCACGGGGAGTCGCGGTATCAGCCGCCGCCGGTGCAGCGGTCCGGGTCGGGCGGCAAGTGGGCGCTCGTCGTCGTGGCCGTCGCGGTGGTCGGTGTCCTGGCGTATTTCTTCTGGCCCTCGTCGGGCAGCGGCTTCGACGTCAAGGTGACCAAGTGTCAGTCGACCGGCAGTGTCGCCACGGTCGGGCTCTCGGTGCACAACAAGGGGTCCGACACGCAGACGGCGACCATCCGGGTCGAGTACCACGACAAGGCCGGCAAGATTGTCGACTCGGACACCGTGCTGGCGCATGACGTCGGCGCCGGCGACACGCAGCCCGTCGAGCAGAGCACGATCCTCGACGCCGACGGCGGGGCGGTGACCTGCCACGTGACCGCGGTCGCCTAGCCGGCGTCGCGGTGCAGGTCGAGGGCGGCGCGGGCGCCGGCAGGATGGTGAGTTACCAGGCGGTCCAGCCGCCGTCGACCACCACGTTGGCGCCGGTGACGTAGCTGCTGCGGGGCGAGGCCAGGTAGAGGACCGAGGTGGCGATCTCCAGGGGATCGCCCACCCGGCCCAGCGGGGTCTGCCGGCCGAGCCGCGCGAGCAGGTCCGGATCGCCGCCACCGCCCGGGAAGGCGCCGGGGGTGACGCAATTGACCCGTACGCCGGCGGGGCCCAGTTCGACCGCGGCGTACCGGGCGAGCTGGATCAGGCCGGCCTTGACCGCGCCGTAGTACGGCGGGTTGCCGCCCTCGGGGGTGGCGTACAGGTGCGGTTTGGGGCTGACCACGCCGTACATGGAAGCCACCGCGATCACCGCAGGGGAGCTGTCGGCGGCCGCGGCGACCAGGAGGTCACGGGTCGCGTCGAGCAGCCGTTGGAAGGCGGCCAGGGCCAGGTCGGCCGCCGCCAGATAGTCGGCCGGCCGGGCCGAGCGCAGCGACCCGCCCCGGCCGACGTGCGCGTTGTGCACCAGCACGTCGAGCCGGCCGCCCTCGCGCCGCAGGGTCTCGCCGAGCGCCGCCACGTCGTCGTCGACGGTCACGTCACAGCGGGCGGCGCGGCAATCCAGCTTCGCCGCGAGCGCGTCCAGCTTGGACTGGTCGCGGCCGACCAGCCACACCGTGGCCCCGGCGCCGGTCAGGGCCTCGGCCATCACCTGACCGAGCCGCCCGGTCGCGCCGGTGACCACCGCGACCTTGCCGCGCAGGCCGAAGAGCTCGTCGGGGGTCATCACCGCGACCACCGGCTCGGGTCGAGCAGCTCCACCGGCATCTCGGGCAGCACACCGAGCACGTGCTCGCGCTCGGCCTCGGTCAGCGGCTCGCGGTCGACCAGCGCCGCGTTCGCCCGCAGCTGCTCCTCCGTCTCCGCGCCCACCACCAGCGACGTCACCCAGGGCAGCGACAGCAGGTAGGCGAGGCAGAGGTCGGCGCGGCCGTCGCGACCGAGGTCGGCGGCGAGCTTGTCCAGGGCGGCGACCACCGTGTCGCGCTCGGCGTCGGGCAGGTTCGGCCAGGTCACCGCGGTGCCGGCGACGAGCAGACCTTGGAGGTACGCGCTGCGCACCGTCACCACCAGATCGGGCCGCCCGCTCAGGTCGACATTCCACCGCCGGTCGAGGATGTTGCACGGCAGCTGGACATAGCCGAGGCCGGGCAGGTCGAGCGCCCGGCGCAGCTCCTCCGGCGACTGCACCGAGACGCCGATCCGCTCCGCCACCCCGCTCGCCAGGCAGCCCTGCAGCTCGGCCCAGCCGTCGGCGGCGTCGGCCGCACGGTGCAGCAGGATCGTCAGCGGGCCGGCCGGGCGCAGGGCCGCGCGGCTGGCGTCGACGCTGGCCCGCACCGGGACGCCGGGCGCGACCTTGGTGATCACCGAGAGGCCGTGCTCGACCGCGCCGATCCGCTGCTCGCTCTCGCCGTACGCGCGGGCCGTGTCGAGATGCGTGACGCCAAGCTCGCGGGCGGTGGCCAGGATCCGGGCGATCGCCGCCGGGCCGGGCACGCCGGTGCGGTTGGCGATGCCGTACGCCCCGCCGAGCTGGGCCGTGCCGAGCACCAGCGCGGACTGGCGGTAGCCGCCGCGCTCATTGATCCTCATCGCTCGCGTTCCGTTCCTTCGGTGTGCACCGAGGTCGACCCGGTACCATCCAACGCCGGGACCGAACGTATCCGCTCGGTTTTCCGGCGGGATCTCGGGGTCGGTGAGGGTATGCATCACGCGAACTACTACTACGGGCACGCCCATGTGCTGGCCCGGTACTGCGCGCTGGCCGAGCCGCTGCACCCGCCGCGGATCCAGGGCTACCTGCAGCACGGGTGGAACATCGGCGACGGTCTCGCCCCCGGCGTGCCGTTCGTCGAGGGCAGCCCGCTGCTGGTCTGGTCCGAGCAGGTGCGCCGCCGAGCCTGGTCGCAGGGGCGGCGCGACGTCGTGGTGGTTGGTTCCCCGTTCGCGTACCTGCTGGAGATGGAGCCCGAGCCGGCCGGTCATGAGCGCGAGGGCACGATCTTCTACCCGTTCCACGGCTGGGAGGGGCAGGAGGTGATGGGCGACCACCGGCGGCTGATCGACGAGATCAAGGCGCACGAGTCCGGCCCGATCACGGTCTGCCTGTACTGGAACGAGCACCGGGTGCGGGCGATCCGCAAGCTGTACGAGAAGGCCGGCTTCCGGGTGATCTGCCACGGCTACCGGGGCTTCTGGTGGCGCGACCACGACCGTGAGTTCCTGGTGCGCCAGCTGGCCGAGCTGCGCCGGCACCGCCGGGTGGTGTCCAATCGGCTGTGCAGCGCGATCTGGTACGGCCTGCTGGCCGGCTGCCAGGGCGCGGTCTACGGCGACCCGATGGTGCTGGAGAACGGCGACATGACCTTCGGCGGCGAGCCGCGGCTGCACCGGCAGTGGCCCGAGGTGTACGGCTACGACCCCGACCAGGCGGCCGGCTACCGGATCGCCCGGGCCGAGCTGGGCGCCGACGAGCTGGCCGGGCCGGAGGAGCTGCGTACGCTGCTCGGCTGGCCGGTCGCCGAGCGTTCGCTGACCGCCGCCTAGCGTCTGCCGCACCGCCGCCCGGCGCATTTGGCGAAACCTGAAAAATGCTACTTTCGGGTGGTATCTCTGAAGCAAGTCTTCGGAGGTGACGGCATGCAAGCTCCCCTGCCCGACAACGAAACCGATCGGCTCGCTGCGCTCTACGCGCTCGACATCCTCGACAGCGCGCCGGAGCAGGATTTCGACGACATCGTGGCGCTCGCCTCGAACGTGTGCGGCACGCCGATGTCCCTGGTCACCCTGGTCGACACCGACCGGCAGTGGTTCAAGGCCCGGGTCGGCACCGACCTCACCGAGACCTCGCGCGACCTCTCCTTCTGCGCGCACGCGATCCTCGGCCGCGACCTGCTGGTCGTCCCCGATGCCACCAAGGACGCCCGCTTCTCGGACAACCCGTCGGTGGACATGGACGGCGGCATCCGGTTCTACGCCGGCGCGCCGCTGATCACCACCGACGGGTACGCGCTCGGCACCCTCTGCGTGATCGACAACAACCCGCGCAGCCTCGACGTCGAGCAGCTGCAGGCGCTGCGCGCGCTGGCCCGGCAGGTCACCACCCAGATGGAGATGCGCCGGCACGCCATCGCGCTGGCCAACACCACCGCCCGCCTGCAGGAGCTGGAGCGGCGCAAGGACGACCTGGCCGGGCTGGTCGGCGGGGAGCTGCGGGCGCCACTACGGCTGATCTCGTCGTACCTCGACAAGCTGGGCAGCACCGGGTTCCACGACGCCGAACTGGCCGAGCTGGTCGGGCGGGCCACCGCCGGGCACATCCGCGGCTTCCTCGACCTGCTGCAGCACCTGACCACGATGGCCGAGGCCGGGTTCGGCAGCGAGAGCCTGCACATGCGGCAGATCGACCTGACCCGGGTCACCCAGCGGGCGGTCGAGTCGGTGCGGCCGATCGCGGCGACCAAGCAGATCTGGATCCTCAACCAGGCCGGCGGGCCGGCGCTGCCGATCATCGCCGATCCGGTACGCCTCGAGCAGGTCCTCACCCACCTGCTGTTCGCGGCGGTGAAGTACACGCCGTCCGGCGGCCGGGTGCGGGTGGGCACCGAGATCGAGTCGGGCCCGACCGTACGGCTGGATGACATGGACCTGCCCGACGGCCTGCGTCCCGACCTGTTCCCGCACCTGTACTACGGCGCGATCGCGAACCCGTCGGAGATCCCCGGCCCGGACCGCGGGCTGGCCGTGGCCAAGAAGATCCTGGACGCGCACCACGCCACCGTGGCGCTCTCCGACCGGCCCGGCGACGGCACCTCGCTGCACGTCGTCTTCCCGTTCGCCCAGCCCACCACGACCGCGCAGATCGCCGACCTGATCGCGGCCTAGCGCCCGCAAGGGCCCGTACCCGTCCGGCTGCAGTTCGGACGGGTACGGACCCCTGGTCACCCGGAGTAGACCGGGCCGGAGCCGCCGGCCGGGGGCGAGCCGGCCGACGGGAGGTCTTCGGGCCGCATCTGGGCCGGCACCGGCGGCGCCGTGGCACGGCCGGCCGCCGGGTGCACCGAGGCGCGGCCCTGGCCGATCGTCGACGGCCAAGTGTCCACTATGGGCGCCACCGTGGTTGGCGACTCCAGGGCGGGCGGGACGGGCGGCGCCGGCAGCTCCGAACGCGGCGTCAGCCCGGCGCGTTGCAGCTTGTGCCAGCGCAACCGGCCGCCGGTCAGCGCGGTGGTCGCCGACTGCATCAGCACCAGGTACATCAGCTGCCGGTAGGCGAACTGCTGCAGCGGCAGCCGCCACAGTGGACGCAGCGACTCCTTGTCGAAGCGGAACGCCACGGCCGCGGTGAACAGCTGCAGGGCGAGCATGCCGCCCCAGCCGATCAGCGTCTTCTCCAGCTCCCAGAACACCAGGCCGTACAGCAGCATGATGTCGACGACCGGGGCGAGCATCGGCAGCAGCACCCCGAACAGGGCCAGGAACGGCAGCCCCACCCGGCCGAACCGGCCGGACGGGCCGCGGTCGAACAGCGACCGGCGGTGCTTCCACATCGCCTGCATCGTCCCGTAGCTCCACCGGTAGCGCTGCCGGTACAGCTGCTCCAGGGTGGCCGGCGCCTCGGTCCACGCCTTGGCGCGCTCCTCGTACACCACCCGCCAGCCGGCCCGGCACAGCGCCATCGTCACGTCGGTGTCCTCGGCCAGCGTCTCGTCGCTGATCCCGCCGACCTCGGCGAGCGCCTTGCGGCGGAACGCGCCGATCGCGCCGGGCACCGTGGGCATGCAGTTGAGCACCTCGTACAGGCGCCGGTCGAGGTTGAAGCCGACCACGTACTCGATGTGCTGCCAGGCGGCGACCATCTTCTGCCGGTTGCCGACCTTGACGTTGCCGGCGACCGCGCCCACCGACGGGTCGGCGAACGCCTGCACCAGCATCCGGATCGAGTCCGGCTCGAAGATCGTGTCGCCGTCGACCGTGACGATCAGCTCGTTCTTCGCCAGCGCGATGCCGGTGTTCAGCGCGTTCGGCTTGCCGCCGTTGGGTACCCGCACGACGCGTACGTTGGGCAGCGCCATCCGCTCGACGATCGCGGCGGTCCCGTCGGTGGAGCCGTCGTCGACCACCACCACCTCGATCCCGCCGGGGTGGTCGCCGCCGGCCAGCGAACGGACCGCCGCCTCGATGCCCTCCTTCTCGTTGTACGCGGGCACGATCACCGAGACCGGGTCGATGACCTCCTCGCCCCAGCTCCAGCCGGGCTTGCGGCGCTGCCGGGCGTGCCGGCCGGCGAGCAGCAGCAACAGCGCGGTACGCCCGATGGTCAGCGCCCCGACCACCAGGAACAGCCCGGCGATGAGCCAGAGCATCCCGTCCGCCGCGCGCACGGTGTAGATCACCGCGGCGCCGCGCCAGATGTCGCTGCGCGGGGCGGGCGGGTTCTCGGCCAGCAGCGGCACCTGCTGGGCGCCCTTGACCTTGTTGCGCTCGGCGATGGTCTGGTTGAGGCCCTCGGTGATCGTGGTGAAGCGGTAGCCCCGGGCCTTCATCATCGGGATGAACCGGCGCAGCGCCGCGACGGTCTGCGAGCGGTCGCCGCCGGCGTCGTGGAACAGGATCACCGCCGGGGTCTCGCCGGGTGGGCTCGCGTTCCGCAGGATCTGGTCGACGCCCGGCCGCTGCCAGTCCTCGCTGTCCATGTCGTTGACCACGATCAGGTAGCCCTGCCGGCCGGCGTCCTGGACCAGCTTCCAGTTCGTGTCGTCGATCGCGTCGGCCTTCGACGAGTACGGGAAGCGGGCGAGGTTGGTGTGTATGCCGGTGGCGCGGGCGATCGCCACCTGGGTCTGGGACAGCTCGAGGGTGCGCCGCCAGGGGGCGATCCGCTGCATGTTCGGGTGGGTGAAGGTGTGCAGGCCGAGCTCGTTGCCGCCGTTGGTGATCGCCCGGGTGAGCTGCGGGTGGCGGGCCACCTCGGAGCCGATCACGAAGAAGGTGCCGTGCGCGTCGTTGTCGGCCAGCACCTTGAGGACCTCCGGGGTCCACGTCGGATCGGGGCCGTCGTCGAAGGTGAGGGCGATGGTGCGGGCCGGCATCCGGCTGCTGCTCTGCTGGCCGCCGGTGGTGTTGATGACCGGGCCGCCGCCGCGGATCGACAGCGGCACGCCGTCCTGGTCGCCGACCTCGGAGTCGAGGTGGTCGCTCTTGAACTCCGAGTTGACGTACGCCTGCACGATCAGCACGCCGACGAAGAGCACCACCAGCAGGGCGGCGAGCGCGACCCGGGGCGGCGGCAGAACTCGCCGG
Organism: Actinoplanes subtropicus; assembly: GCF_000721705.1. Taxonomy (GTDB): domain Bacteria; phylum Actinomycetota; class Actinomycetes; order Mycobacteriales; family Micromonosporaceae; genus Actinoplanes; species Actinoplanes subtropicus. The sequence continues at coordinate 29,785 of NZ_JOJL01000037.1, forward strand.
CGTTTGGGCGTGCTCACGCCGAGGCCTTGGTGGATTCGGTGTTGGCGGGCTCGGTCTTGGCGGGCTGGGTCTTGGTGGGCTCGGTGGTGGCCGCGGTGGTGGGCGTCTCCTCGCCGCCGCCCTGGCCGCCGGAAGGGTCCGCCGGCGGCGACGGCGGGGGCGGGACGGTGGCCGGCGTGGTCGGTGGGGTGGTGGCCGGTGTGGTCGGCACGGTCGTCGACTCCACCGGGCGGGTGGTGGTCGGGGTCGCCTTGGGCGTGGCCTTCGTGGTGGCCGGTTTGGGGGTGGTCGGTTTCGGGGTGGCGGCCGGCTTGGCCGTCGGCCGGGCCGCCGCGGAGGTGACCTTGGCCGACTCCAGCCGGGCCGCCGAGGTGGCGCGGTGCGGGAGCGGGTCGGCGACGTACACCGGCCGGGTCGGGCTGGGTGACGGGACCGGGGTGGGGCCGGGCGGGGCGGGCTTCTTGTCGTCGGCGTCGCTGGCCGGCTCCAGCCCCGGCAGCGGCAGCACGGCGCTGGACGGGACCGGCCCGCCGACCAGGCTCACGATGATCAGGCCGCCGTAGAGCATGACCAGGGCGCCGAAGCCGTACGCGATGCGGCGCAGCAGCCGGCTGCGGCGCCCGGTGGTGTCCACGAACACCGGTGCCGGCGGTGCCACCAAGATCGCCTCGGTGACCGGGATGTCGCCGTCGATGAATGGCGGGTTTTCTGGCTCCTGCGAAGTCACTCGGCGAGCTTAAAAAGCGCGCGGACGATGCAGGAGGCACTCACTCCCGGGGATGACGGATGATCGCCAGCGCGAATCAGCCGAAATGATGACCGTGGGCGTTTGACCAGATGGACCCCGGTGTGTGCCACCGAAAAAGTGATCGCGCTGAGCTGCGAGATAATGGCTCGCGCACGAAGGTTACGTCATTCCGCCGAGTTTCTTCGTGTCGCATGAAGGACACTTTTTGTGAGCGCCATTCACCGTCCGCTTCGCCTACCTTATCATCATACAACCGGAATGTCCGATGTGGCGGTAGGCCTTGATCGAAATTTGAAAGTTCGAGAGGCGACCCGTTGTGCCCGCCATCGGAGGTCGTTAAGCTTCTTCTTGCGCGCCCCTATCGCCCGCTTCCCCCGTGGCAGGCGATCGGGGCGCGCCCTTACGTTCCGGGCGGATGGTTCCCGGCTCAGCGCTCGTCGTGCCGATTCCGACGGCGCCGCAAATGCCACAATTTCCCGCTGCCGTGGGCCGGCGGCAGGTGGGTGACCCGACGGCTGGGCCGGCCTGCCTGCGTTGCAGCTAAGCCCGGATGCGGGCCGCACGGGGCCGGGACGGCAGCCAGGCCGCCTTGAAACGCGGGGGCTCGTCTGTGCCCGTACGGTAGCGGAATTTTGATCTTGAAGTTACGCCGGCGCAGCTTGCGGCGGCGCCGGCGTCCAGCTCCTTCAGATCCAGCGGCCGCCCAGCCACATCCGGGAGGACCAGCTGTCGTAGGTGATCAGCTGGGCCACGAAGATCGGGTGGAAGTAGGCGAAGCAGAGCGCCACCAGCACCACATACGCGCCGGCCACGACCGTTCCGATGACCTGACGGTCGGGTCTTGCCTTGCCGGCCACCACGCCGGTGGGTGGGGTCATGATCGCCCCGAGCACGTAGACCACGGCCAGGATCAGGAACGGCAGGGCGGGCAGGACGTAGAACGAGAACATCGTGCGGCCGTCCTTCACCGCGTAGTAGAACCACGGCAGGATGCCGCCCAGCACCGGCACCAGGATCGCCCAGGCTCGCCAGTCGCGGCGCGCGATGCCGAACCAGATCAGCGCGCCCAGCGCGGGCAGGAACGACCACCACAGGATCGGCGTGCCCAGCAGCAGGATCTCCCGGGCGCAGCTGGGCGCGCCGCAGTTGCCGCTGTTTCCCCAGTAGAACGCGACCGGCCGGCCGAGCAGCAGCCACTGCCACGGCCAGGACTGGTAGACGTGCCGCTCGGTCAGCCCGCTGTGGAAGTTGAACGCCTCGACGTGGTAGTGCCACAGGTTGCGCAGGGCCCCGATGACCGGCGGCTCGCTGAGCCCGTTGGCCTGCCGGTAGTGCCGGAAGTAGCCGGTGTTGGTGACGAACCAGCCGGTCCAGGTGGCCAGGTAGGTCAGCAGGGACAGGACCACGGTCAGCACGCCCCAGCCGAGGTCGCCGAAGATGCCCGCGACGATCGGCTGCGGGATGCCCGCCGAGCGCCGCGCCTGCCAGCGCCAGACCAGGATCAGCGCGCCGAAGAAGGGCAGGAAGAACAGCGCGCTCCACTTCACCCCGCAGGCCAGCCCGAACAGCACGCCGGAGACGACCAGCCACCACGGAATGACCCGGGGGATCGCCGGGGTCTTGGTGGGGTCGTAGCCGTTCTCCAGGGCGCGCAGCAGCCGGCGGCGGTAATGATCTCGGTCGAGCACCATCGCGGCGAAGCTGGCCAGCACGAACAGGCCGAGGAAGATGTCGAGCAGGGACGTGCGGGAGAGCACCAGCTGGAAGCCGTCGAGCGACATCAGCAGACCGGCCGTGCCGGCCAGCAGCACCGAGTGGAACAGGCGGTAGGCGACCCGGACCAGGATCAGGATCATCAGGGTGCCGGCGACCGCGGCGGGGACCCGCCAGCCGGTCTCGTTGTTGCCGAAGACCAGCTCGCCGAGCGCGATCAGCCACTTGCCCAGCGGCGGATGCACCACATACGCCGGGCCGTTGGTCTTCTCGTCCCACTCGACGCCGTGGTGGATCATGTCCCACGCGTCGGTCGGGTAATACACCTCGTCGAAGATGTAGCCCTTGGGCTGGCTGATGTTCTGGAACCGCAGGATGCCCGCGATCACCACAATGACCAGCGTGACCAGCCACGAGTGCGGATTGAGCCAGTTGTCGAGGGTGCTCAGGCGGCGGCGGACGACCTCGGGCACGCCGCGCTCACCGGTGGGCTCCGCGGCCGCGGGCGGCTCCGGAGTGAGTTCTGTCTCAGCTGTCGCCGTCGTCACTCCGCGATCCTAGGGCCTCCCGCTGAGAAGGCACGCATGTGATGGACTTTCGCGGTGACAGCGAAAGAGAACACCGGCCGGGTGGTGCTGGCCGGCGCGCCGCTGGGCAACATCGGCGACGCGTCGGCCCGGCTGCGCGAGGTGCTGGCCTCGGCGGACGTGGTCGCGGCCGAGGACACCCGGCGGCTGGCGCGGCTCGCCCGGGACCTGGGCGTGACGGTGGCCGGCCGGGTGGTGTCCTATTTCGAGGGCAACGACGAGCGGCGTACGCCCGAGTTGGTGGCCGCCCTCGAACAGGGCGCGACGGTCGCGGTGGTCACCGACGGGGGCATGCCGAGCGTCTCCGATCCCGGGTACCGCCTGGTGCGGGCCGCGCTGGAGGCCGGTTTCCCGGTGACGGCCGCGCCCGGGCCGAGCGCGGTGACCACGGCGCTCGCGCTCTCCGGGCTGCCCAGCGACCGGTTCGTGTTCGAGGGGTTCCTGCCGCGCACCGGCTCGCATCGTCGTTCGCGCCTGCGGGAGCTGGCCGCCGAGCCGAGGACGCTGGTGTTCTTCGAGGCGCCGCACCGGATCGCGGGTGCTCTGACCGATCTGGCGGCGGCTTTCGGGTCCGATCGTGCGGCCGCGGTCTGCCGCGAGCTGACCAAGACGTATGAGGAGATCCGCCGGGGCACGCTCGCCGACCTGGCCGCCTGGGCGCACGAGGGCGAGCCGCGCGGCGAGATCACCCTAGTGGTGGCGGGCGCGCCGGCCGGCCCGCCGCCGCGCCCGACCGACGACGAGTTGCGCGCGGAGGTCGCCGGGCGGGAGGCCGCCGGCGCCAGCCGCCGGGACGCGATCCAGGCCGTCGCCGACGACTTCGGCCTGAAGAAGCGCGAGGTCTACAGCCTGGTCCACCACACCTAAGACCAAGACCATTCTTGCGTACGCGGTCAGAACGCCGCGATCAGGAACCCCGCCAGTAGTAGGACGGGACCCGCCAGACTGGCCAGCACCGCCCCGCGCCGCGCCCGGCCCGTCTCCAGCCGTCGCGCGCCGGTCACGCCGGCGATCGCGTACCCGCAGAACAGCACCAGCAGGAACCCGAGGATCCAGCGCAGCTGCAGCAGCGGGCTGGTGGTGCCGAGGTACGCGTGCGAGCTGTCCGGGCTGACCATCCGGGCCGGCGAGATCGTGCCCGGCACCCGATGATCCGGCTCGACCCCGAACAGCGTCACCCGGCTGATCGTGAAGCTGTCGTCGGCGGCGGCGAACCGGCCCACGCAGTGCTGGGTGACGCCGGCGCCGGTGCACCTGGTCACGGTCGCGTAGCCGCGGTCGCCGTGCCCCATGGCCAGCCAGAAGGGCTCGGCGCTGACCCAGGCGAAGAACGCGGCGAGCAGGCCGAGCGCGATCAGCGCGGTGAGCGCCGCGATCGGGGTGCGCGGGGCGGCCCGCCGGGTGCCGCGCCGGCCGGCGATGTGCGTGGGCACCTCCGGCCGCAGCGGCTCGGCCAGCTGCTCCGGGTCGGTGTGCCAGAAGGGGGAGTTCTCCAGGCGTTCCAGCCGCGCGTCGGTCTCCGGGTCGCCGGTGGCGCGCGGCAGCGGCTCGTTCGGCTGCACCCGCCGGTGCTGCGCGGGCGGCGCGACCGGGGGCGGCGGCTCCAGGGGAACGGTGGGCCGGTTGCGGGTGCTCGGCTCGGGCAGCACCATCACGTCCGGCTCCCGGACCTCGACGATCTTGTGCTCGTCGGTGGCTTCGACGGCCCAGTCGGGGGCCTCGCCGGTTTCCGCCGCTTTTTCTGCCGCCGCCATCGCCGCCTGGGCGGCCTCCGCCTCGGCGGTGGGTGCCTTCGGGGCGGGTTCGTTCGCGGCGACGGTGGCGGCCGTGCGGCGGGGCCGGTGTCCGGCCGGGGGCCGCATCGGGTCGTAGCGGTGCGCGTCCGGCTGGTCGTGACTGCGCTCGACGACCGGCGGCTCGGCGCTCGGGTCGAGGCGGCGGGTGGTGTCGCGTACGCCCGCGGCATGCGCCTCCGCCTCCGGGCCGGAACGCTTCGGCCCGGCCTTGCCCGGCGGGAGCAGGGTCCCGGTGCCGCCCTGCGTGGCGTCCGCCGGATGCTGCGCGGCGCGGCGGCGGGGGTGCCGTTGCCCGGTCGGCGGATCGGTGGCGGCCCGGTCGGTGGCGGCCCGGTCGGTCTCGCCGCGCCACCAGCCCGGGTCGGGGTCGGAGAACGACCACGGGTTGCCCTCGGTGGAGGGCTTCTCCCCTGGTTGCGGCGTCTCTCCGATCACAGCTCCATTGGACTACGCGGCCGGGCGACGATCACGCACAATCCGCGCGTGTCGCCATAAATGCGTATCTCGCCATGGGCAGAACGAATCCGTTCGCGAGCCACCCGGGCCGCTCATTACTCTTAGGAACCATGAGTCACGTTCTCGCCGCGGTTGCCTGGCCCTATGCCAACGGCCCGCGCCACATCGGTCATGTTTCCGGCTTCGGGGTGCCTTCCGACGTTTTCAGCCGGTACATGCGGATGGCCGGCCACGACGTGCTCATGGTCTCCGGCACCGACGAGCACGGCACGCCGATCCAGGTGCAGGCCGACGCCGACGGGGTGACCCCGCGCGAGCTCGCCGACCGGTACAACCGGGTGATCGTGGAGGACCTGCACGGTCTGGGCCTGTCCTACGACCTGTTCACCCGCACGACGACCCGCAACCACTACGCGGTGGTGCAGGAGCTGTTCACCGTCCTGGAGAGGAACGGGTACATCGTCAGGCGCACCACCCTGGGTGCGATCTCGCCGTCCACCGGGCGCACCCTGCCCGACCGCTACATCGAGGGCACCTGCCCGATCTGCGGCTACGAGAGCGCCCGCGGCGACCAGTGCGACAACTGCGGCAACCAGCTCGACCCGGAACAGCTGATCAACCCTCGCTCCAAGATCAATGGGGAGACCCCGGAGTTCGTCGAGACCGAGCACTTCTTCCTCGACCTCCCGGCGTTCGCCCAGGCGATCGGCCACTGGCTCGACCAGCGGGAGAATTGGCGCCCCAACGTGCTGAAATTCTCCCGCAACCTGCTGGACGACCTGCAGCCCCGGGCGATCACCCGCGACCTGGAGTGGGGCGTGCCGATCCCGCTGGACGGCTGGCGTGACCGCAACGACAAGCGCATCTACGTGTGGTTCGACGCGGTGATCGGCTACCTGTCCGCCTCGATCGAGTGGGCCCGCCGCACCGGCGACCCGGAGGCGTGGCGGCAGTGGTGGTCGGTCGACGGGCTGGGCAAGGACGCACAGTCGTACTACTTCATGGGCAAGGACAACATCGTCTTCCACTCGGTGATCTGGCCGGCGCTGCTGCTGGGTTACTCGGGCGAGGGCGACCGTGGCGGCGAGCCGGGCGAGCTGGGCCGGCTCAACCTGCCCACCGAGGTCGTCTCGAGCGAGTATCTGACGATGGAGGGCAAGAAGTTCTCCTCGTCCCGGCGGATCGTCATCTACGTGCGCGACTTCCTGGAGCGCTACGACGCCGACGCCCTGCGGTACTTCATCGCCGCGGCCGGCCCGGAGTCCACCGACACCGACTTCACCTGGGCCGAGTTCGTCCGCCGCAACAACGACGAGCTGGTCGCCGGCTGGGGGAACCTGGTCAACCGGTCGATCTCGATGGCGGCGAAGAACTTCGGTGCGATCCCGGCGGCCGGCGAGCTGACCCCGGAGGACGAGGCGCTGCTGGCGGTGGCCAAGGCCGGTTTCGGTACGGTCGGCGACCTGATCGGCAAGCACCGGCAGAAGGCGGCGATCGGCGAGGCGATGCGGGTGGTCGCCGAGGCGAACAAATACCTGTCCGACCAGGCCCCGTGGAAGCTGAAGGCCGAGGAGGAGAAGCCCCGCCAAGCCACCGTGCTGCACGTGGCGCTGCAGGTGGTCAGCGACGCGAACACGTTGCTGACCCCGTTCCTGCCGCACTCCGCGCAGAAGGTGTTCGAGCTGCTCGGCGGCGCCGGCGTGCACGCGCCGATGCCGCGCATCGAGGAGGTCGACGACCTCGACGGCGGCCCGTCCTACCCGGTGCTGACCGGCGACTACACGGTCGGCGCGCGGTGGGAGTCGGTGCCGCTGGTGGCCGGCACTCCGCTGGCGGCCCCGAAGCCGGTGTTCCGCAAGCTCGAGCCGTCCGTGGTCGAGGAGGAGCTCGCACGCTTGGAGGGCTGAGCTTGCTGGCGTCGCCTCCGGCGCTGTGCTGGCTGGCGTCGCCTCCGGCGCCGCGGGCGATCGCCCCTTCGAGGCTGATGAGGGGAGGCCGGTTTTCGGTACCGCAAACCCCGCGGTGCCGAAAACCGGCCTCCCCTCATCAGCGGGGCGATCGCGGGCCGTTCCCTGATACGGGGCACCCCGGGAGGCCCTGGAGTCGGGGGGGTGGCGCGGGAATGCGACGGGGCGTGGGGCTGGCGGTCTACAACGCGTAGGGGATGTCGGCTATGTGGTGGTCGTACAGCTCGCCTACCGGGGCCCAGGTCTCGTAGACGCCTCGTTCGTAGCAGCGGGCGCCGGTGGCGTTGAGCGTCTCGGCGTCCGGGCGGACCAGGCGCAGGCGGGCCCAGCTGTCGTCGCGCTGCAGCACCCAGCACGGGGTGTTGCGCCAGAGGGCCTGTTCGGCGCGGCGGCTGAGGGTGCTCACCGGGTACCGGGCGGCGCGGGTGAGCGCGCGGACGCGGAACTCGTCCGGCGGGTCGGCGACCGCCTCGTACTCCTTGTCCTTGATCCGGCCGACCAGCTTGGCCGAGCCGGGTGACGTGCAGGGCACGTACTCCCGGTCGGGGCTGACGCCGGGCAGATTGTCCAGCAGCGGGCGCCAGCGCGGGCCGGCCAGGCGCAGCCAGCCGTGCTGCTCCGGCTGGTACGTGTAGAGCAGGATCTCCTCGCCGCCCTCGACGTACGCGACGATCTGCGCGTTCGCCGGGATCGGGAGGTCCGCGAAGCCGGCGGTGATGTATTCCGGGATGAGGTCTTCGGTGCTCGGGCTGAAGCCGGTGCCGAGCACCATCGCGCCGACCCGGGAGTGCGCGGGCAGCAGCGCCAGGCCGGGCTGGGCGGGGCCGGCCGGGACCTCGTAGTCGAGCGGGTCGACGGCCCGCCAGCGCAGCGCGTAGGCGACCTCCGCACTGTCCGCGGCGCCGTCGGTGGCGAGCAGGGTGAGCTCCCGTGGGTCGTGCAGGTGGGCCAGGTCGCAGGCGCGATAGCAGAACCCGTACGGGAGCCAGCCGCCCAGATGCCCGGCGACCTGGGCGGGGGAGAGCACCTTGATCATCCTGGTGCCCCGGCGGATCGCCGCGGTCGCGCGGATGCGCCGCAACATCACATCGTCGCGGTAGGCCGCCGACTGGCTCATCCGCTGGACCTGGGCCCAGCCGAGATCGCGACGCAGGGGCGCCGAGAGGGGCGGCTCCAGAGGATCGGCGCCGACCGTGCTGTCCTCGCCGGTCAAGGTCACGCGCGCAAGCTAAGCGACGGCAGTGGATTCCAAGTGAACAAACGGTTGCGTCCAGGCGTAAGTGCACAATGTCTCACATGCCATCGACACCGTCCCGCGCCCGGCGCGACAAGCAAGCGCGGCGGCGCGGGGAGTTCCCCGCCCCGCCCGAGCCGTTGTCCGTTCCGGTCTTCGACAGCCACACCCACCTGGATCTCACGATTCAGGAGGCCGGGATGCCCGGCGACGGCTCCGGCGACCCGGTGGACGCATTGATTGACGCGGCCGCCAAGACCGGTATCGATCGGCTGGTGCAGGTGGGTGTGGACGTTCTGTCGTCGCGCTGGGGGGCCGAGCTGGCGGCCCGGAACGAGGCGATTCTGGCGGCGGTTGCAATTCACCCGAACGAGGCGCCTCTCCGGTCCGATCTCGACGAAGCGCTGCGCGAGATCGAGGCCCTGGCCGGGCAGCCGCGGGTGCGCGGCGTCGGCGAGACCGGGCTGGACACGTTCCGGACCGGCGAGGGCGGCCGGCCCGCCCAGGAGGAGAGCTTCCGGGCGCACATCGCGATCGCCAAGCGGCACGGCAAGGCGCTGGTCATCCACGACCGGGACGCGCACCAGGACGTGCTGCGGGTGCTCGACGAGGAGGGCGCGCCGGAGACGGTGGTCATGCACTGCTTCTCCGGTGACCGAGAGTTCGCCGCCCAGTGCGTACGGCGCAGGTACCACCTCAGTTTCGCCGGGACGGTGACCTTCGCCAGCGCGGGTGAGCTGCGGGCGGCCGCCCAGATCACGCCGGCCGAGCTGATCATGGTGGAGACCGACGCGCCGTACCTGACGCCGATGCCGTACCGGGGGCGGCCGAACGCGTCCTTCCTGATCCCGCTGACCGTGCGGGCGCTCGCCGAGACCCGCGGGGACGACGTAAACGAGCTGTGCGCCGCGATCTCGGCGAACGGTGAGCGGGTCTTCGGGCCCTGGCGTTAGTCGTCGACGACCCAGGCGGCGACGCCGAGGAGCTCACCGAGGGTGTGCACCGTCTCGGCGAACGTCCTGGGGGCGCTGTTCAGCGGGCCGCGGGCGGCGAACCGGACCGCCCAGCCGTGGCCCTGGGCGACGTTGAAGATGCGGTGCACCACCCGGCTGCCGCGCGGGTCGGGCTCGACCGAGGTGACCCCGCGGTACCACCACTCGCCCTGCAGAGTCACCGAGCGGCGGGCGCGGTCGACCGAGACGGTGATCCGGCTGCCGTCCTGGACCATCTCGAAGTCGTCGCCGGGGCCGGCCTCGGCGACCTCGCCGCGGATCGCGATCGGCGAGCGGCCGCCCGGGCGTACGTCAAGAAGGATCTTCGCCACCTCGTCCGGCGCGGCCTCGATCACCGCTTGCAGTTCGAGCAACTCGCCCATTCCTGCTTTCTACCCCGTCGCGTCCAGGGCCGGCTGCCCCGGCCGTAGGCTCTGACCTCATGGCTGACGCACTGCTCGGCCCGGCGGAGATCCGGGAGCTCGCGGCCCGCCTCGGCGTGTCCCCGACCAAGAAGCTCGGCCAGAACTTCCTGCACGACCCGAACACGATCCGCCGCATCGTGGCCGCCGCCGGCCTGCGCCCCGACGACGTGGCGCTGGAGGTCGGGCCGGGGCTCGGCTCGCTCACGCTCGGCCTGGTCGGCGCGGTCCGGCACGTACACGCCGTGGAGATCGACCCGCGCCTCGCGGCGGCGCTCCCTTCGACGGTCACGGCGGCGAACCTGACCGTGCACCAGGCCGACGCGATGCGGGTGGGCGCGGCGGACTTCGACCCGGCGCCGACGATGCTGGTGGCGAACCTGCCGTACAACGTCGCGGTGCCGGTGGTGCTGCACCTGCTGGCCGAGCTGCCGACCCTGCGCGGCGGGCTGGTGATGGTGCAGAAGGAGGTCGCCGACCGGCTCACTGCCGGGCCGGGCTCCAAGGTGTACGGGGTGCCGTCGGTGAAGCTCGCCTGGTACGCGGACGCCCGGCCGGCCGGGAAGGTGCCGCCGGCGGTGTTCTGGCCGGTGCCCAACGTGGATTCCGGACTGGTGGCGTTCACCCGGCGTACGCCACCGAGGGAGGACATCGACCGCGCTGACGTCTTCGCGGTCGTCGACGCGGCGTTCGCCCAGCGGCGCAAGACGTTGCGGGCGGCACTGGCCGGATGGGCCGGCGGACCGGCAGCAGCGGAGAAGGTGCTGGTGGCGGCGGGGATAGCGGCGCAGGCCCGGGGGGAATCGCTGACCGTCGCCCAGTTCGCCGAGATAGCCGCCGCGGCAAAACTGTCCGGCGTCGGCGGTAAGCTCAGCGCGTCCGGCAGACAGCCCGAGGAGGTGGACTCATGACCGCGGAGCCGACCGGTCATGTCATGTGGTCGCCAAACCCGCTCAGGCAGCGTCTGGCGAACTACTTCCTCGAAGACGTTCTCAATCTCCCCGATGACGCTCCACGCGTCGAGCTTCGCGATGGAGTCATGATCGTGGTTCCCTCCCCGACGATCGGCCACCAGAACATCGGCAACCTGCTGTGGCTTTGGTTCCGACAGCACGCGCCCGAGCAATTCCGGCCCGTGACCGCGGTCGGGGTCGCCGTCGGGCTCAAGGACAGCCTCGAGCCCGACGTGCTCCTGGTGGACGCCTTGGTCGAGGATACGAATCATTACGTGATGCCCGACGAGGTGGCGATCGCGGTCGAGGTCGTATCTCCGGGCACCAAGCGCCGAGACCGGTTGGAGAAACCCGCCGAGTACGCGGCAGCCGGCGTCCGGCATTTCTGGCGAATCGAGCAAGGGCCTATCCGTGTCCACGCATATGACCTCGTCGACGGGCGCTACGAGCTGGCCGCCCAGGCGGAAACGGAGCTTGTGCTGAGCGCGCCGTTTGACATTCGCCTTTCGATCCGGGACATCACTCCGTGACGGAGGCGTGGGGGCCGGACGACGATGAGCCGCGTCGGCACAGTGGGCCGGTGCGGGTGCGGGTGCCCGCGAAAATCAACCTGCATCTCGGGGTGGGGCCGCTGCGGCCGGACGGGTTTCACGAGCTGAACACGATCTATCACGCGATCAGCCTGTTCGATGAGCTCACCGCGCGGCAGGGCGACACGCTCGCGCTGACCATGGAGGGCGAGGGCGCCGGGTCGCTCGCGCTCGACGAGAGCAACCTGATCATTAGGGCGGCGCGGGCCCTGGCGGCGCGGACCAGGGTGCCGGCGCACGCCCGGCTGCACCTGCGCAAGTCGATCCCGCTCGCCGCCGGGCTGGCCGGGGGTAGTGCCGACGCGGCCGCCACCCTGATCGCCTGCGACCTGCTGTGGGGGACCGGGATGTCCCGCGACGAGTTGGCCGAGGTGGGCGCCGCGCTCGGCTCGGACGTGCCGTTCCTGCTGCACGGCGGCACCGCGCTGGGCACCGGGCACGGCGAGGCGGTCAGCCCGATCCTGGCCCGGCCCACCACCTGGCACTGGGTGGTCGCACTGGCCGACGGCGGCCTGTCCACCCCCGAGGTGTACGCGAAGCTCGACGCCCTCCGCGACAGCCCGTTCCCGCCCAAGGCGCTGGCCGGGGCCGACGAGCTGATGGCCGCGCTGCGCCAGCGTGACCCGGCGGTGCTCGGCGCGGCCCTCGGCAACGACCTGCAGCCGGCCGCCCTGGCGCTGCGGCCCGAGCTGTCCGCCGTGCTGGCGGCGGGCCGCGACGCCGGCGCCCTGGCCGCCCTGGTCTCCGGCTCGGGGCCGACCTGCGTGTTCCTGGCCGCCGACGCCGCGCACGCCGAGCGGCTGGCCGCCGCCGTCGACGCCGCCGGGGTCTGCCGCGAGGCACTGACCGCCCGCGGCCCGATGCCCGGAGCCCGGGTCACCTGACCCGCGTGCCGCGACCAGGCGCTGTGTCCGCGTGCCGTCTCCGGTGCCGTGATTGGGCGATGCGACGGGCGCTGTGGTCGCGTGCCATGACCGGGCGGTGCGACGGGCGCTGTCTCCGGGCGCCGTGGCTGGGCGCTGCGTGTGGCGGCGCGGGTAACGTAGGTCGCATCGTGGCCAACATCATCAACCTGGACCGGGTCAACAAGGGGTACGGCGCCGCCGGTCAGCTGCTTACCGACGTGTCGATCGGGCTGGACGACGACGCTCGGGTCGGCATCGTCGGGCTCAATGGGGCCGGTAAGTCCACCCTGCTGCGGCTGCTCGCCAAGGCCGAGGAACCCGACTCCGGGCGCGTCACCCACCGCCGTGACCTGCGTGTCGCCACCCTGCCGCAGACGCTCGACCTGGCCGCCGAGGCGACCGTGCGGGACGTCGTGCTCGGCACCGGGTGGCTCGCCCAGGGCATGGGCGCCGAGCACGAGTGGGCCGGCGACGCGGGCGTGCGCGCCATCCTCGACGGGCTCGGCATGGGCCACCTCGGGCTGGAGACGCCGGTCGGGCCGATGTCCGGGGGTGAGCGCCGCCGGGTCGCGCTGGCCGCCCTGCTCGTGCGGGACAGCGACCTGCTGATCCTCGACGAGCCCACCAACCACCTGGACGTGGCCGGCGTCGACTGGCTGGCCCGCTACCTGCTGACCCGCCGCGGGGCGCTGTGCGTGGTCACCCACGACCGCTGGTTCCTCGACGCCGTCTGCACCGCGACCTGGGAGGTCGTCGACGAGCAGGTGTACGCGTACGAGGGCGGCTACGCGGCCTGGATCCTGTCCCGCGCCGAGCGGCAGCGGGTCGCCGCCGCGGTCGAGGCCCGCCGGCAGAACCTGCTGCGCAAGGAGATCGCCTGGCTGCGCCGCGGGCCGCCCGCTCGTACCTCCAAGCCGCAGTTCCGGATCGACGCGGCCAACGCGCTGATCGCCGACGTGCCCCCGGTCCGCGACACGGTCAGCCTCCAGCGGCTGGCCGTCACCCGGCTCGGCAAGCAGGTCTACGACCTGGAGAACGTGACGCTCACCGCGGGCAGCAAGCCGATCCTGAACGGGCTCACCTGGCAGGTCGGGCCGGGCGACCGGATCGCCGTGCTGGGCGCCAACGGGGCCGGCAAGACCACGCTGCTGCGGCTGCTGGCCGGCCTCAGCACCCCGTCGGGTGGGCGGCTGGTCACCGGCTCGACGGTGCGGGCCGCGTTCCTCTCCCAGGAGCTCAGGGAACTGCCCGGCGACCTGCGCCTGCTCGAGGCCGTGGAGGAGGTCGCCAAGCGGGTCAGGCTCGGCGACCGGGAGCTGTCGGCGGGGCAGCTGGCGGAGGTGTTCGGCTTCACCGACAAGCGGATCTGGACGCCGGTGAGCGACCTGTCCGGCGGCGAGCGGCGCCGGCTGCAGCTGCTGCGCCTGCTGGCCACCGAGCCGAACGTGCTGCTGCTCGACGAGCCCACCAACGACCTGGACACCGACACGCTGGCCGCGCTGGAGGACCTGCTCGACTCCTGGCCGGGCACGATGATCGTGGCGAGTCACGACCGGTACCTGGTCGAGCGGGTCACCGACACCGCGTACGGGATGTTCGGCGACGGGCGTCTGGTGCATCTGCCGGGCGGCGTGGACGAGTATCTGACGCGGGCGGCGGCCCGCCTGGCCCCAGGCGTACGGGAAACGCAGTCGCAAGCGGAAGCGACGCCGAGCGCGACCGGCCTCTCCGCGGGTGAGGTACGCCAGGCTCGCAAGGATCTTGCCCGGCTGGAGCGGCAACTGGCCAAGCTCGAGGAGCGGATCCTCAAGATCAATGAGGCGCTGGCCGAGCACGGCAGCGACTACTCCAAGATCGTCGAGCTGGAAGCGCAGCTCAAGGCGGTCCAGGAGGAGCGCGGCCAGGTCGAGGAGGCCTGGCTCGAACTGGCCGAGCAGGTGCCCGAAAACTGAACCGGGGGGTGTGCCTGCGCCGCTTCCGCGCGATACGCGAGAATCGGCGTGGACGAACACCTGAGCTTGGAGACGGACACCATGGCGCACAACCCCGTCAACCACCCGCTGCGGCCGCTGTACCGCGTCGTCGGCTTCCTGGCCGGCGCCTACCTGGTCGTTTTCGGGATCGTCGGCCTGATCCAGACCTCCGGCGAGGCGTTCACCGGCGCCAACGGCAAGACCGTCCTCGGCCAGGGCGCCAACCTGCTCCTGTCGATCATCATGCTGGCCGTCGGCGCGATCGTCGTGATCGCCACCCTCATCGGCCGCAACGCCGACACCGCCGTGGACAAGTACTTCGGCTGGGGCCTGCTCGTCCTCGGCAGCTTCGGGCTCGCGTTCAGCCGCACCGACGCCAACATCTTCGGGCAGGACATCAACACGGTGATCGTCACGTACATCGTGGGCCTGGCGCTGATCACCACCAGCCTCTACAGCAAGGTCGCGCCCGCCGCCCAGGCCGGCGCGCCGCGCCAGGTCCGGGAGGGCCGCCCGGCCTGACGGCTACCGCGTCTTCCGGGTCAGCAGCGAGGGCTTCGGCTCCAGATGGGACAGGCCGTTCCACGCCAGGTTCACCAGGTGGGCGGCCACCATCTCCTTCTTCGGCTTGCGCGCCTCCCGCCACCACTGGCCGACCAGCGCCACCATCCCGACCAGCGCCTGCGAGTACAGCTCGGCGAACTTCGGATCCAGGCCGCGGCGCTTGAACTCGTCGCCCAGGATGTGCTCCACCTGGTGCGCCACATCGTTCATGACGCTGGAGAAATTCCCCGCCGGGGACAGCACCGGCGACTCGCGGACCAGCACCCGGAAACCATGCGGCTCGTCCTCGATGTAGTCCAGCAGGGCCAGCGCCGCCTGCTCCAGCAGCTCGCGCGGGTGGCCCGCGGTCAGCGCCGCGGCGATCCGGTCGAGCAGGGAGCGGACCTCGCGGTCGACGACGACCGCATACAGCCCCTCCTTGCCGCCGAAGTGCTCATACACCACCGGCTTCGACACCTTCGCGCGGGCCGCGACCTCCTCGACGCTGGTCGCGTCGAAGCCTCGCTCCGCGAACAACTGCCGCCCGATCGCGATCAGTTGCTCGCGCCGCTGCGCGGCCGACATGCGGACCCGGGGAGGGGTCGCCGCCGGCCGCTGCCGCCGCACACGAGGCTGCTCGTCGCTGCTGTCGCCTGCTGAGTCGGTCACCTGGACATCCTGCCAGGTGTGCCCTTTGTCCATCTCCCCCGTGGGCGCCGTCACGCTTTGATCATCTTTGCGGCCAGTCGTTCCCGGTTCGGCCACTTCACCGCCCACGCCGCGCCCGCCTTCTCAAAAAGCCAGATCAGCCGGGCCGAGATGTCGATCTGACCACGCAGCACGCCGTGCCGGGCGCACGTCGGATCCGCGTGGTGCAGGTTGTGCCAGCTTTCCCCGAACGAGACGATCGCGAGCGGCCAGAAGTTCGACGCCTTGTCCCCGTTGCGCACCTCGAACGGGCGCTCGCCGTACACGTGACAGACCGAGTTGATCGACCACGTGACGTGGTGCAGCAGGCCGATCCGCACGATGCCGGCCCAGAAGAACGCGGTCAGCGCGCCCTGCCAGGACCAGGTGATCAGGCCACCGGCCAGCGCCGGGCCCAGGGTGGAGAAGATCACGATCGCCGGGAACGCCCTGTCCACCCGGTCGATGTCCCGGTCGGCCAGCAGATCCGGGGCGAACCGCTCCCGGTTCGACAGTTCGCGGCTGAACATCCACCCCATGTGCGCGAACCAGAGGCCCTTGGTGAGCGCCCAGTAACCCGTGCCGTACCGCCACGGCGAATGCGGGTCACCCTCCTGGTCGCTGAACATGTGGTGCCGCCGGTGGTCGGCCACCCACTGGATGATGTTCCCCTCGATCGCCAGCGAGCCCGCCAGCGCCAGGGCGATCCGCAGCCAGCGCTTCGCCTTGAACGAGCCGTGCGTGAAGTACCGGTGGAAACCGACCGTGATGCCCAGTCCGGAGACCACGTAGAAGACGGCGCCGATGGCGATGTCGGTCCAGGACAGCCAGCCACCCCAGGCGACCGGGACGGCGACCAGCACCGCCAGGAACGGGACGATCACGAACGCGTACAGGGCGATGAGGATGCCCCGCGGCTGCGGACCGTCGGTGAGCGGCTTGGGGCTGGCCTTGGGTGCGGCCTCGGCGATGGAAGTCATGGCACCTCACTGATCTTGGGGACGGCGCTGTTTCGGGGGAGATCAATTAGTTACGCCTACGTCACCGTAACTTACGCCACCGTAGCCGGAGGAGGTCGTGAGTCCAAGAGGATCGGCGAGCGAATTTGGCACACCTACGGTCTTACAGTTCAGCGTCAGACCGTCCTAATGTAGTGACATGAATACGAACGGGGACCCGAGACGAGAAGAGGCCCGACGGCTGCGCGTCGACCCGGGTATGTCGCTCTCCGAGCTGATGCGGCATTTCGGGGTCGGCAGCGCGACGCTGACCGACTGGCTGCGTGGGGTCGAGCCGCCCGCATGGACACGCCGCCCCAACGCCAAGGACCACCTGCGTCGCGAGGCGGTCGAGCTGCGCAAACTGGGCTGGTCGATCCCCGATCTCGCCGCCCGGATCGGCGTGGCCAAGTCGACAGCCTGGCTGTGGGTTCGGCACATCCCGCTCGACCCCGACGCCGAGCGCGTCCGGCAGAAGCAGGAGCACGCCGCGCTCATGAATGCCGGCCGTTGGGACGCGGTGCGCGCCGAGCGCGACCGGCGCGAGGCGGAGGAGCGGGCGCGAGCGGCGGCCGACGTTGGCGAGATCACCGAGCGCGACGTCTTCATCGGCGGGGCACTGGTTTACATGTGCGAGGGGGCGAAGTCGAAGCCGTGGCGGCGACTCGATCGGCTGAAGTTCATCAACAACGATCCCCGCTTGCATCGGCTCTTCCTCCGGTTTCTGGCCGCGCATGGCCGGTCGCCCGAGTCGCTCCGCTATCGGGTGCACATCCACGAGACGGCCGACGCGGATGCGGCCGGCGACTGGTGGGCCGAGCGGCTCGGCCTGCCCCGTGAGCAGTTCTTCCGGCCGACCATCAAGCGGCACAACCCGGCGACCAAGCGGGTCAACACGGGCGCCGACTACCACGGGTGTCTGTGTATCGAGGTGCCGCGGTCCCGCGAGTTGTACTGGCGCGTGGAGGGTGTGATGGAAGCACTCGATGCGCTGGGATAGTAAGTTCTGTGAGGCGAGGGCGACGCGCTAGTGTGGCGATCGAACCAATCGGCTGTGGTGTAATTGGCAACACAGAGGACTTTGACTCCTCTATTTCAGGTTCGAGTCCTGACAGCCGAGCCATTGTGTGGTAGCGGCGGCCCGCTCGGCCCGTGGTTGAAGTGACGCCGCGTCCTACAGCGAACAATGGAGTTACCGCGTGAGCCAGGCCCCTCGTCGTACTGTTGTCGTTCTTGCTGCTGGGGAGGGTAAGCGGATGAAGTCCGCTACTCCCAAGGTGCTGCACTCGCTGCTCGGGCGCACGCTGCTCGGGCACGTGCTGGTGGCGGCCGGTGCGGCGGAGGCCGAGCAGACGGTGGTCGTGGTGGGGCACCAGGCCGAGCAGGTGCGCGAGCACCTGGCCGAGGTGGCGCCGGCGGCGGTGCCGGTGTTGCAGGCGGTGCAGAACGGGACCGGGCACGCGGTGCGGATCGCGCTGGAGGCGGTGCCGGAGGCGGCCGGGACGGTCGTGGTGCTCAACGGGGACGTGCCGTTGTTGCGGCCGGAGACGGTGGCGAGTCTGATCGCGGCGCACGAGTCGGCCGCGCGGGCGGCCACCGTGCTGGCGGCGGCCGTTGACGACCCGTCGGGGCTGGGGCGGATCGTGCGGGACGCGAGCGGTGGGCTGGCGCGGATCGTGGAGGAGCGGGACGCGTCGGCCGAGGAGCGGGAGATCCGGGAGATCAACGCCGGGATCTACGTGTTCGAGGCGGCGGCGTTGCGGGCGGCGCTCGGGAAGCTGTCCACCGACAACGAGCAGGGCGAGGAGTACCTCACCGACGTGTTCGGGCTGCTGGTCGAGGTGGGCAGCCCGGTGGGCGTGTTCGTGGCGCCGGATGTCGAGGAGACGCTGGGTGCCAACGACCGGGCGCAGTTGGCCGAGCTGCGGGCGCTTCTGCGGGATCGGGTGAACACCGCGTGGATGCGGTCGGGCGTGTCGATCCTGGATCCGGCGACGGCCTGGATCGATGTCACGGTGACGCTGGAGCCGGATGCGGTGATCGACCAGAACACCCAGCTGAAGGGTGCTTCGGCGGTGGCGGCGGGCGCGGTGATCGGGCCGGACACGACGCTGGTCGACACGTCGGTGGGCGCGGGTGCGACGGTGCTGCGGGCGCACGCGGTGGGGGCGGAGATCGGGCCGGAGGCGGTGGTGGGTCCGTTCTCGTACCTGCGGCCGGGGACCAGGCTGGGCCGGAAGTCGAAGATCGGCGGGTTCGTCGAGGCGAAGAATTCCGAGCTGGGTGAGGGTGCGAAGGTGCCGCATCTGTCGTACGTGGGTGATGCCACCGTGGGCGCGGGGGCGAATGTGGGTGCGGGGACGATCGTGGCGAACTACGACGGGGTGCGGAAGAGCCGGACGGTCGTCGGCGAGGCCGCGTTCGTCGGGTCGGACACCGTGTTGATCGCGCCGGTCGAGGTTGGGCCGGGGGCGTATGTGGCGGCGGGTTCGGTGATCGCGAAGGACGTGCCGGCCGGGAACCTGGGGGTGACCCGGGCGCAGCAGCGGAACGTGGAGGGCTGGACGGCGCGGCGCCGGCCGGGCTCGAAGTCGGCGGCCGCCGCGGAGGTGGCCGAGCGGGCCGCCGCGGGCGCCGGCGAGGTGTCCGAGGCGGAATGACGGCGGCGGCCGGCCGCGAAGGTCTCGCGCCCGGGCGTGTCGTAGGGAAAGCTGAGGTTACGGGTGGGGTGAGGCATCCCACCCGGTGGGCTCGGGGGCATGGCGTGCGGGTGGCCTCGGGGGATACTTCAGGTGACTACACCCCCTCGATCCAACGGGAGCAGCGATCCGATGGGCAGCATCGTCGCGGAGAACCGTAAGAGCCTGATGCTTTTCTCCGGCCGGGGTTTCCCGGAGTTGGCGGAGGAGATCGGCCAGGTGCTGGGCGTGGCGCCGACGCCGTCGGACTCGTACGAGTTCGCGAACGGCGAGATCTTCGTGCGTTTCAAGGATTCGGTACGCGGGTCGGACGCGTTCGTCGTGCAGTCGATGACCGAGGGCGTGAACCGGTGGGTCATGGAGACGCTCATCATGATCGACGCGTTGAAGCGTGGGTCGGCGAAGCGGATCACCGTGGTACTGCCGTTCTACCCGTACTCGCGGCAGGACAAGAAGCACCGCGGCCGGGAGCCGATCTCGGCCCGGCTGGTGGCCGACCTGTTGAAGACGGCGGGGGCCAACCGGATCCTGACCGTCGACCTGCACACCGCGCAGATCCAGGGCTTCTTCGACGGGCCGGTGGATCACCTGTTCGCGATGGACATCCTGGCCGAGCATGTGAGCCAGAAGTTCGCGGGCCGGCCGATGACGGTGGTGGCGCCGGATTCGGGCCGGGTGCGGGTGGCGGAGCGGTGGACGGACCGGCTGGGCGGCTGCCCGCTGGCGTTCATCCACAAGACCCGGGACCCGCTGAAGCCGAACCAGGTGGTGGCGAACCGGGTGGTGGGCGAGGTCGAGGGCCGGGTGTGCCTGATCGTCGACGACATGATCGACACCGGCGGGACGATCACGAAGGCGGCGGACATCCTGTTCGACGAGGGCGCCGCGGACGTGATCGTGGCCTCGACGCACGCGCTGCTCTCCGACCCGGCGACCGAGCGCCTGAAGAACAGCCGCATCTCGGAGCTGGTGGTGACGAACACGCTCCCGCTGCCCCCGGAGAAGCGACTCGACAAGATCACGGTGCTGTCGATCGCCCCGCTGCTGGCCCGCGCCATCCGCGAGGTCTTCGACGACGGCTCGGTAACCACCCTGTTCGGCGGCCTCAGCTGAGCGAGGCGTAACCCCGCTGAGATCCTGCTGTTTGACGTGGGTAAGATAGAGCGGTTGCCACGGCGAGGGTGCCCCGCGGTCTGCTGAGGTTCGCAGCCGCTCGGAGGCACCGTGATCGACGCGGTGCTCCGGGCCTGTGCCCAGCGCGCCTTCCCTTGCCCGGCAGCGCCGACGAACGGCCCGCAAGCCGATCGCCACTGCCGGACCCACGCAGCCCGCCGACTTACGCCGCAGCCCGATCGAAGAGTTTCAGGAGTTTCCCCGTGTCCGAGGTAAAGATCAGCGCCGAGCCCCGCACCGAGTTCGGCAAGGGTGGTGCCCGCCGCACGCGCCGGGCCGGTTTGGTGCCCGCCGTGCTTTACGGCCACGGCGAGAAGCCGCAGCACATCGCGCTGCCGGCCCGTGAGTTCGCGGCTGCCATCCGGCACGGCGGGCTCAACCAGGTCTTCACGATCGACATCAACGGCGCGTCGGGCACCACGCTCGCGCTGCCCAAGGCGATTCAGCGCGACCCGGTCAAGGACACGTACGAGCACGTGGATCTTCTGATCGTGAAGCGTGGCGAGAAGGTTCAGGTCGACGTCCCGGTGACGCTGGTCGGCGAGGCCGCCCGCAACACGCTCGTGGTGAACGAGTCGACGACGCTGGCGATCGTGGCCGAGGCGATGCACCTGCCATCCGGCTTCGAGGTCTCGATCGAGGGCCTCGAGGCGGGCAGCCAGGTGACCGCCGCCAGCGTGACCCTGCCGCGCGGCGTGGAGCTGGCCGTCGACCCCGACTTCGTGCTGGCGATCGTGTCGCAGGCGCAGACCGCCGAGCAGCTCGAGGGCACCGAGGCCGGCGCCGAGGGCGAGGGCGACGAGGCCGCCGAGGCTGCGTCCGAGGAGTAGTTCCGCCGCGGCGGTACATGGCAGTGGTCAGGGAAAGCGTCCCGGGTGGGCGCTTTCCCTGACGTGTATCCGGAGGGGCAGCAGTGAGCGACGAGTCGCCGTGGCTGGTGGTCGGCCTGGGCAATCCGGGCAAGGAGTACGCCGGCAACCGGCACAACGTGGGCTTCATGGTGGCCGACCTGCTCGCGTCCCGGGTGGGCGCCAAGTTCGGCCGGGCGAAGCGTGCCCAGGCCGAGATGGCCGAGGGCCGGTTGGGCTTCGGTGGGCCGAAGTTGGTGCTGGTGAAGCCGCTGACGTACATGAACCTGTCGGGCGCCCCGGTGGTGTCGCTGGCCCAGTTCTTCAAGGTGCCCGTGTCGAACGTGATTGCCGTGCATGATGAGCTGGACGTGCCGTTCGGGCAGGTACGTGCCAAACGGGGCGGCGGTGAGGGCGGTCACAACGGGTTGCGCTCGATGTCCAAGTCGCTGGCGAGCAAGGAGTATGCACGTGTCCGGTTCGGGATCGGACGGCCGCCGGGCCGGCAGGATCCGGCGGACTACGTGCTGTCCGACTTCTCCGGCGCGGAGCGCAAGGAGCTGGAGTTTCTCGTCGACCGGGCGGCGGACGTCGTAGCGGCGATCGTGCTCGAGGGCGTCGAGTGGGCGCAGAACAAATACCACGGCGGTTGATCCGGCGGGGCCGGAACGGATAGATCGTTTGAGGGGTTTTGTCCGTCCCGTGATCCCGTGACGCTGGCCGCCGTCCGCGCGTTGGTCACACGTACGCACCTGTCGGGTGCTTACGGCCGGCGTGGCGGGGGGAGGTTCCGGGGTGCAGCAGGAGGCGGCCGAGGATTCGGTGCTGACCGAGCCGACCGTGCTGCTGCCGGAGATCCGCCCGGCGAAGCGCCGGCCGAGGCCGAGCCGGCCGGCGGGTCGCTCGCCGTGGACCGGCAAGATCCCGGCGCCGGTGGTCCCGCTGAGCCCGGCGTCGCCGTCGAATCTGCCGCCGCCGAATCCGAAGCCGGACAACGGGCCGCCCCGGGCGGTGCTGGGCGCGCCGGACCGGGAGCGGAACCGGGCGGTCGACCGGCACTGGTCGGAGCGGCGGAACCGGACGGCGGCCGAGCGCCCGGCGGCCCGCCCGTTCGTGCGGGTGCGTGGCCGGCACGCGGCGATGTCCCGGCGGCAGCGCTGGGAGCGGCGGTACGTGCGGGCGCTGGTGCTCTGCGACCTGCTGGCCGGCAGCGCGGCCGGCGGGGTGACCTTCGGCCTGCGGTTCGGCGACGAGGTGACCGCGTACAACCGGGGTTATCTGATTCTCACCGGGTTGCTGCCCGTGGTGCTGCTGGCCGTGCTCGCGGTCTCCCGGGCGTACGAGCGCCGGTTCCTGTTCGTCGGCACCGACGAGTACCAGCGGGTGCTGCGCGGGGGCGTCGGGTTGATCGCGGGCGCGGCGCTCACCTCGTACGCCCTCGATCTAGATCTTGCTCGGGGTTATGTTCTCGCCGCCCTGCCGACCGCGATCGTGACCTCGGTGGTGCTGCGGTTCGCGCTGCGCAAGCGGCTGCATTTCGCCCGGTCGAGGGGTGAGAGCCTGCGCCGGGTGCTGCTGGTCGGGCACGAGCTGTCGGTGATCGGGATGACCCGGCAGCTGCGCCGGGAGCGCTATCACGGGCTGGAGGTGGTGGGCGCCTGCCTGCCGCCGGCGCACGACGGCGTCGGGGTCGGGGTGCTGCCGGTCTACGGCACGTTCGACGACGTCGCGAACGCGGTCGACCTGGCCGACGCGGACACCGTGGTGGTGCTCAGCTGCCCGGAGCTGGACGGGGTGCAGCTGCGCCGGCTGGCCTGGCGGCTGGAGCGGGACGAGGTCGACCTGATCGTGGCGAGCGCGCTGGTCGATGTCGCGGGCGGCCGGACCACCATCCGGCCGGTCGACGGGCTGCCCATGCTGCACGTCGAGCACCCTCGGCTGCACGGCGGATCGCGCCTGGTCAAGGAGGCCTTCGACCGGGTGGGGGCGCTGGCGCTGCTGGCCGTCTTCGGGCCGCTGCTGCTGACCGTCGCACTGTGTGTGCGGTTGACCTCCCGCGGGCCGGTACTCTTTCGTCAGGTGCGGGTCGGCCGGGACGGCAGCCCGTTCCGCATCTTCAAGTTCCGGAGTATGTACGTGGATGCCGAGGCCCGGCTCGCCGAGCTGCGGCATCTCAACGAGCACGACGGTGTGCTCTTCAAGATCCGCGACGATCCGCGGGTGACCCCGGTCGGCCGGTGGTTGCGCCGGTTCTCGCTGGACGAGCTCCCCCAGCTGCTGAACGTGGTGCTCGGCCAGATGTCGCTGGTCGGACCGCGACCGCCGCTGCCGTCGGAGGTGGCCGCGTACGCCGACGACGTGCGGCGCCGGCTCGCCGTGAAACCCGGCATGACGGGCCTATGGCAGGTTTCCGGGCGATCCGACCTTCCGTGGGAGGAAGCCGTCCGGCTGGACCTTCGCTATGTGGAGAACTGGTCCCTCAGTTTGGACCTGGTGATCCTGTTACGGACGATGACGGCCGTGGTTCGCTCGTCGGGAGCGTACTGAGACAAAGGGAGCACCCCGGATGACCAGCGAGCGGACCGAGACCTCGGCGCGCATCGTGAGCCAACGCGACGAGGCCGGCACCCCGCCGGTGATCGACGCGGCCTTCGCCCGCTGGCTGGCCGATCGCGCCGGCCAGGTCCTGCTGCAGGTGCGGGACGAGATCGGGTACGCCGACGCCAAGGTGCTCAAGACCGCCGGCGACAAGGCCGCGCACGACCTGCTGCGCGCCGAGCTCGCCCGCTGGCGACCGGCCGACGCGGTGCTCTCCGAGGAGGACGACCACGCCCGCGTCGCGTGGGAGGACGGCGAGCCGGCCACCCGGCCCGAGCGCCTCGGGTCGAGCCGGGTCTGGATCGTCGACCCGCTGGACGGCACCCGCGAGTTCTCCGAGGAGGGCCGCACCGACTGGGCCGTGCACGTGGCGCTCTGGACCGCCGACTCGTCGAACCCCAGCCACCTGACCGCGGGCGCCGTGGCGATGCCGGCCCAGCACCGGACGATCGCCACCGACCACCCGCCGGCGTACCCGCCGATGCCGCCGGGCGACGCCCGCCCGATCCGGATCGCGGCCAGCCGCACCCGACCGCCGGCCTTCGTCACGGCGCTCGCCGGGGAGCTCGGCGCCGAGCTGGTGCCGATGGGATCGGCCGGTGTGAAGATCGCCGCAGTGATCGGCGGGGAGGCCGACGCGTACGTGCACGCGGGCGGTCAGTACGAGTGGGACTCGGCCGCTCCGGTCGCTGTGGCGCTGGCCACCGGCCTGCACGCTAGCCGAATCGACGGTTCTGCGCTGAAATACAACGAGGCCGACCCTAAGTTGCCGGACCTCGTGGTGTGCCGTAAGGATCTCGCTCCTCGGTTGCTCGCAGCGTTGCAGCGTCACCTCCCGTCACAATGAGAAATCCCGGAAAGGTCGGGTCACCGATGAGTCAGGCAGGGCACTACCGCGTTTCGCATCTGGACGCTCTCGAGGCCGAGAGCATCTTCGTCATGCGCGAGGTGATGGCCGAGTTCGAGCGCCCGGTCCTGCTCTTCTCCGGCGGCAAGGACTCGATCGTGATGCTCCGGCTGGCCGAGAAGGCGTTCGCCCCGGCCCGCATCCCGTTCCCGGTGATGCACGTCGACACCGGGCACAACTTCCCCGAGGTGCTCGAGTTCCGGGACAGCCGGGTGGCCACGCTCGGGCTCAACCTGGTGGTCGCCAGCGTGCAGGAGGCGATCGACACCGGCCTGGTGCGCGAGCTGCCGGACGGTACCCGTAACCGGATCCAGACCCCGGTGCTGCTCGCCGCGGTGGAGAAATACCGCTTCGACGCGCTGTTCGGCGGCGCCCGGCGGGACGAGGAGAAGGCCCGCGCCAAGGAGCGGATGTTCAGCTTCCGCGACGAGTTCGGCCAGTGGGACCCGAAGAACCAGCGGCCCGAGCTGTGGGCGCTGTACAACGGCCGGCACCACCCGGGCGAATCGATCCGGGTCTTCCCGCTCTCCAACTGGACCGAGCTGGACGTGTGGCACTACATCGCCCGCGAGCGGATCCCGCTGCCTAGCATCTACTACGCGCACGACCGGGAGGTCGTCGAGCGCGACGGCATGTTCTACGCGGTCAACGAGTTCATCCGGCTGCGCGACGGCGAAGTCAGCTCGATCAGAACCGTGCGCTACCGGACGGTCGGCGACGCGTCGCAGACCGCGGCCGTGCTGTCCGAGGCCGACACCGTGGAGAAGGTCATCGACGAGGTCGCCGCCACCCGGATCACCGAGCGCGGCGCCACCCGGGGCGACGACAAGGTCAGCGAGGCCGCGATGGAAGACCGCAAGCGAGAGGGCTACTTCTAAATGAGCCAGGCAGTCCTGGAGACGTCGACGCGGATGGACCTCCTCCGCTTCGCCACCGCGGGCAGTGTCGACGACGGCAAATCGACGCTGATCGGCCGCCTGCTCTTCGACACCAAGACGATCTTCGCGGATCAGCTGGAAGCGGTCGAGGCGGTCAGCGCCGCGCGCGGCGACGAGTACACCAACCTCGCGCTGCTCACCGACGGCCTGCGCGCCGAGCGCGAGCAGGGCATCACGATCGACGTCGCGTACCGGTACTTCGCCACCCCGCGGCGCAAGTTCATCATCGCCGACACCCCCGGGCACATTCAGTACACCCGGAACATGGTCACCGGCGCCTCCACCGCCGACCTGGCGCTGATCCTGGTCGACGCCCGCAAAGGCCTGGTCGAGCAGTCCCGCCGGCACGCGTTCCTGACCAGCCTGCTGCGCGTGCCGCACCTGGTGCTCTGCGTCAACAAGATGGACCTGGTCGGCTGGGACAAGGCGGTCTACGACAAGATCGCCGACGAGTTCACCTCGTTCGCGGCGAAACTCGAGATCACCGACCTGACGATCATCCCGGTCTCCGCGCTCAACGGCGACAACATCGCCTCCCGCTCGGAGAACAGCCCCTGGTACGAGGGCCCGTCGCTGCTGCACCACCTCGAGCACGTGCACATCGCCTCCGACCGCAACCTGGTCGACGTGCGCTTCCCGGTGCAGTACGTGATCCGCCCGCAGTCCACCACGGTCACCGACTACCGCGGCTACGCCGGCCAGGTCGCCTCCGGCGTGCTCAAGCCGGGCGACGAGGTGATGGTGCTGCCGTCCGGGCTGACCAGCACGATCGCCGGGATCGACACCGCCGACGGCCCGGTCACCGAGGCGTTCCCGCCGATGTCGGTCACCGTCCGGCTGTCCGACGAGATCGACATCTCCCGCGGCGACATGATCTGCCGGCCGCACAACGCGCCGGCCGTCGCCCAGGACATCGAGGCGATGGTCTGCTGGATGGACGAGACCGCCCCGCTGCGGGTCGGCGGGAAATACGCCATCAAGCACACCACCCGGACCGCCCGTACGGTGGTTCGCGGCCTGCAGTACCGGCTCGACGTGAACACCCTGCACCGGGACGACACCGCCGGCGAGCTTCAGCTCAACGAGATCGGCCGGATCCGGCTGCGCACCACGGTGCCACTGCTCGCCGACGAGTACCGCCGCAACCGCACCACCGGCGGCTTCATCCTGATCGACGAGAGCACCAACCGCACGGTCGGCGCCGGCATGATCATCGAGGCCCAGTAAGAGGCTCAGCAGTCAGTAGGAGGCGGTTCGGCGAGGCGGCCCTGCACGGTCGCCCAGACCACCTTTCCGGTACGCGTGGGGAGCCACCCCCATGCGGCCGCGGCGGCCCGTACCGTCCGCATGCCCAGGCCGCGCTCGTCCAGCGGCCGGCCGGGCCGCGGACGGACCGGCTCGAGCAGCCGCGGCGGCGCGGCCACCCCGTCCGAGACGGTCAGGTGCACGCCGCGGCCGCGCAGGCTGACCTCCACCACGATCGGCGTGCCGGCGTGCTCGACCGCGTTGGTCACCAGCTCGCTGATCACCAGCCGGCTCCGGTGCATCAGGTCCGGCAGGCCCCACGCCAGGCAGGCGTCGCCGATCAGGATGCGGGCCAGGCTCGGCGCGTCCGGGTCGGGCGGCAGGGTCACCGACAGCCGCTCGGTCAGCGGCAGCCGGGCGGCGATCGCCACCCGCGCCTGGCGGACCCGCGCGTACACCGGCATGAACCGCCGGATGCCGAGCCGCTGCATCTTGTCGGCCAGCGGCAGGTGCGGCGGGATGCACAGCGCCATCTGCACGGCGGGCTCCCGGGCCGCGGCGGCGCGCTGGGCCGAGATCCAGATCGGCGCGCTCGCGCTGTGCGGATCACGCAGCCCGGTCAGGTCCACGATCAGCGCCTCGGGGTGCTCGGCCAGGCACTTGTGCAGCTTGGTGGTGACGGCCTGGCCCAGGGAGAGATCCCAGTGGCCGCGGACGGTCACCAGGGCCACCGCGGCGTCCAGGTCGCCCTCGATGCGGACCTCGCGGTCCTCGCCAGCCGGAAACTCTCCGCTTACGGACATGCCGTCACGGTAATCGGGTGGCGGCCCCACGGACGGGTGGCTTAGCTCCCCCGGGTGATCGGCCTTAAGTCCTGCAACGTTGTAAAGTCCTGCCGTGCCGCCCGGCCTGAAGGACGTCGCCGCCCGGGCCGGCGTGTCGATCAAGACGGCGTCCAACGTCGTCAACGGCTACGTGCACGTCGCCCCGGAGACGCGCGCCCGGGTCCAGGCGGCCATCGACGCACTCGGCTATGTGCCCAATCCGGCCGCCCGCCGCCTGCGCGGTGGGGGTTCGGGCGTGATCGCGCTGGCGGTGCCGGAGCTGCGTTCGCCGTACTTCGCGGAGCTGGCCGGCCACGTGGTGGAGACCGCCGCGCCGCGCGGCTGGACCGTGCTGATCGAGCAGACCGGCGGCCGGGGGAACCGGGAACGTGATCTGGTCGCCGGGTTGCGCCGGCACGCGATCGACGGCATCGTCCTCTGCCCGGTCGGCCTGGCCACCGGCGAGCTCACCCGCCGGCACGGCATTCCGGCGGTGCTGCTCGGCGACTGGACCCGTGGGGTCCCGGGTCCTCCGCGCCGTCCGGAAGACCAGGTGCCGGTCGCAGCGCAGGCCCGGCACGGCCCGGTCGACCATGTGGGGATCGACAGCGCCGCGGCGGCGGCCGAGGCGACCCGGCACCTGCTGCGGCTGGGCCGGCGGCGGATCGCGGCCATCGGCGCGTCCGGCCGACCGGACGCGATGCCCCGCCCGCAGCGGCTGGCCGGCTACCGGGCGGCGCTGGCCGGCGCCGGCCTGGTCCCCGACCCGTTGCTCGCGGTGGCGGTCCGCGGCCAGGGCCGATCGCACGGCGCCGCCGCGATCGAGGAACTGCTCGCCCGCGGCGCGGATTTCGACGCGGTGTTCTGCTTCACCGACCTGCTGGCGCTGGGGGCGATGCGCGCCCTGTACGAGCACGGCGTCGACGTGCCCGGCGACGTCGCCGTGATCGGCTTCAGCAACATCGAGGAGGGCCGCTACAGCACGCCCACGCTCAGCACGATCGACCCGGACACCAAGCGGATCGCCGAGATCGCGGTCGACATGCTCGCCGAGCGCCTGACCGGCAACGCGGCCGCCATCGCACCCCGCGAGATCCGCGTCGAGCACCGGCTCCTCGCCCGGGAGAGCACCCTGGGTCGGCCCCAGTTATGAGGAGGGCTCCTCGTCCTCGTCGTGGTCGGTGGCGTCCTCGATGGCGTGCGTGATGGCGCCGGTCAGGTCGCCGGCCGGGACCGCGATGCTCTCGCCGTCGACCTCCTGCGCCGTGCGGTGATCCGGCTCCGGCTCGGGCGCGGTGGCCCCGCCGGCGAAGCCGAACTCGTTGGGCTGGTCGGTTTCCCGCTCGCTCGTCATGAATCCGTGGTTACCCCGGCGGGGGCCGTTTCAAAGCCGTGCGGCGCCCTCGCTGGCGACCGCGATCCAGCAGGTCGGGGCGGTAAAACCGCGGTTGCCGTACGCGTTCTCGACCGCCTCGGTGACGGCCGGCGCGCGGTCGGCGTCGATCAGGGCCAGCACGCAGCCGCCGAAGCCGCCGCCGGTCATCCGGGCCCCGTAGGCGCCCGCCTCGAGCGCCGCCTCCACCGCCACGTCGATCTGCGGCACGGTGATCTCGAAGTCGTCCCGCATCGACGCGTGCGACGCGGTCAGCAGCGGGCCGATCTCGCGCACCCGCCCGCCCTCGAGCAGCGCCACCGTGTCGAGCACCCGCTGGTCCTCGGTGACGATGTGCCGCACGCGGCGGCGCATCACCTCGTCGTCCAGCCGGTCGAGCGCGTCGGCCAGCCCCGCCAGCGGCACGTCGCGCAGCGCCGGCACGCCCAGGATGCGGGCCGCCTCCTCGCACGACTTGCGCCGGGCGCCGTACTCGCCGTCGACGTGCTGGTGCGGGGCGTTGCTGTTGATCACGAGGATGGCCAGGCCCTCGGCGGCCAGGTCGAACGGGATCTGCTTGATCTCGTACGAGCGG
Source organism: Actinoplanes subtropicus (assembly GCF_000721705.1). Lineage (GTDB taxonomy): Bacteria > Actinomycetota > Actinomycetes > Mycobacteriales > Micromonosporaceae > Actinoplanes > Actinoplanes subtropicus. The sequence goes on from NZ_JOJL01000037.1 coordinate 59,548, forward strand.
CAGTCCAGGAACAGCGCCCGGCCGGCCCGGCAGCGGATCGACGCGGACTGGTCGAGGATGCCGGTGGGCGCGCCGACGTAGACGTTCTCGGCCCGCTGGGCCAGTGCCGGGCGCCGCTCGAGCGGCAGTTCCAGGCCGCCCAGGTCGATCAGCGCGGTCAGCACCGACGACTCGAGGGCGGCCGAGGAGGACAGCCCGGAGCCGACCGGCACCTCGGAGTCGAGCGCTATCCGCGCGCCCGGCACGTCGAAGCCGGCGTCCCGCAGCGCCCAGACGATGCCGGCCACATACGCCGCCCAGCCGGTCACCTCGCCCGGCTCGGTGGCCCCGAAGGAGATGCCCTCGCCCTCGAAGGTGGAGCAGACCGTCCACTCGCCGGCCGGGGCCGGGCCGACCGCGGCGATCGTGCGTTGCGGCAGCGCGAAGGGCAGCACGAAGCCCTCGTTGTAGTCGGTGTGCTCGCCGATCAGGTTGACCCGGCCGGGCGCCGCCCACAGCCCCGCCGGCTCGGCCCCGAACTCCTTGCGGAACAGGTTCAGCGCGCTCATGCGACGTGCGCCCGGTAGAAGGTCCAGGCGTCGCCGATCATCGCCTGCAGGGTCGGCTTCTGCGGGACCCAGCCGAGCTCGGCGCGGGCCTTCGCGGACGAGGCGACCAGGGTGGCCGGGTCGCCCTCGCGGCGCGGCGCGACCTCGGCCGGCAGCTCGGCGCCGGTGACCTCGCGGGCCACCGCCACGACCTCCTTGTTGGAGAAGCCGTTGCCGTTGCCCAGGTTGTAGATGCGGTGCTCGCCGGGGGTGGCCGCGTCCAGCGCCAGCAGGTGCGCCCGGGCCAGGTCCTCGACGTGGATGTAGTCGCGCACGCAGGTGCCGTCCGGGGTCGGGTAGTCGTCGCCGAACAGCTGCAGTTTCGCCCGCTTGCCGGCCGCCACCTGCAGCGCGATCGGAATCAGGTGGGTCTCCGGGTCGTGCCGCTCGCCGATCTCGTGGCCGTCCCGGATGTACGCGCCGGCCACGTTGAAGTAGCGCAGCGACACGGCGGCCAGCTTGTGCGCGTACGCCTCCGAGGTCAGCGCGTGGTCGAAGGTCAGCTTGGTCGCGCCGTACGTGTTGGTCGGTGCCTTCGCCGCCGACTCGGTGATCGGCAGCTCGACCGGGTTGCCGTAGACCGCCGCCGTGGACGAGAAGATCAGCCGCGGCACCCGGGCGGCGCGCACCGCGTCCAGCAGCGCCAGCGACTTGACCACGTTGTCGTGCCAGTACAGCTCCGGCTTGACCATCGACTCGCCGGCCGCGATCAGGCCCGCGAAGTGCAGCACCGCGTCGAAGCCGGCCTCCGGGGTGAGCACGTCCGCGGCGTCGCGGATGTCCTTCTCGACGAAGGTGGCCTCCGGCGCGACCGCCTCGCGGAAGCCGGTGACGAGATTGTCGAGCACGACGACCTCGTGCCCGGCGTCCAGCAGAAGGCGGCTGGTGACGCTGCCGACGTAGCCGGCGCCCCCGGTGACGAGCAGTTTCACGTGGTCTCAGGCCTCTCGGGATCTTTGGCGGGAATCGCGCGGTAGCCTATCTTTCCAGAAGTCTCGCTCGGAATCGATCACGAGTCAACAAGAATGAACATAGACTTTCATGTGATCGCGCTGTGTGCCGTCACGCGGCGTGCGACGGGGGCGTTGGCCATCCAGTGACGACGACTGACAGAATGGCGCTCATGTCCGACCTCGCCCGCCGACCTCGCGTGCTCTCCGGCATCCAGCCGACCGCCGACTCGTTCCATCTCGGCAATTATCTGGGTGCGGTGCGCAACTGGGTGGCGATGCAGGACACCCACGACGCTTTCTACTGCGTGGTCGACCTGCACGCGATCACCATGGGGCACGACCCGATCGCGCTGCGCGCCCGCACCCGCGTCTCGGCCGCCCAGCTGCTCGCCGTCGGGCTCGACCCGGAGCGCTGCACGCTCTTCGTCCAGTCGCACGTGCCCGAGCACGCCCAGCTCGGCTGGGTGCTCAGCTGCATCACCGGCTTCGGCGAGGCCGGCCGCATGGTCCAGTTCAAGGACAAGTCGGCCAAGGCCGCCGACTCGACCACCGTCGGGCTGTTCACGTACCCGATCCTGCAGGCCGCCGACATCCTGCTCTACCAGGCCGACCAGGTCCCGGTGGGGGAGGACCAGCGGCAGCATCTGGAGCTCACCCGCGACCTCGCCCAGCGTTTCAACACCCGGTTCGGACGTACGTTCACGGTCCCCTCGCCGTACATCGTGCGGGACACCGCGAAGATCACCGACCTGCAGGACCCGACGGCCAAGATGTCCAAGTCGGCCTCCTCGCCGAACGGCATCATCGAGCTGCTGGAGGATGCGTCCCGCTCGGCCAAGAAGATCAAGTCGGCGGTCACCGACACCGGGCGCGAGATCCTCTACGACGAGGAGAACAAGCCCGGCGTGAGTAACCTGCTCACCATCTACGCCGCGCTGACCAACCGGGCGATCGACGAACTGCTGGAGATGTACGAGGGCCGCGGCTACGGCGACCTCAAGAAGGACCTCGCCGAGATCGTCGTCGACTTCGTGAAGCCGATCCAGGAGCGGACCCGGGCGTACCTGGAGGACCCGGGCTACCTCGACAAGGTGCTCGCGATCGGCGCCGAGAAGGCGCGCGCGGTCTCCGCCGTGACGCTGGCCGCGGCGTACGAGAACGTGGGTTTCCTCCGCCCGGCCCGCGAGGCCTGAGCCGAGGTGGCCGGGGAGACGACGCGGATCGGGGTGGCGATCGACATCCCGGCGCCCTGGGGCGCCCAGCTCACCCAGCGCCGGGCCGACGCCGGTGACCCGCAGGCCGCCTACACCCCGGCGCACGTCACCCTGCTCGGCCCGACCGAGGTGGCCACCGACGCGCTGCCGGCGATCGAGCGCCACCTGGAGAAGGTGGCCGCCGCCCAGCAGCCGTTCACCATCCATCTGCGCGGGACCGGCACCTTCCGGCCGGTCACCGAGGTGGTCTTCGTGACCCTGGCGGTCGGGATCAGCGAGTGCGAGCTGATGGCCGAGGCGATCACCAGCGCCGACGACATCGACCGGGACGCCCGGTTCCCCTACCACCCGCACGTGACGGTCGCCCAGGACGTGCCGGCCGAGCAGCTGGACGCGGTCTTCGACGACCTGGCCGGCTTCTCCGCGAAGTTCCATGTCACGTCATTCACGCTCTTCTCGCACGGCGGCGAGGGCCCCTGGCGCCCCCGCCGCGACTTCCCCCTGGGTGCCTAAGTTTCCGAAGCTCCGATTTCGGTTACGGTGCGGCCTGTGAACCCGATCGACCGCGCCTATGAGGCCGCGGAGAAGCGCATCATGCGGTTGCGGTTCCGGTCGCGGTATTTCGACCACTTCAGCCGGGCGCTGATCCGGTTCTGGGACGTGCAGGGCGGGCGGCTGGCCGCGGCGATCGCGTACTACGGGTTCTTCGCGATCTTCGCGCTGCTGCTGATCGGGTACTCGATCTTCGGCATCCTGCTCACCAACAACACCGAGCTGTTCAACATCGTCCGCGACTTCCTCGCCCAGAACCTGCCCTTCCTCGACGTGCAGGCGATCCTCTCCAGCGGCAAGACCGTGGGCATCGTGGGCATCATCGGCCTTACCTTCACCGGCATCGGCTGGGTCGAGGCGATCCGCTCCTCGCAGCGGCTCATCTGGCGGGTGCCCGAGCAGCCGGGCTACATCGGCGTACGGCAGACTCTCGACCTGCTCGTGCTGATCGGCCTCATCCTGCTGCTCGCCGCCTCCCAGCTCGCCGTCTACGGCCTGGAGCTGGTGACCGACTGGCTCGCCGACGGGTTCGTCCAGGGACTGATCGAGTGGGTGCTCACCGTCGCGGTCAACATGCTGCTCGCTGCGGCCCTGCTCGCCGCCGTGCCCCGGCTGCGGATGACGCTGCGCCGGATCGCCCCGCCGATGCTGCAGGTGGGCATCGGCATCACGCTGCTCAACACCGTCGGCAAGTCGTTCGTCGGGCTGGTGCAGCGCAATCCCGCCTACGGCCTGGTCACCTCGGCGGTGGGCGTACTGATCTATCTCTACGTCTTCAATCAGCTGCTGTTGTTCGGCGCGGCCTGGGCGGCGACCAGTCCGCACGGCCGCGTGGTGGACCTGTCAGCTGACGATAAAACTGCTCCGGTGGGGCAAAACAGCTGGATTCGGCACAGCCGCCCGGAATGATGTCCCCGTGGGCACTCTCGTGACACTGGACCTGCCGGCCGGCTCGCCGGTGGCCGACCTCCCCTGGGTCATCACGATCGGGTCGCTGGGCGACGAGGAGGACTGGGAACCGGTCGTCTGCGGCCCCTACGAGCGGGCGCACGCCCTCGCCCTCGCCCAGGCCGTGGTGGCCGATGAGGACCTCATGGCGGTGGTCGAGCCGCTGCTGCCCCGGCCGGACGCCGAGGCGATCCGCGACGAGATCGAGCTGGCCCGGGCCGCGGTCGACGAGACCCAGGGCGCCGACGACGGCGTGAGCCTGGATGACTACGAGACCCGGCGGGTACGCCCGGGGCGCGCGCCGACCGAGGCGGAGGTCCGTGCGGGCTGGGCCCGGATCGCCGCCAAGCTCGCCGGTTAACGGCGGCTGATCAGCGCGCGGACGCCGGTCATGTAGGTCGCCTTGTCGGGGAGGCCGGTGAGCATGCGCTGCAGCGCGTACCCGGGGAGCATGCCGTACAGCACGGCCGTGGTCGCGTCGACGTCCGTCTCCGGGGCGAGCTCGCCGTCCTCGACCGCGTGCACGACCAGGGCCCGTATGCTCGAGCGCAGCGCCTCGTAGCGGTCCTTGACGATGGCGCCGATCGTCGGGTCGATCGTCGCCTCGCTCCACACCTGCAGCGCGACCGGAAGGAAGCCGCCCGGGCCCAGCTGCTGATCGATGGCCTCCAGCACCACGGACATCGAGTCGGCCAGCGGCAGACGCCGGCCGGCCACCTCGTCGATGTGCTCCTGAACGGTGCCGACGACGGTGCCCGCGATGGCGACGATGATCTCGTTCTTCGACTTGAAGTACCGGTAGACCGCGCCGACCGACAGGCCGGCCTCCTGGATCAGATCCTGCATCGACGTGTTGTGCAGGCCCTTGCTCAGGAAACAGACCCGGGCCGCGTCCAGGATCTGCTCGCGGCGGGCGATGAGGTGTTCCTCGGAGACGCGTGGCACATCCCTCATGGTAAACGAACGCTCGTTCTCCTATGCTGACCGATAAAAGAACGAGCATTCGTTTTAGGAGAGTCGAGATGCACCGCAAGCCGCTGACCTTGGGCGTGCTCATCGCGATCGCGGTGGTCGCCGGGCAGGCCCTGCTCATTCCGCTGTTCGCCGCGCCGGCCGCCAACCTGGCTCCGCGCGACCTGCCCTTGGCGGTGGCCGGGCCGCCGCAGGTCACCGCCCGGCTCGCGGCCCAGCACCCGGGCGCCTTCAAGATCATCCAGGTGAGCGCTCCGGCCGCGGCCGACACAAAGATCAAAGACCGTGAGGTGTACGGGGCGATCCTGGTCACCGCAGCCGGGCCGGAGGTGCATGTCGCCTCGGCCGGCAGCCCGGTGGTGGCCCAATTGCTGACTCAGGCCGCGGCCGGGCTCGGCACGAACACTCCGGTCCGTGACGTCGTGCCGGTCGATCCGGACGACCCGCGCGGCGCCGGGTTCGGGGCCGGCTTCCTGCCGCTGGCCATCACCAGCCTGCTCGCCGGGGTGCTGGTCTACTTCTTCGTGCCGCGCCGGGGTGCCCGGCTGACCGCGCTGGTCGCCTTCGGCGCGCTGGCCGGCCTGGCCGGGGTCGCCGTCCAGGTCGAGTGGCTGGGCATCCTGCCCGATCACTACCTGGCCGTCGCCGGGTCGCTGGCGCTGTTCACGCTGGCCGTCTCGGCGGCGATGACCGGGCTGGCCGCGCTGGTCGGCCGGGAGGGGCTGGCGCTCGGGGCGGTGGCGATGTTCCTGGTCGGCAACGCGCTCTCCGGCATCGCCGCGGCGCCGGAACTGCTGCCGCGGCCGTGGGGCGCGGTCGGGCAGTGGTTGCCGATCGGGGCCGGCGGCACGTTGCTGCGCTCGGCCGCCTACTTCGACGGGCACGGCGGGTTCTTCGCGGGGACGGTGCTCACGGCGTACGCCATCGGCGGTTTGCTCTTGGTCTTGATCGGTCGCAGCCGGATCGTCCGCAAGACAGAATCGGCGCCGGTCGAGGCCACCCCGGAGCTGATCCCGGCGCATTGAGATAGTTGGCGGATGGTGCTTTCGAAGCGGTGGGCGGTCTTCCTGGCGGGCGTCGGCGTCTGGACCTGGGTGATCTGGCCCCGGTTCGGGCTGGCGATCTGGAAGGACGACCGCTCCTTCGTGGATGGGCGGCCCACCTCGTTCCTGGTGGTGCACGCGGTGCTGATCGCCGCCTCGCTGGCGATCGGCACCACCGTCGGCGTCCTCGGTGTACGGGCCGTTATGGCGAGTCGCCGCCAGACCGAAGAATCGGTGGTTTCTGCCCGTTCCGGGCCGCAAGATTAACGGCATGTTACGCAATTGACCGGTAAATTGCAGGTCAGATCGACCTAAACCGACGTTCAAAACGACTGGCGGTTGCGGCCGTATAACGGTGCGCCAACAGTCCGGGTCAAACGCCCGCCGCCGCCCTGGCCTGCGGCTACGCTCCCCAACTTGAAGACTCACCGACGCGTGTCGGTGTGCGTGGGAAGGAGGGCGTCTTGCGCCCAGTACGTGGGAAGCGGATCCTTGCGGTTCTCGCGGTGGGTGGGCTGGCGCTCACTGCCGCGGCGTGTGGCAAGGCCCCGGAGACCCCCAGCGGTAGCAGCTCCAGCGCGGCCACCGCCGCTGCCTATAAAGCCTGCATGGTCACCGACACCGGCGGCATCGACGACAAGTCGTTCAACGCTTCCGCGTGGGCCGGTATCCAGGCCGCCAAGACCCAGGCGCCCAACGTCGACCCGAGTTACGTGGCGTCGACCGCCGAGGCCGACTACGAGCCCAACCTACGCGGCTTCGTCACCAAGAAGTGCAACTTCATCCTCGCGGTCGGCGGCCTGATGGGCGACGCCCTCAAGAAGGTCGCGACCGACAACGCGAGCTCGCAGTTCGCGATCGTCGACTCGGGCAGCACCGGCGCCAACGTCTACCCGATGCAGTTCGCCACCGACCAGGCCGCGTTCCTCGCCGGCTACCTCGCCGCGGGCTACTCGAAGACCGGCACCGTGGCGACCTTCGGCGGTCTGAAGATCCCGCCGGTCACCGTCTTCATGGACGGCTTCGTCGACGGCGTGGCGTACTACAACAAGCAGAAGAGCAAGAGCGTCAAGGTCCTCGGCTGGGACAAGGCCAAGCAGGCCGGCAGCTTCACCGACGACTTCGCCAGCCCGGCCAAGGGCAAGGCCCTGGCCAACACCTTCGTCGGCCAGGGCGCCGACATCGTCTTCCCGGTCGCCGGCGGCACCGGCCTCGGCGCGGCCGAGGTGGCCCAGGGCTCCAGCGGCAAGGTCTCGATCATCTGGGTCGACCAGGACGGCTGCAAGAGCGCGGCGCAGTACTGCAACGTCTTCCTGACCACGGTCGTCAAGAACATCACCGACGCCGTGCAGAAGGCGGTCGTGACCGGCGCCGGCGGCCAGCCGCTCAGCCCCACCCCGGGCTACCTGGGCACGCTGGAGAACAACGGCGTGCAGCTCGCGCCGTACAACCAGTTCGACAGCAAGGTCGACGCGGGTCTCAAGTCCGAGGTCGAGCAGCTGAAGCAGGACATCATCTCGGGCAAGGTCACGGTCGAGTCGGCCAACGCGCCCAAGTGAGCTGGTCATAGGTAACATCCAGGCCGCCGTCTGACCATGAGATTCTCTCGTGGTCGGCGGCGGCCAGTTGTCATCGGTTGCTTCAGGGCAGGAGATTCCGCTGAGACTAGAACTGCGCGGCATCACCAAGCGCTTCGGCGACCTGGTGGCCAACGACCACATCGACATCACGGTCGAGCCCGGCGAGGTGCACGCCCTGCTCGGCGAGAACGGCGCCGGCAAGTCGACGCTGATGAACCAGCTCTACGGCCTGCTGCAGCCGGACGAGGGCGAGATCCTGGTGGACGGCGAGGCCAAGGTCTTCCGCAGCCCCCGGGACGCCATCGCGGCCGGCATCGGCATGGTCCACCAGCACTTCATGCTGGTCCCGGTCTTCACCGTGGCGGAGAACATCGCGCTCGGCGCCGAGGACGTGCGCGGCGGCCCGCTGGGCATCCTCGACCGCCGGCGCAACCGCCGCGACGTGCTGGAGACCTCCCAGAAGTACGGCCTGCCGGTCGACCCGGACGCGCTGGTGGAAAACCTCCCGGTCGGCGCACAGCAGCGGGTCGAGATCGTCAAGGCGCTGACCCGCGACGTCGACCTGCTCATCCTGGACGAGCCGACCGCGGTGCTCACCCCGCAGGAGACCGACGAACTGCTCGCGGTCATGCGCAGCCTGGCCGAGACCGGCAAGTCGATCGTCTTCATCACCCACAAGCTGCGCGAGGTCAAGGCGATCGCCGACCGGATCACGGTGATCCGGCGCGGTCGCACGGTGGCCACCGCCTCGCCGGACACCTCCGAGGACGAGCTGGCCGCGCTCATGGTCGGCCGCGACGTCAGCCTCGAGGTCAGCAAGGGCCCGGCCGAGCCTGGTCGCGACGTGCTCAAGATCTCCGGCCTGATCGTCGACGACGACCGCGGCGTGCGGGCCGTCGACGGCGTCGACCTGACCGTACGGGCCGGCGAGGTGCTGGGCGTCGCCGGCGTGCAGGGCAACGGCCAGACCGAGCTGGTCGAGGCGATCATCGGACTGCGCGGCATCCGGGCCGGCTCGATGGAGCTGGACAACGAGAGCCTGGCCGGCATGGGTACCAAGAAGATCCTGCATTCCGGCGTCGGCTACATCCCCGAGGACCGCAGCCACGACGGCGTGGTCAAGGAGTTCTCGGTGGCGGAGAACCTGGTGCTCGACATGTACGACCGGCCGCCGTTCGGCAACGCGTTCCGGCTCAACGCCAAGGCGGTCGCCGACAACGCGGGCGAGCGGGTCGGGCAGTTCGACATCCGGACCACGTCCGCCGAGCACGCGGTCAGCACGCTCTCCGGCGGCAACCAGCAGAAGGTCGTGGTCGCCCGGGAGATGTCCCGGCCGCTGCGGCTGATGATCGCCAGCCAGCCGACCCGGGGCGTGGACGTCGGCTCGATCGAGTTCATCCACAACCAGATCATTCACGAGCGGGACAGCGGGACCGCGGTGCTCGTGGTCTCCAGCGAGCTGGACGAGGTGGTCGGCCTCGCCGACCGGATCGCGGTGATGTACCGCGGCCGAATCCTGGCGACCGTCTCGCCCGACATGCCCCGCGAGGAGATCGGTCTGCTGATGGCCGGCATCACCTCCGCACCGCAGGAGGACGCAGAGTGAGCACCGAAGTCGCGGAGAAGCCGGCTCCGCCGAAGCCGAAGCAGGACTCGTTCCTGGCTCTCTTCCTGAAGAACCTGTGGTCGGCGAACACGGTCACGGTCACGGTCCTGTCGATCTTCCTGGCCCTGGTGATCGGCGCGGTGCTGATCGTCATCTCCGACTCCGACGTGCTGTCGAAGTTCTCCTACTTCACCGCCCGGCCCAGCGACGCCCTCAACGCCAGCTGGGATCTGATCAGCTCGGCCTACGCTGACCTGTTCAAGGGCGCGATCCTCGACCCGGCGTCCATCCAGGCCTGGGCCGACGGCACCGGGACGTGGCAGGCGGCGCTCAACCCGATCTCCGAGACCCTGACGTACGCGACCCCGCTGGTCTTCACCGGCCTGTCCGTGGCGATCGCCTTCCGCGGCGGCCTGTTCAACATCGGCGGCCAGGGCCAGGCCGTGATCGGCTGCGTCCTCGGCGCGGTGGCCGGCTTCGCGTTCAGCCTCCCGGCCGGCATCCACCTGATCGTCGCGCTGCTCTTCGGGCTGATCGGCGGCGCGCTCTGGGGCTTCCTGCCCGGCCTGCTCAAGGCCCGGGCCGGCGCGCACGAGGTGATCACGACGATCATGCTCAACTACGTGGCCACGCTGTTCCTGGGCTGGCTGATCCTGCAGAAGGGGGTGCAGGACCCGAACCGCAGCGACGCGATCAGCAAGGCGGTCAAGAGCACGGCCGTGCTGCCGGCGCTGCCCTCGCCGCTGCGGGTGCACCTGGGCATCGTGCTCGCGGTGCTGGTCACCGCCGGGGTCGCCTGGCTGATCAACCGGTCCTCGTTCGGGTTCGAGCTGCGCGCGGTGGGCGTCAACCCGCCGGCCGCGAAGACCGCCGGGATGAGCGTGGCCCGGACGTACACCCTGCTCATGGTCGTCGCCGGCGGCCTGGCCGGGCTGGGCGGCGCGGTCCAGGTGCTCGGCACCGCCGACAAGCTCACCGCCCAGGTGGCCGGCAACATCGGCTTCGACGGCCTGCTGGTCGCGCTGCTCGGCCGGAACAAACCCTGGGGCACCCTGCTCGCCGCGATCCTGTACGGCGCGCTGCGGGCCGGCGGCAACCTGATGCAGGTCGACGTGGGCATCTCGCTCGAACTGGTCACCGTGCTGCAGGCCCTGATCGTCATCTTCATCGCCGCCCCCGCCCTGGTGAAGGCGATCTTCCAGCTCCGCGCCGCCCGTGCCGCACGGCTCGGCGCCTCGTTGGCGAAGGGCTGGTGAGCCGCGTGTCGACGGCAACCGTGGAGGAAACGACCGTGGTCGACGCGCCGGAGCCGTTCTGGATCCGGGAGCGGCGGCTCGGCGCCGGCATCACCGTCATCGGCCTGATCGCGACGTTCGTCTTCGGCTCGCTGGCCGAGTCGAAGACCGCGCGGTTCACGCTGAGCGCGGACGCGAGCGGCGCGGCCATCTCGATCAACGGGCAGGTCGGCGCGATCCTGTTCGGCCTGATCACCGTGGCGCTCGGCGTGGTCATGCTGACCGGCCGGGCCCGCCGCTGGCAGACCCTGCTGCTCAGCCTCGGCATCCTGGCCTTCGTGCTGTCGTTCCTGTGCTGGCAGGTGGCCGGCAAGTTCCTGCCGCTGGTCGACACCCTGGACGGCAGCCTCGAGTACGCGCTGCCGCTCATCCTGGGTGCCCTGGCCGGCGTGCTGGGCGAGCGCTCCGGCGTGGTCAACGTGGCGATCGAGGGCCAGTTCCTGATGGGCGCGTTCGGCGCGGCCCTGGTCGGCACCCTCGCCACCAGCGTCTGGGCCGGCCTGATCAGCGCCATGGTCGGCGGTGTGATCATCGCGGCGATGCTGGCCGTGCTGGCCATCCGCTTCCTGGTCGACCAGGTCGTGGTCGGCATCGTGCTCAACCTGTTCGCGCTCGGCATCACCGGCTTCCTCTACGAGCGGCTGATGCAGCCGAACGCGCTGAAGTACAACCAGCCGCCGAAGATGCCGGAGTGGAAGATCCCCGGGCTCTCCCACATCCCGGTCATCGGCCCGGTGCTGTTCGACGCGAACCTGCTGGTCTGGCTCGCCCTGATCCTGGTCCCGGTGATCCACCTCGCGCTCAAGAACACCCGGTGGGGCCTGCGCACCCGGGCGGTCGGCGAGCACCCCACCGCGGCCGACACGGTCGGCGTGCGGGTGCGCGGCCTGCGGTACGTGAACGTGCTGCTGGGCGGCGTGATCGCGGGGGCCGGCGGGGCGTACTTCACGCTGGTGTCGACCGGCGCGTTCAACAAGAACATGACGGCGGGCGCGGGCTTCATCGCGCTGGCCGCGCTGATCTTCGGGCGGTGGACGCCGTTCGGGGCGCTCGGGGCGGCGCTGTTCTTCGGGTTCGCGCAGAAGCTGGCGTACTACCTGAGCGTGGCCGGCAGCCCGGTGCCCAACCAGTTCCTCAACATGCTTCCGTACATCGCCACGATCATCGCGGTGGCCGGGCTGGTCGGGCGGGTGCGGGCGCCGGCCGCGGACGGTGTGCCGTACGTGAAGAGCTGAGAGGTTTCGATGGGGCAGAATCGCCTCATGGAGATCGACTGGGCTGAGCTGCGGGCCGCCGCCATCGAGGCGATGCGGCACGCGTACGCGCCCTACTCCGACTTTCCGGTCGGCGTGGCGGGCTTGGTGGACGACGGCCGGGTGGTCGTCGGCTGCAACGTGGAGAACGCGTCCTACGGCGTCGGGCTCTGTGCCGAGTGCGGGCTGGTCAGCTCGCTGCACGCGACCGGCGGCGGCCGGCTGGTGGCCATCTCCTGCGTGGACGCCACCGGGGAGCCGCTGATGCCCTGCGGGCGCTGCCGGCAGCTGCTCTACGAGCACGGTGGCCCGGAGTGCCTGGTCGAGGCGGTGCCGGCGCCGCTGCGGGTGCACGACCTGCTGCCGTACGCGTTCGGCCCGGCCGACCTGGAGAAGGTGAACGGGCCCTTCAACGGCCAGGAGGTGCCTTCGGACCTGGCGAAGTGGCGTGGTCGGGGCACCGTGTTCGTGCACCCCGACCTCGCCGGTGGCGCCACGGTCTGGACCGGTTACTGGGAACGGTCCGGCGGCAGCCCGTCCGAAAGCGATGCTGACAAGGGCGTGCTCGAGGAGGGTCCGAACTTCCCCACGGCTGCGGAGGCGGTCGCTTGGGGTCAGGTCCGCACGCCGCGGATCGTCGTGGTGGACGCGTCCGGCGGCCTGGCCTGGGCCGGCGAGGGCGAGCCACCGGAGGGTATTCCCGCGCGCTGGGAGCCGTCCGACCACCCCACCCGCCGCCCAAAAAACGACTGAAGGCAACCAAATGTCAGAATTCGCCGCAGTTGACGTCATCCGGGCCAAGCGGGACGGGCACGTGCTGTCCGACGCGCAGATCGACTGGGTGGTCGACGCGTACACCAAGGGTGTGGTCGCCGACGAGCAGATGTCGGCGCTGGCCATGGCGATCCTGCTGCGCGGCATGACGCCCGCCGAGATCGCCCGCTGGACCGCCGCGATGATCGCCAGCGGCGAACGGCTCGACCTCTCCTCGATCACCCGGCCGACCGCCGACAAGCACTCCACCGGCGGCGTCGGCGACAAGATCACGCTGCCGCTCACCCCGCTGGTGGCGGCCTGCGGCGCGGCCGTCCCGCAGCTGTCCGGGCGGGGGCTCGGCCACACCGGCGGCACCCTGGACAAGCTCGAGTCGATCGCCGGCTGGCAGGCCGCCATCTCCAACGACGCGTTCAAGCGGCAGCTGCAGGAGGTCGGCGCGGTGATCTGCGCGGCCGGCGAGGGCCTCGCGCCGGCCGACCGCAAGCTGTACGCGCTGCGCGATGTCACCGGCACGGTCGAGGCGATCCCGCTGATCGCCAGCTCGATCATGAGCAAGAAGATCGCCGAGGGCACCGGCGCGCTGGTGCTCGACGTGAAGGTCGGCTCCGGCGCCTTCATGAAGGACCTGGCCACCGCCCGGGAGCTGGCGAGCACCATGGTGCGGCTCGGCAAGGACAGCGGGGTCACCACGATCGCGCTGCTCACCGACATGAACACCCCGCTCGGCCTGGCCGTCGGCAACGCGATCGAGGTGGCCGAGTCGGTCGAGGTGCTGGCCGGCGGCGGGCCGGCCGACGTGGTCGAGCTGACCCTGGCGCTGGCCCGGGAGATGCTGGCCGCCGCCGGGATCGACGCCGACCCGGCGAAGGCGCTCGAGTCGGGCGCGGCGATGGACGCCTGGCGGCGGATGATCGCGGCGCAGGGCGGCGACCCGTCCGCGCCGCTGCCGGTGGCACGGGAGAACGAGGTCGTGCGGGCGACGGCCGACGGGGTGGTGACCGCGGTCGACGCGTACGGGATCGGGGTGGCCGCCTGGCGGCTGGGCGCCGGCCGGGCCCGCAAGGAGGACCCGGTCAGCTTCGGCGCCGGGGTGCTGCTCAAGGTCAAGCCGGGGGACCGGGTGCGGGCCGGAGATGTGCTGTTCGAGCTGCGTACGGATGAACAGTCCCGAATTCCCGCGGCGCGCGACCTGGCGGCCGACGCGGTGATTGTCGGAGATGTCGCGCCCGGCCTTACCCCACTGGTGCTCGACCGCATAGCCTGACGCACCATGACGAAGGCCGCACCCGACCCCCGGGCGGTGCGTGAGGCGAGCCTCGACGAGGTCGAGCGGCTCGGCCTCCCGCTGCCCCCGCCGGGCTTCCCGCTGATCTGGGAGCCCGGCGACACGGTCGAGCTGCGCCCGACGGTCGACATCGAGGCCCGGGCGGCGGTGCTGCACGTCGTGGTGGCGCGCTGCTTCGGCATGCCCACCGAGCTCGCGATGGGCTGGCTGCTCGGGTCGCACCTGGTCGATCTGGTCACCCCGCCGGAGTGGCAGTTCGTGATCGGGGCGAAGGGCGACCACCGCTCGTTCGTCCTGCATCACGACGCGGTCTTCGCGCTGGCCTGGCTGCTCGGCCTCAGCCGGCACCTGGATCCGACGGCCCCGCCCGAGGACCGGCTGATGTCCCAGATGCCGGATCTGCCAGCGGGGGAGACCTTCGGCAGTTGGCGGTCGCGGTCGCTGATGTCGCCGCGCGATCCGATCGAGGCGGCCATCCTGCTGGATCTGTATTACTGCCTGGACTGGGCGTTCCAGGAGGCGGACCGGATCGGGCTCCGGCTGCCCGGGGAGATCGACGGCAATGCGATCGGGCAGCGGCGTTGGGCGCTGGAGTGGGCGATCGTCTTTCACGGCCCGTATCACGACAAGCCACCCGAGTGGGAAGAAGTCGACCTCTCGGTATGAACCGGGATATATATGCTTAGCGTGACCTCGGCGCTTACCGTCACGTCGTTTTCCGGCGCGGTAACGCCGTGGTGGGCGCTCGGGGTCATGCCGATCAGCGTTCGGGCCTCGGATGCGGTCAGGTGCAGGGTCTGGCTTAGGGATTTTGTCGCTTTTAGCGCGAAATAGTCGTCCAAGCTGTCCCGAACCCTTTGTGATTTGTCCGGATCAACCCCGATCATCCCGTACGCGGTGACCAGCTCCCGCAGGTGCCCGGCCGTCGGCGTGACCACCAGCAATACCCCGTCCGGCCGCAGCACCCGGCGGAACTCGGCGCCGTTGCGCGGCGCGAACACGTTCAGAATCGCCGCCGCGACCCCGTCCACGATCGGCAACGGCCGCCACAGGTCGGCCAGCACCGCCGCCGCCCTCGGGTGCGCGCGGGCCGCCCGGCGCAGCGCCGGCTTGGACACGTCCAGCCCGACCCCGCTCGATGTTTCGCCCAGCGCCCGGGACAGGTAAAAACCGGTGCCCACGCCCGCGTCGATCAGGAAACCGCTCGGCGCCGCAGCGGCGAGCGCGTCGGCGATGAAGTCGTAGTGCCCGGCGGCCAGGAACGTCTCGCGGTCGGCCACCATCCCGGCCGAGTCGCCGGTGTGCGGGAGGCGGCCGGCGCTGAGATCGGCGTACCCCTGCTTCGCCATGTCGAAGCTGTGGCCACCGGCACAGCGCAGCGTCCGCTCCCGCCGGACCAGTGGCCGCGCGCAGATCGGGCACCGCAGGTACGGCAATGCTCCGTCGATCATTCGTTTTCGACCTCTACGCTCGGCTGATGGCGGCCATCACGCACTCCGACATCCTCAAGGCGCCCAAGGCGCTGCTGCACGACCACCTCGACGGTGGCCTGCGCCCCGAGACCATCCTCGAGCTCGCCGACGCGGTGGGGCACCCGTTGCCGGCCGCCGACGCCGAGGCGCTGCGCAACTGGTTCGTGGCGGCGGCCGACTCCGGCTCGCTGGAACGCTACCTGGAGACGTTCGCGCACACCGTGGCGGTCATGCAGACCGAGGCCGGGCTGCACCGGGTGGCCCGCGAGTGCGCGCTCGACCTGTCCGCCGACGGGGTCGTCTACGCCGAGGTGCGCTACGCCCCCGAGCAGCACCTGGAGAGTGGCCTCTCGCTGGACGCGGTGGTCGACGCGGTGCAGGCCGGGTTCGTCGACGGCTGCGCCGAGGCGGCCGCGCTGGGCCGGCCGATCCGGGTCGGGGTGCTGCTGACCGCGATGCGGCACGCGGCCCGCTCGCAGGAGATCGCCGAGCTGGCGGTGCGCTACCGGGACGCCGGCGTGGTCGGCTTCGACATCGCCGGGGCCGAGGCGGGCTTCCCGCCCACCCGCCATCTGGACGCTTTCGAATACCTGCAGCGGGAGAACTTCCACTTCACCATCCACGCCGGGGAGGCCTTCGGGCTGCCCTCGATCTGGCAGGCCATCCAGTGGTGCGGGGCCGACCGGCTGGGCCACGGGGTCCGTCTGGTCGACGACATCACCGGATCGCCGGCCGCCGGCGACGCGGTGCTCGGCCGGCTGGCGGCCTATGTGCGGGACAAGCGGATTCCGCTGGAATTGTGTCCTTCGTCCAATGTGCAGACCGGCGCGGCCGCCTCGATCGCCGAACACCCGATCGGACTCCTGCACGATCTGCGCTTCCGGGTGACGGTCAACACCGACAACCGGCTGATGAGCGGAACCTCCATGTCGCGGGAGATGACCCTGCTCTGCGAGGCGTTCGGCTGGGGCTGGACCGAGCTGCGCTGGCTGACCATCAACGCGATGAAGTCGGCGTTCATCCCGTTCGACGAGCGGCTGGCGATCATCGATGAGATCATCAAGCCGGCGTACGCCAAACTGCTCGGTTGAGTGCCGCTTCGGTGAGCGTGCTCATCCGTTCGGTCAGAATGGTCCCAACAAAAACTGCAAAATCGGGCATCTCACCTTGCTCTGCGGCCGGGACCGCGCCATCGTTCCTCCTGCCGCGATCCACTACGATCGGGCCCGATCGGCCAGCGCCACCCCCACGCCGTGCCGATCGGAGCGAGTGACTCTGAGAAACGCACACAGATACACGCAGTTACATGGAACCGGCGATCACGGTCCCGGACGGGACAACATCGCATCACACAACGGGTCCGTGTCCGACTGCTCTTTCTCTTTGACACTCGTCGTGATGGAATCTCGGGGGCCCGACGCGGTAGTCGGCCGTGTGCGGCGTCCGGCGATCCGAGGCCGGGCCCGAATCAGGAGGACGGTGACGTGAGCAAGCGCCCCAAGACGGCGACCGGCGTCATGTCGCGTCTCCGTCGGCCGGCCGATCGGCTGCGAGATCTGCCGATCTGGTCGAAGCTAGGCTTGATCATGCTGGTGCCTACCCTGGCGACGATCATCGTCGGCGTCAGCGGCCTGGTGGACCACATCAATACGGCCAGCAACGCGGAGCGCGCACGTAATCTTTCCGCCCTGTCGGAGGCCGCCGGTGGCCTCGTCGACCGTCTGCAGAACGAACGCGCCTACGGCGTGATGATCTGGGAGTACGCCAAGACGCCGGTCGGCCAGGCCGCGACCACCGCGTACCTCAAGGAGAACGCCGCCACCGACCAGGCGAAGGTGCCGTACTCCCAGCAGAAGGCCTCGCTCGACGACGTGCCGCCCAAGGTGGCCACGCTGCTCCTGCGCCTCGACCGCAACCTCGAGGAACTGCCGGCCAAGCGCACCTCCATCGCGAAGGGCAGCCTCTCGTCGGCCGCGGACGTCGAGGACACGTACAACGTCCTCATCAACGACCTGCTGACCGTGCGCGACGTCTCGGCCCAGCTCTCCAGCGACCCCACGCTCGCCGACCACCTGCGCACCGTCGCGGCCGTGGCGCGGGCCAAGGAGTACATCGCCGAGCAGCGCGACATCGGCCACGAGGTGCTGCACGCGGGCGACTTCAACGCGAACCTGCGCCAACAGTTCCTGCTCACCGTCACCGGCTTCCAGCTGGCGTCCGACACGGTCCACTCGATCGGCACCGACTCCGAGGTCCAGCTCTTCGACCGGATCCAGAACGTGCCCGACGGCCGCGCCGCCACCAACCTGACCGTGCAGCTCAAGTCGCTGCAGGGAGCGAACACGCACAACATCCCGTACGACGCTCAGTCGTGGGAAAAGGCGATGATCGGCTACAACAACCTGTTCCGCCAGGTGGAGCAGAAGCTGGACGCCGACGTCGTGGCCCAGGCCACCTCGCTGCGCAACGACGTGAACCGCCGGGTCTTCATCGAGACCAGCGTGCTGCTCGCGATGCTGCTGCTGGCGATCCTGTTCGCCTGGCTCGTCGCCCGGTCGATGGCCCGCTCGCTGCGTGAGCTGCGGCAGGGTGCGCTCTCGGTGGCCCAGTTCGGCCTGCCGCACGCGGTGTCCCGGCTGCGCGACCCGGCCCTGGCCACCTCGCTCACCCCGGCCCAGGTCGCCGACCAGATCGCCGAGCCCCTCCCGGTGCGCAGCCGGGACGAGTTCGGGCAGGTGACCGAGGCGTTCAACGCGGTTCACCTCGAGGCGGTGCGCACCGCGGCCGAACAGGCCGCCCTGCGGGCCTCCGTCGCGACGATGTTCGTCAACCTCGCGCGCCGTTCGCAGATCCTGGTCGACCGGCTCATCGGTCACCTGGACCGCCTGGAGCGCGGCGAGGAAGACCCGGACCGCCTGGCCGAGCTCTTCCAGCTCGACCACCTGGCCACCCGGATGCGTCGTAACGACGAGAACCTCCTCGTCCTCGCCGGCGCCGACTCGACCCGCGTGCAGCGCGAGCCGGCCGCCCTGATCGACGTGCTCCGCGCCGCGCAGTCCGAGGTCGAGCACTACACCCGCATCGAGTTCGGCATGATCGACCGGGACATCGAGGTGGCAGCGCACGCCGTCAACGACATGGTCCACCTGGTCGCCGAGCTCTTCGACAACGCGACCGCGTTCTCCCCGCCCAACTCGACGGTCACCGTCGAGGCCCGGCGGCTCGGCGACGGCGCCCTGCTCTCGGTGGAGGACCGCGGCATCGGCATCAGCCGGGAGCAGCTGCGCGACCTCAACGATCGGCTCGCCAACCCGCCGATGGTGGATGTCGCCGTCTCCCGGATGATGGGCCTGGTCGTGGTCGCCCGGCTGGCGAACCGGCACGCGGTCAAGGTCGAGCTCCGCCCGGCCGACTCCGAGCGCGGCACGGTGGCCGAGGTCGGCCTGCCGATCCAGGTGCTGATCGCCGGCGCGATGGCCGGCCGCAGCGTCCAGCCCGGCGGCTTCGAGAGCCTGCAGCAGGGCGGCCGTCCGGGCCTGCCCGAGCCGCTGGCGCTGGAGAGCGGCCGCGGCGGCTACACCGGTGGCCGCCCGTTCGACCCGAACCCGCCGATGAACAACGGCGGCATGCTCGGCGCCGGCGGCCGGTCGGTGCCGGCCTGGTCCGACCTGACCGGGGCGCCCGCCAACGGCAGCAACGGCCAGGGTGGCTACGGCGGCAGCAACGGCTTCGGCCCGGGCAACGGCCAGGGCGGCTACGGCGGCAGCAACGGCTTCGGCCCGAACGGCTCGACCAACGGCAGCAACGGCAACGGCACGGCGAACGGCTTCTACGGCCCGCGCAGCAACGAGATGATCCCGCCGCTGCCGTCCGGCCCGCAGGGCTTCGCCGGCCCCGACGGCCTGCCGCAGCGCCGCAACGGCGAGCAGCCCCGGCCCGACGGCGACACCGGCTACGGCGGTACCATCCCGCGCCAGCTGCCGTCCAATCCGGAGAGTCAGCGCGGGTTCGTACCGCCGGTGTCGGCCCCGCCGGTGCCGCCGGTCTCCGCGCCGCCGGTGTCCTCCCCGTACGCCCGGCCCACCTCGGTGCCGCCGGCCAACGAGCCGCCGGTCTCCGGGCCGCCGACCACCGGCGCGCCGGTCGCCCCGCCGGCCTGGCCGCCGGTCGCCCCGGAACGGGACCAGACGGCGGCCCCGCACGTGCCGGAAAATCTCGCCGCGGCGCTCGACATGACCGCCGAGATCCCGCGCTACCGGCCGGGCGGCGTCGACCAGCAGCCCGAGGTCGAGCGTCCGAACAACCCGCAGACCGCGCCGATCCCGTCGTCCGCGCCGCCGGCTCGCCCGGTGTCCGGCACGCCGATCTCCGGCGCCTCGCCGATTGACGCCCAGCGGGCGGCCGCGGCGGCCCGGGCGGCCCACGAGATCGCGGCGGCACAGGCCGCCGAGGCGCAGGCCACCGCGGCGGCGCAGATCGCCGCGGCGCAGGCCGCGGCCCGCCAGCGGGACAGCGCGCAGGGCCAGTTCGCCGACGAGACGATGGAACTGCCGATCTTCCGCGAGCTGGAATCGGCCTGGTTCACCACGGCGCACCCGGCCGAGCAGAAGCCGGCCGGTGACGATGTGGCGGCCCAACGCATTCCGACCGGCGAGCCGGCTCGTACGGTCGGCGTCCCGCAGCAGGCCGGATCGCCCGAATCACGCGACCAGGACCCCGCTCCGGTGGGCGTCGGGGCCGCGAACGGCTACGGTACTTCCAATGGGAACGGTTCCAACGGCGGCGGCGTGGCGACCAACCCGTGGCGCACCGCGGCCGACGAGGGCTGGCAGGCCGCCCGTGCGGCTGCCGAGCACACCGTTGACACCACCACCACAGCCGGGCTGCCCAAGCGGACACCGATGGCGCAGCTCGTCCCCGGCGGTGTCGACCGCGGCGGAAATCCCGCCCAGAAACGCACTCCCGAGGGTGTCCGCGGCCTCCTGTCCGCGTACCACCGGGGTGTGCAGCGCGGTCGCACCAAGGAACAATCGACCAACCCGGAGGAGACTCCGGGAGGGCAGCAGTCCTCGCAGGCTGGCAAGGAGCATGAGGCATGACATCTACGCAGGATCTCGGTTGGCTCCTGGCCAACTTCGCCGACCGCGTTCCCGGAGTCGCACATGCGATCGCGGTCTCCGCCGATGGTCTGCTCCTGGCAGCCTCGCGGGACCTTCCGCGTGACCGCGCCGACCAGCTGGCGGCCATCGCCTCCGGCCTGGTCAGCCTCACTCAGGGTGCCGCACGGTGCTTCGAGGGCGGTGCGGTTCTGCAGACGGTCGTCGAGATGGACAACGGGTTCCTCTTCCTGATGTCGATCTCCGACGGTTCGTCGTTCGCGGTCCTCGCGGCGCGCAGCTGTGACGTCGGGCAGGTCGGTTACGAGATGGCTCTTCTCGTTGACCGGGTCGGCGAGGCACTCACTCCGGCCCCGCGGTCCGCCGCCGGGGTACTCGGCTGAACGGGCCGTGTGCCGGCTCAGCCAACGGGGTTCACCGGACCGTTCCGCCGAGGGTTGGTCCACTCGGCGGCTGTCCAAAACAGTTAAGACACATACACTTCTAAGGGTTCGAGGAAGGGGTGAGCGGTGACGATGCCCGAGCGCGATGAGCCGACCGGCGCGCTGGTCAGGCCGTACGCCGTGACCCGCGGTCGGACCCGGCCGAAGCTTGAGATAGCGCTGGAAGCGCTGGTCGAGACAACCGTGCGCGGCCGATCAGGAATGATCCGTGCAGGGCAGGGTGGAAGCGAGCATCAGTACATCGCGGCTATGTGCGACGGCGGCCGTGTGCAGTCGCTCGCCGAAATCGCCGCACGCATGCAACTGCCGCTCGGTGTGGCTCGAGTGATCGTCGCCGACATGGCCTCCGATGGCCTGGTCGCGGTGTACGAGCCCACCTCGCTGGAAGACGAGACCGACGCGGTAGGCACTGAACTGCTGGAAAGGGTGCTGAGTGGACTTCGCAGGCTCTGACATGTCGCACCGTCCCGCGGCTGGCGGGCGCGTTACATCGGCGAAGATTGTCATCGCCGGTGGGTTCGGCGTCGGTAAGACGACGCTGGTCGGGTCGGTCTCGGAGATCACCCCGCTGACCACCGAGGCCATCATGACCTCGGCCGGTGTGGGTGTCGAGGACAACCGGCAGGTGCCGGGCAAGATGACGACCACCGTCGCCATGGACTTCGGCCGTATCAGCATCGACCGTGACCTGATCCTCTACCTCTTCGGCACCCCCGGCCAGACCCGGTTCTGGTTCATGTGGGACGAGCTGGTGCGGGGCGCGATCGGTGCCGTGGTCATGGTGGACACTCGCCGTCTCGCCGACTGCTTCGCCGCCATCGACTTCTTCGAGCACCGTCGCCTGCCGTACCTGGTGGCGATCAACTGCTTCGACGGCATGCAGTACCACAACGCGCAGGACGTTCGCGACGCGCTCGCGATCTCCAGCGACGTGCCGGTGGTGAGCTGCGACGCCCGTAACCGTGAGTCGACGAAGAACGTCCTCATCTCGCTCGTCGAGTATGTGCTGACGATGCGTCGCTCACGCGCCGTAGCGCCCGCGTAGCGAGGGCGACCTCTGCTCGCAGAAAGCGCGAGCCGAAGTCGCCCGCTATATTTCTGCTCCGGGGGCCGAGCTCCCGGAAACCCCGCGCCTGATGGTTGCGCTAACCGGCCCTCTCACTGAGGGTGACGAATGAGTCGCGTTGATGGAAGCCCCGCTCCGACTGGTCGGAGCGGGGCTTCTGCATGCTCGCATCCCGCGGGCGCCCCGGGCGGCCGCCGGAGGGGGCGCTGAGCGGGCGCTTACCGGCCCGGTAGAGGCGTGTGGTGGCCGCGGGTACCAGGGAGACCCGCGGCGTCGATACGGGGCTTGTAGAGGGCTCACGGCCCGGGTGTCGAAGCCCGCGTGGTGGCGCCGTACGCGGCAGGATGGCGGGCATGACGAAGCTGACGGGAAAGCAGATCGCCGCGGAGGGCCTGACCGGCTGGGTGATGCTGGCCAACAGCCTGCGGAGCCGGATCCGCAGCGGGGACTTCGCGACCGGCCTGGCCCTGGCGAACGCGATCGGCCGGGCCGCCGAGGAGATGAATCACCACCCCGACCTCGACCTGCGCTATCCACACCTCGACGTACGACTGTCCAGTCACGACGACAACGGGGTCACCGGGCGGGACGTCCGGCTGGCCCGCACCATCTCCGGCCTGGTCGCCGACGCCGGGCTGACCCAAACCACGTCCGGGGTCAGCGAGCTCGAGCTGGGCCTGGACACGCCGGCGCTCGCCACGGTGCTGCCGTTCTGGGGTGCGGTGCTGGCCATGGAGAGCAGCGGCCAGGACCTGCGTGACCGAGCCGGGACGCTGCCGTCGGTCTGGTTCCAGGAGTCGGGCAGCGAGGAGCCACGCCAGCGCTGGCACCCGGACATCTGGGTCGACCCGGCCGAGGTGCAGCCCCGGATCGACGCGGCGATCGCGGCCGGCGGCTCACTGGTCAGCGACGCGGAGGCGCCGAGCTTCTGGGTGCTGGCCGACCCCGAGGGCAACAAGGTCTGCCTGTGCACCTGGCAGGCGCGATAGCCCCCGTCGGGGCTATCGCCCGCGGAGCGAAGCGGAGCCAGCCAGCTCAGCGATAGCGGACATGGCAGTGGCCGCGGTCCCAGATAGGGTCGCGGCCACTCAGGAAAGAGTCCCTACCGGGAGCCGTAGTTCGCGTTGTTGTTGTTCCGGTACTCGTCGGCGCCCTCGCGGTCGCGGGTGAAATCCCACCCGCCGGCCGACTCGCGACCCGGGCGGCCACCCATCGCGAACCCGCCGATCTCCTGACCCCGGCGCCAGCCACGGAAGTAGCCCGTGGTGTGCGCCGCGATGCTCGCCGCGTCGCGCACGATGCGCAGCGGGCGCTCGTCGCGCAGCGGGGAGCCCGGCACCAGGTTGGCCTGCGGGACCCGCTTCGGCAGCCCGGCCGGGGTCTCCGCCGCGATCTCGGGCGTGGCCGCGCGCTCGGCGGCCCGCCACCCGCTGTCGTTCGGGTTGGCCCAGTCGAGATCGGCCGACGTGTCGGTGTGCCCGGTGAACCAGGCCGAGCGAGCCGCCGCGAAGATCAGCAGGTCGGTGTCGTTGCTGTCGGCCCCGACCGGCGGCGTGGTGCTGCGGTCGAGCGCGGTCAGCTTGGTGCTCGTGGAACTGGTCATGCTCGGCGCGGAGACGCTGCGGCGGACCGTGCCGGTGCGGCCGCGCTCGCCGTCGACCACCCGCAGCGAGGGCGGCTCGCTGATCGGCGGCAGGTCGGTGACCGTCGTCTCCAGGCCGCTGGCGCCCAGCTGGGACTCCACCAGGCGCAGGGCCGGCGGCTCCTTGGGCATGTCCTGCCAGGGCGGCTTGACCCGGCCGGTGTCGGTCGGCGGCGCGCTGATCGAGGCGGCCTCGTCGCCGCTCGGGTTGATGAGCGGCCAGTTCGCCCGGGAGCCGGGCTCGGCCGGCTCGGGTCGCTGGGTCTGCATCGGCAGCGACGAGTAGTCGGTGGCGCTGCCCGGGGCGGCCGGGCTCGACGGCGCGCGGCTGGGCCGCGGCGGGATGACCGTGCGCTGCCGCTCGGCGCGGGCACTGTTGATCGCCGCGTTGGTGAGCGTGGCCCGGAACGGCTGCCCGCTCTCGGCCGGCGACACCGAGGCGGGAGGCAGCGAGCCACCGGACAACGGCACCTCGGCGAACGAGGGTGGCGACGACGCCCCTCCGGCGAACGAGGGTGGCGACGACGGCCCCCCGGCGAATGAGGGCGGCGACGACGGCGACAGCGGTGCCGGGGGCGCCGAGGACGTCGGCCGGGTGGGCGGCAATGACGCCGCCGGGTACGCGGCCGGCGACGACGGCGCCGCGGCCGCGGCGGGCCGCGAGCCGGGCGTGATCGGCGTCATGCCGGGCGGGGGCGGCGGCACCGAGACCGGGCGATTGCTCGGGCCCGGCGCGCGGTTGGGGAACATCGCCGCGGCGGCGGGCGCCGCGGGCGGCGGGGTGACCGGGCGCGGCGCGAGCGGCGGCGGGGCCACCGGGTCGGGCGCGACCGGCGGCGCGTTCATCGGCCGCGGGACGGCGCCGGGGCCGGTGCTGGTCGGCTCGTGGCGGCTGCGCCGACCGGCGGCGGCCGGCGGGACGGAGCGCAGCGCGGCCGCGGCAGCCGCGGCGGCCGCGGCGGCCGGCTCGGCCCGGCGGGTGGTCGGCGTGCTGCGCGAGGCGATCGTGCCGATCAGCGAGGCGCAGGCGGCGTCGCAGGCGCGGACCGCGGCGATCGCCTTGCGGACCGTCTCGGCGGCGGCCGGGGCGAGCGACTTGTTGACCCCACCGCGGCGGGGGGACTCGCTGATCGCGACCTGCAGCGCGGTGACCGCGGCGATGATCTCGTCGTCGGTGCCGGCGCCGGCGCGGATCAGCTCGGCCGCGACCTGCTCGGCGACCTGCTGCGGCTCGGCGCCCTGCGAGGTGAGCCGGCCCGGCTCGGGCAGCGCGTCGAGGACGGAGAGGGCGAGCGCGTGGGACGGATCCGGATAGGCCCGGAGGGCCGCGGGGTAGAGCTCGCGGAGCACCTCACGCAGCGCAACGGCGGCCGCGTTACGGCCCGTCAGCAGCGCCACGTGGGCGGCCAGGACCGGCTTGTAGCTGACCAGCTCGCGGGGGGTGGTCTGGTTGACCGCGGCGATCGCGCCGGCCTGCAGCGCCCGGGCCAGGCCCACGGCACGACGGGCGGCCGGCGGCGCCTGCATCTCCTCGATCGAGTCGTCGTCGGCGAAGCGCTCGGCGAAGTCGTCGGTGGTGTCGTCGTCGGTGACGACCAGTGGCCGGCCCGCCGCGGTGAGCAACGAGGTGACCAGGTGATCGTCGCTGTCGGCGGCCACCGCGGCGTCGGTGAACCCACTCGTCCGTTCCACGAGCAGCATGCCCAGCTCGGCGTAACCGCCGGGGTCGTCGCTGATCTCGTGGACGCCGAGCAGCCGGCCTGCGTCATCAACCACGGCGACGGTCAGCTGCGCGGCTGAGGCCGCACGCACCGAATCATCAGCCGACGCGAGACCGCAGTACACGCGCACGAGCGCCACGGCGTCGTCCTCCTCCCCGGGGATGGGATGCTGTCGTTGGCCAAGCACTGATGGTCCCTGGTTAGGGGTCAGTCGCGCCAGTCCACAGCGGCAGAGATCTTGCCGATTACCGAGCGCCATCCGAGACTTGCCTGTTGTGCCCCGATTTTCTTCAATCGACGGCGACCGAAGAATCCACCCATCCCCCCGCTTTCCGCGGACCGGAGGGCCTCGTCGAGGTCATCGAGCGGCGAGCCGGGCGACAGGGCCAGGATCACCGGGTTGAGCCGAAGAGCATACCCCAGGTCGCGAGCCACCTCGCCGGCCGCGATGAGCAACGGCAGGTCCCACGTATCGTGCCCGCCGCGCAGGTTTTCCACCACGAGGTCGAGCTCGTAGCGGTCGTCCGGCGACGGGTCGATGTCGGTCGACTGTACCCGCTCGGCCAGGGTCGCCCAGCTGTCGAGTTGTGCGAGGTCGTGCGGTGCACCCGATCGAATGAAGGAGACCAGCGACTCGGGGCTCTTGAAGGCGAGCAGGCGGCCCTTGTGACTGAGGAACATGGGCACTTCCTCGTCGGCAGGCTCCGCCTCCTTTTCCTCCTCCTCGAAGTCGGCCGGGTCGGGCTCGTCACCCTTTTCCGCGGCGGCGTCCTCCTCGCCCTCGGCCAGCAGGGCCTGGAACTCCTCGTCGACGATGATCTCTTCCTCGTCGTCGGCGGTGGAGCCGCCCTTGCGGGCGTCGAACAGGTCTTCCTCCTCGACCGTCTCGGTCGGGGTCAGCTCGGACGACATCCGGAAGGCGCGCAGGGTCAGCGCGACACCGGCCGGCAGGGCGATCTCGACCGGCTCGATCCGGACGTCCTCCCAGAGCTCCTGGCCGGAGAGACCGGACTTCTCGTCCACGGGCGTGGACGCCTCGGACTCGTCGGACTGGCTGGCCACGGTGACCTCCGGGATGACATGCGCTCGGCTGGACGGTGATTCTGCCGACACACCCTAATAGGCGTGCCTGTTCAATACCCCTTCGGGTGCCAGACCGTCTTCGTCTCCAGCAAAGCGGTCATCGGCCGCAGGCCCGGGTCGGCCGTGAAGTCGACCTTGCCGCGCGGGCGGAGGACCCGCTTGAGCGTGCCCGAGGCGGTCCGTTCCAGCTCGGCAGCCAGTTCCGGGTCGGTCACGCCGGTCAGGTCGAGCGCGTTGACGTCGTCGTGCGAGGCGAGCCAGGGCGCGGTCTCGGCGGCGTGGCCGGTGAGGATGTTGACCACCCCGCCGGGCACGTCCGAGGTGGCCAGGACCTCGGCCAGGGTGATCGCCACCTGCGGGCCGGCCGCCAGCACCACCACGGTGTTGCCGGTGACGATCGCCGGGGCGACCACACTGACCAGGCCGAGCAGCGACGCCGGGGCGACCACGCCGACCACGCCGGTGGGCTCGGGCGAGGAGATGTTGAAGAACGGGCCGGCCACCGGGTTGGCGTTGCCGGCCAACTGGGCGATCTTGTCGGACCAGCCCGCGTACCAGATCAGGCGGTCGATCGCGGCGTCCACCTCGGCGGCCGGGACGCCCAGGGCGGCGAACTCGGCCCGGCGCGCCTCGACCATCTCGGCTATCCGGTAGACGACCTGGCCGCGGTTGTACGCGGTGGCACCGGCCCACTTGGGCTGGGCCTTGCGGGCCGCCACGACCGCGTCGCGCGCGTCCTTGCGGGAGGCGAGGGCCACGTTGTCGCCGTCCACGAGATAGGTCCGTCCTGACTCGCTGCGCGGGAAGGTCCCGCCGACATACAGCTTGTAGGTCTTACGCACCGAAAGGCGCACGGGAGCCGCCGCGGCGGCCTTGGGCGCCTTGGTGGGTGCTGACTTAGGCAAGGTACGCCTCCAGGCCGTGCCGGCCACCCTCGCGGCCGTAACCGGATTCCTTGTAACCGCCGAACGGCGACGTCGGGTCGAACTTGTTGAACGTGTTGGCCCAGACCACGCCGGCCCGCAACTGGTCGGCGACGGCCAGGATCCGGGAACCCTTCTCGGTCCAGATGCCGGCCGACAACCCGTACGGCGTGTTGTTGGCCTTTTCGATCGCCTCCTCCGGGGTCCGGAAGGTCAGCACCGACAGCACCGGTCCGAAGATCTCTTCGCGGGCGATCCGGTGCGCCTGGGTCACCCCCGTGAAGATGGTCGGGGCGAACCAGAAGCCGCGATCGGGCAGCTCACACGGCGGCGACCAGCGCTCGGCGCCCTCCGAACTGCCAATTTCCGACAATTCGGTAATCCTGGCGAGCTGGGCCGCCGAGTTGATCGCGCCGATGTCGGTGTTCTTGTCCAGCGGGTCGCCCACCCGCAGCGTCGCCATCCGGCGCTTCAGCGAGGTGAGCAGTTCCTCGAAAAGAGACTCCTGCACCAGCAGCCGGGAGCCGGCGCAGCAGACGTGCCCCTGGTTGAAGAAGATGCCGTTGACGATGCCCTCGACCGCCTGGTCGATCGGCGCGTCGTCGAAGACGATGTTGGCCGCCTTGCCGCCCAGCTCGAGCGTGAGCTTCTTGCCGGTGCCGGCCACCGAACGGGCGATCTGCCGGCCCACCTCGGTCGAGCCGGTGAAGGCGACCTTGTCGACATCCGGGTGTTCCACCAGATAGCGGCCCGTGTCGCCGGCGCCCGTGATGATGTTGACGACGCCCGGCGGGAGGTCGGCCTGTCGGCACACGTCGGCGAAGAAGAGCGCCGACAGCGGGGTGGTCTCGGCCGGCTTGAGCACCACCGTGTTGCCCGCGGCGAGCGCCGGCGCGATCTTCCACGCCAGCATGAGCAGCGGGAAGTTCCACGGGATGACCTGGCCGGCCACGCCCAGCGGCTTCGGGTCGGGGCCGAAACCCGCGTACGCCAGCTTGTCGGCCCAGCCCGCGTAGTAGAAGAAGTGCGCGGCGACCAGCGGCAGGTCGACGTCGCGCGACTCCTTGATCGGCTTGCCGTTGTCCAGCGACTCGAGGACGGCCAGCTCGCGGGAGCGCTCCTGGATGATCCGGGCGATCCGGAAGAGGTACTTGGCGCGCTCGGCGCCGGGCAGCGCCGACCAGGGGCCGAAGGCGCGCCGGGCGGCGGCGACCGCGCGATCCACATCCTCCGGCGCGGCCATGGCGACCTCGGCCAGGACTTCCTCGCTGGCCGGGTTGATCGTCTTGAAGGTGCCCTTGCCGTCGGAGAACTGACCGTCGATGAAGAGGCCGTAGGTGGGCTCGATGGTGACGATCGAGCGGGATTCCGGCGCGGGAGCGTAATCGAACATGTGCGGCCTCAGTCCAGCGTGAAGTAGTCCGGACCGGCGTAGTGGCCGGTGGTGAGCTTGGTGTGCTGCATCAGCAGGTCGTTGAGCAGCGAGGAGGCGCCGAAGCGGAACCAGTCGGGGGAGAGCCAGTCGTCGCCGACCGTCTCGTTGATCAGCACCAGGTACTTGATGGCGTCCTTCGTCGTCCGGATGCCGCCGGCCGGCTTGACACCCACCTGACGCCCGTGCTCGGCGCGGAAGTCGCGCACCGCCTCCAGCATGATCAGCGTGACCGGGAGGGTCGCCGCGACCGGGACCTTGCCAGTGGAGGTCTTGATGAAGTCGGCGCCGGCCAGCATCGCCAGCCAGGAGGCGCGGCGGACGTTGTCATACGTGCCGAGCTCGCCGGTCTCCAGGATGACCTTGAGGTGGGCCGCGCCGCACGCCTCCTTGACCGCCACGATCTCGTCGAACACCTTGGCGTAGTCGCCGGCCAGGAACGCGCCCCGGCTGATCACCATGTCGATCTCGTCGGCGCCGGCGGCCACCGCGTCGCGGGTGTCGGCCAGCTTCACGTCCAGCGGGGCCTGCCCGGACGGGAACGCCGTGGCCACGCTGGCCACATGCACCCCGCTGCCGGCCAGCACCGCCGCGGCGGTCGGGACCATCGAGGGGTAGACGCAGACCGCGGCGACCGACGGGCAGCCCGGGTCGGCCGGGTCGGGACGCAGCGCCTTCGCCGAGAGAGCGCGGACCTTGCCCGGGGTGTCGGCGCCCTCGAGGGTGGTCAGGTCGACCATCCGGATCGCCAGGTCGATGGCCTTCGCCTTCGCCGTCGTCTTCACCGATCGGGTGCCGAGCGCGGCCGCCCTGGCCTCGACGCCCACCTTGTCGACCCCGGGAAGCCCGTGCAGGAGGGCCCGCAGGGTGCCGGTCGACGTCGCTGTCGCAGTCATGAAAGGGATTCTACGCGGGGCGTTAACATATGATCTTGATGGACCGGTAGGTTGTCGCCGTGGACGTACTCGTTGTAGATCACCCGCTGGCCCAGACCCGGCTCACCGCGATGCGCAACGCGGAGACCGACTCGGGCGTGTTCCGTGCCTCTCTGCACGAGCTCACCACGATGGTCGTCTATGAGGCGGCCCGCCTGTTCGCCGTCGAGAAGTACCCGATCACCACTCCGGTCGCGCCCGCCGAGGGCATCCGGCTGGCCAACCCGCCGCTGATCGTCCCCGTGCTCCGGGCCGGCCTGGGCATGGCCGACTCGGCGCTGGCCCTGCTTCCCGAGTCGTCGATGGGCTTCGTCGGCCTGGCCCGCGACGAGCACACCTTCGAGCCGCGGGCCTACATGGAGTCGCTGCCCGCCGACCTGGCCGGCCAGCCGGTCCTGGTCCTCGACCCGATGCTGGCCACGGGTGGCTCGCTGCTGCACTGCTGCCGCCTGCTGGTCGAGCGCGGCTGCACCGACGTCATCATCTGCTGCGTGCTGGCCGCCCCCGAGGGCATCGAGCGGCTGGACCAGTCCGGGCTCCCGTTGCGCCTGGTGACCGCCTCGATCGACCAGGGCCTGAACGACAAGGCCTACATCGTCCCCGGCCTGGGCGACGCCGGCGACCGCCAATTCGGCGGCATGCGCCGCTTCTGACTTCCGCGGCCCAAGACCTGGTCGTCTCCCTTTCGCACTTTGGCCGTACGGGTCAGCGGAGTCCCCGGCACACCGGGGACTCGTGTGCATTCGTACGGCCAAAGCGCGAAAGAGAAACGCTCAGGTCTCCATCACGCGGGTTTCGGGGCGCCGAGGGCGGCGGAGATCGCCTTGCCGAGGGTGTAGACGACCAGGGCGACGGCCGGGCGGACGACCGAGTCCTCCAGGTTCGCGGAGCCGGAGAAGCCGGCGCCGGCGGCGATCTCCTCGAGGCGCTGGTGGGCCCGCGCGGACTCCTCGGCCGGCAGGCGGAGCGCCGGCTCCATCCGGCTGGCGACCAGCAGGGTGGCCAGCGCGGCCGTGCGCTCGTCGCAGATGCTCTCGCCGGTCAGTGCCTCGGCCAGGCGGCG
The DNA here is from genome assembly GCF_000721705.1 of Actinoplanes subtropicus. Taxonomy (GTDB): domain Bacteria; phylum Actinomycetota; class Actinomycetes; order Mycobacteriales; family Micromonosporaceae; genus Actinoplanes; species Actinoplanes subtropicus. Next base: position 90,510 of record NZ_JOJL01000037.1, read on the forward strand.
GCGGATCTCGGCCTCGAAGGCCGGGTCGGTGGTCGGGTAGCGATGGATGTGGATGTATTCCATCTGGGTCTCGTCGACGTCCTGCACCACGCCGCGGGCCACCAGGTCCTCCAGCACGCGGGTGCGCAGCCGGTGCCGCAGGCGCTGCACCCACTGGCTCGGCGTGTGCGGCTCGTCCGCGGCCGCCTTGGCCAGCACCGAGTCGGCGATCGGCTCGCCGGTCGGGGTCGGGTCGAGGACCTTCAGGTAGCCGTCGGAATACGCTATCCGCCCCGCCAGCGCCAGGTCGACCAGCACGGCCGCGGACATGCCGAGGTCGAGCCCGATGCGGGAGCCGGTCGCCTTGCCGGTCTGGTCGTCGTAGGCGAGGAGGAGCAATTCCTCGGCGAGCGGAATGGTGGTCATGGGACGCAACGATAGTGTCCCGAGTCACGCGGAACGATCGCCAGGTCGGGTCTAAAGGCCCGCCAGGTCGGGCAGAACTCGATCTCGCTGGGCAAACCATGCCAACGTGTCCCGGATGCCGTCGGCGACCGAGTGCTCGGGCCGCCAGCCCAGCAGCTCCGTGGCCCGGGCGCCGCGGGTGTACGCCCCCGCCTGGTCGCCCGGCCGGCGCGGTGACCGCTCGACCGCGACGGGCTCGTCGACCACCCGGTTGAACGCCTCGACCAGCTCGAAGACCGTGGTGCCGGTGCCGCTGCCCAGGTTGATCACGGTGGACCGCCCGCCGGCGGCGAACAGCGAGTCGAAGGCATCGAGCGCGCGCAGGTGGGCGTCGGCGAGATCCCACACGTGGACGTAGTCGCGGATGCCGGAGCCGTCCCGGGTCGGGTAGTCGGTGCCGGTGACCCGGAACGGCACGCCGTGGCGGTACGCCTCGATCAGTTTGCCCAGCGCGTGGCTCGGCGCCGGCATTTGCGGGCCGGTCCGCATCTTCGGGTCGGCGCCGATCGGGTTGAAGTACCGCAGCGAGAGCACCCGCAGCGGGGTGGCCGCGGCGATGTCGGTGAGCATCTGCTCGACCACGAGCTTGGTTCGCGCGTACGGGCTCGAGGCGGCCAGGGCCGAGCTCTCGTCGACGCTGAACTCGTCGTTCGGCTGGTAGATCGACGCCGACGAGCTGAACACCAGGCGGGTGACGCCGCGCGCGATCAGCCGGTCGACCAGCTCGAGCGTCTTGGCCACGTTCTCCCGGTAGTAGTGGATCGGCCAGGTCACCGACTCGGGCACCACGATCAGCGCCGCGCAGTGCACCACGGCCGAGATGTCCGGATGGTCGGCGAAAATCCGGTCGAGAACCGCCTGGTCGGCGATGTCGCCCTGGTAGAACGGCCGGCCCTCGGCGAACTCACGACGACCGGTCACGAGATTGTCCAGGATCACCGGCTGGTGTCCCACGTCGATCAGGCAGGACGCGATCGTGCTCCCGATGAAGCCGGCGCCACCGGCGACGAGGACCTTCACACGGACCCTATCGGGCCGGATGCGCACAATTGTTAGGTGAAAGCGACCCTGGCCACCCTCGGGTACCTCTTCTCCGAGGACGGCAAGAGCATCCTGATGATCCGCCGCGACGCCCGCCCCGACGACATCCACTACGGCTACTACAACGGCCTCGGCGGCAAGCTGGAGCCCGGCGAGGACGTGGCCGCCGGCATGCGCCGCGAGATCCGCGAGGAGGCCGGCCTCGACTGCCACACCCTCGACCTCGCCGGCACCATCTCCTGGCCCGGCTTCGGCAAGGACGGCGGCAACTGGTTCGGCTTCCTGTTCCGCATCCGCTCGTGGAGCGGCACCCCGCTGACCGCCAACCACGAGGGAACCCTGCACTGGATGCCGATATCCGACGTCCTGGCCGGAAACCTCCCGATGTGGGAGTCCGACCGCCACTTCCTCCCGTTGGTCTTCGCCGACGCCCCCGAGACTTTCCACGGCGTCATGCCCTTCACCAACGGCAAAGCTGTCAGCTGGTCCTATTCGACCCTCTAAAAACCCGCGCGAGACCTGGTCGTTTCTCTTTCGCACTTTGGCCGTACGGGTCAGATGAGTCCCCCGTGTGCCGGGGCCGCTGGTTGCAACACCGGCCCCGACTCCGGCTTCCGGGCGGGCCCGGCCCAAGACCTCACGCCGGCCTGACGGTCACACCCCGAGCGCGGCGGCGACCTCCTGGCGGAGGACCTGGAGGGCGGAGGACGCGCGGGTGCGGGCCGTTGCCACGTCGCCGTCGTCGACCGGTTCGACTACCTCCAGGTAGGCCTTGAGCTTGGGTTCCGTGCCGGACGGGCGGATCACTACGCGGGCGGCGGCGGTTCGGATCGTCAGGACGTCGTTTTCCGGCAGCAGGTCGTCGACGGCCGTCACCGGGGCGCCCAGCAGGGCTGCGGGCGGTTCGCGGCGGGCGCGGGCCATCAGGGCGCCGATCTCGGCCAGGTCGTCGACGCGGACCGAGAGCTGGTCGGTCGCGTGCACGCCGAACTCGGCCGCCAACTCGTCCAGCCGGTCGGCGATCGTCTGGCCGGACTCCATCAGCCCGGCCGTGAGCTCGGCGGCGGTCAGCGCCGCGGTGATCCCGTCCTTGTCGCGGACCAGGGACGGCGCGACGCAGTAGCCGAGCGCCTCCTCGTAGCCGAAGGCCAGCTCCTCGGCGGCCCGCACGATCCACTTGAAGCCGGTCAGGGTCTCGGCGTAGGGCACGCCGCGGGCCGCGCACAGCCGGCCCAGCAGCTGCGACGAGACGATCGTCGTCGCGTACGTGCCGGGCACCCCCCGCCGGATCAGGTGGTCGGCGAGCAGTACGCCCAGCTCGTCCCCGCGCAGCGGCCGCCACGAGCCGTCGCCGGCCGGGATCGCCAGCGCGCACCGGTCGGCGTCCGGGTCGTTCGCGATCGCCAGGTCGGCGCGGCACGCCTTGGCCAGCGCGAGCAGCTGGTCCATCGCCCCGGGCTCCTCCGGGTTGGGGAAGGAGACCGTGGGGAACTCCGGGTCGGGCTCGGACTGGTCGGTCACCGGCACCGGCACGCCGAACCCGGCCGTGGCGAACGCGGCGGCCAGCGTGCCGCCCCCGACGCCGTGCAGCGGGGTGTAGACCACGGTCAGGTCGCGCGGCCCGCCGGGGGTCAGCACGGCGGCGGCGCTCTGCACGTACCCCTGCACGATCTTCTCGTCGAGCAGCGTGCCCGGCACGCCCAGCCGGACCCCGGCGATCGGCCCGACCGCGCGGATGGCCGCCTCGATACCGGCGTCGGCCGGCGGCACGATCTGCGCGCCGGCGCCGCCCGGGCCGCCGAGCTGGCGTCCGAGGTAGACCTTGTAGCCGTTGTCCTGGGGCGGGTTGTGGCTGGCGGTGACCATCACGCCGGCCACCGCGTCGAGCGCCCGCACCGCGTAGGCGAGCACCGGGGTGGGCAGCGTCGAGGGCATGACCAGCGCCTCGCGCCCGGCGCCGGTGGCGACCCGCGCGGTGCGCTCGGCGAAGTCCCGGGAGCCGTAGCGGGCGTCGTAGCCGATCACCAGCGGGCCGTCGCCGCCCTGCTCGTCCAGCCAGGCGACCAGCCCGGCCGCCGCCCGGGTGACCACCGCGAGGTTCATCCCGTTCGGCCCGGCCCGCAGGCGGCCGCGCAGGCCGGCCGTGCCGAAGGTCAGCGGGCCGGCGAACCGGTCGCGCAGCTCCTCGGTCGTGCCGGGCAGTCCGTCGATCAGCTCGCGAAGCTCGGCCCGGGTCTGCGGGTCGGGGTCGTCGGCGAGCCAGGCCTCCGCGGTCGCTCTCAGTTCTTCAGGCGCCATCTGGGATTGATAGCACGTGAGGAGAAGTCAGGCGTCGGTGAGGGTGTAAGTCTTGATCATTTCGTCGAAAATCGGCTTGCTGTCGGCGAACTGCGCCTCGCTCGAGGTCACGTAGAACGAGTACGCCTTGCCGCCGGTGACCACCGCGCCCCACAGGCCGTGCCGGCTTTCGTCGCCGGTGCCGCAGGTGTACTCCAGCACCCCGCCGTCCTTGCCGGAGATCGTGGTCTTGTTGAGGCTGACCCGGTTGTACGGCTCCGGGCAGCTGGCCGCGTTCTTCTTCAGGTTCTTCTCGGCGATGCCCAGGAAGCTGGTGGGCGTGCCGGAGCCCTTCTCCACCAGGATGCGGACCTTGCGCTTGGCGTCCGCCGGGTCGACGTAGTCGACGTAGCTGCTGGCCGCCTTGCGGGTCCAGCCCTTCGGCACCTGCACCTGGATGCCCCGGTCGTTGTACTGCTGGGTCGGGAACGAGGGCGTCGTCTGCTGGCTGCCGGTCGCCTTGGCCACCGGCGTGGTCGGCGTCTTGCCGCCCCCGCCCAGGCTGAACAGCAGCACCAGCACGACCACCACGGCGAGCGCGCCGCCGCCGGCGATCAGCTGCTTGTTGCGCGGCCAGCCCTGGACGGTCGCGGCGGCCTTGCCGGCCGCCGCCTTCGCCGTGCCGACGGTCTTGTTGATCATCGCGGCGCGCCGGGCGGCCGGGCTGGCGACCACGGTGTCGCCGAACGGCTCGCGGGCCGCCCGGGCGCCGTTCCACGCCTCGCGCGGCGGCAGCACGTTGGTCGGGTCGGCCGGCTGGCCGGCCGGCATCAGCCCGGTCGGGCTGCCCGCCAGCTGGGTCTCGTCCGGATCGGCGGCCCGCCGCCGCCGGCCGGGCGCCGGGGCGTTGCTCTGCTGCAGCTTGGCCAGGTGGTCGGTGAGCGACTGGCCGGGCGGGAGCATGGCCCGGCCGCCGATCTGACCGCTCGGCTGGGGCGGCAGCGGCTGGGTCTCGACCGGCTGGGCCGGCGGCCGCTGCGCGGGGACCACCGCGTACGGGTCGGTCGCCATGTGCGGCGGGCTGGTGCTGGCCAGCGGGCCGGCCAGCTGCTGCCGGAGCATGGTGCGCGCGGTCTGCACGTCCATCCGGCGGGCCGGGTCCTTCTCCAGCAGGCCCATCAACACCGGGGTGAGCGAGCCGGCCCGCACGGCCGGGGCCGGCGGGTCCTCGACCACCGCGTGCATGGTCTCGATCGGGTCGCCCTTGTCGAACGGCGGACGGCCCTCGACCGCGGTGAACAGCGTGACGCCGAGCGAGAACAGGTCGCTCGGCGGGCCGAAGTCGCTGCCCATCGCCCGCTCGGGGGAGATGAAGTGCGGCGAGCCGAGCACCATGCCGGGCGTGGTCAGCTGCACGTCGGTCGGCATCCGGGCGACGCCGAAGTCGGTCAGCACGCAGCGGCCGTCCGAGCAGATCAGCACGTTGGCCGGCTTGACGTCGCGGTGCAGCACGCCGTGCGCGTGGGCGACCTCGAGGGCGCCGAGCAGGGCGATGCCGATCTTGGCGACCACGCGGGGCGTGACCGGGCCGTCCTCGATCACCATGTCGGCGAGGCTGCGGGCGTCCAGCAGCTCCATCACGATCCACGGCCGGCCGTTCTCGTGCACCACGTCGTAGACCTGCACCACCGCGGGGTGCTGCAGCGCGGCCGCGGCGCGGGCCTCGCGCATGGTGCGTTCATACATCGCGTCGCGGTCGCTGGGGGCCAGGCCAGGCGGGAGGACGACCTCTTTCACGGCCACGTCCCGGCGCAGCAGCGTGTCCGCCGCTCGCCAGACCGTGCCCATGCCGCCGTGCCCCACCGCCGCGCGGAGCGTGTACCGCCCGCCGATGAGCGTGCCCGGGGCTGCGCGTCCGCTGGTGGGAGCCGTGTTGCCGCCGCTCCACGTCGGAATCTGAGTCACTGAGGATGCCACCGAGGGGATGTAGGGGGCTGTCGACCAACCCCGCTATCTTGCCGGTTGGGTACCCCGATTTGAAAGTCGCGACGCCGACGATCCGGTTAACTCGACCGTCCGTGAGCGAGAAACTGCAGCGTGTCGCAATTTTCGGACGCTGTGTGCAAAACTCCTCACCCTCCCGCGCCTGAACGAAGCTTTAGGATCACGGTTGTGAACTCTGAGTCGGGTTTCGAGATCAAACCGGTCTACCGCCCCGGGGACGTGCCGGCCGACACGCCGATCGGCGAGCCGGGCGAGTTCCCGTACACCCGGGGTGTCTACCCGACGATGTACACCAAGCGGCCCTGGACCATGCGGCAGTACGCCGGCTTCGGCACCGCCGCCGAGTCCAACGCCCGCTATCACCAGCTGCTGAAGGCCGGCACGATGGGCCTGTCGGTCGCCTTCGACCTGCCCACCCAGATGGGCTATGACTCGGACGACCCGATCGCGCACGGCGAGGTCGGCAAGGTCGGCGTGGCGATCGACTCGATCGACGACATGCGGCAACTGTTCGACGGCATCCCGCTCGACCAGGTCTCCACCTCGATGACGATCAACGCGCCGGGCTCGGTGTTGCTGCTGCTCTACCAGCTGGTGGCCGAGGAGCACGGGGTGCCGGGCAGCGCCCTGCAGGGCACGATCCAGAACGACATCCTGAAGGAGTACATCGCCCGCGGGACGTACATCTTTCCGCCGAAACCGTCGTTGCGCCTGGTCGCGGACACCTTCGCGTACTGCCGGGCGGAGATCCCGAAGTGGAACACCATCTCCATCTCGGGCTACCACATGGCCGAGGCCGGCGCCTCGCCCGCGCAGGAGATCGCCTTCACCCTGGCCAACGGCATCGAGTACGTCCGGGCCGCGCTCGCCGCCGGCCTGGCCGTCGACGACTTCGCGCCCCGGCTGTCGTTCTTCTTCGTGGCCCGCACCACCCTGCTCGAGGAGATCGCGAAGTTCCGCGCGGCCCGCCGGATGTGGGCCCGGATCATGCGGGAGGACTTCGGGGCGAAGGATCCGAAATCGCTGATGCTGCGGTTCCACACGCAGACCGCCGGCGTGCAGTTGACCGCCCAGCAGCCCGAGGTGAACCTGGTCCGGGTGGCGATCCAGGCGCTCGGCGCGGTGGCCGGCGGCACCCAGTCGCTGCACACCAACGCGTACGACGAGGCCATCGCCCTGCCCACCGAGAAGTCGGCCCGGCTCGCGCTGCGCACCCAGCAGGTGCTCGCCTACGAGTCCGGCCTGACCGGCACGGTCGACCCGTTCGCCGGCTCGTACGCGATCGAGGCGCTGACCGACGAGGTGGAGGCGGCGGCGACCCGGCTGATCGAGCGGGTCTTCGCGTACGGGTCGGCGGTCGACGCGATCGAGCAGGGCTTCCAGAAGGAGGAGATCGAGACGTCGGCGTACCGGATCGCGAACGAGATCGACGCCGGGGAGCGGGTCGTGGTCGGGGTCAACCGATTCACCTCGGAGGCGGAGGAACGGTACGAACCGCTCCGGGTCGACCCGGCGATCGAGGCGGCCCAGGTGGCACGCCTGGCGGAACTGCGGGCGAACCGGGACGGACCGGCCGTCGAGGCCGCGCTGGCGGATTTGGCGAAGGGCGCCCAAGGCGCGGACAACGTCCTACCGTTGATGAAAGAGGCGTTGCGGCTACGTGCCACCGTAGGCGAGGTATGCCACACCCTGCGTGGCGTGTGGGGCGTCTACCAACCGGTGGAGCGTTTCTGAATCGGACTCGTGGTGTGGGTCATCACCTCCCCGGTCCGTTACACGTTGTAGGAGGTGGTGGGCTAGATGCTTCGCCGGGACGACACCCCGAGCATCTCCCACGCCGCCATCGAAGGCTCTTATCAGGGCATTCGTGACCCTACGCAACTCAGCGTGCACGGGAATGACGTTGCACAGCGTCACCGAAATAGGTCTAAGCTGTCGCGCGTCAAGCAAACACGACAAACCTTCGAGAGCGATACGGAAACCGACGTGACTACTACTCTCTCGGCGCCTGAAGAGGCCCCAGAAGAGTGGCCCGGGCCGCTGCCCGGCGCCGAGCCCCTGCCCGGCCGGCTGGACCGCTGGCTCGCCGTACACGGCGCGGAGCTCGTAGCGATTCGTCGGCACATTCACTCCCACCCCGAGCGCTCGCACCACGAGTTCGAGACCGCCGCGCTGATCGCCCGGGAACTGGCCGTGGCCGGCCTGTCGCCGCGGCTGCTGCCCAAGGGCAACGGCGTGATCTGCGACATCGGCGAGGGCGACCGGGTGGTGGCGTTCCGGGCCGACCTGGACGCGTTGCCGCTGGCCGACCTCAAGGACGTGCCGTACCGGTCGACCGTCGACGGGGTGGCGCACGCCTGCGGGCACGACGTACACACGACGGTTCTGCTCGGTCTTGGTCTTGCCCTGGCGCAGCTCGCCGAGCAGGGCAAGCTGCCCGGCAAGGTCCGGCTGATCTTCCAGCCGGCCGAGGAGAGCATCCCGTCCGGCGCGCCCGAGGTGGTCGCGGCCGGCGGGCTCAAGGACGTGGTCGCGATCTACGCGCTGCACTGCTACCCGCAGCTGCCGGCCGGCCTGGTCGGCGTGCGCTCCGGCCCGTTCACCGCGGCCGCGGACATCGTCCAGGTCAAGCTGACCGGTCCCGGCGGCCACACCGCCCGGCCGCACTTGACCGCCGACCTGGTGCACGCGCTGGGCCGGGTGGTGGTCGACGTGCCGGCCCTGGTGGACCGGCGGATCGACCCGCGGGCCGGGGTCTCCATGGTGTGGGGCTCGGTGCACGCCGGCGAGGCGTTCAACGCGATCCCGGCCGAGGGCCGCGCCACCGGTACGGTCCGCATCCTGAGCCGCGAGGCCTGGCGGGAGGCGCCCGAGCTGATCACCCAGCTGATCCGCGACGTGGTCGCCCCGACCGGCGCCGAGGTCGAGGTCACCTACCAGCGCGGCATGCCGCCGGTAATCAACGACCGGATGGCCACCGCGGTCATCGCCGGTGCCGCCGGCGCCGCGCTCGGCGCCGACCGCGTAGTCGAGGCCGAGATCAGCATGGGCGGCGAGGACTTCTCGTTCTACCTCGACCACGTGCCCGGCGCCATGATCCGCCTGGGCACCGGCTTCCCGGGCTCCGACAAGCGCTACGACCTGCACCAGGGCAGCTTCGACGTAGACGAAAGCGCCATCGGCTACGGCGTGCGCGTCTTCGTCCACACCGCGCTCGCGGCCCTGTCGACGGGCGCCTTCTAGCTGCATTCGGTTTCGCGCTTCCACCGTACGAGCGTCAGACGAGCCCCCGGCGTGCCAGGGCCGGTAGCCGCAACAACAGCTCCGACCCCGGCCGCCGGGCGGGCCCGGCTCAAGACGCTAGATCTCGTCGGCGGGTTTCTCCGGGAGAGCCGGCGCCAGCTTGGGCGTGATCCTCGGCTTGTAGCGGCGGTACAGGTAGAACGCAAGCCAGAGGGGCAGGCCGATGACGACCGCCCAGGGCAGCAGGGCGCCGACGACGGTCAGCACTACCTTCAGCGATGCCAGCAGGGCGTGCCAGCCGGCCGTCAGGCCGCCGAGGAAGCCGCCGGGGTTCTCCTCCTTCGGCTTCGGGGCGGGGGCGGTGGGGGCGAGGAAGGTGGCGGTGATGGTGGACAGTGCGGTGAGGTCCGCCAGGTTTCGCTTCTTTGCCTGCAGGGACGCCAGGTCGGACTCCCGGGTGGCCACCTCCTTCTCCAGCATCACCAGGTCGTTCAGCGTCTTGGCCTGGGCCAGCAGCCGCCGCCCACTGTCCACCCTGGCCTGCTGCACCTGGATCCGGGCGTCCAGGTCCACGGTCTGCTCGGTGACATCCTCGGTGTTGATCTCGCGGTGCTCCTCGGTGCCGAGCCGCGAGAGCTGGTTGACGACGGTGGTGAACTTGTCGGCCGGGATGCGGAGCGTCATCGTGGCGGTGTCCGCGCCGCCCTCCCCGGTGGTGCGGTTGTCGGCGCCGATGAAACCGCCGGCCGTCGCGGCGATGCCGGTCGCCTGATCCGCGGCGGCGTTCACGGAATCCTTCACGCGAACCGTGATGCCGCCCCGATAGATGATCGACCGCTGGTCGACGGCGAGATCCGGCGACTGCTGGGCCGGCTGGTCCTTGCCGGTCGCGGGTTGCTGGTCGACCGCTGCGCCGCCCTCGGCCCGCTGCGGCGCGTTCGCCTTGTCCGCCGACATGCCGGACGAGGTCGACGCGCTGTTGCTCCCGGAGCTGCAGCCGGTCAGCAAGGCCCCCGCGACCAGCGCGGCGGCGAAGATGTATGTCGTTCTCCGATGGTTGATGCGCATGTTTTCTCCGATCCCCGTTCGAACGTGCACCTGGGACGTACGGCACAGGTATCCCGGTTCCGGCAGACTGCGTGGTGAGCGGTTACGAATCGGCAGCGGAGGAGTCCCGTGCGCATCACGAAGTACACGCATTCCTGCGTCCGGCTGGCCGGCGACGGAGTGCTGGTCGTCGATCCGGGCGAGTTCAGCGAGCGGTCCGCCCTGGACGGCGCGGACGCCGTACTGATCACCCACGAGCACCCGGACCACCTGGATCTCGCGGCCCTTACCGAGGCCGCCGAGCGCCGCCCGGGCCTGCGCGTCTACGCGCACGAGCAGGTGCTGCCCAAGCTCGCCGCCTTCGGCGACCTCGCGACCGCGGTGGGTCCGGGTGCGAGTTTCGCTGCCGCCGGTTTTGCCGTACGCGCGTTCGGCGGCCAGCACGCCCTGATCCACCCGGACATCCCGCGGATCGCCAACCTGGCCTACCTGATCGGCGACGACGGCACGAACGTCTACCACCCCGGCGACTCGTTCACCATCCCGGAGGACACGGTCGTGGACACGCTGTTCGTCCCGTTGAATGCTCCGTGGATGAAGCTCATGGAGTCGATCGATTTCGTCCGCGCGGTCCGGCCGGCCCGCGCCTTCGCGCTGCACGACGGGCTGCTGAACCCGACCGGCGCGCAGATCTCCGACGGCCACCTGACCCGGCTCTCCGGCACCGCCTACGCGCACGTGGCGCCCGGCACCACGATCTGACGTGCCGAGCGTGACCGACGCCCTGATCCAGCGGCTCTACGAGGAGCCGCCGGACGGTTTCGTGGCGGCCCGGACCGCCGCGATCAACGACGCCAAGCAGGCCGGCGACCGGGAGGCCGCGAAGCGGCTCGCCGCACTGAAGAAGCCGACCGTGGCCGCCTGGGTGGTCAACCTGCTGGCGCTGCGCCGGCCGGACCTGATCGAGGAGCTGGTCGACCTGTCCACCGCCCTGCGCGACGCCCAGCGTGGCCTGGACGGCGACCAGCTGCGCGAGCTGAACGCGCAGCGGCGGAAGGTGGTCTCGGCGCTGGTCGGCGCGGCCCGCAAGCTGGCGACCGAGGCGCTCGCCGCCGACCCCCGGGGCCGCGCCGAGGCGGCCAAGCTGCCGTTGGGCGAGGTGGAGGCGACGCTCACCGCGGCGCTGGCCGAGCCGGCGGTGGCAGCCCAGGTCCGGACCGGGCGGCTGATCCGGGCGGCCGCCTACGCCGGTTTCGGCGAGGTGCCGCGGCCCCGGCTGCGCCTGGTCAGCGACACCGACACCGACGCCGACGAGACCGAGGGCGACGCCGACGAGGGCGAGGTGGTGGAGTTCCCGCAGCAGTCCTCGCGGGATCGGCATGCCGCCGAGCGCCGGCGCCTCTGGGAGCAGCGCCGCCGGGAACTGCGCCGCGAGCTGAGCGCGGCGCAGGCCGCCGAGCGCCGGGCGGACGAGCAGTTGGAGCGGGCCGAGGCGGCCGAGCGGGACGCCGGGCACCGGGTCGAGGACCTGGACGCCGAGCTGGCCGAGCTGGAGCGGCGGCGCACCGAGGCGCAGGCCGACGTGGCCCGGCGCAAACAGGCCCGGCGCGTGGCGGAGCGGGAGACGGCCGCCGCCCGGCGGCAGGTCGGTGACGTACAGGCGGCTCTTGAAGATCTTGAATCGGACGAGCCCGATTGATCCGATTCGCTCGTCCGATCACCGTGAAATATTTCCAGAACGGACGTGGGGGAGCAGAATCACCGCGTGACCCCCGAACAGGCTGCCGCCAACGCCATGAAGGGGCTCGCCACGATCGTCGGTGCCTTCGCCGAGTCACCGCAGACGCTGCGCCGCGCGCGGCTGCTGGGGCTCTCCGGCTGGGCCTACCACGTGTCGGCGCGGGCTGGTGCGCTCGGCGAGGTGAGACCCGAGACGGTGGCCGCGGCCATCGGTTTCATCGCTCCGGAGGCCGTCATCGACGGCTGGGAGTCGACCGCCAAGTCGTCGGCGCCGATGGAGGTGGCCAGCTGGCACCTGCACGAGCTGTGCAAATGGGGCATCGGGCAGATCGGCGGCTTCCCCCGCCTAGTGCGGCTGCTCGAGCTGGCCGGCCAGGTGGTGGACGCGGTCGACCTCGCCGCGCTGCCGCTGTTCGCCGCGTGGCGGGCGATGCCGGTGCCGGACCAGGCGCCGGGCGCGCGGGCGGCGGTGATCCTGCACCTGCTGCACGAGCACCGGCTCGGGGTGCACCTGGTGGCCGTGCGGGCCAGCGGGCTCACCCCGCTGGAGGCGATCATCGCGGGGCCGGAGGGGGAGACGGGGGCGGTCGCGTTCGGCTGGCAGCCGCCGTACCCGTCGGCGGGGCCGATCGTGCGCCGGCTGATGTGGGCCGACTCGGTGGCGGACGCGCTGGCCGGCCAGGCGTACGCGGCGCTGGACCTGGCCGAGCGCATCGAACTGGTCGGCCTGCTGGAGTCGCTGAGCCAACGCCTGGCCCGCTGATCCGCGCCCGTCGATGCGCGGCGGCGAAATTCGGTCGCCCGGGGCGGGCGTTCGTGGTCCGATGCTGGGATGACCGTTGCCGCGACGACCGCGCTGCCCGCGGGCTGGCGCGCGCGCCGGCCGACGCTCGAGGACGTGCCGGCTCTTCTGGCGCTGGTGCATGCCAGCGACATCGCGGCCACCGGCGTGCCCGATTTCACCGCCGACGAGGTGCGCGAGCGGCTGACCGATCCGCATACCGACATGACGGTGGACAGCTGGCTCGCCCTCGACGAGACCGGCGCGATCGCCGGCTGGACGTATCCGCACAACGCGAACGGCGGAGATTCCGACTTCCTCGAGGTCTTCGTGCACCCCGAGCGCGGCCGCCCGGCGATCCGCCCGCTGCTCGACTTGATCATGGGTCGGATGGTCGAGCGGGCCGCCCGATTCGGCCACGAGCGGTATCAGGTGCGGGCCGGCGCGATCCCGACCGAGCGGCCCTACATCGAGGCGCTCACGGAGGCCGGCTTCGTCTTCTACCGCCAGCACGCCCGCATGCGGATGCCGCTCGACGACGTGTCGCCCACCCCGCCCGAGCCGCCGGCCGGCGCGGTCGTGCGGCCGGTCCGCGGCGACGACGAGGACGACCTGCGCGCCGTGCACGCGGTGATCGAGGAGGCGTTCCGGGACACCGATCATCTGGCCGTCGACTACGAGACCTGGCGCGCCCAGGTGGCCAAGGAGCCGACGGTCTCGTTCGACGAGTGGTTCGTCGCCGAGGTGGACGGCCGGGTCGTCGGGGCGTTGCAGTCGTCCGACTCGGGGATCGACGACAACGAGGGCTGGGTGAAACGGCTCGCGGTGCTCCGGGCGTACCGGAAGAGGGGTTTGGGCGAAGCCTTGCTGCGCCGGGCGTTCGCGGTCTACCGGGCGAAGGGCCGAGCGCATGCCGGCCTCGGCGTCGACCTGGAAAACCCGACCAGGGCGGTCCGGCTCTATCTCGCGGTCGGCATGACGCCGCTCTACCAGGCGAACGTCTACCGCACCTACGTGACGGCCCAGCCGGCGGCGAGCGCGCCCGCCGGCTGAGACGTCAGATCTCCGGGGACGAGGTGGCGCTCGGGCGGCGGCGCAGGTCTTCGACGTAGTCGTCCGGGGCGCCGGCCTTCTCGGCGGCGTTGGCGATCTCGGAGAGATACCACGCCGTGGGCAGGCCGCCCTCGTAGCCGTCGTAGACGTAGACCCACGCCGGGAACTCGCCCTCCAGCGTCAGGACACGCACGGTGAGCTTCTGGTACGCCCCCGCCGTCACCCCCTCGACCTCGTCGAGTTGTGACGCATCCCACGGGTGCACGTCGTAGAGCGAGACGAAGACGCGGTCGCCGGGCGACTCGACGATCGTGGTGACCGCGCCCTCCCAGCCCATTTCCCCCTCACCGGCGAAGGTGAGGCGCCAGCCTTCGATCCACCCCACGCCGATCATGGGCGAGTGCGGACAGTAGGCCCGCATGCGGGCCGGGTCGAGGTTTGAGCCATACGCGGCGTAATGACGCACGGCGATGACGATAGCCCGATACCGCCTTGGTGGAGAATAAAAGAGTGCGTGTCGGCACAGTCGCGTTGTTACGGAGGGGAACGTCGTGAGTCGGATCGTGATCATCGGTGGGGGACCGGGCGGGTATGAGGCGGCCCTGGTCGCTGCCCAGCTCGACGCGGAGGTGACCCTCGTCGAGGCCGACGGCCCGGGCGGCGCATGCGTGCTGACCGACTGCGTTCCGTCGAAGACTTTCATCGCGAGTTCCGAGGTCATGACCGGTTACCGGCACAATGACCGGTTCGGCATCCGCTCGGCCGGGCTGGACGGCGTCACGGTCGACGCGGTGGCGGTGAACAACCGGGTCAAGAAGCTGGCGCTGGCCCAGTCCGCCGACATCCAGGCCAAGCTGGTCAAGGCGGGCGTCGACGTGATCCACGGCCGGGCGCTGCTCGGCGAGGACACTCTCGGCCATACCCACCAGGTGCTGGTGATGCCGCATCAGGGAGGGCCTTCAGTCCGGTCAGGGGCGGGGGCGGGGCGGTCGGATGGGGCCATGTATTCGATCGAGGCCGACACGGTGCTGCTGGCGACAGGCGCCACGCCGCGCGTGCTGCCCACTGCCAAGCCGGACGGCGTGCGCGTCCTCGACTGGCGGCAGGTGTACGACCTCACCGAGCTGCCCGAACACTTGATCGTGATCGGGTCCGGCGTGACCGGCGCCGAGTTCGCCAGCGCGTACCTGGCGATGGGCACCAGGGTGACCCTGGTCTCCAGCCGCGAACGGGTGATGCCGCACGAGGACGCCGACGCGGCGATGGCGATCGAGCGGGTGTTCCGCGAGCGCGGCATGACGATCCTCAACCAGTCCCGGGCCGAGTCGGTGGTGAACACCGGCGAGGGCGTGCTGGTCACCCTCGCCGACGGCCGTACGGTCGAGGGCTCGCACGCGCTGATGGCGGTCGGCGCGATCCCGAACACGGCGAAGCTGGGCCTGCGGGAGTACGGCGTCGACGTCGGCACCGGCGGCTACCTGACGGTCGACCGGGTCTCCCGCACCAACGTGCCGGGCATCTACGGCGCCGGCGACTGCACCGGCGTGCTGCCGCTGGCCAGCGTCGCCGCCATGCAGGGCCGGATTGCGATCTGGCACGCGATGGGCGAGGCGGTGGCGCCGCTGCGGCTGCGTACCGTCTCGGCGAACGTCTTCACCGACCCCGAGCTGGCCACCGTCGGCGTCACGCAGAACGACGTGGACGCCAACCGGGTGCCGGCCCGCCAGGTGATGCTGCCGCTGACCGGCAACGCCCGGGCGAAGATGGCCGACCTGCACGACGGCTTCGTGAAGCTCTTCTGCCGCCCAGCGACCGGTCAGATCGTCGGCGGCGTGGTGGTGGCGCCGAAGGCGAGCGAGCTGATCCTGCCGATCACGATGGCGATCGAGAACAACCTGACCGTGGACCAGCTGGCCCACACGATCACTATCTACCCGTCGCTGTCGGGGTCGATCGCGGAAGCCGCCCGTCAGCTGATGCAGCACGAGCTGCAATGACCTCGGCCTCGGCGGCCACCTCAGCCCCGCCGAGCGCAAAGGCGAGCCGGGCGCCCGCAGCTCTGCCGTTTCCGGCGCCCGGTCCGACGGGCGGCGCGGAGAACCCGGGCCCCGCCAGCGCCGGCCCGCTTTCGGCCTCTTTGCGGCCGCCGAAGAGGGCGAGGAGCCAGCCGGCCGTGCCGAAGACGAGCGCTGCGGTGGCGGCGATCAGGAAGAGCCGCCACGCCGACTGGGTGACGGCCGTCCCGCCGACGTGACCGACCAGGCCGCCGTAGCCTGCCCAGCAGATCGCGGCGGCCGCGTCGTAGAGCACGAAGAGGCGCGCCGGATAGCCGGTGCGGCCGGCCTGGAAACCGGCGGCCATCCGGCCGCCGGGGACGAACCGGCAGAGCAGCAGCACGAGCGGCCCCGGGCGGCGCAGCCCCCGGGTGAAGCGGACCGCCGCCTTGCGGGTCTTGGACTGCTCGCGGGGCGCGTCGTCGTGCCCCGGGGCGTAACGGGCCCGCAGCGCGGCGAGCCGGCCCCGGCCCACGTGGCCGGTGGAGCGGCCGAGCAGGAACGCGATCGTGTCGCCGGCGAACATGCCGGCCGCGCCGATCGCGATCACCATCGGCAGGCTGAGATCGCCGTAGACGGTCAGCGCGCCGGATGTGATCATGATCGCCTGGGTGGGTACCACCGGGATCATCGCGTCGACGGTCAGGAAGCCGAACAACGCCAGATAGGCCCAGAGCGGGGTGGCCACCATCGTCAACAATGCGGTCATCGGCTGGCCACCTCCCCCCGTCGGCTCTCGCCACATTCTTTAGCGAAGCACCTGAGACTGCGCTGTGTTCGGGCTGCGCCCCTGATCAGAGCGCTGCTGTGGGGATAACGACCACGGCGGCAGGAGTGAACCTGCGCCGGTTATTTCCCCCGATTTCATCCCAGCGCGCGGCGCGAGTTTTTCGCTCGCCTCCCGCGGGCGTACCGTTTGGGTGCCGGAGACGCCGGGTCCCCCGTTCTCGGTGTCTAGGCTGTGGGCCGTCGGTAGGTCCCGTATCGACGGCCCACCACCAATCTCTGTTTCGAGCGTTACAGGCCTGCAATCAGCGGCGCATAGTGTCCGCTCATGGCGGATCTTTTCGAGGAGTACCGCCTCGGCCCCGGCTGGGACGAGATGTTCAGCGAGCTCGGCATGCCCCGGGCGAGCTACGAGGCGCTGCATGCCACGCTCCAGCCGTTGTCCAGCGCCGAGCTGGGCACCCGGGCCGAGGTGCTGGCCCGGGCGTTCCTGGACCAGGGCATCACGTTCGCGCTCAAGGGCGTCGAGCGGCCCTTCCCGCTGGACATCGTGCCGCGGATCATCGCCGCGGCCGAGTGGCGGTCGGTGGAGCTCGGCGTGGCCCAGCGGATCCGCGCGCTCGAGGCGTTCCTGGCCGACGTGTACGGGGCCGGCCAGGTGCTCGCCGACGGTGTGGTGCCCCGGCGGATCATCGCGACCAGCGCGCACTTCCTGCGGGCCGCGGCCGGGATCAACCCGCCCAACGGCGTACGCATCCATGTTTCCGGGGTTGATCTCATCCGGGACGAGCAGGGCACTTTTCGGGTGCTCGAGGACAACGTGCGCATCCCGTCCGGGGTGAGCTACGTGATGGAGAACCGGCGGGCGATGGCCCAGGTGCTGCCCGAGGTGTTCGCCGCGACCCGGATCCTGCCGGTGGAGAGCTACCCGGCGATGCTGCTGCGGGCGTTGCGGGCGGCCGCGCCGGTCGGGGTGAGCGACCCGACCGTGGTGGTGCTCAGCCCGGGCGTCTACAACTCGGCGTACTTCGAGCACGCGCTGATCGCCCGGGAGATGGGCGTCGAGCTGGTCGAGGGGCGCGACCTGGTCTGCGTCGGCAACGACGTGGCGATGCGGACGACGGCCGGCGAGCAGCGGGTGGATGTCATCTACCGGCGGATCGACGACGACTTCCTCGACCCGGTGCACTTCCGGGCCGACTCGGTGATCGGGGTGGCCGGCCTGCTGAACGCGGCGCGGGCCGGGCGGGTGACGATTGCGAACGCGGTGGGCAACGGGGTCGCGGACGACAAGCTGCTCTACACGTACGTGCCGGATCTGATCCGCTACTACCTCAACGAGGAGCCGCTGCTCCCCAATGTGGACACCTACCGGCTGGACGAGCCGGGCGTGCTGGAGGAGGTGCTTCCGCAGTTGGACTCGCTGGTGCTCAAGCCGGTGGACGGGGCCGGCGGCGCGGGCATCGTGATCGGGTCGCAGGCTTCCGCGGAGGAGCTGCACGCCGTACGCGCAAAGGTCCTGGAAAATCCGCGCGGATGGATCGCCCAGCGTGAGGTGAAGCTCTCGATGGTGCCGACGCTGATCGGCAATCGGCTTCGCGGCCGGCATGTCGACCTGCGGCCGTTCGCGGTCAACGACGGCCAGCGGATCTGGGTGCTGCCCGGCGGGCTGACCCGGGTCGCGCTGCCGGAGGGCGCGCTGGTGGTCAACTCCAGCCAGGGCGGCGGCTCGAAGGACACCTGGGTGCTGGCCGGCGACGACGACGTGGTGCCGTTCGAGATGCCGCATCTGCCGACCACGCCGGCGCCGCTCCCGCCGGCCGCCAGCCCCGATCTCGGCCCGGGCGCCACGGGCGGCGAGGAGCAACAGCAACAACAGCAGCAGGGGAGGGCGTCGTGCTGAGCCGCATCGCCGAGTCGCTCTACTGGATCGGCCGCTACGTCGAGCGCGCCGAGGACACCGCCCGGATCCTCGACGTGCACTTGCAGCGGATGCTCGCCGACCCGTGGACACAGGAGGACGCGGCCTGCCGCTCGCTGCTCGGCGTGATGGGCATGCCGATCGTCGACGGGCCGTTCACCTCGGCCCGGGTGATCGGGCTGCTCGGCGTGGACGACAGCAACCCCTCCTCGGTGGTCGGCGCGCTGGCCGCGGCCCGGGAGAACGCGCGCGGCGCCCGCGAGACCGTCTCCTCGGAGATGTGGGAGTGCCTGAACGCGACCTGGCACGGGCTGCCGAACGCCCGCCGGCGGGTCGAGCAGCAGGGCGTGCACGCGTTCTTCCGCTGGGTGCGGGAGCGCTGCGCGGTGATGGCCGGGCTCACCGACGCCACCATGAGCCGGGACGAGGGCTGGCTGTTCCTGGTGCTGGGCCGCAGCGTCGAGCGGGTCGACATGACCGCGCGGCTGCTCCGTACCCACGAGAGAGCGGGCGGGAGCATTCCCTCCTGGATGACTCTGTTGCGCTCCAGCGGGGCTTGGGAGACCTTCTTGCGTACGTATCGGGGTGCGCTCGACGATCGGCACGCGGCCGAGTTCCTGCTGCTCGACCGCTTGTTCCCGCGGTCCGTCTTCGCCGCGCTCTCCGCCGCCGAGGGCTGTCTGTCCGATCTGGAGCCCGATCCGGGCCGGGCCGGCGTGGCCACCGACGCGCAGCGCATCGTCGGCCGGGCCCGCACCAACCTCGAGTTCCGTGGCGCCGACGAGCTGATCGGCGAGATGGCGACGGTGCTGGCCAGCCTGGAGAAGACGTGTTCGCAGGTCAACGACGCGGTCTCCCGGCGTTACTTCCGGCAGACCTCGGCGGTCAACTGGGTGCGGGGAGCGGTTGCATGATTTTCAGCTTTGTTTTTCGGCGCGTTTCGGAAGGCAGACCGTGACGGTGGATTCCTGGCGGCTGCGCATTCAGCACCAGACCGGCTTCGACTACGCCGGGCCGGTGTCGTCGTCGTACAACGAGGCCCGGATGTGGCCGCGCAACGAGACCCGGCAGGCGGTGCTCGACGCCCGGGTCGAGGTCTGGCCGCCGGCCCGCACGTACCGGTACGAGGACTACTGGGGAACCGTGGTCACCGCCTTCGACGTGCACGCCCAGCACGAGGCGCTCACGGTCACCGCGACGTCCACCGTGGAGACTTTGCCGCCCGGCGATCTGATCCCGGCCGGCGAGGGGACGGGCTGGGCGGCGCTGGACCGGCCGGAGGCGATCGACCGCTGGTACGAGCTGCTGCTGCCCAGCAAGCGCACCGGCCTCGACGACGAACTGCGCGGCATCGTCGCGGACATCAAGGCCGCGCACGCCACCCCGCACGCGGCCGCCCTCGCGGTCTGCGAGTTCGTCCGCGGCGAGGTGACCTACCAGACCGGCGCGACCGGGGTGCAGAGCGACGCGTTGCACGCGTGGGCCCAGCGCAAGGGCGTCTGCCAGGACATCAGCCATCTGACCGTGGGCATGCTGCGGGAGATGGGGCTGCCGGCCCGGTACGTGTCCGGCTACCTGCACCCGGCGCCGTCGGCCGGGATCGGGGACAGCGTCGTCGGCCAGAGCCACGCCTGGGTGGAGTGGTGGGTCGGCCGGTGGACGGCGTTCGACCCGACCAACGGGGTGTCGGTCGGCGAGCGCCACGTCGTGGTCGGGCGCGGGCGGGAGTACGGGGACGTGCCGCCGCTCAAGGGGGTCTACGCCGGGCCGAAGAGCACCGGGCAGGGCGTCGAGGTGACCATCACTCGCCTACGCTGAGGGTCGTGCCCGCCCTGACCTCGCCCACCGCCGACGTTCAAGCCTCGTTCCTGCGCGCCATGGCGGAGCATCGGGCGGAGGGTCGTGGCCGGCCGTCCGACCAGTCCAATGTGGGCCTCTATCTGCGTGTGTACGGCGAGGTCTGGCAGGACAAATCGGAGTTCTCGCGGTTCGTCGACGATCTGCTGGCGCAGGAGCTGGAGGAGACGCCGCGCCCGGCCGTCTTCGTTCCGACGACGTCCCTGTGGTGGGTCGAGGGCGACGAGTATCTGGGCCGGCTGGGCATCCGGCATCGGCTCGCGCCCGGCCGCACCGGCGAGCGGAACGGCCACATCGGGTACGACGTCCGCCCGTCCGCCCGGCGGAAGGGGCACGCGACGGCGATGCTCGCGGCGTCCCTGCCGATCGCGGCCAAGCTGGGCCTGCCCCGGGTGCTGATCACCTGCGACGACGACAACGTGGCCTCGCGCCGCACGATCGAGCGCAACGGCGGCGTCCTGCACGACCGGCTCGACGAGAAGCTCCGCTTCTGGCTGCCCACCTCCTGAATCTTTCCATTGGCAAGTTAACATGGCTCGATGGCCTACCATCACGGCGATCTGCGCCGGGCATTGCTGGCGGCGGCCGAGGAGGCGATCGCCGAGAACGGCGTGGCCACGCTGAGCATGCGCGACCTGGCCCGCCGGGCCGGCGTCTCGCACACCGCGCCGACCCATCACTTCCGCGACAAGGCGGGGCTGCTCACCGCGTTCGCGATCGAGGGCTTCGAGCAGCTGGCCAAGGCGCTGGCCACCTCCCGGCTGGCCAGCAACAGCATCGTCGAGCTGGGGGTGACCTACATCCGGTTCGCGGTGAACCGGCGGGCGATGTTCGAGGTGATGTTCCGCACCGATCTCTACCACCCGGACGACCCCGATCTGCTGGCTGCCCGGGCGAAGGCGGCCGACGCCCTCTACGCCGCCGTGCTGGACCTGCCCGACGGTGCTGCGGCTCGGGCCGCGAAACCCGGCGCCGCCGAGACCGCGCCGCCCGAGGTGCGCACCGCCGGCTTGGCGGCGTGGTCGATGGCGCACGGATTCGCCACGCTGTGGCTGACCGGCGCCTTCCCGGACCGCGACGTCGACCCGGCCGAAGCGGCCCGCCAGGTGTTCGCCGAGCTGCACCGCGAGAAGGCGACCTGACCTCAGTCGATCGTGCAGATGGTGGTGCCGGCCGTGACGGTGGCGCCAACCTCGACCGACAGGCCGGCGACCGTGCCCGATTTGTGGGCCTGGAGGGGCTGCTCCATCTTCATCGCCTCGACGACGACGATGGTGTCGCCCTCCTGCACCTCGTCGCCGTCGGAGACCGCGACCTTGACGATCGTGCCCTGCATCGGGGCGGTCAGCGCCGCCGCGCCGGCCCCCGCCGCGCTCGCCGTCGTACCGCCGCCCGACCGGCGCGCACCGGGCCGGGCGGCCGGTGCGGAACCCGTACCGGCCAATAGGTTTTTGGGCAGGCTCACCTCGAGTCGCTTGCCGCCCACCTCGACCACGACGGTCTCGCGCTCGGCCGGCGCGGCAGCCGCCGCGGGCGCGGTGAACGGCGCGACCCCGCCGGCCCACTCGGTCTCGATCCATCGCGTGTGGACGGTGAACGGCGCGGCCGTGAACGCCTCGTCGCGCACCACCGCGCGGTGGAACGGCAGCACGGTGGCGATGCCCTCGACCACGGTCTCGTCGAGAACCCGGCGGGAGCGCTCGAGCGTCTCCTCGCGGGTCGCGCCCACCACGATGATCTTCGCGAGGAGGGAGTCGAAGTTGCCGCCGATCACGCTGCCCGCCTCGACCCCCGCGTCGACCCGCACGCCCGGGCCCATCGGCCAGGTCAGCGACGTGACCGTGCCGGGCGCCGGGAGGAAGTTACGGCCCGGGTCCTCCCCGTTGATACGGAACTCGATCGCGTGGCCGCGGGGCGTCGGGTCTTCGGTGAGGGCCAGCGCCTCGCCGTCGGCGATCCGGAACTGCTCGCGGACCAGGTCGAGGCCGGCCGTCTCCTCGCTGACCGGGTGCTCGACCTGAAGCCGGGTGTTGACCTCCAGGAACGAGATGGTGCCGTCCTGGCCGACCAGGTATTCCACCGTGCCGGCGCCGTGGTAGCCGGCCTCGCGGCAGATCGCCTTGGCACTCGAGTGGATCTGGGCGCGCTGCGCCTCGCTGAGGAACGGGGCCGGCGCCTCCTCCACCAGCTTCTGATGGCGGCGCTGCAGCGAGCAGTCGCGGGTGCCGACCACCACGACGTTGCCGTGCGTGTCGGCGAGGACCTGCGCCTCGACGTGCCGGGGGCGGTCGAGATAGCGCTCGACGAAGCACTCGCCCCGCCCGAACGCGGCGACCGCCTCGCGGGTGGCGCTCTCGAACAGCGCCGGGATCTCCTCGATGGTGCGGGCCACCTTCAGCCCCCGGCCGCCGCCGCCGAAGGCCGCCTTGATCGCCACCGGCAGCCCGTGCTCGCGGGCGAAGGCGACGATCTCGTCGGCGCCGGCCACCGGCTCGGGCGTGCCGGCCACCAGCGGCGCGCCCGCACGCTGGGCGATGTGCCGGGCGGTGACCTTGTCGCCGAGGTCGCGGATCGCCTGCGGGGTCGGCCCGACCCAGGTCAGGCCGGCGTCGAGCACGGCCTGGGCGAACTCGGCGTTCTCGGAGAGGAAGCCATAGCCCGGGTGCACGGCGTCGGCGCCGCTGCGGGCCGCGACGTCGAGCAGCTTGTCGATCCGCAGGTAGGTCTCGGCGGCGGTCTCGCCACCCAGGGCGTACGCCTCGTCGGCGAGCCGGGCGGGCAGGCCGTCCCGGTCGCTGTCGGCGTAGACGGCGACGCTGGCGAGGCCGGCATCCCGACAGGCCCGGATGACCCGGACGGCGATCTCGGCACGGTTCGCGATCAATACCTTGCGCACGGCCTGAGCTTAGTGGCAGTTCTACTCTTAAGTAGTGTCGGCGACGCGCATGATGATCCTCGGGCTGGTGCAGTGGATGCAGCCCGTCCACGGCTATGACGTGCGGCGCGAGCTGCTCAGCTGGAGTGCGGACAAATGGGCCAACATCCAGCCCGGGTCGATTTATCACGCCTTGCGGAAGCTCGGCGAGGAGGGCCTGATCCGCGAGGTCGGCACCGAGCAGGTCGGCGGCCGGCCGGCCCGCACCTCGTACGAGATCACCGACAAGGGCAAGGCCGAGTTCCAGTCGCTGCTGCGCAACGCGTGGTGGCATATCGCGCCGGGCCCCGACCCTTTCATGGCTGCCTTCTCCTTCCTGCCGGCCCTGCCGCGGGACGAGGCCGCCGCGGCGCTGCGCAACCGGGCCACCCAACTGCGGGCCGGCGTGCGGCAGTTGGAAGCGGCGATGGGGTCGCACTGGGCGGATCAGAAGCCGGTCTACGTGAACTGGATGTGGGAACTGTCCGTCGCGCGTGCCGAGGCGGAGATCGCCTGGTGCGAGCGCACCGCGAAGAAGGTCGAGGCCAACGAGCCGTACATCGCCGGCGTGCCGCTGGACAAGGAATGGCCGGGTCATCTGTAATCAAGTTTGACTAGTAAAACTTGACCATCGTACGCTGCCCGCATGATAGAGACTCGCGGGTTGCGCAAGTCGTTCATGTCGCGCCAGGGGCGCGAGAAAAAGACCGTCGAGGCCGTACGCGGCGTGGACCTCGACGTGGCCGAGGGGGAGATCTTCGGGTTTCTCGGCCCGAACGGCGCCGGCAAGACCACCACGCTGCGCATGCTGGCCACCCTGATCGAGCCCGACGGCGGAACCGCCACGATCGCCGGCGCCGACCTGCGCCGCGACCCCGGCGAGGTGCGCCGCCGGATCGGCTACGTCGCCCAGGGCGGCAGCACCTGGGACGATTCCACCGCCCGCGAGGAACTGGTGCTGCAGTCGCGCCTGTACGGCGCGAGCAAGGCGTCGGCCCAGGCGCGCGCGGCGAGGGTGCTCGAGGGCTTCCAATTGAGCGAGTACGCCGATCGCAAGTGCAAGACGTACTCGGGCGGCCAGCGGCGCCGGGTCGACATCGCGCTCGGCATCATCCACGAGCCCAAGGTCGTCTTCCTGGACGAGCCGACCACGGGTCTCGACCCGCAGAGCCGCGCCCACATGTGGGACGAGATCCGCCGTCTGCGTGCGGAGGGCATGACGGTCTTCATCACCACGCACTACCTGGACGAGGCGGACGCGCTCTGCGACCGGATCTCCATCATGGACAACGGCGAGATCGTCGCCTCCGGGACGCCTGCGTCTCTCAAGCGGGAGATCTCCGGCGACGTGGTGCGCGTGGCGCTGGCGGTGGACACGATCGCCGCCGCGGCCGAGGCTCTGGAGAACTACAAGATCGAGACGTACGACGACAGCGTGCGCCTGTTCGTCGAGGACGGCGCCACGGCGATCCCGCAGATCCTGCGGGCTCTCGACGCGGCCGGTGTCCCGCTCGGGGCGATCGAACTGCACCGGCCCAGCCTCGACGACGTCTTCCTCACCAAGACCGGCCGATCCCTGCGGGAGAGCTGACCCATGAAGCTGCTGCGTGACACCTCGCTGATCTTCCAACGGCAGATCCAGCTGCTCCTGCGCAACCCGGTCTGGATCTTCGTGGGCGTGTTCCAGCCGGTGATGTACCTGCTGCTGTTCGCGCCACTGCTCAAACCCGCGCTCCAGGTCGGCTCCAATGCCGAGGCGTACGAAATCTTCGTCCCCGGTCTGTTGGTTCTGCTGGCCATCTTCGGGGGCCTGTTCCAGGGCTTCGGCCTGATCGCCGAACTGCGCGCCGGCGTGATCGAGCGCTCCCGGGTGACCCCGGTCAGCCGGTTGGCGCTGCTGCTCGGCCGCTCGCTGCGCGACGTGGTCTCGCTGATCGCCCAGGCCGTGATCATCACGCTGCTGGCGCTGATCTTCGACCTGCGCGTGTTCATCGGCAACCTGCTGCTGGCGTACCTGATGCTCGCGCTGATCTCGTTGATGACCTCGGCGCTCAGCTACGGCGTGGCGCTGGTGGTGAAGAGTGAGGACGCGTTGGCGCCGCTGATGAACACGGTGGCCCAGCCGGTGCTGCTGCTCTCCGGGATTCTGCTGCCGCTGACGTACGCGCCGGGTTGGCTGCAGGGCATCGCCGACTGGAACCCGTTCTCCTGGGCGGTGGACGGGACGCGCGCCCTGTTCCGCGGCGATCTCGGCGCGCCGGCAGTATGGCAGGGCCTGATCATCATGGCCGTGCTCGCGGCGGCGGCCGTCGGTTGGGCCGCTCGGGAGTTTGCCCGCTCGGTGCGGTGAGCCTCGAACCGCTTTGTCCCGATTTATTGGGACAAAGCGGTCATTTTGCTCGCCAGAGGTCGGTGATCGAGACGTCCATCTCGATGAGAAGCTTGCGGAGCAGCGGCAGGGACAGCCCGATCACGTTGCCCGGATCACCCTCGATCCGCTCCACGAACGCCGCGCCCCGCCCGTCGATGGTGAACGACCCGGCCACGTTGAGCGGCTCCCCGGTAGCCACGTACGCCGCGATCTCCTCATCGGTGACCTCGGCGAAGCGCACCACAGTGGTGCCGACCGCCTCCGCCTGCCGCCCACTGACCAGTCCCGTCAGGTGATGCCCCGTGTGCAGCACGCCCTCGCGGCCACGCATCATCGCCCACCGCTTGGCAGCCTCCGCGGCATCGGCCGGCTTCCCGAGAATCTCCCCGTCGAACGCCAGCACCGAGTCACACCCGAGCACCAGCACCCCCGGATCCGGCGGCAACTCGGCGGCGATGGCGCGCGCCTTCATCCGCGCGAGCGCCAGACACAACTCATACGCGTCGCCCGCCTCCACGACGGACTCATCCACCCCGCTGACCATCACCTCAGCATCGATCCCCGCGGCGCTCAGCAGAGCACGCCGAGCCGGGCTGGCCGAGGCAAGAACAAGCCGGTAGCCGATGTCGTTTCCCACGCCCCCGAGGCTACAAGCCCCAACCCCACCGAAGGAGCACAGACCCCCGCGTTTCCGCCCGAAGTTTCATCCCCACACGCCACCGCCACCGCCACCGCAGCCGCCGCCGTCAGCCCAGCCGCCACCGCCAACGCATCAGGAGCTGCCATCGCCGCTGCTGCCGCTGCTGCCGCTGCCGCCGCCGTCCCGCCGTAGTAGCCCCCCGCCGCAGCCGCCGCCGCAGCGGTTGTCGTCCGTCGGAGCCGCCGGCGCCGCACCTGTCGTCACCGCACCTGTCGTCACCGCCGCCGTCGTCGCTGCAGTGCGAAGAGCCCCGCCGCCCCACCGACAACAACCAGCCCAGCCAGCGCACCAAGCACAAGGAGTATCCGCTCCGAGCCCGGTCGCGCCTCCGGCGTGACGGCGGCGGTGGTCGCCCTCGGGTCGAGATAGCCGTCCTTCCCACTCCCCACCGAGCTGGCATTGGCCGTCGCGGAGGCGGTGGAACGCACAAGCGGCGGCACGTCAGCGGTCAACGCCTTCACAATGTCCAGCTCGCCATAGCCACACTCGTCATCCCGCCCAGGCGCCCCGACATCATCGGCGGTAGCAGTCAGCCGATGGATGACCTCACGAGCCGACAACCGAGGAAATTTCGCCCGAACCAGAGCAGCCGCCCCAGAAACAATCGCCGCCGCCGGCGACGTCCCCGTGCTGTCGGCATACGTCGACTCCGGCATTGCTGTCCTGATCCGGTCGCCCGGCGCGCAGATTTGAACCCTTGGGTCGGCCAACGAGAACGAAGCGTGCTTTCCGTCGCGCCCGGTCGCACCGACGGCCAATACCCCGTCCATCACCGCGGGGTAGTCGCTGATCGCGGACTCGGGTTTGTTGCCGATCGCCGCGACGACGACGATGTCGGCCTTGAGGGCATCGACGACGGCGTTCTCGATCTCCGGCGTGGGTCCCGCGCCCGCGGAGACATTGATGACGTCAGCGCCGTTCCGCACCGCCCACTCCACACCGTTGCCGAGGTCTGCGTCGGCGCCCTGAGCCTGAGTGTCGGCGACCCTTACCGGCAGAATCTTCGCCGCCGGGGCAACGCCGAGGACACCGGCATCGCCTCGGCCGTGCGCAGCGACGATCGCGGCCATGTTGGTGCCGTGGCCGTCATGGTCCGTGCGCCCGTCGCTGCCGCTCTCGCCTGCGATCACGGTTCTGCCGGGGAGCAGATTTCGGCGGAGGTCAGGATGCGGATAGGCCCCGCTGTCGACAACGGCAACTGTCACGCTGGAACCTCTCGTGATCGCCTGCGCCTGTGCTACGTCGAGCGTCTTCAGGTACCACTGGGCGCTTCGCGTGCTGTCGGCGATCGCCGGGCCGGCGGGGACGGTGAAAGCGGCCGCAAGGGTGACAACTCCCGCGGCTGCACCAAATCGGAAACGCATTCTCACTCGAGTCCTATCGCCGGTCCTGGATCGATGGGTAATTCCGGTGGCGGGAGGACGACGGGATCGACGCCCACGGCCGTCTCCCACGGGTTGTTCGGGTCCCAGCGCTTGCTGCCTGCCTCGCCGGCGCGACCTTGACGTCCACCGGGAGGGGCTTGCCCGTACACGCCGGACAAATACCCGCCGCCGACGCCCCGCCTGGACCCTTGTGAGCGATCACCGCCGCTGATAGTGCCGCCGACAGGATTCATTCGCCTTGCACCGCTGCGTCCGGAACCCTCGCGGCCGCCGCCATAACCGGGCATCCCGCCGATCAATCCGCCGGATGGCCCCGACCGCATCTCGCCTTCGGGCAGAACGCCTGGCTCGGTGATTCCTCCTCGAGCGACGTCGCCACCGCGCCTGCCACCGGGCACCGGTGGGGCTAACGGCTGGCCAAGACGGGGAGGCAGCGCTGTGCTGGGCGGAACGAGGCCTGGGCCCGTAACGGGGCCGTCGGCCCCGCCGGGTAGCACCGGGTTGACCGGGCTGAACGTTGGAGTCGGAGGTTGCGTAGTCCCGCCGAGTATCAATCCAGGCTGCGGAGCGCCGCTGGCCGGCGCTGAGCCAACTGAGGGCACCGCCGTGCGAGTCGACTTTGCCGCGTCACGATCGTTCGAAACGCTCGGCGTTATCCGGGGTAGAGGTGGCGCGACCAATTCGCCGTCACCGCCTACCGGGGTTGAGTCCTTGCCCTTCTTGCGGTATCGGGCATAGGGGGCTGGCTTGACGATCTGGGACTGGGCCACGGCGAGGTCGGTGCTTACGCTGCTGAGCAGCTTGACGGCCTGGAGGCGCAGTTGCTCCTGGTGAACCTGGGCTGTCGGCGTGCTGCCGTTTTGCGCTGTTCTGCTGATCTGGTACTCCTGGTAGATCTTTCGCATCTGGGCCTGCGCCTGGTGGATGGACCCGGTGACCGCGGAAAAGGCGCGGTGGTTGGCGATCGACGCTTCGTAGGTCTCCTTGACGTTGCTGATCAGCTCGTCGAGACGGTCCAGGTAGACGGCTGCGGCTGGGCTCTTCTGCGGGGGCCAGACGGCCGCGAGGTTGCTTCGGTACTCCTGCATCTGCCACAGGTGGTCGCCGAGCAGTTGGGCGGACTTGTTCCACGCCTCGACCAGCTGCCAGTGGGCTTGGACATCGGGGTTTTGGATCAGGCGCTGCATCAAGTGGAGCGTCATCGACTCCCAGGGCGTTCCTCCGCCACCGCCGCCTGTGTCCAGCATGGGGTCACATCCTTGCCGGGGGATCGGCCGGGATATGCGCCCGGCCGAAATGCCGTTAGCGCGTCGCGGATCTTTGCGTGGGGAAGTCTGTCGCAGCCGCTGAGGGGATTCCGATCTTATTTGCCGGCTGGGGGGCGACGCATTGGCAAGAGTAGTCAATGGGCGCCACCGCAGAAGAGAATTTTCCGGGCCTGTGGATAACCTATTGACCTGATCTCAACAAGATCCGGATAGATATTTGTATTCGTAGTGAGTCAGGTGCAGTGCGGCGGCGACGATTTCGCCGATCCGGCGTGGGCTGACGG
>NZ_JOJL01000038.1 GCF_000721705.1 Actinoplanes subtropicus
GGTGGATCACGTGGGAGCGAGGCGAGGTCCAGGTGGTGGCTGGCGTCGGCCGCGAAGCGGTCGCATCCCGGTGTTGGATGTGGCCGTTTCGCGGACGCCATCAGGCGCCGCCTGGGCCACGCCGCAGCCCCGCGTGATCCACCAGCTAGGCCCTAGCGTCGTGGGGCCAATTCCCCGTCGATCTCGCGCTGGTCGGCGTCCCGTTCGCGGAGGTCGGCCTGCCGGTCCGGTCGTCGGCATCGGCATCGCGCCGGTCCGCGTCGGCGTCCCGCCGGTCGGCGGCCGCGTCCCGGTGATCGGCGGCCGCGTCCCGGTGATCGGCGGCCGCGCCCCGCCGGTCGGCGGCCAGCTCGCGGCGATCCGCGCGGCGGTCACGGGCGTCGGCCGCCCGATCACGCTCGTCCATCAGGAACTCGCGACGATCCGCGCGCAGATCCCGGGCGCGCGCGTCGGCCGCCCGTACGTGGAGATCGACCTCCCGCTGACCGGCGTCCGCCCCCGGCCGGCCACGCGACGCTCGCGCTCCGCCAGGAGCCGGTCACGCGGCTCCCGCCGATCGCGTCCGGTCTCTCCGGCGCTCATGGCACCACCGTAGACCAGGCCGAGCCGGCCCACGCATGGATCAT
Organism: Actinoplanes subtropicus; assembly: GCF_000721705.1. GTDB lineage: Bacteria > Actinomycetota > Actinomycetes > Mycobacteriales > Micromonosporaceae > Actinoplanes > Actinoplanes subtropicus. Next base: position 627 of record NZ_JOJL01000038.1, read on the forward strand.
TGGGCGCCGTCGGGTTCGCCCAGCGTCTCGGCGTAGTCGGTGCTCGACTGGGCCACCTCCCGCCACCAGGGGGCCGCCTCTTCCCGGACGCGCCGGGCGTACCACGGCACGTGCCAGCGGCTCGGCGGCACCCGTACGAGGCTCGCCGGGCCGCGGGCACCGAGATCGGCCGCCGACCGGATGCCGTGCACGGCGGTCAGGTGCCGGCGATCGCCCGGAAGGTCGGCGAGGAAGGCCAGCTCGGCGGCGCGCAGGCCGGCGGCGGTGCGCGGGTCGAACTCGTACCCGACGAGGAATCTCGCCCGCCAGACGGCGACCACGCCGAGCGCGATCGCGGCCAGCGCGGCGACGAAGGTGAGTCCGTCCTCGGGCCGGAAGCCGCCGAGCGCGACGGCGACCGGGTAACCGACCGCGACCACCGCGCCGGCCAGGTACCAGGGGGTGTACTCGCGGCGCCAGGCCGGCAGCATCAGCCGCTGCCGGACGGCCGCGCGCCACAGCTCGGGGGTCACGGCGACCGACCGGGTCGAGAAGCGCAGCGTCGCCACGTCCGCCCTGCCGTGCCCGAGCCGGGCGACGATCTGCCGGCGGAAGTCGTCGTCGCCGGCGGCGGCCGGTCCGGTCAGAGCGAGTTTGCCGTCGTCGCCGACCGTCAGTCGCCGCTCGGCCAGCAGATCGGTGAGCACGAGGTCAACGACGCGGTCGGGGCCGCCGCACAGGAACGCCACCTCGATCGGGTCGGGGTGCGCGTCCCACCAGCGGGCCGCCAGCCGCTCGGTGCGGCGGGCCCGGCTCAGCCACCGCTGGACGACGTGCGGGCCGGCCAGCAGCCCGGCGACCACCAGCCCCAGGACCCACCACGCCACCGCCGGCGCGGACACCGCGAACGCCAGGGACGCGGCGCCGACGCCGGCCATCGCCAGCAGCCACGCCAGGCATCCCACAGCCGACCAACTCCCCCTCGTCGATCGATCATGCACGAGGCGCGCGGTCACCGGTAATCGGTCGACCGGTCGCGGCCCGTGTACCGTGAGGCCAGCAGCGCAGGTCTCGTGCGACCCGGGGGACACTCGTGGCGAAGGCAGCAACCGTCTACGACGTGGCCAGACACGCGGGCGTCTCGATCGCGACCGTCTCCATGGCGTTCCGCCGGCCCGACCGGGTCAAGGAGTCCACCCGCGACCTGGTGTTCGCCTCCGCCCGCGCGCTGCACTACGTCCCCTCGGCGAGCGCCCGCGGCCTGGCCGACGGGCGTACCGGTGTGCTGGGTCTGTTCTCGTTCGACTATTTCCTGCCGTCCGCCGCGCCGCTGGAGCCGGACGAGTCGTGCCGCGATTTCCCGCTGTATGTCGACGAGATCCAGCGCGGCATGGAGCTGGCCTGCTGGCAGCACGACTACGCGCTGATGATCGGCGGCCCGAGCCGGGCCGGTGGCACGGACACGGTCACCGACATCGCCGGCCACGTGGACGGGCTCGCCGTCTTCCCGCAGACGCTGCCGCCCGACGCGCTCGAGCGGATCGCCGGCCGGATCCCGGTGGTGGCCGTCTCCGAGCCGCCGCAGGACGACCGGCTCAGCCACATCACGGTGGACAACCGGGGCGGCATGCGGGCCGTCACCGAGCACCTGATCCGCGACCACGCGCGCCGTGACCTGCTGTTCGTCGGCGGGCTCAACCCGGCCGAGGGTCGCGCCCGGTTCGCCGGCTTCCGGGACGCGCTGCGGGCCGCCGGTCTCCGCGTGCCGCGCAAGCCGCTGGTGCCGCAGACCCGGGTCACCCCGAGCGGGCGTGCCGCGGTGGTGCTCCCCGACGACCTGCCGATGCCCGAGGCGTTCGTCTGCGCCACCGACGACGTGGCGCTGGACATCCTGGAGATCCTGGCCGCCCGGGGCGTACGGGTGCCGGCGGAGGTCGCGGTCACCGGGTTCGACGGCATCGTGGCCGGCCGGGTCGCGCGGCCCACGCTGACCACGGTCCGCCAGCCGATGGTGGAGATGGGCCGGCTCGTGGTGGAGGTGCTGCTGCGGCACATCGCCGACCCGGCCCGGCCGCCGGAGTTCTGCGAGCTCCCGGTGCAGGTCGTGGTGCGGGAAAGCTGCGGCTGCTGACCCAGGCATTGCCAACTCCGAATCTAAGCGCTTAACCTGCAATCTAAGCGCTTAGATTCAGAAGGAGATGCGATGTCACGCATACGGAACGGGCTGGTCATTGCGCTCGCCGGCGCCCTCTGCGTCACGGCATGCGGCCGCTCCACCTCGGACGACAAGCCCGCCGCCGGCGGCGCGATCGGCACCGGCGCGGCCACCGGCACCATCACGATGTGGGCCCAGGGCGCGGAGGCCGAGCGGCTGCCCACCCTGCTCAAGGACTTCGAGGCGGCCAACCCGGGCGTCAAGGTGAACGTCACCCCGATCCCCTGGGACGCCGCGCACAACAAATACCAGACCGCCATCGCCGGCGGCACCACGCCGGACATCGGCCAGCTCGGTACCACCTGGATGGGCGAGTTCGGCGCGGCCGGGGCGCTCGCCCCGGTACCCACCGACCTGGACACGGGCGCGTTCTACCCCGGCTCGGTGAAGTCCACCCAGCTGCACGGCGGCACGTACGCGATCCCCTGGTACGTCGACACCCCGGTGCTCTACTACCGCACCGACCTGGCCACCAAGGCCGGCTTCGCCAAGCCGCCGGCCACCTGGGCCGACTTCAAGGCGCTGGCCAAGGCGATGCAGACGAAGGCCGGTGCCAAGTACGGCGTCTCCCTCGGCGCCAAGGACTTCCAGGGCTTCCTGCCGTTCGCCTGGTCCAACGGGGCCAGCCTGACCTCGGACGACGGCAAGACCTGGACGATCGACGACCCGGCCATGGTCCAGGCGGTCCGCTTCTACCAGAGCTTCTTCACCGAGGGCATCGCCGACCGGGCGCCGAGCAACGACCCCGGCGCGCACGAGGCGGCCTTCGTGAACGGCACGGTGCCGATGTTCATCGGCGGCCCGTTCGAGGCCGGCGAGCTGGCCAAGGCCGGCGGCGCCGGGTTCGCCGCGAAGTACGCCACCGCGGTGCTGCCGAAGAGCAAGACCGCCACGTCCTTCGTCGGCGGCTCCAACCTGGTGGTCTTCAAGAAGTCCGCCAACTTGGCCGCCGCCTGGAAGCTGATCCGCTTCCTGGCCGACCCGAAGACCCAGGTGGCCTGGTACAAGACGACCGGTGACCTGCCCTCGGCGCAGGCCGCGTGGACCGACCCGGCGCTCTCCGGCGACCCGAAGCTGGCCGTCTTCGGCGAGCAGCTGCGCAGCGTGAACGCGCCGCCGGCCACCGCCGAGTGGACGCAGGTGCAGTCGGCCGGCGACAGTCAGATGGAGAAGGTCAACGTGTCCGGCGAGGACCCGGCGGCCGCGATGAAGTCCCTGCAGGCCACCGCCGCCTCCATCGGGACCGGCGCGTGACCACGGCCATCCGGCGGCGGCAGGCGGCGGTCGCGTACCTGTTCGTGCTGCCGTTCGTCGCCGTGTTCGGCGTCTTCATGCTGGTGCCGCTGCTCAGCTCGGTGGTCATGTCGTTCACCGACTTCCGCAGCAGCGACGTCGCGACACCGTGGGCGGTGAACTTCGTGGGCGTACGCCAGTACACCCACCTGTTCGCCGACCCGGTGTTCCGGCGGGCCCTGCTGAACACCGCGTACTTCGTGCTGGTCGGCATCCCGCTCACGATGGCGGTGGCGCTCGTGCTCGCGATGGCGCTCAACACCGGCGTCAACCGGTTCCGCACGGTGTTCCGGGTCGGCTTCTACACGCCGGTGGTGACCAGCGTCGTCGCCGTGGCCGTGGTGTGGCGGTTCATCCTGCAGCCGGACGGCCTGATCAACCGGGTGCTGGGCGGCGTGGGCATCGCCGGGCCGGACTGGCTGCACAGCTCGACCTGGGCGATGCCGTCGCTGATCGTCATGGCGGCCTGGCGGAACATGGGCACGCTGATGGTGATCTTCCTGGCCGGCCTGCAGGCGCTGCCGGCCGAGGTGAGCGAGGCGGCGACCGCCGACGGCGCCGGCGCCTGGCAGCGGTTCCGGCACGTGACGCTGCCACTGCTGCGGCCGACGCTGCTGCTCGGCGCGATCCTGATCTCGGTCGGCTACCTGCAGTTCTTCGAGGAGCCGTTCGTGATGACCGAGGGCGGGCCGCTCAACGCGACGCTGTCGGCCACGTACTTCACGTACAACCAGTTCGGTTTCGGCCGGTACGGGGCCGCCTCCGCCGCCAGCTACGTGGTCTTCGTGGCCATCGCGGCGGTGAGCATTCTGCAGTTCCGGCTGCTGCGGGCGAAGGACTGACATGACAGTGACTTTGGAACGACCCGTTGTCGAGCAGACGGTGGCCGGGTCCGTCAAAAAGCGGCGGAATCATCATTTCTGGGTCTACGCGGGCCTGATCATCGCCGGGCTGCTGACCGTGCTGCCCTTCGTCTGGATGCTGCTCGGCTCGATCAAACCGGACGGCGAGATCCTCAACGACCCGGGCGGCTGGCTGCCGCACTCCCCCACGCTCGACAACTACCGGCAGTGGTTCGTGGCGCTGCACATCGGCACGTTCTTCCGCAACAGTGCGATCGTCGCCGTCGTCACCGTACTCGGGAATCTGATCTTCTGCTCGATGGTCGGCTACGCGATGGCGAAGCTCGACTTTCCCGGCAAGCGGCCGCTGTTCGCCCTGGTGATGGTGACGCTCATGGTGCCCGGGGTGGTGACCTTCGTGCCGCTGTTCGTGGTGGTCGCGAAGATGCATCTGGTCAACACGTACGCCGGCCTGATCCTGCCGTTCCTGACCTCGCCGATCGGGGTGTTCCTGATGCGGCAGTTCATCCGTTCGATCCCCGATTCGCTGATCGAGGCGGCCCGGATCGACGGCGCCGGCGAGTTCCGCATCTTCGCCCGGATCGTGCTGCCGCTGAGCGGGCCGCCGCTGGCGACGCTGGGCATCCTGACCTTCCTGGCGTCGTGGAACAACTTCCTGTGGCCGCTGGTGGTGGCCCAGAACCAGGACCGGTACACGCTGCCGGTCGCCCTGTCGCTGTACTCCACCGGCGAGCAGGCCACCAACTACGGCCTGCTGCTCGCCGGGTCCGTCATGGTCATCGCCCCGATCGTCGCCGTGTTCATCGCGCTCCAGCGCTGGTTCGTGCAGGGCGTGGCCACCACCGGTTTGAAGTGAGGAGAGGCTTGTGCGAACCTTCCCGCCCGGATTTCTGTGGGGTGCGGCCACCTCGGGGCACCAGACCGAGGGCAACAACGTCAACAGCGACTACTGGCAGCGGGAGTACGCCGTTGACAGCGAGATCCCCGAGGTCAGCGGCGACGGGTGCGACAGCTTCCACCGGTACCCCGAGGACATCGAACTGCTGGCCGGCCTGGGCCTGACCAGTTACCGGTTCGGCATCGAGTGGTCCCGGATCGAGCCCGAGCGCGGGCACGTGTCGATCGCGATGCGCGACCACTACCGGCGGATGGTGGAGTGCTGTCTCGCCAACGGGCTCACCCCGATGGTCACGCTCAACCACTTCACCGTCCCGCGCTGGATGGACGCGCTCGGCGGCTGGCACCACAAGCACGCCGCCGAGTTGTTCGCCCGGTTCACCGAGATCGCGCTGCCGATCGTGCGGGACGGCGTCGAGTGGGTCTGCACGATCAACGAGCCGAACATCATCGCCTGTCGCGAGGGTGCAGCCGATCCATCGGCCGAGCCCGTCACGTATGGGATGGCCCGCCCCCACCTGGCGGTGTCCAAGGAGCTGGTACGTGCCCACCGGCTGGCCCGCGAGGTGCTAGGGGGCGGTGTGCGCTCCGGCTGGACGGTCGCCACCCAGGCGATCCACGCATTGCCCGGCTGCGAGCAGGAGGCGGCCGAGTACAGCTACCCGCTGGAGGAGTTCTTCCTGGAGGCCGCGCGCGGCGACGACTTCGTGGGCGTCCAGGCGTACACCCGGACCTTCGTCGGACGGGCCGGCGCGCTGCCCCCGCCGGCCGACGCGGAGACCACGCTGACCGGCTGGGAGTACTTCCCCGCCGCGCTGGCGATCGGTGTGCGCAACGCCTGGAAGGTGACCGGCGGCGTGCCCGTCGTCGTGACCGAGAACGGCATCGCGACCGCCGACGACGCGCGGCGCATCGACTACACCAGGGAAGCGCTTACCGGGCTGCACGAGACGATCGCCGAGGGCGTCGACGTGCGCGGCTACTACCACTGGAGCGCGCTGGACAACTACGAGTGGGGCCGCTGGTCGCCGACTTTCGGGCTGATCGCGGTGGACCGGACCAGCTTCGAACGGACGGTGAAACCGAGCGCCAAGTGGCTCGGCGAGGTGGCCCGGGCGAACGCGCTGTGACCACGAACGACGACCGCGTCGAGGAACTGCTGGAGCGGATGACCCTGCCGGAGAAGGCGGGGCTGATGTTCCACACGATGCTGCGCGCCGACGCGGACGGCCCGTACGAGCCGGGGCCCGATGGCGACGACATCCCGGCCGACGTGCTGTCCACGAGCCGGCTGATCCGGGACGCGCACATCAATCACTTCAATGCGGCGCCGCGGATCCCGCCCCGGCAGTACGCGGAGTGGCACAACCGGGTGCAGGAGATGGCGGCGTCGACGCGGCTCGGCATCCCCGTGACGATCTCCAGTGATCCGGTGCACGGCTTCACCGACAACCCGGCGACGTCGATGGCGAGCACGACGTTCTCCCGCTGGCCGGAGCCGCTCGGGCTGGCCGCGGCCGCCTCCTCGCCCGGCTCCTCCGCCGGAGAAAAGTTGGTGACCGAGTTCGCGGAGGTGGTGCGCCGCGAGTTCCGGGCGGTCGGCATCCGGATGAGCCTCGGGCCGCAGGCCGACCTCGCCACCGAGCCGCGGTGGTCGCGGCTGCCCGGCACGTTCGGGGCCGACGCGGACCTGGCGTCGAACCTCGTGGCGGCGTACATCCGGGGCTTGCAGGGTGCTCGGATCGGCCCGGACAGCGTCGCGTGCATGACCAAGCACTTCCCGGGGGCGGGTCCGCAGCTGCGCGGGGAGGACGCCCATTTCCCGTACGGGCGGGAACAGGTCTATCCCGGCGGCAACGCGGAGTATCACTTGCGGCCGTTCGAGGCCGCCTTCGACGCGGGCACGGCGGCCGTCATGCCGTATTACGCCATCCCGGTCGGGCTCGGCGTGGAGGAGATCGGCTTCGGCTTCAACCGGGAGGTGGTCACCGGCTGGCTGCGCGACCGGTTCGGCTACGAGGGGGTCGTCTGCTCGGACTGGGGCCTGGTGACGGACGTCCGCGTCGAGGGGGTGCGCTGGCCGGCCCGCTGTTGGGGTGCCGAGGGGCTGTCCCGGATCGAGCGGGTGCGCCGCATCCTCGATGCCGGCGTCGACCAGCTGGGTGGCGAGTCCTGCCCTTCGCTGGTGGTCGAACTGGTCTCTGCCGGCGCCGTCCCGATCTCGCGGATCGACGCCTCCGTGCGCCGCATCCTCCGGCTGAAGTTCGCCCTGGGTCTGTTCGACAACGCGTATGTGGACCCGGACGAGGCGGAGCGGGTGGTCGGCAACCCCTCGTTCGCCGCCGCCGGGCTGTCCGCCCAACAGCAGGCTGTCACGCTCCTCAAGAACGGCCCGCTGCCACTCCGCCGAGGTGCGCGCATGTACTTGGACGGCATCCAACCCGCGGTCGCCGCCCGCTACGGCGAGGTCGTCTCCCAACCGGCTGACGCGGAGGTGGCCCTGGTCCGCCTGGCCGCCCCCTACGAGCGGCGGGACACAGGTGTGGACTACGAGGCCGGTTTCCACCAGGGGCGGCTCGACCTGCCGCCCGATCGAGTAGCGGAACTCGTCCACCAGTTCGGCGAGGTGCCGACCGTGCTGGTGGTCCACCTCGATCGGGCGGCCGTCCTCCCCGAGGTCATCGCCGCGTCCGCCGCCGCGCTCGGCGAGTTCGGCGCCACCGACGCCGCGCTGCTGCCGCTACTCTTCGGCGAGGTCACACCTCAGGGCCGCCTCCCCATGGAGCTGCCGTCCTCGATGGCCGCGGTCGAGGCGTCCCGCGAGGACGTGCCGGGCGACACGGCGAACCCGCTCTTCCCGGCCGGATACGGTCTGAGCTGGTAAAACGTCAACTTCCCATACCGTACGGGTCAGCCAAGTCCCGCCTTTCTCCGGCGACCCGGGTGCCGTCCCGGCCGCGTGCCGCCACCATCCGGGCTGGGCTGCAACGCGGGCGGGCCGGCCCAGGCGCCGGGTCACCCTCGCTGCCGCCGCTCACGGCCGCGAAGTCCCCGCCCGCCCTCGCCCACGCCAATCCGGCCGCGGCCCCTGGTGCGCACCGCAGCGCACCGCCCGGCGCCGCCCCCGGGCACAGATCTTGAAGGCGTAGTGCTCGCCGCGAACGGAATTTCTTCGTCGTCACGTACGCCCCGGCGAAGGGTGGAGGTTTCCCGTTGGCTGCGAACGCCACGCCTCCAAGATCTGGCCCGGGGCGCGGAGCCGGGACTCTGCGCACCATGGCGCACCGATCTGCGCACCGTGACGCGACGCACGCTAGCGCGCCAGCGAACGTCCCCAGCCGCACGGAGGTTCTCTCGTCACGCGAGTATCTCGCCCAGCAAGTAACTCGCCCAGCAAGTAACTCGCCCAGCAAGTAACTCGCTCGATGTGAGAGCGGGGCCGCGTCTTGGTGCCCAGCCGGGGTCGGGGCGGGACAAACCCGTGGCGTGCGTTTGCCGGGATGGACAGGGACATTGTCGCGGTGGCTGGATTGCCTCCACTGGGCGGGAAGGCGATCCGGTGGTTGACGTCGTTCAGGATGACGGTCATGCTCGCGGCCTGCGAGGCGCGGTAGCGGAACGTGAGCTTGCCGCCGGCGCGGACGCCGGAGAAGACCACCGACGCGCCGACCACGTCGAACGAGGTGGCCATGGCGCCCTCGGACGCGTCCGGCTTCGGGACCGCGTGGGCGCCGTTGTAGAGGCCGCCGGACGACTCGGCCTCGTACTGGCCGTCGATCCGCAGGTAGTCCAGCAGGAGGTCACCGGCGCCGGCGTCGCGGGTGACCACCAGCGAAGTCCCCCCGGTGATCGTGGTCTCGGCGGTGACCGTGGCATAGGAGCCGCCGGTCGCCGGGAGGTCCACCGTGGTGCCGGCGAGGTGCACGCTCGTCGCCGACGTCGCGGCGTAGCGGATCTGGACCCGCGTGCCACCACGCACCGGGTCGACGGTGAAGCTGCTGGCCTGCCCGGCGGGCATGCGCAGGGCCTCGTTCCGGGACGCCCCGGCGGCGGCGACCGGCGTGGCGGCCGTGCGCGATTCGAGCTCGGCCTCGTTGTCGGCCTTGCCGCCCAGCCAGTCGACGGTGACGGCCGCCCCGGACACGGGACGCTGCAGGGTCACCGCGCCCTGCAACGGCACGTCGAGGTCGGCCGTGTACGTGCTCCAGTCGGCGGCGGCCGGCAGGTGCAGGGTGCGAGGGCTGGCGCCGTTCATCGACATCAGCAGGTCGGTGGCCTGCGCGGCGCGGTACCGCAGTTGCACCACCGACGCCGCGTCGAGGTCGTAGAAGACCAGGGCGGATCCGGCGGTGCTCAGCGTGACGGCGGCACCGCCCCACGCGGTCGAGTCGGCGACCGGCTGGGTGTCGGCGGGGCTGCCGCCGGCGTAGTACTGCACGTACGTCGTGTCCTCGGCCTGCGCCTCGGCGACCGGCGCGCCGAGCGACCAGTCCATGGTGGCCGGCGGGTTGCCCTCCGGCTTGAACAGGTTCTCGGCGAAATACAGGGTTCCGCGTACGCCGAAAGCCGGGTCCGAGTAGTAGGCCGTCGTCTCGGCGAGCGCCTTGCGTTTGGCGGCGACCGTCCGCACCAGGCCGGCGGTCTGGTCCGGCATCACCCCGTCGTTGAAGTCCAGGGTGTGGAAGCCGTACTCGATCACCTTGGGCGCGGTCCCGTACTGGCCGATCATCCGGTCCAGGGCGCTGCGCAGGCGCGGCTCGTTGAGCCGGTCGGCGGTGGAGGCGTTCTCGTCGGCGGGCGTGCCGGAGATCGGGTAGGAGTAGTTGTTCAGGAAGTAGCCGTCGGCCTTGTGCGCGATGCCGGCGTAGGAGGGCGTCGGGTAGGACTGGTCCCAGCCGTAGAAGACGCTGAGGTACAGCTTGGTCGCGCCGGTCACCGCGCGCAGGCCGGCGAGCAGGCGATCGGCGTACGGCGGCTGCGAGGTGGCCCACTGCGGGTTCTTGCGGCCGTCCGGGTACTGCGCGTTGACGAAGCGGCCGCTGACCTTCCCGTCGTCGACCGGCATGTTCACCGCGAGGTAGGCGACGTCGGCGAGCTTGTTCCGGCGTACGAGATAGGGAAGCAGGCCGGTGTAGCCGTGGACGGGGTCGTTGCAGAGGTAGTAGCTGAGCACCCGATCGGCGTCGGCGGTGCGGAACGCGAAGGTCTGCTGGTCGTACCACTCGACGCGGATCACGGCCTTCATCCGGTTGCGCTCGATCTCGGCGAAGAGGGTGTCCCGCTCGGCGTCGGTCATCTGCACCAGGTTGTAGAGGCCGACGGTGTTCACCCCGGCCTGGCGCATCTGTGCTAGGTCGAAGGCCATCCGGCGCTGCCAGTCGACGGTCGGGTTGAAGATGTAGGTCGCCCCGGTGACCGGGCCACCGGGGTCGGAGTAGAGGTCGGTGTAGTGGGCGGGGTCGTAGGGCGTTAACAAGTTGGCGGCATTCGGTGTCGCCCGGGCGGGCGTGGCCGCGGTGATGCCGAGGAGGCACAAAGTGGTCACCACAAGCGCCGACAGCACCCTCTGCATGGATCGACTCCCTTGCTCGAGGACGAACGAAGGTAAGCCGGTCGTAAATCTAAGCGCTTAGATTGACCGATGCTGAGACTCTAAGCGCTTAACAAGTTGTTCACAAGCACGTATTCAGGAGAGTGCGAAGTCGACCGTACCGGGCGGCTCCCCCTCGGTCTTGACGATGTTGAAGCCGAAGTACATCGTGCCTCGTACGTTGCCGTAGCCGGCACAGTAGAACCTGGTGGTGGCCGCGAGCGCCCGCCGCTTGGCGGCCCGGTCCGTGACCAGGCCGGCGGTCTGGCCGCCGCGATGGTCGGCGGTCTGCACGCCGTACTCGACCACCACCGGCGCGTCGCCGTACTGGTCGAGGAACCGCCGCATCACCGCGTGTCGCCGGTCGGCGTCGATGAGCGCCGCGTCGTCGTCAGGCCGGCCCGGCACGTGCGCGCCGGGATAGCTGTAGCTGGTCAGGAAGTAGCCGTCGGCGCCGGCCGGCCGATACGAGGGCGGCCGGAACCCGCCGTCCCACCCGTAGAAGACCCCCAGATAGACAGGTAGACCGGGGGCGACCTGACGCAGCCGGGCCACCACCGAGGAGGCGTACGCGACCTGGCGCGAGATCGACAGCGGGCTGTTCGCGCCGCCGAGCCGGGCCTGCACCCGCGGGTCGTCCAAGGGCATGTTCACCGCCAGATAGGTGACCAGCGACCGGTGACCTGGCGCCGCGGCCTGGGCGAGCAGTCCGGAATAGCGGGCCAGCAGCCGGTCCACATCGGCGTCGGTGAACGCGAAGCTGTCCGGGTCGTACTCCTCGAGCCGCAGCACGGCGGTCATCCCGAGCCGGCCAAGCGCGGCGAAGAACGGCTCGGGCTGGTCGAGCCGATACACCCCCACCGTGTCGATGCGGTACCGGTCCCGCATGGTCCGCAGCTGGGCGTCCAGCGAGCCCGCCTGGTCGAGGTCGAGGGTGGCGCCGCGCAGGAACCGATCGCCGCTCATCCCAGGGTACGGCGTCAGCACGTCCCCGTCGCCGGCGCTCGCCCCCTCGGGGAGGTCGGCGCAGCCCGGCACGCTCGACGGCAGGTCACCGCCCGGACCGCAGGCGGCGAGCAGGACGGCGAGCGTGATCAGCACCCGCGCGGTAATCCGGTTCACAATAAAAACCTCCGTTACTTGCTTCACACCGCTGTGCGCCGATATACCCGCGCTCTTTCATTTGATGCGAAGTGGATCGCCCTTTCCCGGGTGTACGGCAGCTTTCGCAGCCACCCCGTAACGGCGCCGCAATATCCATGTGGCGGGACGTGACGCGGACCATGCCACCGGCGTTTGCCCCACTCTGGACGGATCGATACGGTGGAGCGCGGAAACGATGGCGGCCAATCAATTCGGATGGAGCGTATTTGTCGGCAAGCCCCCTACCCCCACCTGCACGAATCGTTTTTTCTAGGAGAGGGCAGTCGTGGCCAAATCGCCTCGCGTCTACCTGTTGATCCTGACGGTCTGGATCGCCGTCCTGATTCCGGCCGTGCCGGCCATGGCACACGTCGTGTCGGCCGCCGTCCGGACCCATTGGTACCTCGGTGCGCTCACCATCGCCAGCGCGCTGTTCGTCACGTACTTCTGGCTGAACGGCACCAAGGACATCGTCTACACGCTCTACTTCCACCTCGTCCAGCGCCCCCGCCTGGCCGAGGTGCCCCGGCGGGCCGCCACCGAAGCCGCGCCCAAGGTCGTCCTGCTCTACTGCACCTGCGACGACTTCTCGGGCGAGAGCCTGCTGCGCAGCATGGCGCAGAAGTACGACAACTACGAGGTCGTCATCCTCGACGACTCCAACAAGCCGGAATCGCGGGCCGAGGTCGACGAGTTCGCCGCCCGCTACGGCGTGCCGGTCGTGCGCCGGCCGGACCGGGCGGGTTTCAAGGCCGGAAACCTCAACAACTATCTGCGTACGGCCGACTACGACTACTTCGTCATCCTGGACAGCGACGAGATCATCCCGAGCGGGTACATCGACCGCAGCCTGGACTACTTCGCCCACTACGACAACGCGGGCATCGTCCAGGCCAACCACTCGGCGACCCGCAACCGCAACAACTTCATGCGTACGTTCGCGATCGGGGTGGATTCGCACTGGATCGCCTACCAGACGGTGAAGGACCGGCACGGCTTCCTGTCGCTGCTCGGCCACGGCGCGATGGTCAGCCGGGAGTGCTACCTGGCGGCGGGCGGCTTCCCCAGCGTGGTCGCCGAGGACCTGTGCTTCTCGATCGCCGCCCGGGACGCCGGCTACTACACCGTCTTCGCCCCGGACATCCGGTGCGAGGAAGAATTCCCGGTCAGCTACTTCGCCTTCAAGAAACGGCACTCCAAGTGGACTCAGGGAAACATGGAGTTCATCAAGAGGTACACCGCCACCATTCTGAATTCGCGGATGACCTGGTTCGAGAAGCTCGACATCTTCCTCTTCACGTACAGTTTGCCGCTGACCGCGCTGTTCTCGCTGTACGTGGTCATCCACGTGGTCGCGCTGCCCGCGCTGGGCTACACGGTCACGTACCCGATGTGGATGTTGATACCGACCGTGGCGTTTCTGATCGCGCCTCTGCTCAACGACATCATCTTCCACTTCGCCCGGATGCCGAAGCGCCGGCTGGTCGCGTACCTGCTGAATTCGATCGTGCTGTACGGCTCGATGTTCTTCGTCAGCCTGCGGTCGTCGGTCACCTCGGCGTTCGGGAAGTCGGTCTTCGTGGTCACGCCCAAGACGCACGGCAAGGTCAGCGTGCGGGAGGCGCTGCACTCCACCCGCGGCGAGATCGGGTTCGGCATCGTCCTCGCGGCGATCAGCTGGTTCCTGACCCACAGCGTCCTGCCGGTGCTGCTGATCGTGGCGCCCGCGCTGCTGTGTGCCTTCCTGGCCCGCAAGCACAACGAGGACTCGCCGGAACCGGCCGCGGCGGAGTTGCCGGCGGCGGTCGTGCCGCCCGCCCGGAGCGCCGCCGAGGAGCGCCACCAGCTCGCCGCCCTGGCGAGCGAGGAGGAGGCGGAGCCGTGGCGGGAGCGGATACCCACCCTCGCCGGCAGCTGACGCCGGCGGGCTGAGGCGGGGCGCCGGGACGACCGGCGCCCCGCCCGTACGTCAGCGGCCGGTGACCGTGATGACGGCCTTCCCGCAGGTGTAGCTGCCCGGATGGTCGATGGCGAGCAGCTGGGTCTCGCCCTTCTCCAGCAGCGAGTTGTCGCGGTTGCTGCCCGGGTCGGGCGTACACCGGAAGGTCCGGTCGGCGCCGGACTTGTTGACCACGGCGAAGTTCTCGGTGGCGACGACCGACAGCCGCGCCGGGCTGGCCCCGTCGCCGTCGGTGAGGGTCAGCGCCGGCTTCGGCGTGCCGCACCCGCTCTCGCCGGTGACGGTCACCCGGAGTGCCCCGTTCACGGTGAAGGTGCCGGCCTTCGGGAACTGGATGACCTGGCGTTCCTTCACGTCCAGCACGCTCGTGACGATGCCCGCGTCGGGCGTGGTGGCCAGGGCGTGGACCTTGCCGGACCGGTTGACCACGGCCAGGAAACCGCCGCGCTTGATGGTCAGCCGCGCCGGGTTGAACGCGTTCGCGCTGGTGATGACCACCTTCTTGGCCCTGGTGCAGTCGGCCACGGCGCTGGTGGCCGCTTTTTCCTGCTTGACGGGTGCTGCGGCATTTGTCGTGGTCGTCGCCGCCGGGGAGCAGCCCGCGAGGGTCAGCAGGGCGGCGGCCACGCAGATTTTGCGATGCACGTCATCAGGTACGGCGGGCGGGGCGCCACAGATCAAAGGCTTGTTCGCCGGGCGTTGGCGATCACGCCAAGGGGTGTTAGCCGTGGCCACAGATAGTGACTTCGACATGCGTCACCTGTGGACACGAGGAGTTCCGATGGGTCACACGCACGATCACGATCATTCTCTTCCGGCGGGCGGTGAGGCCGAGCAGCCCGTGCTGGACCTGAGCATTCCGGACAGCGAACTCTCCCCGGCCGAGGTCTCCCGGCGGGGCTTCCTGCGCAGCGCCGGCCTGCTCGGCGCCGGCACCGCCGCGGCCGCCACCGGGGCGTTCGCCGCGCCCGGGGTCGCCATGGCGCACGACCACGGCCCGCTCGGCCGCTCCTGGGCCGGCCGCTCGCGGATCAACACCCTGCTCTGGCTGGCCGGCGACCACCACATCCACACCCAGCACAGCTCCGACGCCCAGTACCGGGTGATCGACCAGGTGCGGCACGCCAACGCGTACGGCCTGGACTGGATGGTCATCACCGACCACGGCAGCGTCGCGCACGCCAAGATCGGTGTCGACAAGGTGAACCCGGACATCGTCGCCGCCCGCCGGGAGATCGACGACACCCTGGTCTTCCAGGGCCTGGAGTGGAACATCCCGGCCGCCGAGCACGGCACCGTCTTCGTGCACCCGGGCCGCAACGAGGTCGCCGTCCTCAAGGAGTTCGAGAACACCTTCGACGGTACGGTCAAGGGCGCCGGCGACCCGACCCCCGCCAACGAGGCCCTCGCGATCAGCGGCATCAACTTCCTTGCCGACGCGGTCACCAAGCGCCGCGTACAGGACGCGCTGTTCCTGGCCAACCACCCGGCCCGCAAGGGCATCGACTCGCCGCACGAGATCCGCGGCTGGCGCGACGCGAACCCGCGCATCGCGGTCGGCTTCGAGGGCGCGCCCGGCCACCAGGCGAGCGGCATCGCGGCTCCGCTCGGTCCCGGCTCCGGTCGCGGCGGCTACGACAACAGCCCGTCGGCGGCGTCGTTCCCGCAGTACCCGCTGGAGAGCTACCGCACCTGGGGCGGCTTCGACTGGATGACCGCCACCGTCGGCGGCCTCTGGGACAGCCTGCTCGCCGAGGGCAAGCCGTGGTGGATCACCGCGAACTCCGACTCGCACAAGGTCTACCTGGACAACTCGAAGGCCGGCGGCGGCGACTTCGACACCAACGGCCGCTACGACGACCCGGTCTACGCCGGCTCGTTCGCGTCCGGGAACTCGGACTTCTGGCCCGGCTTCTACAGCCGTACGCACGTCGGCTCGGCCGACTTCACGTATGCGTCGGTGATGAACGGCTTGCGCGCCGGCCGGGTCTGGGTCGACCACGGCGGCCTGATCGGCGGCCTCGACGTGCGGGTCCGCTCCGCCGGCTCGTGGGTCACCCTCGGCGACACGCTGGTGGTCCGCCGCGGCGCGCCGGTCCAGCTGGCCGTCGCGATCGACCTGGCCGACGGCCCGAACTGGGCGCAGTTCGTGCCCAAGCTGGCCCGCGTCGACGTCATCCGCGGCGCGGTGACCGGCCCGGTCAAGGATCGGGACGTCTTCGCCGCGCCCGGCACCAAGGTGGCGAAGTCGTTCGAGGTGAACCAGTCGACCGGCCGGGTCACCCTGACCTACGATCTCGGCCGCGCCGACGGCCCGTTCTACCTGCGCCTGCGCGGCACCGACGGCAACCGTACGGCGCCGGGCTTCCTCGGCGCGGCGGTCGACCCCGCCGGGCCGGCCATGGACGTCCTGGGCTCCGCCGACCCGTGGACCGACCTGTGGTTCTACACCAACCCGATCTGGGTGGTCCCGAACCGATGACCGTCGCCGGCTACGACCTGGGCCACCGCGGCACGGTCGAGGCCGAGCACTGGCTGGCCTCTCTGCTGTCCGCGGCAGAGGGGTCGCCGGTGGCGTGCACGCACCTCGTGCACGGCCCCGATCCCCGAGTGGTGGTGACCATTTCCGGCGGTGCGCCGCCCGTCGCCCCGTCGTCCACCGAGGCCGCCGCGGCCGCGGTCGCGGACCACGCGGCCGGTCTCGCTGGGCGGGCGGTGCTGTTTCCGGGCGTACGGTCGCTGACGGGCATTCTGCCGGTGGCAACGCTGCTGTCGGAGAGCGCGATCGACGAGGTGGTGGTCCTCGGAGGGCCGCCGTGCGAGCCGGACAGCCGGATCGACACGCGCGACTTCGTGCGGCCGCAGTACCGCGACGGGCGGCTGGTGCTGATGGCGACGCCCGCGCCGGGCGGGCTGATCGCGCCGTTCGAGGTCCCCAACCCGACCCCCTGCTGCGCCAACCACTGAATCTCGCCGGGCTAGATACTCGCTTGGCGAGTATCTCGCTCGGCGAGTATCTCGCTCGGCTAGTATCTCGCCTGGCGAGTATCTAGCTGGGCTAGTATCTCGCCCGGCGAGAGTATCGCTTCGTCCGGGCGTGCCCGGGCCTGTGGCGCACAAGGTGTGCGAAGTGCGGGGCCGGTGGCATCTAGCATCCGTGCGATGGCGACCCTGCTTGTTGTCGACGACGACGCTCCGAGCCGGGAGCTCCTGCGGACGCTGCTGACCTACCGGGGGCACCAGGTGGAGCAGGCGTCCGACGGCGACCAGGCCCTGGCGATGGCCGCGCGGCGCCCGCCGGACGTGGTCATCACCGACGTGCTGATGCCCGGCCTGGACGGTTACGAGCTGGCCCGCGCGTTGCGCGGCGAACCGGCGACCCGGCACATCCCGATCGTGTTCAACACCGCGCACTACGACCCGCAGCAGATGCGCTCGCTCGCCGACGCCTGCGGCGTGCACGACGTGATCCTCAAGCCGGCGCAGCCGTCGGCGGTGCTGGCGACGATCGACTCGCTGCTGTTCCCGGGGCAGTTCTCGGTGCTCGCGGACGGGCAACTGGCCGAGACCCAGCGGCTGGTCCGGGCCGGCACCTGGGAGTTCGACCCGGCCGCCGGCGCCATCGTGATGTCGCCCGAGCTGCGGGACCTGCTCCGGTTGCGGTCGACCCGGATGACCGTACGGGAGTTGTCCCGGCGGCTGCATCCGGAGGACGTCGACACCCTCGCGGCGATGGCCCGGGACACCCGCGGCAACGGCATGCCGCACGTCGTGGAGCTACGGGTGGTGGACGGGGACGGCTCGGTCCACGAGGTGATCGTGTCGTGCCGGCCGGCGCCGGCCGGGCGGTCCGAGGCGGCGCGCCTGTGGGGCGTGGCCCAGGACGTCACCCGGATCCGCGCGGAGCTGCGCTCGACCCTGCGCATCCAGGGCGACTGGCACGCGATCCGCCGCACGATCGACGGTTTCCACCGGGCCCTGCTGCCCGCCACGCTGCCCGACATCGCCGGGGCCGGCCTCGCCGCGATGTATCTGGCGGCCCCGGAGCGGCTGGACGTCGGCGCCGCCTGGTACGACGTGCAAGCGGTGCCCGGCGGCCGGCTGCTGCTGTCGGTCGGCAAGGTCGCCGGCCACGATCAGCACCCGGCCGCGGTCATGAGCCGGGCGCTGGCCGCGTCGCAGGCGTACGCCCACGACGACCCCGATCCGGTCGAGGTGCTCGCCCGGCTCAACCGCTTCCTGGCCGACACCAGCCGGGACGACACGTTCGTCAGCGCGGTGGTGGCTTTGTTCGACCCGGCGACCGGGCACCTGCGGGTGGCCAACGGCGGGCACCCGCCACCCGTGGTGATCGTGCCGGACGGCGAGGGGATCGAGGCGACCCTGGTCCGGACGTCCGGCCCGGTGCTGGGCGTGGTGCGGGACGCCGCGTTCCCGTCGCGGGACCTGCGGCTTCCGGCGGGGGCCGCATTCTGCGCGTACACCGACGGGCTGACCGACCGGCATCACGACCCGTCGTCGGTCGACGGCCGGCACCTGCTGCGGGTCGCCGCCGAGGCGTTCAGCCGGCTGGACGGCGAGCCGTCCGCCCACCTGCTGGCCGAGGCCATCACCGGGGACATGCTCGAGGGCGCGGCCCCCGACGACGACGTGTGCCTCGCCGTCCTGTTCGCCGGCGGATAGGGCGGCCGGGCGCAAAACCGGGTGCGCCCTCGCCGCTCCGGGGAGCAGAGTCACTGACCATGCTGAGCTACCCGCTCCTCGACGTGCGCGTCACCACGCCGAGGCTGGAGTTGCGCGCCGCCACCGACCAGCTGCTTGATCAGCTCGCGGAGCTGGTCCGCGCCGGCCGGACCGAAGCCGACCCGCCGCCGTACGACGACCCGATGAGCTTCTACGAGACCGACCCCGACCTGCGGGTCGCCAAGTGGCTCCGGGCGATCTGGCGGCGGCGTGGCACCGTCGAGCCGGATCTCTGGCGGCTCAACTTCGTGGTCGTCGTCGATGGCCGCCCGGTCGGGGAGCAGTCGCTGATCGGCGTGCACTTCGCCGCCCTCGGCACGGTCACGACCTTCTCCTGGCTGTCGGCCGACGAACGCGGCCGCGGGCTCGGGCGGGAGATGCGCGAGGCGATCCTGCACCTGGCGTTCGACGGCCTCGGGGCGAAGGAGGCGGGCAGCGACGCCTTCGTGGACAACCAGGGCTCCAACGCGGTCTCCCGCCGCCTCGGCTATCAGCCCAACGGTTACGACTGGGGCACCCGGCGCGGCGAACCGGCCCAGCTCAACCGGTGGCGGCTGACCCGGGCGGCGTGGCAGCCGCGACGCCGGGAGGACATCGAACTCCACAACGTCGAGGCCTGCCACGCCCTCCTGCCGCTGACCTGACCGGGCCGGCCCTGGTTACTTGTCGGCGATCCAGGTCGGGTGGGCGGCCACGAACTGGGCCATGGTGTCGTTCTTGGCGTCGCGGAACATCTCGATGCTGTCCGCGTTGAGGCCCTGGGCCGACCCCACCCCGGGCGGCGCCTTCGCGTTGACGAACTGACCGTTGTTGGTCTTCAGCGTGATGATGTTGTCGGGGTTGATGCCCTTCAGCCCGAAGGCCCAGTCCTCCAGCGAGATGCCCTGCAGGAACACCGTCATCGCCTTGCCGACCGCGGTGAGAATGCCGGGCAGCTTGGTCGGCGAGTCGAGACCCTGGCTCACGGCGGTCTTCATGATGGCCTTGAGCAGCTGCTGCTGGTGCCGCTGGCGGCCGTAGTCGCCGTCGTTCTTGGAGAGCAGGTCGCGCTGCCGGGCGTAGTCGAGCGCCTCGGTCGGGGTGAAGCAGTGGTTACCGATCTTGTACTTGTTCGGGGTCACGCCCGCGACCTTGTGCTTGATGATGCCGGCGTTGTCGGTCACGTACGGCGTGGCCTGCTTGCCGTCCGCGGTGTGGCCGACGTGGATCGAGGTCACGTTCTCGTCGACGTACATGCAGACCTTGCCGAGGATCTTCATGATGTCGGTGAAGCCGGAGTAGTTGACGACCGCCTCGGCGTCCGGGGTGATGTCGAACTGCTTCTGGATCGTCTTGGTCAGCAGCGTCATGCCCTGGGTGATGGCGTCGTCGCCGTCGAGGCCCATGCTGCCGAAGGCGAACGCGGCATTGATCTTGTCGTGGTGCTCGCGGTTGTTGTACTTCCCGTTGTTGTACGCCGGGATGTCGACCAGGGTGTCGCGCGGGATGGACAGCATGTACGCCAGCTGATGATCCGCCGAGACGTGCAGGATGATGATCGAGTCGGTGTGGCTCGCCTCGTGCGTCGCCGTCCAGCTGGGCCGGGTGTCCAGGCTCGCCAGCAGGATGTTCTTCGCACCCTTGATGTCGGCGTGCTTCACCACACCGGCCGCTCCCGCCAGCTGGTGGTCCGGGATCGCCGCGTTGACCTTGTTCTCCGCGACGGTGACGAACGCCAGCGTGCCGCCGCTGATGACCATCAGGACGGCGCCGAAGGCGAGCGAGATCCTCGCCCACATCGGCGATTTGCGGCGTTTGTCACGGAGCTGCTTCGGCACTGTGGTCCTCTCCTCAAGCTGCGCGCCCAACCTTAGCCCCTCGATCAAGCCCCGGGAGGCTTCGCCGGGCTCAGCTCGCGACGCCCCGGTTCCAGCCGGGCGGGATCATCAGAAGGTCGTCGGCCTCGCGGGCGCGGCACCGCACCACGAAGTCGAGGGCGGCGGCCGGGTCGAGCAGGAAACGGTCGAAGGTCGCCCGGTCGATCGCGTAGTACTCGTTGTAGTCGACCGCCCCGCTGGTCACCGGGATGGCGACATAGTGCCGCCCGGACTCCTCCTCGAGGCCGAGCCAATACCGTTCCGCGACGTTGACCAGCAGATTGGTGAACCGCACACGCACACGGTACCGAGGCGGCACAAACGCGCGGAGGAACCGCACGCGGGATGATCGGCGGATGACCGACATGGATGTGACGGTGCGCCGGGCTTCGGACGTGGACGCGCCCGCCCTGGCCGGGCTGCGCTGGCGGCGGGCCACCCAGGACCACGGCTACCAGGGCGACAACCTGAACGAGTTCGTCGCGACGCTCGGCGACTGGATGCGCGCCCACCCCGGGCACCGGGCGTTCGTGGCGGAGGCCGGCGGCGAGGTCGTCGGGATGGCCTGGCTGGCGGTCGTCGACCGGGTGCCCACCGCCACCAGGTACGCCCGGCGCGGCGGCGACGTGCAGTCCGTCTTCGTCCTCCCCGAGCTGCGCGACCGCGGGGTCGGCGCCCGGCTGATGGCGGCCGTGCTGGACGAGGCCCGCCACCTGGGGCTGGAACACGTGACGGTGCACTCCAGCCCGCGGGCGGTGCCGTTCTACGAGCGCAACGGCTGGGACCACGACCCGGAATGGCTCAGCTGGGCGGCTCAATAGAACGGTTGCCGATATATGTCGCCTGACGTAGATCCCTCGGCGTGCAGGAGCCAACCTTTCTCATCCTCGCCGCGCTGGCGGCGCAACCACGGCACGGTTACGGCATCGTGCAAGCGGTCGGTGAGCTCTCCGCCGGCGAGGTGCGGCTGCGGCCGGGCACCCTCTACGGCGCGCTCGACCGCCTCGCCGAGCGGGGCCTCATCGAGCTGGACCACGAGGAGGCGGTCGAGGGCCGGCTGCGCCGGTACTACAAGCTCACCGAGGACGGCACGCGGGCGCTGAGCGCCGAGATCGAGCGAATGCAGCGGCACACCGACGCGGCCCGGGCCCAGTTGCGCCTCTCCCCGTTCGGCGGCGTCGCATGACCGCCGCCGACTGCCCGGCCGGCGACCCGCGGCTCGAGCGGCACTACCGGCGGCTGCTGCGCGCCTACCCCGGCCCGTACCGGCGGCTCCACGGCGCCGAGATCGTCACCACGCTGCTGGAGATGGCCGAGCCCGGCCGCTCCCGGCCCGCCCGGAGGACGAGGGTTGACGGCCGGGACCGGCGCTCACCGTCGGTCGCCGGCCAGCGAGCCGTCCACGGCGCCCAGCAGATCGGCGATCTCGTACGGCTTGACCAGGACGTACCCGGCCCCGCCCGCCAGCACCCGGCGGTGCAGGGCCGGGTCGGTGTCGCCGCTCACGACGATCACCGGGATGTCGCGGGTGGCGGCCGAGGCCCGCAGCGCGGCCAGGACCTGCTCGCCGCCCATGTCCGGCAGGTCCAGGTCGAGCAGCACGAGGTCGGGCCGGTGCCGGGCGGCCCGGTCCAGGCCGGTACGCCCGTCCGGGGCGGAGCCGAACGTCACCCCGGGCCGGGCCCGCAGGATGCGTTCCACGAGCGTCGTGTTGATCGCGTTGTCCTCGATGTAAAGCACGCTGCCCGACGTCATACGCGCGACGCCGTGCGGTCGGCCCGGCGGTCCAGCACCGACCGGATCTTCTCGGTGAGCGCCGCCGCGGTGAACGGTTTGTCGAGGAACGCCACGGTCCGGTCGTCGACGGTCTCGGTCAGCACACCGCGGGTGTACGCCGAGGTGAAGATCACCGGTAGCCCCGGCCGCAGCGCGGTGAGCCGGTCGGCCAGTTGCTGCCCGTTCATCCCCGGCATGATGACGTCGGTGACCAGCAGGTCGATCACCGGATGCGCCCGGGCCACCGCGAGGGCGTGCTCGCCGTCCACGCCGGCCAGCACGTGGTAGCCGGCCGTGGCCAGGATCCGCTCGGCCAGCCGGCGTACCGCGGGATCGTCCTCGACCAGCAGGATCGTGCCGCTGCCGGCGGTGAGCCGCTGCGGCCCGGCCGGCTCGGCGACCGCGGTGGCCGGCGCCGCCGCGACCGGGAGGCGCACCTCGAACGTGGCGCCCTCGCCGGGCCGGGAGTCGACCCGGATCCGGCCGCCGGCCCGGGTCACGATCCCGTACACGGTGGACAGCCCCAGACCCGTACCCTGGCCCTGGTCCTTGGTGGTGAAGAAGGGCTCGAAGACGCGGGCGGCCACCTCGCCGGTCATCCCGCAGCCGGTGTCGGTGACCGTGATCAACACCTCGTCCCCGGTGGAGGAAGTGACCCGCTCGGTGCCGATGGTGAGGACTCCGCCGGCCGGCATCGCGTCCCGCGCGTTGATCGCCAGGTTCACCAGCACCTGTTCGAGCTGGCCGGGGTCGACCCGCACCGGGGTCGGCGCGGCGGCCGGCGTGACCAGCAGGTCGACGTCCTCGCGGATCAGCCGGCGCAGCAGCACCTCGACCCCGGCGACCAGGTCGGCGACGTCGACCACCTGCGGCCGGGCGGTCTGGGCGCGGGAGAAGGTCAGCAGCTGCCGGGTCAGCGCGCTCGCCCGCGCCGCCGCGTCCCGGATCATCGCGAGGTCGCCCTGGGCGCTGGGGCCGGCCTCGGCGATCAGCAGCGCGGCGTACCCGTCGATGACGGTCAGCAGGTTGTTGAAGTCGTGCGCCAGCCCGCCGGCCAGCTGGCCGACCGCCTCGAGCTTCTGCGCCTGCTGCAGCTGCGCCTCGATGCTCTTGCGCTCGGTCACGTCGGCGACCATGGCGAGCGCCCCGACCGGCCGCCCGGCGTCGTCGACCCGGGCGCTCAGCGCGATCCGCGCCCACACCGCCCGCGCGCCCGGGGTCTGCAGGCCGACCTCCACGTGGGGCGCCTCGCTCTCCCCCACCGCGGCCAGCGCCTGCTCGGCCACCGGCCGGTCGGTCTCGGTGACCAGGTCCAGCACCGGCGTGCCGGGCAGGTCGTCCGGGGACCGGCCGACCAGCACCGCGAACCGGTCGTTGGTGTAGCCGATCCGGCCGTCGCCGTCGAGGACGACCACGCCCTCGCTGGTGGTCTCCACGATCTCCCGGAAGCGTTCCTCGCTGGCCCGCAGGTCCGCCTCGGCCGCCTGCCGCAGCCGCAGGTCCTCGAAGAGCGCCGCGCCCCGGACCAGCGCCGGGAACCGGCCGCGCAGCGTCCAGTACCAGACGGCCAGCACCGCGGTCACGGTGTCCCAGGTCGCGGCCTGGAAGTCCATCCCGAAGGCCATCCGCATCGCCAGGCCGCCGTGCACGTCCTTGCCGAAGTAGGGCAGCAGCAGATGGACGGTGTGCGAGCCGTGGTGCACCGCGCAGCTGAAGAAGATCGCCGCGGTGGCCAGCCCGAGCGGGTTGTTCCGCCACTGCCGGGAGCGCCACAGCCCGCGGCCGATGGCGAAGGAGATCGCCAGGTAGGCGGCCAGGATCACCGCGTTGGCCAGGGCGGTCAGCTGCCACCAGGTGTCCGTCCACCCGGTCACGGCGCGGCCTCGGCGTCCGGGTCGGACAGCGCGTTGATCCGGGACAGCAGCTCCTCGGCGCTCTCCCGTACCAGCTCGAGTTGGTGTTCCTGCTCGTCGTTGAGTGGCCCGGGCAGCCGCATCAGCAGCGTCCCGGTGAAACCGATGATGGCGTTCAGCGGCGTACGCAGATCGTGCGCGGCTCGGCGGGACAAGACACTCACGACCGGACCATAACGAGCCCCACCCGGGCTACGGAGTTCCCCGGACGAGTGACCTCAGCTCCGGCGCGGCTCGACCACCCGGGTCACCACCCAGCGATGCTTGCCGATCCGGCGATCACGAACAAAACCCAGTTTCTCGTACGTCGAGAGCGCCCCGTGGTAGAGGAATCCGGCCGCCACCGCGTCCGCGGCTTCCGGGTAGCCCTCGACCGTGCCCCCGCCGAGCCCGGCGATCAGCTCGAGCGCGCCGGCCAGCCCCGCGGTGACCACCCCCTGCCGCCGATGCCCCTTGCCCGCGTAGCAGCAGGCGATCCGCCAGTCGCGCAGGCCGGCGGTGCGGCTCCTCTCGTACTGCGCGAGGTTTTTGATCTGCGGTAGTTCGCCCGGCGTCCCGAACTGGCACCAGCCCAGGCAATCCTCACCGGCGAAGACGAGCGCCGCGTGCGCCCGCCCCGCCCGCACGCGCTCCCGTTTGGCGGCCCGGTTCGCCGCGGCGTCGGTGCGGGAGAGCCCGCCGTGGAACCCCATGCACCAGCAGCCGCCGAAGATGCCGTTGTTGCGCTCCACCAGCGCGGCGAAGGCCGGCCAGGTGGTTTCGTCAAGACCCTTCACCGTGTACGCCCGCGGCCCGGTCACCTCGACGTCCCTCGTAGCGGCGGCCAGTTGTCGTCCTCCTCGCCGGGTTTGCCGCCGGCGTTCTCCCACAGGTAGCGGATGAATTCATACCCGCTGAGCAGGGCGACCTCGCTGGCCGGCAGGGCTCCCCGCGGACCGAGCAGTTCCTCCCGGACGGCCGGTGGCAGGACGGTGTGCTGCACGCCGCGGATGTCGCCCAGTCGCCGCCACTCCCCGGCCAGCTTCACCTGGACCATGTAGTAGCCGGTTTCCCCGCGGGATGCGTTCGGGCCCGACCATTGATCGGCCGGCGCGGTCCGCACCCCCTTGATCTTCGTCCAGGGCACGAACGACGAGCGTCCGAACAGGGGACGCAGCAGCAGCCCGTCGTACCGGATACGGACCCGCGGCAGGGGGCGCCCGCGCCCGCTGAGCGCCAGCAGAATGAGCTCGATCAGCACCCCACCATCGTGCCTCCGAAACGAAAGGCCGTGGGGGCGGGACCGAGCCCCGCCCCCGGCCGGGGTCAGCCGCTTACCGCCAGCTCGTAGATGCGGGCCGCGGTGTTGCCGTCGGACGCCGGGGTGACGACGTTCAGGCGGACGTAGCGGGCGTCGGCGTTGATCGTGGTCGTGGTGGTGTCCGCGGTGTTGCCGCGGATCTGCGCCCGGGTCGTCCACGTGCTGCCGTCGGTGGAGGTCAGCAGGTCGAAGTCGCGGGTGTCCCACTGCGGGTACTCGCCGCCGGCGCCGGCGTGCCGGATGAGCACCGAGCCGACGTGCCTGGTGGCGCCCAGGTCGGACTGGAGCCACTTCGACGAGCCCTGCGAGCACCACTTGTCCGACCAGCCGCCCAGCCAGCTGCCGTTGACCGCCCGGTCCGGGCCCTCGGTGGCGCCGCACGACGAGTCGGCGGTGGCCGTGGTGCGCAGCGCGAGGTCGGTGGCGGCCGAGGACGACCCGTACACCTCGAGCTCGTAGATCCGCGCCGCGGTGTCGCCGTTGTTGGCCGGGGTGGTGGCCTCGAACCGGACGTAGCGGGCGGTGCGGGCCGGGATCGGCGAGTAGGTCCGGCTGTTGCGCATGCCGGTCGCCGTCACCGCGGTCGACCAGGTCGCGTTGTCGGTGCTGGTGGAGATGGTGAACGCGCCGGTGTTCCAGCCGGTGTTCTCGCCGCCCAGGCCGGCGTGCTTGACGACGAACGACGAGACGGTCTGCGCCGAGCCGAGGTCGACGGTCAGGGTGCGCGGGGTCCCACCCGTACACCATTTGCTGTTGTCCTTGATCTTTCCATCGACGGCCATGGCCGCAGACTCGCTGCTCGCGCAGGTGCCCGCGCCACTGGTGATCGTCTTCCCGAGAGCCAGGTCCGGGCCGAGGTCGGGCTCGGCGGCCGGCTGGGTGGCGCCGTCGCCGAAGCTCGGCGGGACGTCACCGCCGCCGGTTCCCCAGGACGAGGGCGAAGATCCCATGGTGTACGCGATGGTCCCGCCCCCGGCGATGTCCGCGTACCTCAGGTAGTTGTGCGAGGTCGGCGTGCCGTTGACCGACAGCGACTGGACGTAGGGGTTCGAGGAACTGCCGCCGCTGATCGTCAGGTTCCCGGTGGGCCGCTGGATCAGCACGCTCGGGAAGAGGCCGCCCTGCACGGCGAGGGTGTCGGCGCCCGGGGTGACCGGGTAGAGGCCCAGCGCCGCCCAGACGTACCACGCCGAGGTCGCGCCGAGGTCGTCGTTGCCGGGCAGGCCGCCCGCGCCGGCGGTGAACGACTCGGCCATCACCCGGCGGACGGCGTCGCTGGCGCCGGACGGCTTGCCGGCGAAGTTGTAGGTCCACGGCACGCCGTGCTCGGGCTCGTTGCCGACGTAGAAGTACGGCAGCGACAGGCCGCCGTTGAGCTGGGTGAAGTGGTGGTCGAGCCGCTGGGTCGCGGTGCCGGCGCCGCCCATCAGCGTGATCAGCGCGCTCAGGTTGAACGGCACCATCCAGGTGTACTGGGCGGCGTTGCCCTCGGTGTACGGCGACTCGGTCGCCGGGTTGAGCGGCCACGGGAAGCTGCCGTCGGCGTTGCGGCTGTGGATGTACGCCGACTCCCCGTTGAACAGGCTGCGCCAGTACTGCGAGTGGGTCGCGTACGTCTGGTAGGCCGAGGTGTCGCCGAGCGCCTGGGCGAACCGGCTGATCGCGAAGTCGCTGTTCGCGTACTCCAGGGTCTCCGACGGGTTGCCGGCGATGAAGTGGTTGGCCTCGTAGGTGGCCTCGTTGCCGCGCAGCACAGAGCCCTGCGTGGCGCCGCCGGTCGCGCTCTTCTTCATCAGCGCCAGCGCCGCCGCGGTGTCGAAGCCGCGGACGCCGAACTGGTACGCCTCGTCCACGATGATCGGCCCCGGGTCGCCGGGCATCACGAAGTCCTCGACGCTCTGCTGCGACCACTTGGGCAGCAGGCCGCCCTGCTGGCCGTCGAGCACCATCGACTTGACGATGTCGGTCATCACGTCCGGCGCGATCAGCGAGACCAGCGGGGTCCAGGAGCGGTAGATGTCCCAGCCGGAGTAGTTCTGGTAGATCGGCGAGGAGGAGGTGTGCACCGCGCCGTCGAAGCCGAGGTACTGCCCGTTGGTGTCGCTGGCGATGTTCGGGTTCATCAGCACGTGGTAGAGCGCGCTGTAGAACTTCCGCAGGTCGGCGGTGGCGCCGCCGGTGACCTGCACCCGGTTGAGGGCGGTGTTCCAGGCGGAGTTCGCGTTCGCCCGTACGGTGTCGAAGGAGGCCGCCTCGGCGGCGGCGTTGGCCTGCGCGTTGGCGGCACTGACGAACGAGATGCCGATCGTGGCGTTGACCGTCGCGTTCGACGAGGTGTCGAAGGTGACGTACGCGCCGGTCTGGGTCCCGCTCGCGGACGCCGAACCGGCCGTGATCGTCGAACCGCTGAACGTGCCGTAGCCGGTCGGGGTGCGGTCGAACTGGATCGAGTAGTACATGGTGAAGGTGCGGCCGCCGCAGAAGCCGCCCGCGGTGTGCGAGCCGTAGACCCGGTTTCCGCTGACCGTCGCGGTGCCGGCCCGGTCGCCGGTGGCCGAGCGGCTGTCGTTGATCAGCAGCCGGGCCGTGGTCGTGGCCGGGTAGGTCAGGCGGAGGGCGCCTGTGCGGGTCGTCGCGCTGAGTTCGGCGGTCACCCCGTACTTGTCGAGCGTGTTCTTGTAGTAACCCGGTGCGGCGCTTTCATTGCTTTTCGTGTACGCGCTGGCATAGCTCGTCCAGGCCGAACCGGGCGAGGAACCGAGCGCGCCGGTGACCGGCAGCAGCGGGATGTCCTCGTTGTTCGGGCAGCCGGCGCCGTTGAAGTGGGTGAGGCTGAACGACTCGACGGTGCGGTCGGAGTCGCGGTAGCCGGAGGGTGAGGCGTTGGGGGTGTCGGGGCTGAACTGCACCATGCCGAACGGCACGGTGGCGCCGGGGTAGGTGCTGCCGCCGGCGCCCCCGCCGACGGGGTTCGGGGAGTTGCTGTCGTCGGTGCCGACGAACGGGTTGACGTACTGGGTGAGGTCCGCGTCGGCGGCGAACGCCGGTTTCGCGACGGTCAAGGCCGCGGCGACCAGGAGGGTCACCGCGGCGAGCGCACGGATCATGGGGTGCCGTCCCTTCATCGGAACAGGGGGAGTTTGACAACGTTGTCAGGCACCATCGAGATCTGTCAATGTTCTTGGCAGTTCCTGCGCGATCGGACGCTCACCAGTGGACGGTCGGGCTCTTGTCCCGCCCGTTCCCCCTCTCCCGCCCGTGAGACGGTGGCGGGTCAGGGCAGGCGGAGGCGCACCTCGACCGGCAGGTGGTCGCTCGGGTACTGCGAATCGGAGCGATAGGTGTTCATCAGCGCGGCGAGCGCGGTGACGCCGGGCGTGGTGAGGATCCAGTCGTCCCGCTCGCCGTCGGGCACCAGCGCCTGGAAGTTGTGGATCGACGCGTACGCCAGGCCGCGCCGCGGCGCGGTGAGCCAGTCGTCGCTCAGGCCGGTCTTGCCGACCAGCAGGTGATAGACCTGGCTGCTGGGGAGCGCCGGCGAGTTGTAGTCGCCGGTCAGGACGATCGGCAGCCGGCCGAACGCGGCGAGCCGCTGGGCGATCAGCGCCGCGCCGTGCCGGCGGGCGTTCTCGCTGTGGTTGTCCAGGTGGGTGTTGACCGCGTAGAAGCGCCGCCCGGTCCGCCGATCGACGAAGAGGACCCAGGTGACCATGCGGGTCACGCTGGTGCCCCAGCTGACCGAGGCCGGCACCGACGGCGTCTCGGAGAGCCAGAAATTGCCGGACTGCTGCGGGGTCAGCCGGGCGCGGTCGAAGAAGATCGCCACGTGCTCGCCCTGGTCGCCACCCAGACGACCAAGACCGATCCGGCCGTACGCCGGACCCAGGTCGCTGTCGATGTCCCGGAGCTGGCCGGGCAGCCCCTCCTGGGTGCCGATCAGGTCCGGCCGCTCGGTGGTGAGCAGGGTGCGCATCACCGGGCGGCGCTGCGCCCAAGAGTTGGGCGGGGTGTCCGAGGCGTACCGCAGATTGAAGGTCATGACATCCAGGTCGGCCGGCCCGGGCGGCCCGGCGAGCGACTCCATCGCGCTCGGGGAGGGGCTGGCCATTATTTGCGGGCTCGCCCGGATCGACAGGCCCGCTTGAACCGACGGGCTCGCCTCGGCCGCGGGGCTGCCCTCCTCCGACGGGCTGGCCTCTGCCGACGGGCTGGCCTCTGCCGACGGGCTGGCCTCTGCCGACGGGCTGGCCTCTGCCGACGGGCTGATCGGGGCGGTGCTTGGGACAGGCAGGGCGGCCGAACTGACCGACGGCTGCCGGACCAGGCCCAGACCGGCGACGGTGAGCACGATGACGACCGCCGCCGACCCGAATCGACGCCGTCGGATGAGCACCGCGCGGACGGCCTCAGGCCGGCAGGGAGTGGGCGATCGGGTGGTGCGGCTCGTACAGGCCCAGCTCTCCCCCGCCGGGCAGCCGGATGCCGGTGCGCCGGCCCCAGCGCTCCTCGCTCACCGGCCCCGCGAACTCGACCCCGCGCCCGCCCAGCTCGGCCATGGTGGCGTCGAGGTCGTCACACATCAGGTAGAACTCCTGCGCCGGGCCGTCGCTCGGGTGCACGGCCAGTTCCCCGGGCGGGGTCTTGAAGATGAGCCAGTCGCCGCCGGCGTCGACATGCGGATACTCCAGCACGTCGCGGAAGAACGCCCGGTCGGCCGCCGCGTCGCGGCTGTACAGGATCACGTGCCCACCGTTGATCACACCTGAAGACTATAGACCCGCCTCGTCGAGGGCCCTGGTGGCCAGGTCACGGCCGAGCGCGATCATCTCGGCGGCGCGGTGGAAGTCCAGCACCCGGCCCGCGCTCACCGGGACCGCGATGTGCACGTCCGGCGGCAGGCCGGCCATCCGGTAGCGGGCGATCATGTCCTGCATCGCGTCCAGCGAGCTGGTGATGACGTCGGCGAGGCGCAGGCTGCCGGGGCGCCGGCCGTCGGCGGCGGCCCGGATCGGGGCGGCGGTCTCGTGGTCGGGACGGCGGGCCAGCAGCGAGACGGCCACGGTCAGGTCCGCCGGGGCCGAGGCGGTGGGCTCGATCGGCACCGGGTTGAGCAGGCCGCCGTCGGCCAGCACCCGGCCGTCGGCGAGCACCGGGGTGATCAGGCCGGGGATGGCGATCGACGCCCGGATCGCCGAGCGCAGCGAGCCCCTCTGGAACCACACCTCGCGGCGGGCGGTGATGTCGGTGGCCACCGCCGTGTACGGGATCGGCAGCTCCTCGATCAGCGTGTCGCCGAGGAAGCCGTCGAGGTGATCGATCAGCCGGTCGGCCGTGATCATGCCGGGCGACGACCACTTGGGGTCGAACAGCCGCAGCACGTCGCGCTGCTTGAGCCCGACCACCCACGCGGTGAACTCCTTCAGCCGACCGGCCGCCAGCACCCCGCCGGCCAAGGCCTGTCCTGCCGATCACGTGGGAGCGAGGCGAGGTCCAGGTGGTGGCTGGCGTCGGCCGCGAAGCGGTCGCATCCCGGTGTTGGATGTGGCCGTTTCGCGGCCGCCGTCAGACGCCGCCTGGGCCACGCCGCAGCCCCGCGTGATCGGCAGGACAGGCCTTGGGGCGCCCATCGACGAGCCGGCCACCGCCACGATCTCCAGGCCGCGCTCGCCGAGCACCTCGATGACGCCGATGTGCGCGAACCCTCGCGCGCCACCGGACCCCAACGCCAGGGCGACCCGCCGGGACACGCTCCGATGCTAGACGGCCCCGGCGGTCTCTCGTAGGTCTTGTTGACCGGCCGGTGGTCTGCCAACATTGACGGGTCTAAATGGGAGCGCTCCCAGGGCTCGCCGTCTCCCACCCCCGGTTCCCGTGCGAGGTCCTCATGTCCAGTCCACGTTCCCGGCGGCGCGCGCTCGCGGCCGCCACCACTGCCCTGGCCGCCGCCGTCGCGACGGTGGCCGGCACCCACCTGGCCTCGGCGGCCACCACCGGCTGCTCGGTCACCTACACGGTCAGCAGCCAGTGGCCGGGCGGCTTCGGCGCCGCCGTATCCGTCACGAATCTCGGCGACCCGGTCACCTCCTGGAAGCTCACCTGGGCCTTCGGCGCCGGGCAGACGGTCACCCAGCTGTGGAACGGGTCCTACACCCAGTCCGGCGCGCAGGTGACGGTCACCAACGCCGCCTGGAACGGGAGCGTCGCCACCGGCGGCACCGCCCAGTTCGGCTTCAACGGCTCGTGGACGGGCAGCAACCCGGTGCCGTCGTCGTTCGCGCTCAACGGCGTGACCTGCACCGGCGGGACCGTCACCTCCCCGCCCACGACCACCCCGACGACTCCACCCACCACCTCGCCGACCACGCCACCGCCGAGCACCACCGGCCCGTGCGACCTCTACGCCTCGGGCGGCACGCCCTGCGTGGCCGCGCACAGCACGACGCGGGCGCTCTTCGGCTCCTACAACGGGGCGCTCTACCAGGTGCGCCGCTCCTCGGACAACACCACCAAGGACATCGGCGTGCTGACCACCGGCGGCGTGGCCAACGCGGCCGCCCAGGACTCCTTCTGCTCCGGCACGTCCTGCGTCATCACGATCATCTACGACCAGACCAGCCGGCACAACAACCTCACCCAGGCCCCGCCCGGCGGCTTCAACGGGCCGGCCGCGGGCGGCTACGACAACCTCGCGAACGCCACCGCCGCCCCGATCACCGTCGGCGGGCAGAAGGCGTACGGCGTCTATGTCGCCGCCGGCACCGGCTACCGCAACAACCACACCAGCGGGATCGCCACCGGCGACGCCGCCGAGGGCATGTACGCCATCTTCGACGGCACCCACTACAACGGCGGCTGCTGCTTCGACTACGGCAACGCCGAGACCAGCAGCACGGACACCGGCAACGGGCACATGGAGGCGATCTACTTCGGCAACATCAAGGTCTGGGGGTACGGCACCGGGAACGGCCCATGGATCATGGCGGACCTGGAGAACGGCCTCTACTCCGGAGTCAATGCCGGATACAACGCGAACGACCCCTCGATCGGCAACCGGTTCGTCACCGCGATCATCAAGGGCCAGCCGAACCAGTGGGCGATCCGCGGCGGCAACGCGCAGTCCGGCGGCCTGTCCACCTTCTACAGCGGTACGCGGCCGAACGTCTCCGGCTACAACCCGATGCACAAGGAAGGCGCCATCATCCTGGGCATCGGCGGCGACAACAGCAACGGCTCGGCCGGCACCTTCTACGAGGGCGTGATGACCTCGGGCTACCCGAGCGACGCCACCGAGAACGCCGTCCAGGCCAACATCACCGCGGCGGCGTACAAGTCGTAGCCGCGCCACCGCCATGAACCCCTCCGCCGTCCCCTCCTCGGTCCCGTCCTCCGTCTCCGACGAGGCGCTGGTCATCGCCGCGCGGGCCGGCGGCCAGCGGGCGATGAACGAGCTGGCCCGCCGGCACCTGCCGATGGTCTACCGGCTCGTCCGGCAGGCGCTGGGCGCCGACCCGGCGGTCGACGACGTGGCGCAGGACGTGATGGTGCGCGCCCTGCGCCAGCTGCCGGCCCTGCTTACGCCGGGCGGCCTCCGGCCGTGGCTGGCCGCGATCGCGGTCCGGCAGATCGGCAGCCACCTGTCCCGGGCGGAGGACGCGGCCCGGCTCACGCCGCTGGACGAGGCCTACGGGCGGCCGGACGCCGGCGCCGAGGTGGAGGGGCCGGCGCTGCTGCGGATGCAGTTGTCTGCGCAGCGCCGGCAGGTGGGCCA
The DNA here is from genome assembly GCF_000721705.1 of Actinoplanes subtropicus. GTDB lineage: Bacteria > Actinomycetota > Actinomycetes > Mycobacteriales > Micromonosporaceae > Actinoplanes > Actinoplanes subtropicus. The sequence goes on from NZ_JOJL01000038.1 coordinate 33,923, forward strand.
CGCGGTCCGGTGGCTCGCCGCGGACGAGCGGGCCGCCTTCTCACTGTGGTGGCTGGAGACGGCCGGCGAGCTCACCCGGGCCGAGGTCGCCGCCGCGCTGGGGACCAGCGTCGCGCACACCGGCGTACGGATTCAACGGATGCGCGCGCGGGTGGAGACCGGCCGGCAGATCGTGGCCGCGCTGGAGGCGATGCCGGGCTGCGACGCGCTCGGCGAGGTCGCGGCTGACTGGGACGGCGCGCCGAACGCGTACTGGCGCAAGCGGCTCGGCCGGCACGTCTCGTCCTGCCCGGCCTGCGCGCGGGTGACCGGCGCCCTGGTGCCCACCGACCGGCTGCTGGCCGGCGCGGCACTGCTGCCGGGGCCGGCGACCAAGGCGTCGGGTGTGCTCGCCTGGCTGGCGGCGCATCCGGTGGCGGCGGCGGTCACGGCGGGCGCCCTGGCGGTGGGCATCGCGGTACCGGCCACCACGGGATGGCCGGCGCCGGCCCGGCTGACCAGCTGGTCGGGGTCGCCGCCGGCCTCGTCGGACGGGGTGCTGCGGGCCGGCCCGGTGTCGCTGGAGTCGGCGTCGGCCGCCGGGCGGTACATCGCCGTGGACGGTGACTCGGGGGTGCTCGCCGCGGCGGGCCGGTCGAGCGACGCGGCGGCCCGGGAACGGGCGAGCCTGACCGTGGTCGCCGGGCTGGCCGACGCGTCGTGCTTCTCGTTGCGCGGGCCGGACGGGCGTTACCTGCGGCACTCGTCGTACCGGCTGCGGCTGAGCCCGGACGAGGGGACGGTGCTGTTCCGCCAGGACGCGACGTTCTGCGCCCGGCCCGGTTCCGTCGCCGGGTCGGTGGCACTGGAGTCGGTCAACTATCCGGGCTACGCCCTGCGGCACATCGGCGATCAGATGTGGCTCGACCAGTACGACGGCCCGGACGACTCGTTCTTCGTACGGCCGGCGCTGGGCTGAGACGCGGTGCGCGCCGGCCCGGGCGGCCGGCGCGCACCCCGGGGCTCACACCTGGCCGAGCAGGCCCTTCATCGTGGTGATCTCGGCCTGCTGAGCGGTGATGATCTTCTGGGCGAGTGCCTTGGCCTGCGGGTCGGCGCCGGCGGCCACCTCCCGCTGGGCCATGGCGATCGCCCCTTCGTGGTGGCTGATCATCATGGTGAGGAACATCTTGTCGAACGCCGCGCCGTGGGCCGCGCCGAGCTTGGACAGGTCGGCGTCGCTCATCATGCCGGGCATCGTCATCCCCATGCCCGGCATGGCCGAATGCGTGCCGGAGGCGGGCTGCCCCCAGGCGGTCAGCCACCGGCTCATGGTGTCGATCTCCGGCTGCTGAGCTTGCTCGATCTTGGCGGCGAGCTCCTTGACCTGGGCGTTGCGGGCACCGGTCTTGGCCATGGCCGCCATCCGCACGGCCTGCTGGTGGTGCGGGATCATCTGCTGGGCGAAGGCGACGTCGGCGTCGTTGAAGGCGCCGCTGGCGCTGGCGGTGGCGGTGGCGGTGGCGGTGGCGGTTGGCATCATGGTGCCGCCGTGGCCCATGCCGGTGCCGGCGGGCTGACTGTTGTCGCCTTGGTTGTTGCCGCCGCAGGCGGACAGCAGCAGGACGGCGCCGGCGAGCAGTCCGGCACGGCGCAGGGCAGGGTGAAGCATCATTACGGGTTCGACCTTTCGGAAAGAAAAAGACAACGGGTGTACGCGAGCTCCTCGACGGGGCTATATGCGCAGAACCGTTGTCGCCGTAAGGATCGAAGCGGGCAGCCGCCCGGGCGGGGCACGCGACACCAGCAGGCCCGCAACACGTTGCACGGCAGGGCCGCCGGTCGGCGCAACCAGCACCATGGCCAGCAGCACGGCAACCGCCAGCCCGGTCAGGATCGCCAGGCACACACTCCACCCGTCGGCCATGCCGTGCCCGGCCGGACAGTGATCGCCGGCGCACTCCTCCGCCGCGGTCAGCGACGGAACCCCCGAAGCGGCGGCCCCCAGCAACACAGGCGCCCCCAGCAACACAGGCGCCCCCAGCAACACAGGCGCCCCCAGCGACATGGGCGCCACGGCGGCGTGCCGCTCGGGCGTGGCCGTGCCGGCGTGCCCGAGGGTGTGCATGGCGGTCAGGCCAAGAATCGTGCACGCCAGCAACAGCCAGCGCGTCACGCGCGCACCCGTGCTCGCGGCCGTCCCGGTCACGGCACCACGGTAGCGCGGCCGATCACCGGCTCGGCACGGTGACCCGCCCAGCCTCGGCGTGCGACAGGAGACAGCCAGCTGACGGTTGCCAACCGGCAAGCAGGTAGGCAACCAGCAGACGATGGCCAACCGGCTGGCAACGGGCATGCGGCTGACAACCAGCAGCTGGCCGGCAGCTGGCGGGGGCTGACAACCGGCAGCTGGCGGGCAGGCGGCAGCAGGCGGGCAGGCGGCAGCAGGCGAGCAGGCGGCAGCAGGCGGGCAGGCGGCAGCAGGCGAGCAGGCGGCAGCAGGCGAGCAGGCGGCAGCAGGCGAGCAGGCGGCTGACGACCGGCACGCGGCACGGGGCCAGGCGCGGGCAGGCAGCTGGCGACAAGCAGGCGGCTGACGACCGGCAGCACGTGGGCAACCGACACATGGCGGGCAGGCGGCTAGCAACCGGCACGCGGCAGGTGGCCAGGCGACGGGCAGGCAGCTGGCGACGGGCAGGCAGCTGGCGACGGGCAGGCAGCTGGCGACGGCCAAGCGGTGGGCAGCCGGCACGCTGCAGGCGGTAGGCAGACGGCTGGCGGGCAGGCAGACGGCTGGCGGGCAGGCAGACCGCTGGCCGCTGGCCGGGGGCGGCGGGTATGCGCACCACATCGGCCGTAGGTCAGACTGGTGGCGTGGGAGACGCCGAATCCGCTGCCGAGGGGCGGCGCACGCCGCAGATCCGGGACGTCGCTGCGGTTGCCGGCGTGTCGCACCAGACTGTGTCGCGGGTGCTGAACAACTCGCCCAAGGTGCGCCCGGCCACCCGGCAGCTGGTGATGGAGGCGATGGAGCGGCTGCAGTACCGGCCGAACCGCGCGGCGCGGGCGCTCGGGCTGGGCCGGGCCAACGGGATCACCGTGGTCACCTCGAACACGATGCTGTACGGCTACGCCAGCGTGTTGCAGGGCGTCGAGGAGGCGGCCCGTGTCCAGGGGCTGACCGTCGGCGTCCGGGTGGTCGAGTCGGAGTCCACCGAGGAGGTACGCGCGACCGTCGAGTACCTCAGCGACCCGAGCACGGGCCGGGTCGTGGTGGTGGCGTTCGACCCGGCCGGCGCCGGCGTGCTGCGCGCCCTGCCCGGCGGGGTGCCGGTGGTGGCGGCGACCGAGGCGGGCGGCCTGGCCGGGGTGGAGCGGCCGATGATCTTCCTGGACGAGCGGGAGGCGGCCGCCGACGCGACCCGGCACCTGCTCGGCCTCGGCCACGTGACCGTGCACCACGTCGCGATCCCGTCCGAGGCGCCCGCCAGCGCCCGGCAGAGCGGCTGGCGGGACGCCCTGCTCGAGGCCGGCGCCGCGGTGCCCGAGGTGGTCTCCGCCGGCTGGGACGCCCGCTCGGCGCACGAGGCCGGCCGGCGGCTGGCGGCCGACCCGACGGTGACCGCGATCCTGTGCGGCAACGACGACACCGCCCTCGCCGTGCGCCGGGCCCTCTACGAGGCGGGCCGGGACGTGCCGGGCGACGTGAGCATCGTCGGCTTCGACGATGTGCCGGGGGCGGCCTACTGGACGCCGGCGCTGACCACTGTGCGGATGGATTTCGTGGCCCTGGGCCGGGCCTGCGTCGCCGCGCTGACCGGCGAGGCGCCGCCGCTGGACGCTCCCCGCCTGGTCGTGCGCGAGTCGACGGCCTCTGTAACAAAACCGTAACGCCCTCTTTTCATAAGTCCATGTGACCGGTAACACTGCTCTCGCAAGCCGCGATGTGACCGGTCACATCGACTCCCCGCTTGCCTCCCACCACCGATGGAGGCTCCCGGAAGATGAGAAGAAGGACGATTCCCGCCGCCCTCGCGGCGGCCGCCATCGCGGCCGTGCTCCCCGGCCTGCCCGCGCAGGCCGCCGCCTCGCAGCTGACCGTCGACCTCGCCGCCAGCACCGGCGCGCTGCGCTACGGCGCGACCGGCTTCCTGTACGGGCTCGGCGACGAGGGCATCCCCAACGAGACCATGCTGGCCGCGCTCAAGCCGCAGGTCACCGCCCAGAAGGCGCCCGACGGGCTGCAGCACCCGAACGGCGACGCCCTCAAGATCGCGCCGATGTTCAAGCGGGCCGGCGGCCGGGACATCCAGATCTACATGCAGGACATCTACCAGCAATGGCCGTACGAGAACAACGGCATCGCCGACTACCTCGCCAAGGTCGACACGATGACCCGCAAGGTGGTCGCCGACCCGTACCGCAGCTCCTACGTCTACGTCCCGTTCAACGAACCCGACCAGCAGTGGTACGCCGGGAACGTCGCCGGCCTGGAAGCGGACTGGAAGACCGTGTTCCAGAAGATCCGCTCGATCGACTCCACGGCCCGCATCGCCGGCCCGAACTTCTCCTCGTACCGCTCGGCCGACGAGCGCTCGTTCCTCACCTACGCCCGGGACAACGGCGTGCTGCCGGACGTGACCACCTGGCACGAGCTGGGCAACGACTTCTTCACCAGCTGGCAGGACCACTACAACGACTACCGCTCGATCGAGTCGAGCCTCGGGATCAGCGCCCGGCCGATCACCATCAACGAGTACGGCCGCAGCTCCGGCGACCTCGGCGTGCCCGGCAACCTCGTCCAGTTCGTGGCGAAGTTCGAGGCCAGCAAGGTCGACGGCTGTCTCGCCTACTGGACGACCGCCGGCGGGCTGAACGACCTCGTCACCCATAACAACCAGGCGACCGGCGGCTGGTGGCTCTACAAGTGGTACGGCGAGCTGACCGGCAACACCGTGGCGGTCACCCCGCCCTCGGCGAGCGGCTCGCTGCAGGGCCTGGCCGCGTACGACTCGGCCAAGCACCAGGCGCGGGTCATCTTCGGCGGCAACAACCCGGCCAGCGGCACCTACGACACCAACGTCGTGGTCAAGGGCATCGGCGCGATCGGCGGCACGGTGCACGCCACGATCTGGGGCATCGACAACACCGGACTGAACGCCTCTCCCGGGCCCTACGTCGTCAGCGAGGGCGACTACACCGCCGGCGGCGGGCAGATCACCGTCCCGCTGACCGGCCTCAAGGGGGCTTCCGCGTACGAAATAATCGTCACGCCCAACAGCGACCTGACGACGGCCTCGGCCACCCGCTACGAGGCGGAGTATGCCGCCATCGGCGGCACTGCCAAGATCACCTACGGCAGCAACACCGGCTACTCCGGGACCTACTTCGTCGAGGGGTACGGGGCGAGCACGACCGCGAGCACCAAGTTCGTCGTCACCGCGCCGAGCGACGGCTACTACAACCTGAGCCTGCGCTACTCGGCCGGCCCCTACACCGGCGCGCCCACCGACCGGTCGATCAAGCTGCGGCTCAACGGCAGCGACCTGGCCACCGTGGCGCTGCCCGGGACCGCCGACTGGAACACCTGGAACACCGTCACCACCAAGGTCTACCTGCCGGCCGGCATCAGCCGGGTCGAGTACAACGCCTATGCCACCGACGACCGGGACGCGGTGAACCTCGACTACCTGGACGTCGCCGCGAGCAGCGGGACGGTCTCGGCGTACGAAGGCGAAAGCTCGGCCAACACGCGCGGCGGAACCGCCGTGGTGGTCTCCGACAGCGCGGCGTCGGGCGGCAAGTACGTCGGCTGGGTCGGCGCCGGCGCGGCCAACACGCTGCGGTTCAACGGGGTGACCGCGGCGACGGCCGGGCGCTACCGGATGGTGGTCAGCTACGCCAACGGCGAGCTGGGCGCGGGCGCCACCAACTACAACAGCAACATCGTCGACCGGTACGCCGAGATCAGCGTCAACGGCGGGACCGTGCAGAAGGTCTTCTTCCGCAACACGCTCGGCTGGTCGAACTACTGGACCACGGTGGTCGACGTGGACCTGGCCGCCGGCGCCAACACGATCACGTTCGGCAACTCCTCCAGCGGTTACGCGCCGAACATCGACCGGATCCAGATCGCCGCACCGCTCGGCTGACCGGCTTTTCTCTCGCTCCGCAAGATACTCGCCCGGCGAGTATCTCGCCCAGCGAGCATCTAGCCCAGCGAGTATCTAGCCCGGCGAGTATCTAGCCGGGCGAGTATCTAGCTCAGCGAGTATCTCGCCCGGCGAGTATCTAGCGCAGCGTAAGAACAGGAGCATTCGTTGAACTCAGCAGGCACCGGGCTGGTGTGGGGCCACTCGGCTCTCCAGCTGGTCATCACCGCGCCGGACGACGGGCCCGCCACCCTGCGGACCTTCGCCGGCGAGGAAGCGGCCGAGGGCCGGCCGCCCGAGGGCCAGCCGCTCGTGGAGATCCTCACCGCCCAGGCGGGCCGCGGTCACGTCTCGCACCGCTTCTCGGAGACGGTGGCCGGCCGCCGCCTGCGGCTGACCGGCAGCGAGCGCTCGCTCGACGGCCGGTGGCACGAGCTGCGCGTCCGGCTGGCCGACGACAGCGGGCTGGGCGCGGAGGTGCTGTTCCGCTCCGCGGACGGCGTCCCCGCGATCCAGGCCGTGACCACCGTGACCAACCACGGCGCCGAGCCGGTCCTGCTGCTCGGCGTCACCTCGCTGGCGGTCGGCCTGGCCGGGCACCCGGTCGACGACCTCGACCTGCTCGCTGCGGACAGCGAGTGGCTCGGCGAGTCCCGCTGGAGCCGGCACCCGCTGCGCGGCCTGGTCCCCGACGTCAACCTGCGCCTGCACGGGCAGCACGGCCGGGGTCGGTACGCCCAGCGCAGCACCGGCACCTGGTCCACCGGCACCCACCTGCCGGTCGCCGGCCTGGTCGACCGGCGCGGCGGGCACGGGTGGCTGTGGCAGATCGAGCACAACGGGCCGTGGCGCTGGGAGGTGGGCGAGCGGCTCGACGACGCGTACGTCGCGCTGCTCGGCCCCACCGACATCGACCACCAGTGGAGCCACGAGCTAGCGCCGGGCGAGTCCTTCCGTACGGTGCCGGTGTCCCTCGCCGTCTCCCGGGCCGGCCTGCCCGGCGCGGCGGCCGCGCTCACCGCGCACCGGCGGGCCCTGCGCCGGCCGCACCCGGACCGCGCGAGCCTGCCGGTGGTCTTCAACGACTACATGAACACGCTGATGGGCGACCCGACCACGGCGAAGCTGCTGCCGCTGATCGACGCGGCCGCGGACGCCGGCGCCGAGGTCTTCTGCATCGACGCCGGCTGGTACGACAACGGCACCGCGTGGTGGGACAGCGTCGGCGAGTGGCAGCCGTCGCAGACCCGCTTCCCGCGCGGCCTCGAGGAGGTCCTCGCCCGGATCCGCGAGCGGAGCATGGTCGCCGGCCTGTGGCTGGAGCCGGAGGTGATCGGCGTCCGCAGCCCGATGGCCGACAAGCTGCCGGACGAGGCGTTCCTGCAGCGCGGCGGGGTCCGCCTGGTCGAGCACGGCCGATACCACCTGGACCTGCGGCACCCGGCCGCGGTCGAGCACCTGGACGACGTGGTGAACCGCCTCGTCGAGGAGCTCGGCGTCGGCTACCTGAAGCTGGACTACAACATCGACCCGGGCGCCGGCACCGACCTCTCCGCGAGAAGCGTCGGCGCCGGGTTGCTGGGGCACAACCGGGCCCACCTGGAGTGGCTCGACCGGGTACTGGACCGGCACCCGGAGCTGATCCTGGAGAACTGCGCCTCGGGCGGGATGCGCGCCGACTACGCGCTGCTCGCCCGGATGCAGCTGCAGTCGACCAGCGACCAGCAGGACCACCGGCTCTACCCGCCGATCGCGGTGGCCGCGCCGCTGTCCATCGCGCCCGAGCAGGCGGCCAGCTGGGCGTACCCGCAGCCGGACATGTCGGACGAGGAGATCGCGCACACGCTGTGCACCGGTCTGCTCGGCCGGCTCTACCTCTCCGGCCACCTCGACCGGATGCGCCCGGCGCAGCGGCACGCCGTTCGCGATGCCGTACGCGCGTATCGCGAGATCCGCTCGGAGCTGAGAACGGCCGTCCCGGAATGGCCACTCGGCCTGCCTGGCTGGGACGACGGCTGGCTGGCCCTCGCCCTGCGCACCCCGGACGTGACCTACCTCGGGCTGTGGCGGCGGCCCGGCGCGGCCCGCACGGTCACCCTGCCGATCGACACGACCAGCATCGACGTCCTTTACCCCCGGCACCTGCCGGCCTGGGAAGTGAGCGACGCCGGAGCCTTCACCAGCACCGGCAACGAGCCGTATTCCGCCCGTATTTTCCGTATTCATAACTCGAAGGGACAAAAATGAAACGTGTGATCAGCGTCGCCGTTGCCGCCCTCCTGCTGACCGCGAGCGCGGCCTGCAGCGACCCCGGCTCGACCACCACCACCGACAACAGCGCCACCACCTGGGCCGACCCGACCGCCAAGCTGGACGGCGTCAAGCTGACCATCTGGGCCGCGCAGAACAGCAACACCGTCCCGCAGAAGGTGATCGACGGCTTCCAGAAGGCCACCGGCGCCACCGTCCAGGTGGTGACCATCCCCGACCCGTACGAGCAGGGCGTGCAGACCAAGGTCGCCACCGGCGACAAGCCCGACCTCGCGTTCTGGCAGCCGACCGCGTCGATGCTGACCGCGATCAACGCCAAGACCAACCTCCAGCCGCTGACCGGCGCGCCCTGGCTGGACAAGATGGACCCGAAGCTGAAGGACCTCACCGGCCTGCTCGGCGACACCCGGTACGCCGCGCTGATCACCAGCCCGGCGGTCGAGGGCGTCTACTACAACAAGCAGGTCTTCGCGGCCAACGGGATCACCTCGACGCCGAAGAACTTCGACGACATGGTCACCCTGGCCCGGCAGCTCAAGGCCAAGGGCGTCACCCCGTTCTACGAGATGGGCGCCGACCGCTGGGCCACCCAGTGGTGGGTGCAGGTGCAGCTGGCCGACGCCGCCAAGGCCGGCCTGTGGGACCGGATCAACACCGGCAAGGAGAAGTTCACCGACCCGACCGTGCTCGGCGCGATCACCAGGTACCAGTCGCTGATCAAGGAGGGCCTGTTCAACAGCGACATCAAGACCGCCAAGTTCGAGGACCAGGGCGCCGCGCTGCTGAACGGCAAGACCGCGATGGTCGTGCAGGTCAACTCGTTCTTCGGCCAGCTGCAGGCGAAGGCGGACACCGCCACGCTGAACCAGAAGATCGGCTTCTTCCCGATCTCGCCGACCGGCAACATCGGCACCTCCATCCCCGACCAGTCGAACGCGCTGGTGGCCTTCAAGACCGGCGACGCCAAGCGGGAGGCGGCGGCGCGGCAGCTGCTCGCCTACTGGATGGGCCCGGGCTACCAGGACTTCATCACCGACCGCAACACCGTCTCGCTGGAGACCGCGGTGCCCAACCCGTCCGGCGTGCCGCAGGCGCTGCTCGACGTGCACGCGGCCGTCGGCAGCTCGGTCGGCTCGATGCAGTCGCTCGCGGTCGCCAACCCCGACCTCTACATCAACCTGGCCGACATGATCGCCGGCACGATGGACCCGCAGCAGGTCGCCAAGGCGACCCAGGATCAATTCGCCCAGCTCGCGAAGGCCGCCGGCGCCGCCGGTTTCTGACCCGATGACCTTGACAATCGATTTGCGTACGCCGGCCGGGGGACCAACCGCACAGCGGTCCGCCGGCCGGCGGCCCCGCATCGCGCGCAGCACCCATCCGATGTGGTTCCTGCTCCCCGCGTACGCCGTGCTGCTGTTGTTCTTCTTCGTGCCGACCGCGTTCAACTTCATCTACGCGTTCACCGACTGGTCGAGCTTCAAGGCCGCGATCAATCCGGTCGGCCTGGACAACTTCACCCAGCTGGCGTCCGACGGAACCCTGTTCCGCGCGCTGCGGATCACCGTGCTCTACGCCGTACTCGTCGCGATCTTTCAGAATCTCTTCGGTTTCGGTCTCGCGGTGCTGCTCGAGCGGGACACCGTGGTCAACCGGATCGCCCGGACGTTCTTCCTGATCCCGGTGCTGATGTCGGCGCTGGCCGTCGGCTACATCTTCCAGGCGCTGCTCAAGCCGTCCGGCGCGGTCGACCAGTTGTTCGGCATCCACTACGCGTGGCTGGCCGACACGCACTGGACGATCGTCGTGGTCGCGCTCATCCACGCGTGGAAGTGGATGGGCCTGTCCATGCTGATCTACCTGGCCGGGCTGAAGACCATTCCGGAGGACATCACCGAGGCGGCCCGGATCGACGGCGCCTCCCGGTGGCGGTCGTTCTGGCGGATCCGGGTGCCGATGCTGGCGCCGGCGGTCACCTTCAACGTCGCCACGGCGCTGCTCGGCTCGATGAACGGGTTCGACATCGTGCAGGCGACCACCGGGGGCGGACCTGCCCGTACCACCGAGATCTTGAACATCTTCATCTACCGGACCTTCGGCCAGGGCCTGTTCGCCCAGGCCACCACCATGAGCCTGGTGCTGTTCCTGCTGGTCGCGCTCATGGCGTTCCCGGTCATCTACGTGCTGCGCAAGAGGGAGGCCATCCTGTGAGCGACTCCCCGATCTGGCGCCGGCTGCAGCCGATCGTCACGGCCGCCCTCGTCGTCGTGCTGCTCGGGATCCCGTTGTGGCTGGTCGTGGCCACCGCCGGCAAGTCGCAGGGCGAGGCGATCCAGCCCGATCTCACCCCGCCCGGCCACTGGCAGCTGTGGGCGAACCTGCGGCAGGTGTGGACCGAGGGTCAGGTGCCGGGCGCGTTCCTCGGCAGCCTGATCATCGTGGTGCCGACCGTGGCGGGCGTGCTGATCCTCGGCTCGATGGCCGCCTGGGTGCTCGCCCGGCGCGCCTCGCGGGTCACGGCCGTCCTCTACGCCCTGGGCATCAGCGGCATCATCCTGCCGCCGGCCGTCATCACGGTGGTGCTCCTGCTGCGCCAGCTGGGCCTGGCCGGCACGGTGATCGGCATGATCGGCGTCTACATGGGCATCTACCTGTCCACGGTGATCTTCTTCGTCACCGGCTTCGTCCGCACCATCCCGGAGGCGCTCGAGGAGGCCGCCCAGATCGACGGCGCGTCCCCGTTCGCGGTGTTCCGCCGGATCGTGCTGCCGCTGCTGCGACCGGTGCTGGCCACCGCGACCATCCTGATCTGCCTGTACGTGTGGAACGACGTCTTCTACGCGTTCTTCGTCATCGGCGGGCGGGTCGACACGCTGCCGCTCAACCTGTTCCGGGTGGCCAGCGCCGGTCTCTACCTCAACAACTGGCACCTGATCTTCGCGTACGTGATCCTGATGAGCCTGCCCTTGATCGCCGTCTTCGCGGTGGCCCAGCGCCGCATCATCTCCGGCATCACCGGCGGCGCCGTGAAGTGACCGTCGGACGTCCAGGTGAGCGGCGGGGGAAGCAGTTACTGCGGTGAAACGTCGGTTCTCTAGGCTGCGCGGATGGACGAGCAGCGGACGATCGCGGTGCACGGGCACGCTCGCGCGTTCCGGATGCTGGGCACCGGCCCGACCGTCCTGCTGCTGCTGCACGGCATCGGCTCGCAGGGCGCCACCTGGGACAAGGTCGCGCCCGTGCTCGCCGAGCGGTACACCGTGATCGTGCCCGACCTGCTCGGGCACGGCCGGTCGGCGAAGCCGCGGGCGGACTACAGCATCGGCGGGTACGCCAACGGCATGCGGGATCTGCTCGGCGCGCTCGACATCGACCGGGTGACCGTGGTCGGCCACAGCTTCGGCGGCGGCGTGGCGATGCAGTTCGCCTACCAGTTCCCGGAGCGGACCGACCGGCTGGTGGTGGTCGCCGGCGGCGGGCTCGGCTCGCAGGTGAGCGTGGCGTTGCGGGCGTTGTCCCTGCCCGGCGCTTCGGTCGCTTTGGGGATCAGTCACCTGCCACCGTGCCGGCTGGCCCTCGGCGCGTTGCGTGCGGCCGCCGGCCTGGTCGCGCCGGCCGCGCTCGCCGCCGACCTCGACGAGGCGTACACCGTGCACACCGGGCTGCGTGATCCGGCCGCCCGGTCGGCGTTCCTGCATGTGCTGCGGCACGTCGTGGACTGGCGGGGACAGCTGATCACCATGCGGGACCGCGCCTACCTGGCCCAGGGCCTGCCGGCGCTGGTGGTCTGGGGCGACCGCGACCACGTGCTGCCCGCCGGCCAAGCCCGCGCCGCCGCCGAACTGATGCCCGGGGCGCGATCGGTGGTACTGCCCGGGGTCGGGCACTTCCCGCACCGGGAAGCACCCGAGGCATTCGTCCGCGCGGTGACCGACTTCGTCGAGGGAACCCGGCCGAAGCGCTGGGATGCCCGCCGCTGGCGGCACCTGCTGCAGAACCACTCCGCCATCACCCCGGCAACGTCCGTCGAGGACGAGCTTCAGAAGACCGGACAACGCGATCCGCTCGACGAGCCCGCGCGACGAACAAAACCCTGACCACGAGCCATCCCCGGCGTGTGCGGTAATCCGGATGTTCTGGCGGCCGGAGCAATTCCGTCCGGTCAAGCCGGTGGCGGAAAAGGGATTTCCGCTATCGGCTTGTGACGATGTTGTGTCGGGTTCGTCACTGCGGAGTTCTCTCCATGTCTCTTTGTCCGCCCGGCTTTCGGGATCGGTCGGCGCGTGTAAATATCTCCAGGCTTGGATAGCGCCCAAGGATGGAGTTCGCTGGTGTTCGGGAATATGTCGGGGCGGGGCCGGCCACTGGTGGCAGCCGCGGTGGCGGTAGGTCTGGGCGTATCCGGAGCGGTGGTTCTCGCACGGGCGGCGTCGGCGGACAACACAACGGTTTCGTACGACACGTTGCGCACCGGATGGGATCCCAACGAGGCAGGTCTCGCACCGTCCAATGTGTCGGCCGCCGATTTCGGGCAGCTGTATGCCACCCAGCTGGAAGGGCAGATCTACGCCCAGCCGGTGATCGCGAAGTCCACGTTGCTGGCCGTGACGGAGAACGACAAGGTGTACGGCCTCAACCCGGTGACCGGGGCGATTGTCTGGTCGCGGGATGTCGGGCCGTTCTGGCCCGCGTCGGCGATCGGGTGCGGCGACCTGGTGCCCAACATCGGGATCACCTCCACCCCGGTCTACGACCCGGGCAGCGGTACCGCCTATTTCACGGCGAAGGTCAACGACGGCGCGGACGTCGACCATCCCCATTGGTACCTGCATGCCGTGGACATCACGACCGGTGCCGAGCGCACCGGTTTCCCGACGAGTATCGCCGGCAGCCCCAGCAACGACCCGTCGCACGCGTTCAATCCGAAGACCGCGATGCAGCGCCCCGGCCTGCTGCTGCTGGGCGGGGTCGTCTACGCCGGGTTCGGCAGCCACTGTGACTCCGGCCCCTACGTCGGCTATGTGGTCGGGGTGAACGCCTCCACCGGCCATCAGACCGCGATGTGGTCCACCGAGGCCGGCTCGTCCAATTCCGAGGCGGGGATCTGGCAGTCCGGTGGCGGCCTGGTCTCCGACGGCGCCGGGCAGATCATCTTCGCGACCGGCAACGGGGTGTCGCCGGCGCCCGGGCCGGGCCGGACCCCGCCGTCGACCCTCGCGGAGTCGGTGGTGCGGCTCGCGGTGAACACCGACGGCAGCCTGTCGGCGAAGGACTTCTTCAGCCCGGTGAACAACACCAACCTGGACACCAATGACATCGACCTCGGATCCGGTGGGCCGATGGGTCTGCCCGACGGGTTCGGCACCACCGCGTACCCGCACCTGCTCGTCCAGGTGGGCAAGGACGGCCGGGTGTTCCTGCTGAACCGCGACAACCTCGGCGGCGTGGGTCAGGGCGCCGGGGGTACCGACGCGGCGCTGCAGACCGCGGGCCCCTACAACGGGGTCTGGGGACATCCCGGCTTCTGGGGCGGCGACGGCGGCTACGTGTACACGATCGGCAACGCCGGTCACCTGACCGCGTTCAAGGTCGGCGTCTCCGGCAGTGGCCTGCCCAGCCTCACCGCCACCGGGAACAGCACCTCGACGTGGGGCTACACGTCCGGTTCGCCGGTGGTCACGTCGAGCGGGACGACATCCGGGTCGGCACTCGTGTGGGCGATCTACAGCACCGGTTCCAACGGCTCCGGCGGCCAGTTGCGCGCCTACGACGCGGTGCCCAGCAGCGGCATCCTGACCCAGCGGTACTCGGCGCCGATCGGCAACGCCAGCAAGTTCGCGGTACCCGCGACCGACGGCGGCCGCGTCTTCGTCGGCACCCGCGACGGCCTGATGTACGGCTTCGGGCGACCGACGACCGCGGCGCTGTCCGGGTCGCCGACCGACTTCGGCCCGGTGCCCGTCGGCAACACCGTCAGCAAGACGATCACGGTGACGGCGACGAAAACGGTGACGGTCACGGGGGTCAGCACCGATGCGCCGTTCGGCACCGGTGCGGTGACGCTGCCGGCGACCCTGTCGGCGGGGCAGACGCTGAGCGTCCCCACCACCTTCAAGCCGGCCGCCGCGGCGGCGGTGTCCGGCGCCCTGTCGTTCACCACGAATGCCGGCACGCTCGCGTTCGACCTGCACGGCACCGGCACCCAGCCCGGGATCGCCGCCACCCCGGCCGCGCTCGCGTTCGGGGAGGTACCGACCACCGGCAAGGTGACGCTGAACGTGAACATCACCAACACCGGCACCGGTACGACGACGATCACCGGCGCGTCCGGTCCCGCGGCGCCGTTCTCCAGCGGCTCCCTGCCCGCGGCCGGGTCCACGCTCGCGCCCGGCGCGTCGGTGTCCGTACCGGTCACCTTCGCCCCGACCGCCACCGGGTCGTTCACCAGCGGGGTCACCGTGACCTCCAGCACGGGTGCGGTCACGGTACCGGTCACCGGCACGGCGGTCGCCGGCGCACCGCAGTTGACCATCACGCCCGAGGATGTCGACTTCGGCACCGTGCCGGTCGGCACGACGGTCACCAAGACCTTCGACATCGCCGACACCGGCAACCTGTTGCTCACCATCACCAAGGCCGCCCCACCTACCGCGCCGTTCGGGGTGCCGACCCCGATCGCCGAGGGCCAGCAGCTGTCCCCCGGTGACGTCATCCACCAGACGGTCACGTTCACGCCGACCACGGCGGGCACCGCGACCGGCACCTACCTGATCACCGGCAACGACAACACCGGCGCACACACCGTCACCGTGCACGGTGTCGGTACCACGCCGGCCGGGGTGGCGGTCCCCGGTCCGGACGGCGGCGGCTGGAAGGCCAACGGTGTCGCGGTACAGTCCGGCGCATCGACCGTGCTGACCCCGGCAACGTCCAATGTGGCCGGTGATGTCGTCTACCCGGCCGCGGTCGACACGGCCGGCCTGCACGCGCGGTTCACCGCCCAGATCGGCGGCGGCACCGGCGGCGCCGACGGCCTGACCTTCAGCCTGCTCGACTCGACGAAGAACACGTCGAGCTCGTTGGGCAGCATCGGCGGCGCGCTCGGCTACGGCGGGCTGTCCGGTATCGCCGTCACCCTGGACACCTACAAGAACCCCAGTGACGCGGCCGCGAACGTGGTCGGCATCGCCACCGGAGCCACCGGCGGCGGCCACGACTCGCTCACCTACGTCGCCACCACGGTCGCGCCGACCTCGCTGCGGGCCGGTACCCACGTCGTGGACGTCAGCGTCACGGCGACCACGATCACGGTGACCCTGGACGGCGGTACCCCGCTCGTCGCGGCCGTCACCGTGCCGCCCAAGGCCCTGCTGGCCTTCACCGCGGCCTGCGGTGGCGGCAACGACGTGCACACCATCAGCGGCGCGAGCATCACCGTCAACCCGTAGGAGCACCTCGGGCGCGGCGCCAGGGCCGGCAGCACACGGTCGGCTGTCACCGAGCCGCGGGCTCGAGTCGGACCACGACTCGAGCCCGCCTCATGTTGCCGTCAGGCGTCCTGCAGCGACTCCCTGCTGATCATCGACTCGTGGGTGCCGCCGCGGAGGACCACCGCGGCCAGCAGCGCGGCCACCACCGCCGCCACCCCGCAGATCACATAACCGCGGGCGTACGCCGAGCCCAGCGCGTCGAAGGCCACCTCCTTCAGCGGGTTGAACGGGATCGACTTGCCGTCGACGACGATCGAGCCGGG
Organism: Actinoplanes subtropicus; assembly: GCF_000721705.1. Lineage (GTDB taxonomy): Bacteria > Actinomycetota > Actinomycetes > Mycobacteriales > Micromonosporaceae > Actinoplanes > Actinoplanes subtropicus. Next base: position 50,078 of record NZ_JOJL01000038.1, read on the forward strand.
GACCGCGTTCGCTCCGAGCGGGCCCGAGTTGACCGCCCCGACCGCGGCCTCGAGCGCCGGCTTCTGGGCGGCCGGGGCCTGGGCCGGCGCGGCGTTGAACGCGGCCAGCGCCTTGGCCAGGGCCGGGTTCGCGGCGACCTTCGCGGAGATGTCCGCGGCCGCCTGGCTCAGCGCGATGGCGCCGATGACCGCCGGGCCCAGCGTGAAGCCGAAGTCGCGCAGCAGGCTGGTGGAGCCGCTGGCCATGCCGGCCAGGTGGTTCGGCACGGTGTTGACGGTGACCGCGGTGATCGCGGTGAGGGAGAGCGCGAACCCGATCCCGACCACGACCAGCGGTGCCACCACCGGGCCGACGGACAGGTGCGACACCGGCACCGTGGCCAGCCAGAAGTCGCCTATCCCGACCAGGGCGAAGCCGATCCCGAGGGTCCAGCGCGGGTTGTACCGCTCCAGCACCCGGGCGGTGAACGGGACCATCAGCAGGGTCATGACGTTGAGCAGGACGAAGGCGATCGACGTACGCAAGGGGGTGAAACCCTGGATGGCCGAGAGCCGGATGCTGGTCGTGTACGCCGTGCCCAGGTAGGCGAACATGCCGATCACCGTGGCGATCGAGGCCACCAGGAACGCCCGGTTCGCGAACAGGTCGAGGCGCAGCAGCGGCGCCGGTGAGCGCCGCTCGGCCAGGATGAACAGGCCCAGGAAGACCACGGCCAGCACGAAGCCGGTCAGCACCGGGGGCGCCGTCCAGCCGCTGGTCGCCGCCTGGATCGTCGCGTAGAGCAGGGCGAAGACGGCGAGCGCGATGGTGATCTGGCCGGGCCAGTCCAGCGACCTGCCCTCCGGCGAGTAGGAGGTCTTGGCGACGAGGCTGACGCCGGTCGCGATCAGCGCCAGCACCATGACCGCCAGGAAGGCCCACCGCCAGCTGGCGTACGGGTCGCTGCCGAAGTGGTACTGGGCCAGCCAGCCGCCCAGCACCGGCGAGACGAAGCCGCCGGAGGCCAGCGCGGCCGCCCAGATCGAGATGGCCCGGGACCGGTCGCGGGCGGTGTGCGTGCCGGCCGCCACCATGGCCAGGGTCGTCGGGAAGATGGCCGCCGCGCCCACGCCCGCGATGATCTGCCCGGTGAACAGCACGAGCACGCGCGTACCGGTCGATGATCCCGAACCCGGGGTGAGGAAGCCGATCAGCTGGCCGACCACCAGCAGGACGGTGCCGCCGACCAGGAGGCGCTTGCGGCCGAACAGGTCGCCGAGGACCCCGAAGGTGAGTTCGAGCAGGGCGACCGGCACCAGGAACGCGTCGGAGATCCAGGTGAGCTGGGTCGCGCTGGTGCCCAGGTCCTGCTGGAAGAGGCCGTTGAGGACGGCGGGGATGGCGAGCGCGACCTGGGCGACACAGACGGCTACGCATGCGGCTATCAGGGTCCCGCGGCTCAGCCCGTGCGGCTGTGATCCGGGCGGACCGGCGGTGACCTGCGGTTTGAGAGATGTCATCGGCGTGGCTCCTGTTCCAAAAGCCAGAGGTGATGACCGTGGAGCCTGTCACCCCGTACGCTCGATGTACAGGTTTCCTGATGATTTTTATCAGGTTTCCTGATGTTTACTCGGGAGCGTTGCCCACCGGCCGCTCCAGGGCGGCGCGGCACGACAGCAGACTCGACCGCAGGTCGGCCGCCTGCGCGGCGGTCAGATCGGAGAGCATCAGCGCCTCGAGCGCCTCGACCGGCCCCTGGAACCGGTCCAGCAGGGCCTCGCCGCCGGGCGTGAGGGCGAGCACGAGCCGCCGCCGGTCCGCCGGATCGCGGTGCCGCTCGATCAGCTCCCGGCCGAGCAGCGCGCTGACGATGTCGGCCATGGCCTGCGCCGTCACGAACGAGTTCCGGGCCAGCTGCGCCGAGGTCAGGCTGGCCGGATGCCGCTGCAGCACGGTCAGCGCCGTGTACTGGGTGGTGGTCAGCCCGCCCGGGCGGAGCAGGTCGTCGAGCCGCGACCGCACCGCGAGCTCGACCCGCTTCACGAGGTACAGCAGCGTCGTGTCGGACATGCGGTCCAGCTTCGCAGACGTCGACCCGGCAATTTTAATCGATGGCCCCCGATGCCTTGCGCGGTTCGCCGGACATCGATACCGTGCCCTTCACCGGACTGTTCGGCAAGTTAACTAACATATCCGCCCCGGGCATCCCTTTGCCCTAGGAGGCCACGTGAAACGTCAGCTCGTCACCGCATTCGCCGCGCTCGGACTGGTGCCGGCGATCCTCACCGCCTCGCCCGCGCAGGCGGCCGGCCCCTCCGCGGCCCAGCTGCTGGCGAAGGTCAGCTCCTGCACGGTCGTCTCGCACGGCAAGTACGCCACCGACGACGGCGAGTCGTCGACCGTCAACATCTGCAAGAAGGGCTCGGCGTTCTTCTGGAAGGCCGACATGGACATCGACTGCGACGGCGTACGCACCTCGAACTGCAACGAGAACACCGATCCCTGGTACCAGAACCAGACCTCGTTCGAGACGTCCGCCGGCAAGTCGTTCCAGGCCGACAAGACGCACTACTTCGTGATCCCGCTGCCCAGCTCCCGGTTCAGCTACTCGAGCAACGGCATCAAGCCCGGCAGCGTGGCGGCGATCATCTACCACAACAAGGTCGTCTACGCCGTCTTCGCCGACGAGGGCCCGAGCAACATCATCGGCGAGGCTTCGTACGCGACCGCGAAGGCGCTCGGCATCGACTCCAACCCGGAGACCGGGGGCGTCGACTCCGGCGTGACCTACATCGTCTTCCCGGGCAAGGTGCCGAGCCCGGTCGAGTCGAACAGCGCGATCGACAGCAAGGGCGCCAGCGCCGCGACGGCGTTCGTCAACAGCTGAACACCCGGGGGCCCGGGGCGCGCGCCACAAGCCGCGCCCCGGCTGGCCCCGCGGGGGCCCGGGTTCTCCGCGCCGTCCGTAGGACCAGGCGCCGGCAACGGCACAGCAAACGCGAAGGAATCTCTTGACCCTGTGGTACGACAGTCGTACGGTCTGCCCCTAGGTCTGTTAAATAGTCTTCCTATTGCGGAGTGGCCTCGTGTTCAAACTGGTCATGAGCCTGGTCCTGGTGGCGACCCCGGCGGCCGCCGCGCCCCCGGCCCACCCCGATGTGCACGGCGTCATCCGCGTCGATCAGGCCGGATACGCGCCGGGCGAGCACAAGCAGGCGTACCTGATGACCACAGCGAAGGCCGCGGGCCTGCGCTTCACGGTCGTCGACGCCAAGGGCCACCCGGTGCTCGCCGGGAAGGTGGCCGCGACCAGCCGCGGCGCCTGGAACGCCGGCTACCCCGCCATCTACCCGATCGACCTCAGCCGGCTCAACCACCCCGGCACGTACCGGATCAAGGTCGGCGACCTGGTGTCGCCCGGCTTCCCGGTGCGATCGGCCGCCGCGATCTACGGCGAGGTGGTCCGCGACGGGGCGAGCTTCTTCCACACCCAGCGCGACACCGCACACCGCAATGACAAAACCGCTTCGGTGTACGCGACGCCGCACTTCGCCGAGGAGGACGTCATCGCCGACGCCGACCTGACCCGGATCGGCGGCCCGGTCGACGTGGCCGGGGGCTGGTTCGACGCCGGCGACTACCTGAAGTTCACGCACACCACCGCGTACGGCGCGATCACCCTGCTCGCCGCCGCCCGCGCGATGGGCCCCGCCACCCCGCCCGCGCTGCGCGACGAGGCCCGGCAGGGCGTCGACTGGCTCGGCAAGGCCTGGGACCAGCGCACCCGGACGCTGCTCCTGCAGGTCGGCATCGGCTCGGGCAACGAGGCCGGCACCTTCACCGGCGACCACGACCTGTGGCGCCTGCCGGCCGCCGACGACCGCGACACCGACCACGCCGACCGGTACGCCGCCGCGCACCGCCCGGTCTTCGAGGCCGCCGCGCCGGGCGCGCTGATCAGCCCCAACCTGGCCGGCCGGGTCGCCGCCGCCTTCGCCCTCGCGGCCCAGCAGGACGCCGCCCGCTATCCCGACCGCGCCCGCGCCGAACTGCGCGCCGCTACCTCGCTCTACGCCCGCGCCGCCGTCAAGAGCCCGCCGAAACCGCTGGTCACCGCGCTGCCCAACGAGTTCTACCCGGAGAGCACCTGGCACGACGACATGGAACTCGGCGGCGCCGAGATCGCCCTGGCCCTGCACCGGCTGGGCCTGCCCGGCGCCCGCGCCTACGTCAGGGACGCCGCCGGCTACGCGAAGGGCTACCTGGCTTCGGAGACTGGCGACACCCTCAACCTGTACGACGTGAGCGCCCTCGCGCACGCCGACCTGCGCACCGCGATCCGGTGGACGGGTGGCCCGGGCGGATTGGCGGCCGGCCCCGACCGGCTGGTCGCCGACCTGCGCCGGCAGGTGCGCACCGGCGCCGATCGGGCGGCCAAGGACGTGTTCCACGCCGGCGGTGTCTACACCGACTTCGATGTGGACTCGCACACCTTCGGGCTGCTGGCCACCGAGGCGATGTACCGGACGGCGAGCGGCGACACCCGGTACGCCGGCTTCGCCACCCAGCAGCGCGACTGGCTGCTCGGCGCGAACGCCTGGGGTGCCAGCTTCATGATCGGGGTGGGCTCGACCTTCCCGCGCTGCCCACAGCACCAGATCGCCAACCTGACCGGCCGCTCCCTGATCGGCGCGGTGGTGAACGGCCCGAACGACCCGTCGCTGTTCGCCGACGGGCTCGGCGACTACCTGGACGCCATGGTGAAATGCCCGGCCGCCGGGAGCGACCGGTTCGGGGCGTTCAACGGGCACGGCAGCCGCTTCGTCGACGACGTACGCGCCTGGCAGACCGACGAGCCGGCGCTGGACATGACCGGCAGCGCGATCCTCGGCGCCGCCCTCCAGTCGGCGGCCGCCAGCAGGTAGCTGGTGTCTACGTAGATGCCATCTACGTAGACACCGGCTACCTATGCGCCGCGGCGGGCCTCGGGCACGTCGAGGTCGGTGTAGATCGCCATCGCGAGGTCGTCGTGCGCGCGGTCGCCGGTCGCGGCGGCCAGGCCGTCGTGCGAGCGGGCCTCCTCGTGCCGGTCCCCCGTCTCCCGGGCCAGTTCCAGCGCCGCCGCGTGCCGGCTCGCCGCCTCGTCGAGCCGGTCCATCGCCCGCAGCGTCTCCCCCAGGCCGTTCAACGCCTGGATCTCCAGGCTGCGGTCGCCGATCTCGCCGGCGATCGCCAGCGCCTCGGTCAGGTCCGCCAGGCTCTGGTCGTGATGGCCGAGCGCCCGGTGGATCACCCCGCGGTCGCTGAGCGTCGCCGCCTCGTCGGCCCGCTCGCCGCTGCGCCGTTGCAGCGCCAGGGCCCGGTCGCAGTGCTCGATCGCCGCGTCGTGCCGGCCCAGGCTGCTCAGCACGTTGCCGAGGCTGGTCAGGTTGTGCGCCACCCAGCCCGGGTCGCCGATCTCCTCGTGGATGACCATCGCGCGGCTCAGGTGGTCGAGCGCCTCGTCGTACCGGCCGAGCCGCCACAGCGCGTTCCCCGCGTTGCACAGCGCGCCGCCCTCGTGCCTCCGGTCGCCGTGCGCGCGGTAGATGGCCAGCGCCTCCCGGCACCGCGACAGCACCTCGCGGTACCGGCCGCGGCGCTCCTCGATCACGCCGATGTTGTTGAGCGCGGTCGCCTCCGCCACGGTGTCGCCCGCCGCCCGGTGGATCCGCACCGCCTGCCGGTAGAACGCGGTCGCGTCGTCGTACCGGCTGAGGCTGTAACAGGTCGCGCCGAGCGTCTCCAGCGCGTCGGCCTCGGCCACCGCGTCGCCGGACTCGCGGTGGATCGGCAGGGCACACCGCGAGTTCTCGTACGCGTCGTCATAGCGCCCGACCCGCCAGCACACCTTGGCGATGCTGTTGAGCGCGGTCCCCTCCCCGCGCCGGTCGCCGGCCTGCCGGGCGGCGGCCAGCGCGTGCCCGTGCACGGCGAGCGCGTCCACGTGGTGGGTGCCGGCGTCCAGGTAGTGCCGCAGCGTGACGGCCAGCCCCGTCGCGTGCTCCGACCGGCCCGACTCGGCGGCCAGCGCGACCGCGGCGACCAGGTTGACCCGCTCGGCGTCGAGCCAGCCGCGGGCCTCGGCGACGTCCGGGAACGGCGGCATCGCGGTGGGCGGGGCGGGCGGATGCGGGCGCTGGTGACTGGTCCGCGGCGAGTGCAGGTCGGCCGCGACCGAGGCGGTGTGCAGGTACTGGTCGAGCATCCGGCCGACCGCGTCGTGCCGGTCGGCGGGCGAGTCGGTGGCCAGCGCCATGGTGTGCGCATGGACGTGCAGCAGGTCGTGGAAGCGGTAGCGGCCGGGCGCCGGCTCCTGCACGAGGTGCGCGTTGAGCAGGTCGCCGAGCAGGGCCTCGGCGACGGCGGGCGGCAGGCCGGCCGCGGCGGCCGCCAGGTGCGCGTCGAAGTCCGCGCCGGGGGCGAGCCCGAGCAGCCGGAACAGTCGCTGCTGCGGGCCGGTGAGCTGGGCGTACGAGAGGGCCAGCGAGGCCGCGACGCTGCGGTCGCCGACGGCCAGCTCGGTGAGCGCGCGCCGCCGGTCGCGCAGCCGGTGGGCCAGGTGCCGGACCGTCCACGCGGGACGGGCGCGCAGCCGGGCGGCGGCGATCCGGATCGCCAGCGGCAGCCGGTCGCACAGCGCGACGACCTCGGCGACGTCGTCGCCGGCGGACAAGGCCCCGAGGATGCGGGCGAAGAGCGCCTCCGCCTCGGACGGGCCGAGCACGTCGAGCGAGACGACGCCGGTGCAGTCCAGGTCGGCGAGGCGGCGCCGGCTGGTGACCAGGGTCAGGCAGCCGGGGGCGCCGGGCAGCAGCGGGCGTACCTGGGCGGCGCTGGCGGCGTTGTCGAGCACCAGCAGCACCCGGCGCCCGGCCAGCTCGGCGCGCCAGCGGGCGGCCCGCTCGTCGAGGCCGGCCGGGATCTCGTCGCCGGCCCGGCCGAGGGCGCGCAGCAGCACGTCGAGGGCGGCGGCCGGGTCGTCCGGCGGCCGGCCCTCGCTGTGCGCGTGCAGGTCGAGGAAGAGCCGCCCGTCCGGGTAGCGGGCGGCGAGCCGGTGCGCGAGGTGCACGGCGAGCGTGGACTTGCCGACCCCGGCCATCCCGTCGACGGCCAGCACCACGGCGGCGGTGGGCGGCGCCGCGTCGAGGGCGGCCAGCAGGCGCCGCAGCTCGGGCTCGCGGCCGGTGAAGTCGGCGATGTCGCCGGGCAGGTCGTTGCGGCTGGTCCGCCGGCCGGGGCTGAGCGACGGGTCGCCGGCCAGGATCCGCTGGTGCATCGTGGCGAGGCCGGGGCCGGGCTCGACGCCCAGCTCCTCGACGAGCAGGGCGCGGGCCGTGGCGTACGTCCGCAAGGCCTCCGCCTGTCGATCGGCGCGGTAGAGAGCCAGCATGAGCAGCGCCCACAGCCGTTCCCGCAGCGGGTACTCCTTGACCAGCCGGCCGAGATCGGCGATCGCCTCGGTGTGCCGGCCGGCGTCGAGGTCGAGGCCGGCCCGCTGCTCGAGGGCGGCCAGGCGCTGCTCGGTGAGGCGCTGCCGGGCCACCTCGATCGCCTCGCCGGACAGGCCGCCGAGCGGTTCGCCACGCCACAGCGCCAGGGCGGCGGCCGGATCCGTCGCGGCCAGCCGCTCGAAGGCCGCGACGTCCGCCTGGGCCGGATCGATCCGCAGCTGGTACCCGGCGTCGGTGGAGACCAGGTCGCCGCCCAGCTCCAGCGCCTGGCGCAGCCGGCTCACGTACGTCTGCACCAGGTGTGTCACGCTCGGTGGGGGCTCGGCGCCCCAGACGGTCGCCACGATCCGGTCGACCGGGACCGGCCGGCCCGCCTCGAGCAGCAGCACGGCCAGCACGGTCTGTTGTTTGACGCCGCCGAGCGGGACCTCGTGGTCGCCGCGCCACGCGCGCAGCGGGCCGAGCAGCTCGAAACGCAACGGTCCGGGCACCGCGCGACTATAGCGGGATTCGAGCGAAGTGCGAGCGGCCCCGCCTACTCTCCCGCGCGTGCAAATTCCTGTCTACGTCTACCTTCTCGCGCCCGTGGTGATCGTCGCCTTCGTCGTGCAGCTCGTGCTCCGCGGTCGCTCGGCCGCCCGCAGCGCCCGCGGCATCACCCGCGCGCTGCGCAACGTCGTCGCCGCCGACAAGCAGCAGCCCACCACCGGCGAGCTGGCCACCGCGCTGGCCGTCGGCGCGCACATGTCGCTCAACCAGGGCGTCTCCTGGAACGTCCTCAAGGACGACGCGAACAGCGCCCAGAAGATCTACGCGAACCTGAAGAACCAGTGGGACGTCACCAGCCCCGCCGCGCTGCGCGAGTGCCTCGAGGGCCTGCTCGACGACGAGACCGGCGACCCGATCGCGGACTTCGTCCTCAAGGTCCGGCAGCCGGGAGCGGACGCGTGGCGGGCCACGGTCACCGAGGCCGCCCGCTCGCAGGGCGTCCCCGAGACGACCATCGCCGAGATGACCGCCACCGTCGACCGCGTGCTCCGCTACGAGGACCGCTTCCGCGCCGACGGCCTGCTGCCGCCGGAAGGACAGGTCAAGAGCCTGCTTGCGTACGACTGGGGCCGGGCCGTCAACATGGCCCGCTGGGGGTACAAGCTCCGCTGGATCAAAGAGCAGCAGGCCCAGGAGTACGTGCTGCGCGCCGCCAAGCAGGCCTTCGGCGTCTACGGCTCGTGGACGGACCTGTCGGCCGGCTACGCGCTGGGCCGGGTGCTGCGCTTCGACAACGACGAGTTCGACAGCTGGTACGCCACCATCCTGGAGGCGCACCAGGTCCTCACCACCGACCCGGCGAGCCCCTGGCTGACGCTCCCCTGGCCGGCGGGCCGGTGAATCATCGACGCCTCGTCGTCCTGGCGGCCGCCGTCGGCCTGATCCTGCTGGCGGCGGCCCTCCGGGAGCTGTACACCCGGTGGCGCCGCCGCCCGCCCCGCCCGCTGGACACCCCCCGCTACGCCGGGGTCGCGGCGTCCGCGGAGTACTCCTCGGCGCTCGCCCTGGGCGCGCTGGCGTCGGTCCGGGCCGGCGAGGTGCTCGACGCCGTCCAGTGCCGCCGCCCGCGCCGCGCCATCAAGCGGGAGTTGCGCCGGGCCGCCGAGCCGTACCGCCACTCGGTGCTCGGCGAGGAGGATATCGCCACCGCGGTCGGCCGCTGCGTCAACGACCTGCTCGGCCCGGCCGCCGAGACGGTCGGCGGCCACCTGGCCCGGGCCGAGGAGCTGATCCGGCACCGCGGCCGCGGCGGCCCCGACCTGTGGCACCACGCCATCGACGAGTGGGCGGCCCGCGCGGCCCTTCCGCCGGAAGCCGTGGCCGGCCTGCACGACACGGCCGACCAGATCGCGAACGCCGAGTCGGACCTCCGCGACGCGGGCATCCTCGGCGCCGGCGAGGTCGTGCCCAGCCTGCTGGCCTTCCACTGGGGACCCGGCGTCCACCTGGCCCGCGGCGCGATCCGGGCCGGCTGGCTGGACCGCACCCGAGGCCTCAACTACCTGCGCCGCGCCGGCGAACTGGCCCGCCTCTGGTACCCGACGCCCCGCACGCTGCTGGCCGCCCAGCTGCTGCCCGCCTACCTGACCGCCGACACGGCGACGATCCGCTGGGCCGAGCTCGTCGTACCGCCGCTGCTGACCGACCCCCGCAGCCCGCTCACCGACCCGGCCCCCACCCCGGACCAACCCGCCCAGGCGTAGCCGACGGCGCGCGCGTTCGTCGCCACCACAAGGACCGGCAGCTTCCCGACTTGGCCGACAAGCGGACACCGCCGGAAGCCGCAACCGTAGTCACCCGCACCGCGATCGGCCCTTCACGGATCTTGAAACGCACGCGTCCGCCGAGAACGGAAAAGCTCCACCCTTGCCCAGGCCCGGGCCACCGCGCCGCCCGCGATAACGGAAATATCAGGGCAGCGAATCGGGCGTGCTCTCACGAGGTGGACGCCGATGGGACCACTACCCAGCATCCGGGACCGCGCCCGCCAGGAGCGACGAGCGGCCCACCACGCAGGACAAAACCGCCCTCGGCGACGACAGCAAGGGCGTCAAGCTCCCGCTGTCCTGACCGGCCCGCGCCCGGAAGCCTCGCGCCGCCGGACCGTCCGCTCGGCGAGGCGCAACACCGCCCGGTGCGGCAGGAACCGCTGGCCGTTCGCCACCATCGCGTTGGCGCATCCGTCGACGACCGACGGACGGCCGTGGGCCAGGCCGCGCAGGGTGGTCGCGACGACCTGTTCGGGCGTGCGCCGCCTGCCGAACGAGGCCTCCTCGGCGCCGACGACGTCGAAGAAGGCGGTCTCGGTCGCCCCCGGGCAGATGGCGATGACCTCGACGCCCTGCGGCTTGGCCTCGCCCCACAGCGCCTCGGTGAACGACAGCACGAACGCCTTGCTCGCGGCGTAGACCGCCATGTGCGCGATCGGCTGGAAGGCGGCGGTGCTGGCGACGTTGACGACCGCGCCGCGCCGCCGGGCGGTCATCGCGGGCAGGAAACGGGTGGTGAGGTCCACGACGGCGGCGCAGTTGAGCTGGATCTGCGCCAGCAGCCGGGCCGGGTCGGCGTGCTCGACGTCACCGTGGGTGCCGAAGCCGGCGTTGTTGATCAGGACATCGACGGTACGGCCGAGCGCCGCCACCCGGCCGGCGAGGTCCTCGCCGGCCCCGGGACGGGCCAGGTCGATCGGCAGGACGTCCACGCGGACGCCGTGGGTCGCGGTGATCTCGGCGGCGAGCGACCGCAGCCGGTCCTCGCTGCGCGCGACCAGCACCAGGCCGGCGCCCTGGCGCGCGAGCTCGTGCGCGAAGGCCGTGCCGATGCCGCTCGACGCGCCGGTGATCAGAGCCGTCTCTCCAGCGAACTTCATGACCTGCTCCTCAAGAGTCTGCGGGTGGTAGCAGTCCGTGCTGGGCCAGGTCGAGCAGGACCCCGGCGCGCCGGGTGAACAGCCCGGACGCCTCCGACCCCGGATTCAGCACGTCGGTCAGGGTCTTCAGGCCGTCGAACGCGGCCACCAGGACCACGGCGACGGCGTGCGGATCCGGGCCCGGGCGGAAGTCGCCGTCGGCCTGGGCCCGCCGGACGATGTCGGCGACGAACTCCACCCACTCGGCCATCGGCTTGACGACCGCGTCGGCGGTGGCCGGGTCGGCCGCCATCTCCCGGGTCAGCCGGTTGATGCTCCAGGCGCCCGGCTCGGTGGCGAGCAGATCGAGCATGGCCGGCGGCAACGCCCGGAACTGCTCGAGCGCGCCGCCCGCCGCCAGCACCCGTTCGCTGACCTCATGCAGCCAGCGCTCCTGCTGGTCGCGCAGCACCGCGAGGGCCAGGGCCGACTTGGACGAGAAGTGGAAGTAGAAGGCGCCCTTGGTGAGCCCGCTGGCCACGATCAGGTCGCTCAAGCCGGTGCCCGTATAGCCCCGCTCGGCGAACACGCGGGCGGCCGTCTTCAGCAGGAAGGCGCGGGTGGCCTCCCCCTTGGCGGTGGCCGGCGTCGTCGGTGTCATGAGCCGAGACTAGAAACATACCGGTCGGTTTGTAAATACCGACTGACCGGTATGTGATGCCGGTCATAGCTGATCGCCCAGCCGGATGGCCAACTCGATCTGCCATCTGGTCTTCCTGCGCTCGGTGCGCGGGTCGGTCAGATAGGCCTCGTAGCGACAGGCGAACGCGTCGCCGGCCGGGCCGGTCACGACGTCGAAGGGCAGGCCCTCGGCGCGGACCCAGTCGATCAGCAGGCCGTTGGCGCGGCGGGCGTGATTGACGTACGTCAGGGCGGCGTAGCGCCCGGCCGGCAACGCGCCGGGCCGGACCCGGTCGTCGCCGGCGAACGGCTGGTCGGTGATCGCGCCGACCTCGAGGTCCATGTCGCCGTCCATGTCGACCACGTGCAGACGCAAGAAGACGGGTCCATAGCGGATGCCCGAGTCGTCGAGCCGCTGGTACAGCTCGGCCATCAGCTTGTCGCGCACGGCCAGCATCCCGCGGAACGGCGTCACAGTACGGATCCCGGCGGTGGCGCGCTCGGGCCACGTCACCACCGACGGTCCCGCGAGGATCTCCATTCCGGTGATGCTACGGTCGCCGGGAAGGTCATGAGTGCCAGCGCACAGCCCCGGCTTGCTGGCCGGCAACCCTCCGCCTCGCGGGCGGGGTGCTCCGGGTGACGACCAGGCCGGCACGACCGTGCCCGGCAAGCCGCGAGCGAGGAGCCTCGTCGTGCCCATCGTCTTCAGTCCCGCCGGTCTCGGCGACGCCGGCCGGATCGCCGCGCTGCACGCCGACAGCTGGCGGCGGCACTACCGGGGTGCGTATGCCGACGCGTACCTGGACGGCGACCTGCTCGCCGACCGCCGCGCGGTCTGGTCGTCCCGGCTGGCCACCGCCGAGGGCACCCGGACGATCGTCGCCGAGCGGGACGGCGACGTGGTCGGCTTCGTGCACGTGGTCCTCGACGCCGACCCGCGGTGGGGCAGCCTGGTCGACAACCTGCACGTGTCCCACGCCGAGCACCGGTCCGGCATCGGCAGCCGGCTGATGGGGCACGCCGCCCGCGCGGTGCTGGCCGGGGCCGGGTCGCCCGCGCTGTACCTGTGGGTGCTGCGGCAGAACACCCGGGCCCAGGCCTTCTACCGCGCATCCGGCGGCACCCCCGTGGAGACCGGCATCGCCGCCGCCCCCAACGGCGATCCCGCGCTCCTGACCGGCACCCCCGAAAAGCTCCGGATGTCCTGGCCGGACGCCACCCGGCTCGTCGAGCTGACGGACGGCGGCGCCGACCGATCGAACGACCCGAGCCGAGGGGAGGTCCGGTAGGCTGCCGCGCGTGCGTGCCAGCCGTGTCGTCGTGATGCTCGCCGTGTTCGCCCTGGCCGGCTGCGGCGGGTCCGCCTCCGCGGCCTCGTCGTCCTGGGTCGCGTCTGCGCCACCGGCGACCACCTCCGCGCCCGCCGAGTCGGTCTCGGCGCCCCCGTCGCCGTCCGCTTCGCCCGCCAGGGCGACGGCTCAGAAAGTGGCGGCCGGCGGCACCATCGCCGCCCGCATGGCGGCGGTGCGTGCCCTCATCGCCAAGAAGCCCGGCACGATCGGCCTGGTGGTGCGCGACCGGGTGACCGGCACCGTCTGGCGGGCGGGCGATCCGGCGCAGCTGAACTGGACCGCCTCGACGATCAAGCTGGCCATCTCGTCGGCGATCCTCGAGCGCGCGCACGCCGGCCAGGTCACCCTGACCGCGGCCGACCGGAACACCATGCGCCTGTCGCTGGTCAACTCCGACAACGACGCGACCACCGCGCTGTGGACCAAGTTCGACGGCGCCGGCATGCTGAGCCGCTTCCGCACCACGTACGGGATGTCCACGCTCGGCGTCGTCCCCGGTCTGCCGGTCTTCTGGCGCAACCTGCGCTGCTCGGCCCAGGACCTGGCGAACCTGATGTCGTACGTCCTGGACAGGATGGACCCCACCGGCCGCGCTTACCTGGTCACCACGCTGCGCGGGGTGGCGTCCTTCCAGCACTGGGGGGTGTGGGGCGCCGGCGCGTCGATGCACCCCGGCAACAAGGACGGCTGGGCCCAGAAGCCGGACAACGGTGTCACCCATTGGGTTACCCACAGCGTCGGTTTCGCCGGCGACCACGAGCGCTACGTCGTCGCCGTCACCTATCGGCTGACCGCGTCGGGAACGCTCGCCCAGGGTGCCCACACGGTGAGTGACGTGGTCGCGACCGTCTTCGGCGCGAAGACCCCGGCGGCGATCTCGTTCCCGACCTGAAGCGGATCGCACCCGATCGGGCGGCTGACCGGAAACCGACTCTCCGGCGTCTTCCGCACGGCTCCGCCGACCGGCACCATTCCGGCATGATCGCGAATATCCGCCGGATGCCGGTGTTGATAACTGTTCTCCTCCTCGCCGGCGCGCTGGGCGCCTGCAAGGACTCCGGCGGCGCTGCCACGGCCGCCGGCGCCACGACACCGCCCACCGCGGCGGCGGCGACCACCACCACCACCACCACCACGACAGCCGCCACCACGTCCGACGGCGGTGGCGGCGGCGACTTCTGCGCCACGGTCAAGGAGCAGAAGGCCACCCTGGTCGGCACCGAACTGGGTGGGCTGCTGTCCGGCGGCACCCCGGCGGCCTGGAAGGCGTACCTGGCCAAGACCGCGGAGATGAACCAGAAACTCGTCGACACCGCCCCGGCCGACATCAAGCCCAGCGTCGAGGCGTTGAAGCGGGAGTCCGCCGACCTGCGCGCCGCGATGGAGGCGGCCGGCTACGACATCAAGAAGCTCGGCGCCGCCAAGCTCCTCCCGCTGCTGAACACGCCGGAGCGCAAGGAGGCGAGCACCAAGCTCACCGATTACGTCCGGACCACCTGCAAGATCGACCTGACCAAACTCTAGAAACCGGGGAGGGTACGGCGAAAGCCGTACCCTCCCGATGGTCAGCAGGTCAGATTGCCGCCGGTGGGTACGCCGAGGATCCCGGCGAAGCGGGTGTAGAGGTTGACCCGGTCCTGCATCTCAGCGGTGTTGCCGCCGTTGCACTCGATGCCGTTGATGGCCCGGATCGTGGTGCCGAAGCCCTGGCCGTTCACCATCGCGTTGTGCGAGGTGGTGCCCGCGTTGCCGGTGCCGGTCATCCAGTACCAGATGCCGGTCTCCCACGAGATCGCCGCGTCGGTGGCGACCAGGTTCGGGTTGTCGAGCAGGTCGACGCCGAGCGCATTGCCGGCCGCGTAGTAGTTGAAGTTCCAGCTCAGCTGGATCGGCCCGCGACCGTGATAGGCGGATTGACCCGCCGGGCAGCCGTACGGCTGGGACCAGTCGCAATAGGTCGGCCAGTTCGCCTGGTTGATCTCGTCGATGTAGACCAGGCCGCCGGTCTCGTGCCCGACGTTGGCCAGGAACGCGGCCGCCTCCTGCTTGGCGACGGTGTCCCCGCCGGTGGTCGCGAACGACGGGTACTTGGCCAGCGCGGCGACCAGGCCCTGGTACGTGTAGAAGCTGTTGCGGCCCGGGAACATCGAGTTGAACTGGGCCTCGCTCACCACGAAGCCACCGGTGTTGCCGCCACCGCCGCCCGAGCAGGAGTACGGCGACCAGTACCAGGTGGAGATCGTCGGGTCGTAGCCCGGGTTGTCGTGGGTCGCCTGGTAGTAGAGACCGTTGGTGTACCGCACGATCGCGCCGGTGGTGTAGTTCTGGCCGGCCACCCAGTTGGGGTAGTCGCAGGCACCGCCACCGCCACCGGAGCCGCCGTCGCAGGCGCCGTTGTCGCTCCAGACGCCGGAGCCGCCGGTCGAGGGCGCCTCGTACTGCGTCCACCACTTGGCGGTCCAGTTGTGGCTGTGGTAGGAGACGACCGCCCCGCCGGTGTAGACGGTGCTGTTGTCGTAGGGCGTAGCGCAGGCGACGGCGGCCTCGGACGCGGTGATCGGGAGCAGCGCGGCGGCCGCTCCGGCGAGCACGACGCCGACGGTGGCGACGATCGCCAGGAGGCGTTTTCTGGGCATGACTCACCTTCCGTGCGTGGGGGGACGCACAGTGCAATGGGGGATGAGATATCGACTGAAGCAGATGCCCGGCGGCCCGGTCAATATCTGTTAAGAAACTTCAGGATAAACGGGCAACGCCAGCCAGTTGTAGCGGTGTTCGGGGCGGCCGGTGGCGCCGTAGCGCAGGTGCATCTCGGCGGCGCCGTCGCGGGCCAGGGCCGCCAGGTAGCGCTGCGCCGTGGCGCGGGAGATGCCCAGCTCGTCGGCGATCTCGGCGGCGGTGCGCGGCTCGCCGGCGTGCCGCAGTGCCTCGCTGACCAGCCGTACGGTCACCGCCGACTGGCCCTTGGGCACGGCCGGGCGGTCGCCCTCGTGCAGCAGCCGCCAGACCCGGTCGATCTCCTCCTGCCCGAGGTGGCGGTCGCCGCCCAGCGCGGTCCGGTATCGGCGGTAGGCCGCCAGCCGCTCCCCCAGCTGCTCGGCGGTGAACGGCTTGACCAGGTAGTTGAGGGCGCCTCGGGCCAGCGCCAGCCGGACCGAGGCGGCATCCGACGCGGCGGTCAACATGATGGTGTCGACGGTGAGCTCGGCCAGCAGGTCCAGACCGGGCTCGTCCGGCAGGTAGCTGTCCAGCAGCACCAGGTCCACCGGTCGTACTGCCAAGAAAGATCGGCAATCCGCGGCCGTACGGGCGGTGCCGGCCACCGTGAAGCCGTCCACCCGCGCGGTGAAGTCCACATGCACCTGCGCGACCCGGAAATCGTCCTCGACGACCAGCACCCGGATCATGTGGCCACCGGGACCAGTGCGTGCGGCAGCCGCGCCTCGAAGACCGCGCCATGGCCCTCGCCGGCCGGGGTGGCCAGCCGGACGTCGCCGCCGAGCTGACGGGCGGCCTGCCGGGCCAGCGACAGGCCGAGCCCGCGGCCCTGCTCACCGCGGGTGCTGATGCCGGCGGTGAAGAGCTCCGCACCGGGGGCCAGAGCCGGGTCGAGCCCGTCGCCGGAGTCCACCACCGAGAGGTGCAGGGCGTCGTCGTCGGAGAGCAGCGCCAGGTCGACCCAGGCCGGCCGCCGCGCGCCGAGCCGGGCCGCCTCGAGGGCGTTGTCGACGAGGATGCCGAGCACGGTGGTGACCTCGACCGGCGCGGTCACCCGGGTGCCGACCCAGCTGGTGTCGGAGAGGGTCAGGCGGACGTCGCGCTCGGCCACCTCGGCGGTCTTGGCGGCGACGAAGGCCTGCAGGTACGGGTCGTCCACGGCGCCGACCGGGCCGGCCGCGGCCAGCGCGCCGCCCGCGACCAGGTGCAGGTACTCCAGGGCCTCGTCGCGATAGTCGTTCTGCAGCAGGCCGGAGCGCACGTGCAGCCGGTTCGCGAACTCGTGCCGGGAGGCGCGCAGGGCGTTGCTGAGCGTACGCACCGAATCCAGCTCGCGGGTCACGTTCTCCAGGTCGGTGCGGTCCCGCAGGGTGAGCACGCCGCCCAGGTCGCGACCGTCGCGGCGGACCGCCCGGTAGTTGACCACCAGCACCCGGTCGCCGGCCACGGTGATCACGTTGTCGGCCGCGCGCGCCTCGAACACGGCCAGCAACCCGGGCGGCAGGCCGGCCTCGGCGACCGCGGCGCCGGGCGCGGGGTCGACGCCCAGCAGCCGGACCGCCTCGGAGTTGCAGACCGAGACCCGGCCGGTCGCGTCGACGGCCAGCACGCCCTCGCTGATCCCGCGCAGCACCGCTTCCCGCTCCTGGACCAGCTCGGCCAGCTCGGCCGGCTCCAGGCCCAGGGTCAGCCGCTTGAGCCGGCGGCTGAGCAGCGCCGACCCGGCCACGCCGAGCAGCAGCGCGCAGCCGGCCACGATCCCGGCGACGCCGAGCTGCTGCCACATGTACGTCCGGATGTCGGCCACCCGGAACCCCACGCTGACCTCGCCGACGACGCTGCCGTCCGCCGCGCGCAGCGGCGTCTTGCCGCGGGCCGACAGGCCCAGCGTGCCGCGCTCCACGCTGATGGTGTCGCGCCCGGCGAGCGCCTTGGACGGGTCGGCCGGCGTCGTGCTGGGCATCCTGCTGGGCCGGGCGCGCTTCGCCGCCGAGGTGGCCGCGCCGTTCATCAAGGCCGCCAACGCGGTGCCCCGGATCGTGCTGGCCTCGCTGTTCATCATCTGGTTCGGCCTGGGCCTGACCTCGAAGGTGGCCACCGCGGTGGTGCTGGTCTTCTTCGCGGTCTTCTTCAACGCCTTCCAGGGCGCCCGCGAGGTGGACCGCAACCTGGTCGACAACGCCCGCATCCTGGGCGCCTCGCGCACCCAGGTGCTGACCTCGATCGTCGTGCCCAGCGCCACCAGCTGGATCTTCGCCTCGCTGCACGCCGCGTTCGGCTTCGCGCTGATCGGCGCGGTGGTCGGCGAGTACGCCGGCGCCGACAAGGGCCTCGGCCTGCTGATCGCCAACGCCCAGGGCACGTTCGACGCGGCCGGGATCTACGCCGGAATGATCATCATCACGGTCGTCGCGCTGCTCGCCAAGTACCTGCTCACGCTGCTGGAGAAACCGGCTCCTCCGGTGGCGCCCGCCCGTTCCGTCCTCTTCGGGAGACAACCATGCGTAAATTCCTGGCGGTTTCTGCGGTCCTTGCCTGTTTTGTCGCCGGATGCCGTGGCACCAGCCCCGACTCCACCGCCGCCGCCTCCGACGGGCCGATCAAGATCATGGTCGGCGGCATCGACAAGGTGATCTACCTGCCCGCGAAGCTGACCGAGCAGCTCGGCGGGTTCCAGGCCGAGGGGCTGAACGTGCAGCTGCTCACCGAGCCGTCCGGCGCGACCGCGGAGAACGTGCTGATCTCGGGCGACGTGCAGGGCGTGGTCGGCTTCTACGACCACACCATCGACCTGCAGACCAAGGGCAAGTGCATCACCAGCGTGGTGCAGTTCGCCGACGTGCCCGGCGAGGTGGAGATGGTCGCCGCCGCGAAGGCCGCCACGATCAAGAGCCCGGCCGACTTCAAGGGCCGGAAGATGGGCGTGACCAGCCCCGGCTCGTCCACCGACTTCCTCACCCGGTACCTGGCCACCAAGGGCGGGCTGACCAGCGCCGACTACACCACGGTCAAGGCCGGCGCCGGGACCACGTTCATCGCCGCGATCGACAACGGCGGGATCGACGCCGGGATGACCACCGACCCGACCGCGGCGAAGCTGGTCAGCAGCGGCAAGGCCAAGGTGCTGCTCGACATGCGTACCGAGGACGGCACCAAGCAGGCGCTCGGCGGGCTGTACCCGGCCAGCTCCCTCTACCTGGACTGCGCCTGGGTGCAGAGCCACCCGGCGCAGGTGCAGAAGCTGGCCAACGCGTTCGTCAAGACGCTGCGCTGGATCAAGGGGCACAGCGCCGAGGAGATCGCGGCCAGGATGCCCGCCGAATACGCGGCCGGAAATCCGCAGCTGTACGCCCAGGCGGTGCACGACAGCATGGGGATGTTCAACGGTGACGGCCTGATGAAGGCGGACGGCGCCAAGAACGTCCTCGACGTGCTCAGCCAGTTCTCGCCGAACGTCAAGGGCAAGAAGGACCAGGTCGACCTGTCCAGGACGTACACCACGCAGTTCACCGCGAAGATCGCTGGCTGATTCTTACGCGGCTCTTACGAAAGGTTCATCGATTGCCATAGGCGCGGCGTCCAAGGTTGCCTCATGAGCACGATGCGACGCGGGTGGTGGAAGCTGCCCGTGCTGGCACTGGCCGGGTGCCTGGCGTACGTGGAGTTGCGGGGGCACCTGCCGAGCGCGGCCTCGAT
Source organism: Actinoplanes subtropicus (assembly GCF_000721705.1). Classification (GTDB taxonomy): domain Bacteria; phylum Actinomycetota; class Actinomycetes; order Mycobacteriales; family Micromonosporaceae; genus Actinoplanes; species Actinoplanes subtropicus. The sequence goes on from NZ_JOJL01000038.1 coordinate 69,398, forward strand.
GGGGGCCGCGCTCCGGCAGGCCCGGCCCTGGTGGCTGGTCGCCGCGGTGCTCCTGCAGGTCGTCTCGACGGCGGCCTTCGCCGAGCAGGAGCGGCGGCTGCTGGGCGCCTTCGGGGTCGCCATGCGGGCCCGGGTGTCGGTGGCGGTGACCCTCGCGCGCTCGGCCATGGCGACCGGGCTGCCCGGCGGGTCGGCGGTCGCCGCGGCGTACGGCTATCGGCAGTTCCGCGCCCGCGGGGCGACCCGCCCGGTGGCAACGGCCGTCACGGTGCTGTGCGGTGTCGCCTCGGTCTCGGGTCTCGCCATTCTGTACGCCGGTGACGCCCTGGTGCAGGCCGGACCGGCGGTGGCCACGCTCGCCGTGCTGGCCTTGGCGTCGATGGTGCCGGTGGTCCGCTGGGTGCGCCACCGGCCGGGCCGGCCGGCCTTCTCCGCGCCGTCCGGAGGGCCGGGCGCCGGTGGCGGCACAGCGCCGGGCGGCCGGCTGCGGCAGGTGGTCCGCGAAACGGCCGCGCACGCCGCGCTCATCCCCGCCCGGCGCTGGCTGCTGGTGCTCACGCTCGCCGCGATCAACTGGCTCACCGACCTGTTGTGCCTGCTGGCCTGCCTGCGCGCGCTGGGCCTGTCGGTGCCGATCCCGGTGGTCGGCGCGGCCTATCTGGGCGCGCAGCTGGCCCGGCAGATCCCGGCGACCGCCGGCGGTATCGGCGTGATCGAGGCGACCCTGATCCTGGCGATGACCACCACCGGCCACGCGCCCGCCGCCGCGGCGACCGCCGCCGTCCTGACCTACCGGCTGATGTCCTGCTGGGCGCAGCTGCCGGTGGGGGCGGCGTGCTGGGCCGGGCTGCCGCAGGCGAACCAGCCATCGTACAGCGTTTAAGATCCGCTTACGCCGAAATGGCGACTTGCCGAATTTCAGCGTTCCCTCAGCCGACGCTTGTGATCGTGACCAATTCCGATACGGCGGCTGATCGGTGGAGGAAGGCGTGCCGAAACGGTGGCGAGCAGCCCTGGTGGTGGCCCTTCTCGCGGTGACGGCCTGGGCCGCCGTCCGGGCGTCGGCCGCCGGTGCCTCCTGGACGGCGGCGTTCGGGCTGATCGGCGGGCTTCCCTGGGCGGTGACGGCGGGGCTCGCGCTGGTCTGGATCGCGGGGCTGTACATCCACACGGTGGTGCTGACCGCCGCGCTGCCGGGGTTGAGCCGGGGCCGGGCCCTGGCGTTGAACCTGAGCGGCAGCGCGGTCTCCAACGTCCTGCCGCTGGGCGGCCTCGCCGGCACGGCCCTGAACCTGGCCATGACCCGGGCCTGGGGACACAGCCGCCTCGACTTCGCCCGCTTCGTGGTGGTCTCGAAGGCGTGCGACGTCGTCGCCAAGCTGCTGATGCCGGCGGTCGCGCTGGTGGCGCTGGTGGCCGCCGGGGTGCTCAGCCCGGCGGCGGGCGGTGCCTGGGTGCTGCCGGCGGCCGGCGCGTTCGCGGCCGGGGTACTGCTGCTCTGGGCGTTGTGCGGGCGGGCGGCGCCGCTGCTGCGCGTGGTGGGCGTGGCGGCCCGGGGCTGCTCCCGGGTGGTCCGGCGGCCGGTCGGCGCCACCTGGTCGACGACGGTGTCCGACCTGCTGGCCGGGACCGAAGGGCTGGTGCGAAGACGGCGTACGGCGCTGACGCTGGGCATGGCCGGGTACTGGCTGGCGCAGGGTGCGCTGTTGTGGTGCTGCCTGCTCGCCGTCGGGCTGCGGCCGCACCCGGTGCTGGTGTTCGCCGCGCTGGTCGCCGAGCGGGCGCTGACGCTGCAGGTCATCACGCCGGGCGGGGCCGGGCCGGCCGAGGCCGGGATGGCGACGGTGCTGATCGCGCTCGGCGTGGACCCCACCGCGGCGCTCGCCGGGGTGCTGCTCTTCCGCGCCTTCGTGTTCGCCGCCGAGATCCCGGTCGGCGCGGCGGTGGGCGCCGGCTGGTGGGCCTCGCGGCGCCGGAACGGGGCCCCACCGGTATGCGCGTAGCCCACGTCAGCGACGTCTACCTCCCCCGGCTCGGCGGCGTCGAACTGCACGTCCGCGACCTCGCCACCCGGCAGCGGCGGCGCGGCGACGACGCGTTCGTCCTGACCACCACGGCGAGCGGCGACGACTTCTTCGGCCCGGCCCTCGCGGCGCACGCCAACGACTCCTTCGGCCCGGCCACGACGGGCGGCAACTCCTTCGCCCCGGCCACCACGGGCGACAACTCCATCGGCCCGGCCACCACGGGCGACAACTCCATCGGCCCGGCCACCACGGGCGACAACTCCATCGGCCCGGCCACCACGGGCGACAACTCCATCGCCCCGGCCCTCGCGGGCGGCAACTCCATCGCCCCGGCCCTCGCGGGCGGCAACTCCTTCGTCCCGGCCATCGCGGCGCACGGCAACGACTCCCGCGCCCCGGCCACCACGGCACGCAACGACTCCCTCGCCCGGGCTCTCGCGGCGAACGGCAGCGACTCTTTCGGCCCGGCCAGCGCGGCGCACGGTAACGACGACGTGGACGACGTCCCCGTGCTGCGGCTCGGCGCAGGCCACCGGCTGGGCGCCGGCCCCTACCGATGGGTGCCCGGCGCCGAACTTTCCGACGCCCTGCTGACCCGCGGCACGGAGGTGGTGCACGTCCACATCTCTGCCTTCTCCCCACTGTCGTGGACGGCCGCCCGGGTGGCGGCAGCATCCGGCCTGCCGACGGTCGTCTCGGTGCACTCGATGTGGCACGACGTCCTGCCGATGGTCCGTCGGTACGCCCGCTGGCAGCGGGCCGCCGGCTGGCCAGTGGTGTGGACGGCGGTCAGCACGGCGGCGGCCCAGGCGGTGAGCGCGGCGCTGGACGGAGCCGTGGTCGGCATCCTGCCCAACGGCATCGATCCCAGCGAGTGGCAGACCGCCCGCCCGCCGACCGCGTCCACGATGCCGACACTGGTCAGCGTGATGCGCATGGTCCGCCGCAAGCGCCCGCACGCCCTGCTCGACATCCTGCTGGCGCTCCAGGAAAGCCATCCCGGGCGGTTCCGGGCGGTGCTGGTCGGCGACGGCCCGCTCCGGGCGCGGCTGCAGCGCCGGATCGACGCCTCCGGCTCGGCCGGCAGCATCCACCTGGCCGGCGCGCTCTCCCGGCCGGCGATCCGCGACGTCCTCGCCGCCGCCGACCTCTACATCGCGCCGGCGCCGCGCGAGTCGTTCGGCATCGCCGCCCTGGAGGCGCGCACCGCCGGCCTCCCGGTTGTGGCCCGCGCCGGCAGCGGCATCGCCGACTTCATCCGGCCCGACATCGAGGGCTGGCTCGCTCCCTCGGACGACACTCTCACCGCGACCCTCGCCGGGCTGCTGGACGACCCGGCCCGGCTCGCCGCCGTTGCCGGGCACAACCGCGCCACCACGCCCGCCATGAGCTGGCCGGCCGTGCTCGACGCCGCCGACGCCGCATACGAGGCAGCGATCCGACTCCGGTCCGGCCCCTTGTCCCGCATCGGCCCGTCGACCCGGATCAGCCCGTCGACCCGCGTCAGCCCGCTGACCCGGACCAGCCCGTCGACCCAGGTCAGCGCGTCGGCCAGGGTCAGCCCGTCGGCCCGGGTCAGCCGATGGACCCCGACCAGCCCATTGGCTCGGGTCGGCCCGTTGGCTCGGGTCAGCCCATTGGCTCGGGTCAGCCCGTCGGCCTGGACCGGCCCGTCGGCCTGGACCTGCCCGTCGGCGTGGACCGGCCCGTCGACCTGGACCTGCCCGTTGGCGCGGATCGGCCTGCCGGGATGACCCGGCGGTTCACGCTGGTCTCGTTCCACGCTCACCCGGACGACGAGAGCCTGCTCACCGGGGGCACGCTGGCCCGGGCCGCCGCGGAGGGGCACCGCGTCGTCCTGGTCGTCGCGACGCTCGGCGAGGCCGGGGGTGCGGGCGCCCGCCGGCGGGCCGAACTGCACCGCGCGGCCGAGGCGCTCGGCTGCGCCCGGGTGGTCGTCCTCGGCTACCGCGACTCGGGCCTGCACGGCGACGCACCCGTGGCCGCCGGCGACGCTACCTTGGCCGCCAGCAACGCACCCATTGCCGCCGGCGACGCGCCCACGGCCGCCGGCAACGCGGCCATGGCCGCCGGCGACGCACCCACCGCCGCCAGCAACGCACCCACCGCCGCCAGCAACGCACCCACCGCCGCCAGCAACGCACCCACCGCCGCCAGCAACTCACCCACCGCCGCCAGCTACGCGCCCACGGCCGCCGGCTACCCGCCGCGGTTCGTCGACGTTCCGGTGGACCGGGCCGCGGCCGCGCTGGCCGAGATCCTCCGCGCGGAGCGGGCGGACGTGCTCACCGGCTACGACGCGCACGGCGGATACGGTCACCCCGACCACCGCCACCTGCACCACGTGGCCCGGGCCGCGGCGGCCGCGGCGGCAACCCCGGTGCTGCTCGAGGCGACGGTCGACCGGCGACGGCTGGCGGCGGCGCTGCGCGTGCTGCGCCTGGCCGGCCGGCTGCTGCCGCGGCTGCCGCTGGCCGGGGCGGCCGACGCGTACGCCGACGGCTCGGAGACGACCCACGTCGTCGATGTCGGCCGGTACTGGCGACAGAAACGGATCGCCCTGCGGGCCCACGCGAGCCAGGCCGAGGGTGGGGCGGGACTGCGGACCGTGGCGCTGCTCGGGCGGCTGCCCGGCCCGCTCTTCCGGTTGGCCGCCGGGCGCGAGTGGTTCATCGAGGCGGGCCGGACGCCGGGCGCGCGCCGGGAGGGCGACGTGTTCGCCAGCCTGCGGTAACTCGGCCGAGCGCACCCTCGAGTCGCTCGTCGCGGCCCCGCAGGCCAAGCGCACCCCAGAATCGCTTGTCGCGGCCTTACCGGCCAAGCGCATCCGGAGTCGCTCGTCGCCGCCTTGCGGGCCGCCCCGATTCTCCCGGCCCGTGCACCCCGGCGCCCGAGGCTCGTCCGACGCCGACCTCCTCCGCCGGCTGCTGCGCTAACGCCTCGCCCCTCCGACGTCGACCTGCTGCGCCAACGCCTCGCCCCTCCGAGGCCGCGCCAGTTTCCGCGCTAACGCCTCGCCCGGGCCCGCCGCCGACTGCGCAGGAATTCCACCGCGATCGGGAGCACCGACAGCGCGACGATGCCGACCAGGATCAGCTCGATGTTGGACCGCACGAAGGCGATCTGGCCGAGGAAGTAGCCGAGGATCGTCACGCCACAGGCCCACAGCACGCCGCCGACCGCGTTGTAGATCAGGAACGAGCGGTAGTGCATGCGGCTCGCGCCCGCCACGATCGGGGTAAACGTCCGGACGATCGGCACGAACCGGGCCAGGATGATCGACCGCGCGCCGTACCGGTCGAAGAAGCCCTGGGCGCGGGCGAGGTTCTCCTGCTTGAACAGCCGCGAGTCCGGCCGCCGGAAGAGGGCCGGCCCGAACCGGCGCCCGAACAGGTAGCCGAACTGATCGCCGGCCACGGCGGCGGCCGACAGCAGCGCGCACATCAGCCAGAGCGGCACCCGCAGGTAGGTGCCGTCCGCCACGAGCAGGCCGGCCGTGAACAGCAGCGAGTCGCCGGGCAGGAAGAAGCCGAAGAACAGCCCGGACTCGGCGAACACGATGACCAGGATGCCGATCAGCCCGAAGGTGGAGATCAGCCATTGCGGGTCGAGGAACGACGGGCCCAGCGCTGAGGTCATGTATTTCTGCCATGCCCGGCCCGGCCGGGCCCAAACCTCTCACGGAATTTTCAGAAACCGCGCCATAGGTTGCCGGCGTGACCAATGCCGAGGTGCTGACCGGCCATCGCCTCAACAAATACTTCCGTCGTACGGCCGGCGGCTCCTTCGCGCTGTGCGGCGTCTCACTCGCCGTGTGCCGGGGCGAGAGCGTGGCGCTGCTCGGTCGTACCGGGTCCGGGAAGACGTCGCTGCTCGCGCTGCTGACCGGCGTCGACGAGCCGGACAGCGGACTCGTGCACGTGGCCGGCCATCAGCTGAACCTGCGCACCGAGGCCGAGCGCGCGCGGTTACGCGCCGAGCACATCGGGATCCTGTACGCCTACGGCAATCTGGTCGATCACTTGACGGTCGGGCAGAACATCGTCCTGGCCCGGCACCTGGCCGCCCGCCGCGCCTACCGCGACCTGGGCGTCCGGCTGGCCGCGGCCGGACTCGGCGGGCGCGGGGACACGTTCCCGCCGGCGCTGTCCCCCGGCGAACGCTCCCGCGCCGCGCTGGCCGTGGCCCTGGCCAACGACCCGCCGGTGCTGGTCGCCGACGAGCCGACCGGGCTGCTGGCCGAGGCCGAGGCGACGGAGCTGCTGACCATGCTGCGCGCCCGGGCCGACCGCGGCGGGGCGGTGCTGCTGGCCACCCGCAGCGAGCGGGTCGCCGCCACCTGCGACCGGGTCATCCGGATCGAGGCCGGCGAGTTGCGCCGCTGAGCCCGGCCCGGCGCAGAACCTTCACCGCGGCCGCACACCTTCTCCGCAGGCGATTTCTAGCCTTTCGGGCATGCGCGTGACGATGATCCTGCCGGCCCTGACCGAGGCGACCAGCCCGCTCTTCCGGCCGATCAAGTATTCGTTGTTCCCGCCGCTCGGGCTGGCCACCCTGGCCGGCTACCTCGGCCCCGACGACGAGGTACGCATCCTCGACGAGCACGTGGAGCGGATCGCCGCCCAGGTCGCCGACGACCGGCCGGACCTGGCGGTGATCCAGGTCTACATCACCTCGGCCCGGCGCAGTTACGAGCTGGCCGACCGGTACCGCGAGCGGGGCGTCTTCGTCGCCCTCGGCGGGCTGCACGTGACCTCGCTGCCGGAGGAGGCCGCCGGGCACGCCGACGCGATCTTCCTCGGGCCGGGCGAGGACACCTGGCCCCGCTTCCTGGCCGACTTCCGCCGCGGCGAGCCGGCCAAGCGGTACGTCTCCAGCGAGCGCACGCTGCACGGCCTGCCTCCGGTCCGGCGCGACCTGATCAGGCGGGAGCGGTACCTCGTACCCAATTCGATCGTGGTTTCCCGGGGTTGCCCGCACCATTGCGACTTCTGCTACAAGGACGCGTTCTTCGCGGGCGGCAAGTCGTACTACACCCAGCGGGTGGACGACGCGCTCGCCGAGATCGACCGGCTGCCCGGCCGGCACCTCTACTTCCTCGACGACCATCTGCTCGGCAACCGCCGCTTCGCCGAGGCCCTGTTCGACGGGATGCGCGGCATGAACCGGGTCTGGCAGGCGGCCGGCACGGTCGACTCGATCCTCGCGCCCGGCCTGCTGGAGAAGGCGGCCGCCGCGGGACTGCGCAGCATGTTCGTCGGCTTCGAGACGATCAACGCGGGCAACCTGGCCGAGCAGCGCAAACGGCAGAACGTCGGGCGCAGCTACGAGGCGGTGGCGCGGCGGCTGCACGACGCCGGGGTCATGGTCAATGCCAGCTTCGTCTTCGGCATGGACGACGACGGCCCGGACGTCTTCGATCGTACGGTCGAGTGGGGCGTGGACATCGGGCTGGAGACGGCCACCTTCCACATCATGACGCCGTATCCGGGCACCGCGCTGTTCCGCCGGATGGAGACAGCGGGCCGGATCGTGCACAGGGACTGGGATCGGTACGACACCCGGCACGTCGTCTACCGGCCGCGCGGGCTGACAGCGGAGCAACTGGAGTCCGGCTACTGGAAGGCGTACCGGGACTTCTACCGGTGGCCATCCATCTGGCGCGGGGCAGCCGGCAAGCCGCGCGACTACCGGCTGCGGCATCTCGCGTACGCGGGCGGTTGGAAGAAGTTCGAGCCGGTCTGGGACGCGCTGATCCGCTCCCGTCAGGTGCTGCGCGCCCTGCCACTGCTGGAGACGACGCTCGACGGCATGCGGCGCCGACCATCGCCCGGGTTTCTACCGCTTCCCCACCGTCGTCCTTCCGCCCGGTGACCGATCCTCGTCGGCGGCGACCCGAACGGGCACGATAGCCAGGTGACCCACGTCGATGTTCTGATCATCACGGCGCTGCCCGAGGAGTACGACGCCGTGAAGGGCCTGCTCGGGCCGTCGGCGTGGACCGACCACGGCACCGGCGGATCACAGCCGTTCGCCACCGCCGCCGGCCGGGGGCCGTCGGTGGCGCTGGCGCGGCCGACCGCGATGGGCGGGCGCAGCACCGCGCCGATCGCCCTCGCGCTCACCGACCGGCTGCGGCCGACCTGCCTGGCGATGAGCGGGGTGTGCGCGGGCCGGCCAGGCGCCGTCGCGCCCGGGGACGTCATCGTCGCCGCGCCGGCCTACCAGTGGGACGAGGGCAAGTACGTGGGCGCCGCCTTTCACCCCGACAACCAGCAGTTTCCGCTGGACAGCCGATGGGTGCGGACGGTGCAGGAGTTCGACCCGTCGGGCCTGCCGAGTCACGGCACCGCCGACGACGAGGAGGCCAAGGTCTGGTATCTGGAGCGGCTGCTGAGGGGTCAGGACCCGCGCAAGCATCCGGCTCGCGAGCGCTATTTCCCGCGTACGACCTGGCCTGCACGGTTGGGACAGTGGGAGGGCGAGGGACTGATCGCCTGGCGCGACGGCGCTCTGGCGTTGACCGGGACCGGCCGTACGTTCATCGAGCGCACCCTCTACGTCGACGTGGACGGCCCGGACCGCCTGCCGTTCGTGGTGCGGCCCGGGCCGATGGCCAGCGGCGGCGCGGTGATGGCGGATCCGGAGACCTGGAACCGCCTCGAGGTCAACCAGCGCAAGATCCTGGCGCTGGACATGGAGGCGGCGACCATCGCCACGGTCGCGTCCGAACGGCGGGTGCCGCACTGGCTGGTCGCCAAGGGCGTGATGGACCACGCGGACCTGGAGAAGGACGACCGGTTCAAGGCGTTCGCCGCCCGGGCCTCGGCCGAGGTGCTCCTCGCCCTGCTCGAACTCCTGCTGACCCCCGGCGCCGCGCCGCCACCGCCCCGGCCGGCCGGCGGCGTCGTGCCCGGCCCGGTGAAGGTGCAGGTCCTGCGCCGGCTCACGTACGACTGGCAGGACCTGGCCGATCACCTCGGCATCCCGGCGTGGGAGGTACGCCGCTTCCGCGCCGGCGACGAGGCGCACGGGGTGTGGACCTGGCTGGAGACCCGGGACCGGCTCGCCGACCTACCGGGCGCGCTCGACGGGATCGGCCGCGCCGACCTCGCCGGCCTGGTGCGACCCCACTTCACGCCCGGGCGCGCGCCATGACCTCCTCGTCGGTCAGCGGGCTGCTCGGGTGGTGGCTCAGGCACATCGGCGTCCGGGCCCGGCACGGCGCCTCGCCCTCGAGCGCGATGTAGAAGTCGCCCGCGGTGAGGTTCCCGATGTCCGGCACGTCGCCGCCCTTGACCTTCGCCATCTCCCGGGCGGCCTCGATCTGCACCGGCGCGGTGATCCGCCCGAAGACGTGCGTGGCCGCGTTGCCGGGGATGCGATTGTGCAGGCCCTTCGGCGACTGCGTGGCGAAGATCAGTCCGAGGCCGTACTTCCGCGCCTGCGAGGCGAGGGCGAGGGTGCTCTGCGTGCACGCGGTCATCGCCCCGGAGGGCGCGAGGGTCTGCGCCTCGTCCATGACCAGCAGGCCCAGCAGTGGACGGTCGGTGGCCGGGTGCCGTTTGATCCAGGCGAAGAGCCCCATCTGCAGCTGGTTCACGAAGCTCTGCCGCGCCTCGTCGCCGGGCAACCCGATGAGGCTGATCACGGAGATGCGAGCCCGCTTACCGGCCGACGGCGTCAGCAGCGTGCCGGGGTCCGCGGCGGCGCCGGCCCCGCCGAACAGCGGGTCGTTGTCCATCGAGGCGGTGAGCGTCTGCCCCAGGCCCGCGGCGATCTTCTGGGCGTCGGCCAGCTCGCTGACCCCGTCCGGCAGGTCGGACAGCAGCCCGATCAGGCCGCGGACGTCGCTGCCGCCCCGCCGCGCGAAGTGCTCGACGGCCTTCCGCAAAACCGCCAACCTCAAATTCACTCGTTCCGTACGGCCGATCAGGTTGGCCCGCGGTGCGAGGGCGGTCACCGCCGCCTCGACCGCCGCGCCCAACTCGTCGGGGTCGTCCCGCACGCTCGCGAAATCGGGCAGCGGCTGGAAACTCAGCGGCCGGCCGGACTCGCGGCGCGGCGTCCACGTCACGACCTCGGTCCCGGCCAGATACCGGGCGGCCCGCTCGGCGTCGCCCGGGCCCCAGCCGGTCGGCGGCTCCGGCCACGGATCGCCGAGGCGCGCCAGGTCGTTGTTGGGGTCCAGGACGATCACCGACACGCCCCGCAGCGCACACTCCTCGATGAGGCGGCGCAGGAGCACGGTCTTGCCCGAGCCGCTGGCGGCGAAGATCGCCGCGTGCTTGCGTAGCGCTTCGAGCGAGAGCGAGACGGGTACGCCGTCCGCGACGCCCGTGCCGATGGTGAAGCTCTCGCCCCGCTCGGTCGGCGGGGTGTCCGGCCGTCGCACCTCCTCCCCGGTCCACGTGTCGGCGTCGGCGAGGGCCTCCTTGAAGATCCGGATCTGCTCGGTGGGCCGGTACCGGAGCAGCCATGCCTGCAGGCTCGCCGGGTTCTCCGTCCGCAGTTTGTCCAGGGCGTCGAGGATCCGCAGGTCGGACTCGTCGACCGGAAGGGTGACGCCGCCGTCGCGCTTGAGCTGCTCGACGACCTCCTGGGTCTTGGCCGACTGGCTCCAGTCGCCGTTGCGCAGCAGGAAGAGCTTCCGCTTGGTGACCTCGGCGGTGAGCCCGGCCGCCGTACGGGCACGGCGGATCCGGTGCAGCGCGGCCACCCCGTGGTGGGTGTCGCTGATCGCCCGGAACGCCCAGTGCACCTGGTCCTCGGTGCGGGACTGGTCGGGCGAGTGCTCCCGCTCCTCCTCGGAGCGCTCGTCCAGGTCGCGGCGGAGGCGGGCGTGCAGGTCCGGCTTGGAACTCGGCGGCGGGTCGATACCGAACCGCCGGCCGCCGTCGCCACGCTCGGCGATCCACGCCTGCAGCCCCGCCGCCAACAGCCCCGGAAACGTACTGTCCTCGGTGTCACCCTCCAAGGGCAACGTCACGTTCGCATCCCGCTTGAGCTCCTCGAACCGCGCCTCGATCCGCGCCATCTCCTCGTCGGCGACCTGCGGCAGCGGCACGGGCGGCGCCCCGGCCAGCTCTTTCTCGCTCGGCACGTCGGCCAGGCGGGTAAGCTGCCGCGCCTCGCCGCGGATCAGGCAGGCGCGGATGTGCCGATCCACCGCCATGATCAAACTACGGGGCGTGTAGTTGAGAGCTTCCTGGAACGCATCCTCAAGAATGGGCCAGGTAGCGTAATCCGGGGTGAACCCGGTCGCCGCGAAGCGAGGCGCGAAGCGCCTGGCGATGATCTCGCGAGCGATCCGCACATCCCGGATGCCCTGCAGGGCGAAGCGGCGGCGGAATCGCGGATCGAGCGAGGCGGGCGCGTTCTCCACGACCAGGTCCCACGTCGCGGACAGGGTGGCGATGACCAGCAGCGTCCGCTGGGTCAGGTCCCGCAGATCGCTGACGCCGTGCGCGAGATCGGCGACCAGAGCCGCTTGCCGCACGTTCGCCTCACCGACGGACATCTTCGCCAGGTCCGCCTGTACGGCAGCCTGCGCGACGGCCGTGTCGATCTGATCGAAGGCGATGACCGAGGGGCCGGTCAGCGCGAGCAGCGAGGAGATCTCGCGGACGAGCTCCGGGGTCTCCCGCGCCCGGGCGCTGATCTTCCACGATTGCCGCTCGCCCGGGACCGCCTCCCCGGCTCCGGCGAAGTAGCTTTCGGCGATGTCCTGATGCCCTTCGTCCGCCGAGGCACGCAGGGCGAGGGCGCGCAGCGTGCTGCGGCATTGGCGGGCGACTCGCTCGTTGTAGGCCCCCAGTCCGCTCACAAAGGAGCTCAGCGCGGCCTCCGTCAGGTCGGTCTCGCCGATCACCGCACGCCGGTCGGCGCGCGGGGCGCCGATCCGCGAGGCCAACCGGCGGAGCAGCAACCGCAGTTGGGTCTCCCCGTCCGACGTCTCGCGCGCCAGGCCGTCCAGCAGAAAGACGAGCAGGCCGTCCCAGAAGTCCCCGTTGCCGAGCAGCCCGACGAGGAAGAAGTAGCCGCCCTGCTGCTGCACCTGTTCACGCACCAGGCCCAGCAGATGCGTCTTGCCCGAGCCCTGCCGGCCCTCCAGGACGAGGCCGATCGGGCTGGCGTCGGGGCTGGCGGCCGCCTCGGCGATGCCGTCCCGCACGTCCCGCAGGGCGGATTCGTGCAGGCCGTCGACATGGTAGGGCGACCGCCGCCAGACATCGTCGGGTGCCTGCACCCAGCTCAGCCGGAGCGCCGCGAGCGCGGCGCGCTGCTGCTCGTTCATCGCACGCCGATCGCCAGCTTGTGCCGGTCCTCACCGCCGATGTGGACGGCGGCGCGGCGCTCCTCCGGACCGATCCGGCGGTCGAGCGCCTCCGGTTCGAGCTGGACATCCGGCGAGTCGAGCATCTGCTCCAGGGTCTTGTCGAGTTCCGCCGTGGACAGGTCGGCGAGCTGCGCCCGCAGGTTGGCCAGCTTGACCCACGTCCCGGGCGTTTCCGCCAGCTCCGCGTAGGCGGCCCGGACCCGGTCGGCGAGGTCCATCGGCGGGGGGACGACCTTTTTGCCCGGCGGGCGGCGCAGGAGCTTGTGCATTGCCAGCATGGCGGCCCAGTACAGGTCGCCCTCCTTGGCCGTGCGCCTCTTCCCCTCCGGCACGCGGCCCTGCTCCAGGGTCAGCTCGTGGTCGAGAGCCCGGACGCCCCTGTCGGTGATGACGTGCCAGAAGGTGCTGCCCCTGGTCGTGGAGACGACGTAGCCGGCGAGTCTCTTGAGCTCCGGATTCCTCAGCCGTACGCCGTACAGCTCGGCCATCTCGGTATTGGAGATCTCGCGGTCCTCGGCCTTCAGGATGATCAGGTATGCGTAGTCGGCGGAGGTCAGCTCGGCGGCCATGAAGGGTCCCTTTCGTCTACGGGGTGTGGAGCCGGCCGTCCGCGGTCAGGCCGAAGGCCCGCAGCCGGACAAGCGACGGATTGTCCTGCGCGGTGTAGAGGGCCAGCAGTCGCTCGGCGGCGCCGGCCGTCCCGGCGTCCAGCTCCGCCCGGAGGTTCGGCTCGTCGCGCAGGTCGAACAGGAGCGAGCAGAGCTTTCCGGGCGCCTCGGGGTCGCCCTCGTCGACCGCCTTGCGCAGGGCGCCGATCTCGTACTCGGGCGCCGCGCCCCGGTCGGCGTCCCGTTGCAGCTTCGCCAGGCGCAGCTCGGCCGCCTTGTCCCCGGCGTCGGCGCGGGCCCGCAGCAGATCGATCTCGCCCCAGCCGGCGTACAGGTCGGCCAGCGCCTCCGCGGACCGCAGCTCGCCCCGCTCCGCCCGGGAGCGCAGCTCCCGCACGCATCCCCGGTCGAACAGGATCTCCACGAGCCGGTCGGCCGCGATCGCGTCGCCGGCGTCCGCCTCCTGCCGCAGGCCGTCGCAGACGCCGCCGTCGGCCAGGATCTCGGCGACCTCCGCGGACATCTCGTGCGCCCGGCCGGCCGGGCGCACGAGCTCCACGCGCTGTCGGAGCTCCTGCACCCGGGACAGCTTCCGGACGGCGATGCGGTCCTCCGCGTGTGTCGCCAGCCGGTCGCCGAGCAGCCGCTGCGCCTCCGCCAGCCGGTCCTGACGGACCAGCAGGTCGGCCAGATCCGCCACCGCGCGACCGTCGTCGAACTCGGTCACGAGCCGGGCCAGCGCGATCTCGGCGTAGTGGAAGCGGAGCCGGGCGATCGCCGCGTGGGCGAGCCGCCGCAGGTCGTCGCGCCGGCGCAGCCTGGTCACCAGCGCGTACCAGGCCTCGGCCGGGACCGGTTCGGTGCGCCGCCGGCCGCGTACGTGCTGGGCCAGGTAGTCGGCGATCGTGTAGCCGGCGCAGGTGCCCGGGCGCCCGTCGTCGACCGGGACCAGCGGCGAGACGTCGCCGTAGAGCGGCTCGGTCGCATGCGGCAGCGCCTGGGTCAGCCAGTGCTCCGTCGGGCGCACCCGATGGCGCGGCTGCAGGTAGCCGAACATCGCGTCGGCGAGCAGCCCCTCGCCGAGCGGCGACTGCACACCGAGCCGGTGCGCGTCGGCCGCGGCGGTGATCATCGCCTTGGCGTACGGGTTGGCGGGCTGCTCCCAGCACATCACCAGCCGCGGCCCGCCGGCCAGGACCTGGGTCATGCCCACCTCACCGGAGCGCAGCGCGTCGTGGATCCGGCTGTCCTGCCGGGCGACGTCCTCGGCCCGGGCCCGCTCCGCGGCGGTCAGCGCGTCCGGAACCGGTATCACGTCCGCGCTCTTCACCAGCGCGTGGACGTCGTCGCGGCCGGCCGTCCACCGGGCGTACTGGTCCGGCCAGAGCGTGCCGACCACCAGATTGCCGTGCCGCACCAGCACGCGGACGCATTCGGCGGTCAGCGGTGGATGAGCGCCGAGATAATGGTGCAACTCGTCGAGCCAGAAGACCGTGTCCTGCGGCGGCGCATTCTTCCATTCCAGCAAATCGGCCGCCTCGGCCGGCTGGATCAGCCACCAATTCGGCACGAGTTCGTAGATCGCCTCGTACAACGATCTCGTTTTCCCGGTGGAGGAGCCACCGACCAGGACCACGAAACTCCCGCGTTTCGGCAGCTTGCCGGCGAGCTTGGCGTGCAGGAGGAAGTCCAGGTCACGCTCCACATAGGTGGGCAGGTCGTCGTCGCCGGCCACGGCCGGAACGGCGCTGTGAATGCCGAGATCACGGGGAAAAGCCATATCGACTCGCGGCCGATCCAGCAATGTCCCTCACCGCCCAAACAATGGTGGCCGACGACCGAATGGAAGGCTACCGCACCACCACGAAGATCACCATGAGTGAATCCGCATTCACTCTTCTACCATTTTTCTTCCGAAAACCTTCCGCGGATGCGGGTCCGGATTTCAGCGCCGCGTCAGGGTCGCTCCAGCCGCCGGTGCCATCGTCCGGTCAGGAGCGGGGGCCGGATGCCGTGCGGTCGCCGCACGACGGAAGGGCATCCGATGTACCGGAAGATCGGCAGCGTCGCACCGGTGGCGCTGGCACTGGTTCTCGCCGCGCCGGCGGCCGCCGCGGTCGCCGCACCGGCCCCCGAATACACGATGAACCTCAGCAGGAGCGCGGCCACCGTGCAGGCCGGCGGCCTGGCGACGACCCTGATCACGTTCACCCGGACGAGGCACGAGTCGGAGAGCACCCGGGTGGCGTTGAGCGCGACCGGCCTGCCCGCCGGGGTCACCGCGCACTTCCTGCCGGCCAAGCCGTTCCTCATCGGCCACTCGTCGATGTTCCTGACCACCTCGCCGGGCACGCCGGTCGGCACCGCCACGATCACCATCAGCGCGATCACCCTCAGCAGCGACCCGATCGGCACCACCGCCCCGTTCACCCTGACCGTCACGGGCGGCTGAGCAAGGGCTTGCCGCGAGGCGAAGGCGCCGGGCGGGATCCGGCGCCTTCGTCACGTCCGGAACGCCTAGGCTCGGCGGGTGATCCTTGACGTCGACCTTGTGCGGTCGCACTATCCGGCCCTCGCCGAGGGCTTCGTCCACTTCGACGGGGCCGGCGGCACCCAGCCGGCCGAGCCGGTGATCGCCGCGATCGCCGGGGCGATGCGGACGGCGGTGTCGAACCGGGGCAGCGCCCACGAGCCCGCCCGCCGGTCCGGGGAGATCGTCGCCGCGGCCCGGTCGGCGGTCGCGGACCTGGTGGGCGGCGACCCGGCCGGGGTGGTGTTCGGGCCGAGCGCCACCGCGCTGACCTATCTGATGGCCCGCACCCTGTCCCGGGAGTGGGGACCGGGCGACGAGGTGGTGGTCTCGCGGCTCGACCACGACGCCAACGTCCGGCCGTGGGTGCAGGCCGCCGAGACGGCCGGAGCGACCGTACGGTGGGCCGAGGTCGACCTGACGACCGGCGAGCTTCCGGCGGCCCAATACCGGGAGTTGATCGGCTCGCGGACGCGGCTGGTGGCGGTCACCGCGGCCAGCAACGCCATCGGGACCATGCCGGCGGTCCGGCAGATCGCCGACGTCGCGCACGCGTTCCAGGCTTTCGTGTACGTGGACGGCGTGCACGCGACCGCACACCGGCCGATCGACGTGCGGGCCCTCGGCGCGGACTTCTACACGACCAGCGCCTACAAGTGGTCCGGCCCGCACTACGCCGCCGTGGTCGCCGACCCGGCCGTCTGGGCGCCCCTGCGCCCGGTGAAGCTGATCCCGTCGCCGGAGCAGGCCCCGGACCGGTTCGAGTACGGGACGCTGAGCTTCGAACTGCTGGCCGGCCTGACCGCCGCGGTCGACTACCTGGCCACCCTCTCCGGCGAGCCGGCGGTCGACTACCCGGCCACCCACTCCGGCGAGCCGGCGGTCGACTACCCGGCCACCCACTCCGGCGAGCCGGCGGTCCGACCGCTGCCCGACGGTCTCGTTCCGGGTCGCCGGCCAGACCCCGGCCGAGACCGCCCACGCCCTCGGCGAGCAGGGCATCTGCGTCTCGCACGGCGACTACTACGCGGCCGAGTACTTCGAGGCGGCCGGCCTGCGCGCCGACGGCGGGGCGGTGCGCGCCGCCATCTACCACTACAACACCGAGGACGAGGTGGACCGCCTCCTGCGGGCGCTGGCCTAGGACAGCAGCTCGACGTAGCCCTCGCTGCCGTGCACCCGGATCCGCCGGCCGTCGGCGATCAGCCGGGTCGCGCCGGCGACGCCGACCACGGCCGGCAGGCCGTACTCGCGGGCGATCACCGCGCCGTGCGTCATCAGGCCGCCCACCTCGGTGACCAGGCCGGCGACCGCCACGAACAGCGGTGACCAGCTGGGGTCGGTGAACGCGGTGACCAGGATGTCGCCCGGTTCCAGGTCGGCCTCGGCCATGTCGAGGATGACCCGGGCCCGGCCCTCGACGGTGCCGGCCGAGACCGGGAGGCCGATCAGGGCGCCGGGCGGGGCGTCGTCGCGCCGGTAGGAGCCCGCGATGGCCTCGCCCTCGGACGTGAGGACCCGGGGTGGCGTGAGGGCCTGGTAACCGCGGAAGTCGTCCTTGCGCTGCCGGATGAGGCGATCGTCGGACCGGCCCCGGCGTACGACCGCTTGAAGCTCTTGGAAGGTGAGGTAGTAGATGTCCTCGCGGTCGGCGAGCACGCCGGCTTGCACGAGGCGGTCGGCCTCGGCCAGGAGGGCCTGCTTATAGACGAAATAGCGGGCGATGATGCCGTATTTCGGGTACTCCCGGTAGCCGATGAACGTGCGGAGGCGGTCGATCATCCGTACGGTCTGATCGGCTTTGTCCTCGCCGTTCGGAAGGGTCCGCAAGCGGTCCAGGACGTCCTGGCGCTTGGTCTCGGCCTCGCGGCGGCCCTTCTCGAAGCGGCGGCGGGCCTCGCCGGGCTGGAAGAGGCGGATGTTGTCGAGGATCAGCGGGACGAGGGTGCAGGGGCGCTCGCTCCAGCGCGGCCGGGTGATGTCGATCTCGCCGGCGCAGCGCATGCCGTATCTGTCGAGGTAGACCTGGATGGCCTCGCGCGGCGCGGGCGGCAGTTCGGCCAGGAAGCCGTCGTCCTCGACGCTCTCGAGGAACTTCACCACCTCGGGGTACGGGCGGATCGCGTCGGCGACGTCGAGCAGCGCCAGGCCCATCTCGGAGGTGATGTTGTTCGGCGCGGAGAGGGTGAGCGTGTCGGCCGCGTTCCTCTCGCCGAGCCACTCCTCGAGGTGGTCGTTGAGCCACCAGGTGGCGTTCATGCCCGCCATGATCGCCTGCATGCTCAGCGGGTCGGTGAGCACCCGCTTGTGCTCCTCGAAGGCCGCCAGCAGGAAGTCGAAGAGCTCAGGCCCGCTCTTGCCGGCGATCTCGCGCCGCAGCGCCGCCAGGGACGCCTCGCTGCGCTCGATCAGCCCGGTGACGATGGCCGGGTCGGTCTCGATCGAGGGGGCCGCGGCGTGCGCCGGCGGCGGGGCGGCGTCCGGCACCTCCCGGATGAAGCCGCGGTCGAGAACGGTCTCCAGCGCGTCCCGGAACAGCGGATCGCCGCGGCCCACCATCGCGAGGAAGCCGGCGCGGGCGGCCGGTGAGGTCAGCTGCCGGGTGGCGTCGACGAACAGCCGCCCGCCGGCCTCGTGGAAGGTCGCCATCGCGGTCAGCCGCCACACGGACAGGCCCAGCGGCTTCATGGCGTCGGTCATCATCTGCTGGTGGCCGGCGGAGAGATAGACGTGGTTCTCCCCGTCGGCGGCCTCGGGGATCGGGTACAGGGTGGTGATCGGGCGGCTCTGCACGACCCAGAAGTCGTCGCCGGCCAGACACCATTCGATGTCCTGCGGCCGGCCGAAGTGGGCCTCGATCCGGCGGCCGAGTCGCACCAGCTCCCTCACCTGTGGATCGGTGAGCGCGGGCTGGTCGCCGACCACTTTCTTGTCGAGGATCTCGCCGTCGCGCACCTTGTACACGTCCGGGTTGACCAAGCCGGAAACCAGAGCCTCGCCAAGGCCGAAGACGGCGTCCACGGTTGTGACAGTCCGATTGCCGGTGACCGGGTCGGCCGTGAACAGGACGCCGGACGCATCAGGGACAACCATCTGCTGTACGACCACAGCCATGTCGACCATCCGGTGGTCGATACCGTTGCGCGCCCGGTAGACGACCGCCCGCTCCGTGAACAGCGACGCCCAGCACTTGGCGATGTGCTCGAGGACCGCGGCCGCGCCGACGACGTTCAGATACGTGTCCTGCTGGCCGGCGAAGGACGCGGTCGGCAGGTCCTCGGCGGTCGCGCTGGACCGGACGGCGTAGGCGGTGTCCTCTTCCACGGCTTCGGTCACCGCGGCCGCCAGCTCGGCAGGGATGGCGACGCCCTCGATGGTCCGGCGGATCTCGGCGCTCAGCGCGCGGATCGACTCCCGGTCGGCCGGGTCCAGGCGGGACAGCCGCTCCATCGCCGGCGTCTCCGGGACGACCCGCCGGAAGGCCGCGGTCGTCAAGCAGAACCCGGGAGGCACGCGTACGCCGTCCAACCGCGACAGCTCCCCCAGATTCGCGCCCTTGCCCCCGGCGATCGCCCCCTGCGCCCCGTCTACCTCGTGCAGGTCCAACACGTACCGCTCGGTCATTCGATCCCCATATCCGCAGGTCGTGGACTCGGTGGACGATTCTGCAGTATGACAGGGGTCTTGCCGCAAGCCACCCGGTGCGTTATACCTTGGAGTGGGCGGGACGGCGCACCGACCAGCCGAGCGCGGCGACCGCCAGGGCGCCCACCGTGCCCGCGAAGACGGCGCTGGCGATCAGCGGCCCGGCCACGGCGGAGAGCACCCCGACCCCGATCACCGGCACCGAGTTGCCGATGAAGCAGGCCATGAAGTAGGTGGAGACCACCTCCGCCCGGCGGTCGTCGGGCGCGATCTCGTTCACCACCTCCAGGCTGCCGCGATATCCCAGCGCCAGGGCCACGCCGCCGACCGCCGAGGCGAGCAGCAGCACGCCCATCGACCGGGCCGCCTGGGCCAGCACCACCAGCGCGACCGCCGGCAGCAGGCACAACAGGCCGCCGGCCATCGCCCGGGCCGGCTCGAGCCGCCGGCCGAGCACCAGGCTGACCGCGGCCACCACGCCCAGGGCGAAGACGACGAGGCCGCTGACGGCCACGTTCCGTACCCGCAGGTCGTGGGTCACGATGGTCGGGATCAGCGCGAAGTAGAGGCCGCCGAGGGCGAAGCTGACGAAGGCGGTCACGGCCGGCGCGGCGAACGCGCCCCACCGCTCGCGGGGCACCCCGACCCGTGGCCGGACCCGCAACCGCGACTCGCCGAGCCGGCGGGTTTCCGGCGCGCGGGCGACCGCCGTCGCGACGACGCCCAGGACGATCAGGTACGCGACGAACGGCAGGACGAGCGGGACCGGCGCGTACTCGGCGAGCAGACCGGCCAGCAGCGGGCCGACGGCGATGCCGGTGAGATTGGCCGTCGCCGCGGTCACCGTCGCGGCCCGCCGCTCGCCCGGTCCGAACAGCTCGGCCAGCCAGGCCGTGCCGGTGCCGGAGAGGATGCCGACCGCCAGGCCGATCAGCAGGCGGCCGGCGTACAGCCACGCGGTGCCCTGGGCGAACACGAACAGCAGCGTGCCCGCGGTGGCCAGGCCGAGCGCCGGCAGCGCGACCCGCTTGCGGCCGGCCCGGTCGGAGATCTGGCCGAAGAACAGCAGGGCGGCCAGGTTGCCGACCACGTACACCGCGTAAACCAGGGTCAGGGTGATCTCGGAGAACCCGAACTCGCGCTGGTACAGCGGGTAGAGCGGCGTGATGATCACGCTGCCCATGAACGCCGATCCGATGAGGGCGGCAATCGGAGCCGCCGTTGATCTGGTCATCCTCAGCGCCACTACCCCGAACCGTGCAGGGTAAACGGAAATGGCCGCATTGGCCGATCCGTCAGTCTGATCTTTGCGGCGACGACGGAAATGGACAGCGATCTACCAGACCGCGGCCGAGCGCGCCTGCCCGGAACCGCGCCTGCAGTCGTACGCGCGGGAGGGTCGGTGCGCCGAGTTCGACGCCTACTGCTCCGGCGGCAAGCAGTTCAACGGGTTGTCCGCACATTTGGGTGCGGTTTTCCCGTAGCGACGCGCCGCGGATCACGACCTACTCTGGGCAGCATGACGGCGGACGGTGCCTGGCGGATCCTGCTGGCGGACGACCACACGGTGGTCCGCGCCGGGCTGCGCGCGCTGCTGGTGGCCGACCCGCGGTGCGAGATCGCCGGCGAGGCGTCCAGCCTGGAACAGCTGCGCGCCCGCGCCCGCCACCTGCGGCCCGACCTGATCGTGCTGGATCTCAGTTTCGGCTCCGGCAACGCGCTCGACACCCTGCCGGAGCTGCTGGCGGTGGCCGGACCGCCGCGCGTCGTCGTGCTCACCATGCACGACGACCTGGCCCACGCCCGGGCCGCGTTCACCGCCGGCGCGCACGGCTACCTCGTCAAGGAGGCCGCGGCCGACGAGCTGCTGCGCGCGGTCGAGACCGTCATGGCCGGCTCGCGATACCTGCACGCCGAGCTGGGCGCCCGGCTGGCCCGCGCCGGGCACGCCGCGCTCGACGAGCTCACCCGGCGCGAGCAGGAGGTGCTCGAGCTGCTCGCCCGCGGCTACACCAACGCGGAGACCGCCGCGCACCTGAACGTCAGCCTGCGCACGGTGGAGGCGGTACGGGCCGGCCTGCGCGGCCGGCTCGGCACGCACAGCCGCGCGGGCATGGTCGAGGCGGCCAAGCGCCTGGGCCTGCTCGCATGACTCGACCCGCTGGCATGAACGGGCCGGCTCGACCCGCCCCGGCGGCGCTGGCCGCGCTCGGCGTCCTGCTGCTCGCCGCCAGCACCGTCCTCGAGCTGAGCGACACCAACGCCCGCGCCGAACTGTGGGCCGGCGCCGGGGCCGGGGCCACCTTCCTGCTCGCCATGGTGCTCAGCCCCGGCTCGGACGCCCGCGTGCTGGCGTTGCGGGCCCGGCTGCTGGTCGGCGCCGGCCTGTCCGCGCTGCTGGCCGTCTCCGGGCTCTGGCAGCTGACCGAGCGCTCGGCGCCCCGGGTGCTGCTGCTGCTCATCCCGGTCTGCCTGCTCTTCACCACCGCCGCGCTGGCCCTGCGCGAGGCGGCCCACCAGCGCGAAGTGGCGCGCATCCGAGAGCTGAGCTCCCGCCAGGCCGGCGAGGAGGCCGAACGCCGCCGCTGGGTGCGCGAGCTGCACGACGACACCCTGCAGGAGCTCGCCGCGGTGCACGTGCTGCTGGCCGGCGCGGCCGCCGAGCGGGATCCCCGGTCCGGGGCGGCGATCACCCAGGCCCGGGACCTCGTCGGCCACCAGATCCAGGCCCTGCGCCGGCTGATCTCGCAGATGCGCCCGCTCGCGCTGGACAGCCTCGGGCTCTCCGCCGCGCTGGAGGAGCTCGCCCGGCACACCGGCGACGCGAGCGCGCTCGACATCCGCGTCCAGGCGCCGTCGCTGCCCCGGCTGCCGCCGGACGCGGAGGCCACGATCTACCGGATCGTGCAGGAAGCGCTCACCAACGCCGCCCGGCACTCCGGCGCGCGCACCGTCGACGTGGCGCTGCGTCTGCACGGCCAGGAGCTGGAGGTCGTCGTCCGGGACGACGGCCACGGCGCGGCCGGCCGGTTCACGCCCGGCCACGGCCTGACCGGCATGCGTGAGCGCGCCGAGATGCTCGGCGGCACGCTGACCGTCACCACGGACGGCCCGGGCACGACGGTCCGGCTGCGCGTGCCCCGGCCGGCGCCCGCGGCCGCCCCGGCGCGGACACTATCCTGAAGCTCATGACGATCTTCGACGTGACGCTCCCCGGCGGGACCGACCCCTCGGTCGAGCTCGGCGCCCGGCCTGGCGTCGCCACCCTGGTGGTGAACGTGGCCTCCAAGTGCGGTCTCACCCCGCAGTACAACGGCCTCGAACGACTGCAGGAGCGGTACGCCGGCCGCGGCTTCACCGTGCTCGGCGTCCCGTGCAACCAGTTCGGCGGGCAGGAGCCGGGCACCGCCGACGAGATCGCCGAGTTCTGCTCGGCCACCTACGGCGTCACCTTCCCGCTGACCGAGAAGATCGAGGTCAACGGCGACAACCGGCACCCGCTCTACGCCGAGCTGGTCACCGTGCCGGACGCCGAGGGCTACACCGGCGACATCCGCTGGAACTTCGAGAAGTTCCTGGTCGGCCCGGACGGCACGATCACCCGCTTCGGCCCGCGGACCGAGCCGGAGGACGCCTCGGTGGTCAGCGCGATCGAGGCGGCGCTACCCGCGTAACCGGATCGTCGGGCCGTCCCCCTCGGCGATGATCGACAACACCGTGGTCACGATCGCGTCCAGCCGGCCGCGGTCGGCGAGCGCCCCCGTGACGCCGCCGAGCGGGTCGGCCGCGGCGTGCGGCGCGCGGTCGAGGCCGCCGGTGAACAGGCCGCCGAAGACGCTGCGGATCACCTCGGCGACGGCCGCCTCGGCGTCCTCGCCCTCGGCGACCCGGCTGTGGATCAGCCGGACGGCGTGCCCGGCCAGCCGGGCCAGCTCGCTGTCCACGTGCCCGTCGGGCTCGCCGAGGACGAGCGGGGCGTCGGCCGGCGCGGCGGCCACCGGCGCCTGCTTGGTCCCGAGCGGGCGCTCGACGAACGACTCGTACCAGCCGGGCCGGGTCCGCATCGCCCGCAGGACCAGCCCGATCTCGCGCGAGACCGCCCCCGGGTCGCTGCCGGTCCAGTCGCCGAGGCAGCGGGCGCGTTCCTGGGCCCAGGAGTCCACCGGCCACAGCTCGGTGCCGGCCGTGTCGGCCACGCCCACCCAGACCAGGACGTTCGTCGCCAGCGTGGTCAGCCACGGGTCCCGGCCGAGCTCGTCGGCCAGCCAGCCGGGCAGCCGTGGCCGCTGCAACGCCCCCCGCTGGCCGCGCCGGCGGCGGTGGGCGTCGACGGTGGCGGCGCCGAGCCGCGCCGCCACCCAGGCCTCGAGGTCGCGGATCGGCCGGCGGGCGTGCGCGAGGAGGTCTTCGACGACCGCCTCGACGTCGTCGTGGAACCGGTCCAGGCACTCGTCGGCCAGGTTGCCCACGCCGGCGGCGCAGGCGGCGTGGCCCCGCACCTGCTCGAAGCGGCGGGTCACCCGGTTGAAGACGATCGGCCACACCATCTCGTACGCCGCACTGCTGAGATCCAGCCGGTCCAGCCCCCGCGCGGCCGCCGCCTCCTCGGCGAGGGTGCCCGCCGCGGCCAACCGGCGCAGCCGGTCGGCGCTCTGCCGGGCCTGCGACCGATTGGCGGCCCGGGACATGTACAGGCTGCCGCCGGCGTTGCCCCGGCCACTCTCGAGACGCCGCGTCTGTCCACTCGAGACACCCATCGAGGACTCCTTCCGAACCGCGCATCGGGAAAGGGCGCCCGCAGCTTGGCGCAGACACCCCCGGCGATCCAGAGAAAACGGATGACTACGGCGACTCGCCGATCGATTGCGGACAATCGTCCGTCGCCGATCGTCACGTCCGGGCCATCTAGGCAAGCCGCTCGGTGGATGCAATCTCCGAACCGGCGTCCCGCAAGCGTGGGCTCAGGCGCGGATCAGCTCCGGCAGCTCCGCCATGTCGGTGAAGACGAGGGTGGCGCCGGCCGCGCGCAGCACCTCCGGCGCCGCGTGGGCCGGGCCGGCGGGCGCGAAGCCGTAGACGGTCGCCCCGGCGGCGACCCCCGCGGTGACGCCGGCGACCGAATCCTCGATCACCACGGCCGCGGCCGGATCGACCCGCAGGGCGGCCGCGGCGGCGAGGTAGACGTCGGGGGCGGGCTTGCTGCGGGGCATCTCCACGCCGCTGAAGACGCGGTCGCCGAAGTACTGGTCCAGGCCGGCGATCTTCAGCTGCATCTCGGCCTTGCCCCGGTCGGCCCCGGTCACGCAGGCGAACCGCTCCCCCATCAGCGCGGCCACGGCCTTGACCGCCTCCTCGGCGCCGGCGATCGGCACCAGGCCGGCCCGCAGGGCGAGGTTCCGCCGGCTGCGGAAGCTCGCCAGCCACTCGTCGTCGATCCGGAAGCCGGTGTGCCGGTGGATCACCGCCCACTCGTCGGCGAGCGCCCGGCCGACGAACAGGTCGACGCAGTCCCGCTCGGAGATCTCCCAGCCGAGCGCGATCAGCATGCTCCGCAGCACGCCGTTCGTGATCGGCTCGGAGTCGACGAGCACGCCGTCGCAGTCGAACATCACGGCATCGAAGCGCGGGGTAGGAGAAGTCACGTGGGGCAACTCTACTGCGGCGCATTGATCCGGTCCCCGGCCAGGTGGTAGTCACTCCTTCACCGATCCGATGAGAACGCCCTTGGCGAAGTGCTTCTGCAGGAACGGGTAGAACAGCAGGATCGGGACCGTCGCGATCACGATGACCGCGAACTTCACGCCCTGCTCGGGGAAGGCGTAGCCCTGCAGCGACTCCAGGACGTTCGCCGAGTCGGCGTCCGGCGCGGTGAGCTGGCGGACCAGCATCTGCAGCGTCCACTTGTGGCTGTCCGAGAGGTAGAGCAGCGGCGACGTGTAGTCGTTCCAGATGGCGACGGCGTAGAACAGCGAGAAGGTCGCGATCACCGGCTTGGAGAGCGGCAGCACGATCCGCAGGAAGACGGTGAGGTCGCCGGCGCCGTCGATCCGCGCCGCCTCCTCGAGGGCCTCGGGCAGCGCCTGGAAGAACGTCTTCACGATGATCAGATAGAACGGGTTGATCGCCAGCGGCAGGACGAGCGCCCAGTAGCTGTCGAGCAGCCCGAGGTCGCGCACCACCAGGTAGGTGGGGATCATGCCGCCGCTGAACACCAGCGTGAAGATGACCAGGTTGAGAGCCAGCGTCCGGCCGGGTAGATAGCTCTTGGACAGCGGGTAGGCCATCGTCAGCGTGAGCGCCACCTGGATCAGCGTCCCGACCGCGGTCACCGCCACGGTGGTGAGCAGCGCCCGCAGGAAGGTATCGGTGCCAAAGATGTAGTCGTAGGTCGTGGTCACGAACTTCTCCGGCCACAGGAAGAAGTGCCGGGACTCGATCTCCGACTCGCTGGCGAACGACCCGGCGAGCACGTAGAGCAACGGCAGCACGGTGATCGCCCCGAGCCCGAGCAGGAAGACCGCGTTCAGCACGTCGAAGACCTTCGAGCCGCGGCCCATCAGTACAGCCCCCGCTCGCCGAGGCGCTTGGCCAGCCAGTTGGTGCCGAAGATGAGCAGCACGCCGATCACGGCCTTGAACAGCCCGACCGCGGTGGCGTAGCTGTACCCGCCCTGGGTGATGCCGACCTGATACACGTACGTGTCGAAGACGTCCGCCACCGACCGGTTCAGCGAGGTGGTCATCAGCCAGATCTGCTCGAAGCCGGTGTCCAGCAGCTGGCCCGAGGTCAGCACGGCCATGACGACAAGTGCCGGGCGAATTCCTGGAAGGGTGATGTGCCAGAACTGCCGCCACCGGCCGGCCCCGTCCACCCGGGCCGCCTCGTACAGCTGGGTGTCGACGCCGGCCAGCGCGGCGAGGTAGACGATCGTGCCCCAGCCGGTCTGCTTCCACAGCGACTGGAGCACGATGATCGGCCGGAACCACGCCTCCTGGGCCACGTAGTCGACCGGCCGGCCGCCCACGACGGCGTGGATGGCCTGGGCGATCACCCCGTAGTCCACCGAGAACAGCACGTAGGTCAGCGAGGCCACGATGGTCCAGGACAGGAAGTGCGGGATGTAGATCAGCGACTGGACCGAGCGTTTCAGCACGCTGTGCCGCACCTCGTTGAGCAGCACCGCCACCACGATCGGCGCCGGGAAGACGAACAGCAGCGTGAGCAGCGCCAGGATCAGCGTGTTGACCATGATCCGGGCGAAGTCGGGGCCGGTCAACAGCTCCTCGAAGTGCTTGAGCCCGACCCAGGGGCTGCCCGAGTAGCCGAGGAACGGCAGGTAGTCCTTGAACGCGATGGTCAGGCCGTACATCGGCCAATACCTGAAGATCAGGAAGTACGCCAGGCCGGGCAGCACCATCAGGTAGAGCCAGCCGTGTCGCCAGATTCTTCTGGCCGGGGGCGCCGGCGGGGACTCGACCGGCGCCTGGCGGGGAGCCAGTTCGGTGGCCATCACTTGAGGAAGTCGTTGATCTCTTGCGTGATCTTGCTGCCGCCGCCCGCGTACCAGCGCCGGATCTCGGCCTGGAGGCCGGCCTCGTCGATCTCGCCGGACAGGTACTTGACCCGCGCGTCAGGGATGATCTTGTCGAGGGTGGGGCCCTGCGCGACGGCGGTCGGCGCGATCACGCCCAGCGCCGGGTTGAAGACGGCGGTCTTGAGGTCCTCGGTCTCCATCGGCTTGCGCTGCTCGATCAGCGCGCGCTTCGCCTCGTCGGCGGGCTTCAGCGGGTAGTAGCCGCCGTTGACGCTGTACCGGGTGCCCAGCTGGATGAAGGCGTTGTCCACGTCGTTCTGCAGGACCTTGACCTTCGGGTCGTCCAGGCCGATCGGCACCGAGTAGCCGCCCTCGAGCTTGAAGTTGCGGCCCTCGATGCCGTTGGTGAGCAGGATCGAGCCCTCCTTGCCCTCGAGCTTGTCGAGGACCCGCAGCAGCTCATCCAGCTGCGCCTCGGTGCGGACCCGCTGCTTCGAGACGGCCAGCACGTTGTTGTAGCCGGTGAACGGGGAGGAGAACTTCTGGCCGTCGGCCCGCCTCAGGTTGCCGACCATGAGGACCTTGTCGGCGTCCTTCGGGTTCTTCTCCCGGAACCGGTCGTACAACGCGGTGGCGCGCACGTCGACGTCGATGATGATCCCGCCCTTGCCCTGCACGAACGGGTCCATCCAGTGGCCGGTGTCCAGGGTCGCGAAGTCGGGGTTGACCAGCCCTTCGCCGACCCACTTCTTGAGCTCCCGCTCGGCGGCCAGGAACTCCGGGGTGTCGAAGCCGGGCACGTACCTGCCGTCGCGCAGGCCCCAGCCGTTGGGCGCGCCGAACCAGGTCTCGAAGACGTCGTACGGGCTGGCCGTGGCGTACTTGCCGGTCCATTTCGGGATGATCAGCCCGTACGTGTCCTTCTTGCCGTCGCCGTCCGGGTCCTGCTCGGTGAACGCGTTGGCGATCCGGTAGAGGTCGGGGACCGACTGCGGCGCCGGCAGGCCGACCTTCGCCAGCCAGTCCTTGCGGATCGAGATGGCGGAGCGGAGCAGCGGGCGGGTCCGGTAGATGCCGTACGTCTTGCCGTTGACCATCGAGTTCCTGGCGGTCTGCGGGTCGAGCGGCTTGAGATTCGGGTACTTGTCCAGCTTGCCGGTGAGATCCCAGAAGGCGCCGGCCTCGGCGGTCTTCACGAAGGACGGCGACTTCTCGTCCACCACCATGACGTCCGGCAGGTTGTTGGACGCCAGCGTCACGTTCGCCTTGTCGTTGTAGCCGGCGTCGGGCACCCAGGTGATGGACAACTTCTTGCCGATCAGCGCCTCGACAGCCTTCTGCAACTCGCCGTCCGGGCTGGGCGCCGTGCCGAACAGCCGCACCATCATGGTGATGGTGTCGCCGGTGCCCTTCGCCTCGCCGCCACCGCACGCGGTGACGCTCAGGGCGGTGGTGAGGGCCAACGCGGCCGCCAGGGTCTTGGTCTTCATGAGATCCGCTCCGCTCGTAGACGCGCCTCGTTCTCGGCGAAGAACCGCAGACACAGCCATGTGTCCAGCTGGATCCACCCGCCGACGGAGATCACCAGGGCCAGGAAGGGGAACGTCGCGGTCGCCTTGAGCACCGCGACGAAGGCGAACAGCAGCAGCACGGACGAGGCCGGCCGGGCGAGGGCGAACCGCGACGCCCTGGGGAGACAGGCGATCGTCCGCAGATCGAAGTGCACGACCATGGGCAGGAGGTACGCGACGATGACGACCACCGCGGCCAGCGCCGCCAGGCTGGCCAGCCGCGGCAGCGTCGCCGCCGGCCCGCGAGCGGCGAAGTACAGGTAGTCGCCGACCAGGCAAGCGCTTACCCCGAGGACCGGAAAAAGCAGGGCGGTGCCCCGGACGAACTGCCGCCGGTAGGCGGCGGCGAACGCCGGGACGGCCTGAAATGATTCACCCCGGGCGTGCCGGCGGGCCACGGCGTACGCCGCGACGGTGGCCGGGCCGACCCCCAGGAGCACCCCGCCGAGGAGGGCGGCGGCCAGCCACAGCAGGTTCAGCCGGACCGCCCAGAAGACCTCGTCGGCAGCCTCGTACAGCCTGATCACCCAGGCCGTGCCGCCCCTTGGAGGCATCGTGACCACCCCCGCTCGCTGCCCGAGAACGTGAGCGTGACCGTAACTTTGAAACGTATTGATGTCAACGTTCATCGATGTCTCGCCCCCGGCTCACGCTCCGTATTGCCAGGCGTCAATGTGCCAAAACCCGCGGGTAACCAGAAGAGTCCGGAAAATAATGGCGGCCACATGGGCCTATGCGTGACAGTCGGTCGTAAGATCAGGGACCGTTCAGATCGGAAGCCGTCACCTTTAGTGAGCTTCCTTCGCGTACGGGATGGGTACTGGCGATGACAACGAGCCCGCTGCGGCCCAGCGACCCGCGACGACTGGGCGAGTACCGCCTGCTGTCCCGCCTGGGCGAGGGTGGGATGGGCACCGTCTACCTGGGCCGCGACCTCGACGGCCGGCCCGTCGCGGTGAAGGCGATCCGGCCCGAGCACGCCAGCAACCGGGAGTTCCGCAATCGCTTCCGCAGCGAGGTGGAGCGTGCCCGGCAGGTCCCGTCGTTCTGCACCGCCGCCGTCCTCGACGCCGATCCCGACGACGTGACGCCCTACCTGGTGGTCGAGTACGTGGAGGGTCCCAGCCTGCAGGACATGGTCGAGGAGCGCGGCCCGATGTCCCCCGGCGACCTGCACAGCGTCGCGGTCGGCGTGGCGGCCGCGCTGACCGCCATCCACGGCGCCGGCGTCATCCACCGCGACCTGAAACCCAGCAACGTCCTGCTCTCGCTCGGCCTCCCCAAGGTGATCGATTTCGGCATCGCCCGGGCCCTCGAGGCCACCACCAGCCACACCCGGCCCGGCCGCTGGGTGGGCACGGTCGACTACATGGCGCCCGAACGGCTCGACCCCGACGTCGGCCCGGTGACACCCGCGGCCGACATCTTCGCGTGGGGCGGCGTCATCGTCTTCGCCGGCACCGGCCGCAACCCGTTCCTCGGCGACACGCCGGTGGCGACCGCCGCCCAGATCCTCACCAAGGCCCCCGAGCTGCGCGGCGTGCCCGACTCGCTGGTCGAGCTGGTCCGCCAGGCGTTCGCCAAGGACCCCGCCGACCGGCCGGCCGCCAACGACCTGCTGCAACAGCTGCTCGCGGTGAACGCCCCGCACGCACCGCTCTCGGGTCCGAAGGCGCGCCGGGCGACCGGCCGCTTCGACGCCCGCAACCTGCTCGAACAGGTGATCGCCGACGGCCCGAAACGGCCGACCACCACCGGCTCGCAGCGCATCCCCACGCCCCTGCCGGTCGCCGAGCCGGAGCCGAGACGGCGGCGACGGGCGCAGTCCTCCCGGCGGGCGCAGGCCGCCCAGCCGGCGGCGGCCTCCCGGCGGGCGCCGGCCTCGCCGAGCCGGGTGACCGGCCGGCGCCTGGCGTGGGCGGTGGGCGCCGTGATGGTGGCCTCGGTGGCCGCGGCGACGGTCGCCTACGCCCGCACCAACGGCGAGCCGGCGGCGAACAACCCGGCAAGCCAGCCGCAGACCAAGGTCGCGACGGTGACCGGCACCCCGAGCCTGCGCGGCGCGTCCTTCTTCGACCCGCTCAGCGCCCCGGGCCGGTTCAAGGAGACGGTCGCGGCGTCCGGGGCCTGCAAGTTCGAGAACGGTCAGCTGCACGCCCGGGTCAAGGGCCGCTCGACCGTGCAGTGCCCCGGCCCCGACGACACGTTCGCCGGAAACCAGTCCCTTGCCGTACGGGTCGAGCTGGCCGACGCGAACGCCTGCGCGATGGTCTGGTTCCGCTACCTCGGCGACAAGGGCTACCAGCTGACGGCCTGCGCCGACCAGGTCGAGCTGGAGGAGCTGGACGGGGTGCTGCTGACCTCGCTGGGCAAGAGCTCGTCGACCGCGCTGCAGCCCGGGAGCCCGCACGACCTGGTGATCACGATCACCGACGAGCACGCGGCCGTGACCATCGACGGCCAGGACGCGGTGCAGGGCGCCGTGACCGCCCCCGACCTGGCCAAGGGCCGCATCCAGCTGGGCGTGACCGGCAACGGCGGGAACGGCGCGGCCGAGGTGTCCTTCACCAACCTGGACGCCCGCTCCAACTGACCACCGGGGCGGTGCCTCGACGCCACTCCCCCCGCCGGTGCTTCAGCGCCGTTTCAGCCGCACGTCAGGGGCTCGGCCCACACTGCTCGCGATCGGCGTGCACAGCGCGCGCCGCGGCTTCCTGGCACAGAAAGAGATCCCGCCATGTCCGGAAAGGCATTCCGGAGCGGCCTGGCCGCCGTCACGGGCGTCACGCTCGTGGCGGTGGTCGCCGCGCCGGCCCGCGCGGCCACCTCCTGGTCCGTGCTCAGCACACCGAACCGCGGCACGATCGCCAACGAGCTCTACGGCAGCGCCGCGCTGTCGGCCACCTCGGCGTGGGCGGTCGGCAGCTGGTACGACACCAACCTGGCCGCCCCGCGCACCCTGATCGAGCGCTGGAACGGCACCTCCTGGTCGACCGTCACCAGCCCGAACGCCACCCAGTACTACAACGAGCTGCACGATGTGGACGCGAGTTCGCCGACCGACGCATGGGCGGTCGGCTACGCCAACGGCTCGTCCGGTGTCAACGGGATGCCCCGCGGGACGCTCGCCATGCACTGGAACGGCACCGCCTGGTCGACCGTCGCCACCCCACAACCGGGAACGAACGTCCGGCAGCTGTACGGCGTGAAGACCTTCTCCGCCGGCAACGCGTGGGCGGTCGGCTGGTACTACGACAGCTCCCTGCACGGCGAGGGCCTGGTCCTGCACTGGAACGGAACCGCCTGGTCACAGGTCACCGCGCCGGATCCGGGAACCTCCGGCACCACGCTGGAGGCCGTCGCCGGCAGCGGGCCGAACGACGTCTGGGCGGTCGGCTACTACACCAACAGCGGCGAGCACGGCGTGCTCGGCCACCCGCTGGCGATCCACTACGACGGCACGACCTGGACCCAGGTCCCGATGCCCGAGTCGGGCTCCGGCACGTTCCTGCACTCGGTCGCGGCCCTGTCGGCCGACGACGTGTGGGCGGTCGGCTCCAAGAACGGCTACTCGGCACCGGTGGCGTACCACTGGAACGGCACGGCCTGGACGGAAATCCCCACCGCGCCAACCGGCGGGTCGTTCAACAACGTCCTGTACGGCGTCACAGGTGTGGCACCGAACCAGGTGTGGGCGGTCGGCTACTCCTCGTCCAGCGGCCAGAGCCAGCCGATCGTCCAGCGCTGGAACGGCACCGCGTTCACCAGCGAGACCGTCCCGCAGCAGCAGATCGGCGGCCTGCTCTACGCCGCCGCCGCAAGCCCCACCGGCCCGACGGTCTTCGCCGCCGGGACCCGCTGGGACCTGAACGAGACCGGCTCCCTCGCCGACCGCACCCTGTCGATGCGCGGCTCCGGCACCTGACAGAACGAGCCAAGGCCGTCACCGGCGCCCCACGCCGGTGACGGCCCCGCCCAACCCCGTCCGCGGGTAGTGGACGCACTAGTACGGCAGCCGCCATTCGTGATCATGGCTGGAATTCGAGGCTGAGGCGGCGGGCGTAGTGGGCTCGTCTGGCTCGTGCCTGGTGCTGCAGTCGCC
>NZ_JOJL01000039.1 GCF_000721705.1 Actinoplanes subtropicus
GTCCTCCTCGATGGGTACTGGGACACCAAGCCCGCTCATCCCACCAGGGAGGACGTTCCTTGATCTCAAGCCCCTAATCCTTCGAGGTCTTTCTACGCGGCACCATTCGATGCCCACGTTCCATGCCTCCCGCACCGTCGATACCGGCACCGGGAAGATCACGCTCTAGTCAGATCGACGGCGATCGCCCTAAACTGCCGTTCAGTCCTGGGGAGGTCCACCGTGCGGATCGTGGTGCTCGTCAAACAGGTGCCGTCCATGGATGCGGACCTGTCGTTCGCCCCCGACCACACCCTGGTGCGCGACGACCGCCCCGCCGCGCTGAATGCCGCCGATTCGTGCGCCGTCGATCAAGCTTTGAGGATTGCCGTACGCCGTCGGGACGTGCAGATCACCGCGGTCACCATGGGGCCGCCCTGCGCCGTGGCGGCCCTGCGCACCGCCCTGGTACTGGGCGCGGACACCGCCGTGCACGTCCGGGACGAGGCGCTGCACGGCTCGGACGCGCTGGCCACCTCGCGTGTGCTCGCCGCCGCCGTCGCCCGCCTCGGGTTCGACCTGGTGCTGTGTGGCTCGGCGTCGGCCGACTCGGGCATGTCGGCGGTGCCGGCCATGGTCGCCGAGCGGCTCGGGGTGCCGGTGCTGTGCTTCGCCGACCACCTCGTCGTACGGGAAAGGAAGGTGGAGATCCACCGGGACGACGGCTGCGGCGACCGGCGGGTGCTGTCCGCGGCGCCGCCGGTGGTGGTCTCGGTGACCGAGCGGTGCGGCGAGCCGCGCTACCCGCGGTACGTGTCCCGGCTCGACGCCCGGGACAAGCTGATCTCGGAGTGGACGCTGGCCACGCTCGGTATCGAGCCGGCCGAGGTGGGCCTGGCCGGCTCGGCGTGCGTCGTGCGGGCGGCGACCCCGCGGCCGGGCGCCCGGCGCGGCGTGCTCGCCGAGGGCGACCCGACCAGCGTGGCCATCCGGGTCGCCGATTTCCTGGCCGAGCGTCAGTTCCTGTAGCGAGAGCGGAGGCGGGCGTGGCGGAGGTTCTGGTGCTGGCCGAGCGGGCCAAGCCCCGCGCCACCTGCGCGCTGCTCACCGTCGCGCGGCGGCTCGGCACGCCGGCCGCGGTGCTCGGCGGCCCGGCCGATCCGGCGGCCAGAGCCCTGCTGGGCCGGTTCGGCGCGGCGACGATCTACTCGGTGACCGCGCCCGAGGTGGCGGCGCATCCGGTCGCCGCCCGGGTCGAGATGCTGGGCGAGCTGGCCCGGCGGAGGCCGGCCGCGATCCTGATCGCCTCCGGCCGGGACGGGCTGGAGATCGCCGGGCGGGTCGCGGTCCGCCTGGACTCCGGCGTCCTGATCGACGTGGTCGACGTCGCGGCCGGCCCGGACGGCCCGGTCGCCACCCAGTCGGTGCAGGGCGGCGCCTACGAGGTGGAGTCCCGGGTGGTGCGGGGCGTCCCGATTCTCGCCGTACGCACCGAGCACATCACCGTCGCCCCGGCGCCGGTCACCCCCACGGTCAGCGTGGTCCGGGTGCCGTTCTCCGACCGGGTGCGGGCGGTGCGCGGCCGTACCGTGCCGGGCGACCTCGCCACCGCCGCGGTGATCGTGGCCGGCGGTCGCGGCGTCGGCTCCGAGGCCGGGTTCGACCTGGTCCGGCGGCTCGCCGCGGCGCTCGATGGGGTGCCGGCCGGCTCGCACGCCGCGGCCGAGCAGGGCTGGTGCCCGCGCGAGATGCAGGTCGACCAGGTCGGCACGATCGTGCACCCGAGCCTCTATCTGGCCCTGGGCATCTCCGGCTCGCTGCGGCACCGCTCGGGCATGCACGGCGCCGGGACGGTCGTGGCGATCGACCGCGACCCGGCGGCTCCCATTTTCCAGCTGTCCGACCTCGGCGCCGTCGGTGACGTGCACGAGGTCGTGCCGGAACTGCTCGCCGAGATCGAGCGCCGCCGCGCCCAACCTGTCATTTTCGTAGAGGAGTAATAGTGGTCGTACGACTCGTGCTGGGCCTCGCGATCACGCTGGCCGTGTTCGCCGTGGCCGGCCGCCGCGCCGTCCAGCTCTACCGGATCGGGCGTGCCGGTCAGCCGGTCGAACCCGGCCGCACGTCCGGCGTCGGCAAACGCGTCCTGGCCGTGACGACCGAGGTCCTCGGGCAGCGCAAACTCCTCAAGTGGAGCGTCCCGGGCGCCGCGCACTTCGCGGTGTTCTGGGGCTTCACCATCCTGTTCGCCACGATCATCGAGGGCTTCGGGGCGCTGTTCGACCGCGACTTCCACATCCCGATCATCGGCACCCAGACCTGGCTCGGCTTCCTGGAAGACCTGTTCATCGTGGCGGTGCTCGCCGGCCTGGTCGTCTTCGCCGCGATCCGGCTGCGGCAGAGCCCGGAGCGTGAGGGCCGCCGATCCCGGTTCTTCGGCTCGCACCTGGGCCCGGCCTGGCTGGTCCTCTTCATGATCTTCAACGTGATGTGGACCCTGCTGCTCTATCGAGGGGCGCAGATCAACACCGGCAATTTCCCGTACGCCCATGGCGCCTTCGCCTCCGAGGCGGTGGGCAAGCTGCTCGCTCCGCTGGGCCGCACCGCCAACGATGTCCTGGAGACGGCCGGCCTGCTCGCCTCGCTCGGTGTGGTGCTCGGTTTCCTGGTGCTCGTCCTCTACTCCAAGCACCTGCACATCTTCCTCGCGCCGATCAACGTCGCGTTCTCCCGCCGCCCGCGGGCCCTGGGCGCGCTGCTGCCGGTCTACTCGGGCGGCAAGGAGGTGGACTTCGAGGACCCGGGCGAGGACGACAAGATCGGCCGCGGGGTGATCGAGGACTTCACCTGGAAGGGCATGCTCGACTTCGCCACCTGTACGGAGTGCGGCCGCTGCCAGTCGCAGTGCCCGGCGTGGAACACCGAGAAGCCGCTCAGCCCCAAGCTGCTGATCATGAGCCTGCGCGACCACGCCGCCGCCAAGGCCCCGTACCTGCTGGCCACCTCGGACGAGCAGCGGGCGGCGCTGCACAAGGACGTGCTGGCCGAGGCCGAGCGCTCGCTGGTCGGCCCGGCAGGTGAGGGCGGCGTGATCGACCCGGACGTGCTGTGGTCGTGCGTGACCTGCGGCGCCTGCGTCGAGCAGTGCCCGGTCGACATCGAGCACGTCGACCACATCGTCGACATGCGCCGCTACCAGGTCCTGATCGAGTCGCAGTTCCCGAAGGAGGCGCACACCCTGCTGCGCAACCTGGAGCGAGCGGGCGACCCGTGGGGCCGGGGCGCGCAGGCTCGGCTGGAGTGGATGGCCGGGCTGCCGTTCGACGTACGCGTGCTCGATGAGGGCCAGCAACTCCCGGAGGACGTCGAGTACCTGCTGTGGGTCGGCTGCGCCGGCTCGCTGGACGAGAACGCCAAGAAGACCACCCGGGCGGTCGCCGAACTGCTGAACGAGGCCGGCGTCAGCTTCATGGTGCTCGGCGGCGCCGAGACCTGCACCGGCGACGCGGCCCGCCGGCTCGGCCAGGAACTGCTGTTCCAGGAGCTGGGCAAGCAGAACGTCGAGACGCTCAACAACGCGGGCGCGAAGCGGATCGTGGTCACCTGTGCGCACTGCTTCAACGCGCTCGGCAACGAGTACCAGCAGCTCGGCGGCGACTACGAGGTGCTGCACCACACCCAGCTGCTCTCCCAGCTGATCGCCGAGAAGCGGCTGGTGCCGGTGCACCCCGTCGACGCGGCGGTCACCTACCACGACCCGTGCTACCTGGGCCGGCACAACCGGGTCTTCTCGCCGCCCCGGGAGATCCTGGCCGGCGTCCCCGGCGTACGGCTGACCGAAATGCCCCGCAACCGCGAGACGTCCTTCTGCTGCGGCGCGGGCGGCGCCCGGATGTGGATGGAGGAGACGATCGGCGTCCGCATCAACGAGACCCGCACCGACGAGGCCCTGGCCACCGGCGCCGAACTGATCACCGCGGCCTGCCCCTACTGCATCGTCATGCTCACCGACGGCACCGCCGTCCGCAAACAGCAGGGCAAGGCGGCCGACGAGGTGCAGGTCGTCGACGTCTCCCGGGTGCTGCTGCGCTCGATCGTCGACCCGCGGTGATCAGAGGCGCGACGAGATCCGCGGGTCGTCCTCCGGCAGCTCATGCACCTTGCCGTTGCGGTCGACGACCCGCACGACGCGCACCGCTCGGGCCTTCAGCGCACGCAGGGCCAGGACGGCCGCGCCCGCCATCGCCGCCGCCGTGGCGATGGCGGAAAACTCGTCAGCGTTCAGAGCCATGAATGTGACTCCCTCCAAGTGGCCTGGTGCCCGGCAAGTCTACCCGGCCCGCCCCAGGGCACCGGTTTCCGCGGGACCGCGGAGGGTGCCGAGGGTCCGTAAGCTTCGGCCCATGGTTTCGTCACCCGCGAAGACATTCGCCGAGATCGCTTCGAACCAGCCGCCGACCGGCCCGTCCGCCGGCCTGGGCACGGCGATCGTGCTGGGCGGCAGCGTGGCCGGCATGCTGGCCGCGCGCGTGCTGGCCGATCACGCCGACACGGTGGTGATCATCGAGCGGGACGACACCGCCGCGGGCGCCGGCGGCCGCCGCGGCGTCCCGCAAAGCTCCCAGGTGCACGCGCTGCTGTCCGGCGGCAGCCGCCAGCTGGAGCGCTGGTTCCCCGGGTTCATCGCGCGCTCGGTGGCCGGCGGGGCGAGCCTGGTGCCGCCGGAGCGGCAGGCGCAGTACGTCGACGGCGTCCGCAAGGTCATCGGGGCCGACATCCGCCTGCTCAGCGCGACCCGGCCCTTCCTGGAGGGCCGGATCCGCGCCGACCTGCTCGAACTGCCGAACGTCAAGGTCATCACCGGTCAGGCGACCGGCCTGGAGACCGGCGAGACCGCGGTGACCGCCGTCCGCTACGAGTCGGCCGGCACCCCCGGACGGGAGCCGGCCGACCTGGTGGTCGACGCCATGGGCCGCGCCAGCCGCCTGAGCGCCTGGCTGGAGTCGGCCGGCTGGGACCGGCCGCCGGTCGTACGCGTGCCCACCGGCATCAACTACGCCACCGCCTACTTCCGCCGCCCGCCCGGCGAGCACCCGTACGGCACCGCCCTCGCCATCCCCAGCAACACGCTCCGCAAGGACGTCGGCGGCGCCGTCTTCGCCGCCGTCGAGGACGACCGCTGGATCGCGATGATGGGCGGCTACGGCGACTTCCGCCCGGGCAGCACCGCCGAGGACATGATCCACCGCTTCCGCACCGAACTCCCTTCGCCGTTCGGCCACGTCGCCGCCGACGAGATGGTCGGCGACGTCACCACCTACCACCAGGCGGACAGCCGCCGCCGCGACTTCTGGGCCTGCGACCGCCTGCCGGCCCGCCTGCTCGCGGTCGGGGACGCGGTGGCCTCGTTCAATCCCCTGTACGGCCAGGGCATGAGCTCGGCCGCCCTGCACGCCTCGGCCCTGTCGATGTTCCTGCGCTCGAGCCCGGACCTCGATGCCCCGGCCCGGGACTTCCTCGCCCTCCAACGCGTGATCGTCGACGCCGCCTGGCAGATCTCCGCCTCGGGAGACCGCGCCGGCCAGGAGGCGGCCGACCGGCCACCGGCACACGACCGCCTGGCCCGCCGCATCGTCGACCTGATCATCCAGGCGTCGATCACCGACTCCGCGGTGAACGCCGCCTTCCAGGAGGTGACGCAGATGCTCCGTCACCCCAGCACCCTGGCCGCCCCGGGCGTGGTGTGGCGCGCCTGGCGAGCCCGAAAGAACCCGCTGCCCGCCCCGTCCCCGCCGCTTGGCTGACACCGGCGGGGACGGTCACGACTTCCGGGCGGCCTTTCGCCGCTTCTCCTCGGCGTCGGCGATGCCGTGGGCAACGGCCGTGCGAATCACCCGATACAGCACGGCGATACTCAGCAGCGCGAGCAACGCCCACCCGATGATGATCCCCCCGTCCACGGCCTGAGACTAGACGATCCTTTCCGATGGCGCTCGTACGTCACCATGGGCGACATGTTCGAGCCGAAGTGCCCGGTCGTCGACTCCGAGCGGGTCTGGATCGACGAGAACATGGACTGGTTCCGGGGGCAGTTCGGCGACGAGTGGCTGAGCCGGCCGGTCGTCCTGCCCACCGACGAGTATTTCCCCGGGGTCTTCGCCGGCTCGCCCGATGACGTCCGCGCTGCCGTCGCCCGCGTCGGCACGTACATGGGCGTCGACCTCGACCGGGTCGTGGTCGACTTTCACGAGGGCGGGCGCGACGACCCCCTCGCTCGCGCGATCGGCGCCGCCTCCCGCTGGTCCGGCGCCGCCGGGCACTACCGCACCGTCAACGGCAAGGCCGTCGTCTCGCTGGAGGAATCGCTCGCAGGTGCCCCGCGCGTTCTGGTGGCCACGATCGCGCACGAACTGGCGCACGTACGACTGCTCGGTGAGGAACGCGTGCCGCCGGAGCGGGCCGATCAGGAGCCGCTGACCGACCTGCTCACCGTCTATCTGGGTATGGGCGTGTTCGCGGCCAACGCCTCCCTCGAGTTCTCCAGCACGGGCCGGCGCTGGTCGGCCACTCGTCTCGGCTATCTCACCGAGCCGATGTTCGGGTACGCGCTCGCCCGGTACGCCCGGATGCGCGGCGAGCCCGACCCGGCGTGGGCCCGCCACCTGGACACCAATCCGCGTACCTTCCTCAAGAAGGGCCTGCGCTACCTGAGCCTCAGCTCCCGAGGTCCTTGAGGATGTCGCGGAGGATCGCCGGAGTCTCGGTGAGCGGCGCCGCCTCGATGAACAGGCGGCCGATCGCCGCCGAGTACCGGTCGACCTCCTCGCGCCGGTCCAGGTACAGCCCGCCGGTCAGGTGCTCGATGTACACCACGTCGGACAGCTCCTGGTAGGGGAAGCGCAGCACGCTGAACGCACCGCCCGACGCCGCATGACCGCCGGAAGCGAACGGCATGACCTGCAGACGTACGCCGGGCAGGTCGGTCAGTTCGATCAGGGCGGCGATCTGCCCGCGCAGGACGTCCACTCCCCCGATCGGGCGACGCAGGGCCGCCTCGTCGAGCACCGCCCACAGCTTCGGCGCGTCGGGGCGCAGCAGCAACTGTTTGCGCTCCATCCGCAGCCGGATGCGGCGCTCGATCTCCTCGGTCGCGGACGGGTCGTAGCCGAGGCTGATCACCGCCCGGGCGTACGCCTCGGTCTGCAGCAGGCCCGGGACGAACTGGACCTCGTACGTCCGGATCAGCTCGGCACCCTGCTCGAAGTCGAGATACGTCTGCAGCCAGGGGTCCAGCACATCGCTGTACAGGTGCCACCAACTGGGTGAATTCGCCTCGGTCACGAAGGTCAGCAGCCGCCGCCGCTCCTCGTGATCGTCCACGCCGTACAGGGTCAGCAGGTCGGCGATGTCGCGTTCCTTGAACCCGACCCGCCCCAGCTCCATCCGGCTGATCTTCGACTCCGACGCGCGGATGGGATGACCAGCCTCTTCGCGGCTCAGCCCGGCCGCCCGGCGCAAGGCGCGCAGGCGCGCACCAAGCTGCATGCGGCGCACCGTCGAGCCGCCGCCCGTTACCTGATTCACCTATGTCCTTCTGCCGAAAGTCGCCCGACGGAGCCCCGGTCGTCCACAGTGGAGAAGCGTGATCTTCGCGCGTTAGCATACCGGCGTTCAGCCTGATATGAACGTAGCCGTCAGTACATTTCGTCACCGGGAGGCCACCGTGACCGACAGCGAACCCGGCGCCAAGCTCGACGCCAGCATCCCGCATTCCGCCCGGGTATGGAACTACTGGCTCGGCGGCAAGGACAACTTCGAGGTCGACCGGCAGGTCGGTGACCAGTTCTCGGAGTTCTACCCGGACATCACGGTGGTGGCGAAGTCGTCGCGCGCGTTCCTCAAACGGGCGATCACCTACCTCGCCACCGAGGCGGGCATCCGACAGTTCCTGGACATCGGCACCGGCATGCCCACCGCCGAGAACACGCATCAGGTGGCCCAGGCCGCCGCCCCGGACGCCCGGATCGTGTATGTCGACAACGACCCGCTGGTGCTGGTGCACGCCCGGGCGCTGCTCACCGGCACCCCCGAGGGCGCCACCGAGTACATCGACGCCGACCTGCACGACCCGGACGCGATCCTCGAGGCGGCCGGCCGCACGACGCTGGACCTGAAGCAGCCGACCGGCCTGATCCTGATGAACATCCTCGGCCACGTGCCCAACCTGGACGAGGCGGTCAGCATCGTGCGCCGGCTGCTGGCCGCGCTGCCGTCCGGCTCGTACCTGGTCACCGCGGACGGCACCAACGTGCTCGACGGCCCGGCCTTCGAGGAGGCGATCGGGGTGTGGAACGCGAGCGCGCCGCTCTCCTACCACCTGCGCCGCCCCGAGGAACTGGCCCGTTTCCTGGAGGGCCTCGAGGTCCTCGAGCCCGGCCTGGTGCCGTGCAACACGTGGCGCCCGGAGCCCGGCGCCGAGGGCGACGACCTGCGCGAGGTGGACGAGTTCGGGGCGGTCGGCCGCAAGCCGTAATGCTCACCGTCGCCGTCCTGCTGGCGGTGGCGGTGGCCGCCGCGGCCCAGACGCTCAGCGGAATAGGGTTCGCGCTGGTGGCCGGGCCGCTCCTCATTCTCGCGCTGGGGCAGAGCGATGGCGTACGCCTGACGGTGGCGCTCGGTCTGCTCCTGACTGATCGTCCGGCGGCCTTCTAGGGGCGCACGGCGAAGACGCCCATCATGCCCATGTCCTCGTGCTCGAGGTTGTGGCAGTGGAAGACGTACCGGCCGGGGTGGTCGGCGAAGCGCACCAAGATGCTCGCCTGCTCGGCCGGCCGCAGGTCCACGGTGTCCTTCGGCCCCTGGTCGTAGGGCCCCGGCCCGCCGATCCCCCGCGACAGCACCCGGAACGAGGCCAGGTGCAGGTGGATCGGGTGGTGGAAGTCCGAACTGAGCCGCCAGATCTCGGTGTCGCCCAGCCGGGGCGTGGCCGCGGGCCGGGCCGGGTCGAACGCCGCGCCGTTGATCGTCCACCCGGCCATGCCGTTCACCTTCCCGTGCCGGAACCGCAGGTCCCGCGTCATCACGGCCGGCCCGGCGGCGGCCGGTGCGGGGGCGAGCCGGTCGGGCACCCGGCTGGGGTCCGGGACGGCCGCGCCGACCCGGAACCGCATGACCGCCGTCGTGGTGTGGTCGCCGAACTCGTTCCGCATCGTCACCACCTGGCCCGGGCGGTAGCGGCCGAAGTCCACCACCACGTCGAACCGCTCCCCCGGGGCGATCTCCACCGCCTCTTGCGCGACCGGGCTCTCCAGCAGCCCGCCGTCCGCGCCGACCTGCACCAACGGGCCGGGCGGGTCGAGCGTCAGGCGGTAGCGGCGGGCGTTCGACGCGTTCAGCAAGCGCAGCCGATGACGCGCCGCGGGCACCTCCGCGACCGGCCAGGGCACGCCGTTGACCAGGATCACGTCGCCGAGCACGCCGGAGCCGTACGGTTCACGCACCCCCGGCGTGTGCAGCAGCGACGGGTCGAGGCTGGGATAGCGCAGGGATCCGTCCGCGTCGAACGAGCGGTCGGCGATCATGACGGGCAGGTCCCGGTCGCCGGCGGGTAGCCCGAGCGCGTCCTCGGCCGGGTCGCTGATCAGGTGAAACCCGGCCAGCCCGCGCCACACCGCCGGACCGGTGAAGTCCATCCGGTGGTCGTGGTACCAGAGCGTGGCGGCCGGCTGCGTCATCGGATACACGTAGTCGCGACGGCCGTGCGCCATCACCCCGCCCGTCATCATGTCCCCGGTCCAGCCGGCCGGATACAGCAGATCGGCCGGGAAGCCGTCCTGCCCGGCCGGCGTGTGCCCACCGTGCAGATGCACCACGACCGGCACCGGCAGCTCGTTCGTGTGCGTCACCACCGTCCGCCGGCCGCGCACCGACCGGATCGTCGGCCCCGGGAAAAGACCTTCATAACCCCAAATTGGCGTACGGACACCGGGCAGGATCTCGACCAGTGCGGCTCGCTGCGTGACCCGGTAGTAGTCCCCGGTCGCGTCGGATCGCGCCGGGGCCAGCACGGGCGGCACCCGGAACGGCAGGCGGAACGGCTTCGGCAGCCCGATCCGGCTGGGCAGCAGCTCGCCGGTCGAGCTGGATCCGCGTACACCCGCAAGAATTTGAATCCCCACCGCCGAGGCCGCACCGATCGCGGAGAGCCCACCCAGCAACCGCCGCCGGCTCAGGCTCACGACCGCTCCCCCGGCTGGTAGCGCCACGACCAGGCGGTCAGCAACAGGCCGCCCAGGATGATCGTCACGCCGAGCGGGATGTGCACGGCGAGCAACCGGAGAAAGCCGATCGCGATCTGCAGCGCGATCAGCCCGAACAACCCCAGGAACGCGAACATCGGCCAGAGCGGGCCGCCGCCGGTCCAGCGGATCAGCGCGGCGGCGACCGCGGCGGCCAGCACCGCGAGGCCGGCGTAGGTCGCGTTGTCCCGATGGGTCTGCAGCGCCGGGAACGTGCCGGCGAGGAACTGACCGGCGAAGACGGCCTGATCGAACAGAAGCAGGGCGGCCAGCGACGAGGTGACTCGCAGCGGCCAGCGGGTCCACTGATGCACCCGCCGACCATATACTCTCACTAGAGAATATCTCAAGCGAGAATATCTCAATTGAGTAGAGTGGGCCCATGGCAGGGAGCAACGCGGTCGGCGTCGAGATCGGTCAGCTGCTGGCGGGCGCGCACAAGCGGGCGGCACGCCGGTTCGCCGAGGCGCTCACGCCGCTGGGCATCGACGGGCGGCTGTTCGGCGTGCTCAACACGCTCGGCCGCCTCGGCCCGTGCACCCAGGCCCGGCTGGTCACCGAGCTGAACGGGGACAAGTCGACGATGATGCGCACCGTCGACGAACTGGAGGCGATGGGCCTGGCCGTCCGCCAAGCGGTCCCCGGCGACCGGCGCGCCCGGGCGGTCGCGCTCACCGACGAGGGCCGGAAACGCCTCGCCGTCGCCCGGCTGAACGCCGACCACGTGGCCGGCGAGCTGTTCGCCGC
The DNA here is from genome assembly GCF_000721705.1 of Actinoplanes subtropicus. Lineage (GTDB taxonomy): Bacteria > Actinomycetota > Actinomycetes > Mycobacteriales > Micromonosporaceae > Actinoplanes > Actinoplanes subtropicus. The sequence continues at coordinate 11,025 of NZ_JOJL01000039.1, forward strand.
CATGTCCGAGACCGACCGCACCGCGCTGCGTGACCTGCTGGCCGCCTTCCTCCGCGACTCCCCCGGCTGACCCACCCGGTCAGAGCAGCCAGGTCACCGACCGCAGATGCGCCTCGATCGCCGCCCGCTCGGCCGGCGGCGCGGTCGCACCCTCCGGCGTGACGTCCCGCGTCACACCCGGCAGCCCGCAGAGTTCCGTTGAACGGCATGAGCCGGGCCCTTGCCCGGGCACCCGGGACTTTCGCCCCTGACCCGCCGCGCCGCCGGGCGGGACCGTGGTGGTCAGGAGGTGCCCGCCATGTCAAGCCCGATCAGCCGCGTCCTCGCCACCTATGACCACACCGACCTGCGCCACGCCGCCCAGGCGGGCATCCGCGCGCCCTCGCTGCACAACAGCCAGCCGTGGCTGTTCGGGCTGCGCGACGGCACGATCGAGATCCGCGTCGACCCCGGCCGGCACCTGGCCACCGACCGGTCCGGCTGGGCCGCCCGGATGGCCTGCGGCGCGGCCCTCTACAACGCCCGGCTCGCGCTCACCGCCGGCGGTCGCCCGGCCGTGGTGGACGCGCACCCCGACCCGGCCGACCGTGACCTGATCGCCCGGCTGACCCCCGGCAACCCCCGGCCGCCCACGTACGCCGAGGCCGAGCTGTACGATGCCATCCCCCGCCGGTACAGCAACCGCGGCCCGTTCTGGCCCGCTCCCGTCCCCGCCGGGGTGCGCCGCGCGCTGCTCGGTGCGGCCGCCGACGAGCTGGCCTGGCTCGACCTGCTGGTCGGCGCGACCTCCCTGGCGGCGGTCAGCGAGATCGCCTACAGCGCCGACCGGGTGCTCCGCCGCGACGCCCGCTACCAGGCCGAACTCGCCGGCTGGACGCACGCCGACCGGGCCCCCGACGGCGTACCCTCGCGGGCCGGCGCGCCGCTGCCCGAGCCGCAGGACCTGCTACCCCAGCGGCTGTTCACCGACCGCCGCCGGCTGCCCGGCCGCGACTACGAGCCCGAGCCGCTGGTCGGCGTGCTCGGCGTGGCCGGCGACCGCCCCGCCGACCAGATCCGGGCCGGTCAGGCCATGCAGAAGGTGCTGCTAGCCGCGACCGCGGCCGGCCTGGACACCTCGATGATCAGCCAGCCGATCGAGGTGCCGGCCGCCCGCGACCAGCTGCGCCGCGCGCTGGGCCGAGCCGGCAGCCCGCAGATCCTGCTCCGCTTCGGCTACGGCACCCCGGGCCACCCGACCCAGCGGCGCGACGTCGCCGACGTCCTCATCTGACCAGCTCGAACGGAGAGAGCCATGAAGGCACTGGTCGTCCACGAGTCCATGTTCGGCAACACCGAGAAGATCGCCCGCGCGATCGCCGACGGCCTCGCCGGGACCTGCGAGGTCACCCTGGCCGACGTCAGCACCGCGCCCGCGGCCGAGGACATCGACCTGCTGGTCGCCGGGGCGCCGACGCACGCCTTCGGGCTGAGCCGGCCGTCCTCCCGCCAGCAGGCCGAGCAGAACGGCACGGTGCGGCCCGGCGCGGCCTCGTCCGGGCTGCGCGAATACCTGGCGGCATCACCCCCGCTGACCGGTGTGGCCGCCGCGACCTTCGACACCCGCGTCGACAAGCCGATCACCGGCTCGGCGGCCCGCAAGGCCACCGCCTGCTGCGCCGGCTGGGCTGCCGCATGCTCGCCCCGGCGGCCGGCTTCCGGGTCACCGGCACAACCGGCCCCCTGCTGGCCGGCGAGGAGGACCGGGCCCGCGCCTGGGCCGCGACCCTCGCCAGGTCGCTCCGGACCCCGGACCCGTCCGGTTCTACTGATCGACGGTGAAGATCACGGCTCGCTCGGTGGCGCGCAGGTGCGCCACGATGTAGTCCTCGCCCTCCTGGTGGTGGCCGCCGCCGAGCACGGCCATGTCGAGCGGGGAGAGGCGCCGGCCACAACCGAGGGTTCCGTCGCTCAGGCACGGTGGATGGCGTCCCAGGCCTTGTCCGTCTCGCACTCGAGCGGCTCGCCGTCCCGGTCACCCATCTCGACCTCGTCGACGAACTCCCGCACCTCGGCGTCGTCCCGCGTCGCCATCAGCGCGGCCTCCTGCTCCGCGGTGAGTGCGAAGAACATCCCACGGCCGGCAGACGCGAAACGCGGCCGCCCGGTTGGCTCCGGTCCTGAGATGGGCTGTTCGGTGCGAGCTCGGGCTCGCGCCAGGCGGAAGGCTACAAACCCTGGCGTACCCGGTCGGCGCCCGGATTTGGCCGATGACGGTGCGCCGCACGATGCCATATTTAAGTAGTCGCGACCCTAAAGGTCACGTGCTACTGCAAAGCTTTCGGCGACCGAGCCGACCCGGATAAAGGCGTCCTCGACGGCCGCGGCATCAAACGTCCACTTCCCACGGAACCGATCGGACAAGTCGGCTTCGTCGAGCAGCGAGTGGGCGAACGCGTTGCGCCGGTCGGCGACCCATTTGACATCCGCCCGAATTTCCGCCGAGTCTTCGCCATCGGGCCAACGGTCCAAAAGCGCGCCGATCTTCTGCTGTAACCCCTTCTTGCGCAGCGCCTGGTCCTCCAGCTTGACGGAGAGCCGGACCCCGGGCCAGGGCGCGGACCTTGCCTGACGATCGCGCACGCCACCGCCCGTACGTCCGGCGGCTGCGGGGTCACCGTGGAGTGGGTCCGGCCGCCTGACTACGCTGCCGCCCATGATGGTCGGGGCCGTGCAGGTCTATACGGAGAAACCGTTCCTGGTGATCGGGGCGGATGTGCCGGAGGAGTTCGTCGACGACCCGGAGGGCGACGGCGCCGACGCCGACGTGGTGGTGTTCGACGGCCCCGGGCACGTGATCGTGCGCACCATCGGCAAGGCCGGCCTGGTGCGGGCGACGGTCTGGGAGAGCGCGATGCCGCTGGTCGGCGAGATCGTCTTCGACGGCCAGTTCGACCTGCCGGACGGCGAGCTGATGATCGGCGACCTCGACCAGACCAGCGTGCTGGTGATGGACCTGGCCGAGGCTGGCCCGCAGCGCATCATCGTCTGCGTGGACGACCCCGGCTACGCGTCCCGGGTCAGCATCGGCTTCGACGTCGGCAATCATCCGGTCCCGTTGCCGGTCGCGGCCGGGCACCCGCTCCCGCCGGTGCTGGTGCCGGACGACACCGAGCTGACCGAGTCCGCGATCCTCGGTCTCCTCCTGGACGATCACGACGCCCCCCTGGCCCGGCTGGCCGCCGCAATCAAGGCAATTCCCGTTCCCGGGTACGGCGACACCCCGGCCCACTTCCCACGCCTGACCCACTGGCTACGGGGCCTGTCCGGCACGATCCGCTGGTCCGACGCCGAGTCGTGCGCCGAACAGATCGCCGACCAGATGCGCACGACCGGCGACTTCGTCGGCGCCACCCTGCCCGACCACCAGGCGGTCGAGATCGCGGCCGACGCCCTGCAGCGCCTCGAACTCCGCTGACTCACTCGGGCGTCGCGGGCGTGGCCACCGAGCCCTCGGGCCGAGGCGATGATTCGACGGAGTGCTGGCATTGCCGGGCCAGGTCGAGCCGCCCAGGACACACCTGGGGAGGCAACGCCCGGGCCGGCCGCTGCCGGAGCTCATCGGCGGTGAAGACGCCGGCACGGCGGGCAAACCAACAATGACCAGCACGGACGAGGTTTCTGCCGTCAATGGGGCGGTAGCAGCATGTCGTTCTTCTCGGGCTGGCCGGAGAAGCCGCCGTACACGCGGTTGGGGCCGGTGACGAGCGGCACGACGCCGGCCTTGGTCAGCCGGCGGACGGTCGTGCCGTCGTCGAAGCCGTTCTGGACGCAGCCGGCGTAGCGCATCGTGACTTCCGCGGTGCGGGTTGCGGACCGGGCCAGAAGCACGATGATCTGGTCGCCGTGCGCTACCTCGGGCGCGCAGTTCGCCGGCGTGTCCAGGCCGCCTCCGGCCGGCGCCGCGGCTATGCGGCGAATCTCGTCGGCGGCCGCCGCGCCGTCCAGGCGCAGGCTGGACAGCAGGCGTGGCGCGGAGGGACGGGTCGAAAGCCCGTCCGGCAAAGGGTACTTACAGACCGAGATCGAGGTTACGTCACGCAGGGTCGCGACGTCGGTGGGCGGGGAGGGACGCAGATCCGGTCCGGCACTGATCCGATGGCTGGTCGGGCAGCCGGCGTCGTCGACTTTCACGCGGTGAATCGTGGCGGCGATCCGGTCCCGCATCTGTTTCGGCGCCTGGATGATGACCTCGACGCCGTCGCGCCGCACCGTCGTGCGGTCAGCCTCTTGGCTACTGCCGTCGCCTTTGTCCGTACGGTCGAATCCGACTGTCCACCCGGTGTTCTTGATCAGAAACCCGGGCGGCGGGCCTTTCACGCCGACGCCGCAACCGATGAGGGGAACCCCGTCGCCGGGCCGGACGACCGCGGGCGGATGGTTCCCCGGCTTGATGCACCACGCGTCCAACCGGAGCCCTTTGTCGTCCCATCCCCAGTCACCCGGGACGCCGACCTGGACACCGCCGAACGACTCCCAACGCCAGCCGGCCGGCAACGCCGGCTGGCTGCCGACCGGTTCCACCAGCCTCGCCGGAGGCACCGACGGTGGCGGCGCCGGAGCCGATCCCGGCGGGTGTGCGCACGCCGCTGCCAGGCCTACGGCCGTCACGATCACGGCTGCCGCGATCACACCACGCATCGTCTCGTCCCCCACGATCGAGTTGGCGATCAGGCGATGATACGCGGACGGGACGACACCGCTCCCGCCCCGAGAGACCCCGTTCGGCAGCGCCGCGGCGTTCGTGACAGCATTCCCGGATGCGCAAGTCCGTGGCGGTCGTCCACGACCTGGTGTCGCGATTCTCACCGGTCGACGAGCTCGGCGCCGAGCACCGTGCGTCCGCGCTGGCCTGGCTGTCGGGCACCGACGACGTGTTCCGCCGGGTCAAGCCGGCGTCTCCGCCGCAGCATCTGGTGTCCTACGTGGTGCCGGTCGCCGCGGACGGGCGGGTCCTGCTCGTCGACCACGTCGACGCCGGGCTGTGGCTCCCGCCGGGTGGTCACGTCGAGGTCGATGAGGACCCCGCGCTGACCGCGCGGCGGGAGATCCAGGAAGAGCTCGGGCTGGGCGATGCGGGTCTGTCCCGGTCGCCGATCTTTCTGACCATCACGCGTACGGTCGGGCAGGACCACGGCCACCCGGACGTCAGCCTCTGGTACGTCCTGGCCTGCACCGGCGACGAGGAGCTGCGCCCGGACGCGGGCGAGTTCCACGCCGTCCGCTGGTGGTCCCGCGACGAGCTGGCGGCGGCCGATCCGGGCCGTTTCGACCCGCACCTCTTCCGCTTCCTGGCCGCCCTGGACCGGCCGGCCGGATAGGCGAACCGAACCGGCGAACTGGTTCTCGAGAGACCGAGCGGCGGATCATGCCGCAGGGAAGCGCTGGCCGCGGCTTTCTACCCTGCAGGGGTGCAGCTGACCGAGATGAGCGTCATGGGCTTCCGGACGTCGGTCACCGTGTTCCGGCGGCCCGCCGGTGGGCTGCGCTGGGTGATCATCCCGACGATCCACATGGGGCACGCCGACTACTACTGGGCGATCTGGCAGCGGCTGCGCTCCTGCTCCGCGGTCGTCGCCGAGATATGGGACGGCCCTAGTTCGACCGGCTTGATGTTCGCCAACGCGATGCGCCTGGCCCGTCAGCGAGCCAGCCGTGACCTGGTGCCTCAGGACATCGACTACGGCGCCCTCGGCGTCCCGATCATCTTCCCCGACGACTACCTGGCGCCGGACGCTGACCCGGACCGCCGGATGTCCCGCGCGGAAAAGGTGACCGCGACCGTGATGACGCCGATCCTCGCGCTGCACATGGCCCTCACCGGCGACGGTGACTGGTTCGGCAACAACCCGCTCGACATCCATGACCTCACCGAGGTCCCGCGCGACGCCGGCGACCGTAAACGGGAGGAACTGCTGCTCGGCGTGCTGCGGGAGATCGACGCCGAGTTCGCCGCCGAGGACACGGAGGTTGCGGTCGTTTTCGGGGCGTTGCACATGCCGACCGTCGTCCGGGAACTGACCGGGAAGCTCGGTTATCGAGTGATGCCCGGCGCACGGTGGCTGACCGCGATCGACTACGACGAGGCGCCACACCTGCGCAAGCCGACGCTGGACGGGTGGATGGACTGGTAGTCCAGCGCGTTCGAAAACCCCTGTCGCCGCGGGTCCCCGACGCATAGCGTCGCGCTCATGGCCGACGGCGACTGGAGGGATGGCGGGTTCCGGGAGCGGCGGCCCTCCGCGGAGACCCTCGCGTGGGTTGCGGCGTCGATGGGTCGGGGCAGTCGCGTCGTCGGCTACCGCCGGCTGACCGGGGGCGTCTGTTCCGCCGTGAATCGGCTGACCGTCGAACAACGTGGGCGGCGGACGTTCGTCGTACTGCGGCAGTACCCGGCTGGGCTCGGCCTGCAGCGGAGTTTGGCGCGGGAGATCGCCAACCTTGGGGTGGTGGCGGGAAGTGGGCTCCCGGCGCCGAGCGTCCTGGCTGCCGATGTTGCTGGTGCTGCGACCGGGGGCGCGCCATCGTTGCTGATGACGCGGTTGCCGGGGCATGTCGACCTCAGTCCGGTGGAACCGCGGTCGTGGCTGACGAGGATCGCGGAGACTGCGGTACTGCTGCATTCCCTCGATCTGCCGGCGAAGACGTTCAGGCCGTGGACGGATTCTTGGATCGCTCCTCGGGACGGGTTCCGGGTGCCGGCCGGCGCACAGAAGCCGGCGGTGTGGAAGGCGGCGTTCGGTGTCATGGCGGCGCCGCCGCCGAAGGACACTGCTGTCTTTCTGCACGGCGATTTCCTGCCGGTCAACCTGCTGTGGTCGTACGGGAGGATTACCGGGCTGACCGACTGGAACTCGATCCATCGGGGGTCGCGCGCGATTGACGTCGGGCACTGTCGGCGATACTTGGCGGCGCTCTACTCCCCCGACTGGTCGGAGCAGCTCGGGTCGCTCTATGAATCGATCGCCGGGGTGACTCTCGATCCGTGGTGGGACCTGTATGCCCTGCTGCACTATGACGACGGCGGGGCGAGGTGGATCCGTGGGCAGGTCGCCGGGCGCCGGCCCGTCGACGTGCCCGGCATGACTTCCCGGGTCGAGGCCGCTGTCGAGGCAGCGTTAGGGCGTCTCGGATAGGTGTTCCGGTGCCGGGGTCGGGTGGGCCGCGGCGGCGGCGAGGGCGCAGAGGACGAGGACGGCCACCGCGAAGACGCAGTTGCCGGCGAAGGCCAGCGGGTCGTTGTCGTGTTTGAACGCGGTCACGGAGAAGGCGGCCGCCGCATACGTCACGACCGCGCCCGTGGCGAGCGCGACCCGGTGCCGCCCGTTCCATCCGGCGTGCCGGGCGAGCCGGGCGACCACCAGCGCGGCGGTGGCGGCGATCGCGAGGACGGCGGCCACGCCGGGCCAGCCGGCCGGCAGCACGAAGTAGCCGCCGGAGACCACGAACGTGGCCACCGCGGCCACCCACGGACGCGGCACCCAGCCGGCCGACCGGACCGGGGCCACCCACGGGCGCGGCAGCGAGCCGGCCGAGCGGGCCGGGGACGGCCGCGGGAGCCGGAGCGCGACGGCGACCAGCATCGCCGCGACGAGCAGGACGCCGGCGGCTTGGGTCCATGACGTCTTGTACTGGCCGTTGTCGATGCTGAAGGACCGGATCAGCAGCCCGCCGAGGACGTAGATCACGGCGGTGACGGCGAGCCCGGCCCGGCCGAGCCAGGGCGTCGCGCGGTGGCGGCGGGCGAGCGACTCGGTCAGCACGATCGGGATCGTGATGCTCCAGACGGCGTGGTTGATCACGAACTGCAGCCCGTAGAAGGCGCTGAAGCCCAGCACCGGGACGCGGGCGGCGGCGTAGTCGACCCCCTCGTAGGAGAGCGCGAACAGGGAGCCGTCGAAGATGCCCGGCTCCAGCACGCCGTACGCCAGACCGAGCACGAGGATCGCCGGCCAGCCCCGGCCGGTGCGCCGGGCGATCTCGCGGATCAGCAGGGCGCCGCCGCCGTACATCGGGGCCAGGAACGGAATCGCGGCGAGGTCGCGGATCGTGAGGTTGCCCAGAAGGTACTCACCGATCAGCGGCGCGAGCAGGGCGAGGCCGAGGGCGGCCAGGATACGGGTACGCATCACTGGAGCGTCGCCGCCTGGCCCCTCCCGCCGCGACGGCCATTGGTCTAGCGCCCATAGACCAAAGTAGACGCCGACGGACCGGTTGATACGTGTCGATCGTTTTGCCAGTCTGTCCGGATGAGAAAGCATCTCAGACGTACCCTCGCCGGAGGCGTGGCGCTGGCCGTCGGCATCGTTCCGGCCGCGATCACCGCCGCCCCCGCCACGGCCGCGCCACACCCGGCGCCCCCGACGGCGGCCACCGCAGCCCCCGACAACTACGACGCCCGGAACGATCCGGCGCTCGCCGTCCGGGCCGCCGCGCTCGCCGCCCGGCCCACCGTCCGCACGCTGCGCTCCCAGCTGGGCGACCAGGGCATCGTCGACCTCGACCCGCTGACCGGCACGCCCCGGCAGGTGGCCCGGCTGGACGGCTTCCTCACCGGCCCGTCCCGCAAGCCCGCCGTCGTGGTCGCCCGGGATTATCTCAAGGCGCACGCCGACCTGTTCGGCGTGGACCCGGCGACGCTGCGGCTGCGCCGCGACTACGTGGACATCGACGGCACGCACCACCTGAGCTTCCTGCAGCGGGTCGGCGACGTGCCGGTCTTCGGCAACGGCATCCGGGCCGACGTGGCGAAGAACGGCGCGCTGATCCAGATGACCGGCTCGCCGGTGCGGCAGGTGCCCGCCTCCCTGGGCAGCGCCCGGATGACCGGCGCGCAGGCCCTGGACACCGCTCGCAGGGACGCCCGGGAGACCCGCCCGACCACCCGGGACAAGGCCGAGCTGGTCGCCTTCCCGACCGCGGGCGGCCTGCGTCTCGGCTACCAGACCCTGACCATGCAGACCGGTTACCTGCACGTCGTGGACGCGCAGACCGGGCGCGTGCTCTACCGGCAGAGCCTCACCCAGCACGACGCCGGGCCGGACGCGCTGGTCTGGGACAACTACCCGGGCGCGCCGGCCGGCGGCAAGCAGCGCCGGGTCTCGCTGTCGAAGTGGGTCACGCCGTACGCGACGAACCTCACCGGCAACTCGTCGCACGTGTTCTCCGACCTGAACGACGACAACATCGCCAACCCGGGCGAAGAGGTGGGCCGGAGCTCGCCGGGCCACTTCACGTACCCGCTGAAGAAGTTCACCGGCGACCTGTGCACGGCCCAGTTCCAGTGCACGTGGGACCCGTTCAAGGCGTTCTCCTGGCAGGACAACCGGGCGATGGACGCCGTACAGCTGCTGTATTTCACCTCCGTCTTCCACGACCACCTGCAGGCCGCGCCGATCGGCTTCACCCGGGCCGCCGGTAACTTCGAGACCCGCGACGGCGACCCCGTCCAGGTGAACGACCTCGACGGGGCGAACACCGACAACGGCTTCCCGGACGCGAACCACGTCGACAACGCGAACATGTCGACCCCGCCGGACGGCACCTCGCCGACGATGCAGATGTACCTGCAGCCGGCCCCGAACACGCCGACCGCGGACGACCCGTACGTGCCCTCGGATGTCGGCAACGAGGCGTCCTCGGTCTACCACGAGTACACCCACGGCCTGTCCAACCGCCTCGTGGTGGACGCGGCCGGGGTCTCCACGCTGAACGGGCCGCAGTCGGGGGCGATGGGTGAGGCGTGGAGCGACTGGTACGCCTACGACTACCTGCAGAGCGCCGGGCTGGAGAAGGACACCGCCAAGCCGGGCGAGCTGGTCATCTTCGAGTATTCGACGGCCGGCGCGAACACCATCCGGACCCAGCCACTGGACTGCCCGGTCGGCGCCTCGGCGACGGTCTGCCCCGGCACGCCGACCGCGGGGCCGGGCGGTTACACGTACGGTGACTTCGGGAAGATCTCCCGGCGCGGCCCGGAAGTGCACGCGGACGGTGAGATCTGGGCGGAGACGCTCTGGGATCTGCGCACCGCGCTCGGCTACAAGCTGGCCGAGTCGCTGGTCACCCGGGCGATGGAGTTGTCGCCGGCCGATCCGTCCTACTTGGACATGCGCAACTCGATCCTGATGGCCGACAAGGTGGTGGACGGCGGCCGGCACCAGAATGCCATCTGGAAGGTCTTCGCGCACCGCGGCATGGGCTTCTTCGCCGCGGCGGCGGACGGCTCGGACACCGCGCCGGTCGAGGACTTCTCGCTGCCGCCCGCGCCGCACTCGCCGAAGAGCTCGATCGCCGGCACGGTCACCGACCGCGGCACCGGTAAGCCGGCCGCGGGCGTCGCGATCACCTTCGGCGGCCACGCCTCCGGATTCGCGGGCTCCTACGCCGCGGTCACCGACAGCAAGGGCAAATACCAGATCAACGACATCTTCCCGGGTACGTATCAAAGAGTCGCCGCCGGCGGGGCCGGGTTCGAGAGCCAGATCCAGACGGTCACCGTGACCCGGAAACCGGCCACGGTCGACTGGTCGGTCCGCCGCGACTGGGCCGCGTCCCTGGGCGGCGCCCAGATCGCCGCGTTCAACGGCGACGACAACACCGGCTTCGGCTGCGGCCCGGGCCAGGCGATCGACATGTCGCAGGGCACCGGCTGGAGCTCCGACGCGGTGCTCACCAGTGGCACGGCGATCGAGCCCCGGTTCGTCACCGTCCAGCTGCCGGTCGCGGTCAACCTGAGCTCGATCGAGATCAACCCGACCGGCAACTGCGGCGACGACCCGAGCTCCTCGGCCGGCGACTACCGGGTGGAGACCTCACCGGACGGCGCCGCGTGGACCGTGGCGGCGAGCGGCCACTTCGGCACCGCCAATCGCGACCGGATGAACCCGGTGGCGCTCTCCGCCGGCACGGCCGGGGTGAAGTTCGTCCGCTACACGATCCTAGGCAGCCAGGTCGCCGACTCGGGCGGCACCTGCCCGAGCCAGCTCAGCGGCTGCGGCTTCGTCGACACCGTCGAGATCGGGGCGTACGGCGCTCCGGCCTGACACCACGGGCCTCGCCGGGTCACTCCGGCGGGGCCCGGCTCACCCGGCCGCGGCGTTCTCCCGGGCCTCGAGAACGCGCACCACGCGGTCGATGCGGCGGTCCGGGACGACCCAGAGCACCACGACCGCGCCGTAGCAGACCATCGCGATGATCGCGCCGAGGTGGCCGCCCCGATCGATCAGCAGCGCGGCCAGGACGCCGGCCAGGTTGACCGCGGCCGACACCTTGCCCTTCACGTCCGAGCCGACCGCCTCGCGCAGCGGCGAGTCCGCACCCTGCTGCCGGATGATGACCGTCTGCAGCACGACGTACGCCAGGCCAGCGGCCAGCAGGTTCACCCCGTACACCAGCACCGGGGTTTGCGCGAAGCGCGTCTGTTCGACCCAGCTGGTGGTGAACGGGAAGAGCGACAGGCAGAACAACAGCCCGAGGTTGGCCCAGAGCACGCCGCCGCCGATCCGATGCACCAGATGGAACATGTGGTGGTGGTTGTTCCAGTAGATGCCGACGTAGAGAAAGCTCAGCAGGTACGTGAGCAGCCCGGCCCCGCTGCCGCGCACCAGGGCGGCGAGGTCGTCGCCGTCCGGCGGCCGCAACTCCAGCACCATGATCGTGATGATGATGGCCAGCACGCCATCGCTGAAGGCCTCCAGCCGGCTGGTCCGCATCGCGCCCGCCCTCCCGTTCGCCAAGCCCGTCGCTGAGCTAGACCGGACAGCGCGCCGTTTTGTGACCGGATAGGGTCGCCGATCGTGGCCAGCGCTTACGACGACTTCGCCGAGACGTACTCGGAAATGTTCCGGGACTCGCTGCGGGACAGGCCGCTCGACCGCGCGATCCTGAACGCCTTCGCCGAGGTCGCCCGGACCGCCGGGGACGGCCGGGTCGCCGACGTGGGGTGCGGGCCCGGGCACATCACCGCGTACCTGCGCGATCTGGGGCTGACCGCGTTCGGCGTCGACGCCTCGCCCACGATGATCGAGCTGGCCCGGCGGACCTGTCCGGGCCTGCGCTTCGACGTGGGCTCGATGGCCGCGCTGGAGATCGCCGACGGCACGCTGGGCGGGGTGCTCTCCCGCTGGTCGATCATCCACACCCCGCCGCCGGAGGTGCCCGCGATCCTGAAGGAGTTCCGCCGGGTGCTGGCGCCCGGCGGCCACCTGCTGATCTGCTTCTCGGCGACCGACGGTCCGGCCCCTCCGACGCAGGTCTTCGACCACACCGTCGCGCCGGCCCACCGGTGGTGGCCCGACCACCTGGCCGGGCTGCTGCGCGACTGCGGGCTGACCGAGGTGGCCCGGCTGGTGCGCGAACCCGAGCCCACCGACAAACGCCAATTCCAGGAGGTTCAGCTGCTGGCCCGGCTACCATCACCGGCGTGAATGAGCAGATGTGGCACCTCGCCTCCGGAACGTCGCTCGTCATCCGCGCCGATTTCGCCCACCCGGAGGCCTGGGAGCGGCTCCGATCGGCGATCGCCGAGCCGTCGCCCTGGGACGGGTTCGTGGCCTACGTCGAGGTCGTCGACGACCCGGCGGACGAGGGGCTCACGGCCGCCCGGCTGGTCGAGACGGCGCCGCCCGGGACGGACCAGAGCTTCGCCTTCCTCGTCGACACCGTGACGCTGACCCATCCGGACCAGCCGGTCCTGGTGGTCAACCTCCGCGACGGCGATACGTTCCGCGTCGTTCCACCGGAGATGTGGTCGGTGCAGAACAACCTCTCGATCTCGAACATGGATTGGGCGGAGTTCGCGGGGAGTGTCGACGACGACGGCGTCTTCCGCGGCTTCGCGTGACCATGCGGATCCTCGGTGACAGCAGCGAGGAGGAGATGGTCGCCTGCTTCCTCCTCGGCGAGCTGACCAGCGCGCGGTTCGGTGCCGGGACCCGGCGTGCGCTGGCCGGGGCCGGGCGATCCGAGCACCTGCTGACCGAGGCGGACCTGACCGACCCGGCCGCCAACCGGGCCCGGCGTTCCGTGCTGGCGGCCACCCGCGGGTACGGCGAGAACCGGGACGTGTTCGAGGACTTCCCCGGCCGGGTCCGGTGGGTCCGGGCGGTGCTGACGCCGGGTGAGCTGGCCCGGGTGCGGTACATCGAGTATTCGTACTGGAACGAGCTGTCCGGCGGCAGCCGGCTGCCGGGCGACGCGGCCGATCGCATCCGGGCCGGGGTACGGGTCTTCGACGTGCCGAACGACAGGTTCCTCGCGGCGGAGCGCGCCGTCCGGCAGGGGGAGCGCTTCCGGCCGCTCATCCTGGCCGGGCCGAAGCCGGAAGCGCTCGTCTGCCTGGAGGGACATCTCCGATTGACCGGGTACGCGCTGGCGGGGTTCCCGGTCGAGGTGGAGTGCCTGGTGGGGACGGATCCGGCGCTGGACCGCTGGGCACAGTGATGCTCCGATGCTCGTCCGATGGTATCGACGCTCCACGACAACCTCGATGCGACGGATCAGCGGCCAAGGAACAGACGGCCAGCCTGCCATGCCGTGCCCGGCGGCGACGAGGAATTCGGTACGGCTCGGGCTCGGCCGACGTGGCGAGCGGCTCAGGCGATGAGCGTCGTCTTCGGGCGCAGGATGCAGAACTCGTTGCCTTCGGGGTCGGCGAGCACGGTCCAGCTCTCCGCGCCGGTCTGGCCGATGTCGATGCGGCGGGCGCCGAGCGCGATGATGCGCTCGATCTCGGCCTCGCGGTCGTCCGGGCCGGGGTTGAGTCGAGGTGTCAGTCACCTGTCCGGATCGCGGTGAGACCCCAGGTGGCGTACGGCAGCGTGACGGTGCCGCCCAGCCGGTCGACCGCCGCGCCCACCGCCGTCAGCACGTCCGCCACCCGGTCCGGCGGCAGGCTGGTGAGCCCGCCCGAGGTGGACACCAGGTCCAGGAGTTCGTCGCGGGGGTACGAGCGCTCCCAGTCGTAGCGCCACAACTCGGGCTCGCCGAACCCGCCCGCCTCGCGGATCCCGTCCGCGGCCCGGGCGTACAGTGCCTGGTACCCGTCCAGGATCGAGCCCGCCGATCGACCGGCGGCGGTGAACGGCGAGTCGGGCGCCACCCGCCGGTACGCCGCGGCGAGGGCCTCCGCCACGGCGGGCGGCAACTCGTACACGTGCCCGAACGGTGCCAGCACGCCACCCGGGCGCAGGACCGCCGCGGCCTTCGACGCGCCGGCGACCGGGTCGACCCAGTGCCAGGCGGTGCCGGAGACGACCGCGTCGAAGGTGCGCCCGGCCGGGTCCCAGTCCTCGAAGGTCGCCACCTCCACCCGCAGGCCGGTTCCCCGCGCGAAGCCGGCCATCCGCGGGTCGGCCTCGACGCCGAGCACCGTGCGGCCGGCGGCCCGGAACTGGCGAGCCTCGATGCCGGTGCCGCAGCCGACATCCAGGAAGTCGGCGCCCGGGCCGGCGGCGACGATCCGCTCGATCATGGCGTCGGGGTACGGGGGCCGGTTCCGGTCGTACCGTTCCGGGTCGACCCCGAACGACTCGGCCATCCGACGATGCAGGTGCGGTTCCGGCGCGGGCGAGGGCGGTAGAGTGACCATGCGCCCACTCTAGTGGGCGCCCGCCCACTACAGCAATCATGCCTGCTCAGGCAGGGAGAGGACGCCCCTTGCCGACCGGCACAGCGCTGCGCGACCCCCGCCAGCAACTCCTCGACGCCGCCGTGCGGGTGCTGATCCGCGACGGCGTGACCGGCCTGACCAGCCGCGCGGTCACCGCCGAGGCGGGCGTCGCCAAGGGAGTCCTGCATCGTCACTTCGCCGACTTCGACGCCTTCCTCGCCGAGCTGGTGCTGGACCGCATCGCCCTGGTCGAGGCCCAGGCGATCGCCCTGCGGGAGGCGGCCGGGAGCGGCACCGTCGCCGGCAACCTGACCGGCGCCCTGATGACGCTCTTCGAGCCGGTCATGGTGGCGATCGTGGTCCTCGTCATCGCCCGCGACGAGCTCCGTACGCGGCTGCGCGCCGCCGGCACCGCCCGGTTCCCGCTCGTCGGCGAGGGCACCGCCATGATCGCCGGCTACCTGACGGCCGAGCGCGACCGTGGCCGGATCGCGGCCGGCGCCGACGTCGCCACGCTCGCGCCGACCCTGATCGGCGCCGCGCAGCTGCTGTTCACCGAGCGGAACAGCAGCCCGCCGGAGCCCGCAGCCGTCCGCAACGTCGTGACCACCGTCCTGGCCGGCGCCATGCCATAACCGTTCGACGGTCAGGAAGGAGACCGGCGCCCGGTCAATCGGCGAGAAAATCCTCGCCGAGGAGCTTTCGGAGGCGTCCGAGTGCCCGGGCGTTGCGCATCTTGACGACCGAGGCGGAGACCCCGAGGATCGCCGCCACGGTGTCGACGCTGTGGTCCTCGGCGTGGCGCAGCACCAGGACCGCCCGGTCCCCGACGGGCAGCAGCGCCAACGCGTCCACCAGCGCCATCCGCAACTCCGGCGCGGAGGTGGCCCCGGCCGGCCGGTCCGGAAGGTCGGCCAGCACGATCTCGGAGCCGCTGCGGCGCCGCTGCTGGTCGAAGACGGCGTTCATCAGGACCCGGCGGCTGTACGCCTCGAGGTTCGTGCCGGCGCGGATCCGCCGCCACGCCACGTACATCTTGGCGAGGGTGTGCTGGGTCAGGTCCTGGGCGAGGTGCCAGTCCCGGCACATCAGGAAGGCGCTGCGGCGCAGCCGGGTGCTGACCGATTCCACGAAAGCGGTGAACTCCTCGTCGCGGGCGATGCGCGCGCGGCGGCCGGTCGCGGGTGTCTCGCCGGATCGCGATGGCATCTTGGTGTCGGTCACTGAAGCCCTCCGACCGGGGCACTCGCCGGGCACCGATGGCCGACGACCCCGTCGACGCCGGCCATCGTCGCGTACCGGGCGCGGAAGGCGGTGTACTGCGCGGGCGCGACCAGTCGCACGCGGAACGACTCGGCGATGTGGTCGGCGGTGACGAGGTCGACGACATGCGGATCATCGGCCCAGAGCTGTTGGAATCGCTCATAGGCGGTCCCGTGTCCGGCGATGACCAGACTCCGTACCCGCGGATCGGCGCTGAGTCCGGCCAGGATCGCCACTCGCTGCGGGTCGGATATGCCCGTCTTGAGGAAGATGGCCACATCGGTGGCGTCCTGCTCGACCGGGCGCACCGTGCACGAGGAGGCCACCGCCGGCCGGTCCGTGGCGGGGTGACCGGGCAGCAGGCTCAGGCCGGCGACGACGCCGATCACCAAGACCAGGCCGGTCGCGACCCGCTGATTGCGGCGGCGGCGCAGCCGGACACCCTCGACGATGGCGGCGCGCGCCAGGTAGCCGGGCGCGACGCCGGGGTCGTCGTCGACCGCCCGATCGAAATGGTCTCGCAGGTGCCGTTCCACGGTCCGCTCCTCGCCGCTCCGTTTGTCCTCTGCCGGTATGACTGGGTGGACACCCGATTCGGTCACCGGAGGATGCCATGGCGGCGACGGCGGATCATCCACGGCCGCCCGGTGAGGGACTGGTCATGGTGCGGTTCCACCTGGTGCGCGACCCGGACGGCCGGGCGCCGGTGGAGGGCTGGCCGCCACCGGTGGAGAGCGAGGGGCTGTGGGCCACGCCCGTCGGCGAGGGCCGTTACCGGGTCGAGAACACCCCATGGTTCGCCCAGACCGTGGCCACCTACAACGTCGTCGAGGCCGTGGAGCACGAAGGCGTCCGGTGGGTGATGCGCGGAATGGAGTGGTCCGGCCGCATGACCGTACGGGTGGCGCACCCCGACCCCGCCGCCGTGCTCGACGCGTTCGCCGATCTCGGGGTCGGCGGCGAGAGCGCCGCCCCGGCGTACGAAATAGCGGCCTTGGACATCCCGGCGGACGCGGACTTCCGCGCGATCCTCGCCCGGCTCCGCGCGGGCCGATCCGACGGCACCTGGGACTACGAGGAGGCCTGCGTCTCCACCGAGTGGCGCCGCCTATGACCCGTGGTGCCGCGCCCGGTGGGCGCGCAGCACGTCCAGGCCGAAGTCGCGGGACGGGTCGCGCCAGACCGAGTGGGCGTGATTGGCGCTGCGCTGGGTGTTGTCCCACTCGATCAGCAGGCTCGGGCCCTGCACCCGGTAGTAGTGCGGCGCCCCCGGCTCGGTCGGCCCCGCCCAGGCGAAGTGGACGCCGTCGAGCGCGGCGGCGTCGTAGGAAGGCGCGACCGCGGAAGGCACCCGGCCGAAGTACGTGCCCAGCAGGGCGCGCAGCAGCTCGCGCTGGTCGTCGTCGAGCTCGGCGCCCGCGATCCCCTTCGGCCGCGCCGTGTACTCCAACGCCCGGTGGTCGGCCTCCCCGTAGCCGGCGGCCGCGTCGATCGCGTCGCTCGCCGCCTGCAGCTTGGCCTGTTCGACCGGGTCGGGGAAGCGCTCGTCCCGCCAGATGCCGGACAGCGGGATGACCCGATCACCCGGCGCGACGGTGGTGCGGTTGGCGGTGACCAGGTCGGACGGCGCCTTCGCGGACAGGATCGCCCGCCCGGCCGGCGCCGGGGCCAGCGACCGGACCAGCTCGCGGGCCAGGTCCTCGACCCGGGCGAGCGGCCGGTGGACCGCGCCGCCCAGCAGCTCGGAGGCGGCCGGGTCGGCGCCCAGGAAGCACGGCGTGGTCGCGACCAGCTCGCCGTCGACGATCAGGTTGTTCAGCGAGACGTGGTGACCGCCGAAGCGCCAGCCCCAGGTGCCGTCGCCGCCGGGGTCGCCGAAGACGCGCAGGTAGTACAGGCCCGGGTCGCGGCCGCGCTCCCGGTCGAAGCGGGTCACGAAGCCCTCGGCGTGGTCGAGAATGTTCTCGAGCCCCATGGTGATGGCGACCGTGACGAAGCCGGGGCGGGACAGGCCGGTGGCGACCAGCCGCATCGCCGCGCGCTGCTGGGCGGGCCGCTGCTGGTGCGCGGTCAGTCCACCGTGGTCGGTCGGCGTGTAGAACCAGCGCCGCCGCTCGGCGTCGGTCGCCGCGTCGGACGGTGGATGACCGATCGCGATCGTACGCTGTTCCGCGGTCAGCATGCCCAGCCACGACCGGGCCGCCTCGGCCATCTGGGCGGCGACCTGCCGCCGGGGCGCATCGCTCATGGGTCAAATCTAGGACGGCAGCCGGACCGTGCAGGTGGTGCCCACGCCGAGCGTGCTGGTGACGGTGATGTCGCCGCCGTGGGCGCGGGCCAGCTGGCGGGCGATCGCCAGTCCCAGCCCGCTGCCGCCGGTCGTCCGGCTACGGGACGGGTCGGCGCGCCAGAAACGGTCGAACACCTTCGGCAGATCGTCGGGGGCGATGCCGATGCCCGTATCGCGCACGGTGATGACCGCCTCGCCACGGTCGACGGTGCCGCTCACGGTCACCGAGCCGCCGGGCGGCGTGTAACGGACCGCGTTGGCCACCAGATTGCCGATCAGCTGGCGGAGGCGTACGGGATCGGCATTGATCTTGCATGAGTAGGCGGAAACGCTCAGGGTGAGTCCCTCGGTCGTGTGCGCGGCCGCCACCTGCGCGAGCGCCTCACGCAGGTCGATCGCCTTCGGGTGCAGGCGGAGCGTGCCCGCGTCGGCGGCGGCCAGGTCGGCCAGGTCGGCGACGACGTGCTGGAGGATCACGGTCTCGTCGTGCAGCAGGGCCAGGAACTGCGCGTCCGGCGGGGCGAGGCCGTCCTGCGCCGCCTCCAGCCAGCTGCGCACGTTCGTGAGCGGATTGCGCAGCTCGTGCGCGATGTCGCTGACCATCGCCCGGCGCTGCGCCATGGCCTGGTTGAGCGCGGTCGCCAGATAGCCGATCTCGTCGCGGGTGGTGACCGGCGCCGGAGTCTGCAGGGCGGCGCTCTCGGTCAGCGCGCGCAGCGGACCCACCAGGCGCCGCCCGAGCAGCACCGTGACCAGAATCGTCACCAGCAGGACGCCGCCGGCCACCGCGCCGATCCGGACGACGTTGCCGCGCGACAGGTTGAACGTCGTGCCGGCCAGGCCGGTGCCCGGATCGGTCACGAACAGCAAAGCCGGAGGCGCCGTGTACGGCTCCAGCTGCGCCCGCCGGGACTGGTCGAGACACGACTGCACCTGGCCGGCCCCGCGCGCGTGCAGCGACCCGTCGATCGCCGCGAACAGGGGCGGGTTCGCGTCCCAATCGACGTGGATCGCGATGTCGGACGGGTTCGGCTGGCCGAGACAGGTCGCCATCAACTTCGCGAGCCCGCGCAGCGCCTTCTCCTCCGTGGGCGTGTTCGAGCCCTGGACGTGGGCTTCGCAGGCGCTCAGCACACCCTTGGGGTCGCCGCCCGGCGCGACCACCGGCGTCGGCCGGCCGCTCGGCGAGTCGACGATCCGGCCCTCGACCCCGGCGTAGCCGAGACACGTGAGCACGTCCTGGGCGACCTTGTGGACGAGCCGGGCCTCGTCCGCGGTGATCCGATACGGGCCGACCACCCGGCCGTCGATGGTCGCCGTGCCGCCGGTCACCCCGAGGTCGAGCCGCAGCGGATCCACGGTGGCCGACGGGTCGGTCATGGCCGGCGGCGGCCCGGTCGCCGAGTCGGCGATCACCTGCCGCTGGGTGGTGGTCAGCGTGATCCGCCGGCCGAGTTCGCGGGCCCGGTCCCGCACCAGCGGCCCGGCACCGGACCAGTCGGGGTGCGTCGCCGCGTAGCCGACCAGCACCTCGTACAGCCCTTTCTCGTCGGCGAGCGAGCGGCCCTGTTCCTGCCGGATCGCCCGGGTCGCGGTCTGGGTGGCCAGCCAGGCGGTGGCGCCGACCGCCACGATCAGTACCCCGATCACGGTGAGCAGGAGCCGGGTGACCAGGCTGTGCCGCAGCGGGACGCGCCGGCTCACGAGCCGCCCAGCCGGTAGCCGGCGCCGTACACCGTACGCAGGTATTCCGGGTTTCGCGGATCGTCCTCGATCTTGCGGCGGAGGTTGAGCACGTGCACGTCGACGCTGCGCTCGGTCGAGCTGCGGTCCAGCCCGCGGGTGTGCGCGAGCAGCTGGGCGCGGGTGAACAGGCGGCCGGGCTCGCGGGCCATCGCGGCCAGGATGGCGAACTCCCCCGGCGTGCACTCGATCTCCCGCCCGTCCAGCGTGACCCGGTGATGCACCGGATCGACCTCGAGCCCGCCGACCACGAAGCCGGGCCGCGGCGTCGTCCGGCGCAGCAGCGTCCGCACCCGGGCGGTCAGCTCGCGCGGACTGTAGGGCTTGGTCAGATAGTCGTCCGCGCCCACCTCGAGCCCGGTCAGCAGGTCGTCCTCGCTCGCCCGGGCGGTCAGCATCAGGATCGGCACGTCCGACTCGGCGCGCAGCTTGCGGCACACCGAGAGCCCGTCCAGCCCCGGCATCATCACATCAAGAACAATCAGATCCGGTCTTCGGGTGCGGGCGAAGTGCAGCGCGCTGTCCCCGTCGTGCACCAGTTCCGCCGCGTACCCGGCCGCCTCCAGATACCGGCGCACCACTTCGGCCTGGCGCGGATCGTCCTCGGCCACGAGAACCCGTCGGGTGCTGGTCATCGGGGCGGCCCTCACACGCTGGCGAGTGCTTCGGCCGGGTGCAGCCGGGCGGCCCGGATCGCCGGGTAGACGCCGGCCAGCACGCCGATCGCCAGCGCGCCGGTGAGCCCGCCGGCCGTCGACCGGCCCGGAATCACCAGCGGCCAGGCCTGCCAGGCACAATAGGCGGCCGTCGCCAGCACCCCGCCGAGCACGCCGGCCGCGCCGCCGAGCACGGACAGCACGATCGACTCGGTGAGGAACTGGACACGGACCTGTCCCCGGTTCGCGCCCAGCGCCCGGCGCAGGCCGATCTCGCGGCGGCGTTCCAGCACCGAGATGTACATCGTGTTGGCCACCCCGATCCCGCCGACCAGCAGCGCTATCCCGGCCAGCCCGAGGAACAGCGCGCCGAAGGTCTGCTCGACCGCCCGCTTGGCGCCGAGCGCGTCGGACGGGCGGCTGACCAGCACGTCGCCGGGATGCTCGGGATCGACGGTCGCGGCCAGCACGCCGCGGACCGCCTCCACCTGGTCGTCGGTGGTCTGCAGGTAGATGCGGGTCGGGTGACCGCCGAAGCGCAACCACTTGCCGGCCGCGTCCCAGCCGATCAGAACCGATCGGTCGAGGTCGGGCGAGAGCGGCACCGGATCGAGGATACCGATCACCGTGAACCACTGCCGGCCGATGTATACCTGCGGCGCCTTTTCTCTGGGGTCGAGACCGGCAAAGCCCAGCCGCTGGGCGGCGACCGAGCCGAGCACGACGGTCGGGAACCGCTCGACGGCCGCGTCCAGGAAGCGGCCGTCCCGGACCCGGCCGTTGATCGCCCGCAGCAGGTTGTCCTTGGCGGCCAGCACGGCGAGCGCGTTGAAGTCGCCGGCTCCGGTGCGATCGGAGCGGGCCACCGTCTGGCCGAAGTCGGCCACCGCGCTGGCCACGGTGACCGGGGCGATCCGGGCGACCATGTCGACCGACTCGGCCGGCAGCACAGCCGGCGGGTCGCGGTCGGGCACCGGCGCGGCCTGCAGCCGGTTGGTGCCGAGCGCGGCCAGTTGCCGGTCCAGGGCCAGCCGGCTGGAGGCGGGGATGCCGGTGACCACGACCAGGGTGGCGATGCCGATCGCGATGCCCACCGCCGAGAGGGCGGCCCGGGCCTTCCGGGTACGGACGCCGAGCAGTCCCAGCCCGATCAGGTCGCCGGGCGCGATCCGGGTCATGCTGAGCCCTCCTTGGGCATGCCCTTCTGGCCCTCGCCTGCGACGCCGTCCGCACGTCGCTCTGGGTGCCGCTCGGTGCGGGCGGTCATGCCGCACCGAGCCGGCCGTCGCGCAGGTGGACCTGCCGGGGGATCCGGGCGGCGATGTCCCGGTCGTGGGTGATCAGGGCGATCGTGGTGCCGGCCCGGTTGAGCTCGGTGAGCAGGTCGAGCACGGCGGCGCCGTTGGCCGCGTCCAGGGCGCCGGTCGGCTCGTCGGCCAGGACCAGGGCAGGGCGGTTCACCAGAGCGCGGGCGATCGCGACGCGCTGGCGTTCACCGCCGGACATCTGCATCGGAACGTGACCGGAACGATCGGCCAGCCCGACCCGGTCCAGCGCCTCCCTCGCCCGGGCGTGTCGATCACGGCGACGCACGCCCGCGTAGAGCAGCGCCGTCGCCACATTCTCGATCGCGGTCAGCCCATCGATCAGATGGAACTGCTGGAAGACGAAACCGATCCGCTCGCCGCGCAGGCGGGACAGCGCTTTATCGGACATTTCCGTGATTTCGCTTCCGGCGATCGCGACCGATCCGTGCGTCGGCCGATCGAGAGTGCCCATGATGTTCAGCAGAGTGGACTTGCCCGATCCCGATGGGCCGAGAATCGCCACGAACTCCCCATCATCGATCCGCAGTGATACCTCGTTCAGCGCGGTGACTCCCCCGGCGTACACCATGGAAGCCTTCTTGATCTCCAGAACCGGCGTCACGAGGTCGTCACCACGCTCGCACCCTCGGCCAGCCCCGTGCCGGTGACCTGGACCATGCCGTCGGCGAACAGCCCGACCTTGACGGCGGTCAGCGCCCCGCCCGCGACCTGCACGCCGTAGCCGCCGCCGCTGAGCGCGAGCAGCGCACCGACCGGCACCGCCAGCACGTGCCGCACGGTCGTCCCGGTGAACCGCACCTCCACGTCCGCCGAGGTCAGCCCGTCGAGCGCGGCCGGCTTGTCGACCGCCACCACGACCCGGACCTTCGGCGTGTCGCCGTCCTTCTTCACGTCGGTGCTGACCGAGTCGACGGTTCCGCTCGTGACCGTGCTGTCCGGCAGCGTGATGCGCACCTTCTGACCGGATCGGACGTCATCCGCGCGAGTCGCATCGATCTCGACCGAAACCGCCTTGGTCTGATCGCTGACCGCCATCACGTCCCCGGCCGCGTCGTCGCCGAGCTTGGCGGTGGCCGCGCCGATCCGCACCTGCCCGGGCAGCACCAGGGCGTCGCCGAGCTTCAGCACGCCGCCGGCCGGCTGGATCCGCCGGTCCTGCTGCCAGCGCTGCACGGCCGCCTTGAGCGCGTCGGTGAACACGGCGTCGTCGGCGGTGATCCGCACCTTCGCGTCACCGGTGCCGACCGTCGTGCCGGGCGCCGGCTGCGCGCCGATCCGGTAGCCCAGCGCGCGCAGGTTGTCGGCGAGCACCCGGACGTCCCGCCCGACCAGCCCGACCGTGCCGAGGTCGCGGAACATCGGCGTCGACCCGTAGAACAGTGTCACCGGCCGGTCGTTCACCCGGTACAGGGTGCCACCGCGGGCGACCACGCTGCCGGCCCTGGGCAGCCAGGTCACCACGCCGGCCGCCGCGCCGCGCAGGGTGCGCTGCTTGCGATAGCCGACCGTGCCGGTCTCCGACCAGAAGTCGCTGAGGTCGGTTCTAATCACTTTGGTGGTCGCGACGCTCGCCGAGGCGCTGGGCGCGGGGTGCACATTCCGATCGGCGAGCGCCCGGTGCGCATAGAGCCCGCCGCCCGTGACCACCACCAAACCGATCAAACCCAGAGCGATGTGGGTACGGGTCATTTCTTCGTGAACGCCTGGATCTCGCAGTCCCGCTGGATCTGCACCGCGGCGTCGGACCGCACCTTGCGGAAGTTGGCGTCGGTGTCCGGTCGTACGAAGAGGCCTTGCTGGCCGGGCACGGCCTGCAGCGGCAGCCCCTTGGCCTGCACGCACTGCTGCTCGTTGCGCAACTGGTCGTAGTAGGCCGGGTTCTGCTGCGGGTCGAGCTCCGGCGGGTTCAGCGGCTCCCGGTCCGCGCACGCGTCCACGGCGGGTTGATACTTCTTCGGATTCAGTTTGTAGGTGAGCGACGGGCCGCCGTCGTAGTTGCCGCGCTTGGTCGAGGGCACACCGTGCGCCGTCCAGCAGCCGTAGTAGGCGGCGTACGCCCGATCGATCTGTTCCTGGGTGGCGCCGAGCGGAAGCTGCCGGTCGGCCGTCGGGTCACTCGGGCTCGGCTTGGCCGCCCCCGCCGCCGAGGTTCCGGGGATCGCCGCCACCTGCGGCCCGCTCGCTTTCGAGCCGCCGCAACCGCCGGTCATCAGCACGGCGGCCAGGCACAGAATCGCTTTCCGATGGGTCATGCCCGAAGACGATGACCGGCGATTGTCAGGAAGCTGTTAGTTCGATCGTTTTGGGTCGCAGCGCCAGGTAGCCGACGAGCACGACGATCACGACGGCCCACGCGACGGTCACCGGCCCGGTCCCCCAGCCCAGCCCGTGCCGCGCCACCGGCACGCCCATCCAGTCGGCGAACGACGCGCCGAGCGGCCGGGTGATCACGTACGCGGTCCAGAACGCCGCCACCGCGTTCAGCAAGCGCGCCCGGAACGCCAGCGCCGGCACCACGATCGCGGCCGCGAAGACGAACCCGGAGACCAGATAGCCCCACCCGAAAGTGGTCGCGGTCAGGTCACCGGCCGCCGTGCCGAGCGCGAAAGTGACCAGAACGGTCGCCCAGTAGAAGAATTCCGGCCGCCCACGGGTGACGGTATGGATCGAAAGTGTGCGCTCGCTGACGTACCAGACGCTCAGCACCACGACCAGCGCCACCGCGAAGAACGACGTCGAGACCGTGTACGGGATACCGAGCCCCACGTGCAGCACGTCGGCCGCCATCGTCCCGAACACGCTGACCATCACGACCGCGAACCAATAGAGACCGGTCGAGTACGAACGGGCCCGCATCTGCACGAACAGCGCCCCGGCCAGCACCAGCCCCGCCGCCCCGACCGCCACCTCGGGCGCGATCGTCCGGGCCAGGTAGTCCGACGCGGTCTCCCCCATCCCGGTGGTCAGCACCTTGATGATCCAGAACAGGGCGGTCACCGGCGGCACCTTCACCGCGAGCGCCGCCGGGTCGAGTGGCCGGGTCCGTTCGTAGACAGTCACGACGGGACAGGCTCTCGGCCGGGACCTGAAAAACCGCTGAAGAGGGACTTTCACCGGACTTTCAGGGGTACGGCGGTAGCGTCCGGCCGCATGAGGTCGCGAACCGCCGCCGTCGCCCTGTTGTCCGTAGCCGTCCTCGCCGGGGCGTGCCAGCAGAGCCCGCCCGGGCCGCCCGAGCCGACCGCGTCGGTCAGCGTCTCCCCGCCGGCCCCCGACCCCGGCCGCAAGGTCATGGTCATCGCCGAGGAGAACCACGGGTACGGCCAGATCATCGGCGACCCGCACGCCCCGTACCTCAACAGACTCGCCACCGACGACGGCACCGCGACCGCCTACGACGCCGGATATCCGGCGCGCTGCCCGTCGCTGGCCGCCTACCTCCTGCTGACCAGCGGCAGCACCGCCGGCATCTGCGACGACCGCGACCCGAAGGCCCACCCGCTGCCCAGCGACAACATCTTCCACCAGGTCAGCGCCTCCGGCCGGCAGTGGCGGGACTACGCCGAGTCCGCCCCCGGGACCTGCATCCGGAAAAGCAAGGGCAACTATCTCGTACGCCACGTGCCCGCCACCTACTTCCTGACCGCCCGGGCCGACTGCGCCCACTGGAGCGTCCCGCTCGGCACCCCCACGGCCGGCGCCCTGCACGACGACGTGGCGGCCGGCGCCCTGCCCGCGTACGCCTTCGTCAGCCCGAACGCCTGCGACG
Source organism: Actinoplanes subtropicus (assembly GCF_000721705.1). Lineage (GTDB taxonomy): Bacteria > Actinomycetota > Actinomycetes > Mycobacteriales > Micromonosporaceae > Actinoplanes > Actinoplanes subtropicus. The sequence continues at coordinate 36,724 of NZ_JOJL01000039.1, forward strand.
ACATGCACGGCGCCGACGGCTGCCCCGCCGACCTGATCCGCACCGGCGACCGCTGGCTGGAGTCCTGGCTCCCCCGGATCACGTCCGGCCCGGACTACCGGGCCGGCCGGCTCACGGTCATCATCACCTGGGACGAGGGCACCTCCACCAGCAACCACATCCCGACGATCGTGGTCGCCCCTACGGTCAAGCACGTCAGCACGGGCCAGGCGCTGACGCACTGCTCGACGCTGCGCTTCACGGAGGAGCGCCTGCACCTGCCCCTACTCGGCTGCGCGGCGACGGCGACGTCGCTGGGGACCGCCTTCGGCATCTGAGCCGCAGATCTCCATCCCGGACCAGACAGCCACCAGGCCAGCCTAGCCAGCGGTCGGACGCGCCTCGTAACGCTGCGCCGACCACCTCGTGCCATGCTCACCGCGGGTCTTGCGGTCGGCGGGCTGGGTCGCGTACGGGAAAGTGGGTTTGAAGGCTTTTGGGCGGTTGGTCCAGGAGGATCGCGGGCTGGATCACTCCCGATTCGCTACCGGAAAGCTCATGTCGGCGGGGCGGCGGCCGAATGGCGGGGGCGACCGAATCCCTGTCTCGCGAGGTGCTTCCACCATGATCGTCTCGGTCTCCGCCACCACCGAGTTGCCCGTTGTCGGTACGCCGCTGTTTCTCGTCCTGGGTGAGGGGGTGAGCTTCCGGTCCCGCCTGGAGTCGGTGGACGCCGACACCTTTACGGTGGCCGCCCCGCTGGAGATCGCCGGACCGGCGGCGCTCGCGCCCGGCGACCAGTTCGAGGTCTTCTGGGCGCCGCCGCGTACCCGCATCGTGCTTCCTGCCCGCCTGGTCGCCATCTCCGGCGAGGCGCCGTTCCGCTGGACCCTCGCCCCGACCGAGGCGCCGCGCCAGAGCAACCGCCGGGAGTACGTCCGCGGGGGTGACGGGGCCGTCCGCCTGGTCACCGAGGCGAACGACGGGATCGAGGGCGCGCTGCTGGACATCAGCGAGGGCGGCCTGCGCTGCTGGATCGACGAGCCGGCCGAGCTGGCCCCGGGCGATCAGCTGACCGCCCGGCTGGCGCTCGGCACGTCCGGCGAGGTCGAGCTGAGCGGCACCATCCTGACGGTCCGCGACGCCCCGCACGGCGACCCGGGCCGGCACCTCGTGCTCACCTTCGACGCGGAGGACATCCTGGCCCAGATGATCCGCCTCTACGTGCTGACCTGGGAGATCAACGAGCGCCGCCTCCGGGAGGTGGAGGTGGTCGCCTGACCGCCGGGCGGCGAGCCGCTACCGTCGTCCGCTGTGGAGCGTCCCGCTCCACCGATGATGGGAGGAACGCATGTCTTCGCGACTGCGCGTCGCAACCGCCGCCGCACTCACCGCGGCCGGCTCGCTGGCGCTGCTGCTCTCCACGTCCGCGCCCGCGAGCGCCGTGGCGGACGGCACGCCGGCGGCCGAGGGGCAGTACCGGTTCGCCACCAAGCTCACCATGACGAACATCCCCCGGCCGGACGGGACGACGTACAACAGCGGGTGTTCCGGCTCGCTGATCGCGCCGCAGTGGATCATCACGGCCGGGCACTGCTTCCACGACGTGAACCGGGTCCCGGTCAGCGGCCCGGTGCCGTACGACACGGTCGCGACGATCGGCCGCACCGACGACGCGGACACCAACGGTCATGTCGTACGGGTGATCGAGGACTACCAGGCGCCGGCCGGCGACATCGCGCTGGCCAAGCTGGCCGAGCCGGTCCGCGACATCAAGCCGCTGGAGCTGTCCCGCACCGCCCCGGCGATCGGCGAGATCGTCCGGATCGCCGGCTGGGGCTCGCTCAGCGACGTCAACCCGAAGCCGGCCACCCACCTGCAGACCGGCGAGATGAAGGTGACCGCGGTCACCGACACCGTCGTCGGCGTGGTCGGGTACGCACCGAAGCCCACCACCAGCGGCTGCCTGTACGACTCGGGCGCGCCGTACTTCACCACCGGCAAGCGCCCGCGGCTCGTCTCCCTGGAGAGCAACGGCCCGAGCTGCCCGCACGACCAGCAGGAGACCACGGCCCGCGTCGACCCGGTCGTGGGCTGGATCGAGAAGACCGTCCACCCGCACCACTGAGCCCGTCCGGCGGCGGTGCGAGGATCAAGGGATGCTTCCTCGCCCGCCGTCGAGCCCGGTCGCGCTGGTGCCGGTCGACCGCTCGCACCGGGCCGTCCTCGGCAATCTGGGCCAGCTGTTCCGGCACGACCTGTCCGAGCCGTACGGCCTCCTGCCCAACGACGACGGCACCTTCAACGACCGCCAGCTCGACCTGTTCCTGGCCGGCCGCGACCCGTCCCGGCGAGCATGGCTGATCACGGCGGCGGCCCGCACGGCCGGCTTCGCGATGACGGTCGCGGTCGAGGCGGGCGGCACGTCGATCAACGGCTTTTTCGTGGTACGGGCGTTGCGCCGTACGGGGGTGGGGCTCGCCGCGGCGGCCCAGGTGATCGCGTTGACGCCGGGGCGGTGGCAGGTCGGCTTCCAGCGCTACAACCCGGGCGTCGAGGCGTTCTGGTCCCGGGTGGCGACCCAGGCGGCGGGGGACGCCTGGCAGATCTACGACGGGCCTGTCCCGGAGACCCGCCCGCCCGACACCTTCATCACGTTCACCACCGGCGCGTAGGACCGGAGACCGCGGGCCGTCGATCGGCAGCGACCGGTCGCGATCGGCCCGGGTCCACATCAATCCTCGACGATCCTGACCAGCCACAAGAGGACCAAACCGGTCACCACCATCGCCGCCGGAGTCAGCGTCACCATGACCACGAGGAACACGCCGGAAGAGGCGACCGGCCGCGCCCACCCCCCACCATGATCTGGGCGAGGGATCACCGTCCCCGTCCGCGTCGAAGTCGAACATGTCCCGCACGGTATGCGTGGGTGACCTTGTTTCAGCGCCACTTCAGTCCCGCGTCAGCCCGCTGAGAAGGCTGTGCCTGTCGGGGATTCCGACCTCGTACGCACAGGAGGGACGCGGATGAACAGAACCGTGCGCAGATCGGCCGGACGCATTCCGGGCTGGTGGCGAGGCGACCGGTGGCGACGAATGCTGCTGGGCGTGGCGGCGGTGACGGCCGGACTGGCGGCCGCGTTGCCCGCCGGGGCGGCCAATGCCGACGAGCCCCCGGATCCGCCTCCGCCGCCGTCGTTCTCGGTCGCGTTCCAGGGGTCCAACGGTCACTTGTGGACGCTCGACACGGCCGGGACGCCGCACGACCGGGGCCTGGGCATGGCGGCACGCACGAGCCCGTCCGCCGTCGATTCGTGCGGCGGCGGGTGCCGGACCACGATCGCGTTCCAGGCCAACACCGGGACCCTGTGGCTGCTCGACCTGCTGACCGGGGTGCCCACCAATACCGGGATCCGGCTGGCCGCCGGGACCAGCCCCAGCGCGTCGTACACGCTGGCCGGTGCGGTGAAGGTCGCCTACCGCGGGACCAACGGCCACCTCTGGACGTACGTGGCCGGCGGCAGCCCGATCGACAGCACCCTGCCGATGCTCAACAGCCCCAGCATCAGCCTGCCGCTGAACTTCTCCCGGGAGGCGGTCATCGCCTACCAGTCGCCGAGCGGCAACCTGATGTGCCTGGTGACCGGCGACGGGCAGAACTCGTGTCCCGGTGTGGCCATGGATCCGGCCACCAGCCCGAGCATCGCCGTCATCGGGTCGACCTCGCTGCTGGACGGCGTCGGGGTCGCGTACGAGTCGGCCGACCACGTGCTCTACACGTACAACTCGGTCAACCACACCAACCCGAGGACGGCCCTGGGCCTGACTCCCGGAGCCGGGCCCGGTGCTGGCGCGGACGGCCTGATCGGGCCGGACGGGACGGGCGAGCTCCAGGTCTCCTTCCGGGCCGTCACCAGCGCGCTGTGGCGGGTGACCCCGGACATCTCGTTCCAGGAGAGCTGGACGGTGGGCGTGGCGGCCGGTACGACACCATCGGTGAAGCCGTGGATCCTGGCGTTCCAGGGCAGCGACGGGCATCTGTGGACGGAGGCGAACTTCGGCGCTCCGGCGCAGAGTGCCGGGCTCATGGCGGCGGGCACCAGCCCGGACCTCTACTGAATGATCGGGCACTGATCGGGCGGCGCCGACGACTACCCCGTTCAGGCGCCCGCCCCACCGTCGACCGGGACGATGGCGCCGGTCACCATCGACGCTCGGTCGCTGAGGAGCCAGGCGGCCACCTCGGCGATCTCGTGCGGCTCGGCCATCCGGCCCAGTGGGATCTTCGCCGTCATCTGCTTGACGACGCCGGGGGTCGCCGCCTCCCACGTGTCGATCATCTCGGTGGAGGTGCCGCCCGGGGTGATGCCGTTGACCCGGATGCCGTCAGCGGCCCAGTTCACGGCGGCGGTCTCGGTGAGGCTGTTCAACGCGCGCTTCATCGCGCCGTACGCGGGGAGGACCGGGTTCGCGCGGCGGCTGCCGATGCTGGACGTGTTGACGATCGCGCCGCCACCGCTGCGGCGCATCAACGCTGCCTCGGCGGTCATGGCGGTCCAGTGGCCGCGGAAGTTCACCGCGTACTGCTCGTCGATGTCCTCGTCGGTGGTGGTTTCGACCGGGCCGAACCCGCGCTGGGGCACCGCGCCGTTGTTGAACGCCCCGTCGAGCCGGCCGTGCAGCTGCTCGACCCGGTCGACGGCGGTTCGGACGCTCGCCCGGTCGGCCAGGTCCACGGTTACGGCGTCGGCGGCGCCGCCCTCGGCGCGGATCTCGGTGACCACGCGGTCGAGGGCGTCGGTGCCGCGGGCGGCGAGCACGACGGCGGCGCCCTCCCGGGCGAACAGCCGGGCCGCGGCCGCGCCGATGCCGCGGCTCGCGCCGGTGATGAAGACGACCTTGCCGGTAAGAAGGCTGTTCTTTGTCATGCCGACACTGTTGTCCGCGCCGCGGTCCGGAGCCAGGGAGAGGTAGTACCAGGCTCCGCCCTGGGCTCCGCCGCCGGCGAGTGGGCACACTTCGTGGATGAACAAGCAGGAACTCGGGGCGTTTCTCCGCAGCCGGCGCGAGCGGCTGCGGCCGGCGGATGTCGGCCTTCCCGCCGGCCCGCGGCGCCGCACCCCGGGGCTTCGGCGCGAGGAGGTCGCGGTGCTGGCGCACATCTCGACCGAATATTACGTACGCCTGGAGCAGGGCCGGGCGCCGCGACCGTCGGGCGAGGTCCTTGCCGGGATCGCGGACGCGCTCCGGCTCACCGCCGCCGAGTCCGACCACCTCCATCTCCTCGCGGGGACCGCGCCCAGCCGGAGCGGCCGGCACCGGCGCGATGTCCGGCCGAGCATTCTGGCCCTTCTCGACCGGCTCCCGCAGACGGCGGCGTTCGTGACGTCCGCCGCGTTCGAGGTGCTCGCCTGGAACGATCTCGCGGCGGCCCTGATGGAAGACTTCGCCCGGCTCGCCCCGCCGGAGCGCAACCTCGCCCGGAAGGCGTTCCTCCGGCCGGCGCGAGCCGACGCGACGCTCTACGGGATCTCCGACGAGGCCGAGTTCCGGCACAGCGTCGTGATGCGCCTGCGGGCCACCCTCGCCCGCTATCCGACCGATCCCCTGGTGACCGGCCTCGTCGACGAGCTGCGCGACGGCAGCCCCGAGTTCGCCCGGCTCTGGGAGCGGCACGACGTGGAGGCCGCGCCGATGCTCCGGAAGACCTTCCGGCACCCGGCCGTCGGGGAGATCACCCTCGACTGCGACACGCTCACGCTCGCCGACCGCGACCAGCACCTCGTGCTCTACAGCGCGCCACGCGACTCCCGCGACGCCGAGACGCTGGCGCTGCTGGGCGTCCTGGGCCCGGCGAGCAGCAACACTCGATCTCCGTAGAGCTCGACCAGCGACTCCGAAACCGCGACAAAATCACCAACCCCGATGGGCGTACGCCGGGAGGCCTGCCAACGATCCGACCACTCGTCGTCGACCCAGATCTCGGTGACCTGCTGCTCGTCGTCCGCGGCCGGATGTGCGGCCGGCAGTCCCGGCGACAGCTCGACCACCAGCGTGCGTCCGCCGGGCAGATCGTGCGCCACCTGGGTGTGCCTGTCGTCCACGCGCGAGCAGCACCCACGCGGCCGCGGCCGGCATCCCGTCGGCCAGCCACGCGTCGAGCAGCGCTCGGCCGAACGCGGCGAGGCTCGCCCGGTCGGCGTCCACCACCAGCTTCGCGGCCTCCGGATCGGCCGGGGCGACCAGCGGTTGCGCGGCCGCCGACGACTCGACGGCCACCGGCACGCCGCTGCCGCCCACCACCACGCGCCCGCTCACTATCACGTCGCCACCGGGCGCGCGGACGCCCGGCGCGGGGCCGCCCGGTACGGAGACGCCCGGCACGGGGACGCCCGGCACGGGGACGCCCGGCACGGGGACGCCCGGCACGGAGACGCCCGGCACGGGGACACCCGGCACGGAGACGCCCGGCACGGGGACGCCCGCCACGCCGCCGCCCGGCACGGGGACACCCGCCACGCCGCCGCCCGGCACGGGGACGCCCGCCACGCCGCCGCCCGGCACGGGGACGCCCGCCACGCCGCCCGCCACGCTCCCGCCGAGCACGGGACCGTGGAGCGCTGGGTCGCCGAACGGGGAGCCGCCAGGCACAAGGGCGCGGGACGCGGGGCCGCCCGACGCGAGGGCGCCAGTGGGGGCGCCTGACGCGGGGCCGCCCGGCACGGGGACGCGGCCGACGCGGGGACGCCCGCCGTGGGGGCGCCTGACGCGGGGACGCCTGACGCGGGGACGCCCGACGCGGGGACGCCCGACGCGGGGACGCCCGACGCGGGGGTGCCGGGCGTGGGGCCGCCGGATGCGAGGGCGCCCGGTGGTGGCTCCGGTGGGTCGTCCAGGCGGGAGCGGGACAGGGCGTCGAGCAACCGGATGACGTCGCCGGGCGGCATGGATTCGCCGGTGGCCAGGCGGACGGGTGGCAGCCGGTCGGGGTGGGCCCAGGTGGGCGGTTTGGTTTTGCGGGCGGGTGGCTCGTACGCAATCGGGGTCTTGATTTTGAGGAAGTTGAGGGCGTCGCAGGCGTTCTGCGGGTCCGGGCGGTCCCCTCGGTGGTGAGCTGGGTCAGCACGCGCGCGGCGGTCTCGGCGTGGCGGGTCAGCCAGAGGCGCGCCCAGGTGCGTGCCGAGCCGAGGTGTCGCAGCCAGCCCGCGACCAGCATCGCCGGCTCCGGGCCGCGAAAGGGCAGTATGAGCAGGCCCAGGCGGTCGGCGTTCTCGGCTGCCTCGGCGAGCGCGTAGGGCAGCGCGTCCAGTTCGAGCCGCGCCACCGCCACCCGGCCCAGGTCCACCTGCTGCCGCAGCCGCGGGCGGGAGACCGCGAGCAGCACCCGGGCCGGGCCCTCCGGACCCTTCGCGACCAGCCAGGACGCCTGCGGCGGGGTCAGGTCGTCGAAGTCGTCCGCGCCGGCCACCGCCGCCGGCCAGTCGGGCTGCTCCCGGCCGTGGTCGAGGGCCGCGGCCCGGGACAACCAGAGCTCCCGCTCGCCTGCGCCCAGGCCATCACGGTCTTGTCGATCACGCGGGCACCCTACCCGGGCGGCACCGTGACCGGACGACTACGCCGCAGGTGCGCACTGGTGCCCGGACCCGCCGATGACCAGAGTGCCAAGGATGCCGCCCACGACCGAAGTGATGTTGCGCAGCCTCCCGCCCCAGCACCGGGAGATCATCGTGGCGACCTACTTCCACCACCGTACGACCGGGGAGGCCGCGAAGCTGCTCGGCCTGTCCCCGGCGACCGCGAAGGCCCGGCTCTACCAGGCGATGCGTGATCTGTCGCTGATGGTCGCCACGCACCGCCCCGAGCACGCGGGGCCGTATGCGACCAGCCCGCCATGATGCCGGGGGTTATCGTGCAGGCGTGACGCGCGATCTGTTCGATGCGACCGCCATGTACGACGAGGACTACCTGCATTTCTTCGCCTCGTCGGGGAGCGGCGGCGCGCCGACCCACGGTCCCCTGGTCGGCACGGCCTACACCAGTACCTCCGCCGCCGATCTCGTCTGGCGACTGCTCGATCTCGAACCCGGGATGAGCGTCCTCGATCTGGCCTGCGGCCACGGCACCTTGGCGAACCACCTGGCGGCCCGCGGCTGCCGGGTCACCGGCCTCGACTCGTCGACGGTGTTCCTGGACCGGGCCCGCGCCGACGCGGCCGCGATGGGGGTCGAGGTCGACTATCTCGCCGGCGACATGCGCGGCCTCCCACCCTGGTCGGACCGATTCGATCGTGTGGTCAACTGGACGACGGCCTTCGGATATTTCGACGATGCCACCAACCGCGCGGTCCTGGGCGAGATGGCCCGGGTTCTGCGGCCGGGCGGCCGGGTGGCGATCGATCTCGACAATCTGACGAGGTTCCTGGCCTCGTACACGCCCTCGCGCGTCACGGCCACCCTGGACAACGGCGACATGCTCGTCGACCGGCACCACTTCGATCCGCTGACCGCGCGATTCGAGGTCACCCGCACGGTCATCCGGGACGGCCGGGCCCGCGGCCTGACTTTTCTCAAGCGACTGTTCGGCTTTCCCGAGCTGCGCGACTGGTGCGAGGCCGCGGGATTCGCCGACGTCGCCGGGCATGGCGAGGACGGCAGCCCCTTGAACGCCGGCCATCACCGCATGGTGGTGACGGCGGCCCTACCGTGACCTCCGTTTGGCACGGGCGGCGAGGACCCGGCGGCGCACGATCGCGGTCAGCACCGGCGTGACGATCCACAGGTCGTACGCCTGGCCCGAGGCGAAGAACGACACCGGGATGCTGATCAGGAAGCCGGCGGCGAGCGCGCCCACGCCCCAGTACGCGTTCGCGAAGCGGTCCGGCGGCGTGTCCGGGCGGTAGAGCCGCTGGGCCTGCACCATCGCGACCATGCCGAGGAAGATCAGCCCGCCGGCCGCCTGGATCCCGGCGTAGACGCCGAAGCGCAGCTGGAACGCGCCGTCGCCGGAGCTGAGCAGGCGGGTCGCGAACGGCGTGATCACGATCATGAGCAGCCAGGAGAGGCTGAGCACGGTCATCCCACGGCCGATCCTGGTCACGTACCGGAAGACGCGGTGGTGCGCCGACCAGTGCCCGCCGATCACGACGAAGCTGATCAGAAAGGCCACGTACTCCTGGCGGCCCTTGGCCAGCTCCGACCACAGCAGCGCGTTGCTCTTGAAGTTGCCCACGGGGACCCGGAGCTCGAGAGCCAGCAGCGTGATCGCGATGGCGATCACCGCGTCAGCGAAGAAGGTCATCCGCTCGGCCGCGATCGCCGAAGGGTCCGGTTCCTCGGTCACGGTCGATGCGGTCGCGGTCGATTCGGTCACGGTGTCGTAGCCTAGGGGAACGCGCTCGCCGGGTCCGCCCGCTCCAGCAGCTCGGCGGTGGCCGCCCACAACCGCCGCTCCCGCTCGCGGTCGACGGCGACCGGGTGCACGTCGACCGGCTTCGTCTTCACCACGAACGCACCGTCGCGCAGCCGCGCCCACTTCTCGTCCACGGCCATCGCGGCCAGCAGCGGCCCCGAGCGTCGCGGCGTCGACACCCCCGGGACGCGGCCCAGGGCGCGCCCGATCGCCTGGACCGCCGCGGGAGCGTCGCGACCGAGAGCGGTGCCCGGCATCCAGCCGGGCTCGAACACCGACACGTTGACGCCGCCGCCCGCGTGGCGTTGCAGCTCGTGGGCGTAGTAGAGGATCGCCAGCTTCGCGTTGGAGTAGGCGATGCCGGATACGCCGGCGGCGGGCCGGGCGAGCTCGATCGGGTCGGCCCACTTGGCCTCCGGTACGTGCAGCAGCCGGCGCCAGAAGTTGGCCCGGTAGGTGTTCGAGCCGACCAGCACGACCCGGGCCGGGGCGGTGAACGACCCGAGCAGGTCGCCGATGAGCCGCGCGTGCGCCAGGTAGTTGACGGCGAAGGTCAGCTCGTAGCCGTCGGCGGAGGCGCGGCGGGTGTCGGCCGACATGACGCCGGCGTTGGCGACCAGCGCCCGCAGCGGGCGTACGGTGCCGGCGGCGAGCAGGTCCCGCACGGCGGCCGCGGCGGCCCGGACGTCGGCCAGCCGCGACAGGTCGCAGGCGATCTCGTGGACCCGGGCCCCGCGGGCGCGGGCCGCCCCGGCGACCGCGGTCAGGTCCGGGCCGGCGCGGCCGACCAGCAGCAGGTCGGCGCCTCGCGAGGCGAGAGCCAGCGTGGTGTGGCGGCCCAGGTTCCGGGTCGGGCCGGTGATCAGTACGGTTCCGGGTTCGGCGGACCTGGAGGTGGAGGTGGAGGTCATGACTCCAGGCTGCGGGGCCGGCCGCGAGTCAGGCAGTAGTGCGGTTCTCCTAGGACTGGTAGGGCCAGGACAACACCGGCGGACTCGCGCAGACTGAAGGGCATGGAGGCGTGGGAGTTCGGCCGTACGGTGCGCCGCTGGCGCGACCGGGTGGCGCCGGCGGAGGTCGGCCTGCCGGTCGGGCGGCGCCGCCGGGCGAGCGGTCTGCGCCGCGAGGAGCTGGCCGCGCTCGCCGGCATCTCGGCCGACTACCTGACCCGCCTCGAGCAGGGCCGCGCCACGGCACCGTCGGCGCAGGTGGTGGAGGCTCTGGCCCGGGCGCTGCGGCTGGCCGACGCCGAGCGTGACCTGCTGCACCGGCTGGCCGGGCACGCCGCGCCGGGGCGGGAGGTGGTGCCGTCCCGGGTCGCCCCGAGCGTGCAGCGGCTGCTCGACCGGCTCGCGCACACCCCGGTGGTCGTGTACGACGCGACCTGGACGCTGGTGCTGGCCAACGCGCCCTACGACGCGCTGATGGGCGACACGTCGGCCTGGCGCGGCCTGGAGCGCAACGCCGTCTGGCGCAACCTCGCCGGGGCGCCCACCCGGGTCGTGCACACCCCGGCCGAGCACGCCGCCCACGAGGCCCGGCTCGTCGCCGACCTGCGCCTGACCGCGTCGCGCTACCCCGCCGACCACGCGCTGCGCCGGCTGATCGCCGAGCTGACCGGCATCCCCCGCTTCGCCGAGCTGTGGGAGGCCGAGGCGCCGCCGCCGGCCGACCCGTCGCGGCGCAAGGTCGTCGACCACCCGGCGGTCGGCCGCATCACGCTGGACTGCGACACGCTCGTGGTCGCCGTGGACGACCTGCGTATCACCGTCTACACCGCGGAGCCGGGCACCGAGGACGCGGAACGCCTCGCCCTCGCCGTCGTCCTGGGCACCCAGGCCCTCGTGGACTGACCCGCTGACGAGCACGAATACTGTAGGCCCGGCGTCCGGGGCGGGACCGCCGTCAGGTAGGTTATGACCACGGGTCCGACCGATTGCTCGGTCTCGTTATCTTTCCGTGACTCGGAGGATCCATGTCTGCCTCGACGCGAGCCGACGCGTCCCGGGAGCGGGTGCTGCAGGCGGCGTTGCGAGCCATCGCGTCCAACGGGTATCGCGGGTCCGCCCTCGCCGCGATCGCCGCGGACGCCGGGCTCACCACGGCCGGGCTGCTGCACCATTTTCCCAGCAAGGAGCATCTGCTGGTGGCGGTGCTGGCCGAGCGCGACCGGCTGGACGGTGCGCAGTTCCAGCTGGCCGGGTTCCAGGGGCTGGCGGCGCTCGACCGGCTGGCCGAGCTGGTGCAGCACAACGCAATGGTGCCGGGCCTGGTCCAGGCGTACACGGTGCTGATGGGCGAGTCGGTCGGCGAGGACCACCCGGCCCGCGAGTGGTTCCAGGACCGCTATCCCCGCCGCCGGGCCAACATCGCGGCGGCGCTGCGGGCGGGCATCGAGTCGGGCGAGATCCGGTGCGAGGTGGACTGCGACGCGGTCGCCGCCCAGGTCATCGCGATGATGGACGGCCTGCAGGTGCAGTGGGTGCTCAATCCCGACCTGGTCGACATGGTGGCGGTCTTTGCCAACTTCATCGCGGGTGTACGCCGGGCGATCGCACAATGAGCGACAGCGGCCGGTCCGCCACCGACCGCCCGGCGCTGAGCTCGAAGTCGCCCGGTTCGAGGCGCCACCCGTCGTCCCAATGCTGGAACGCCCGGAGCGGCACCGGAATCGTCGCCGTCACCGTCTCGCCCGGTCCGGCGCGCACCACCGCGAAGCCGGCCAGCCACCGCACCGGCCGGTCGATCGCGGAGGCGGGCCTCGCCAGGTACACCTGAACGACCTCCTTGCCCGGCCGCTCCCCGGTGTTGCGCAGCGTCACCTCGGCCACCCGACCGGCGAGCGACATGTCCCGATATTCCCAGGTGGTAAACCCAAGACCATGACCGAAGGGGTACGCCGGAACCGCGCCCGACCGCAGCCACGCCCGGTAACCGACGTGCACGCCCTCGGCGTAACGCAGGGTGTCGCCGTCGGGGCGGGTGGACAGCACCGGGACGTCCTCCTCGCGGGCCGGCCAGGTGGTGGGCAGCCGGCCGCCGGGCTCGCGAGCGCCGGTCAGCACGTCGGCGAGCGCGGTGCCGAACTCCTGCCCCGGGAACCAGGCCAGCAGCACAGCGGCGACCTCCTCGCGCCAGGGCAGCAGCACCGGCGAGCCGGAGTTGACCACCACGACGGTACGCGGATTGACCCGCGCCACCGCGCGCACCAGGTCGTCCTGCCGCCCCGGCAGTGCCAGGGCCGACCGGTCGCGGCCCTCGCTCTCCACCCGTTCGTCGGTGCCCACCACGACGATCGCGGCGTCCGCGCCCCGGGCCGCCTCGACCGCCGCGGCCAGCTCCTCGTCGTCCGAGCGGCGCGGCGGCCGCACGCCGAGGACCATCTTCGCCAGGCCCAGCTCGTACGCGGGAAGGTGTTGTAGATGCACCGAGAGTGAGGCGCCGGCGCCCAGCTCGCGCGTCACCCAGCGTTGCGGCGGGTCGAGGAAGCTGGCCGCGAAGCTGTCGTCGTCCGGCCCGACGGTCTCGGTCAGCGCGGCCTTTCCGTCGAGGCTCAGCGTGAACGCGCCGACGCCGGCGAACCCGATCCGCCACTCCCCGGCGACCGGCGCGCGGAACGTCGCGAACACCTCGACGATCGTGCCCGCCTGGATCTCGTCGCCGCTCCAGATCAGCCCGCCGGAGGTGCGGTGCTCGGCCCGCACTTCCACGCCGGACGGGTCGAGGTAGCGCACGTGCAGGTCGCCTTCCATCGGCGCGAGGCCGCGCCGGCGATGCGCACCGACCGCGTGGACGACGTCGAACACGGAGCTCAAGGCGTCCAGCGGGCTCACCGTGTACGAGGGAGTGAGGCCCGCGCTGCCGCCGCCCTGGATCGCGGGGTCGGCGGCATTGGGCCCGAGCACGGCGATCCGCCGCTGCCCGAACGGCCGCAGCGGAAGGGTGGCACGCTCGTTGCGGACCAGGACCATCGATTCCGCGGCCGCCCGCCGGAGCAAATTACCCTGATCTGACCTTTCCGATTTATGGGGAGAGACGCCCGGACCGACCCTCCGGGCCAGCAGCACCAGGCGCCCGACCTTGTCCTCGATCAACGACTCCGGGACCGCGCCCGACCGGACCGCCTCCCCCAGCGACTCGCTCCACGGCCCGCCGGGACCGGGCATGACCAGCGTCAACCCCGCCAGCGCCGACGCGGCCGCCGACCGGGTGGCGAACCAGTCCGACACCACCACCCCGTCGAACCCCCACTCGGTCACCAGCGGCGCGGTCAGCAGCGGGTTGTCGGTCATCGTCACCCCGTTGACCTGGTTGTACGCCGCCATCACCACCCACACTCCGCCGTCGACGACCAGCGCCTCGAACGGCGCCAGATAGACCTCCCGCAGCGCCCGCTCGCTGACCCGCACGTCCACCGTGAACCGATTCGTCTCCGAGTCGTTGGCGACGTAGTGCTTGGCCGTGGCCGCCACCCCGCCGGCCTGCACCCCGCGCACCAGCGCCGCCCCGATCCGCCCGGTGAGCAGCGGATCCTCGGACAGGCACTCGAAATGCCGCCCGGCCAGCGGCGACCGATGAAGATTCACGGTCGGCCCGAGCAGCACGTCCACCCCCTTCCGGCGCGCCTCGTCGGCGAGCAGCCCGCCCAGCTCGGTCGCCAGCGACCGGTCCCAGCTGGCCGCCCAGGCGGTGGGCGAGGGCAGCACCGCCGACCCGGCCTCGTCCCACCGCTCGCCGCGCACCCCGACCGGACCGTCGGAGAGCACCAGCGACCGCAGGCCGAGCGCCGCGGAGGCTCGCGTGGTCCAGAAGCCGTCGCCGGTCAGCACCTCGATCGCGGTCACCCGGCAACCTCCTGGTAACAAGCAGGTAACGATACCAACCGAGTAGTTCGTAGGGGCGGTAGACATGGATCGATCGGCGTCGCAGCTCCCGCCAACGCCGGCTGCGATCGCCGCACGGAAGATCGAGCAAGGGAGTCCGCATGGATCCGCTTCCCAGCCGCCGATTCAACCGTCGATCCGTTCTCGCCGCCGGGGCGGGCGCCGCCGCCACCCTCGCCCTGCCCGGCGCCGCCGCCTTCGCGGGCGGCGGCCACCCCACGACCGTGCGCTTCGTCCTCAATGCCGAGACACTCGACGGCGGCGAGCAGGTCGTCGCGGTCACCCTGGACACCGGGCGGCTCGGGCCGATCGACCCGGCGAGCCTCACCACCGGCACGTTCACGGTGCACGCCAAGGCGACCAGCCCGATCCCGATCGCGCCCGGCGACCAGATCTTCAGCGAGTACGACCTGGACCGCCCGGTCACCGCGGCGCGGCTGGACCGGCACGGGAACATCGTGCTCGAGTTGTCGTACGCCGAGGGGCAGCTGGGCGGCGGCACGCTCGGCTACATCCTCAGCAAGAGCCGCAACGTGCGGCTGGATCTCGCGTACACGATCACGCAGAACGCGCCGCTGAGCCGTCGGCACGGCGGGCCGGTCACGATCGGCAGCTTCGTGCAGGGGCGGCTGGTCAACCCCGAGGTCGACGCGTTCAGTTACCACACCGGCGGCGGCCTGAAGTACCGGCTGTACTCGCCGCGCGACTGCCGGGGGCGGCGGCCGCTGATCGTCTGGCTGCACGGCGGCGGCGAGGGCGGCGACCTGCCGGACAACTACTACGACAACGAGACCACGCTGCGGGCCAACCGCGGGGCGCTGGGCTTCGCCACCGCCGAGGCGCAGCGGATCTTCGGCGGGGCGTACGTGGTGGCGCCGCAGAGCACGTCCTACTGGATCGAGGACGGGCCGCGGTTCGCGCCGCAGATCCGCGAAATCATCGGGGATCTCGTCCGCAAGCAAGCAATTGATCTTAAAAGGATTCTGGTCGCCGGCTGCAGCAACGGCGGCTACATGAGCATCGAGATGACCACGGTCTACCCGGACCTCTTCGCGGCCTCGGTGCCGATCTGCGGGGTGGTCGCGCCGTTCACGCCGGGCGGACCGCCGCTGGTGCCGGACTCCGCGCTGGTCAAGATCAGCACGCCCACATGGCTGGTGGCGTCGCTCGACGACGACACGGTCAACCCGCAGCAGAACTCGATCCACGCCCACGACCTCATCCCCCACTCCCGGATCACCCTGTACGACCACGTGATCCGCAACGGTTACCAGTTCCCCGGCCACTGGTCATGGATCTACGTGGCCCGCAACGATCCCAGCATCGACGGCCAGCACATCTGGCAGTGGATGGCGCGGCAACACGCGTAGCAAGATCAATTGATCTCCATATCTCGATCTCTTGACGAGATCGTATCCGGGTGTGATGTTGGTCTCCCGTCTCCGTCACCTCAACCCTGCTTGGGGGCTAGACCATGACTAATGACTCCGATTCACCGGCCGATCCGGCCCAGTGGCTGGCCAGTCGCCGGAGCTTCCTGACCATCGGCGGGCTGGCCGCGACCGGCGTCATCCTCGGGGTCGGCGCGGCCGGCTGCGGGACGGCGAAAACCGGCAACACCAGCGGCACGACCGGCAAGGGCCGCCCCGGCGCCTCCGGCGACACCCTGTTCGTGGCCGGGTTCCAATGGGGACCGCCGAAGACCTTCAACCCCCTGGCCGCCTCGCCCGACTGGCCGACCGCCCAGTTCCAGAGCCAGCTGATCTACGAGACCCTGCTGCGCTTCGACGAGCGCGACGGCTCGCTGCACCCCGGCCTGGCCAAGGGCATCGAGTCGCCGGACGACCACACCATGAAGCTCGCCCTCCAGGACGGCACCAAGTGGTCCGACGGCACCGACCTGACCGCCGACGACGTGGTCTTCACCTTCGGGCTCGGCAAGACCGCGGCGGTCACCTACTCCACGGTCTGGAACTACCTCGACTCGGTCACCGCGGTCGACGCCCGGACGGTCCAGTTCAAGCTGAAGGCCACGCCGTTCAACCCGGGCTTCGTGAAGAACTTCCTCTGCGCCACCTACATCGTGCCCAAGGCCGTCTTCAGCCAGCTCGCCGGGGACAAGGTCACCTCCGACCCCAACCTCAAGCCGGTCGGCTCCGGGCCGTTCCTGATGGACAAGTACGACCAGACCCAGGTCAACCTCAAGCGCAACGACAGCTACTGGGGCACCGCGGTGTGGGGCAAACCGCCGATGAGCACCATCAACCACCCGATCTTCAAGAGCAACAACGACGGCGACCTCAAGCTGGAGAGCGGCGACGTCGACGTCAGCCAGCAGTTCACAGCGCAGATCTGGAAGATGTGGGAGGCCGGCAAGCCGGTCAGCACCTGGATGAAGAAGAAGCCCTACCACCTGCCCGGCAACCTGCCCCTGCTGATCTTCAACCTCGGCAGGAAGGGCCTGGACAACGTCAAGGTCAGACAGGCCATCGCGTACGCCATCGACTACCCCAACATCGCGACGACCGCCATGTCGGACTACTCGGTACCGGCCAACGCCAGCCTGATCGTCCCGACCGGCTACGAGTCCAAGTTCTACAACGCGGACGCGGTCGCGGCCGACGGCTGGAAGTACGACAAGGCCAAGGCGATCGACATCCTGGAGAACGAGCTCAAGGCCAAGAAGGGCTCGGACGGCATCTACGTGCTGCCGGACGGCACCAAGCTGGGCGGCTGGAAGCTGATCACGCCGACCGGGTGGACCGACTGGAACACCACCTGCCAGATCGTCGCCAAGTCGGCCAAGGAGGTCGGCATCGGCATCACCACCGACTTTCCGCAGTTCCCGACGATGTTCGCGGCGCTCCAGAACGGCAACTTCGACGTGGCGATGTTCAACTACACCGGCGTCGGCCCGGCCAGCCCGTGGATCCGGTTCCGCGACGCGCTGGACAACCGGGGGGTGCCGGCCGTGGGTAAGACGGCGTTCTGGAACTACAACCGGTTCACCGACCCGGAGGCCCCGGCGCTGCTGGATGCCGCGGCCGGCGCGAAGACCGACGCGGACGCCAAGGCCGCGTACGACAAGCTCGACGCGATCTACCGGAAGAACATCCCGGTCATCCCGCTGATGTACCGCCCGCTGGAGTTCTTCGAGTTCAACCAGAGCAACTGGACCAACTTCCCGACCGAGGAGAACCCGTACGCCCCGCCGATGTGGCAGGGCGCCGGCATCGAGTGGCTGTTCAAGATCAAGAAGGTCGGCTCCTAGTAACCGGGCGGCACGCATGGCGCTGGCTAAGTACCTCGGCCGCAAGCTGGCCTGGACGATCGTGGTCTTCTTCGTGGCCCTGATCTTGAACTTCCTGCTCCCCCGCCTCATCCCGGGCAACCCGGTCGACGCGATCGTCGGCCAGATCGCCGCGGGCGGGGGAGCCGGTGGCGAGCAACTGCAGAAGATCCATGAGCACTACATGCAGGAGTTCGGCCTCGACAAGCCGCTCTGGGAGCAGTTCCTGATCTACGTCGGGCACGTGCTGCGCGGCAACTTCGGCACCTCGTTCGGCAGCTACCCGGCCTCAGTCAACCACCTGGTCGGCCAGGCGCTGCCGTGGACCATCGCGATCCAGCTGCCGGCCATCATCGTCGGCTGGGTGATCGGCAACGTGCTGGGCGCCCTCGCCGCGTTCAAGGGCGGCTGGCTCGACCGGGGCGCGTTCGTCGGCTCGCTGTTCTTCTCCAGCGTGCCGCCGTTCGCCTTCGCGATCATCCTGCTCTTCGTGGTGGCGGTGAAGGCGGGCGTACTGCCGGTCGGCGGGGCGTACTCGTTCGGGCTGAGCCCGGAGCTGTCGCTGACCTTCTTCGGCGACGCCATCACGTACTTCTGGTTGCCGTTCTGGTCCCTGGTGCTGGTCTTCATCGGCGGCCAGGCGGTCGGCATGCGCTCGATGGCCGTCTACGAGCTGGGCACCGACTACGTCAACTACAACCGCGGCCTCGGCGTACGGGACGGGATCACCGTCCGGTACATCTTCCGCAACGCCATGCTGCCGCAGTTCACCGGCCTCGGGCTGGCTATCGCCGGGTTGATCACCGGCGGGCTGATCACCGAGCTGGTGTTCTCCTACCCCGGGCTGGGCACGCTGCTGTTCAACGCGATCGGGCAGAACGACTACCCGGTGATCCAGGCGATCACGCTGCTGATCACCGTCGCCGTGCTGCTCGCGAACTTCACCGTGGACGTACTCACCGGGTTCATCGATCCGCGGATCCGGGCCGCGCAGAGCGGAGAACGCTGATGAGCTTACGTGGACTGTCGCCGCGCTTCTGGGTCGCGGCCGGCATCGTCGCCTTCGTCGTGCTGGTCGGCGTGCTCGGGCCGCTGATCCTGCGCACCGACCCGGACACCACCGTCGGCGGCCTGTACGACAAGCCGCAATGCTGCGGGAAACTGCTGCTGGGCACCGACAACGAGGGCCAGAGCGTGCTGATCAACCTGGTCTACGGAACGCGTACGTCGCTGATCGTGGGGTTGATCGCGGGGTTGATCGCCACCGCGATCGGGCTCTTCGTCGGGCTGGTCTCCGGCTACCGCGGCGGCTGGATCGACGACGTGCTCTCCGCGATCACGAACGTGGGCCTGGCCATCCCGGCGATCGTGGTGATCATCCTGGTCTCGGTGTCGCTGCCCAAGCGCAACATCTACACCCTGGCGGTGGTGATCGGGCTGACCGCGTGGTTCTGGGTGGCGCGCTCGGTGCGGGCGCAGTCCAGCAGCGTCCGGGAGCGGGAACACATCGACGTCGCGAAGCTCTCCGGCGCCGGGTTCTGGTCGATCCTCGCCCGCGACGTGTTGCCCTACCTTCTTTCGTACGTGGTGATGGCGGCCGTCCTGCAGATCTCGAGCGCGATCCTGTTCGAGTCGACGCTGAGCCTGCTCGGCCTCGGCCCGGGCGACGCGACCAGCCTCGGGACGATGCTCTACTGGGCGATCGCGTGGGGGTCGGTACGCACGGGTGCGTGGTGGGCGTTCGTGCCGCCGACGCTGATGCTCACGCTGATCGTCTTCGGGCTGCTGCTGTTGCAGTCCAGCCTCAACGAGGTGTTCAACCCGCGGCTGCGCCGGGGGCGGGCGGCTCGCCGGCGGATGGTCACCCAGGTGACCGAGCCGGAGACGGTCGGGGCCGCCGGCCTTCTCACCGGAACGGAGCCGCGCTGATGGGGACCCTGGTCGACGCCCGCAACATCCGCGGGGTCTACTACACCGGCGCCAAGGACGTGGTCGCCGTCGACGACGTGTCGATCCGGGTCGAGGAGGGCGAAGTGCTCGGCCTGGCCGGCGAGTCGGGCAGCGGCAAAACCACGCTCGGCTCGATCATCTCGCTGATCGCGCGGCCGCCGCTGCACGTCGAGCAGGGCACCCTGGAGATCGACGGCAAGGTGCAGGAACTGGGCGGCGACGCGCGCATCCCGCGCACCTGGCGGGGCTCGGTGGTGTCCATGCTGCCGCAGGGCGCGATGAACTCGATCAGCCCCACCAAGCGCGTCCGCCACCTGGTGTGGGACGTGATGCGCTCGCACGACCGCCGGATCTCCAAGGAGGTCGCGCTCGACCGGGCCCGGGAGCGGATCACCGCGCTCGGGCTGCCGGTCCGGGTGCTGGACGCGTACCCGCATCAGCTCTCCGGCGGCATGAAGCAGCGGGTCGTCACGATCATCAGCACGCTGCTCAACCCGCGGCTGCTGGTGGCCGACGAGCCGACCTCCGCGCTCGACGTCTCCAGCCAGAAGATCCTGATCGAGATGCTTCTCGAGATGCTCGACCAGAAGTTCATGTCCGGGGTGATCTTCGTGACCCACGACCTGCCGGTCCTCCGCACGGTGGCCACCAAGATCGCGGTGATGTACCAGGGGCGGGTGGTCGAGAGCGGGCCCACCCAGCTGATGGTCGACCGGCCGCAGCATCCCTACACCAAGGCCCTGATGAGCTCGGTGCTCACGCCCGAGCCGAAGTACTCGAAGATCCGCATCGAAGGCATGAGCGGATTCGACCGCACGTCGTTCGACGCCCCGGCGGTGATCCACTCATGATCTATGACGTTTCGCACCTGACCAAGGTCTTCGGCCGCGGTCGCCACCAGGTCCGCGCGGTCGACGACGTCTCGTTCGAGCTCGAAGAGGGCCAGATCACGACGATCGTCGGGGAGAGCGGGTCGGGCAAGTCGACGGTGGCGCGGATGCTGCTCGGGCTGCTGCCGATCACCTCGGGCACGCTGACCTTCCGCGGCAAAGACGTCACCCACCTGCGTGATCGGGCCGAGTACTGGCGGCAGGTCCAAGCCGTCTTCCAGGACCCGTTCTCCTCGTTCAACCAGTTCTTCACGGTCGGGAAGCTGCTCAACCGGTCGATGAAGCTGGTCGGCAAGGAGGCCGGGCAGCAGCGGCTGGAGGAGTCGCTCGGGCACGTCGGGATGGACCTCGAGGTGCTCGACCGCTACCCGCACCAGCTCTCCGGCGGGCAGCGGCAGCGGGTGATGATCGCCCGGGCGCTGATGATGCGGCCGGCGTTGCTGATCGCGGACGAGGCGACGTCGATGCTGGACGCGTCGCTGCGGGTGAACATCCTCAACGTGCTGACGGACCTGCGCGACTCGCTGGGCATGACCGTCTTGTTCATCACGCATGACATCGGGCAGGCCTGTTATCTGGCCGATCGGGTGCTGGTGATGGAGCACGGGAAGATGGTCGAGCAGGGGCCTACCGATGAGGTGATCTTCTCGCCGCGGCACGCGTATACGAAGAGGCTGCTTGCGGATGTGCCTAAGTTGCATTCCGCTCTTGAGCTGGAGCAGCCGTAGGGTCGGGGTGCCTGCCTCGTCGCGGTGAGGCGCCTGTTGCGGTGATGCGGTGCGCGCTTGTATGCCATGGCCCGCGGGTGCCTCGTCGCGGTGAGTGCCGCCCGTTGCGGTGACGCCGTGCACGCGCTTGTATGCCATGGCCCGGGGGTGCCTCGTCGCGGTGAGTGCCGCCCGTTGCGGTGACGCCGTGCACGCGCTTGCTTGCCATGGCCCGCGGGTGCCTCGTCGCGGTGAGTGCCGCCCGTTGCGGTGACGCCGTGCACGCGCTTGCTTGCCATGGCCCGCGGGTGCCTCGTCGCGGTGAGTGCCCACGCGCTTGCTCGCCATGGCCCGGGGGTGCCTCGTCGCGGTGAGTGCCGCCCGTCGCGCTCTGGGATCCGTTGTCGTTGTCGTTTTGTTGTTGCTGTTTGCGGCGTGCGGAATGGCTGGATCTCTCTTTTGGCATAACGCAAGATTGGCATGATCGAACAAGCGTTCGGGCTTACCACCGCGTTTCCGGAAGTGGGAGAATTCTCGTGTGGGACAGCTGGGGTTATTCACAAGGGCCGAGTTGGCCGAAATGCGCGACCGCACCAAGTCGCGCCGTTATTCTCCGGAGAAAGAAGCGTTCCGCCGCGAGCACGAGCGCCGTCGCGCCTGGGGCCTGATCCAGCGACACTCCCGCAAGCTCCGCGACCTCCACGGCGGCGACGGCATCGTGGCACTGACCGCAGCCATGCTCGGCCGCGCCACCCCAGCGTGCGCTCCTCCGGCCCCGCAGAAAGCGATTCCGCCCAACCAGCCCTCAGCGAGCGCGCACAAGCAGGCGTTGAGCCCGTTGGCCGAGCAGCCCACCGAGCCCGTCCCCGCCGAGCCGCTCCCCACCGACGAGCCCTGCCCCGCCGAGCCGCTCCTCACCGAGCCGCTCGCCACCGAGCCTCCGCCGGCCGAGTCGCTCCGCACAGCCGAGCTAAGGCCCACCGAGCCCAGCCCCACCGAGCCTCCCCCGGCCGAGTCGCGCCCCACAGCCGAGCCAAGGCCCACCGAGCCCAACCCCACCGAGCCTCCCCCGGCCGAGTCGCGCCCCACAGCCGAGCCAAGGCCCACCGAGCCTCCCCCGGCCGAGCCACACCCCGCCGAGCCCAACCCAGCCGAGCCTCTCCCCACCGGGCATGGCGGCGAAAACGCGGAACGGCGACAACCGACAAAGGCAGGCCCGACCGCGACTCGTGCACCGATCCGCCGACCGGCCCGCCATTTCGATCTAGGCGTTTCCCGCTGCGGGGCCGACACCCAAACTAATACAACCACGCGCCGCCGCCAACCTATTTTCTTCGCCCTGTGGATAAGGCACAGCGGGCGGCATCCACCATGAATTTCTCGCGCCGAGGATTCAGTTGACCGCAAAGGTTTCCGTGAGGCCAGCCACCGTCACCGACGCTGCAGCGCCGGCCGCCCAGATGACCGTCGGTGGCGAGATGCTCGATGCCGATCTCCCACCGGTCGCAGAAGTCCTTCACCACGTCGGCGAGGTGGCCGTGCCCGTACGCGCCCGGTTCGCCGTCGATGCCGTCCACTCGCGCCGCCTTGAGATCGGCAAGCGTCTCGTTGACCCCGGCCGCGGCGTTCTCCAGCGGCCCGAGATCGACGCGGAAACCGTCGGACACAGCTCACCCCCGGTTCGTCGCCAGGCTCCCAGCGTGGGCGCGGCGTCAAGGGTCGCCGCCCGTCACTCGTACCGGTACTTCAGTGCGTCCTCCTCCCTCTTCTCGATGTCGGCGATCGTCAGCTCCGGCATCCGCAATTGCGCCAGCGTCACCTCAGCCGACGTCGGCTGGGCGTCCGCCGCCAGCCACTGCTCCGGCTTCCACACCCCGCCCCGCAGGAAGGACTTGGGACAATGTGGATAGACCTCCTCTATCCCCAGCACCAGCGCACTCACCGGCGGCTTGCCCACCGCCGTCAGCTGCGTCAGCAGGTCGGGGCGCGTGGACACGCAGGCCCGCCCGTTCAGCCGGAGCGTCGTGGTACGCCCCGGAATGACGAACAACAACCCGGCCCGTCCGGTCGCGACCACGTTCTGCAAAGTGTCCAGGCGCTTGTTGCCGGTCGCGTCCGGGATCGCCACCGTGCGCGAGTCCAGGACGGCGACGAACCCGGGCGGGCCGCCGCGCGGGGACACGTCGCACCTGCCCGAGGCGTCCACGCTGGCGACCAGGACCAGCGACGCACAGGCGATCAGCCGCCGAGTCTGGTCGGTGAGTTCGGTCATCTGCTTGCGCAGGGCGGCCTCGTTGGGGAGCTCGTAGACCTGGCGCAACGCGTCGTGGTCGGGCACGGCGTCGAGGCGCAGCGAGTCGAAGGCGCTGGCGGTCTGGGACAGTGTCATGCCGCCCACGGTACGGATTTGCCCCGGGAACCGATCACCCGTACGCCGATTGCTATTTGCATGATCAGTGAATTTACTGGCCGGTAACCCCATGGCCTTCCGGGGGCGTGGCCGATCATTATGGCTCGATGCCTGGCCGACATCGAGAACTTCATCGCACCGGACTCGTGATTGCCGCCGCCGCGCTCGCCGTGGTCGTGGTGGCCGGCGGATCGTGGGCGGGGTATCGCGCGCTGGCCGGCAAGAGCTGCACGGCGACCGAGAACGTGCGGGTCGCCGCCGCCCCCGAGGTCGCCTCGGCGGTCTCGGCTGCGGCCACCGCCTGGGCCAAGGACGCCCGGGTCGGCACCGAGTGCGTCAAGGTCGAGGTGAGCCCGGCCGATCCGGCCGCGATGGCCTCGGCGGTCGGCAGCCAGCACGAGATCAACCTGGGGCTCACCGGCAGGGCGAACGTCCCGGCCGACGTCGACGTGTGGATCCCGGACTCCAGCACCTGGCTGCTGCGGATCGCGGCGGAGGCGCCCGGGTTCACGCCGACGCCGCTCGGCTCGGTCGCGGAGAGCCCGATCGTGCTGGCCATGCCGGAGACATCGGCCGCGGCGCTGGGCTGGCCCGCGCGTACACCCGGATTGAAAGATCTTGCCAGGAAGCTGGCGACCGACCGGAGCGTGCGCCCCGCGATCGTCGACCCGGGCAAGGACGCGACCGGGCTGTCGGGGCTGCTGGCGCTGGCCGGCGCGGCGGGCACGGACGCCTCGGCGGCCACGCTGAAGGTCGGCATCATGCGGGCGCTGTCGGCGAACAGCTCCAGCATCCGCTCGGACATGCTGCAGAAGTTCCCGCAGTCGGCGGACGCGGTGGGCACCAGCGTCGGGCTGGCGCCGCTCGCCGAGGCGGACGTGATCGCGTACAACCGGGCGAAGCCGGCGATCGGCCTGGCCGCGCTCTACGCGCAGCCGGCGGCGGTGGTGCTCGACTACCCGTTCGCGGTGATGCCCGGCGTCGACCCGCGGAAGGCGGACGCGGCGAAGGCGGTGCGCGGCGCGCTGGTCACCTCGGCGTACAAGAACGACCTGGCCAAAGCGGGCGTACGCGCGGCCGACGGCACCGAGGGCACCGGCTTCCCCGCCCCGAGGAGCGCCCCGGCCGACGTGCCACCGCCCGCCGCGCAGAACCCGGCCACCGTCTCCGCGGCGATCGGCCAACTGCTGGGCAGCTGGACGGCGATCACCCAGCCGGGCCGGCTGCTGGCCGTCTTCGACGTGTCCGCCTCGATGAACGCGAAGGTGCCGACCGCCGGCGGCCTGACCCGCGCCGAGGTGACCCGCGAGGTGGCCCGGCAGGGCCTGGCGTTGCTGGACGACCGCTGGTCCGTCGGCAACTGGACGTTCTCCACCGACATGGTCGGCACCCGCCCGTGGAAGGAGAACCTGCCGATCTCCTCCTGCGCCACCCACCGGCCCGACCTGCAGCGGGCGATCGAGAAGATCGTCCCGAAGCCCGGCGGCGACACCGGCCTGTTCGACACCGCGCTCGCCGCCTACCAGGCGGTCCAGAACGGCTGGCAGGCCGGCGTCTCCAACTCGGTGGTCATCTACACGGACGGCAAGAACGACAACCCCGGCGGCCTCACCATCGACCAACTGACCGACCGGATGACCAAGCTCCGCGACCCGAAACGCCCGGTCCGCATGATCATAATCGGCATGGGCACCGCCATCGACCGCGGCGAACTCGAGGCCATCACCAAGGCAGCCGGCTCCGGCGGCGTCTTCATCGCCACCGACCCAGCCAAGATCGGCGAGATCTTCCTGCAAGCCATCGCCAGCCGCAAAGGCGCCTAAATCAAAGTCAACTTCCCTTGACCGTACGAGTGAGCCGGGCCCCGCCTTTTCCGGCGACCTAGCTGCCGTCCCGACCCCGTGCCGCCCGCATCCGGGCGGAGCTGCAACTCAAGCAGGCCACCCCAGGCGCGCCCCACGCCACTGCCGCCGCTCACCGCCCATGCCGCCCGCACTCACGCCACCCACCGCCGCCCACGCCGCCCGCACTCACGCCACCCACCGCCGCCCACGCCGCCGCCCGCTCACGCCGCCGGCCGCCGCCCCCGACGCTGTCGATCTTGGGGAGGAAGTGTTCGGAGCGAGCGCCTGCGCAACTCCCTTGCCACGCGTCCCCGCGACCTAGGAGGCTAAGTGTTCGGAGCGGATACCTACCCTCCACCCTTGCAGCGCCTTGCCCGAGACGCCCGGAGGCATCGCGTCCGGCGAACGGCAGCGCCCACCCGACAAATCGGGAATATCGCTAATGTCGGACTGCTGCTGGCGGCATCGGCGGGTGCGGGCCGGATACGTGGACGGCACGGAGCCGATCGACGGGATCGTCGAAGCCACGCGGGCCCGCCCGGCGGCCGCGCGCGGAGGGTGAGTTGCACCCAACTCGCGCAGCACCGGGGACCTGTCTGACCCGTACGGCCAAGGGGTTTGGACGTTGAATCTCCGCTCAGAGCTCGCGGTCGTCCCGGTGGGCGCCGTAGAAGGCCGTCTGCCGGGCCATGATGTCGCGCATCGACGTGCCGCGCGGGACGCCGTACACCGTGCCGGGGAAGTCCAGCGGCATCTGGACCGCCCACAGTTCGTCGTGGCGGTCGGGGGAGAACAGCTCGGCCGGGTCGCCGGCCGCGATCCAGCCGATCGGCACGACCGTGCCGGGTTCGAGGCGTGAGTTGACGTGCAGCACGCTGTTGACGCGCAACTCCGCGCCCGCGCCGGGGAAGAGCGACGCGCCGGTGGCCACGAAGACCTCGTCCTCGACGGTGGCGCCGTTGACGTGGGGGTGCGGGCCGATCAGCACCGCTTCGCCGATCGCCACAGGGTGGGCGGACCGGCCGCGGATCAAGGCGTGTTCCATCACCACCACGTCCGCGCCGAGGGTGATCGCGCCGTCCTCGGCGGTCAGCACGGCGTGGTGCAGGATCCGGGCCCGCTCGCCCAGGATCACCCGGCCGCAGCGGACGGCGCTCGGCGCCACCTAGGCGGACGGCGGCACGGCCGGCCGCTCGCCGCGGTGCTCCAGGAGGCTCATCCGACCGCCGTCAGTTCGCGGTCGAAGCGCGCGTCGTCCCAGCGGTCGGCGAGCGCCTCGCGTACGACATCCGCTTGGGTCTTCGGAGCGAGCCCGCCGACCGGCTGGTGGATGTCCAGGTTGGTGGGGAAGGCGTAGCCCTCGGCCGACGCCGCGATCACGTTCTCGGCCGAGCCGGTGTAGTGCCGCAGCACCGGGTACAGCACCCGCAGCATCGCCGCCCGGTCCACCGTCTCCATCGCGCGACCGAACGCCGACGACACCTGCAGCAGGTTCGCCATCCGCCGCACGTCGGCCGACCGGTTGGTGCCGGCGCCGTGGAACAACGCCGGGTTGAAGAAGGCGGCGTCGCCCTTGGCCAGCGGCAGCTGCACCCGGTGATCGTCGAAGTAGGCGGTGAACTCGGGCTGGTGGTAGGCCACGTACCCGGCCGGATACCGCTGCGAGTACGGCAGGTACAGCGTCGGCCCGGTCTCCACCGGCATGTCCACGTGCGCCACCGCGCCCTGCAGGGTCAGCACCGGTGACAGCGCGTGCACATGACCGGGGTAACCCAGCGCCTGGTCCCGGGACATGAACCCGAGGTGGTAGTCACGGTGCGCCACCTGCGCCATACCGCCCGGATTGACCACATTGATCTGCGAAGTCACCTGGTACGCGGCACCCAGCCAGGCCCGGCAGACCAGCGCGAGGGTGTCGTTGTCGTAGTAGGCGGCGAACGCGGCCGGGTCACGCAACGCGAACTTGTCGAGCGCGCCCCACACCCGGTCATTGGCGCCCGGCTTCGCGAAGTGGTCGCCGCCGGTCACCCCGGCCGCCTTCTGCAGGGCGATCAGCTCCTCGAAGACCCCGGTCGCCCGGTCGACCACGGCCGCGTCGAAGGCTCCTTGGAAGACCACCACGCCAGGCCCGTCCATCAGCGCCCGGACCAGCTCGGACTGCACCTCGCGGGTGTTCGGCAAGCGGCCCGGGTAGATCAGCACGTTCTCGGCCAGGTCGATCGCGTGCGGGTAGTCGCTCAGCTCCGTCTTCTGCTCGCAGACCAGCCGGAAGACCTCCAGGTCGCAGTCCGCGGCGGTGAACCAGGTCGTCATACCGTCACGCTAGGTCACCGCTCGACGCCGCAGAAGCTTGAAAAACCCTCAAAACAACCTCATCGTGTACGGGTGAAGCACCGGTACCGCATCCGCGAGATCGCCGCCCAGGCCGGGCTGAGCGAGGCCACGGTGGACCGGGTGCTGCACGACCGGCCCGGCGTGCGGGAGAGCACCGCCCTCGAGGTGCGCCAGGCGATTGCCGACCTCGACCGGCAGCGGACCCAGGTGCGCCTCGGCGGCCATACCTTCATGATCGACGTGGTGGTGCAGGCGCCGGCCCGGTTCTCCGCGGCGATCCGCGCCGCGCTCGAGGCGGAGCTGCCCGGCCTGCGCCCGGCCGTGATCCGCGCCCGGTTCCACCTGCTCGACGGCGCCTCGCCCCGGGACGCCGCGGCGGTCCTCGGCCGGGTGGCCCGCTCGGGGTCGCACGGGCTGATTCTGAAGGCCCCCGACGTACCGGAGATCGTGGCGGCGGCCCGCCGGGTGCCCGCCGCGCTGGTCACCCTCGTCACCGACCTGCCCAGCACCCGGCGGATCGCCTACGCCGGCCTGGACAACCGGGCGGCCGGGGCGACCGCCGCCTACCTGATCCAGCAGTGGCTGGGCGACCGCTCCGGCGACGTGCTGGTGGTGCGCGGCCGCGGCGAGTTCCGCGGCGAGGCGGAGCGGGCGGCCGGCTTCCGCGCCGAGATGGGTTCCCGCCGGCGGCTGCTGGAGGTGATCGACGCCCCGGACGGCCCGGGCGCGCTCGATCCGGTGCCACGGTCCGTCCGGGCGGTCTACTCGATGTACGCGGGGGCCGGCGGCAACCGGGCCGTGATCGCGGCGTTCGAGGGGCGCGGCTACGACGTCTTCGTGGCGCACGACCTGGACGACGAGAACGTGGTGCTGCTCCGCGAGCGCAAGATCTCCGCGGTGCTGCACCACGACCTGCGGGTCGACCTGCGCCGCGCCTGCCACGCCATCCTGCAGGCGAACGGCGTTCTACCCGGCCCGGTCCGCACCAACCCGTCGGCGATCCAGGTGATCACCCCATACAACGCGCCGCCGGTGGAGTTCGGATGAGACTGCAACAAATCTGCAAGTCGGATCCACTGACTGCCATTTATGGCCGGTGGGAGTCAGCTCCGCGCCCGGCCGCCGGGTCCGGACGGGCCCCGGCTTGCCAGGGCCGGTGGCCGCGACACCAGCCCAGCGCCCGGCCGCCGGCTTCAACGGGCCACTGCTCGCCAGGGCCGCCGCCACCACGACAGCTCCGCGCCCGGCCGCCGGGTGGGCCCGTGTGGCTCCACGATCCCGCCGTTCGTCTCCTGCCGATCGCGATCCCACCCGTATCCGCACCCCCGCACGACGCTCGCGGCAGCCCGATCTTAGCGACATTTCGGATTTATCGTGCTGCCTGCTCCCAGCGCACCGCACACCACGTTGCCGAGACCGAGTGACGCGCCCCAAGAGCGGTGAGGAAGTGTTCGCTCCGGACACCTAGCTTTCAAGGTCGCGGAGATGCACGGCAAAGGAGTTGAGTAAGTGCTCGCTCCGAACACTGGCTCTCCAAGATCGAGCGCGAGCGCGGAGCGAGTGCGAGTGCGGAGCGAGTGCGAGTGCGGAGCGAGTGCGAGTGCGGAGCGAGTGCGAGTGCGATCGCGAGTGCGGGGCGAGCGCGAGTGCGGGGGCGGGGGGATCGGGCTCGCGCGGAGGGGCAAGTGGATCAGGGGCGGGATGGGATTAGGGGTGGGATGTGGGGGTGGGGTCGTCGGGTTCGCGCCAGAGGGGGTGGGTGCGGAGGCGGACGGAGTCGATTGCCAGGAGTTGGCCGTCGGCGGTGGCCAGGCGGTTGCGGGCGTCGGCGGGGAGCGAGATCGTCGAGCCGGTGGCCAGGGGCAGGAGGTGCAGGGTGAGCGTGGCGCCGGGGTGGAGGCCGGCGTCGCGGAGGTTGACTATCCACTCGGAGCCGTCCCAGAAGCGGTCGGTTACCGTGCGACCGTCCACGCGCAGCTGGCCTACGTCGCCGGCCCAGCGCAGGTGCAGGAACGTGTCGGCCGAGCCGTCGGTGGCCCAGGTCGGCAGCGGCAATCGGTAGACGGCGGCCAGCTCGTCGAACGCCTCTGGGGAGGGCGCCGACTGCCGGCCGTCGAACTTGCCGTAGGCGACGGGCACGGCACCTCCGGCGGCACGGACGAGTTCGGGGATGATGACCGACAAATCTGATTTGTCGGCGGAGTCGGCGGGAGGGGCCTCCACCGATCCGGACAAGTCCGATTTGTCGGCCAAGTCGGCGTGGACGGGGAAGGGGCCCTCGAGGGTGAGCTGGCGGAAGCCGCGCGCCGCCGGGTCGTAGACCTGGACCCGCAGGCCCGTTGACGAGATCCGGCCGGACGGGCCCCAGCTCAGCTCGTCCGGCGACAGCAGCAGGCGCCGGGCGGGGCTCGGGTCGTCAAAGGAGCGCGGACCGTCGAAGGAGCGCGGGGCGGGCGACCCGCCGGGGCCGTCCGAGCAGACCCACACCTCGGCGGCGACGGCGGCGGGCAGGACCAGCAGGTCCAGCTCGCCGCCGGCCGCCCGGAGCCGGACCGGCGACAGGGCCGGCTCGACGGTGGCGACGGTGCCGCCGACCGAGTAGGAGACCTCGATGCCGGCCTCCGCGACCAGCACGAGCGTGGGCACCGGGCCGGCCAGCACGGTCAGCGCCGACGCGGTCGCCCAGTCGAGCCGCACCCCGCCGAGCGTGAGCCCGAGCGGCCAGCGGGCCAGCGTCCCCGGCGGGATGTCGACCGGCGCCGCCGGCAGCTCCAGCGTCGCGGAGTCGAGCCGCACCGAGAACTGCGCTCCCCGGTAGACCGGCAGCGGCACGTGCGGCTGGTGCCAGGCGATGAACAGGAACCCGCTGGTCCCGTCGCTGCGCAGCGCCCACCGCAGAGTCTGCGAGTCCTCCACCCCCGTCGGCCGGAGGAGCGGCAGGCTGGACGGCATCTCGGCCAGCACCGACCCGAACGCCGCCAGGAACGCGTGCTGCGACCGCAGCGCCGCGTGGCTCGCGGCCAGCAGCCCGGCCTCGCCCACCGGCGCGTGGAAGTCGTAGCCCAGGCGCTGCATGTCGTTCGGGTAGCCGGTCGCGTGCGACTCCTGCATGCCGTGGTCGCCCGGCGGGTTGGTTCCCCCGGCGTACATGTAATAGCCCTGCCAGGCCGAACCGTTGCCGATCTTGCAATGCGCGATGGTCGCGATGTCGAGGGCCGCCGGCCTCGGCCGGCGGTGGTAGGCGGTGGCCATGCCGCCGCCCAGCTCGCAGGTCGCGGGCGGGAAGAGCTCCGATGGCGTACGCGGATGCGACCGGTCCGCCCGCATCCCCTGCAGCTGCAGCCGCCGCACGTCGGCGCCGATCCCCGGGTCGTCCCAGACGTGCGAGAAGAAGTAGTGGTCGCGGAACGTCGGGTCCCAGGGGGCGTCCGCGTCCACCCAGAAGCCGTCGCCGTACCCGCCGTAGAGCGGCAGCACCTCCTCGGCCGGCAGGTCGGCGCTGCCCCAGGCGGTCGCGGTCCACAGCGGCGCGGACATCCCGGCCTCCCGGGCCAGCCGCTTGAGCGTGACGATGTGCCCGGGCTGGTCGTACAGCTCGTTCTCCAGCTGGATGCCGAGCCCGGAACGGCCGTCGAGGGCGTGCGCGATCTGCCCGAACCATTCGCGTACGAGGGAAAGGTAGGCCGGGTCGTCGGTGCGGTGACGTACCGGAGCCTGCTGCACCCAGTCGGGGAAACCGCCGTTGCGCGACTCGCCGTGGCACCACGGCCCGATCCGCAGGACCACGTCGAAGCCCTCGGCCACGGCGAGGTCGAAGAACGCGGCCAGGTCGAGGTTCCCGTCGAAGCGCGGCAAGCCCCGGTGCTCGACGTGGTGCAGCCAGAAGACGTAGGTGGCCACCACGGTCACGCCGCCGGCCCGCATCTGCCGTAAGCGGGTGAGCCACCGCGCCCGCGGGACGCGGCTGTAGTGGATCTCGCCGGAGACCGGGATGACCGGCACGCCGTCGCGGGTCAGGTAGCGGCTGGTCAGCGAGACACCGGGCCGGACGTCCTCGTCGTTGCTCATCCGCGGCCGCCGGAGCGGCCCGGACCAGGCGTGGTGGGCGACGTTCAGCACTGGTGACTCCTTTTGAGCGATGACGACTGTAACCGGTCACAGGCGCCTGGCCCCGCACGATACAGCCTGTTAACGGGTAGGACGCAAGGGCTTGACAATTGCGGGGCCGAGCAGCACTGTAACCGGTCACAGGTCCTGTTCGGTGACGCACGTCTCCCCCGGCAGCGACCGCGGCCGCACCCCTCCCGCGGCCGTCCGATCGAGGAGGATCCATGAAGAAGACATTCCTGCCGCTCGCCGGGGTTCTCACGGCGGCGCTGATGATGACCACCGCCTGCTCCGGCTCGAGCGACAAGAGCACCGGCACCAGCGCCACCAAGGCGGCCGAGAAGGTCGAGCTGACCTACTGGACCTGGGCGCCGAACATGGACAAGGTCGTCGAGGGCTGGAACACCGCGCACCCCGACATCCACGTGACCGTCAACAAGCAGGACGGCGGCGACCCGGCCGTCACCAAGCTGCTCACCGCGATCAAGGCCGGCAGCGGCGCCCCCGACGTCATGCAGGCCGAGTACCAGAAGATCCCCACGCTGGTCTCGGCGAACGCGCTCGCCGACATCAGCAAGGAGGCCGGCGGCCTCAAGGCGAAGTTCCCCGACTCGGCCTGGAACGCGGTGACGCTCGGCTCCGCGGCGCTGTACGGCGTACCGCAGGATTCCGGCCCGATGATGTTCTACTACCGCACCGACGTCTTCCAGAAGCTCGGCATCCAGGAGCCGAAGACCTGGGACGATTACGCCGCGGACGCCCGTAAGATCCACGCCGCGAACGCCAAGCAGTACCTGGGCACCTTCTCGGCCAACGACCCGGGCTGGTTCGCCGGGCTCTCCCAGCAGGCCGGCGCCTCCTGGTGGGGCATCAACGGCGACACCTGGTCGGTCGCGATCAACGACGCGAACACGCAGAAGGTGGCCAACTACTGGGGCGGCCTGGTGCAGGAGGGCGTGATCGACAACAAGCCGATGTACACCCCCGAGTGGAACGCCGCGCTCAACGACGGCACCCAGGTCGGCTGGGTCAGCTCGGTGTGGGGCCCGGGCGTGCTCGAGGGCAGCGCCAAGAACACCAAGGGCAAGTGGAAGGCGGCCCTGATGCCGCAGTGGGACGCGGCCAGCCCGGCCAACGGCAACTGGGGCGGCTCGGCCACCAGCGTCACCTCGCAGAGCAAGCACAAGGCCGAGGCGGCCCAGTTCATCGCCTGGCTGAACACCGACCCGGCCGGCATCCAGGCGCTGGTCACGCAGGCCAACGTCTACCCGGCCAGCGTCGACTCGTCGGCCGCGCTGACCTCGCCGCCGTCCTTCCTCTCCGACCAGACCGACTTCTACTCGATCGCCGCCGAGTCCGCGAAGATCACCAAGCCGTTCACCTACGGCCCGAACGTCAACGTGGCGTACTCCAGCTACAACGACGCCTTCGGCAAGGCCGCGCAGTCCAAGAAGGCCGCGGACTTCCCGGCCGCGCTGGCCACGATGCAGCAGACCACGCTCTCCGACATGAAGAACACCGGGTTCAAGGTCTCCGGCTGATCCTGTTCGACGGGGGTGCGGCCGGCGCCGCACCCCCGGCTCCTGACGGAAGGTGACGACTTTGACGGCGTTTCCCACTTCTGCACGTACGCCTCGCGTCGAGTCCCGCGGCGGCCGGAAGGCCGGGGCGCCGTACCTGTTCCTGGCGCCCGCGCTCATTCTGTTCGTGCTGTTCCTGCTGGCGCCGATCCTCTACTCGGTGTACCTGAGCCTGCGCCGGGTCAAGGTCAGCGGTCTGGGCCTCGGCCTGGGTTCCCGGCACGAGGTGTGGGCCGGCTTCAGCAACTACGTGCGCTCGCTGACCGACCCGGACTTCCTGCCCAGCGTCGAGCGGGTCTTCGCGTACGGGATGATCGTGGTCCCCACCATGCTCGGCCTGGCCCTGCTGATGGCGCTGCTGCTCGATGCCGGCCGCACCCGGGTCGGCACCTTCTCCCGCACCGCGATCTTCCTGCCCTACGCGGTACCGGCCGTGGTGGCCTCGCTGCTCTGGGGCTTCCTCTACCTGCCCCGGGTCAGCCCGATCACCGACGTGCTGACCCACCTCGGCATCACCCCGCCCGACCTGCTTTCCGACTCGTGGGTGCTGTACGCGGTGGCCAACATCGCGGTCTGGGGCGGCACCGGCTTCAACATGATCGTGCTGTACACCGCGCTGCGGGCCATCCCCACCGACCTGTTCGAGGCGGCCCGGCTGGACGGCGCGTCGGACATCCAGATCGCCTGGCGCATCAAGATCCCGATCGTGCTGCCCTCACTGATCATGACGTTCGTCTTCTCGCTGATCGCCACCCTGCAGGTGTTCGCCGAGCCGATGACGCTGCGGCCGCTGAGCAACACCATCTCGACCACCTGGACGCCGCTGATGAAGGTGTACCGGGACGCCTTCACCCGCAACGACGTCTACTCGGCGGCGGCCACCTCGGTGGTCATCGCGCTGGCCACCTTCGTCCTGTCCTTCGGGTTCCTCAGGCTCGTCGGGAACCGGGCCTTCAACCAGGAGGACTGAGCTGTGCCTACCATGTCCACCGCCACCGCCGTGCCGGCCGTCCCGGCCACCGCCCCGTCCCCCGCCGCCGCGCGCCGCCGCGGCCGGGGCAACCGCCGGATCAGTCCGGCCGCCACCATCCTGCTGCTGCTCGGCGCGATGTACTGCCTGTTCCCGGTGCTCTGGGTGCTGATCGCCTCGTCCAAGAGCTCGGGCGAACTGTTCAGCACGTTCACCCTGAAGCCGAGCAGCCACCTGTTCGACAACATCCGCGACCTGTCGAACTACCGCGACGGGCTGTACTGGCGATGGATGGCGAACACCGCCCTGTACGCCGGGGTCGGCGCCGTCGCGTCCACCTTCGTGTCCGCGATGGCCGGGTACGCGCTGGCCAAGTACACGTTCCCGGGCAAGCGGTTCGTCTTCAACCTGATCCTGGCCGGGGTGCTCGTGCCCGGCGTCATCCTGGCCATCCCGCAGTACCTGCTGCTGGCCAAGGTCGGGATGACCAACACGTACTGGTCCGTGCTCCTGCCCAGCATGATCACCCCGTACGGGATCTATCTCTGCCGGATCTTCGCGGCCGCGGCCGTACCGACCGAGGTCCTGGAGGCGGCCCGGATCGACGGTGCCGGCGACTGGCGGTCCTTCGCCGGCGTGGCGCTGCCGATGATGCGCTCCGGCCTGGTCACGGTGTTCCTGTTCCAGTTCGTGGCGATCTGGAACAACTTCATGCTGCCCTACATCATGCTCGGCGACGACAAGCTGTACCCGCTCACCGTGGGCCTCAACGGCCTGCTCAACCAGGGCGCGAACCAGCCGTCGATGTACATCGCGGTGGTCACCGGGGCGCTGTTGTCGATCATCCCGCTGATCGTGCTGTTCCTCGCGCTGCAGCGCTACTGGCGGGTCGACCTCGGCGCGGGCGCGGTGAAGGCATGAGTCCGTCTATGATCCCCCACGTGCCGACCTCGCCCGGTACGGGGCGCAAGCGGCCCACCATCCGCGACGTGGCGCGCGAGGCCGGGGTCTCTTACGCGACCGTCTCCCGCGTCCTGAACGGCCGGGAGTGGGTCAGCCCCGAGGCCGTCCGGGCCGTCCGGGAGGCCATCGCCCGGACCGGCTACACGGCGAACCCGCACGCCCGCTCGCTGGCCACCGGCAAGTCCGGGTCGATCGCGTTCCTGCTCACCGAGCCGCAGCACCTGCTCTTCGAGGACCCGAACTTCTCCGTGCTGCTGCGCGGGGTCGCCCAGGCCCTCTCCGACCGGGAGCTGACGCTGATCCTGATGATCGCGTCGACCCCCGAGGAGCGGAACCGCACGATCGCCTACCTCTCCGGCGGCCACGTCGACGGCGTGCTGCTGGTCTCGCCGCACTCCGGCGACCCGCTGCTCAGCCACCTCGTGCAGGCCGAGGTGCCGATCGTGGCGTGCGGCCGGGTGCTCGGCTACGAACAGTCGATCAGCTCGGTGATGGCCGACGACCGCTCCGGCGCTCGCTCGGCCGTCGACCACCTGGCGGGCGCCGGCTGCCGGCGGATCGCCACCATCACCGGCCCGCAGGACATGGTCGGCGGCGTCGACCGGCTGCAGGGCTACCAGGACGCGCTGCTCGCCCACGGCCTGCCGGTCGACCCGGCGCTGATCGTGCCCGGCGACTGGGGCCGGGCCAGCGGCGCGGCCGGCATGCGGCGGCTGCTCGAGCAGGCGCCCGACCTGGACGGGGTCTTCGCCGCCTCGGACGCGATGGCGGCCGGCGCCCTCCCGGTGCTGCGCGACGCCGGCCGGCAGGTGCCCGGCGACGTGCAGGTGGTCGGCTTCGACGACTCGGGGCTGGCGGCGACGCTGGATCCGCCGCTCTCCACGGTCCGGCACCCGCTGGACCGGATCAGCGAGGAGATGGTCCGCCTCCTCACCGACGTGATCGCCGGGCGTACCCCGCTCTCGATCACCGTGCCCACCTCCCTGGTCCTGCGGGACTCCGCACCCGCGGTGTAAGGCCCTCCCCGGCCTCCATCACGGAATATCCGGCGCTGGCGCGCCAGATATTCCGGATATTTCGGTTATGCCCTTTCAGTCCTGAAGGAGCGCCATGAAACCGTCCCTGAAGGCCGCCCTCGTGACCGCGATCGTCCTCGCGGTCCCGCTGGCGGTCTCCTCCCCCGCCCACGCGGCGAACACCCTCACCATGCTCGGTGCGGACGTCTCGTCGCTGCAGCGCAGCCTCGACCTCGGCGCCAAGTACTACAACAAGGCCGGGACCGCCGCCGACCCGTACGACATCCTCAAGTCGGCCGGCGCCAACTACATGCGGCTGCGCATCTGGAACAACCCGGCCAGCGGTTACAACAACAAGGCCAAGGTCCTCCAGCAGGCCAAGGCGATCAAGGCCAAGGGCTTCAAGCTGCTGATCGACTTCCATTACTCGGACACCTGGGCCGACCCGGGCAAGCAGTACCCGCCCGCGGCGTGGGCCTCCCATTCGCTCACCCAACTGCAGAGCGATGTCTACAACTACACGTACGACGTGTGCACCGCCCTCAAGTCGCAGGGCACGACGCCGGACAGCGTGCAGATCGGCAACGAGATCAACGTCGGCATGCTGTGGCCCCAGGGCGAGGTCACGAACAGCAACTTCGCGCCGCTCGCGTCGCTGCTCAAGCAGGGCTACAACGCCACCAAGGCCTGCAACAGCGGCACCCAGGTGTGGATCCACACCGCCGACGCGGACAGCGACACCAACGCCCGCTGGTTCTACGACGGGATCAAGGCGCAGGGCGTCGCCTGGGACGTCACCGCTCTGTCGTACTACTGCATGTGGCACGGGTCGCTGGCGAACCTCTACAACGTGATCGCCGACGTGAAGTCCCGCTACGGCAAGCCGGTCGTGATCGCCGAGACCGCGTACATGTTCACCACGGCGAACGCGGACAGCGAGACGAACTCGGTCCCCGGCACCACGCTCTGCGACGGCAACCCCGCCAGCTGGGCCGGCCAGGCGACGGAGTTCAGCTGGATCCAGAACACCGCCCGCAACGCCGGCGCCGCCGGAGTCTTCTACTGGGAGCCCACCTGGTACGCCGTCAAGGGCAACGGCTGGGATCCCGCCAACATCAACGGCACCGGCGACGGCTGGGACAACATGGCCATCTTCGACTGGACCGGCCACGTCAACCCCAACGTGGTCTGGACGCCATGATTGCTGGTTAGCCGCGGTCCGAGTTCGGCCCAGCCGGTCGCCCGTCGATGACGAGTCGCCGGTTTCCGACGCCGTGGGGTTTGCGGTGTTGGAAACCGGGGACTCGTCATCGGCCTGGAGGGCGATCGGCCCTGCGGAGCGAAGCGGAGCCGGCAAGCTCAGCGTTAGGGTCTGGTGTGGTTGTCGAGTGGAGTTCCGAACGGCACCTATTCGATGTTCCGGACGAGGTCGCCTACTTCAACACCGCCAGCCTGTCGCCGGTGCTGCGGTCCGTCCGGGCGGCCGGTGAGTCGGCGCTGCGCCGGCGGGCCCGGCCGTGGGAGATCGCCGAGGCCGACTGGTTCGCGGACGTGGAGCGGCTGCGGGCGCTGGCCGGGCGGCTCGTCGGCGGCGACGGCGAGGGCATCGCCCTGGTGCCGGCGACCAGCTACGGCTTCGCGGTGGCGGCGGCCAACCTGGCGCTCGCGGCCGGCCAGCAGGTGCTCGTCCTCGCCGACGAGTATCCGTCCGGTGTCTACACCTGGCGCCGGGCGGTCGAGAGCGCCGGCGCGGGCCTCCGCACGGTGACCCGGCAGCCCGGGCAGACCTGGACCGAGGCGGTGCTGACCGCGATCGACGAGCGGGTCGGCATCGTGTCGGTGCCCAACGTGCACTGGACCGACGGCGGGCTGGTCGACCTCGAGCGGGTGGCCGCGGCGGCCCGGGCGGCCGGCGCCCGGCTCGTGGTGGACGCGAGCCAGTCCCTCGGCGTACTGCCGCTCGACGTCGCCGCGCTGCGCCCCGACTTCGTCGTCGCGGTCGGCTACAAATGGCTGCTGGGCCCGTTCGGCCGCGGGTATCTCTGGGTCGCCGAGGAGCACCGCGAGGGCCGGCCGCTGGAGGAGAACTGGATCGTCCGGGCCGGCGCCGAGGACTTTGCCGCGCTGGTGGACTACCGCGACGAGTACCTGCCCGGTGCGCGGCGCTACGACCACGGCGGCCGGACCCAGTTCGAGGTCACCCCGATGGCCGTCGCGGCGCTGGAGCAGGTTCTCGCGTGGGGCCCGGCGCACATCGCCGCCACCCTCGGCCTGCTGACCGCCGAGATCGCCAACCGGATCACGGCCGCGGACGCCGGCTTCACCGTCGCCGAGCCGCGCGGCCCGCACCTGCTGGGCATCCGCGTACCCGGCGGCGCGACCGGCCGGGTCGCCGCCGC
Source organism: Actinoplanes subtropicus (assembly GCF_000721705.1). Taxonomy (GTDB): domain Bacteria; phylum Actinomycetota; class Actinomycetes; order Mycobacteriales; family Micromonosporaceae; genus Actinoplanes; species Actinoplanes subtropicus. The sequence goes on from NZ_JOJL01000039.1 coordinate 75,455, forward strand.
GCTCAGGGACGCGAACTGCTTCGTGGCGCGCCGCGGCGACGCGGTCCGGGTGGCACCGCACCTGCACGTCACGGCGACCGACATCGATCGCCTCGTCACCACCCTGATCGCGAGCGGGACACCGTGACATTGCCCTCCACCCGCGTCACGGTGTCGATACTCACGGCATAATCACCCTGATCAGGGCGCTGTATCTGGCGGAGAACCGAGCTTGGGGAGTGATGATGCAGCGGCATCGTGTGGTGGTCATCGGCGCGGGGTTCGGCGGTCTTTTCGCGATCAAGGCCCTCAAGAACGCCGACGTCGACATCACCCTCATCAACGGCACGGCCTACCACCTGTTCCAGCCCCTCCTCTACCAGGTCGCCACCGGCATCCTGTCGCAGGGCGAGATCGCCCCGCCGATTCGTGAGGTGCTCAAGCGACAGAAGAATGTCGACGTACGGCTGGGCTGGGCCTCGAAGATCGACGTGGACAAGAAGATCGTCTCCGTCGACGGGCCGGGCATCGACTACGAGGTCCCGTACGACACGCTGATCGTGGCGGCCGGCGCGGCGCAGTCCTACTTCGGCAACGACGGCTTCGCCGAGTACGCGCCGGGCATGAAGAACATCGACGACGCGCTCGAGCTGCGCGCCCGCATCTTCGGCGCCTTCGAGATCGCCGACCTGCAGACCGACCCGGCGGACATCGACCGCTGGCTCACCTTCGTCGTGGTCGGCGCGGGCCCGACCGGCACCGAGATGGCCGGCCAGATCGCCGAGCTGGCCCACCGCAACCTGCCCGGCCAGTACAAGCACATCGACCCGCGGCGGGCCCGGATCATCCTGGTCGACGCGCTGCCGGCGGTGCTCAACACGTTCGGCGACCACCTGTCCACCCGGGCGCTGCGCCAGCTGCACCTGCTCGGCGTCGAGGTCGAGCTGAACACCAGGGTGGTCGGCATGGACGCGACCGGCATCGAGGTGGAGACCGAGCGCGGTCACGAGCGGATCCCGTCGATGACCAAGGTGTGGGCGGCCGGCGTCGCCGCTCCCCCGCTGGCGCGCAAGCTGGCCGAGGCGGCCGGCGCCAAGACCGACCGGGCGGGGCGCATCTTCGTCGAGCCCGACCTGACCGTGCCGGGCCACCCGGAGATCTTCGCGCTCGGCGACATGATGAACCTGAACGACGAGAAGGGCCAGCAGCTGCCCGGCGTCGCCCAGGTCGCCATCCAGGGTGGCAAGTACGCGGCCGCCGCGATCAAGGACCGGCTGGCCGGCAAGCCCGCGGGCAAGCCGTTCAAGTACTTCGACAAGGGCAGCCTCGCCACGATCTCCCGGTTCTCGGCCGTGGCGAGCGTCGGGAAACTGCGGCTCGACGGCCTCACGGCCTGGCTGATCTGGGTCGCGGTGCACCTGTTCTACCTGGTCGGCTTCAAGAACCGGGTGACCGCGGTGCTGCACTGGGCGGTCAGCTTCCTCGGCCGGGGCCGGTCCGAGCGGGTGGCCACCGTGCAGCAGGCCTTCGGGCGGCTCGCCATCCACTCCTGGGGCGACCCGTTCGAGCGGACCCGCGAATCAGCCGAGGCGACGAGCCTTACCGAGAAGAACTGACCTTTCCCGTACGTTGGGGCACAGGCGTGCGGCGATCTCCAGTTCGGCGCGCGCCTCGTCGTTGCGGCCCAGGCGGCTGAGCAATTCACCCCGGACGGTCGGCACCAGATGCGAGCCGGGTATGTCCAGTTTGTCGACGATGGCGAGCGCCTCGGCCGGGCCGGTCGCCATCGCCACGGCCACGGCCCGGTTCAACTCGACCACCGGTGAGGGCGCGACCCGGCCGAGCGCCTCGTAGAGCAGAACGATGCGGTCCCAGTCGGTTTTGTCCACCGATGCCGCCGACGCGTGGCAAGCCGCGATGGCCGCCTGCAGGCCGTACGGGCCGAGCCCTCGGCCTTTCGCGGCGGCGTGCCCGAGGGCGGCCAGCCCTCGACGGATCGCTGAGAAGTCCCAGCGGCGGCGATCCTGGTCCGCCAGCAGGATCGGCTCGCCGTCCGGGCCGGTTCGAGCCGGGAACCGAGCGGCGGTCAGCTCGAAGAGGGCGACCAGGCTGTGCGCCTCCGGTTCGTCCGGCAGCAGGGCGGCGAGCATGCGGGCGAGGCGGATCGACTCGTACGCAAGCTCAGGTTTTTGCAGTTGAGAGCCCCCGGTGAAGATCACGTAGAGCACACTGAGCACCCCGCCCAGGCGCTGCCGCCGCTCCTCGGCCGGCGGCAGCTCGAAGGGCACCTTGGCCGCCGCGATCGTCTTCTTCGCCCGGGTGATCCGCGCCTGGATGGTCGGGATCGGCACCAGGAACGCGCGGGCGATCTCCTCGCTGGACAGGCCGCCGACGGTACGGAGGGTGAGCGCCACCCGGGCCTCGGCGGCGAGGACCGGGTGACAGGCGATGAAGATCAGCGCGAGAATGTCGTCGTCGATGCGGTCCGGGTCCCAGGGCGTTTCAACGGACATTTCTGCATTTATCGCGATTTCTTGGTAGCGCTGGTCGAGGGCGGACCGCCGCCGGAACGCGTCGATAGCGCGCCGGCGGGCGGTCGAGAGGAGCCAGCCGACCGGGTCAGCCGGCTCCCCGTCACGCTCCCAGGAGACCAGCGCCTCCGCGAGGGCCTCCTGAGCCACGTCCTCGGCCAGCGGGAAGTCCCGGGTGTAGCGGGCGAGCGCGCCGACGATCCGGGCCGACTCCATCCGCCAGACGGCCTCGACCGTCTTCAGAGCTGACCCGTGCGCTCGCGCCACGCCCGCTCCTTGACGATCCACTCGTTGTCCTGCGGGAACTCGTCGATGGTCGGCACCCGGCGGATCTCGGCCTTGCTGCCCGGGAAGGCCGGCATCCGCTTGGCCCACTCGATCGCCTCCTCCTTCGAGGCGACGTCGAGGAGGTAGAAGCCACCGAACAATTCCTTGGTCTCCCCGTACGGCCCGTCCGTCACCACCGGCGTCTCACCCGAGTAGTCGACCACCACCCCCTGCGCCGGGTCGTCCAGGCCCTCCGCCGCGACCAGCACCCCGGCCCGGATCAGCTCCTCGTTGAAGCGGCCCACCGTCGCCAGCATCTCCTCGAACGGCGTCGCCATCATCTTGGCGTTGGTCTCGTCGGTCCCGCGCATGATGAGCATGTACTTCGGCACGTCGTTTCTCCTTGTCAGTGGGGTCGCTCCCCGACCCTTTCACGGCAAGGTCGAACGGCCGGCCCACGGATCGACACGGCGCCGGAAAAGATTCAGCGACAGACCTTCCACTTGCCGTCCTGCTTGGCGAGCGGCAGTTCCAGGCTCTCCTGGCCGCCCGAGCCGACCGTGAGCTCCATCTGCACGGTGGCCTTCCACGAGAGGTTCCACAGCGTGACGTTGGTGTTGACCACCTGGCCGTCGCTGACGCCCTTGCTGTGCACATACTCGGTGAAGTTGTCGTGGCTCGCTTTGGAGCCGCTCGCGGTGCACACGTAGGTCAGCGCCTTGGCGTCGTCACCGGCGATCACGGCATCGACATACGACTCGGCGGCCGTACTGGCCGGCTTGGTCTGGCTCGCGATCAGCCCGAAGAAGACCGCGCCCCCGCAGCAGCACAGGAACACCAGGCTGCCCGCGACCACCCCGATGATCAGACCCCAGCGCGTACGCTTCGGCGGCGGGCCGAACGGTGGCCCATAGAAGGGCGTCGCAGACATGGCGAGATCGTACTTCCGGGTGTCGATCTCAACTGTCGCCTTCCATCATCGTCCGGCGCCCGGGCCTTTCCCGCCCGTGGCCGGGCCTTTCCCGCCCGTGGCCGGGCCTTTCCCGCCCGTGGCCGGGACGCACAGCGCGATCGTGGCGGCCAGCAGGGCCAGCGTCAGGCCGGCGAGGGGGCGGCCCAGGCCGACGAAGTCGTCGTCGTGGGGGTCGGCGACGCCGCGCGGGTCGTAGACGACCGTGACGTGGTCGCCGGCGGAGAACTCGTGGCCCGGCTCGGAGAGCTCGCCGGGTATCTTCCGGCCGTCGGCCGTCACCAGCCGGTACTTGTAGGTCGAGCCGGTGCGGGAGGTCGCGATGTGTTCCGCCGTGACGGTCGCGACGACGTGTTCGCCCCGCGCCCCGAGGATCAGCAGCGGAACCCCGATCAGCGCCGTGATGGACGCGCCGACCATGCAGGCCCCGGCAGAGACGGCGCCCCGGCCGGCCGGGTCGACCGCCTTCGTCACGACCGTGACCGACACAGCTCCCGAAACCACCATGACGGCGGCCGCGGCGATCGTCGGCAGGAACCAGGCCGCCACGGCCGTGGCGACGACCGGCACGCTCAGCACGGCCGCCATGATCGCCGCCCGCGCCGGGCGACGCGTCGCCGACCGGCTTTCTACCATGGACACATGATGCGGTTTTCCGGCAGAGACGTCGAGATCGGCGCCGAGCGGGTCGCCGCCGACGGCCCGGTGACCCGCGAGGAACTGGCCCGGCTGGTGGGCATGCCGAATCTTCGAGCCCTGAACCTCAACACCGCGGGCGTCACCGACGACCACCTGGAACTGATCGGCCGGCTCACCACGCTGGAAGACCTCGACGTGAGCACCACCGACGTCACCGACGCCGGGGCGCGACACCTGCGCCACCTGACCCGGATGCGGCATCTGCGGATCAAGGAAACCCGGATCACCGACCTCGGCATCCGCTTCCTGGCACGGATGACCGAGCTGGAGACGCTCAACCTCCGGCGGCTGGACCTCACCGACGCCAGCCTGCGCCAGCTGGCGAAGCACCGGCGCCTCGACACGCTGGTCCTCTCGGACGAGCCCCGGTTCTCCTACGCCGCGCTGGCGGAGCTGCACCGGCAGCTCCCGGACTGCGAGATCGTCATCGTCGGCCGCGGCACCTTCCCGGAGATCTGACGCCGGGAACCGCGATGCGGGAGCCCTCGTCCAACCGCGATGCGGTCCCTGTCTGTCATCGCGATCGTCGCCGGACTGCTCACCACGAGCTGCGCCGCCGAACACCAGGCGGCCGACCCGCCGGCCGCGGCGGCGTCCACGGTGTATGTGCCGGTGCTGCGAAGGTACCTCGGCACGCCCGGCGAGAACTCCTTCCCCGACCGGACGTTCACCACGGTCTACGTGCTCGACCAGGCCTTTCCCGACGCCGGTGACCCGGCCGGGAAGCACGAACGTGGCGTTCCCATCGGGCCGGACGACCAGCGCCGGATCACCACCGGCCTCACCGGGGTGGCGCACGTGGCCTTCATCGCCGACCGGAACACGGTGCTCGAGACCAGAGACGGGTGCGCGCAGGTCAAGGACGGCGGCATTTTGATCACTCTCGGCCCGGCCGACGGCGACGACCACGAGGTGCGGGTCGCCGTCTACGGCTTCGTGGCCTGTCTGGGCGCCACCTGGCTGACGTATGTCGTGCGGAACGAGCCCGGCGGCGGCTGGCGCGTGTCGGGAACGACCGGCTCGAAGTCGATCTCGTAGTCGGAGGGCAGCTGGTGCACACTTCTCGCTATGGGTGATGTGACCGTGCTGGGAGCCGGCGCCGCCGGGCTCGCCGTGGCAGCTCAGCTCAAGAGCCGCGGGGTCGGGGCCGTCGTTCTCGAGCGCGGCCCGGGCGTCGCGACGAGCTGGCGGGGCCGCTACGACCGGCTGCATCTGCACACCATCCGGAGCCTTTCCGGGCTGCCGGGCTTCCCCATCCCCCGCGCGTACGGCCGGTGGGTCGCCAGGGACGATCTCGTGCGCTATCTCGAGGCGTACGCCAACCGCTTTGATCTTGATGTTGAGACCGGCACGACCGTGGAGCGGATCAAGCCGGGCGCCGACGGCTGGTCGCTGCAGATCGGCGGCGGCGCGGAGCGGTCGGCGAAGACGCTGATCGTGGCGACCGGCTATCTGCACACGCCGGTGGTGCCGGCGTGGCCCGGGCGGGAGAGCTGGAGCGGCACCCTGCTGCACTCCGCCGACTACCGGAACCCGCGGCCGTTCCGAGGCAAGGACGTGCTGGTCGTCGGCCCGGGCAACAGCGGCTCGGAGATCGCCTCCGACGTGGCCGAGGGCGGCGCGTCCTCGGTCTGCCTCGCGATCCGCACCCCGCCGCACATCGTGCGCCGGGAGACGGCGGGCTGGCCGGCCCAGATGAACGGCCTGCTGCTCGGCCGCCTGCCCGAGCCCGCCCTCAACGCGCTCGCCGACACGATGGCGCGCCTCGAGATGCCAGACCTTCGGCCGTACGGCATCGCCCGGCCCGCCGAGGGCCTCAAGACCCGCCTGCGCACCCATCGCTACGTCCCGGTGCAGGACGTCGGCATCGTCCGGGACGTGGTGGCCCGCCGAGTGCGCCCGGTCGCCGCCGTGCGCGGCTTCACCGCCGACTCCGTGCAGCTGGCCGACGGCAGCAGCCTCCGGCCGGACGTGGTCATCGCCGCCACCGGCTTCGGGACCGGGCTGCCGGAGCTGTTCGACGACCCGTCGCTGTTCGACGAGACCGGCGTGCCGCTGGTGCACGGCGGGGCCGCCGCCCGGCCGGGCCTCTACTTCCTCGGGTACGACGTCACGCTGGGCGGCATGCTGCGCCAGGCCGGCATCGAGGCGCGCCGCGTGGCCCGGGCGGTGCGGGACGCTGCACAGTAGATACTCGCCCTAGGATGAAGTGCGTGGCGGAAGCGCAGGAACGGCTGGACACGTCGGTGCCGCACCCGGCCCGGCGGTACAACTACTGGCTGGGCGGCAAGGACAACTTCGCCGCCGACCGGGAGTCGGGGGACGCGGTGGTCGCGCTCTTCCCCTCGATCCGGACAGCCGCCTTGGAAAATCGTCGTTTCCTGCGCCGCGCGGTCGAGTTGCTCGCCGGCGAGCTGGGCATCCGGCAGTTCCTCGACATCGGCACCGGCCTGCCGACCGCCGACAACACGCACGAGGTCGCCCAGCGCGTGGCGCCGGAGTCCAGCGTGGTCTATGTCGACAACGACCCGCTGGTCATGGTCCACGCCCGTGCGCTGCTCAACGCCGCGCCGGGCGCCGGCCCGACCCACTACCTCGAGGCCGACGTCCGCTCGCCGGAAGACATCCTCCGGGAGGCGGCGAAACGCCTCGACTTCAGCCGCCCGATCGGGTTGATGCTGATCGCGGTGCTGCACTTCATCGCCGACGAGGAGGATCCCTGGGGCATCGTCCGCCGGTTGACCGAAGCCCTGCCCGCCGGCAGCTACCTGGTGCTGTCCCACTCGACCGGCGAGTTCCTCACGCCCGAGGCGGTGCAGACCTTCCGCACCAGCGCGATCCCGGTCCACCTGCGCACCCACGACGAGATCGGCCGCCTCTTCGACGGGCTCGAGGTGCTCGACCCGGGCGTGGTGTCGATCTCCAACTGGCGTGCCGAGAAGGAGCCGGGGCCGCGGCCGGACGAGTCGGAGACGGCGACGGACTGCGCCGTCGCCCGCATCCGTTAGATGGCCTGCCGGCACGCCGTGCCCGGGATGAAGTAGTCGCTCTTCTTGGTGGACGGGCCCGGCCGGGGGATCTTGGCCATCCGCGGGATGTGCTTGGCGCAGTGGATGTACGCCTCGTGCACGCGGGTGACCACCCACAGCCGGGCCCGCCGGCCGGGCGCCGTGTCCGCCTGCTCGTCCGGGTCCTCGACGATCTCGGCGGTGCCGTTCACGTGCAGGCCGATGACGTCCAGGAAGTCGATGAACAGCAGCCCGACGTGGCCGTTCTCGGTGATGTTGCCGAGGCTCGCCAGCACGCCGTTGCCGCGGTACTCGGGCCAGCTGAGGTGCTCCTCGTCGAGCACCCGGACGAACCCGGGCGGGCCGGCCCGGAACGTGCTGTCGCAGCCGCCGGCGGCGTCGGCGGTGGCCAGGAACATCATCTCCTGGCGGCCGATGAAGTGCCGCATCCGCTCGTTGAGGTGCGGCAGGACCTGCCGGGCCGAGAACGCGTCGGCCCGCTCCCGGGTGCCGAGCCGGTCCTGAAGTTCACGCTCACCGTGATTCATGATCGTCCCTCCTAGCCGCATCCACCGGATTCTTGCGGGACAGTTTCACAGCGTGACGACGCGGTAGCCTAGAGTTGCAAGTTGCACTGATCCGGCTCGATGGCGCCTCAATGCAGCTCAGCGACGTCGTCGCCGGCGGCCACCGCGTGGCGACCTGTCACCCGTTCGAGTGAAAGGTCGCGGCTTACCGGCCGGTAGGGCGCGTTCCACCCCCGGGACGGCAGACGATCGTAACCGGGTGCCGGGTCCGCGATCGCTCGCTGGATCGCGGCCAAGAGGCGGGCGGCCTCCTCGGGCTGGTGCGAGTACCAACTGGTCGACCAGACCCGGTGCAGGTGCCAGCCGAGCTCGCGCAGCTCCTGCTCGCGCAGCCGGTCACGGTCGCGTACCGAGGAGATCTCCCGGTAGCCGGGGCCGTCGAACTCGATGCCGAGGGCGTACACCTCGTCCGGGTGGTCCGGGTGCAGGACTCCGATGGCGATCGGATGGCCGGCGGCGACGATCTGCCGGCGTACGGCGAAGTCCCAGCTCTTGATCGTCTCGAGCACCGACTCCTCGAAGGCGGTCCTGCCGTCGGAGTCGGTGGCCTCCTTGCCCAGGGTGGCCGCGTCCCGCTCGGCATACTCCAGAAATGCCTTGAGATGCCGGACGCTCTCGTTGCCCATGTCCTGGACGTCGGAGGCGTGGATCGACGAGACCACCTCGATCCGCCGGCGGGCCCGGGTGATCGCCACGTTCAGGCGGCGCCAGCCCTGCGGCCGGTTGAGCACGCCGAAGTTGGTACTGATCTTGTCGTTCTCGTCGTAGCCGTAGCCGACCGACAGGATGACCACGTCGCGGACGTCGCCCTGGACCGCCTCCAGGCTCTTCACGAAGAAGCCGTTCAGCCGGTCGGCGTCGTCGAGCAGGTGGTCCAGCTCGGGGTGCTCGCCGATCATCTGCTGCACGGCCTCGTCGATCGCGTCGGCCTGCGCCACCGAGAGCGTCACCACGCCGAGCGAGCTGCCCGGCCGGTGGGTCAGGTGGTGCAGCACCCGCTCCGCGACGGCGGCGGCCTCGATCGGGTTGGCCGAGGTGGTCATCCGATGGTAAACGCCGTCGACGTGGTAGAGCTGCACGCCGTGGTCGGGTTCCCGGGCGTACGCGCGCGGCAGGCTGACCAGCCGCCCGTGGTAGTACGCGAGGTTGGAGAAGGCGAACAGCGCCTCGTGCCGGCTGCGGTGGTGCCAGCCGAGGCCGAGCACCGGGAAGGTCTCCTTGGCCAGGTCGAGGATCGACGGGTGGTCCACCACGTCGTCCTCGACGTGGTCGTAGAAGCTGGTCGGCGGCAGCTGCCGGTCGTCGCCCACGGTGATCAGCGCGTCCCCGCGGTACACGCAGTTGATCGCGTCGGCGGTGGTCACCTGGGACGCCTCGTCGATGATCACCACGTCGAACTCGATCTCCGGCGGGAGCAGCCGGCTCACCGCCAGCGGCGACATCAGCAGGCAGGGTTTCAGGGCCTGCACCGCATGTCTCGCTTGCGCGATCAGCTCCCGTACGGCCAGATGCCCGGTCCGCTTGCTGCCCTCGCGGCGGATCAGCGCCGGCTCGCCGGTGGTCGCGGCCGACGGGCGGCGGGATTCCACCGCGTACACGATGTCGGCCAGTGCGGCCGCGTTGAGCTCGTTGTCCAGCAGCTTGAACACCTCGACCAGGTGCACCCGCTCCTCGGCGTCGACCGGCGCCAGCCCCTGGTCGGTCCGCAGGATCTCGTCGACCCAGCCGCGGTAGAGCGCCCGCTCCAGCACCGGCCAGACGCCCGCGATCTCGACCTCCTGGTCCGCGCAGAACTCCAGCGCGTCGCCCAGCCCGAAGCCGAGGATCAGGTTCCGGGCGTCCTGGTGCACGAACCACTCCTGCTGCCCGGCGGCGTCGTGCAGCAGCTCGACCAGCAGGTCCCGGGCGGTGTCGTAGTCGCCGAGGTGGGTGGTCAGCTCGATCCGCCGCTCCGGGGCGAACGCGGTCAGCACCTGCTCGCGGGCGTGCTCCCAGCCGGCCACCGCGGCGGCCAGCCCGTCGCTCGGCTCGGCCTCGCCGAGCGCGTGCGCCTGCTCGGCGGTGAGCGCGGCGTCGTGGCCGTGGTGCAGCCGCCGGGCCTCGGCGGTCCACCCGACGATCTCGTTCATCAGGTCGTCGTTGGTCTTGGTGCCGCGGTAGATCGAGCCGAGCACCGCCGCGTGCGGCCCGGCCGCGGCCCAGATCGCCGCCTCGGCGTCCACCGCCGCCTGCCGCTGCTTGGCGATCTCGACCGCCTCGGCGAGGGTGAGATCGCCGCGGCCGGTCGGGCCGCCGTACGCACGCAGCATCTCGGCCGCCGCGCGCAGCGGTGCGACGTGCGCCCGCAGCCAGGTCACCGCGTCCGCGATGGCGCCCTCGCCGAGCTCCGGCCGGGGCGCGCGGGCCGGCGGCTCGCGCAGCGTGGTGCGGAACCGGTCGAACTCGTCGCGGGCCTCGCCGACGATGCGCAGCAGCGCGCTGTTCGGCCGCGGCGCGGTCACGTGCACCACGACCGCGGCGAGCGCCTCCGGCGGCGTCTCCCGGATCACCTCGTCGGCGGTGTGCAGCGCCTCCTGGATCGCGGTGAAGTCGGTGTCCATCCCGTCCCAGTGCCGGCCGAGGATCTCGGCGTGCTCCTCGGCCAGGTCGTCGAGGTCGTCGAGGGCCGCCTTCCAGGCGGCCGCGTCCTCCACGTTGGCGACCGCGTCCTCCGGGCTGACCTCGGGCAGCGCCGCCTCGATCGTGGCCCGCTTGGCCCGCCGGGTGCCGCGCAGCAGCTTGCGCGGGCCGCGCCGGGCGCTCAGCCGCTCGGCCATCTCCTCGATCGGCTCGTTGAGCACGCCCTCGTCGAAGTGCCGGCGGGCCTGCTCCTCGGCGGCGTTGACCGCGTCGACGGCCCGGCGCAGCGCCCGGACGGCGGCGTGCGCGGCGGCCATCCCGCCCTCGGCGAACCAGGCCGCCTCGGGCTTGGTCTCCCGGGCGATCAGGCCGGCGATGGTGATCACCCGGGCCGAGTCCGGGAAGCTGACCACGTGCGGCAGGCCGAGCCGGGCGGTGACCCGGTCCAGTGACTCCTGCCGGGCCTCCAGGCGGTCGGCCTCCTCGGCGAACTTGTTGGCCAGGTGCTCGGCCTGGGCGGCGTTGAGCGGGTGCGGGTCGACCGGCTCGGGCCGCAGCTGGGACAGGTCGGGCACGCCGCCGATCAGGTCGGCGGCCGAGGGCAGGTCGGCCCACGGGATGCCGCCGTAGCGCAGCGCGGCCAGGTGCCTGGTCAGTTCGGCGGCGGCCTGCTGCACCGGCTGCAGGCTGGAGGCGGTCAGCCACTCCTCGACGATCTTGCCGGGCCGGCGGGCGGCGTGCGCGGCCAGCGCGGCCAGGGTGCTGGCGCCGGCCGGCTCGTGCAGGTCGAACGCGTCGGCCAGGGCGGAGTTGGCGACCACGCTCTCGGCCAGCTTGCCCAGCGCGGTGAGCGCCTGCTTGAGCGTGATCTCCATCGGCTCGCGCTCGACCGCGTCCCGCCACAGGTAGGTCTCGCTGCGCAGCCGGCCCAGCCGGCCGACCGCCGCCCGGATCTCGTCGAGCCCGTCGGCGGTCAGCTCGGCCGGGATCTCGCGCGGCACCGGCGCGGCCGGCGCGTTCTGCAGCGTGGCGCAGATGCCGATCACCTCGTGCAGGCTGCGCCCGAGCGGTTGCCGGATGCAGTTCATGGCTTCCGCGTACGCCGAAAGCCGTTCCCGCCGTTCCCGCACCGCACGGCGGTCGATCGGGTCCATCGTGGCCAGCGGTGCCGGGTCGGTGTCCAGCGCCAGGGTCAGCGCCTGCGCCACCTCCCGCCGGCCGGTCAGGTTGCTGTGCAGGGGCAGCAGGTAGTTGCCGAGCCCGGACTCGATGAGCCGCCGCTGCACGGAGTCGAGCGCGGCGGCCTTCTCCGAGACGACCAGCACCCGCTTGCCGGCGTGCAGCAGGCAGCCGACCATGTTCGCGATCGTCTGCGACTTGCCGGTCCCGGGCGGCCCGTCCAGCACGAAGCTGTGCCCGGCGACCGCGGCGGCGACGGCGGCCCGCTGGGTGGCGTCCGCGTCGAGCAGCAGCGGCACCTCCTCGGCCGGGGTGACCTCGTCGATCCGGGCCGGATCCGGCGGGTCGAAGGCGAACCGCCGGGTCGCGTCCCGGGTGGCGAGCGCCCGCACGATCGGGTGCTCGACGATGTGCGGCTCGCTCTCCACCAGGTCGGCGTGGATCGACTCGCGGTGCACGCCGAAACTGGACAGCACCACGGTCTCGTCGGCGTACCAGCCGGGCCGCTCGCCGATGGCCACGTCGATGTAGGCCCACAGCACGGTCACGTCGAGGTCGGCGAGGGCGCTCACCTCGGGCAGCTCGATGCCGAGGGGGCTCATCCGCAGCGCCAGGGCCGGGTTCACCATCGGGTCGTCGTGCCGCGCCCGCAGCAGCGGCCCGGCCGGGTCGATCTCGACCGGGACCAGCAGGATCGGGCTCTGGTACGGGGTGTTGCGGTCGTCGGTCCAGTGCATCATCCCGACCGCGAGGTACAGCGAGCACACCCCCCGGTCGAGCAGCTCCTGCCGGGACCGCCGGTAGAACCGGTGCAGCAGCGCGCCCAGGTCGTGCCCGGTCAGCTCGGTCCGCAGCACCGGCTGGTGCTCGTCGTGCTCGCCGCCGGGGAAGCCGAACGCGCCGTCGTCCTGCAGCACCTTGAGCAGCGACTTCGGCGTCGGGCCGGTGATCGGGACGGCGTCCGACGGCGTACGGCCGAAGTTGAGCAGCCGGTTGGCGTCGGTGAGGTCGACGAGGCCCTCGCGCCAGGTTTCGAGCGCGGCTCTCACCTCGCCGTCGGGTTGCCCGCCCAGTTCCCCTGCATGATCCGGCCGCATGCCGTCAATTGCAACAAGTCGGACGCCCGTCACGCTGCCGATTCGCCCGGTTAGTTCCAGACATTCGCCGCGTGACGCTTATTTCTCACGCAAACCGACAAAAATCAAATTCCCTACATCGTACGAGGCTCGGCCGAGTCCCCGCCTACCAGCGCGAGCTACCTGCCGTCCCGGCCCTTTGCCGCGACCATCCGGGCTGAGACTGCAACTCGGGCAGGCCAACCCAGGCGGTCCTCCGGCACCTGCCGCCGCTCACGCTGCCCAAGGCGCACGGCGCCGCGAGCGGTCAACGCCGCCCGCGGAGACCTGCGCTCTGTTATGTGCCGGGCGGATTGTTCGCTACCGGCTTGGCGGGTGTCCGGGCCGGCTCGCCGTGGCCCGGGGGCTGCGTGGTCACTCCTTGGCGGGGCCGGTCGGGCTTGGTGGGTGGCCGGGGCTTGCCATGGCCCGGTGGCTGCGTGGTCACGGCGGCTGTGGACGGTCTCGGTGGGCGATATGCGGCGAATGCCGGTGCCGTCAGGGCGGCGCAGGGCCCTCGCCGGGCGATCTTCGCGGCAAGGATGATGACATTCACCAGGCCCGACGGGCCGCACGAGCGGCGACCACGCAGCCCCGGGCCATGGCGAGCCAGCCGGACCACCCACCAAGCCCGACCGGCCCCCCAGCGGCGACCACGCAGCCCCGGGCCCTGTCTAGGCGGCCGGGACCGGCTCGCGTGGCTCCGCGGTCTCCCGCTCCAGCGCCGCTCCCTCGACGTCGAGGGCCGGGAGCTTGCGTAGCCAGCTCGGCAGCCACCAGGCGGCCTTCCCCATGATGGCGATCGCCGCCGGGACGGCGATCATGCGGACCACCAGGGCGTCGAACAGGATGCCGATGGCCAGGGCGAACGCGATCGGCTTGACCGTGTCGTTGCCCTGCGGGACGAAGCCGGCGAACACCGAGAACATGATCGTGGCGGCGGCGACCACCACCGGGGCGGCCTGCCGGAAGCCGGTGACCACCGCGTCGCGGGGCGCCGCGCCGTGGGCGTGCGCCTCGTGCATCCGGGACACCATGAACACCATGTAGTCCATCGCCAGGCCGAACAGGATGCCGACGATGATGATCGGCGACAGGCTCAGCAGCGGCCCGGTGACCTGGACATTGACGATGCGAGAAAGCCAGCCCCACTGGAACACCGCGACCGTGGCGCCGAACGCGGCGCCGATGGTGAGCAGGAAGCCGAGCACCCCGGCCACCGGCACCAGGATCGACCGGAACACCAGCACCAGCAGGACGAACGCGAGGCCGACGACGAGCACGAGGTAGACCGGCAGCGCCGCGTCCAGCTTCTGCGACACGTCGATGCTGATCGCGGTCTGGCCGGTCACGTACACCTTGGCCCGGGGTCCGTCGTTGATCTTGTCGCGGACGGCGTGGACCAGGTCGACCGTGGCCGCCGAGTCCGGGCCGCTGGCCGGGATCACGGTGATCAGTGCGGCGTCGCCGGCCTGGTTCGGCCGCGGCGGGGTGGCCACCGCCACGCCGGGCAGGGTGGCGATCTGCTGGCTGACGCTGCTCGCGTACGAGGCGGAACCGGAGCCGTCCACCAGCACCAGCAGCGGGCCGGCGAAGCCCGGGCCGAACCGCTCGGAGACGATCGCGTCGGCCTTGGCCTGGCTGCTGCCCGGCACCTCCTTCTGGATCAGCGAGGTCTGCATCTTCGCGACCGGGATGGCGATCACGCCGAGCGCGGCGACCGCGATGATCAGGCTGACCCAGCGGCGGTCGGTGACCAGACCGGCCCAGCCCCGGTAGAAGCCCCGGCCGGTGCGGGTCTTCTTCGGCAGCGCCCGCTTCCCGATGAACCCGAGGATCGCCGGGACCAGCGTCAGCGCGACCAGCACCGAGATGATGATGGTCCCCGCCGCGGCCAGGCCCATCTCGGTGAGGAACGGGATGCCGGCCACCGACAGGCCGGCCAGCGCGATCACCACGGTCAGGCCGGCGGTCAACACCGCGGAACCGGCCGTGCCGACCGCCATCGCCGCGGCCTCCGGCGCCGGCAGCCCCCGTAGCAACTCCTGCCGGAAGCGGGTGATGATGAACAGCGCGTAGTCGATGCCGACCGCCAGGCCGAGCATCACCGCCAGGATCGAGGTGGTCGACTGCAGCTCGACGAAGCCGGTCAGGGTGACGATGCCGAGCGCGCCGATGGCCACGCCGACCAGCGCGGTCACCAGGTTCATCCCGGCGGCCACCAGCGAGCGATAGGTCAGGGCCAGCACCAGCAGCGCCACCACGACGCCGATCAGCTCGGCCGGGCCGCCCACGTCGGCGCCCGACTCCTTGGTGGCGTCGCCGCGCGCCTCGACGGTGAGCCCGCCGGCGCGCGCCTTGGCGACGGCTTTCGTCAGCGCGTCGCGCTCGTCGGCGGTGATCTCCGACGCCTGTACGCCGTAACTGAGCGTGCTGTACGCGGCGGTCTGGTCACGGGAGACCACCGGCGACTTCGGGTCGAGCGGGTTGCTCGCCGCGACGACGCCGGGCAGCTTGCCGAGCGCGGCGACGGCCTGCGCCACCTGCCCCGCGTTCGCCGGGTCGGTGATCTTGCCGCCGGCCGGAGCCTCGAACACCACCTGGGCGGTCGCGCCCGCCGAGGCGTTGCCGAAGCGCTGCTTGAGCAGGTCGAGGGCGATCGTCGACTCCTGCCCCGGGATCGAGAAGGAGTTCACGGTCGGGCCGGAGAGCGTGGCGGCGCCGACGCCGACCGCGACCAGCGCCACCAGCCAGGCGACGGTGACGACGATCCGGTGCCGTACGGCGCCCAGGCCGAGGCGGTGCAACAGGGTTGCCATGGGTGGGTCCTCTGTCCGGGGTGTGAGGGGATCAGCGCCCGTGGCCGAGCGCGTCGTAACTGACCTCGACGAGCTCGTCGAGGCGCACCTTTTCCGGCAGCGCCACCGCGGTCACCGCCAGCGCGCCGAGGGCGCCGACGATCCGCAGCCGGCGCCGCAGCTCGACATCGGTCACGCACTGGTCGTCGACGCCGAAGGCCGCGAAGATCACCCCGCCGACCTGCTGCAGCATGTCGCTGTCGGGGGCGCTCATCATGGCGCTGAGCAGCAGCGCGACCGCGCCGGGGCGGGCCAGGGCGAGCCGGGCGACACCGGCGATCACGACCCGGTCGCGGGCCGGGCCGACCGGCAGGCCCTCGGCGTCGGCGGCGATCGCCCGCATGTCGGTCAGCGCCCGCTCGACCACAGCGGCCTGCAGCGCCTCCTTGGTGGGATAGCGGTGCAGCAGGCCGGTCTTCGAGTAGCCGACCGCGTCGGCGACCCGCTGGATCGACGTCTCCTTGAACCCGTGCCGGGCGAACAGGGCCGCGGCGGTCTCGAGGATCTCGTCCTCGATCTGCTGCTTGGTCGGGCGCGGCATGCGGACCACCCTAGTCGGTTAGGGACCAGATCGGTCCCAAACCGACCGTGTCGGTCCTCACATCGCACTAGGGGAAAGCCCCGAGCGATCACCGGCCGGTTGGGCAAATCGGACCGGGGGACGACCGGGGTCTCGCCCGGATGTTCCCAGCGGCCGCTCTGCCTAATTTCAGCTACGACACAGAAAAGCTGAGAAAGGGGCCCCAAGATGGGGAAGCGGCCGGTGACGGTACGCATGGCGCGGTGGAGCGCCGAGCACCCGTGGCGCGCGATCGCGCTCTGGGTGGTTTTCGTGGCGGTGTGTTTCGTGGGCGGGAACATGGCCGGCACGCACAAGGCGACCGCGCAGGACGACGCGATCGGCGAGTCCGGCCGGGCGTACGTGATGATCGCGCACGGCAAGTTCGCCGACGAGCCCGCCGTGGACAACGTCCTGATCACGCCGATGTCCGGCAAGCTCGACGTCGCCGCCGCCACCCAGGCCGCCAAGTCGGCGCAGGCCGAGCTCGGCGTGGTCACCGGCGTCGCCAAGGTCGGCGACCCGGTCCCGTCCAGCAACGGGCAGGCGCTGCTGGTCCCGATCACCATGACCGGCGACCCGGACACGGCCTCGAACCGGGTCGAGCCCCTGCGCGCGGCCACCGCCGAGGTCCAGGCCCAGTACCCGGCGCTGCGGGTCGAGGAGGTCGGCGGCCCGTCCATCCAGAAGGCGCTCGACGACACGCTCGGCAGGGACTTCCAGAAGGCCGAGATCCTCAGCCTGCCGGTCACCCTGGCCATCCTGATCCTCGCGTTCGGCGCACTGATCGCGGCCGGCGTGCCGGTGCTGCTCGCGCTCTCCTCGGTGGCGGCCGCGATGGGGCTCTCCACGCTCGCCTCGCACCTCGTCCCGGCCGGCAACGCGACCGGCAGCGTCATCCTGCTGATCGGCATGGCGGTCGGCGTCGACTACTCGCTGTTCTACGTGCGCCGGGAACGCGAGGAACGGGCCCGGGGCCGCGGCCACGTGGACGCCGTGGAGATCGCCGCGGAGACCTCCGGGCACGCGGTGGTCGTCTCCGGCACCGCCGTGATCATCGCGATGGCCGGGCTGTTCCTGGCCCGTGACTCGACGTTCTCCTCGCTCGCGGTGGGCTCCATCCTCGTCGTCGCGGTGGCCGTGATCGGCTCGCTGACCGTGCTGCCGGCGCTGCTGGCCAAGCTGGGCCGCTGGGTCGACCGGCCGCGGGTGCCGCTGATCTGGCGGTTCACCTCCAACAAAGACGGCCGGCTGTGGCGCAAGATCCTCTCGCCGGCGTTGAAGAGGCCCGCGATCACGCTGACCGTCAGCGTGCTGGCCCTGCTCGCGCTGGCCGCCCCGGCGCTCGGCATGAAGCTGAAGTTCCCCGGGACCGAGGACCTCCCGCGCACGACGCCGGCGATGCAGGCGTACGACCGGCTGGCCGCGGCGTACCCGAGCAACGGCACCACGCACGTCGTCGCGGTCGAGGCGCCGGCGAGCCGGGCCGCCGAGGTCAAGGCGGCGCTGACCAAGCTGGCCGGGAGTACCCAGGGCGACCCGCTCTTCGCGCCGCTGGAGACCACCGGCCCGAAGATCGAGGTGTCGGCCGACAGGACGGTCGCCACGATGGACATCGCCACCCCGTTCTCGGCCCGCAGCGACAAGGGCGCCGACTCGCTGCACGAACTGCGGCAGACGCTGGCCCCGGCGGCGCTCGGCGGGATCCCCGGCGCGAAGTACGCGGTGGCCGGCCCGGTCGCCGAGAACGAGGACTACGCCAAGCACATCTGGCACACCCTGCCGATCGTGGCCGGGTTCGTGCTCGCCCTCACGTTCCTGGTGATGGCGTGGACGTTCCGGTCGGTGGTCGTCGCGCTGACCTCGATCCTGCTCAACCTGCTGTCGGCCGGCGCGGCGTACGGACTCCTGGTGATCGTCTTCCAGCAGCACTGGGCCGAGGGGGTGCTCGGCTTCACCTCGACCGGCGCGATCGTCACCTGGCTGCCGCTGTTCCTGTTCGTGGTGCTGTTCGGCCTGTCGATGGACTACCACGTCTTCGTGGTCAGCCGGATCCGCGAGGCGGTGCGGCGCGGCGTCCCGACCCGGGAGGCGGTCGCCGACGGCATCGCGGGCTCGGCCGGCACGGTCTCCAGCGCCGCGATCGTCATGGTCGCCGTCTTCTCGATCTTCGCGACCCTCAGCACGATCGACATGAAGCAGTTGGGCGTCGGCCTGGCCGCGGCGATCCTGCTGGACGCGACGATCATCCGGGCGGTCGTGCTGCCGTCGTTGATGACGCTGCTGGGTCCCGCGAACTGGTGGGCGCCGAAGTTCTTGCATCCTCGGGGCCGGCACGCCGCCACGGCGGCTCTGCCGGAGGAACGGACGCCGGAGCTGGTCGGCGCTCCCTGACCTTTCCGCACGGCTGGAGAGGGCCGTCCTTCCACGGGGGAGGGCGGCCCCTGACTGCCGCCGCTCACCCTTCCGGCGATCAGCCGTAGTCGCGGGCGGCCAGCTCGATCAGGCCCCGCAGGGCGTCACGGCAGTCCTTGGCGTCGGTCATCACGGCGACCGCGGTGCCCGACGCCGGCCAGACGAACGAGAAGCAGCTGAAGCCGGTGTTCTGCCCGGTATGCCCGAAGCACCCGTCGCCGAACTCGGTGCCCAGCCCGAACCCACCGGGCACCTGCGGGGTCACCATCTGCTCGGCCAGAGCCTGCGGGAGCAGCGCCGACTCGCCGGCGACGGCCCGGCCGATCGCCAGCTCCAGCCGCACCAGGTCGGCCGGGGTGCTCCACAGGCCGGCGCCGGCCATCTCCGGCTGCGTGTGGCACCCGCCGGCCACCGGAACGCCGCCGCGGTGGCCACGGGCGGCGCGCATCCCCTGCTCGTACGGGAAATCCTGGCGGTAGCTGCTGTCCGCCATGCCGACCGGTTCCAGCACGAGCGCGGCCATCGCGGCGACATGCTTGCTGATCGAACAAGCCTGGAACACCAGATCCGGACCGCCGGTCCAGACCTCCCCGCCCGGGCCGCCGACCGCCACCCCGGCGCCGGGAACCCGGTCACCCGGGACCAGATCCGCCCATTCCTCCGGGAAGCCCACGCCCGATCGGCGTCTTCTATCGCCGGGCGAAGGTCAGATGGGTGACGCCGCTCGGGGTCGTCACCGCCTCGACCGTGAAGCGCTCCTCGAGGGCCTCCAGCTCGTCCCAGAGCCGCACGCCCCGGCCCAGCACGATCGGGACCAGCACGACGTGCAGGTGGTCGATCAGGTCGGCCGCGAGGAACTGGCGGACCGTGCTGGGGCCGCCGCCGATCCGTACGTCCAGGCCACGGGCCGCCTCACGCGCCTGAGCGAGCGCCTCGGCCGGGCTCGCGTCAAGGAAATGGAAGGTGGTGCCGCCCTCCATCGCCAGAGTCGGCCGCGGGTGATGGGTCAGCACGAAGACCGGCGTGTGGAACGGCGGATCGTCACCCCACCAGCCCTTCCACTCCTCATCCGGCCAGGCCCCCCGCTGCGGCCCGAACTTGTTGCGGCCCATGATCTCGGCCCCGATGCCGGGCCCCCACGCCGAGGCGAAGGCGTTGTCGGCCCCCTCGCTCCCGCCGTCCTTGCCGTTCATCGACTGGAACGCGCGGGTCCCGAAGAACCACTCCATGAGCCGCCCGCCGGCATGCCCGAACGGCGCCTCCAGGCTCTGCCCGTCCCCGGTGGCGAACCCGTCCAGCGAGACCGCCATGTTGTGCACCCGCACCTTTGACATGGCCCCACTCTAGGCCTGGGCGTGGGCGTCACTCGTAGCAGCCGGGCCGGTCGCTTTCCAGCTGCACGTCGGTGACCTTGCTGTTCTGGATGTTGATCCGGTAGTGCGCGCCGTCGCCCTTCACGACGTCGACCAGCGCGTCGCCGCCGGTTCGCCGGGCGGCGGGGGTCTCGTCGCCGTCGATGCGCCAGGTGAGATGCGGATACGCTCGGCGCACCGCGGCCAGCGTGCTGCCGGGCCGGATGCCCGCCGCCGTCTTCTGGTCGCCGAACGAGTCGAGGGCGCGCAGCCCGTACTTTCCGTTGAAGACCATCCAGACCCGGTCCGGCCGGCCCTTCCAGTGCGCGCTGACGCAGCCGTCGAAGACGGAAGCGCCCTCGCCGGTGTCGACGACGATCAGGCCGGTCGCCTTGGCCGCGGCCAGGCTCATGCCGATCTTCAGCGGTCCGATGTGGTCCGGGTAGATGGTCAGGTGGGCCGGGTCGGCAGCGGTCGCCTTGACCGGCTGGACGGCCGGCGACGGGCTGGACGAGGAGGTGGGACCGGCCGGCGCGGCGGGGGCGGTGCCCTCGTTCCTGGTCGTGGTGTCGCCGCAGGCGGCGACGAGGGCCACCAGCGCGGCGGCACCGAAGAGGTGGGCGAGACGATGCATCGAAGTGTGTTCCTTCCCCGTGGGCTTCACTCGGCGCGACGCGCCGACCACAGACAGCATCGCGGCCTCGCGGCCCCGGGGAATCACGGATACGTGCCAACGAGCGAAAGCGCCGGCATCGGACCGCGGTGCCCGATGCCGGCGCCCCTTCTCAGGGTGCGGTCCAGCCGGTCGGGATGTGCCCGATCCGGACCCGCTGCGGGTGGTCGCCGACCGCCACCGAGGTCACCTTCTGACCGGTGGCGAAGTCGATCGCGGTCACCTGGTCGGCGCCCGACTCGGAGATCACGCAGTCCTTGCCGTCGCCGCTCACCGTCGCCCAGTACGGCTTGCTCGCCGTCACCAGCGTCCCCGGGGTCAGCGTCGCGCGGTCGACGATCGTCGCGTAGTTGTCCATCGTGCCGGCGACGCAGAGCTTCGAGCCGTCCGGGCTCATCGACAGCCCATGGTGCCGCGAGTCGTTCACCCAGGTCGTCCGGTCCGGGTTGGTGGCCGGGTTCTTGGGCATGTCCACCACCCGGGTGATCTTGTCGCTGGCCACGTCGTACTCGACGATGCCGGCGAAGAACGAGACCTGGAAGTACAGCTTCGACTCGTCCGGGGTGAAGACCGCGGGCCGGACCGCGTTGGACAGGTCGGAGCGGCCGAAGGCGTCCAGCCGCGACCGCATGTCGATGGTCTTGACCACCTGGAACGTCTTGGCGTCGGCGATCGTGATGTGCCGGTCGCCCTTGGTCCAGTCCAGCGACGGGTCGTCCAGCGACGTGTTCACCTCGCCGATCGACATGTTCCAGAGGTACTTGCCGTCCTTGGTGAAGATGTTCTCGTGCGGCTTGTCGCCCGCCCCGAAGGAACCCAGCTGCTTGCCGGTGACGATGTCCAGCACGTGCACCGTGTTCGAGGTCGAGGCGGAGACCGCCACCTCCGTGCCGTCCGGCGAGACGGCCATGTGGTCGGCGCGGTAGCCGGAGACCGCGAAGCGCCACTTCTCCGCGCCGGTGGCCAGGTCGATCGAGACCACGTCGGCGAAGCTCGGCCGGGAGACGACCAGCGCGTCACCCGCGGGCGTGGTGTACATGTCGTCGACCAGCTGGTCGTGCCCCTCCCCCGGGCCCTGCTGGATGCCGAGGTAGTAGGCGAGCTTGATCGGGTTGAGGTAGATCTCGGTGAGCCGCTGGGTCTTGTCCGGCACCACGTTGATCCGCCCGATCTTGGCGAAATCGCCGGTCGAGTGGATCACGTCGACTGTGCCGTCCCAGTTGTTGCCGACGAACATGACCTGCTGAAGAGTGGGCGCCGCGGCTGGGGTGCCCGCGGCGAGCAGCAGCGCGGCCAGCGCGCCTTTCAAAAGTCCGATCTGTACGGTCATTTCGGGTTCCCCTGCCGGGCGGAAGCTGTTACTTTTCGGTAACCCCATGGGAACAAGCAAGCGATCTACGTCGATAGAGGGTCGCACCCAATGCAAGAGCGCCACCTTGTCGCCGAGCGACAACCGGACCGGACATGCTGACCGGCACGGTTGCTGCCCTCGTGCAGGACATGTCCCAGGACGATCAGCTGGTCGACGACGTCGTCGCCTCCGCGCGCGCCCAGTTCCCCGAAGTGGCCCGGCTGCCCTGGGCGGAGAGCCGCCGGCACGTCGCGGCGCTGCTGGCCGCCGGGTTCGCCGCGTTCAAGCGGGCGGCGGCCGAGGACGAGTTCGGGACCGATCTCGATTTCAGCGAGGCCCGGCGGTTCGGGGCCGAGCGCGCGGCCCTCGGCGTACCGGTCGCGGGTTTGATGGCCGGGGTGCACGGCGGCCGCAGCCGCCTCCTGGAGATCGCCATCAACCGAGGCCGCGAATCCGGCATCCCGCTGGACGAGCTGCTGCAGGCCCTGCTCAAGCTCGACCGGTACGGCACCGAGCTGGAACGCCACGTGATCGACGGCTACCGGCAGGCCGAGCGCCAGCTGAACAAGGACGACCGGACCGCGCGGATTCGGGTGCTGCGCCGGCTGCTGCTCGACGACGACGGCGCCCCGGCCGCCCCCGAGGAAGACCCGGCCCGCTTCGGGCTGCACGCCTCGGGCACCTACCACTGCGTCATCACCGACGTGGCCGACCCGGCCCGGGTCCGGTCCCTCGAAGACGCTTTCGCCCGCTGCGGCGGTGTCCTGGCCCCGGTCGGCGGACGGCTCACCGGGCTGACCCCGCGGCTGCCGACCGGCCGAGCCCTCGACCCCAGCGTGCTGGTCGTCACCACCCCGCCGGTCACGCTCGACCAGGCCCGCAACGCCTACCGGCTGTGCCGCACCGCGCTGCACGCCGCCCGGGCCAACGAGTCCACCGGCATCTGCGACGTGGTCGAGCTGGCCGGCGAGACCGCGCTGGCCGCGCAGCCGATGCTGGCCGGGTTCCTCAGCAGCGGCCTGCTCGGCGCGCTCGACCCGGCCGACGACTTCCACCGCGGGCTGGTCTCGACGGCGCTGGCGTACCTCGACCACGGGCAGCGGCTCGACCTGACCGCGGGCGCCCTCCACCTGCACCCGAATACGGTCCGTTACCGGCTGCGCCGCCTGCAGGACCTGACCGGTTTCGGTACGCCGGCCGAGGGCCTGCCGGTGCTGGAGACGGTTCGGTGGTGGTGGGCGCTGCGCGCGTGGGCCCGCTGATGCGGGTCACCGTGCTCGGCGCCTGCGGTGCCTGGCCGTCGCCGGCCGACGCGTGCAGCGGCTTCCTGGTCGAGCACGACGGCTTCCGGCTGGTGCTCGACCTCGGCTACGGCACGATGCCGCGCCTGCGCTCCCCCGAGACGATCGACGCCGTACTGATCAGCCACGGCCACCCCGACCACTGCGCCGACCTCAACCCGCTGCTGCGAGCGCGCACGCTGCGTGATTCACCACCAAAACCCTTGCGGGTGTACGCCCCAGCCGGAGCCCTGGACGCCGTCCTCGCCCTGGACCGCCCCGGGATGCTCGACTACGACCTGCGCGGTTTCGAGCCGAGCGTCGGCCCGTTCCGGGTGGACACGCGGATGCTCCCGCACTGGCTGCCCAACGCCGGCATCCGGTTGACGGCCGGCGGCACCACGCTGGCGTACACCGGCGACACCGGCCCGAGCCCCTTGATCGCCGAACTGGCCCGCGACGCCGACCTGCTGATCGCCGAAGCGAGCTACGCCGGCGAGGTGCCGGAGGATTCGCGCGCTTTTCTGTCGAGCGCCCGCCAGGCCGGCCGGAACGCGTCGGCCGCCGGCGTCGGCCGCCTCCTGCTGACCCACCTGATGCCCGGCGAGTCGGCGGCGACCGCACTCGACGCGACCACGTTCCCCGGCCCGGTCGAGGTCGCCCGGACGGGGATGACCGTGGACCTCGCCGCCGGCTAGGCCTCAGGCGGGCTCCGTCCGGATCATGCGGACCAGGGCCCGGATGCCGGTCAGCAACTCCTGATGGTCCGACATGCCGTCGAGGGCCGACTCGATCCGCCGGGCCATCTGCTCGATCCGGTCGCGTTCCGCCGCGGCCTGCACGCGCAGCCGGCCCAGCTCCTCCGCCACCGCCGCCCGCCCCTGATCGACACCGGTCCGCAGGGCGCCGAGCTCGTGCTCCATCGAGCCGACCCGGGTCCGCAACGCCTCGACGTCGTCGGGTGGGAACGTGCTCTCCACCCGGAGCGCCCAGAGCCGCTGCCGCAGGTGCTTGAGGAACGCCGCCGCCGGCCGTACCGCCGTGGAGATCAGGTAGAAGGCGGCCAGCCAGTAGCCGACCAGGTGGCCGCTGACCCACGCGAAGACGGCCGTCGCCGCGGCGGTCCCGACGTGCCCGCCGAGCGCGAGCCACCTCGTCCGGCGGGCGATCAGCCGCGCCTCCCGGTCCCGCGACTCCGGCACGCCGATGCCCCGCTCCCGCGAGGTCTCGATCTGGCGCAGCACCTGCCGCGCCTCGAAGTACAGATTCCACGGCACCGTGACCAGCACGACCGTCCACATCAGCGCGGCCACGCCCCCGCCGACCGCCAGCAGCGCCGGAAGCGGCACCCCGGCCAACCGCCCCAGCCACGCGAACAGCAGAGCCGCCGCGGCCCCGCCGACGACCACCGCCCACCACTTGAGCATCCGCATGACCTCACTTTTGTCGCCCGGCTGCGCCGCGACCATGAGTACCGGTACTCACCGGGCAGAATCAGGCGCACAGGGCAGCGCTCGGCTCCCACCATGAGCGGACGGGTACGCCGGACGTGCAGAAGGGCGGGGACGCAAATTGGCGCTGGGGCACCGGCGAGCTCCTCGACCGCGACCGGGTCGACGAGATGACCGACCGCGCGCTGAGCGTCGAGCCGTGGGAAGCAGGGCCCGGTCGGCCCGGTTCACCTGTCCTACCTGATGTGGTTCCGGGACCCAGCGGTGGTTCAACCGTGCGCCGGATCCAGCTCGGAGCGCGCTTCGCGCCCTGCGGCGGGCCAAAGGACTCACCCGGGAGGAAGCCGGCGACCCGATCCGCGCCTCCGAGTCGAAATCAGCCGGACCCGGTGGCGTGCCACCCGATCGGCGGACGGGACGTGCTCCGCAACGACGTCGAGCGGCTGCGTCGGCCGGGCTACCCGGTGAGCCGTCGCCGGGTGGCGGTGATGCCGCAGAATCATCAGGTGTGAACGGCTGGTCGGTACTGCTGCTGCTGGCGGATCTCGCCGCGGTCATCTTCGGCGTCGTGGTGACCCTGCGCGGCCGGTCGGCCGGCGCCGAGCCGGTCGTCACCCGGGCGCAACTGGCCGAGGTGGCGATGACCGGCGCGCTCATCTTCCTCATCGCGCTGGCCGTGCGGGGGCTCGGTCTGGTCGGCGTCTCCGCGCTCGTCGGGATGTCCGTGACGGTCGGGCGCGCGCTGCGGATCAGCATCGCGTTCGCCCACCTCGGTCGCTATCACCACGACGCGGCCGCCCGGCGGTACTTCCCGTGGGCCGCCGCCGGCACCGGGCTGGGCACCGTCGTGGTCCTGGTCGGCGTGGTCAGCGCCGGGTTCGGGGCGCCGCGACATACGCCGACCGAGGCCGAACGGGACAGCACCGACCTCGGGATCAAGGTGTTCGACCACGCGTACGGCGTGCCGAGCCGGGTGCTGGACCGCCAGCCGGTACTGGCCGACGTGGGCAGCCGGTACGTCGTGGCGGTCCCGGTCATCCGGTACCGGGTGGACGGCGACGCGCTGCGTCTGGTCGTCGCGCACGACCTCACCTGCGTAGCGTCCACCGTGCTGCTCGCCGCGGACGACGGTGCCCTCGACGTGCTTGTCGGCTATCGCCCGAGCGGCCTGACCCCGACCGGCTCGCCGGACCCGGCCTCGTCGGACCCGGACCCGTCCGCGCCGGGCTCGCCTGACCCGGATCTGTCCGGGTCGGGGTGGACGCCGCCGCCGACCGACGCAACCGGGCCGCTGCCGGTGCCGAACGCGCGTACCTGCCAGCCCGGACCGCCCGCATGGTCGGTTGTCAACACCGTCATCGAGGTGACCCTGCCCGCCGGCCTGGCGCCGTCTCCCGCGGTCCAGGGCGCGGGCGCGCCGCCGGCCCCGGTACCCTCCGGTCCGGCCGTGCACGACGTCGGCGCCCACGGCGCCGCCAGCCCGGTACCGGCCTCACCCACGTCGTAGGGCCCAGGCCCGGCCCTGCCGATCATCGCCGTCCGGCGGCGGCGCCAGCCGACACCTGAGCCACAACGTCGCGCGCGGCGCCTGGGCGACTATCCAGCTCGGGTTCCCCGGCAGCATCACTTTGTTCGATCGGGGTCTCAGCCGACCACGTCGCACGTTGAGTGGCGCAGGCGTTCAGGGCTGGGGACCCTGCCTAGGCTGCAGCACGGTGATGCCGACTCGGTCACCCCGCGAGGCCAGCGATCCGCCTGGTGGAGCCTCGATGTGTAGGTGGACCTTGTCGTGATCCAGGCGGTTCATGGCGGCCCCCAACCCCAAAACCCGCATGAGACTTCTCATCGGCATCGCGGGCATCGCCGTCGGGATCGCGTCAGCTGCACGCGGCGCCGCGGTCCTGGCCGACAGCCACCGCCTGCTCGGCATCGCGCTCATCGCCCCCGGGATCCAGAACTCGAACTGGTCGAATACGCGAGGCTGCCAGTCCACCCCCTCGGCCCGACCGCACTCCCACCGCCACAAGCACGCGGAAACACCCGCGCACGCACAGGCGGCTGGGGCTGACCGCCAGAGTCCCCACAGCGGCATGAGCGGACGCCCAGGGGCGGCAATGGATTTGTCCTGCCGGCTCACCGATCATGAACCTCATGGAGGACCAGCAGGCGCCGCGCTAGGCCGAGGGCGAGGCGAAGGTGATCACGCTGTGCGGCTCGACCAAGTTCGAGGCCGAGTTCGCGGAGGTCAACCAGCGGCTCACGCTGGAAGGTTACGTCGTGATCAGCCTCGGAACGTTCACGCTCCCCGACCTGCCGGGCTACGACTGGACAGTCGACAGCTCGAACCTGAAGGGGCGGCTCGGCCGCGTGCACTTCCAGAAGATTCGCATGGCTGACGAGGTGTACATCGTGGATCCGGGCGGCTACCTGGGCGAGTCGACCCGACGAGAGATCGCCTACGCGGAGTCGCTCGGCAAGCCGGTTCGGTATCTGAGCCACGAGCACTCGGCGCGAACGGGAGACAGCCCCCAAGCGTGATCCCGGCAGAGCGGTCCGCTCATCGGCTACGACCGCGAGCCGAACCGATCGCCACGTTAGGTAGCGATCCCTTCGGCGGGCCGGCAAGTCGATACGGCCGCCTCACCGGGCAGAATCGGGCACATGGCAAACGTCTGGGGTGGCGTGACGATCGACTGTCTGGACCCGGCTCGAGTGGCCCGCTTCTGGAGCGCCCTGCTGGGCCGCGAGGCCGGCCCGTCCCAGCACGGCCGGGTCTACCTCGGCCGGCGCGGCGACGCCCTGCCCCGCCTGGCCTTCCAGCCGGTGACCGAGCCGAACCCCGGCAAGGTCCGCATCCACCTCGACGTGGTCGCCGAGGACATCGACCGGGGCGTGGCCGAGGTGATCGCGCTGGGTGGCCGCGAAACCGGCGAGCGCCACGACTACGACGAGGGCGTGGTCGTCATCATGGCCGACCCCGAGGGCCACGAGTTCTGCCTGATCCAGTACTACGACTGAGGCGCCCGGTAGACCTTCACCCAGTCGACGTCCATCACGACCTTGGCCGGGGTCTTCGCAGTGCGGCACGGGATGAGGTCGCTGCAGCCCTGGTCGAGTTGCAGGGCCAGGTGCATCACCGATTCGGTCGGGAGGCCGGTCTTGATGGCACTCGGGGTGACGTTGAAGATTTTCTTGCCGTCCAGGTAGTAGGTGACGCGGGTGGGGAGCCAGTCGACGGCGATGGTGTGGAACCGGGTGAAGTCGGTCCTCGTTTGGTGGCCGACGATGGTGTTGTCCTTGCCGTGGTGCAGGAAGCTGCCGAAGCCCGCGCGGGCCGGGTCGTTCATCTCGGCCAGGTCGATCTCGCCGGCGGTGGGCCAGTCGTTGTTGTTCTTCGGCCAGAGCAGCACGTCGGGGGCGTAGCCGGCGCCGGCCTGGACGCGGAAGCGCACCTCCCACCGGCCGTACTTCTGGTCGCGCAGGAACATCACGCCCGAGCCGACGTCCTTGCCGCCGTTGACACCCCCGGCCAGGTGCAGTTGGCCGCCGGAGACGGACACCATGCCGGCGCTGCGGGGCGGGCTCGCATCCGGACTGTCGTATTTGCCCCACTCGGCGGACAGCGGCCCGTCGAACTCCTCCACCGCGACCGGATCACCCCAAAAGGACGGTTTGTCCCGCGAGATCGGCGAGCGCGACGACGAAGGCGAGGACGAGGACGAGGGCGCGGGTGACGACGCCGAAGGCGAGACGGAGCGGGACGGAGAGGCCGAGGTGGTGACCGGCGCCGACGGGACAACAGCCGGGCTGCCCTCCGCAACCCCGGGGGCCAGGGAGGAGGACGAATCCGTTCCGCAAGCGGCGACAACAAAGACCAACGACAAAGCCCCAAGACGCCGTACGTGATCAAGCACGGTCACGCAGTCTGCCGCCCGCCCGCCGACCCCGCGACGGTGGAACGGCTGACCCTTTAACCCCTCTGGCCAGCTATTTCCCCCGTGGAGACGAACCCGAAAGGGACACGGAGCGCGCCGCGTGGCGAACTCAGGCAGACGGCGCCGGGGTCGACTGGTCGGGGAAGGCGGGCACGGCCGGCAGCCCGGGCGCCGGGTGGCCGCCCGGCGCCTCGCCGCGGGCCACCGCGCCGGGCGCCGTCTCGCGGTCGATGCCGGCCGCCGCGTACGCATCGTCCTCGTCCAGCGTCTCGCTCTGCAGCAGCTTGCCCGCGAGCGAGTTGAGCTGGGCCCGGTGCCCACGCAGCAGTTCGAGCGCCTCCGCGTAGCACTCGTCGACGATCTTGCGGACCTCGGCGTCGATCAGCTCCTTGGTGCCGGGGGCGACGCCGTCGAGGCCGAGCGGCGACTCCTGCCCGGGCGGCGGCAGCACGGTGACCGGGCCGATCGCGTCGGACATGCCCCACCGGCCGACCATCTGCCGGGCGATGTTGCTGACCTGGTCGAGGTCGCTCTCCGCGCCGGTGGTCATGTCGCCGTACACCACCTCCTCGGCGGCCCGGCCGCCGAGCGCGCCGATGATCCGGCCGCGCAGGTATTTCGCCGAGTAGCCGTACCGGTCGGTCGACGGGCTCTGGAAGGTCACGCCGAGGGCCTGACCGCGCGGGATGATCGAGATCTTGCGGACCGGGTCGGCGCCGGGCGTGAGCATGCCGAGCAGCGCGTGCCCGGACTCGTGGAACGCCGTACGCTCGCGCTCCTCCTGGGTCAGCATGATGCCGCGGACCGTGCCCAGCGTGATCTTCTCGAGCGAGTCGGTGAAGTCGTTCTGCTGCACCTGGGTGTGCTCGCGCCGGGCGGCGAGCAGGGCCGCCTCGTTCACCAGGTTTTTCAGGTCGGCGCCGACCATGCCGGGGGTCGCCGAGGCGAGCGCGTCCAGGTCGACGCCGGGCGCCACCGGCACGCCGCGGGTGTGCACGGCCAGGATCGCCCGGCGGCCGCGCAGGTCGGGCGGGCTCACTGTGACCCGCCGGTCGAACCGGCCGGGCCGCAGCAGCGCCGAGTCGAGGATCTCGGTGCGGTTCGTCGCGGCGATCACCACCACGCCCTCGCTGCCGTTGAAGCCGTCCATCTCGGTGAGGATCTGGTTCAGCGTCTGGTCGCGCTCGTCGTTGCCGCCGAACGACTGCGCGCCGCCGCGGGACCGGCCGATCGCGTCCAGCTCGTCGATGAAGATGATCGACGGCGCGACCTTCTTCGCCTGCTCGAACAGGTCCCGTACGCGCGAGGCGCCCACGCCGACGATCGCCTCGATGAACTCGGACGCGGCGATCGAGAAGAACGGCACCTGGGCCTCGCCGGCCACCGCGCGGGCCAGCAGCGTCTTGCCGGTGCCGGGCGGGCCGGACAGCAGCACGCCGTGCGGGATCTGGGCGCCGAGCTTGCGATATTTGTCGGGCTCGCGGAGGAAGTCGACGATCTCGGTGACCTCCTGCTCGACCTCCTCGATACCCGCCACGTCGGCGAAGGTCGTGCGCGGCCCGGTCTCCGGCTGGTAGAGCTTGGCCCGGGAGCGGCCGAAGGCGCCGAGCGCGCCGCCCCCGCCGAGGCCGGCCGCCGCCCGCCGGCTGATGAAGTAGAAGAGCCCGACCAGCAGGATCGTCGGGCCGAAGCCGACCAGCAGCTGCTGCCAGATCGGGGCCGGCGCGTCCGGCGGGTTCGCGTTCACCGGGACGTTGTGCGACTGCAGCTGGGCGAAGAGGTTGTCGTCGGCGAACGACGGGCGCTGGGTGGTGAAGCGCTCGACCTCCTCCGATTTGGTCTCGCCGGAGGGGGTGTAGGCGACCTTCTTGGTGAACTGGCCCTCGATCGTGTCGCCGGTCGAGGTGATCTCGGAGACGTTCACCGCGCTCACCTGGGTGAGGAAGAACGTGTAGGAGACCGACGTACGCTGCGGCGGGGCCAGCAGCACCGACGAGATGATCCAGTTGATCGCCAGGAGCACCAGCAGCATCCACCCGAAACGGAACCAGGCCGGGCGCTGCTTGGGCGGCTCGGGCGGCTGGTTGTGCTCGGGCGGCGCGCCCTCGACCCGCCAGGGGTGTGGGCGGTGGTTCTGAGCTGGCGGTTTCGGGGCATCGGCGGCCATGAGCGCAAAGGTACCGCCTCCGCCTGACAGAAATGTGCCCCCGTGACGCGCATGACGGAAACAGACTTCGGGCACCCCCACCACCGCGGGGACGCCCGAAGTCCGGTCAGCGCATTACTGGTTGAGCGTGCAGGTCTTCAGACCCTCGGCGTTGAGGTTCGGCTTGGCCGCGTTGCGGCCGATCGCCGTCTCGATCCGGTTGATGGTCGCGAACCGCTTGTCGGCCAGCGGGCCGAGAATCGCGTTCTGGATGAAGGCCGGGCCGCCCTCGCCCACGCTGGTCGCCAGTCGCTTGTTGGCCTCGGCGATCTGGGTGTTCAGCAGGTTCAGGTTGCTCTGCACCTCGGCCTGCGCCTGCGCCGGGATGGCCACGTTCACGTTCACCGCCGGGCAGTTGACGGTCGGCGCCGGGCCGGTGCCGGCCGCGTTGGTGCCGGCCGCGCGGACGTTGACGGTGGTGCCGTTCTGGGCCGAGGCGGCGCCGTTCTGGTTCAGCGTGCAGGTCTTGAGACCCTCGGCGTTCAGGTTCGGCTTCGGCGCGCGGCGGCCGATCGCCGTCTCGATCCGGTTGATCGTGGCGAACCGCTTGTCGGCCAGCGGGCCGAGGATCGCGTTCTGGATGAAGGCCTTGCCGCCCTGTCCGACGGTCGTCTTCAGCCGGTTGTTCGCCTCGGCGATCTGGGTGTTCAGCAGCTGCAGGTTACGCACGACCTCGGCCTGCGCCTCGGCCGGCACCGCCACGTTGACGGCGACGTTCGGGCAGTTGACCGTCGGCACGGCGGCGGCGGCGTTCGAGCCGGAGCCGGCGGCGCCCGCGGCCGCGCCGGTGTTGATCGCGGTCGGCTGCTGGGCCGAGGCTCCGCCGCCCTGGTTGAGCGTGCAGTTCTTGAGGCCCGCGGCGTTCAGGTCCGGCTTGGCGGCGTTGCGGCCGATCGCCGTCTCGATCCGGTTGATCGTGGCGAACCGCTTGTCGGCCAGCGGGCCCAGGATCGCGTTCTGGATGAATTGGGGGCCGCCCTGTCCGACGGTCGTCTTCAGCCGGTTGTTCGCCTCGGCGATCTGGGTGTTCAGCAACTGGAGGTTGCTCTGCACCTCGGCCGCCGCCTGCGTGGGGACGGCTACGTTGACCTTGACGGCGGGGCAGTTGACGGTGGGCACCGCCGCGTCGGCGTTGGCGACGCCGAGACCCACACCGGCAACGGCGACCGCGACCCCGGCGACGGCTGCGATCTGCCAGCGGCGCGCGTTACCGCGGGGTTTGGTAAACCGGGACCTGGAGTACATTGGAACCTGCGCTTCCCGAGAGGGGCCGAAATTCGCGTTCGGCTGGAGATACGGGAGCGCTCCCAGGTACAGATCAACGCTTAACGAAGATTTTAGAAATCCTGGTCAGCCGAGGATGGCAGCCAGCCACTCGTTCCGGAAGACGCCCGCCGGGTCGTAGCGGCGAACCAGGTCCCGGAAGTCGCCGAAGCGCGGATATTCCGCCCGGATCGACTCCGGCGAAGCGGTGAAGATCTTGCCCCAGTGCGGGCGCGGGTGCAGCGGCGCCAAGGCTTCCTCGATCGAAGCGACCACCGGCAGCACGGCGTCGGTGTCGGCGATCCAGGTGAAGTGCAGCGCGATGCTGTCCCGCCGGTAGTTCGGGCTCAGCCACAGGTCATCAGCCGCGATCGCCCGAACTTCACAAACCTGAAGAACAGAAGCGATTTGCGTACGGATGGCAGCCACCGCCTCGATCGCGGCGAGCCCGTCCGACGCGGCGACGTGCCACTCGGACTGCAACTCCTCCCCGGCCGACGGCGTGAACTCCATCCGGAAGTGCGGCAGGCGGGTGTGCCACGGCCCCGGCGTACCGGACTGGTCGGTGCTGTTCTGCGCGGGCATCCCCGGCACCGGGTGCCGAGGCCCCTCGGCCGGCGACGCCCCGAACCACGGCCCGGACATCGGCGCGGCCCGCTTCACCCACGCCATGGTGGCGTCCAGCCCCGTCCAATCCGTAAACAGGCTGACGCTGTACCCATCAGCCATTATTTCGGGCAAATGCCCGGAAATCGAAGTATAGGGTACGTTGTCGTAAACGTACTGCCGCAGCTCGAACGCCGGAACCACGTCGAGCGTCAAGGCGGTGACCACGCCGAGCGCACCCAGCCCCACCACCGCTCCAGCTAAGTCCGAATTGTCCCGCGACAAAACGACGGAATCCCCTGCGCCGGATAGCAACTCCAGCCCGGAGACGGCGGAGGCGAGATTCGCGTTCCGCACCCCGGACCCGTGCGTAGCGGTAGCCACCGCCCCGGCCACCGAGATGTGCGGCAGCGAGGCCATGTTGTGCAGCGCCAGCCCCTCCTTCTCCAGCGCCACCGCGAGATCCCCGTACCGGATCCCGCCGTCGACCCGCACCGACTTGCGGTCGGCGGAGACCTCGAAGACGCGCGGCAACCCGGCCAGCGACACCAGGTCACCGGTCGTATCGGCCATCCGGTTGAAGGAGTGGCCGCTGCCCAGCACGCGCAGCGGCCCACCGGAAGCGACAAGCGAGCGCACCTCGTCCACCGAGCCCGGGCGGTGCACCCGCCGCGCCCCGAAGACGACGTTGCCGGCCCAGTTGGTCACCCGCTCGCTCATCGCCCCAGCCTACAATCGATCACCCGGCGGTCTTGCTCAGGTACTGGTTGACCTGGGAAAGGTTGAACCGGGCGCTGTCCTCGGCCCGCTCCTCCCAGGCGAAGACGCAGACCGTCGCGATGCCGTCGAAGCCCACCTCGGCCAGCGTCGCGAAGAAGAGATCCCAGTCGACCTCCCCCTGCCCGATGTCCAGGTGCTGATGGACCCGGGCGGTCGAGCCCGGCGGATTCACGATGTACCGCAGCCCCGACGACCCGCGGAAGTCGAACGAGTCGGCGAGGTGCACCTGGGTCAGCAACGGCCCGGCGTGCTTGATCACCGCCGCCAGGTCGCCGCCCTGGTGGAACGTGTGCGGCGCGCAGTACAGGAACGACACCAGGTCGGAGTTGATCCCGCGGACCAGGTTCACGCCGGCGATCCCGTCCTCGACGAAGTCGTCCGGGTGCGGTTCGAGGACGAGCCGCACCCCCTCCCGCTCGAAGATCGGCAACAACTCCTCCAGCGAGCGCCAGAACTGCGCCTCGCTCTCGTCCGCCTTTTCGGGCCGGCCGTTGAACTCGGAGTTCATCACGTCGACCCCGAGGTCCACGGTGATCTCGATCGCCCGTTTCCAGTAACGCACGGCGGCCTGACGGGCGTCCTCGTCCGGTCCCGACCAGCGATAAAGCGGCAAAACGGACGAGATCGAGACGCCTGCGGCCGCCAGTTCTCTCTGGAAAGCCGCGACGCCGGCGTCGTCGATCCGTGGATGAAGAAAAAACGGGAGAAAATCGTCTCGGGGCGACATTTCAATATATTGGTAGCCAAGATCGGCCACGAGTCGCGGCAACTCCAAGAGCGGGACCTTGCGCAGCATGTAAGGATCGAGAGCGATCTTCACGGCGCCGCCTCCTGGTAGAGCTTCGGCTGTTCGACCAGGGAGATCAAAACCCGTTCGCCGGTACGGAGGGCCTCGACTCCCGCGTCGGACACGACGGCGGCGGCGTACCCGTCCCAGGCGCTGGGCCCCAGCGGTTGACCACCGAGGGCGATGGCGTGGACCCACTCCTGGAGCTCCACGTCGTACGCCTGCAGGAAGCGCTCCCGCCAGTCGACCGGAACCGGTACGCCCTCCCGCCCCTCCCGGCGCACCGCGACGGGCGCGGGACCGCCGAGCGTCGCGGTGCCGCTCTCCCCCACGATCTCGCCGCGGATGTCGTAGCCGTACCGGATGTTGACCGAGGTCTCGACGTCGACGAGCACGCCGTCGGCCATCTCCAGGATGAGCAGCAGCGGGTCCTGCAGGTCGCCGCCGTTGCGGTTGTGCCGGGGCACCAGCACCCGCACCGCCGCGATCTCGGTGCTGAACATCCACCGCACCATGTCGATCTCGTGAACCGCGGTGTCGGTGATCGCCATGTCGCCCCGGTAGTGCCCCGGCACGCTCGGGTTGCGGTGGGCGCAGTGCATCATCAGCGGCGCGCCGATCTCGCCGGCATCCAGGGCGAACTTGAGCGCCCGGTACGCGAAGTCGAACCGCCGCATGTAGCCCACCTGCACGAGCCGGCTGCCGTGCGCCACCTCCGCCTCGAGGATCCGCAGGCAGGCCCCCTGGGTGGTGGCGAGCGGCTTCTCGCAGAAGACCGGCTTGCCCGCCGCGATCGAGGCCAGCACGTACTGCTCGTGGGTGGGCCCCCAGGAGCAGACCAGCACCGCGTCCACATTCGGGTCGGCCACGACCTCCTCGCCCGTGGCATGGACGGCGGCGCCGATCCGGGCCCCCACCTCGGCGGCGACCGCGGTGTCCACGTCGGTGACGGCGGTGACCGTCACCCCGTTGAGCACCGTGGTCAGCCGCCGGATGTGGTCCTGCCCGATCATTCCGGTTCCGATGACTCCGACTTTCAGCATCAGTTGCGTCCCAACTCGTGCGACAGCTCGGCCAGTTCGTCCCCGCCGGCCATCTGCTGGGTCAGCTCGTCCAGGCCGACCTGTTTACGGGTCTTGTCCAGCGCGGTCGAGCCCAGCTTCAGGATCACGAAGTGGTCGCCGACCATGTAGGCGTGGTGCGGGTTGTGGGTGATGAAGACGACGCCGAGCCCCGCATCCCGGGCGGCGGCGACGTATTTGAGGACCACGCCGGACTGCTTGACGCCGAGCGCCGCGGTCGGCTCGTCCAGGATCAGCACCCGGGCGCCGAAGTAGACCGCCCGGGCGATCGCGACGCACTGCCGCTGGCCGCCGGAGAGCGTACCGATGGGTTGGTTGATGTCCTTGACGACGATGCCCATCTTGCGCAGCTCGGCGTCGGCGATCTCCTTCATCTGCTTGACCTTGAGCCCGGCGAGCGGGTACCTGCCGGCGGTGAGCTCGGAGCCGAGGAAGAAGTTGCGCCAGACCTCCATCAGGCCCACGACGGCGAGATCCTGATAGACCGTCGCGATGCCGTGCCCGAGGGCCTCGCGGGGGCTGGAGAAGGTGACCGGCTTGCCGTCCACCTTGACCACGCCCTCGTTGTGCGGGTGCAGCCCTGACATGATCTTGATGAGGGTGGATTTCCCGGCGCCGTTGTCGCCCAGCACGCAAGTGACCTCGCCGGCGTTCACCCGCAGGCTGATGCCGCGCAACGCCCGGATCGCGCCGTACGACTTGCCGACGTTCTCCATCTCGATGAGCGGCTCGCCCTTCTGCAGATGACTGTCGGCGTGCTCGGCCAGGGTGTCGGTCATGAGTCCGCCCTCCGCATGGTGGACATCTTCTTCACGTACAGGTTGACCAGCACGGCGAGCAGGAGCATCACGCCGAGGAAGGCCTTGAACCAGTTCGGGTCCCAGCCGGCGTAGATGATGCCGAGACTGGTCATGCCGAAGATGAACGCGCCGATCGCCACCCCGATCGCGTTGCCGAAACCGCCGGTCAGCAGCGTCCCGCCGACCACGGCGGCGATGATGTAGAGGAACTCGTTGCCGACGCCGCCGCCGGCCTGCAGGGTGTTGAACCGGTAGAGCTGGTGCATGCCGACGAACCAGCCGAGGAACGAGACCGTCATGAAGAGCCCGATCTTCGTACGCACGACGGGCACCCCGACCGCGCGGGCGCTCTCCGCGTTGCCGCCGACCGCGAAGATCCAGTTGCCGACCTTGGCCCGTTGCAGGGCCCAGGCGGCCAGGGCCACGAACAGGACCCACCAGATCACCGAGCCCCAGACCGTGACCGACCCGATCTTGAAGCTGGACGAGAACACCTTGCCGAGCGAGTCGTAGCCGGCGATCTGGCTGACGTCGGTCGACGAGACCGTGCCGGTGACCAGCTTGGTCACGCCCAGGTTGGCCCCCTGCAGCACGAAGAAGGTGCCCAGCGTGATGAGGAAGCTCGGGATCCCGGTCCGCATCACGAGGTATCCGTTGAGGAAGCCGATCGCCAGGCAGAACACGAGCGACAGTGCCGCGCCCACCCACATGTTGATCCCGAAGTACCAGCAGAACATCGAGTTCGCGAGGCCGGCGGTGTAGACGATGACGCCGGCCGACAGGTCGAACTCGCCGCCGATCATCAGCAGGCCGACGCCGACGGCGACGATGCCGATCACCGAGGACTGGTAGAGCACGGTGAAGAACGACTCGGCCGAGCGGAACGACGGCGCGAGCACGAGGAAGAAGATGAAGATGATGATCGCGGCGACCAGCGCCCCGATCTCGGGCCGGGCGAGGAGCCGGTTGGGGAGGCTGGGCCGCACCCGGTTCGCATGACGCGCGGGCGCGTCCACGGTCGTGGTCATGGCTGAACCTCCGCCTAGCGGGTGTTGTTCTTGGTGAACGGCAGGATCTTGTCGATGTTGGTGCTGTCCACGAACGACGGACCGGTCAGCACGGCCTTGCCGCCGCCGATGTCGTTGCCGTTCTTGAGGTACAGGTACAGCGAGGTGACGGCCATGTAGCCCTGGACGTACGGCTGCTGGTCGATCGAGAACAGGATCTTGCCGTCCTTGATGTCCTGGGCGGCCTCCTGGTTGAGGTCGAAGGTCACCAGCTTGGCCTGGCTGCCGGCCCCGTCCTTGGCCTTGATCGCGTCGAGGGCCTGCGGGGCGCCGAGCGTGACGATCGCGTCGATCGACTTGTCCTGCGAGAGCTTGGCCTGCAGCGTGGTTGTGACGGCCGCGTCGTCGGCGCCGTTCACCTGGATGTTCTCGGTGCCGGGCACCGAGCTCTTGACGCCGGCGCAGCGGGCCTCGAGGGCGACCGAGCCGGTCTGCTGGATGACGCAGAGCGGGTGCTTCACGCCCTGGTCGGCGAGGCGCTTGCCGGCCGTGGTGCCGGCCAGGGTCTCGTCCGAGCCGAAGTACATCAGCGCGCCGAGCTGCTTGTACTGGTCGATGCCGGAGTTGAAGCCGACCACCGGGATGCCCGCGGTGATCGCCGACTTGACCGCGCCGGCCAGGGCGTCCGGGGTGACCAGCGTGGTGGCGATGCCGCTGACCTTGGAGTCGACCGCGTTCTGGATGAGCACCGCCTGCTTGGGCGCCTCCGGGTCGTTCGAGTACTTCAGGGTGACACCGGTGTCCTTGGCGGCCTGCTGCGCGCCGTTCTTGACCTTGTCCCAGAACGTGTCGCCGGGTGTCTCATGGGTGATGAAGGCGATCGTGTAGCCGGAGCTGCCGGCGGCATTGCCGCCGCCGCTGGTGGTGGTGCTCTCCTTCTGGCGGCCACCCCCACTGCAACCGGCGGCCGCGACGGCGATGACGGACAGTGCGGCGGCGACGCGGAAGGTGCGACTACGACTGATCATCGGGTATCTCCTGGGTCAGGGCGGCGGCCGGCCGGGAGTGCAGACCGACCGAGTTGAGGTAGATGCGGGTGCGGGTCGCGATCGGCAGCGGCAGGTCGAAGTCGACCGGGTACATGTCCTGCTCGACCACGACGAAGATCTCGGCGTCCAGCTCGCTGAGCGCCTCCATCACCGACGGGATCTTGGGTTCGCCGGCGGGCGGCTCGACGCTCGCGCCCATCGCCACGGCCTGCCCGAAGGCGAGGTCCTCGTCGACGGCGCGCTGCGCGATGACCGGGTCCATCTGCTTGATATGGACATATCCGACTCGCGATGGATATTTGCGAATCAGTCCGGGTACGTCCGCCCGCCGGTAGGCGAGGTGCCCCGTGTCGAGGCACAGCGAGACGAACTCGGGATCGGTCTCCTCCAGGAAGCGCTCCACCTGGGACTGCGTCTCGACCTGGTAGTCCGCGTGCGGGTGGAACCGCATGTGCACCCCGTACTCCTCGAGAAGGATCTTCCCGAGGGTGTTGGAGTTCCGGGTCAGGGCACGCCAGGCGTCGTCGTCCAACTCGGCCGCTTCGAAGTAGGCCCCGCTCACGTCGTCGCGGTAGCCCGGGACCGGAACGAAGACGACATTTTTCGCGCCCATGGCCGCGGTCAGCTCGGCCACCTTGCGGGTCTCGGCCACAACAGCGTCGAAGTCCTTGTGCGGCCCGCCCACGCCGGCCACGGTCCCGCCGGCCACGGTGAGCCCGCGCTTGGCGACCTCGTCTTTGAGCTGCGCGGGGTCGGTCGGCAGGTAGCCGTACGGGCCCAGCTCGAGCCAGCGGTAGCCCGCGGCGGCCAGTTCGTCGAGGAAACGGTTCCAAGGCGTCTGCCGGGGGTCGTCGGCGTACCACACACCCCACGAGTCGGGGCAGCTACCGAGTTGCAGGTGACGGATTTCCATCGATGTTCCTTTTTCAGCTAGCAGTGGGGAAATGCAGGGAAGCGCCGGACGCGTGGTCCACGTGCGGCCACCGCGAGGTGATGACCTTGCCGCGGGTGTAGAACGAGACCCCCTCGGGACCGTGGATGTGCTTGTCGCCGAACAGCGAGTCCTTCCAGCCGCCGAAGGAGTAGTAGGCCATCGGCACCGGAATCGGCACATTGATCCCGATCATCCCGACCTTCACCCCGCGCTGGAACCGGCGAGCGGCCTCCCCACTGGAGGTGAAAATCGCCGTGCCGTTCCCGTACGGATTGCTGTTGATCAGTTCGATCGCACTGTCGACGTCATCGGCCCGGACCACCGACAGCACCGGCCCGAAGATCTCCTCGGTGTAGACGTCCATCGTGGGCTGCACCTGGTCGATCACGGTCGGGCCGACGAAGAAGCCGTTCTCGTGCCC
Organism: Actinoplanes subtropicus; assembly: GCF_000721705.1. Taxonomy (GTDB): domain Bacteria; phylum Actinomycetota; class Actinomycetes; order Mycobacteriales; family Micromonosporaceae; genus Actinoplanes; species Actinoplanes subtropicus. Next base: position 115,218 of record NZ_JOJL01000039.1, read on the forward strand.
GGCGACCCGCAGGCCCCGCCCGTCGACCAGCAGCTTCGCGCCCTGCTTCTCGCCGCTGCCGATCAGCGACTCGATCCGCTCCTTCGCCGCGGCGGTGACCACCGGGCCCATCTCGCTGCGCGGGTCGCGGCCGGGCCCGACCACCACCTCGCCGGCCTTGCGGGACACCAGATCCATCAGCGCGTCGCCGGCACCGCCGACCGCGACCGCCGCCGAGATCGCCATGCACCGCTCCCCCGCCGACCCGAACGCGGCGGCGGTCAGGTGCTGGGCGGCGAAGTCGAGGTCGGCATCCGGCAGCACGATCGCGTGGTTCTTCGCCCCGCCCAGCGCCTGCACCCGCTTGCCGGTCGCGCTGGCCCGCTCGTGGATGTAGCGGGCGATCGGCGTCGACCCGACGAACGAGACCGCGGCGACGTCCGGGTGCCCAAGGATCGCGTCCACGGCCTCCTTGTCGCCGTGCACCACGTTGAACACGCCATCCGGCAACCCGGCCTCACGCCACAGCCGGGCCACGTAGTTGGAGGCGGACGGGTCGCGCTCGCTCGGCTTGAGGACGAACGTGTTGCCGCAGGCGATGGCGACCGGGTACATCCACATCGGCACCATGGCCGGGAAGTTGAACGGGGTGATGCCCGCGCACACCCCGAGCGGCTCGCGGAAGCTGAACACGTCCACACCGGTCGATGCCTGATCCGAGTACTCGCCCTTGAGCAGCTGCGGGATCCCGCAGGCGAACTCGATCACCTCGAGGCCGCGCTGCACCTCGCCGGCCGCGTCGGAGAGCACCTTGCCGTGCTCGTCCGAGATGAGCTCGGCCAGTTCGTTGACCCGCCCGTTGACCAGCTCGCGGAAGTTGAAGAGGATCTTCGTCCGCTTGCTGAGCGAGGCCTGGCTCCACTCCTCGAAGGCGGCCTTCGCGGTCGCGACCGCGAGGTCGACGTCGGCGGCCGAGCCCAGCACGACCTCGTGCTGCTGCTCGCCCGTCGCCGGGTTGAAGACCGGGCCGCGCCGGGTGGATGTCCCGGAGGTGAACTCTCCGCCGATCCAATGCTCGATGGTTGACATGTCTTCCTGCCTCAGAGGTAGTGCCGCTGGTCGCGCTTCGCGGCTTCATAGACCACGCGCGCCGACCGCGTTGACGACAATTCGGAAATTTCCGGTACCGGCACGTCCCACCAGGATTCGGAGGAGGGCACCGGGGAGAGCGGATCGGTCTCGATGTGCACCACGGTCAGCCGGTCGCTCTCGCGCGCCCGCTTCAGCCCGTCGCGCAGGTCGGCGATCGTCCGGCAGCGGATCACCGCGGCGCCGAGGCTCTCCGCGTTGGCCGCCAGATCCACCGGCAGGTACGAGCCGTCGTAGTCGTTGTCCGCGCCCCGGAACCGGTAACTCGTGCCGAAGCGTTGCGAGCCGAGGGATTCCGACAGCGCGCCGATCGAGGCGAAGCCTTGGTTCTGCACCAGGACGACGATCAGCTTGATGCCCTCGGAGACCGCCGTGACGATCTCCTGCGCCATCATCAGGTAGGAGCCGTCGCCGACCAGCGCGTACACCTCGCGGGACGGGTCGGCCATCTTGATCCCGAGCGCGCCGGCGATCTCGAAACCCATGCACGAGTAGCCGTACTCGACGTGATACTGCTTCGGATCCCCCGCCCGCCACAGCAGCTGCAGGTCGCCGGGCATGCTGCCGGCCGCCTGCACCACCACGTCGCGCGCTCCGCACGCTTCGTTCACCGCCCCGATCACCTCACTCTGGGCGGGGAGCGGGCCATGACCGAGGTGGTACGCCGAATCCACGGTCGCCTGCCACCGCGTCACGTCGGACCGGTAGTCGGTCGGGAACTGCTTGCCGCCGAGCGCGGCGAGCAGCGCGGAGAGCCCGGCGCGGGCGTCGGCCACGATCGGGAACGCCGACTGCTTGGCCGCGTCGAACCCGGCGACGTTGATGTTCACGAACTTCACGTCCGGGTGCTGGAACGCCGTACGCGATGCGGTGGTGAAATCGCTGTACCGCGTGCCCACACCGATGATCACGTCGGCCTCGCGGGCCAGCCGATTGGCCACCGGAGTGCCGGTCGAGCCCACTCCGCCGACCGAGTTCGGGTGGTCCCACGCGACCGCGCCCTTGCCGGCCTGGGTGTCGGCCACCGGGATGCCGGTCTGCCGGGCGAACCGGTCGAGCTCCTCGGACGCCTCCCCGTAGATCGCGCCGCCGCCCGCGATCAGGAGCGGCTGCGCCGCGTTCCGGACGACCTCCGCGGCCCGCTCCACGGCGGACGGCTCGGGCAGCGGCCTTGGCACGTGCCAGGTCCGCTTCGCGAACAGCTCGTCCGGGAAGTCGTACGCCTCGGCCTGCACGTCCTGTGGCAGGCAGACGACGGCGGCGCCGGTCTCGGCCGGATCGGTCAGCACCCGCATGGCGCCGAGCAGCGCGGCCGGCAACTGCTCCGGGCGCCAGACCCGATCGAAGAACCGGGACAGCGGCCGGAACGCGTCGTTGACGCTCACGTCGTACGACCGCGGATCTTCCAGCTCTTGAAGTACCGGCGGCGCGACGCGGGTGGCGAAGACGTCCGACGGGAACAGCAGCACCGGCAGCCGGTTCACGGTGGCCAGGGCCGCGCCGGTGAGCATGTTGGTCGAGCCCGGCCCGATCGACGCGGTGCAGGCCATCGTGGAGAGCCGGTTGCTCATCCGGGCGTAGCCGGCCGCCGCGTGCACCATCGCCTGCTCGTTGCGGGCCAGGTGGTACGGCAGATCGGCCTCACCGGTGCGCTGCGCCTGAAGGAGAGCCTGCCCGAGCCCGGCCACGTTGCCGTGCCCGAAGATGCCGAAGCAGCCGGCGATCGCGCGCCGCTCCACCCCGTCGCGCTCGGTCCACTGGTTGGCCAGGAACCTTACGACGGCCTGGCCTACGGTGAGTCTCACGAACGGGTCCTCTCTTTCGAGCTCGACATGGGTAGGCGGGGGTCGACATCCATCCCCTGCCACGACGTGCGCACCCAGCCGTGTGCCGGGTCGTCGCGCACCAGCCACTCGCGGGCGCCGGGGCCGGCCATCACGTTGAGGTAGTAGAGGTCGTAGCCGGGGGCCGCCATCGAGGGGCCGTGCCAGCCGTACGGGATCAGCACGACGTCGCCGGTGTGCACCTCGGCGCAGACGTCGATCGGGCGGTCGGGATGCCCGTACACCCGCTGGAAGCCGCAACCGTCGCCGCCGGCCGGCGAATGCGCCACCTCGAAGTAGTAGATCTCCTCGAGGCTGGACTCGCCGTCGCCCGGCTCGTCGTGTTTATGCGGCGGGTAGGACGACCAGTTGCCGCCCGGGGTGAGCACCTCGCAGGCGATCAGCCGGTCGGCCTCGAAGCTCTCCGGGGTGCAGAAGTTGTTGACCTGGCGGCTGGCCTGCCCGGCGCCGCGCAGCTCGACCGGCACCTCCTCGGCCGGCCCGTAGCGGAACGGCAGCCTGCGCTCGGCCCGGGCCGCGGGCAGGGCGAACCGCCCGCCGTTCGGCGCCCGCACGGTGACGGCGGACTCCCGTGGCACATACGCGAAGTCGGTGACCCGCGAGAAGACCGAGCGCCGGCCGGTGAGGGTGACCCGCTCGTCGTCGCAGGTCACGTCGCAGCCGCCGGAGAGCGGCAGGACAAGCATCTCATCGTCGCCGGTGAAAAACCGCGCGCGTGCGCCAATGGGCAATTCGAGCACCCGCAGGCCGCTGAACTGCCAGCCGGCGTTCTCCGGGGTGACCACCAGGTCGAACGGGCGGTCGGCGGTGCTGCCCCGCCGCATCAAGGGATTGACCCGGGCCGTCACAGCAGACTCACCGCCCGGTCCACCGCGTCGGCCACCGTGCCCTGCGCCGGGTAGAGCAGCGACCGGCCGATCACCAAGCCCTGTACGGTCGGCAGCCCGAGCGCTTTGCGCCACTCCGAATACGCGGCCTCGCCTTCCCCGCCAAGAATCAGCGCCGGCAGCGTCGTGGCCGCCATGACGCGCTCCATGTTCTGCACGACGGGAACCTTGAGCCAGGTGTAGGCCGAGGTCGTGCCCAGCCCGGCGGCCACGGTCATGGCGCGGGTCATCGCCTCGGGGGTCAGGTCGTTGCGGACCCGGCCGTCCACCCGGTGCGAGATGAACGGCTCGACCATCGCCATCACCCGCCGCGAGGCGAGCTGGCTGACCGCGTTCCCGCAGGACTCCAGGGTGGCCACGGTGCCCGGGTCGTCGGGGTCGATGCGCAGCAGCATCTTGCCGCCCTCGTAGCCGGCGGCCGCGATGCTGTCCGCGTCGTACGCGGTGAAGCGGTCATCGATCTCGAACGTGGTGCCGGCCAGCCCGCCGCGGTTCATCGAGCCGATCACGACCTTGTCGTCGAGCTCGCCGAGCAGCAGCAGGTCCTCCAGGATGTCCGGGGTGCCGAGCACGCCGTTCACGCCCGGCCGGTTGAGCGCCGTCCGGATCCGGTCGAGCAGCTCGACCCGGTTCGCCATGGCCAGGGGGTCGGCGCCGGCCCGCAGCGCGCCCCGCGCCGGGTGGTCGGCCGCGATGATCATCAGCTTGCCGTGCTCGCCGAAGAGGCTGGTGGGCCGTTTGCGGGCGGCCGCGGCGGCGGCGATGGCGTCCGGGCGCCGGGTGCGCGCCTCAAGCAGGTCACCCAGGTCAGGCACCGGACACCTCCAGCAGCTCGCGTACCTCGTTCTCGGTGGGCATCGCGTCCGAGCAGGCCAGCCTCGAGGCGACGATGGCTCCGGCCGCGTTGGCGAAGCGCATCGTCGCCTCGAGCCCCCACCCTTCGAGAAGCCCGTGGCAGAGCGCGCCGCCGAACGCGTCCCCGGCGCCGAGGCCGTTGACCACCTCGACCGGGACCGGGGGCACCTCGACGCGCTCCTTCTTGAAACGCGAGGCCAGCACGCCCTTCGGCCCCTGCTTGATCACGGCGAGCTCGATGCCGGCCTCGTGCAGGGCGTCGGCGGCCTCGGCCGGGGTGCGGACGCCCACGGCGGTGTCGGCCTCGTCGAGGTTGCCGACCGCCACGGTCGCGTACGGGAGGGCCTCGGCGTACCAGCGGCGCGCCTCCTCCCGCGACTCCCAGAACATCGGCCGGTAGTCCAGGTCGAAGATCGTGATGTCCTTCTTGTCGCGGGCCCGCAGGGCCGCCAGCGTCGCCGACCGGGACGGCTCCTGCGACAGGCCGGTCCCGGTGATCCAGAAGATGCGGGCCGCCCGGATCGCGGCCAGATCCAGTTCCGACTCGTAGATTTCCAGGTCGGGCGCCTTCGGGAAGCGGTAGAAGTAGAGCGGGAAGTCGTCCGGCGGGAAGATCTCGCAGAACGTGATCGGCGTCGGCAGCCCGGCCACCGGCGTCACGAAGCGGTCGTCGACGCCGAAGCCGCGCAGCGCGTCGTGCAGGAACTCGCCGAACGGGTCGGCCCCGGTCCGGGTGATCACCGCTGTTTTTCGCTGGTAACGCGCGGCCGCCACGGCCACGTTGGAAGCACTGCCGCCGAGGAACCTGGCGAAGGTGGTGACTTCCCGCAGCGAGACGCCGATCTGCTGTGGGTACAGGTCGACGCCGATGCGTCCCATCGTCAAGACGTCGTCTGCGGGCATGCGTCTCCCCTGTTCCCGGGCTCACTGTCGTGCAGAAGGTCGGACCGGCGCGGCAATCTGGGCGACCACCACACCGTGGGGCCTCCGGGGGCTCGGCCCCCGGAGCGGAATGACGAGCGCCCCCGGTCCGCGGTTTTTGCGGACAGGAAACTCCGGGCGCTCGCGCACGAAAACGGCTCGTTAAGTTCCGGTGACTCTATGTTTGCTGCCCTCGATGTAATAACGTGAGGGCTTCCACGTCAATACTTTGTCATGACAAACTGACTTGCACCATCTGACACTCACAGGGGGACGCCGTGACATCCGACCTGACCCCGGTGCGCCCGGTCCACCTCGACCGGTCCAGCCCCGTACCGCTGTATTACCAGGTCGCGACCCGCTTGCAGGAGCTGATCGAGAAGGGTGAGATCGGTGTCGGCGCCCGCATCGAGAACGAGGTCGACCTCGCCGAGCGCCTGGGCGTGTCCCGCCCGACCACCCGCCGGGCCATCCAGTATCTGGTCGAGCGCGGCATGCTGGTCCGCAAGCGCGGCGTCGGCACCCAGGTGGTGCACCCCAAGGTCCGCCGCCCGGTCGAGCTCTCCAGCCTGTACGACGACCTGGTCGCGGGCGACCGCGCCCCGCGCACCGAGGTGCTCGACCTGAAGGTGATCCCCGCGTCCGACGCGATCGCCACCTCGCTGTCCCTGACCCCCGGCACCGAGGTGACCTGGATCGAACGGCTCCGCTACGCCGGCGGCGAGCCCCTGGCCCTGATGCACAACGCCATCCCGGTCGACGTGCTGACCGTGACGGAGGCCGACCTGGCCGCCCACGGCCTGTACGAGCTGCTGCGCCGCGCCGGCCACGTCCCCCGGATAGCCACCCAGGTGATCGGCGCCCGCTCCGCCTCGGCGCCCGAGGCCCGCATCCTGGCCGAGAAGCGGGGCGCCTCCCTGCTCACGATGACCCGGACGGCCTGGGACGCGGCCGGGAAGGCCCTGGAGTACGGCAGCCACCTGTACCGCGCCAGCCGCTACAGCTTCGAGTTGAACCTCTCCGCCGGCTGACCCTTCACACCACTCAGCCCACCCGTTCCTGCCTGCCGGCGCGCGCGTCCTCCAGCGGCTCACCTGCTCTGCGTACCAGCGCGCAACGGCCACGGCGGTGCCCATTCCAGCGCTCGCCCAGTCTGCTGATCGGCGAGCGGCGTCCGCTGCAACGGCCACGGCGGCGAAGGGTCGACAGCTTGCGCGCTCGAGGTGAGCGGCGGAGACCTGCGTGCCGTTCCGCACCGGGCGGATGGGTTCGCCGCCGACTTGGTGGGTGGCCGCGCTGCTCGCCATCGCCCAGGGACTGCGTGGCCGCTGTTCGTGCGGCCGGCCGGGCTTGGCGGGTGGCCGCGCTGCTCGCCATGGCCCGGAGCTGCGTGGTTGCCGCGGCTGCGGCCTGTCACGGTGGGCGATTTGCGGCAGATGCCAGGCCCGCCAGGCAGCGCACGGACGATCTTCGCGGCAACGATGAAGGGCTGCCGTTCGCCACGAACTGCAGGTCATCATCGTCTGCTGGCCGTCGGTGAACCTTGATGCGCATCTGTTCGCCACGAACAAGAAGTCATCACCGTTACGGCCGGCCATCGCTCGACGCAGCGTCACCCATGCCCCTGCCCCCCGCCCAGCCACCCACCCAGCCCGACCGGCCGCACGAACAGCGGCCACCCAGCGCCCCGGGCCATGGCGAGCCAGCCCAGCCACCCACCCAGCCCAGCCGGCCGTACGAAAAGCGGCCACCCAGCGCCCCGGGCCATGGCGAGCCAGCCCAGCACCCACCCAGCCCATCCGCCGCACGAACAGCGGCCACCCAGCGCCCCGGGCCATGGCGAGCCAGCCCAGCCACCCATCCAGCCCAGCCGGCCGCACGAGCAGCGACCACGCAGCGATCAGGCGCCGTTGACCGCGGTGACGCCGGCGCGGGTGCCGACGTAGGCCCGGCTGCCGGAGAGCGTGGGCGAGGCGAAGTTCGGCGCCTGCCCGACCCGGATCTGGGCCAGCGCCGCCCCGGTCGCGGGGTCGAGGGCGTACAGCACGCCGCCGTTGTAGTCGACCACCCAGACCGCGCCGCCGCCGATCGACGGGGAGCCGGCGGCCGGGACACTGGTGGGGGCCCGCCACAGTTCGCGGGCGGTGCCGTCGGTGCCGATGGTGACGGCGCGCGGGCCGGTCGTGCAGGGCAGGAACACCGTGCTCCCGGAGACCGCGCTGCCGCCGAACCCCTGGCACCCGTTGGCGAGTTGCGAGACCTGGCCGCCGATGCCGCCCAGGTGGTCGTGGCGCAGCACGTACCCGATGCCGGCCTTGCCGTCCGCGTAGACGTACTGGCCGACCAGGGCCGGGGTCATCGAGCCGAGGTCCGCGTCGCCGGCGTTCTGGGTCGCCCAGTCGGCCGGCGCGAAGAAGTCGGTCCGCTGCAGGCCGGCCGAGAGAGCAAGAACAGAGTCACTGCCGTCGTACGTGGCAGTCGACTCGCCGTTGCCCACCGCGTACAGCAAATGGTCTCCGTCCACGACGCCGCCGGCCGTCCCCCAGATGCCCGCCTCGCGCGTGGTCGGCACCGCGTAGCTCTGCTTGCCGGCGCCCGCGGTGGTCAACGAGACGACCGCGCCGATGTACTGGCCGCAGTCGCCGAACAGGCCGCCGTAGCCGATGTAGACCCGCCCGTTCAGCAGGGTGAGGGCGCCGCGCTGCTGATGGGCCTTCGGGTCGCCGAGCGGCGGTTCGGCGGCGGCCCGCACCTCGACCGCGCCGGTGCCGGCGTTGAGGCCCAGCAGCGTGTGCGCGCCGCCGGTGGTCTCGGCGAGCGCGAACACCCGGTTGGTGGCCGGGTCGTACACCATGGTGCTGGTGATGCCGAGCGGGTCGATGTTGCCGCAGGGCAGGTCGGACAGGGGCTCGGGCGTGCCGACGTGGGCCGACCAGCGGACCGCGCCGGTGTCCGGGTTCAGCGCGTAGACCGTGTCGTTCTCGGTGGCCGCGAAGATCTGGCCGCCGACCAGGAGCGGCTGGCCGTAGACCGCGCCGTCCAGCGCGGCGGTCCAGGCCACCGACAGCGCGGACCGCGGGGCGAGGTTCGGCGCATTCCCGGCGCGGGAGTTGTCCCGGTGATACGTCGGCCAGTCGTCGGCGCCGGCCGGCGGCGTGGTGGGCGGCGTGGTGGGCGGCGTGGTGGGCGGCGTGGTGGGCGGCGTGGTGGGCGGCGTGGTGGGCGGCGTGGTGGGGGTGCCGGTGACACCGCCGGTGCAGGCGCTGCCGTTGAGGGTGAAGCTCGTGGGCGCCGGGTTGCTGCCGGTCCACGAGCCGTTGAAGCCGAACGCCACGCTCGCGCCGGTCCCGACGCTGCCGTTGTAGCTGACGTTGCGGGCGGTCACCTGGCCGCCGCTCTGCGAGACCGTCGCGTTCCAGGCCTGGGTCACCTGCTGCCCGGCCGCGTACGACCAGGTGAGCGTCCAGCCGGTGACCGGGTCGCCGAGGTTGGTGACCGACACGTTGGCGCCGAACCCGCCCGGCCACTGCGAGGTGACCGAGTACGTCACCGAGCAGCCCACCGTCGCGGCCCGCGCGGAGAGCGTCACGCCCAGCCCCGCCACGAGAACACCGGCGGCGGCAGCGGCAACGAGTCGGGATCGCATGGAGGCGCGCATCTTCCCGGAGTCCTTTCGAAGCACAGCGGAACTCGTCGGGCCGCGCGGTCGGCCGAACATCGACAGTGGTCACTATCGTCGGCCACGCCGGGCCGGTCCACAAGACCTACTCACCGGTACGTGTCGGATCCGGGGCGCGTCGTTCGTAGAACTGGTAGGAGGCGGCCGGTACGGGCCGCCGGGACAGAGGGAGTCACGGCATGACGCGGTACCTGATCTCGTTCAACGACGGGGCGATGGACCACATCCCGACCGAGGAGATGCCCGACGTGGGCAAGGCCGCGCACGCCGTGGTCCAGGAGGCGGTGAACGCCGGCGTATGGGTCTACGGCGCCGGGCTCGAGCGCCAGCGGGCGAGCGTCGTGGCCACCGACGGGCTGGTCACCGACGGCCCCTACCCGGAGACCAAGGAGGTCATCGGCGGGTTCGCGGTCGTCGACGTGGCCACCCGCGAGGAGGCGCTGGCGTGGGCCGCGAAGATCGCCGCCTCCTGCCGCTGCGCGCAGGAGGTCCGGGAACTGCTGCCCGACCCCGAGCAGGACACGATGCTCCGCCGGGCCGGGAGGATCGCCCACTGATCGATGCAGTATGCACGCGCGCCATCGACGACCGCAGAAGTGGAACGAGCCAGCGCGGCCCCCGGTGACGGCGGCCGCGCGGGACTCGCCGTGCGTGAGAGAACAGGCGCTGCAAGTTGCCCGTAACGGGATCGATCCGGACGATCGTCCTCGCCGACAGCGGCTTTCCGGAAGGACGGTCACGTGCAGACATCCCTCTCCCCGAGCGGCACCGCGGACGGCGAGGCCGCCACCGCGGATCTCAGCGGTCGCCTGGTGGGCAACTCGTACGTGCTGGTCTGTCCGGTCGGGCACGGCGCCACCGGCACGGTGTGGCGCGGCATCGACCGGACCACCGGCGCGGACGTCGCCGTGAAGCTGCTGCACGAGGGCCTGCTCCGGCAGCCCAAGCTGGTCATCCGGTTCGTGCAGGAGCGCACGATCCTGATGATGATGCGGCACGAGAACATCGTCGGCGTGCACGACCTGTTCAGCGTGGGCGGGTCGCTGGCGCTGGTGATGGACTACGTGGGCGGCGGCTCGCTGCGCAACCGGCTGGTCTCGGCGGGCACCCTGCCGCCGGCCGAGGCGGCGAGCCTGCTCGCCCAGGTGGCCGCGGCGCTGGCCCAGGCGCACGGACTGGGCGTGGTGCACCGGGACGTCAAGCCGGACAACATCCTGCTGCAGGCGACCGACGGCGGGTACGAGGTGCGGCTCACCGACTTCGGGATCGCCCGGGTGCTGGACGCGGCCGGCCTGACCACCCCGCAGGCGATCGTCGGCACCCCGCACTACATGGCGCCGGAGGCGATCCACGGCGAGGCGGAGCCGGCCTCGGACGTCTACTCGGTCGGTATCGTCCTCTACGAGCTGGTCACCGGCGCGCCACCGTACGGCGGGGAGCCGCTCGCGGTCCTGCGCCGGCACGTCGAGGAGTCGGTCGAGCGGCCGCCCGCCATGCCCCAGCCGGTCTGGTCGCTGATCGAGTGGTGCCTCGACAAGGACCCGGCCCGCCGCCCCACCGCCGGCGAGCTCGGCTCCGCGCTGCGTGACCTCGCCCGGCAGGTCACCGGCGTCCCGGCGCTGACTTCGACAACCCTCAACCCCGATTTCGCGTACGGGGTGACAGCCGCCCTCGGCCGCCCGCACCCGTCCTCCCCGCGCCCGCCGGTGCGCCGCCGCCGCCCGCGCAACGGCCCGAGGTCCTGGATGTGGCGGCGACCGGGAATGATGGTCGTCCTGCTCGCCTCGGCCGTGGCGCTCTCCGGCCTGGGCGGCTACAACGCGTGGCGGCTGATCGGCGCGGGCCACCCGCCGGAGGCGCTCGCCCAGCGCCAAGACCCCAGCAGGCCGGACCCGGGCGGGCCGGGCCTCCCGAGCCTGCCCGCGGTCACCGGCACGGCATCCGGCGCCGCCACCCCGGCCGGGAACCCGGGGGCCGCCGTCCAGCAGATCCCGTCCCGGGTGGCCGACGAGCAGCCGGCGACGATCGTCAAGGCACCCGGGACGGGCGTCGAGGCGAGCGCCGCGGCCGGACCGGTCAAGGCCGGCGCGAAGGTCCACTTCGGCCCGTGGCGCTGCGGCGACGCGTACAGCTGGGATCTTGGTCATCCGGTTCTGGCGCGTCCCTGCCAGGCGACCGGCTCGTCGATCCGGGTGATGGGTCAGATGGAGGCCGCGCCGGGCGTGCAGGCCGACATCTCGCTGACCGTACGCGACGCGGCCAGCGACGACGTGGTGGCCGGCCCGTACACCTGCACGGGTTTGATGTTCACCGATTTTGCCTTGAAGCACAGCTGCGGGCCGGCCGACCTGAACCCGCCGCACGGCCATCGGTACATCGTGGTGGAGACCTGGCAGTACACCGAGCGCCCGCTGCTGCCGCCGGGCAGCGCGCAGGGCCCCGCGTTCGACTGGTAGGAGGCGTGGCCGGACGGTGGCCACGCCTCCCAGCAAACGTCAGACCGCGCGCCACATCCGGAAGAAGGGCGTGCCGTCGGGCAGCAGCATCTCGAACGGGTCCATCGGCACGTAGCCGACCCGCTTGTAGAGGCGCACGTTGTTCGCGTTCGTCGCCTCGAGGTACGCCGGGACACCGGCCGCGTCGAGCTCGTCGTGCGTGCGCTTCATCAGCAGGCTGCCCAGGCCGTGATCCTGGTGGTCCGGGTGGACCGCGAGGAACGCGAGGTGCCAGTGCTGATCGTGCGGGTGGTGCTTCTCGAACAGCTCGTCCAGCGCGAGGAACCGGTCGAGGTACTCCCCCGCCAGCGAGCGCAGGCGCTCCTCGTAGTTCTCCGGATCCGGCGACTCGGTGGTGTAGTCGAACCACACCGCGGTGGCGGCCAGGCCGTCACCCTCCGGGTTGTCGATCACGTCGACCCGGCCGTACTTGTACGCGTGCTCGCTGAACAGCGCGAAGAAGTCGGCCATCACCGGGAGCCGGTCGTCCAGCGGCGGCACCAGGTACGCGTTCGCGGCCAGGTCGAAGAAGGACAGGCTGATCAGGTGGCCGACCGCGGGAATCTCGTCCTCGCGGGCCGGGCGGATCTCCGGAAAGCTCACTTCGCCCCCTTGTCGCCGGCGAGCGCCGCGGCGAACCCGCCGCCGCCCGAGCCGGTGGTCACGCTGCGGGCGCCGAGGCCGATGCCCGCGTAGATGTCGGATCGGGTGGCCCGCAGCACCAGCGCCCAGAGGATGCCGGCGAGCGAGACGACGCCGAACGCGAGCGGCACCACCCAGGTCGGGCCGCTGCCCGGCGCGACACCGAAGAGCGTCGCGATGTTGGTCAGCGTCAGGTAGCTCATCACCAGCAGCAGGATGGTGCCGACGATCGGGGCGCCGATCCGGTGCCAGAAGTCCTCACCCTGGGGGTGGCGGGCGAAGTAGCCGATGACCGCGACCGAGGCCACCGTGATCAGCAGCAGCACGCCGATGCCGCCCGCGCTGCCACCCCAGAAGAAGAGCTGGACCAGCGGGTCCCAGCCGGCCACCGCGTAGATCACGATGACGATCAGGCCGAGCACGGACTGGGCGAGCGAGCCGTTCTTGGGCGCGCCGGTGCCGGGGACCGTGCGGCCGAACAGGCGCGGGAGCACGCCCTCGCGGCCCAGCGAGAAGGTGTACCGGGAAATGATGTTGTGGAACGAGATCATCGCGGCGATCAGCGAGGTCAGGAACAGCGTGTGGCCCAGGTTCACCGCGGCGCTGCCGACCCTCTCGGAGGCCACGTTGAAGAACAGGTCCAGCTGCTCCTTGCCGGCCCGGTCGACGACGTTGGGGCCGGCCGCCGAGATCATCGACCAGGCGGCGAAGCCGTACAGGCCCGCGATCAGCGCGATGGCGATGTAGGTGGCCCGGGCCACGGTGCGGCGCGGGTCGCGCGACTCCTCGGCGAACACCACGGACTGCTCGAAGCCGACGAAGCCGGTGATCGCCATCGCGAGCAGCGCGCCCGCCCCGCTGCCCACCAGGCTTTTCACGTCCAGCGGGGCCGCCGAGGCGTGGAAGTGCGGAGACAGCACGTTCGCGACGCTGAACACCAGGACCAGGAGGATCTCGGCGACCAGCAGGGTGGCCAGCACCCGGCCGTTCACGGCGACGTCGCGGACGCCGAGGACCGCGGTCAGCGCCCAGCAGACCAGCGCCACCACCCACCACTTGACGTCAACGTTGAACCAGTCCTTGAGCAGCGGGGTCGCGATCGCGCCGACACCGCCGTACGAGGCGAACTGGAAGCAGTTGTACGCCAGCAGCGCCAGCCAGGCCCCGCCGACGCCGAACGGCCGGCCGATGCCCTGCGAGATGTAGGCGTAGAACGCGCCCGCGTTCGCGATGTGCCGGGACATCGCCACGTAGCCGACCGCGAAGATCGCCAGCACGACGGCCATGGCGATGAACGCGATCGAGATGTTGGTGAGGCCGGTGACCGCGATGCCGGTCGGCACGACGCCCGCGACCACGGTGAGCGGCGCCGCGGCGGACATCACGAAGAAGACCACCGCGGCGACGCCGAGGCGGTCCTTGGCCAGCGCTGTGGACAGCTGGCTCTGTGGTGGTGTGGTTGTGCTGGACACGTAGGTCTCCAGGGTGGGGGTTGAGGGGTGGTGGGGTTGGGGGGTACGGGTGGGGTCAGGCGCGCCGGGCCATGACGGCGTCGCCCACCGCGGCCTCGGCGTGCGCGACGAGTTCCTGCAGCATGGCCGGGAGCCGGCGCCGGAACTGGTCGAACAAGTGCTCGCGGCCGCGGGCGTCAAGGGTGATGAAGACGTGCTGGTCGAGGCCGGTGGCCAGGATGAGCCCGGCGAGCACCAGGTCGGAGACGTCGAGCAACTCGCCGCGCCCGATGAACGTCCGGATCCGGGTGGCCGGCCAGCCGGCGACCATCGAGTCGGCCGGGACGAACGACACCTTGGTGCCGAGCAGGCCGCGCTTCTCCTGCCGGTGCAGCAGGCCGGCCCGGGAGAGGCGGCGCTCGACCAGGTCGGTCGCGATGCCGGTGGCCAGGAAGGAAATCCAGTCGCGGACGGCCCGGTGGTGGCCCTCCCGCAGCAGTTGGTCGAGCACGGCGGTGGTGGCCGGGTCGCCGGTCGGCCGATCATCGATCAGCGCCAGTTTCCCGTCGACCAGATCCAGCCGCCGCCAGAAGACGAGCTCGCCGATCAGCGCCGCCGCGAGCCCGAGACCGAGAGTGGCCGGCGTCAGCAGCGACTTGCCCTTGACCGTGTCGTGCGCGGTCAGGAACAGATCGTCGGCGAGGGGTAGCTGCGGCGACGACGCCACGGCGCGGCCCTCCTTATGGTGCGATGACATCCCCATGGCGACTACCGACCGTGACACCGAATCGTCGTCGCCATCCGTTACAGTGAGCGCCCCCCTGCGCAACATCGCGTAGCATGCCAGCCGCGCCGGGCCGGATGCAACGTCCTCCGCGAAACCAATTTGGATCCCTACCGAGCAAAGTGGAAATAGTTCGTAACAAAGGCTTCTGAACAGGACTTTTATAAATGTCACTCGTTCGATGTAAAACGAAATCGGGGCACGCCCGGGGGATCGCCCCCGATCGCGTCGACGGCGGCCGATGGCTCACCGAGGTCGCAATCGCCCGACAACGGTCAGTATCGACCATGATCGACTTCTACGCAGAGTAATTCTCATAGGCGAATTAGTTGACGGGACAACCAATGCGGCGTAGGCTTGCCTTGTTTTTGTTGAAGTTTCAACGGAGGATCCCGTGCAGCGCATGCCCGCCCTGTTCCTGAGCCACGGCGCCCCGCCGCTGGTCGACGACGAGACCTGGGTCGCCCAGCTCAAGGACCTTGCCGCCACCCTGCCCCGCCCGCGGGCGATCCTGATGGCCTCGGCCCACTGGGAGTCCGCGCCGCTGATGCTCGGCGCCACCGAGACCGTCCCGCTGGTCTACGACTTCGGCGGCTTCGAGCAGCGCTTCTACGAGGTGCGGTACCCCGCGCCCGGCGCGCCCGCCCTGGCCGACCAGGTCGAGAAGCTGATGCCCGACACCGAGCAGGTCGCCCGCACCACCCGGGGCCTCGACCACGGCGCGTACGTCCCGCTGACGGTCATGTATCCCGAGGCCGACATCCCCGTCCTGCAGATGTCGCTGCCCACCCTGGAGCCCGACCGCCTGCTCGAGCTGGGCGCCCGCCTGGCCCCGCTGCGCGACGAGGGCATCCTGATCGTCGGCTCCGGCTTCACCACCCACGGCCTGCCGTTCCTGCGCGACTGGCGCCCCGACGCGGCCGCCCCCGGCTGGTCCCGCGAGTTCGACGCCTGGGCCGCCGAGACCCTCTCCCGCGGCGCCGTCGACGAGCTGGCCGACTTCCGCAGCCGCGCCCCCGGCATGCCCTGGGCCCACCCGACGATCGAGCATTTCGCCCCGATGTTCCTCACCCTGGGCGCCTCGACCGACGCCGAGCAGTCCCCGGACCAGCCGATCGACGGCTTCTGGATGGGCCTGGCGAAGCGCTCCTTCCAGGTCGCCTGAAACCCACCCGCGGGCGAGACCTGGGCGTTTCCCTTTCGCACTTTTACCGTACGAGCGTCCGACGAGTCCCCGGCGGGCCAAGGCCGCCGGCGCCAACACCGGCCCCGACCCCGGCCGCCGGGCGGGCCCGGCCCAAGACCAGCACCCCGCGCCGGGTCGCCACGCCACCAAGGGTGAAGCGCCGGCGTTCGCTCCGCACACGACCTCCCCAAGATCGAGCTCGGGCCACGCGGGAGTGACGAGAAGACGTTCGCCACTAACACCTGCGCTCCAAGATCGGGAGCGACCCGGGAGAGCGGCGGCGCGCGGGGCGGCGCGAGGGCGGGGCGGGGCGGCGCGCGGGCAGGGCGGCGCGCGGGCAGGGCGGCGCGCGGGCAGGACGGCGCGCGGGGCAGGACGACGCGCGGGGCAGGGCGGCGCGCGGGCAGGGCGGCACCCAGGACGGCGCGGCACGCGGGACGGCGCGGCACGCGGGACGGCACGGCACGCGGGACGGCACGGCACGCGGGACGGCACGGCACGCGGGACGGCACGGCACGCGGGACGGCACGGCACGGGCTCACTTCCGGCGGACCGCTTGCCACGCCGCGCCCAGGAGCGTGCACACCCGGTACAACGCGTACAGCACCCACATGGCGGCCAGGGCCGCGCCGAGGAGGACCACCCCGCCGCCCAGGTAGTCGGTGCTCTCCAGCGTCCAGCCGCCGGCCAGCAGGACGGAGCCCACGACGACGGCCCAGGCCAGGACGCGGCCGGCCTTGGTCAGCGAAATCCACAGGCGGGCGTTCCGGGCGTCGCCCGGCTCGGCCGGGTAGCCGGCTTGGGACTGCGACTGCTCGGCGAGGCTGTCGAGCTCCCGCGCGGCGGCCCGGTCGGTCTCCTGGGGCGACTCGCGCAGCACCGCCGACAGGAGGCGCAGGTCGTGGTGGTCGCGAAGCCGTCCGGTCCGCGGATCGCCGAGCAGCATCACGACGTGCGGGAACCCGAGCAGCCACGCCTTGCCGTAACCCCGCTTCGTCCCCGGCGGCAGCACGACGGCCTTGCCTTCGTGCAGGTCGCCGCCCGTGGGCACCAGTTTCGTGCCGTAAATCGCCGACTCCGTGTCGACGAGATCGGTGGCGTGGCTGAAAAACGTGACAAAATGGGCGTACGCGGCGACGACCGCGACCAGGCCCAGCACCGCGACCGCCGCGCCGAGCAGCTCGTGCAGCCGGGCCGCGAAGCCGGTGAGCAGCAGCGCCGGGACGACGGCGACCAGGTACCAGCCGACGAACAGCAGAAATCGCCGCCGGTTCAGCCAGCGATGCGTCCGCGCCCCCGCCGCGCCGGGCGGGCACGCGGGGAGAACCTTTCCGCTGTTCAGCAGCGTCCGGGCGTCCTCGCTCAGCAGCACCAGGCTGAGGCGGTAGACCCGAACCGCCAAGCGGTCACCGGCCAAGCTCGCGAGATCGCGGACGAACTCCTTCTCGTCGATCTTCGGCTCGGTCAGGTCGAACAGCCGCACCGCCGGCCGGCCGTCCACGGTGGCCGACAGGTCGCTCGGGGCCTCCAGGCTGACGCCCGCTTCCGGCACCAGGTAGAGCGCGGGCACCACCCGGCGACCCGCCCCCGGGATCGGCCGGTTCTCGATCACCACCGCCGAGATCTCGGTCCATCGCACGTCACACCGGTACCCGCCGATCCGCACCACCCAGCCGTCCCGGTCGACGTCCACCTGAAACCGCTGCAACCCGTACCAGAGGAAAACGGCTCCCACGAGCACAGCGAGCAGCGACAACACCCCGATCCGCAGCCGCCCGGACACCGAGCCACCGGCGGCGAACTGCAGGCCGATCAGATAGGCGGCCAATCCCACCAGCAACGCCGCGAAAACCACCGCGACCACACGGAACCCGACCGGTCGGCGCAGCTTCACCCATCCATCATGATCCACCGGGACAACTCAGCCGCGCGCGGAAGCACCTGCCCCAAGTCCGGCGTCGGTCAAGCTCGCCGACGAGCGGATGTCGGCATCTCTGCGGAACCTCGCTGACGGCTACCAGCACTTCGATGTCCAGGACGACGTGATCAGCCGACCACCGCCGTATGCGAGACAGGGACAGCACCCCGGAAGGCAAGCACCAGAACGCTGACGACGCGGGCGTCTTTCCCACCAGACCGGAACGCGACGGTCTTTCCCGAGTTGTTCGTGAAGGAGACACGCACGTGCTGGCCGAAGATGTTGTCGGCCGACAGGTAGCGGCGGGAATCGACGAACCGGGACACGTCCCGGGGCGGATCGAAGATGACCTTGGCTCGCCAGTTCACGATGGGTGCCTCGCCGGAGGCGACGAGGTTCTGATTCGCGTCGTAGACATTGAGCACGACCCGGGCGTTCTCGGGCGCGGCGGCGACTTCGACCGATCGCAGATACGGCAACTTGACCGGAAAGTCGGTCATTGCCCCGCCTTTGTGAGTGGGCAGCGGGACGGACACGTTGTTATCGCGGCTTGCCCAGACCTCCTGCTCGGCCCGATCCTGAGTGTCCGCCGGAGACGGCGCGGCGGATGGTGACAGTTCCGGTGGCGCGCCGCCGTGGTCGCGTTCAGCAACGGCCGGGAACACATGTTCCAGAGCTTCGGGCGCTCGGTCTGCACCTGGATAAACCCGCCGACGATGCCGAAGACCGTCGCCGAGACGCCGAGAACGATGCCGATCTCCCGCCAGGACGGCGGTTTGCTCGCCGGCCCATCGTGCTTGTCCGTCACCACTCCACGCTACGGCTCCGTGGCCAGAGGAGAACTCCCGCCGCAGCGTTACCGAACAGGGGTGAATCCACCGGCGGTGGAGGTGACCTTGCGGACGGGCGTCCCCGCGGTTCAGCGTCGCCGAAGAAGCCACCGTGCTGATCACGTAGTAGCTGACCGCTCGCCGGCCGCCCGGAGCTGTCGACAACGCCAAACCGTTTGTGCGCGGGGCCGTCAGTTGTGCAGTATGCCGGCGTGACGTCCAGCCCGTGGCCCCTGCGCGTCGGCTCCCTTCTCCTGCGTGAAGCATCAGTCGGCGACATCGAGCATCTGCTGACCTTCCGCAACGACCCGGCGGTCAACCGATTCATGCTCCGAACCAGCGTTGACCCTGAGACGTTCCGTCGAGAATGGCTCGCGGTGTCGTCGAGTGACACCGACTTCTCCTGCGTCGCCGAGCTGGACGCAAACGTCGTCGCGATGGGCTTCCTGGACATCGCGGACGGCATGGGCCAGCCCGGGATGCCCAGGCGCACGGAAGGGGTCATCGGTTACATCGTCGACCCGGAGTTCGCCGGCAAGGGCGTGGCCACCTCTCTGGCGTGCGGCCTGTTGCGCGCGGCGTTCGGGCACCTCGATCTCCGGCGCGTTACGGCGAGCTGCAACGCCGATAATCTCGCCTCGGTTCGAGTGCTCGAGAAAGCCGGTATGAGACGCGAACAACATGGGGTCGAGGACTCCTGGCATGCCGAACTCGGTTGGGTGGACGGCTATCAGTACGCGATCCTCGCGCGCGAATGGCAAGCGATACACGGCCGATCGACGCAGCGTTCCTGACAGCAAACGCCGGAAGGCTCCTCCCGAAGCGGCCGCTCGGAACACCCGGATCTGCCGTTGGTGGCCGAGGACAGCGGGCGGTGATCGATGGGGTGTGATCATGCGGATCGCGAGCGTGAACGCGTGGGGTGGCGCGTTGGCCGGCGAGTTGCTCGCCTGGCTACCCGCTAGCGCGGCGGACATCCTCTGTCTGCAGGAGGTGACGCGAACTCCCGGCGTGACCGGCTGGACCAGGTTCTCCGACGGTGAGCGAAGTCTGCCGCAGCGGGCCGCCCTCCTGGACGACGTGCGCGGTGTCCTGCCATACCATCAAGCGTTCTTCATGACCAGCGACTCCGGCCCGGTACACGACGACACCGGCCGCAGCCACCGGCAGGACTTCGGCCTGGCGACCCTGGCCGGTGCGGACCTTCCGGTCGTCGGCCTCGACTCCGCGTTCGTCCACGGCCAGTTCACCGAGTACCCCGAGTGGGCGCTCGCCGACCGTCCGCGCATCGCCCTTGCGGTCCGAACCGTCGATCGCGGCACCGGCCGGCCGGTATGTGTCGTCCAAGTGCACGGACTCCGTGACCCGCTCGGCAAAGCCGACACCCCCGCCCGGCGGCGCCAGGCAGACCGGCTCGCCGACCTCGTACGCCGGGTCCGTGGGCCCAGGGACCTCGTCGTAGTGTGCGGCGACTTCAACCTGTTGCCCGACAGCGAGACCTTCACCGTGCTCGCCGACCTCGGTCTCACCGACCTGGTCGGTGCCGCCGACACCCGCACGTCTCACTACCGCAAGCCCGTCCGACACGCCAGCTACCTGCTCGTCTCCGATCTCGCCGCCGTCAAGCGGTTCGAGATCGCGGCCGAGCCCGAGGTCTCCGACCACCGGGCACTGATTCTCGATATCTGACGAGGAGAGCCAGGGGCCACGACATCCGCTCACGCCGCACGGCGTGCGCAGGTTGTCACACCACGGTCCGGATCACCGGGGGTCGCTCGCGGCTCTCGTCCGCCGGCAGGATCGGGCCAGCAGGGGCCCGCGGGCGCGGCAGACCTGCCGGGCAAAGCGGGAACGGGGCTACGCGGCGACGGCGCGGCCGGAGCGACGCACGGCGGGACGGGGCGAGAGGGGGCGGGGGCCACGCGGGACAGCCCGGCGGCCGCGGTCGGAGGGTGACCAGCGACGGCGCTCGGCGCCGCACCGGGGACCGGTGTCACGCGTACGGTCGACGTGTTTTAGATCTCGGTCAATACGTTGTCATATGTGAACCCATTGATGACGTGAGCCCGTGTTCCTAGGCTGGGACCAGCGCGGAACAAGGGGGTGTGAATCGCGTGCAGCCGGACGCGACCGCCCTCCGTGGCCGCGGCCCGCTACTCGCGGCGGTCGACGCACGGCTGGCCGCGGGCGGCGGCGTGGCCCTGCACGGCCCGGCGGGCATCGGCAAGTCGGCGGTCCTCGACGCGGTCGCGGCCTCGGCGGCCGCCCGCGGCGAGCTGGTGCTTCGGCTGCGGCCGGTGCGGACCGAGCGGTCCCTGCCGTACGCAGGCATCGCCGACCTCGTCGCGCAGCTGCCGGAAGACGCCGGCCCGGCCCTGCCACCCGCCCAGCGTGCGGCCCTGGCCGCCCTGCGGCAAGGCCTGCCCCCGCGCGGCGGCACCCCGGCGCTGGCCCGCCGGCTCGTCCTGCCGCTGCTGCTGGCGCACTGCGCGCGGCGCCGGGCCGTGCTGCTCGTGCTGGACGACGCGCAGTGGCTGGACGCCGAGTCGGCCGAGCTGATCGGGTTCGCCATGCGCCGGCGCCCCGGCCCGCGGGTCCGCGTGCTCGCCGCCCAGCGCCGCCCCGACCCGGCCGGCAAGCGCCGCGCCGCCCGGCTCTGCCCGGCCCCGGTGCTGGAGATGGCCGTGCCGCCGCTGGACGCCGACGACCTGACCGCCCTGCTCGAGGCCCGTGGCCTGCCCTGCCGGACGGCCAGCCGGATGCACGAGGCCAGCGCCGGCAACCCGTTCCTCGCCCTCGCGCTCGGCGGCGCGGTCGCCCCCGGGCCGGCCTGGCGCCCGGCCCCGATCCCGGAGGCAGCCCGCGAGCTGCTGCGCGACCGGCTGCGTGCGCTGCCCGCCGCGGTGACCGGCACGCTGCTGGTCGCCGCGCTCGCCACCGAGCCGACCACCACCGTGCTGCTGCGGGCCGGGCGTGACGACGCCGTCCGCGAGCTGCGGCTGGCCGCCGGCGAGGGGGTGGTCGACCTGGACGGTGACGCGATCCGGTTCACCCCGCCGCTGCTCGCCCAGGTGGTCGCCGAGGAGGCCACCGCGACCGAGCGGCACCTCGCGCACGCCGCCCTCGCCGCCGGGGCGGTCGACCCCACCGAGGCGCTGCGGCACCGGGCGTTGCGTACCGGCCGGCCGGACGCCGCGGTGGCCCGGTCGCTCGCCGCCGCGGCCGACCGCCGGGCCGAGCGGGGCGCCGGGCGGGCCGCCGCCGAGCTCTACCTGCTGGCCGCCGACCGGTGCCCGCACACGCTCGCCGACCTGCGGCTCGATTGGCTGGTCGCGGCCGCCCGGGCGGCGCTCACCGGCGGCGCGTCCGCGCTGGCCGGCCGGGCCGCCGAGGCGGTCATCGCGGCCGACGCGCCGGCCGCTCACCGGGTCCGGGCCCGGTTGGTGCTGATCGACCTGGCCGGGCAGGGGCTGGCCGAGATGGGCGAGACCTTCGCCGCCGCGCTCGCCGAGGCCGGCGACGACCCGGCCCTGCTCGCCCCGGTCCGGCTGCGGCTGACCTGGGCGGCGTTCCTCACCGGCGACCCGGACCGGGCCGCCGCCGAGGCCGGCCGCACGGTCGAGGCCGCCCGCCGGGCCGGCGACCCGACCACCGAGGCGATGGGGCTCAGCCTGATCGCCCAGGTGCAGCGGCTGCGCGGCGAGGCCCGCTGGTCGGACACCCTGGCCCAGGCGCTCGACCTGCCGGCCACCCCGGCGCCGGACTGGCTGCACTACGGCCCGCGCTACATGGCGGCCCGGTTCGCGATGATGGACGACCGGCTCGACGAGGCCCGCGGCGAACTGCTCAAGCTGCTGGTGGTCGCCGAGCACGACCGGATCGGCGAGGCCCGGGTCGAGGTGCTGCGCAGCCTCTCCGAGGTGGCCACCCGGGCCGGCCGCTGCCGGGAGGCCCTGCAGTACGCGCACCGCGCGGTCGACGCCGCCCAGCACGCCGGGCTGAGCCCCGGCCCGACCTGGTACACCGCCGCGGTCGCCGAGCTGGCCGGGGGCAGCCTGGCCGCGGCCGCCGGCTTCGCCCGCCGCGGGGTGCGCGCGTCCGAACAGGAGGGCGACAGCCTCTACCTGCGCCGTAACCTGCACGCCCTGGGCCAGGCCGAGCTGCGCGCCGGGGACACCCGGGCCGGGGTGGCCGCGCTGTGCCGGCTGCGCGACCTGGAGGCCGAGTCCGGCGGGGCCGACCCGATGATCGTGCGCTGGCACGGCGACCTGGCCGGCGGGCTGGCCCTGATGGGCGAGCACGCCGAGGCGGCGGCCACCCTCGCCGAGGCCCGGGCCGCCGCGCACCGGCTCGGCAACACCCCGGGCACGGTCGGCTACCTCGACCGGGCCACCGCCGTGGTGCTCTCGGAGAGCGGCCAGGCCGACTCGGCGGTGGTGCTGTCGGCCGCCGCGGCGCACCACTTCGAGCAGCTGCACCAGCCGCTGGAGCAGGCGTACGCGCTGCTCGTCCAGGGCGGCGCCGAGCGGCGCCGGCGCCGGTACGCGGCGGCCCGGCTGGCGATCGGCGCGGCGCTGGCCATCTTCCTGGCCGCCGAGGCGAAGCCGTGGGCCGAGCAGACCGAGCGGGCCCTGGCCCGGACCGAGGGCAACGTCGCGCCGGGCGCGGTGCCGCCGCCCGATCTGGGGCTGACCTCGACCGAGCTGCGGATCGCCGGGCTGGTCCGGGACGGCGCCAGCAACCGGGAGATCGCCACCCAGCTCTACCTGAGCGTGAAGACCGTCGAGGCGACGCTCACCCGGGTCTACCGCAAGCTCGGCGTACGGTCGCGGACGCAGCTCTCCTCTCGCCTGCAGGTGTCCGAAGTCACCTCGCCCGCCTGAGCTGCCCATTGTTGACGGAGAGTGACGCTCTTCACGTGGGCCGGATCACTGTTTCGCCAGAGTTTTACCTGCTCGATTTGGGGATGAAGCATCCGTCGTGGATCGTTGTACGGGAAGAACAACAACTACGATCCGTATGAGGAGAACACCGGTCATGCAGCTCTCGTCCCGGCTTCGCGACGTCCGCACGGCCATGGCGAACCGCCGGACCATCCGCCTCGCCCACCGCCGCCTCGCCGACGAGGTGGCGTCGTTCCGCAGCACCTCCGAGCGTGCCGAGCTCGACGAGCTCCTGAGCCGGCACACCCCGGAGGAGACCGCCCAGATCCGCGCCATCCTGTACAGCCAGGATGTCGAGCGCCAGCAGTCCCAGGTCCGGCAGACCGCCGGGCTCGGCGGCTACCTCGGCTGACGCTCCTCGGCGCTCGTCGAACGGGCCCGGACACTGCCCGCGTGGGCCTTGGTGTCCGGGTCTTTGCGTACCTTCCGCAGGCTCGCCACCGTGGTGATCACCAGCACCACCACGATCACCGTGAGGGACAGCCCGATCCCGATCTCCGGCACCGCCGTGCTGAGGTCCTCGTGCGCCCAGTGCAGGATCAGCTTCACGCCGATGAACGCGAGGATCACCGACAGCCCCGTGGACAGGTAGACCAGCCGGTCGAGCAGCCCCTTCACCAGGAAGAACAGGGCACGCAGGCCGAGCAGCGCGAACGCGTTGGCGACGAAGACGATGTACGCCTCGTCAGTCACCCCGAACACCGCCGGGATCGAGTCGAGCGCGAACAGCAGGTCGGAGCTGCCGATCGCGATCAGCACCAGGAACAGCGGCGTGACCATCCGCTTTTGTTGTACTCGGGTGATCATCTTGCCGCCCACGTAGTCGTCGGTCAGCGGCAGGAACCGGCGCCCGGCCCGCACCAGCGCGTTGTCCTCGATGTCCGGATCCTCGTCGCGGTGCCGGAACAACTGGACCGCCGTGAAGATCAGCAGCGCCCCGAACACCAGGAACATGAACGAGAACAGGCTCAGCAGCGTGGCCCCGAGCGCGATGAACACCACCCGCAACACCAGCGCGATGATGATGCCGAAGGTCAGCACCTCCTGCTGATACTTCTCCGGCACCGCGAACGTGGTCATGATGATGACGAAGACGAACAGGTTGTCGACCGACAAACTCTTCTCGACGATGTACCCGGCGAAATACTGGGCCCCGAAATCCCAGCCCGCCACACCGGCGAAGACCAGCCCGAAAGCCACGGCGACGCCGATGTAGAACGCGGACCACAGAGCAGCCTCACGGAAACCGACGGCGTGCGGGCGCAGCACACCGAGGGTGAGATCGAGGGCGAGCAGGGCGACGATGACACCGATCGTCAAGGTCCAGCCGAGCGCGGTGACCTCCAGCAACAGGGAACCTCCGAGCCTCGTAAGCGGGGCGGTCCCTTTGAATTGTCCCCGCTTCTCCTGGGAACTCCCTGGCAGCGAGATCTACCTGGTCCGCTTCCGCTTCAAAACACCCCGGCCGTACGCGTGACACCAGTCCCCGGTTCAGCGCCCGGCGCCGTCGTTGGTCACCCTCCGACCGCGGCCGCCGGGCTGTCCCGCGTGGCCTCAGCCCCGCCCCGGCAGGACGGGGCCTGGGTCCATTCTGTCGCCCGCCGACGCGTCAGGGTGCGACAGGTGCTTTGGGTTCCTGTATCGGGTAGATGTCGATCGGGTATTTGCCGCCGTACTCGATCGTGGACCGGCTCCCGCTCGACAGGAAGGTCGTGCCCACGCTCGGATCCTTGGTGCTGGACCCGAGGTCGACGCCGTTGAACGTGGCCGTCGCCGTGGCCTCGACCACCGCGTCCGCACCCGTGGCGGTGATCTTGAATTGGTGGTGCCGGTCCGCCGTGGTGCATTGGCTGTCGTTACAGTTTGTGCTCCCGGTAAGCCGGTATGCGCTCGTGACCGGCTTGCTCGTGGCGGCCCAGGTAGCCTCGATCGTCGCGGTCTTGTCCGTGGTGCAACCGTCCGCGCTGGTGCAGCTCGTCAGCTCGACCGTGGTCGGCGCGAGGGTCGCCTTTCCGAGGTTCTTCTTCGCCGTGAAGGTCCCGGATCCGGGCGAGACCAAGCCGCCGATCGCGAACTCGACGGTATTGCCGTCCCGGTCGACGACCCGCCTGTCCAAGGAGACAAAGGTCTTGTCGACAAATGTTACGACTCGGCCGTCAAGGCCGGATCCCTGCAGCACCGTCAGCTGGTAGTAGGTCGTGCCGCCGTCGGGATTCGGGATGACCCAGGCGGTGTTGGCCGCTACGCTGTTGCCGCCACGCGTGGTCTTGTTCCCCAGATCGATCGTGGGAGCGTCGTAGTCCGGGATGGAGATGATTCCCGACAGTTCGCCAGTGATGACAGTGACTCGCGACATGCGGGAAAGGGTCGCCTTTGTCGTCGGTGCTCCCAGGCTTGTCCCGTTCAACGTCCCGGTCGCCGGCGCGGACCGATACGCCGTATCACCGCTCACCCTCACCTTGGTCGGGCCTGACGGGGCGTTGCGGTCGTCGCTGAAAGTCGAGCGGGTCTCCCCCATCGGCCCGGTCCCGGTCCAATCGGTTCGGAGGATGAGGCTCCTGTCGACGACCTTGCAAGGGGACGGGCCCAATACACACTGGTCCACCCTCACCGGCGCCAGCGTCGCCGAGCGCAGTGGCCCCACTTTGTCGGTGTGGAAGACGGATGCGGTCGTGAACAAGGTGCCGAAGAAGGAATCCTTGGTATAGATCTCGTGACCGCCCGGGTCAATGACCGTCCGGGTCAGCTCGATCGTCGTGCCCTGGCCGAATTTCGGGCGGTGCGCCTCGTCGTGGACAATGCCGTCGACGAGATCAAGCTGCGTGACGACCTTGTCTCCTTGCTCATCCAGACCCGACCACAGGGCGGTGGCATGGACAACGGTCCCGCCGTCAACCGTCTTGCCGGCCGCGGCCGCCGGCGCCGCGCCCACCGACGAGACAACGAACACCAGGAAGAAGACGACCGGGATACGGAGGCGTCGCCCACGCCGGCCGGTAGGAGCCGGCGGCCTCGGTCGGTTGATGTCGTCGCTCATCGTTGGCTCCTCGGACGGTCGGCCGTCACCGCCGAGGTTCGCGGGAGACGCTGAAGCGGCACTGACGCGGTGCTGAAACGCACGCGAAAGCCCAGGTCTCGCCCGTCAGGAAGGCCGGAGAAGCCGGACGGCTCCTCACCAGATTCGCGTACGCGTCGCTCCTGCGCCCAGGCCGGCGATCGGGCCCGCGGCGTACTCGGAACTTTCGGTCTTGATCTCGCCCGTCAGGTCGCGGTCCAGGATGGCGGGGGTGCCGTCCGGCTCCTCGAAGTCGGCGTCGGCGAAGCGGACCCGTGGCAGGTCGCGGCCGCCGACCAGGCCGACCCTCGCGGTGGCGAACTCCGGCGGCAGGTCGGCCTTCAGGTAGACCGCGTCGCCGTCGGTCACCACCGTGACGCTGCCGCCCTCGGCCACGACCGGGTCACGTTCGCCGGCATAGGGGCGAGCACCGGCCAGGAAGACGTTGCCGCTCGTGTAGACCGGCTGCTGGACGTCGAGGAACTTCTGGTGGTCGCCGGGGCCCTTCGCCTCGATCCGCTCCAGGTACTCCTCGAACGACGCCGGGAACCCGTCGTAGCCGGCGAGGCCGTGGTGCGGCGGCGACTTCTCGTCGAGGGGGTGCCCGTACGCCTCGGCGACCGCGCCGCCCAGGAAGAGGTTGCCGATCCAGCGGTCGTCGCCGCCCCAGATCACCGCGTAGCCGGCCACCTGGGTGCTGTGCGGGCGGTGGTACGGCGTGGCCCGGTCCGGCACCGCCTGCAGCCAGATCGTGCCGGCGAACAGGTTGTTCACGAACGCGCCGCCCTGGCTGAACGACTCGAACGACGCCGCCGACCCGAACACGTTGTGCTCGGCCAGGTAGGGGCCGTGCGACACCTCGACGAACAGGTCCCGGCGGTTGTGGTGGTACACGTTGCGGGAGATCCGGGTGCCCTGGGTCTGCCAGTCCAGCCAGGTGCCGAGCGTGCAGTCGTGGATGTGGTTGTGCCGGATCGTCACGTCGATCGCCGCGTGCAGCTTGATGCCGCCGATCTCGTACCCGTAGAACTCGTACTTGGTGGCGATGTTGTAGATGTGATTGTCCTCGATGGTGGAGAACACGCCGCCCAGGTGGCCGACGATGCCGTTCTGCCCGCAGTCGTGGATGGTGTTGCGGCGGATGACGTGCGAGCCGATGTGCTCCTTGTCCCAGCCGAGCTGCTGGGCAATAAATACAGACTCCAGCTGGTACTGGTAGCCGGGCTTGTCGCCGCGTTCGGTGGCGTAGTTGTGGCCGGTGGAGGCCTCCTTGCCGATCGAGACCGCCGAGCATTTCGCGTCGTGGATGTCGTTGTCCTCGATGATCCAGCCCTTGGCCCAGTTCGGGCCGATCAGGCCGGGCTGGTCGGCCGTCGGCGGGGTCCAGGGGGAGGCCGCCTGGCAGAGCTCGAATCCGCGTACGGTGATGAAGTCGATGTGGTGATTTTCCGGAAAGAACACCGATCGCCGTACGTTGATCTCGACGAGCTCGTCGTTCGGATCCGCCTCGCCGAAATTCGCCCAAATCGTCGTGTCGGTCGCGTTCACGGTCGCAAACCAGACATGCCGGGTCTGCTCCGGCGCGGCGGCGAGAACCGGCACGCCGGTCCAGTCGTCGACGACCGACTTGCGCTCCTCGGGCGCGTCGACGGCCTCCCGGGACGAGACCTCGTAGAAGCTCAGCCCGTTGAGATACACGTCGCCGAGGTGCTTGCGCGGCGCCGACTCCCGGTAGACGATCCAGTCCCCCGCGATCTCCTCGGCGAACGGGTTGAACTCCCCGAACAGCTCGTTCGGCAGGTCGGCCCGCCACACGCCGGCGCCCTCGGACCGCCACCCGGTGACCCGCTCCGAGCCCTTGATCACCACGTGCTCGCCCTCGGCGGCCCGGTACGTGATCCGCCGGGCGTCGCTGAGCCCGCCCCGCCGAGGCTTCACCCACTCCCGGTACTCGCCGGCGTGCACGACCACGGTGTCGCCGGCCCGGGCGACCGCCGCGGCCTGGTTGATCGCGCGGAACGGCCGCTCGGGGGTGCCGTCGCCGTCGTCGGAGCCGCTGGCCGCCACATGCAGGACGGAAGTCATCTCGGGGAGCCTCTCTGCAAGTTCCGAACGCCATACCGGCACGCCACACACGTTCCGCCAACGTAAACTCGCGAAACTTGTGCGTCAAGTCCGAAACTTTTCGAGGCTCCTTACTTGGGCTGGGCCTATTTTGGCTGGGCCGTCACCGCCGTCGCGGTGACCGTGCCGTCCGAGCCGGTGGCGCCCTGCACGGTGACCGTCTGACCGGCCTTCACGTCGGAGACCTTGCCCTTCTTCGCGGTCGACACGCTGGTCTTGCTGTCGGTCTTGACGGTCACCACGTTGCCGTCCGGGGTCTGGACGTAGATGGTGTCGCCGTCGACCAGCTTGACGGTGCCGGTGGTGCCGGCCGCCGCGGTCGCGCCGGTGCCCTGACCGGTGCCGGTCCCGGTGCCGCCGCCACCGAAATTGCCGCCACCGGGGAAGCCGTTCGCGCCCGTGCCCCCGCCGTACCGGCCGGCGCCGTTGCCCGTGCCCCCGCCATACCGGCCCGCACCGGTGCCGGCGCCCGGGAACCGGTTGCCGGTCGAGCTGGCGGCGGAGGTCGTGCCCCAAGCCTTCTGCGCCTGCAGCCCGCCGACGAAGCCGCCGATCAGCAGCACCAGCGCGGACAGCACGATGGTCGACTGGTTCCACCACTTCTTCGGCGCGGCCTTGGCCAGCTCCTGCGCCAGGCTGTCGTCGCGGCCGGGGTCATCGTCATCGGCGGCCGGGACCACGTTCAGCACGGCCGTGTCATCATTCATGGGAGTCACAGCGGGTCCTCACTCGTAGCGCAGCGCGTCGATGGGACGCAGCCGGGCGGCGCGGCTGGCGGGCAGGCCGCCGAAGAACAGTCCGATGGCGATGGACACGCCGAGGGCGAGCCCGATGGAGCTGGGGACGATCACCGGCTTGACCCCGACGATCTCGAAGCTGCTGCCGATCAGCGCGGCCGCGACGCCCAGGACGCCGCCGATCACGCTCAACAGCGTCGCCTCGATCAGGAACTGGTTCAGGATCACCCGGCGGGGCGCGCCGAGCGCCTTGCGGATGCCGATCTCCCGGGTTCGCTCGGTCACCGTCACCAGCATGATGTTGGTGATGCCGATGCCGCCGACCAGCAGGCTGATCGCGGCCACCGCGCCGAGCAGCGTGGTGAACGTGTCGGCCGTCGCGGTCTGCGTCGCCAGCAGCTGGGAGGCGTTCTGGATCCGGTACGGCGTGTTCGAGCTGCTCCTCGTGGACGATTGCGCCGTCAGGGTCAGCCGCTGGTCGAGGATCGTGGACACCTCGGCCTCCACGGCGTCCACCTTGCCCGGGTCCTTGGCCTCGACCAGGATCGAGTTGAGCGCGCCGTACCCGGTCAGCACCTGCCGGACCGCGCTGAGCGGCGCGATCGCGGTGTCGTTGGCGTCCTGGAAGCCGGTGGAGCTCTTCTCCTTGAGCACGCCGACCACGGTGAACAGCGCGCCGCCGACGGTGACCTGCTTGTTGATCGGGTCGACGCCGGGGAACAGCTCCTCCACCACGGTCTGGCCGAGCACCACGACCCGCCGGCCCTGGGCCTCGTCGTCGGCGGTGAAGCCGCTGCCGGTGCCGATCGGCGTGTTCGACGCGGTGAACCAGCTCGGGGTGGTCCCGACGAACGAATTGACCGAGTGGTCGGTGCCCTCGTACGTGATCGTCGCCGACGAGCTGACCACCGGGGACACCGACTTCACGTCGGGCGCCATGGTCGGGTCGGTGATCGCGGCGGCCATGTCGGTGGTCAGCGCGGTGCTGGCCGAGCCGCCCCGGTTCGTGCTCATCACCGTGATGGTGTTGGTGCCCAGCGCCTCGATCCGGGAGCTGATCGCCTTGGCCGAGCCGTTGCCGACCGCGACCAGCAGGATCACCGCGGCCACGCCGATCAGGATGCCCAGCATGGTCAGGGCCGAGCGCAGCTTGTTCGCGGACAGGCCGCGCAGCGCGAAGCGGATTACTTCCTTGAAGCTCATCCGGCGTGCCGTCCTGCGAAGGCGCCAACCGGCGGGAGATGGAGCGGCGACTGCCGGCTGTCCTCGACGATCTGCCCGTCGACCAGGCGGATCAGCCGTTTCGCGCGGGCGCCGACCTCGGGCTCGTGCGTGATGATCACGATGGTGCGCCCGGCGCCGGACAGCTGGTCGAAGACATTGAGCACCTCGTGGGTGGAGTGGCTGTCCAGGTTGCCGGTGGGCTCGTCGGCGAGCAGCAGGGCCGGCTCGGTGACCAGGGCCCGGGCCACCGCGACGCGCTGCTGCTGACCGCCGGAGAGCTGGTTGGGCTCGTGCCGGGCCCGGTCGGCGAGGCCGACCACCTCGAGGGCGGCCAGCGCGCGGCGCCGTCGTTCCTTCGGCTTCACCCCGGCGTACGCGAGGGGCAGCTCGACGTTGGCCACCGCACTCGTCCGGGGAATGAGGTTGAAGGCCTGGAAGATGAAGCCGATGAGCCGGTTCCGGGCCAGCGCCAGCTGCCGGTCCGCCAACTTGCTCACGTCCACGCCGTCCAGGTGGTACGAGCCGTGCGTGGGCACGTCGAGCGCGCCCAGGATGTTCATCAGCGTCGACTTGCCGGAGCCGGACGAGCCCATGATCGCCACGTAGTCGCCGCGCTCGACGGTGAGCGACACCCCGCGCAGCGCGTGCACGGTCGCCTCGCCCTCGCCGTAGATCTTCTTGAGGTCGCGGACCTCGAGGACCGGCCGGGTCATCGTCCACCCCCGCCGGTGCCGGTGCCGCGGCCGGTGCCGCCGCCGAAGTTGCCCCCGCCGCCGAAGTTCCCGCCACCGCCGAAGTTCCCGCCGCCGGGGAAGCCGTTGGTCCCGGTGGTGCTGGTCGTGGCGGTCTTGAGTACGACCTCCTGGCCGACCTGGACGCCGGAGGTGATCTGGGTGGCCTCGTCGCCCTCGAGCCCGATCTGGACCGGCGTGACCTGCTGCACCCCGTTGGCCAGCACGGTCACCGTGTGCCGGTTGCCGACCGTGGTGACCGCCGCCGAGTTCACGAAGACCGCGTTCGCGACGCTGCCGGTGGTGACCGAGACGGACACCGTCTGGCCGACCTTGGCGCCGGTCGGGATCTTGTCGATGCTGACCGTCACGCCGTAGGTGACCACGCTGTTGGAGGTGGTCGCGGACGGGTCGATCGCGGTGACCTTGCCGGTCGCCTCGGCGCCGGAGAGCGCGTTCCAGGTGATCTGGGCGACCTGCTTCTCCTTGAGCTTGGTCGCGTCCGCCTCGGCGAAGGCCGCGGTGACCTGCAGCTTGGTCAGGTCCTGGATCGCGATGAAGCCGGAGGACGAGGAGGAGGACGAGGACGAGGAGGAGGACGAGCCGCCGCCGGAGTTGCCACCACCGCCCGAGTTGCCGCCCCCCGAGCTGCCGCCCCCCGAGCTGCCGCCGCCGCTCGACGAGGACGACGTGCCGGTGCCGGAGGAGGAGCTGCCGATCGTGCCGTTGACCGCGGTGACCGTCCCGGCGGCCGGCGCCTTGAGCACCGTGCCGTCGACCCCGGCCTGCGCGTCCGAGACGGTGACCTTGGCCTGCGCGACCGCGTCCTCGGCGCTCGACGTGTCCGACCCGGCGTTCTGCGCGCGGGTGAGCGAGTCCTCCGCGGCGGTCAGGTCGGCCTCGGCGGCGCTGAGGGTCCGCTCGGCGTCGGCCGGATCGACCTTCGCGAGCACCTGACCCTTCTTCACCAGGTCGCCGACCTTGACGTCGATCGCGGTGACCGTTCCCCCGGTCACGAAACTGGCGCTCGCCGTGTTCGCGCTCTCGACGGTCCCGTCCGCGGTCACGGTCTTGGTGACCGTGCCCTGCTGGACGGCGATCGACCGGACCGAGGCGCTGGCGGCCTTGGGGGTGGCCGATCCGGACAGGGTCTCGTACGCCCAGAAGGCGCCCGCGACGAGGGCGACGACGAGGGCGGCGTTGACCGCCACCGTGGGGCGTCGCAGATTGAAGCGCGCTGGCATGCCGGACACTGTGTCGGGACGGGCTGGGAGGATCTTCGCCGGAACCTCGGAGCCAGCTCGGAATCTCACGGCGAGTCACCGGAGGTCGGCAGCAGGACCCGGAAAGTCGCCCCTCCCCCGCGTGGCGCGTCCAGCTCGACCCACCCTCCGTGACCATGGACGATGGCCGCGACGATGGACAGGCCCAGGCCGGAGCCGCCGCCCTTGCCGCGGGTACGGCTGGAGTCGGCGCGGTACAGCCGCTCGAAGACCCGGGGCGCGTGCGCGGGCGGCACCCCGGGCCCGTCGTCGGTCACCTCGAAGACCGCCAGCGGCAGCCCGGGCCGCACGGTGGCCGGCCCGGACAGCACGGTGGTGGACCGCGGCGGGCGGGCCGGCAGCCGGCCGACCCGCACGGTGACCTGGGCCCGGCTCGGGGTGTGCTGCAGCGCGTTGGCGACCAGGTTGGTGGCCACCTGGCGCAGGCCGTGCTCGTCGCCGAGCACGGTGGCCGGCTCGAACGTCTCGGTGTCGTCCTCCAGCCCGGCCAGCTTCACCGGCCGGCCGGGGACCCGGGCGTGCGCGTCCCGGATGGTGTCGGCGGCGATCTCGAGCAGGTCGACCGGGCGCAGCGCCGGCGGCCGCTGCCGGTCCAGCCGGGCCAGCATCAGCATGTCCTCGACCAGCACGCCCATCCGGCCGGCCTCGCCCTCGATCCGGGTCATCGTCTCGTCCAGCGCCGGGCCGGGCGGGGCGCCGCCGCGCCGGTACAGCTCGGCGAAGCCGCGGATCGAGGTCAGCGGCGTGCGCAGCTCGTGCGACGCGTCCGCGACGAACTGGCGCAGCCGGCGCTCGCTGGCGGTCCGGGCGTCGACCTCGGCCTCGATCCGGGTCAGCATCGAGTTCAGCGCGAGCCCGAGCCGGCCGGGCTCGGTGTGCGAATCGGTGTCGGCGACCCGGCCGGAGAGGTTGCCGGCGGAGATGTCGGCGGCCAGTTTCTCCATGTCGGTGAGCGGGCGCAGGCCGAGCCGCACCACGAACCAGGCGCCGCCGGCCAGCAGGGCCAGCACCAGCGCGGAGACGCCGGCGTCGATGAGCAGCAGCTGGTCGGTGGTCTGCCGGACCTCGGAGAGGGAGAGCCCGACCACCGCGTAGCCGCCGGTCGTCGCGGGCATCGCGATCGCGATCACCCGCCAGTCGGATCCGCCGTCGGCCGCCTCGATCGTGTACGGCTGTTTCGCCGCCGCGCGCGACCTGACCTCGGTGATCGGCTCGACCGGCGGCCGGGTGCTGTCGGCCGTCGAGCTGTGCTCGGGGTCGAGGACGCCGGACGGGAGGTAGACGTACATGACCTGCTCGGGGCCGAGCCGGGCCAGCCGGTTGGTGGTGCGCGGGACGTAGTTGAACCCGTGCTCGTCGGCGAACGGCCGGCTCATCCCGCGCAGCTGGTCGTCGACCCGGCCGAGCAGGTACGTACGGATCAGCACCAGCCCGGCGATGTTGGCGACGACCAGGGCGACCGCAGCGAGCGCGCCGACCACCAGCACGAGGCGGGCGCGCAGTGTCCAATGGCCCCACCGCCGCGGTCGCCAGCGGAGCCGGGAGCTCACTCCTCGCCGCCGCGTGGGAGCCGCAGGGCGTAGCCGACGCCGCGGACGGTGTGGATCAGCGGCGGATCGGTCTTGTCGATCTTGCGACGGAGGTAGTAGACGTACGACTCGACGATCCGGCCGTCGCCGCCGAAGTCGTACTTCCACACCCGGTCCAGGATCTGCGCCTTGCTGACCACCCGGCCCGCGTTGATCAGCAGGTATTTCAGCAGGTTGAACTCGGTCGGCGACAGGTCGATCAGGCGGCCGGCCCGGCGCACCTCGTGCGCGTCCTCGTCGAGCTCCAGGTCGGCGTAGCGCAGCACGCCGGAATCCGCCGAGGCCGCCTCGCCGGCCAGCTCGGGCTGGCTGCGCCGCAGGATCGCCCGGATCCGGAGCACGACCTCCTCCAGGCTGAACGGCTTGGTCACATAGTCGTCCGCCCCGGCGGACAGCCCGGAGATGCGGTCCTCCACGGCGTCGCGCGCGGTCAGGAACAGCACCGGGACGCGGCTGCCGGTGGCCCGCAGCCGCTTGGCGACGTCGAAACCGTCCAGGTCGGGCAGCATCACGTCGAGCACCACCAGGTCGGGCTCGAACTCCTCGACCGCGACCAGGGCCCGGTGCCCCGAGTCGACCACCCGCACCTCGAACTCGACCAGCCGGAGCGTGGCGCTGAGCAGGGCGGAGATATTCGGCTCATCGTCGACGACCAGGACCCGGGCGGCCCGGGCCGGAGCGTCGCCGAGAGCGACCGGGGAACGGGAATCTGTTAGCACGTGAAAGGGATATCAACGCTACCTAGGAATTCCCTATGAATTCCGGGAGAGCGAGCTGTACTCCCCGTCACCAAGATCGGGCAACCTGATCACCCTCGGTGAGACCGGACGTGATTTCCGTGTACTGGTCGCCGCGCAGGCCCACGCCGACCTTGGTCTGCACGCCGCCCT
Source organism: Actinoplanes subtropicus (assembly GCF_000721705.1). GTDB lineage: Bacteria > Actinomycetota > Actinomycetes > Mycobacteriales > Micromonosporaceae > Actinoplanes > Actinoplanes subtropicus. The sequence continues at coordinate 150,414 of NZ_JOJL01000039.1, forward strand.
TGAGCACCGTACCGGTGTCGCCCTGGACGTTGTGCACCGCCGTGCTCGGCACCCGCAGCACGTCGGCCTTCGAGCCGGTGGTGATCTTCACGTTGGCACTCTGGCCGACCAGCAGGTCCTTGGGGGCGTCGACGAAGGCGAGCAGCACGCCGTACCGGACCATCGTGCCGTCGCTGGTGCCGGTCGGGTCGACCTGCACGACGGTCGCCTTGAAGCTCGCCCCCGGGTCGTCGGCCAGGGTGATCGCGCCGCTCTGCTTGACCGCCAGCCGGTCGGCGTCGGCCTCCGGAAAGTCGGCGCTGATCTGCATGTCGTACACGTCGGCCAGGGTGATGAAGGTCGAGCCGGCGCTGACCTGGCTGCCCACCTTGCCGCTGACGCTGATGATCCGGCCGGAGATCGGCGCGGTGATGGTGGCGCCGTCCAGCGCCTCCTGGGCCTGCTCCAGGGTGGTGGTCGCCTGGGTGACCCGCTCCTGCGCGCTGAGGATCTGGTCGGTGCCGCCGCCCTGCTGCCCGCCCTGCCCGCTGCCGGAACCGCTCGAACCGCTCGAGCCGGTGCAGGTGCCTCCGCTCTTGGTGCTGCCGGTCGAGCCGCCCCGGGTCGGGGTGGTGGTCGGGGCCGCGGTTCTGGTGGTGGTCCTGGTCGGCGAGGCGGTGGCGGTCGCGGAGGCCGAGGGAGACGCGCTCGCCGACGCGCTCGCCGAGGCCGACGGGGAGGCGGTCGGCGAGGTCCAGGCGGCCGCGACGTTCGTGCCGCAGGTGCTGGTCGTCGTCTTGGCGGCGTTGTTGCGGGCCGTGGTCAGCGCCGTCTCGGCGTCGTCGAGGGCGCTCTGTGCGTCGTTCACGGCGGTGGTCGCGTCGGTGGCGTCCACCTTGGCGAGGGACTGACCGGCGCCGACCGTCGAGCCGGCCCGCACCGAGATGCTCTCCACCGTGCCCTTCACCGCGAACGAGAGGCTACGCGTCTGCGCCGGCTGCAACGTGCCCGTGGTCGCCACCTCGGTGGTCACGGCACCGCGATCGGCGGCCACGGTGGCGGCCGCGGCCGGCTTCACGGTGGCGTCCGCCGTCAGCGCGTGCACCACCCCGTACCCGATCAGCGCGAGCACGACGACGGCCGCGGCGACCCAGATCCAGCGCCGACGACCGGCCAGAGCTTCACCCATGGGGCGGAAGTGTGCCCAACCGATCTCGCCGCCGGCTCGGTCCCACCTCGGAGTTCCCTCGGAGCTCAGATCTTGCGCACAGCTGCGGCACAGGAGCTCCGAGCGAACTCTGAGGAACCGCCCATGTTCTCCGTAGGTAGGCGAGCTTGGGTGGGGCGTCCCCTTCTATCGAGGAAAGAGGCCATCGTGCGCACAACCAGTTCCCGCACGCCCCGCCGTGCGGCGGCGTTGTTCGTCGCGTCCGCAGCCGTGCTGCTGGTGGCGGCGTGCGGCGGCAACTCGACCTCCTCGAGCGGCGGCACCGGAACCACGGGCACCGGCAACGGCAGCGGTCGTAACAGCGAATTCACGGCGTACGTCGAATGCCTGCAGAAGAACGGGGTGACCATCACGCTGCCGTCGCGCGGGCCGCGTCCCTCCGGCGCCCCCCAGGGTGGCGGGTTCCCGTCCGGTCAGCCGCGTCCCTCCGGCAGCTTCTCCGGGGGCGGCCGCGGGTTCCCGGGCGGTGGCGGCATGTTCCAGAAGCCGGCCGATGTCGACCAGGCGACGTGGGACAAGGCGCAGGCGGCGTGCGCCTCGGTGCGGCCCTCGTTCGGCGGCGGCAACCGTGGCGGCGGGATGAACGCGGCCTACCGCAACTGTCTCAAGCAGCACGGGGTCACCTCGACCGACGGGAAGCTCGACACCAGCAACGCGACTGTCAAGAAGGCCATGGAGACCTGCAAGGTGCTCCGGCCGCAGCCGAGCGCCTCGCCCAGCGCCTGATCCCCCACGCCGTCCCTGCCGCTCCCCCGTCGCGGCACGGACGGCGTGGAGCCTCCCTGCCGGTCGCGCCGCTCTTCGTCGCGGTACGGACGGCGCGGCACCTCCCTGCCGGTCGCGCCGCTTTCCGTTGCGGCACGGACGGCGCGGCACCGATCCCCGGGCTGCTCGCGACGTGGACCTCCCCCCGGCGCGCCGCGAGCGGCCCGGCTCTGTCCTCAGCGGCGGTCTCGGCACTCAGCCGACTGTCCCGCTGGCCTCGGCACTTAGCGGGGGTCCCGCTGGCCTCCGCACTCAGCGACGGTCCCGCTGGCCTTGGCGCTCAGCCGCGGTCCCGCTGCCCTCGGCACTCAGCGACGGTCCCGCTGGCTTTGGCGCTCAGCGGCGGTCCCGCTGGCTTTGGCGCTCAGCGGCGGTCCCGCTGGTCTCGGTCCTCAGCGGCGGTCCCGCTGGTCTCGGTCCTCAGCGGCGGTCCCGCTGGTCTCGGTCCTCAGCGATGGTCCCGCTGGTCTCGGGGTCAGCGGCGGTCTTGCTGGTCTCGGGGTCAGCGGCGGTCTTGCTGGTTGAGCTGGGCCCAGCGGCCGGCCAGCTGGCGGCGGCGGCAGGCGACCAGGTGGCTGGCGAGGATGGCCGGCTGGCCGCCGCGGACGCAGGCGTCGGCGCCGGCGGTGAGCACCGCGGCCACCTTTTCGGCGGGGGCGTTGTCGTCCACCAGCGCTACCAGCTGGGTGCGGTGTGGGAGCAGCCGGCGGGCCAGCGCGATGTCGCGGACCGCCGAGCCGACGAACAGCACCAGCTCGTCGGGGTGGACGTCGTCCAGGTCGGCGGCGGCGCGCACCGACCAGCCGGCCGGCAGGTGCTGGGCGAGACCGGTCACCCGGGCGGCCGGGCCGAGCACGGCCACCACCGGGTGGTGGCCCGTGGTCGCCGGCAGGTGTGCCGGGTTCAGCGGGAGGCCGGTCGCGGTGGCGCTGAAGTCGCGGGCACCGACGTTGCGGTTGAGCTGCACAAGCATGGCGCTTTCCCCCTGGGCTGAGCGGGTCGGGTTCGTTAGTCACCTTCACCATTCGCCTTCAGGCTTTGGCACCCATGTGCCGTGCCTGTGGGTTTCATGTACGCCGTTGATCTTGATCGGCTCGCTGCCACTCGTAGGGGGTGGTCGTCGATACCTTGAGCAGGCCGGAACGCTCGAGGATCGGGCGGGAGTACTCGGTGGAGTCGCTGTTGATGAGGGTCTTGCCCATTTGCAGGGCTGAGCGGGCGCGTGCGGCGGTCAAGGCCCGGTAGATGCCCCGGCCGCGCCACTCGGGGCGGGTTGCGCCGCCCCAGAGGCCGGCGAAGGTTGTTCCTGGGACCGGCTCCAGGCGGCCGGCGCTGATGAAATGACCGTTGGCTTCCGCCACCCATAGCTCCATGCCGTCGTTGCGGGACAGGCGGCGGAGGAGGGCGTTTGCCGTGTCGTCGCTGATCGGGTCGCCGAAGATCTCGTCGGCCATTGCGCTCATCGCTCGGACGTCTCGCTCCTCGGTTACCGTACGCAGGGTTACGCCGTCGGGGAGCGGTACATCGACGGCTAGTGAGCTTGCCTCGCCGATCATGATGGATTCCTGGTCGCCTTTGGTGAAGCCGTTTGCCAGCAGGGCGTCGTGCAGGCCGGGGGCGTGGTCGTGGCCTCGGGTTTTCCATTCGACTCTGCTGATTTCGGGGGTGGCCTGGTAGTGGGAGAGGGCTTCGGGGACCAGGCGGTCGGGGTCGGCTCCATCCAGGCTGCGGTAGGTGATGAAACCGCGGCCGCCGGAGAAGGTTACTAAGCGTAGGGGGCCTAGGCGGGTTACGTCTATGGCGCTCGGGGTTTCGGCGTCGGTGCGTAGTTGGTCGTCGTAGGCCGCCAGTAGCTGGGCCGCATCCATCATGGGTGTCACAATGGGGTGGCGGCGGTCTTGGAAGCAAGCTGATTTGGGGGCCTCCGGTTGCGGTCGCGTCGTGGTTACGGCGCTCGCCATGGCCCGGGGCTGCGTGGTTGCTCTGGATGCCGCCCCTTGCGGTCGCGTCGTGGTTGGGCTGCGTTTGCCATGGCCCGGGGCTGCACGGTTGCTCTGCGTGCCGCCCGGTGCGGTCGCGTCGTGGTTGGGCTGCGTTTGCCATGGCCCGGGGCTGCGTGGTTGGTCTGGGTGCCGCCCGTTTCGCGTGGCGGCAATTCTCTCCCATCGGTTTTGGCGGGGCGGAAAATGGCATGATCGAGTGGGTTTTCGCGCTTACCACTGTGGTTGTGGAGGTGGGAAAATAATGTATGGGGCAGCTGGGGTTGTTTTCCAAGGCTGAATTGGCTGGCATGCGCGATCGTACCAAGTCGCGGCGGTATTCGGCGGAGGCTGAGGCTTTTCGCCGGGCGCATGCTCGTCGCCGTGACTTCGGTCTTGCGCAGCGGCATGGGTTGAAGCTGATGCGTGCGCGCCTTGAGCGGGCCGAGCTCAGCCCGGTGTCGGCTGATCACTGGGTGCGTCGGGTGATCGGTTCGCCGGAGACTCGGGATGCGCATTCCACGCCAGCCGCCCGCTGGCCGGAAACGGAAACGGAAACGAAGCCGGAGCCGCAAACGAAGCGGGAGCCGGAAACGGAAACGGAAACGGAGCGGGAGCCGGAAACGGAGCGGGAGCCGGAAACGGAGCGGGAGCCGGAAACGGAGCGGGAGCCGGAAACGGAGACAGAAACGGAAACGGAGACAGAAACGGAAACGGAGACAGAAACGGAGTCTGAGCCGGAAACGGAAGCGGAAACGCGCGACGCGCATTCCGCGTCAGGCGCTCTCCCGGCGGACGAGTTGGATCAGGGTCTCGGTGGGGACGGCGGGGCCGGGTTTGCCGCCGATCGCCGCGACCACCGTGGCCGACAGGTACGCCGCCATCGCTGCCTGGTCGGTGGTCACCGTGGTCAGCGCGGGGGCGGCCAGGCGGGCCGGCGGGATGTCGTCCACCCCGATCACCGCCAGGTCCCCTGGAGCATCGAGACCACAGTTGCGTACGCCGGCCAGCACCGCGAGCGCCACCTCGTCGTTGTAGGCGCACACGGCGGTGACTCCGGCGGCCTGCCAACGGCGTACGCAAGCTGCTGCTTGCGCCGCGTCGAGCGGGACCGTCTCGATCGCCGGACCATCTGTCGCCCGCTCTTGGCACTCGGCCCGGACGCCGGCCAGCCTCGGCTCGGCGAAGATGCGCAAGCGGTCGTCGTCGGGGTAGGCGTAGCCGAGGCGGGTGTGGCCGGTGGTGAGCAGATGAGCGGCCTGGCGGCGGCCGACCAGCTGCTGGGGCACCTCCAGTTCGCGCCGGCCGCGCCGGGGGCCGCGGCCGAACAGCGCCACCACCAGCTCTACGCCGGAGGCGTGCATGGCCGCTACCTCGCCCTCGGAGAAGTCGGCGAAGGCGATCACCGCGGCGGGGGTGATCGCCTTCCAGATCTCGGTGATCGGGCGGTCCTCGCGGTTCCCGGGGTGGGCTACCAGGGTCAGGCCGTGGCGGGCCAGTGCTGTCGACAGGTTGCCGAGCATCGAGCCGACCTCGGGGCCGATCGGCCAGTCGGGCAGCAGGCAGAGCACCACCTCGGAGCGGCCGATGCGCAGGGCGCGTGCGGCGGCGCTCGGTGCGTAGCCCAGGCGGGCGGCCGCGTCGAGTACCCGGGATCTTGTGTCGGTGGAGATGGTCTGGCCGGGGGTCTGGTTGAGGACGTAGCTGACCGTGGCCCGGGAGACGCCCGCGAGGCGCGCTACGTCGGCGCTCGTGACCCGGTTCTTCACGGTGACAAGACTACTTACACGTGTAACCATGGTGCCATGTCCTTCGACGACCTCGTCAAGTCGCTGGATCTGGCCGCCAAGGTGCGGCTGCTCACCGGCGCCTCCGCCTTCACCCTGCATGCCGAGCCGGCGATCGGCCTCGGTGAGCTGCGGTTCTCCGATGGGCCGACCGGTGTGCGCGGGCTCAAGTTCTCCGGGGGGCGGGTGGTGTCGCTGTTCCCCAACGCGACGCTGCTCGCCTCCTCCTGGGACCCGCACGCGCTGTACGAGGTCGGGGGGCTCCTGGCCGAGGAGGCGATGGCCCAGGAGATCCACGTGGTGCTCGGTCCGACGATCAATTTGCATCGCACGGCGCTCGGCGGGCGGCTCTTCGAGGCGTACTCGGAAGATCCGCTCCTGACCGGCAAGCTGGCCGCCGCCTACGTGCGTGGCATGCAGGACAACGGGATCGCCGCCTGCCTCAAGCATCTGGTCGCCAACGAGTCCGAGACCGAGCGCAACACCGTGGAGAGCGTGGTCGACGAGGCTACGCTGCGCGAGCTGTACCTGTTGCCGTTCGAGATCGCCGCGCTCGACGGGGGCGCCTGGTCGATGATGGCCGCCTACAACGACGTCAACGGGTCGCCCGCCACCGAGCAGCACCATGTGATCAACGAGGTGGTGAAGGGCGAGTGGGGCTATCCGGGCCTGGTCATGTCCGACTGGTTCGCCACCAAGTCGGCCGCGCCGGCCGCCAACGGCGGGCTCGACCTGGTCATGCCGGGGCCCGGCGGGCCGTGGGGTGAGGCGCTGGTCGCCGCCGTCCACCAGGGACTGGTCACCGAGGACGTGATCGACGATCACCTGTCCCGCCTGCTCCTGCTGGCCCAGCGGGTGGGCGCGCTGGGTGCCGAGCGGTCCTGGCCGTCGTCGCTTCCCCGACCCGATTCGGCCGTACGGCGGGAGCAGCTCACCCGGCTCGCCGCGTCGGGGATGACCGTCCTGAAGAACGAGAGCGACGTCCTGCCCCTGGATCGTTCCGTGCGGGTCGCGCTGATCGGGCGGCACGCCGTCGAGACGATCGGCATGGGTGGCGGCTCGGCCCAGGTCAACCCGCCGCACCAGGTCAGCGTGGCGACCGGGCTGAGCGAGCTGCTCGACGTGACCGTGGTGGACGGCGTGGAGGTGCGCACCCGGCCCGTCCCCAGCCGGTTCCTCACCGACCCGGTCTCGGGGGTCGCCGGCATCCGGGCGACCCTGTACGACGCCGACGGTGCGGTGCTCGAGGACCGGTTCTGCCCCCGGTCCACGACGATGGTGGGCATGGACGACGACTTTCCCGGCACCGTCGCGTCGATCCGCCTCGCCGGGCGGGTCGGTGCGGACGGGCCGGTGGAGCTGGGTGTCCTCGGGGTCGGTTCGTGGACGGTCGGCGATGCGTCGTTCTCGCTCGAGGCCGACGGTCACGGCTTCGGCGAGGAGGTGCTCACTCCCCCGCTGTGGACCGGCCGCTACGACGTCGCGCCGGGCTTCCTCTTCGAGGCGACGGTCACGCCGGCCTTGCCCATGGGGCTTTTCGGGCTCATCGGTCACAGTACTCCCCGGGCCACGGTCGACGTGATCGACGACGCGGTCCGGGCGGCCGCCGCCGCGGAGGTGGCCGTCGTCGTGGTCGGCCTCACCGAGGAGCAGGAGACCGAGTCGGTCGACAAGTCCACGCTGCGCCTGCCCGGCGCCCAGGACGCCCTGGTCGAGGCGGTGGCCGGCGCGGCGCGCCGCACGGTCGTGGTGGTCAACGCGGCGACGCCGGTGCTGATGCCGTGGCTGTCCCGGGTGGACGCGGTGCTGTGGGCGGGCCTGCCCGGCCAGGAGGGCGGCCATGCGGTCGCGGCGGCGCTGCTCGGCGACATCGAGCCGGCCGGGCGGCTGGTCACCACGTTCCCGGCCGCCGACGGGGCGGCGCCGGCCTGGTCCGTGACGCCGGTCGACGGGAAGTTGCGGTACGACGAGGGCACGTTCATCGGGTACCGGGGGCACTACGCGGAGCGGGCGCCGGAGCCGGCCTTCTGGATGGGGCACGGCCTCGGGTACGGCACGTGGGAGTACTCGGACGTGCGCCTGGCCGCCGGCGACTCGCCCGCCGTCACGGCGACGGTCAAGAACGTGGGGGCGCGACGCAGTCGCGAGGTGGTCCAGGTGTACTGGCAGCCGGACGAGGCGGATGAACCGGTTCGGCTCGTGGGGTGGTCGGCGGTGACCGTCGAGCCGGGCGAGTCGGCCCTGGTCACGGTCCAGCCGGACGAGCGGTTGTGGCGTCGGTGGGATTCGGCGGCGTCGTCATGGCGGCGCCTGGCGGGTGGCGGGGAGTTTCTGGTGGCGCGGGGACTCGGGGACATCCGGGCGACGGTCAGTGGAAAGTGAACAGGCGCGGGCCGGGCGGGAGTCAGGGACGGCCGGTTTCCGGGCGGCGCGACATCCCGACCCGGAAGCGGGCGTCGCCGGGGGCGCAGAAGGCCAGCTCGGTGTAGCCCTCGGCGCGGAACTGGGAGCGGACCTCCCGGCTGGGGTCGGCGTCGTCGCGGCGGCCGCGGGTCCAGATCACGGTCGCGCCCGGCTTGGTGAGGGCGGGCAGCGCGGCCACCGTCCGGCACATGTCCTCGTGGCTCACGTTGCCGAAGACGCCGCAGGCCAGCAGGATGTCGGCCGGCTCCAGGCCGGCGTAGGTGGCCGTCGCGCCCGCGTCGGCGGCGCGGACCTCGACCCTCGGCAGGTCGAGGCCGGCCGCGGTGGAACGCGCGCGGGCCGCCAGGACCGGGGAGAGCTCGACCAGCACCGCGGGCACGTCTCGGCCGCCGTCCTGGGCGGCCAGGACGGGCAGCACGTCCCGCCCCTCGCCGGCGCAGATGCTGAGCAGCCGCACGGGCGCCGCCGCCGACGCGAGTGCCGAGCTCAGATATTGCCGCACGACGACGAGCCGGCGCGCCAACGAGGACTCCGTGACGTCGTAGCCCGCGTGCCATCCGACCCAGTCCCGGCCCATTCAGGGAGTGACCTGCAGGAGGGGCTGTTCGTGGGCGTGGGCCGCCCGCAACAGCGGCGCCACATTGAGCGGCGTCATGTAGGGCTGGAGGCGGCGGACGTACTCCGCCTGGTTGAGGACGGTGGTGCGCAGTTCGGCGAGACTCCCCGCTCCGCTGCGGACGTTTTCCGCGGAGCCCAGCGCCGCCCCGGCCACCAGCGCCGGGAGGTCGGCGGTGAAGCGGGCGGCGCCCAGCACCTTGGTCACCCGGGTGGTCACGGCGTGCGTGACCGGGTCGAGGGAGATCTGGTAGCTGACGTCGTTGCCGATGTACGCGACCGCGGACGGGCCGCCGGTCGACGGGCCGGACATGCCCAACTGGGCGACCAGGAAGTGGAAGGCCTTCGCGACCTCGGTGTCGAAGGATTTTGCCAAGTGCACAGCCATGCCGAACCCCGATCCCGGCGGAAGAACGGATTAGATCGACGAAAGCAGATGCACTGCCGGTGCGCAACGGGTTCCGCCGACGATCTTCCCTGTGGTGGTGCGCACGACGCGGAGCGCGCGGGGCGGGTGGCGGGTAGAAAGGAGGGCATGGCGGAGATCGTGCTGATTCGGCACGGGCAGACGGAGTGGAGCGCGGCCGGGCGCCACACCTCGTACACAGACCTGGAATTGACCGCGGAGGGCGAGCGGCAGGCCCGCGCAGCCGGTGAGCGACTCGCCGGGCGGAAGTTCGCCGCGGTGATCTCCAGTCCGCGCAAGCGTGCGCTGCGGACCGCCGAGCTGGCCGGGCTGCAGGTCACCGAGGTGACCGAGGATCTGGCGGAATGGAACTACGGCGAGTACGAGGGGATCACCACGGCCACGATCCGCGAGTCGGATCCGTCCTGGTCGCTGTGGACGGACGGCGCGCCCGGCGGGGAGTCCCCCGAGCAGGTGGCCGCGCGGATCGACCGGGTCCTCGCCCGCGCCACGGAGTTGCTGGCCGAGGGCGACGTCGCGCTGGTCGCACACGGGCATTCGCTGCGGGTCACCGGCGCGCGCTGGATCGGGCTGCCGGCGAGCGGCGGCGGGAAGCTCGCCCTGGGCACCGCGACCTTGTCCACGCTCGGCTTCGAGCACGGCAACCAGGTGATCGACTCCTGGAACGCCTGACGTGACCGGCGGTGCGCGCTGGCTGGCCCTGCTGGTGGCCGGGGCGTTCTTCATGGAGATCCTGGACGCCACCGTGATCGCGCCGGCGGCGCCGCACATCGCCGAGGACCTGCACGTCACGGCCGTTTCGATCAATGTCGCGATCACCGCGTACGTGCTGACCCTGGCCGTCCTGATCCCGATCAGCGGATGGCTCACCGAGAAGTTCGGCGCGCGCCGCGTCTTCGGGCTCGCGGTGGCCCTGTTCACGCTGGCGTCGGCCGGGTGCGCCGCGGCGACCAGCCTGCCGATGCTGGTGGCGACCCGGGTGCTGCAGGGGGTCGGCGGGGCGATGATGGTGCCGGTCGGCCGGCTCGTGGTGATCCGGACGACGGCGAAGACCGACCTGGTGCGCGCGATCGCCTACCTGACCTGGCCGGCGCTGGTCGCGCCGCTGGTCGCGCCCGCGCTGGGTGGGGTGCTCAGCACGTACGCCTCCTGGCGGTGGATCTTCCTGGTCAACGTGCCGCTCGGCGTGGTCGCGCTCGTGCTGGCCCGGCGGCCGGTGCCGGACGTGCGCTCGGAGGATCCGGGGCGGCTGGACGTACGCGGGTTCCTGCTCGCGGCGTGCGGGATCGCGGCCCTGGTGTTCGGGCTGGAGGGGGTGGCGGCGGAGCGGCCGCGCTGGGCGGTGGCGGCCGGCGCGCTGGTGGTCGCCGTGCTCGCGCTGGCCGGCACGGTGCGGCACCTGCTGCGCGACGACCGGCCGCTGGTCGACCTGCGGATCCTGGCGCTGAAGACGTATCGGGTGACGGCGCTGGGCGGGTCGGCGTTCCGGGCGGTGATCACGGCGATCCCGTTCCTGCTGCCGCTGTTCTTCCAGCTCGGCTTCGGGTGGAGCGCCGCGCGGGCCGGCCTCGTGGTGATCGCGCTGTTCGCCGGCAACGTCGGGATCAAGCCGGCCACCACGCCGCTGATGCGCCGCTTCGGCATCCGCGCGGTGATGCTCGGCTCGGTGCTGCTGTCGGCGGCGTGCCTGGGCGGGATCGCGCTGCTCGAGCCGGGCACTCCCCTGCCGCTGCTGCTCGGGCTGCTGTTGCTGAGCGGGATCTTCCGGTCCACGGGGTTCACGACCTACAACACGGTCGCGTTCGCGGACGTGCCGACGTCCAGGATGACGAGCGCGAACACGCTGATGTCGACGGTCCAGGAACTCGGCGGCGGCCTCGGCGTGGCGGTCGGGGCGCTGCTCGTCCGGCTGGGCGCCGGGGTGGGCGCGGCCGGGATGGCGGCTTATCGGTTCGCGTTCGTGGTGCTGGCGGTGCTGCTGGCGGTGCCGGCGCTGGAGGCGTTCCTGCTCCCCCGGACGGCGGGCAACGTGGTGGCCGGCCGCGCGGAAGCCTGACCCGCGGGTGGTACCACGTTCGGGTGGGGCGGTCGGCGGAAGGTTGCCGCGCACAAGGTTCTCATCTGCGTGAATGGCCCACGGACGGAACGGGTGGACCGTTCCGGCTACCGCCCAGGCGGGACGCGGAAAGAACCGAAATGGCTTACGTTCTTTCCCATGCTCGGCGATGGCGTTGGGGAGGCCAAAACCATGATTACGTACGCAAGCGTTCCCGGCCGGGGGATCGTAGTGGCGGTGTGCGTGCTGCTCGTCGCGATCACCGTGGTGGTCGTGCGGCTCGGCCGGCGCGCCCGCCCACGCCCGGTCGACCCGCCGGCCGGGAGCGCCGCCATCCTCGCGCCACCCGCTATGGGCGGCCCGCCCGCCGTCACTCAGCCGACCGCTGCGGGTGGGCTGGCCGCTGTTAGTGAGGTGGCCGCTGTTAGTGAGGTGGCCGCTGTTAGTGAGGTGGCCGCTGTTAGTGAGGTGGCCGCTGTTAGTGAGGTGGACGTGGGGCCGCGGCGCACGGAGGGGACCCGGCCGGTCGGGGCCGCGCGGTCGCGCCGGGGCGCTGGGCGGGGAGACCGGGACTGACCACCCACTTCGGCCCGGCGGCGGCGCTACGGCCCGGTGTTGCAACCAGGCCGCCGGCTCACCGGGGACTTGTCCCCGCCGTACGATCACATGGTTTTCAGAAGGTCTTCGAAGTTGGTTGTCAGGGCGAACGGGTCGAGGACCGCCACCGGGTCGCGGCGTTCCAGTTCGCGGGCCATCTCCTCGGCGGCGCGGGTGATGCGGGAGCGGAGCGTGCCCCCGGCGGAACCGGCTGTATCCGTGCCGAAGTCGTCGGTGGCGGCGAAGACGGCTGTCGGCAGGACCACGGCGTGCAGGTAGGCGAAGAGCGGGCGCAGCGCGTGCTCGAGGGCGAGCGAGTGCCGCGCGGTGCCGGCGGTGGCGGCGATCAGCACCGGCTTGCCGGCCAGGGTGTCCTTCTCCAGGACATCGATGAACGACTTGAACAGGCCGCTGTAGCTGGCCGTGAAGATCGGGGTGACCGCGATCAGCGCGTCGGCGGCGGCCACGGCGTCGGTGGCCTCCTTGAGCGCGGCCGGCGGGAAGCCGGTGAGCAGGTTGTTGGCGATGTCGTGCGCGAGGTCGCGCAGCTCGATCGTCCGCACCTTCAACTCGATGCCCTTCTCCGCCGCGGCCTTTGTCGCGGCCGCGGAGAGCTGGTCGGCCAACAGGCGCGTCGAGGACGGCTGGCTGAGGCCGGCCGAGATGACGACGACGGTGCGCTGGTTCATGCGGTGACCTTCTTCTCGAGCAGCGACGCGTGCGTGGGCGCGTCGGGAACGTGGGCCGGCTTGCGGGCGGCGAACTCCTTGCGCAGCACCGGGACGACCTCGCCGCCGAGCAGGTCGAGCTGTTCGAGGACGGTCTTCAGCGGCAGACCGGCGTGGTCGAGCAGGAACAGCTGGCGCTGGTAGTCGCCGACGTAGTCGCGGAAGCCGAGCGTACGGTCGATGACCTGCTGCGGGCTGCCGACGGTCAGCGGCGTCTCCCGGGTGAAGTCCTCCAGCGACGGGCCGTGGCCGTAGACCGGGGCGTTGTCGAAGTACGGGCGGAACTCGGTCACCGCGTCCTGGCTGTTCCTGCGCATGAAGACCTGGCCGCCGAGGCCGACGATGGCCTGGTCGGGGTCGCCGTGGCCGTAGTGCGCGAAGCGCTCGCGGTAGAGCGCGACCATGCGCTGGGTGTGCGAGGCGGGCCAGAATATGTGGTTGGCGAAGAAGCCGTCCCCGTAGTAGGCGGCCTGCTCGGCGATCTCGGGCGACCGGATCGAGCCGTGCCAGACGAACGGCGGCACCTCGTCGAGCGGGCGGGGTGTCGAGGTGAAGCTCTGCAGCGGAGTACGGAACTTGCCCTGCCAGTCGACCACTTGCTCGCGCCAAAGCCGGTGCAGCAGCGCGTAGTTCTCGATGGCCAGCGGGATGCCGGCCCGGATGTCCTTGCCGAACCAGGGGTAGACCGGCCCGGTGTTGCCCCGGCCGAGCATCAGGTCGACCCGGCCGTCGGCGAGGTGCTGCAGCATCGCGTAGTCCTCGGCGATCTTCACCGGGTCGTTGGTGGTGATCAGCGTGGTGGCGGTGCTGAGCAGCAGCTTCTCGGTCTGTGCGGCGATGAACGCGAGGGTCGTCGTCGGGGACGAGGAGAAGAACGGCTCGTTGTGGTGCTCGCCGAGCGCGAAGACGTCGAGGCCGACCTCCTCGGCGTGCTTGGCGATGGTGACGATGTTCTTGATCCGCTCGCCCTCGGTCGGCGTCTGCCCGGTGGTCGGGTCGGTGGTGATGTCGCTGACGCTGAAGATGCCAAACTGCATGACCCGCTCCTGAGCTTGTCGGCGTTGCGCTTACAGCCGCCACAACGCAGCCGGTCCCGGAAGTATTTCAAATCTAAAGGACATCGGCTGCGTCCGGGGTCACACCGTGGAAGATTCCCTGGCCAGGGCTCACCCGTACGGCTGGCAGGATCCCCGAGTTGGCACCCGGAGCGGCTGCGGCGAGTTAGGTTACGGGCAAAGAAGAGAAAATTAAGTCGGCCTTCAGATCCGACGCCACCCGGGTGCCGTATCGCCATGTGCAGAGCGATGTCCTAATGTGCATGCGGCAACGCCGAACGATCGGAAAGTGGAGCACGACCGAGCGGGCCTCTACCCTGGAGGGTGCCCGCAGTCTGTGCTTGCTTCTCGCACTCGGCCGCCGCTGATCGTCCATGGCCCGAAAGGCGGAGGATTTCCGTGCCCGAAAGTGATCCATCCACAGCAACCGAGGTCATCGCCGAACGAGCACAGGGCAACCCTGAGCCCTCGCCGCCGCTCGGCAACGCCGACGTCAACTGGGACACTTTCGAGTCGGACGACTACTTCAAGCACAACTACGGGCAGCTGCGCTGGGACGACGCGGAGATCATCCGGATCATCGCGGACTTCTTCGAGCGGAACCAGCCGCGGGAGTTCAGCGAGGCGATCGACGTCGGCACGGGCACGAACCTCTACCCCGCGCTCACCCTTCTGCCCTACGCCGCACGGGTGACGATGTACGAGCGGGCCTTCACCAACCGGCAGTGGCTGACCAAGACGCTGGACGCTCCGCAGTCGTCCTGGAACGACTTCTGGGAGGCGATCAGCAAGGGCCGGCCGCCCTACGACCGGATCAACAAGCCGTTCAACGTGCTCGCCGATCGGGCCGAGGTCGTCAAGGGCAACGTCTTCGAGCTCGAGCGCGACCGGTACGACCTCGGCACGATGTTCTTCGTCGCCGAGTCGATCACCACGCGCGACGCCGAGTTCGCCCGGGCCGCCCGCAAGTTCGTGGTCTCGTTGAAGCCCGGCGCCCCGTTCGCGGCCGCCTTCATGCGCAACTCCTCCGGCTACCTGGTGGGCGGTCAGTTCTTCCCGGCGTGCTCGATCGACAAGGCCGACGTCGAGGAGGCCCTTGCCCCGGTCGCACAGAGAGTGGAGATTAAGACAGTGGAGAGCAACGACCTCCGGGACGGCTACTGCGGCATGATGGTCGCGACCGGCCGGCGGAAACTCTCCTAGCACCGGAAGGCCGGAAGGCCTGAGCTGTCAAGCAGACCCACGGACGGGTAGCCATGCAGATCAAGCCACGTCAACAGCTCCTCGACATCTGGCGGGCCACGGCCCGGATCTCCTTTCAGGACGAAAAGTGGGTCCCGGGCGGCCGGGACGGCAGCAACTCCATCAGCGACGCCGAGCAACTGCTGTGCATCATGGCGCCGGCCACGGAGATCCCGCTGTTCCGCCTCGACCAGCCGGACACGGTCACCGACGACGTGCTGGACGCGCTGCGCCCGCTCGGCGACAACCTCCAGATACCGCAGCGGCTGCTGCGCATCCTGACCGAGTACATCGAGCGCTACACCGCCGAGGACGGCACGCCGCTGTTCTCCGGGGGCAGCTACTTCCAGTCGTACGTGCCGGGTGAGGAGATCTCGCCCGAGCAGCGCGACCTGGACGTGGTCGACTCGTTCTCGATCTCGGTCAACCTGATGCTGGCGATCGTCGGGTTCACCAAGATCTTCCGGCAGGTGGTCACCCGGCCGAAACTGCTCGAGCAGGTGGAGCTGCTGGAGCGGATGGCGAACCGGCGGTTGTCGGCCGCCATGGCCGGCCTGCTGCGCAGTTTCACGGTCAACGTGTTCACGGCGGACAGCAGCGACGGCCAGGAACTGATCCGCACGGTCAACCAGGAGCGCCGCCCGACCCACCAGGTGGTCGACGAGCTGCGCGAGGGGCTGCGGCAGATCAACGCCCGGCTGCGCGACGACGTCACGATCGGTTCCGGCGCCGCCGAGGGCAGCGAGCTCGACAACCCGAACCGGTTGTTCGAGTGTGGATGGTCGTGGGGCGTGGTCCGCGACGCCCCGAAGATCGAGACGACCGCCGACGTCGGCGTGCAGCGCGACGGCGTCGCGCAGAACGCGCCGTACCTGTACTTCACGACCGTGGCGCTGGACGCGATCCAGGCGCTCTCGTCGGAGCGGACCCGTCTGCTCGGCCTGCTCGACACCGAGCAGGCCCGTCTCGCGCAGTCGCTGCAGTTGCGCTTCGAACTGACCCGGTCGTACTGGGCCACGATCGCCACCTTCGGCTCCGGCCGCTGGCCGCTGGAGGACCTGCCGTGGCGGGCCACCGACGGCCGTGAGGCCGACTACTACAGCCAGCTGGTCAGCGGCATGGTCCTGCAGAACATGCTGTCCGCCCGCGCGTCCAACGCGAACATGCGCCGGGTCGCCGACGTGCTGGCCGAGCTCGCCAACCGTGGCCGGCTCACCCGGCGCTCGACCGAACCGGAGACCGCGATCGCGGTGCACTACCCGGGCCTGCACTTCCCGCTGGAGGGCAGCGAGAGCGCCGGCGGCCCGCGTCTGCAGTGGACGGTCACCGACATGTCGCCCACGCTGTTCCGGCGCACGCTGACCCTCGCCGGGATGAGCACCGACGGCCCGACCCGCAGCAGCCTGATCGACCTGTCCGACGCCATCTGGCACCACCTGAGCCTGCGGATCATCCGGCACGGCGACGACCACGGCCTGTGGGACTGGCCGGCCGGCGTGTTCACGTACGTGCGGGAGGGCGTCACCCAGGTCTCCTGGTACTACACCAAGCGGGTGGTCGACTGCCTGGTCACCGCCGCCAACATCATCAACGACCCGCCGCTGCGCAGCGAGGTGCTGCTGCAGATCGCGAGCGACCTGCTCAACGAGGCCGACCACCTGTACGACCGCGAACTGCTCAACGGCACCACGACGCGCGGCGAGACCCTCCGGCTCGAGCTGCAGCGAATCGGCTCGGAGCTGAGCCGGGCCCGCTCGGTCGTGCGCGAGCGGCCCGGTGTCGCGGTGGCCGTCGCCGAGGAGGTGCTGCGCAAGCTCGACCGGCTTTCCGCCGCCCGGCGGGCCGACAGCGGGATGGGCCCGCAATGATCATCTTCGCGACCAGCGACAAGGGTGGCACCGGCCGGTCCGTGACCAGCAGCAATCTGGCGTATCGGCACGCGCTGCAGAGCAATGACGCCGTCTACCTCGACTTCGACTTCGGCTCGCCGACCGCCGGGGCGATCTTCGACCTGTCCGACGCCCAGGCCGGGGCGGACAGCAACGGCCTGCACAGCTATCTGGTGGACGGCGCTCCCCCGCGCCGGATCAACGTGTGGGCCGAGACCCAGCGGGAGGCCCTGCGCAACCGGCCGGCCGGCACCGGCCGGCTCACCCTGCTGCCCGGCGACCGGGGCCGCGGCGAGTTCGTCTCCTCGCCGTCTATCGTGGAGCGCTGCGCCGACCTCCTGGTCCGGGTCGACGAGGAGTACGACCTGGTTCTGGTCGACCTGAGTGCCGGCCGGTCGTACGCCACCGAGATCGTGCTGGCCGCGACCGCCCGGCCCGAGCTGCGCGAGGCCGCGTTCCGCTGGGTGGTGTTCCACCGCTGGACCCGGCAGCACATCGTGGCCGCGGGCAGCCTCGTGCACGGCGCCCAGGGCATCCTGGAGACCGGCGCGCAGCACGGGCACGACCCCACTCAGCTGCGTGAGCGGATCGGCTTCGTCCGCACCGCGGTCCTCGACCCGGCCGCGCCCGGCCAGAACGGCCTGCGCCCCGAGCAGCTGGCCTGGCTCGACGTGTGCAACACCCGGCTGCAGGATCTCGCCGGCCGGCACGGGGTGGGCCGGGTGCGCCTGCTCGGTGAGGTGCCGCTCGACCCGGTGCTGCAGTGGCAGGAGCAGCTGCTCACCAACGACGACGTCTGGCTGCACCGCACCGCGAACGAGCGTACCGTCAACGCCTTCGAGGACCTGGTCAAGAAACTCGTGGACGAGAACGACTGGGTGGGGCTGTGACCACCGCGGACGACCTGTTCGTCGAGGCGAGCGCGGTGCCGGTGGTCCGCTCGGTGGCGCTCTCGCACCTGTCGATCGAGCTGGGCCACCTCTACATGGACGACTTCCGGCTCGGCCCCGAGCGGCTGCGCGAGCAGTTCCGCCGGGTCGCGCCGTGGGCCCACGCCGCCGCCGGCCAGGTCCCCTCGAGCCGCCCCCGGGTCAGCACGTGCTTCCTCATCGACGACTACTTCACCCGGTTCTCCACGCCGCGGGAGGTGGTCGCCGCGCTGGTCGACGCGGCCGGCTCGGCGGGCCTGACGATCGACTACGTGGCACGCGAGTCCGGCTGCGCGCGGGCCGGCGGGGTCGACGTGGCCGCGGTGGTGCGGGAGCATCTCGTACACGAGCCGGCCGAGGGGGTCAACGGCGGCCGTCCACCGGCGACCGAGACCGGCTGGCTGACCAACGGCGAGCGCTCACCGTCCGCGGCCGCCGGCGCCATGGCCGCGCCGAGGCCCTGGCAGCCGCCGCGGCAGAGCGCGGTGCAGAACCATTCGATCTTCGTGGACATCGAGCTGTGGAGCGAGACCGCCGGCGGCCTGCTGTGGTCGTGCCCGTTCCTGGCCGCGGTCTGGCAGCTGCAGCGGCTCGGCCTGCTGCGGCACCTGGGCGAGCCGATCGCCGAGCCGGAGCCGGCCACCCCCGGGACGCTGCCGGAGAGCTGGGACGACATGCCGGCGATCGTGCAGCTCAACCCGGCGGCCACGCCGCTGCGGGCGTACCGGACCTTCACCGCGCTGGACGGCCGGTTCCTGCCGATCGAGCTGGCCGTGCGGACCATCCTGGGCCAGGTCTGGATCGACCCGGCGGTCGACGCGCAGGTGCGCGAGCGGGCCCTCGCCGAACGCCAGCCGCTGCCGGCCGAGCCGGTCGGCCGGATCGGTTACGCGTTCATCTGACCGTCCCGGGCGGGCGCGTTCGCGTCCAGCTCGCGGGCCAGCTCCCAGAGCTCCCGGAACAGCCGCGAGTGCTCCTTGACCCGGTCGTTGTTGAGCACCAGCCGGGTCTCCGCGATCTGGGCCACCTGCGGGTCGGCCGGGGTCGGCGTCGTCTCGTACGCGAGGATGTCGTCGAACAGGATCAGATCGCGCACCTGGACCCGCAACGGCGGCGGCACGTCGAGCCGGTCCAGCAGCCGCACGTCGATCCGCATCCCACGCTGTTCGTGGTAGGCCTGCCGCAGGTACGGGTCGTCGGCCATGCTCGGCTTGTCCAGCAGGAAGATCCGCCGGACCCGCTTGCCGTCGGCCGCCGCCAGGCGCTGGGCGTCCAGGTAGCGCTGGCCGATCTCGCTGCTCCACAGGTCGTGGTCGACCGCGCCCAGGCTGATCGCGTCGATGCTGACGGTGGCGTTGCGGGTCAGGCCGAGCAGCCAGTCGCGGTCCTCGCCGTCGTACGTCGCGGTGCCGCCCTCGGCGATCTGCTTGAGGAAGTCCGACGTCTCCTTGATCTTGGCCTGGACGAACTGGTAGACGATCGGCGGCGAGGTCGGCGAGATCCGGGTCGAGTTGCGGACCAGCTGGGTGATCAGGTCGGTCTGCAGCGCCGACCGCTCGATCAGGCCGAACAGCTCGGTGGCCTCGCTGATCTCGTCGAACGCCTCGCCGATCATCCGCTTGAGGTCGGCCATGCCGTCCTTCTCCAGCTGCTCCACCGCGGCCAGCCGATTTTCGAAGTCCACGAGAAATCGCACCATCAGCGCGAAACCGCCGATGAGGACGGACAGCAGGATGCAGATCGCCGGCGACTGGTTCAGCCCGTTGGTGATCAGGAAGGTGAGGCCACCGCTGACCACGGTCAGCGCCGCGGTCCGGATGACAGTCGAGCTGTCCCATACCCGCTGCGGTCGCCGATCCATGCCCACGGCGGCGTCGCCGCTCACTGCCGGATCGCCGCGGAGAGCGCCGCAACGGCCCCGGCGGACAGCTGGTCGCGTATCCGGTAGACGAGCAGGTTCCACTGCCGGCTGAGGCCGACGCGGTTCTCCAGCACCGACCAGAGCGCGCGGGCGAGGTCGTCGTCGGTCGTCCTCGGCAGCCACAGGTGCAGCAGGTAGTCGATGGCCGGCAGCAGCCGGCGGATCACCTCGTCGCGCGGGAGCACGCCGATCGCGGCCTTGCGCACCTCCTCGAGCAGCACGGTCAGCAGCCAGTCGTGCAGCGCGATGTCCTCGGCGACGACGGCCACCCGGCGAGCGGCCACTTCGGACACGGTGAAGCTGAGCACCCGCAGGTCCTCGCCGTACGTGGCGAAGTGGACCTCGCAAGGGCTGGGGTCGCACGGCTCGACCAGGGCCGTCCAGCGCAGCCTGGTACGGGCGGCGCGCAGGCCCGGGCGGCCGCCGGCCCGGTGGTTGCGCTGCACCCGGTCGGCCGCCTGCCCGGCGATGCCGCCCAGGTCGAGCGCGTCGGCGTCGCGGACCGGCGCCGCGAACGCGTCGGCCAGCTCCTTCCACCGGGTACGCCCGACGCTCTCGATCACCCCGGGCCGGGTCATGTAGTACGACCAGGGCTGCCGCGCGCTCTGCTCGGCGCGGCGGATCGTCGCGTACGCGGACCCCTGGACCACGTGACCGTCCAGAATGGCGGCTCGCTGCCAGGCCGTGCCGATGCCGCGAGGCCGGCGGTTCGGCCCGGACGCGCCGATCGGGCAGTCCACCCCGACCGGCTTGTCGGGGGCCCGCACGTAGGACCGCGGGCGCTCGGAGACCAGCACCGCCTCGCCGGTCACCAGGTCGACCAGGCGGGCGGCGACATCGCCGGTCACCGGGCCACCCCCGCGAAGCACGCCGGTCTGCACCTCACCAGCGATGAGCACGTCAAGGCCCCCTATCCTCGACGGCGGGGACCCGGGAAGGAGCGATGGACGCGGCACGATCAGCGATGACCTTGACTTCCCGACGGCACGTCCCCGGCCGCACGACGTCAGCCGTTCGATTGGAACCCAAAGGTCCGCGGAATGCAACCCTGTGTGACTGCGCGGAAACTTCGGGTCATAGTTCCTACCATCCAAACGGGATAACGGACAAGCATGTGACGCCATTGTCTTCAGTCGCCGTAGTTTTCTTCCCGGCCCTATGATCATCCATCGACCGTCGTTAGCGTCGTAGCGTGGCCCAAATCCGTCCCCACGCGCTGATCATCGGCGCCGGCGTCTCCGGCCTGACCACGGCCGTGCGCCTGGCCGAGGAGAACGTGCGCGTCCGCGTCCGCGCCGAGAAGGACCCGGGCCATACGAACTCGGCCGCCGCCGGGGCGATCTGGGACCCGATCTACGCCAACCATCCGAAGGTCGGGGCGTGGGCCGCCCGCAGCTACGAGGTCTTCCGACGGATGGCGGAGGAGGACTTCCCCGGGGTGCGGCTGGTCGACGGCGTGGAGGCGTCGCGCGAGCCGATCACGTCGCCGGACTGGGCGCGGGGGCTGCCCGGGTTCCGCGAGTGCACGCCCGACGAGCTGCCCGCCGGCTTCGCACACGGGTGGCACTACACGGCGCCGATCATCGACATGCCGCCGTACCTCGCGGCGCTCGAGGCGATGGTCCGGGCGCCCGGCGGCGACCTGCGCTTCGGCAGCCGGCTGTCGTCGCTCGAGGAGGGCTTCGCCGACGCCGACATCGTGATCAACTGCAGCGGCGCCGGCGCCCGGGAGCTGGTGCCCGATCCCGAGGTGCGCCCGATCCGCGGGCAGCTGGTGGCGATCGACAACCCGGGGCACGCCGAGTTCTTCGCCGAGCACACCGTGGAGCTCGGCGAGATGATCTACCTGCTGCCGCAGGGCGACACGCTCCTGCTGGGCGGCAGCGCCGAGGAGGGCATCGCCGATCCCGAGCCGGACCCGCGGGTGGCCGACGAGATCGTGAAACGCTGCGGCGACATCTTCCCCGAGATCCGGAACGCGCCGATCCTCGGCAACCGGGGTGGCATCCGCCCGTCGCGCTCGATGATCCGCCTGGAGCACGAGGACCGCGGCGACCGGCACATCGTGCACAACTACGGGCACAGCGGCGCCGGGGTGAGCCTCTCCTGGGGCTGCGCCGACGACGTCACGGCGATCGTGCTGGGCCTACTCGGGCGGTGACGCCACCGGGAAGAGGATCGGGCTGAGCAGGTGCGGGCGGCGGCCCTCCCCCGGGCCGTTCCCGAGCACCGGGAGGATCGCCTCGCGCAGGCCGGCGATCAGCTTCGCCCGCTCGTCCTCGGTCAGCCAGATCGCGTGCTGCCGGTAGCCGACCAGGTCGGCCGCCGGGTCCGGGTCGCCGTCCAGATAGGAGCCGAACTCGGCCAGCAGCACGGCCATCGCGGTGGCGAACACCCGCCGGTGGTCGTCGACCGTCGCCGACGCCGCCTCCTCCGCGGAGATGACCGCCCGCTCGGGCCGCAGCCGGTAGCTGCGCTCGACGAAGCCGCGCACCCGCTGCTCCCCCGCCACCTCGAGGATGCCGGCGTCGGTGAGCGTTCCCACGTGCCGGTAGACGGTGGCCTGCGAGACGTCGGGCAGGCGGGCGCACAGCTCGGCCGTCGTCACGGTCCGGCGGCCCGAAAGAGCATGCACGATCCGCAGCCGTACGGGATGAAGGAGAAGCTCGACCGGGTCCATTCCCCTATGTTCGCACACCTGATAATGTTCGCAGCCATGAGAACAATGGTCGACGGGGTGGCCACCTATCCGAGCGGCACGGGTGGCCCGAGCGTGCCGTATCTGCCCGGGGCGGGCCTGGTCGGGCTCGACTTCCTCAACCTCACCGAGACGCCGGGGGCCGCCCATCTGCTGTACGACCGGGGCGGCACCGGCTGGAGCGACCCGGTGCCGCTGCCGCGGAGCGCGGCCTCGGTGGCCCGCGAGCTCGACCGGGTCGCCGGTCCCGGGCCGCACGTGCTCGTCGGACACTCGATGGGCGCCGTGTATGCCCGCCGATTCGCCCAGATATATATGGATAAAGTGGCTGGAATGCTGTTGCTGGACCCGGGGCACGAGGATCTCTTCGACTACCTGCCGCCCGAGGCGGCGGCCCTCAACGACCAGATGAAACCCGACCCGACGGAAATACCCGACTTGTCGCCCGAGCAGCACAACGCGGCGCTGGCCGCCTGGCGCAGGATGCTGGCCGCCTGGCCGGACGGCATCCGCGAGGAACTCGCCGCCCACCACGTCGAGCACTGGCGGACCGGGCTCGCCGAGTCCGCCAACCTGGAGAGCGAGGTCTACGGCGAGCTCCGCCGCGGCGGCCCGGTCCCGGACATACCGACGATCGTGCTCTCGGCCGGCGCCGGGAACCCGGCCTGGTCCTCGTTCGGCTCCCCCGACCTGGTCCGACGGGCGCTCGACGGGATTCGCGAGCTGCACGCCGGGATGGCCAAGGCGGCCACCCGCGGCGAACACCGCGTACTGGAGGGCGCCACCCACCAGTTCCTCCACCTCGAACGGCCGGACGAGGTGCGCGGCGCCCTCCGCGATCTGCTAGCGGCCCTCCAGTGACTTCACGTTGTCGCCGAAGGTCCAGCCCTTCGAGCCGTCCCAGTTGATCGACCAGGTCATCACGCCCTTGATCGAGCTGACGCTGTGGTACGCCTGGGACACCAGCGAC
Organism: Actinoplanes subtropicus; assembly: GCF_000721705.1. Taxonomy (GTDB): domain Bacteria; phylum Actinomycetota; class Actinomycetes; order Mycobacteriales; family Micromonosporaceae; genus Actinoplanes; species Actinoplanes subtropicus. Next base: position 173,703 of record NZ_JOJL01000039.1, read on the forward strand.
GGCGTCATGTAGCCGCCGCCCGCCCCGGACTGGGCGGGCAGGCCCGGGACCTGCTTGTCGTACGGCACCTTGATCGTCGTGCCCTGGATCGTCAGCCCGCTGTTGAGGCACTGGGTCTGCACGGTGAAGCCCTGCACGGTCCCGGCCGAGTACGAGTCGTCCGAGCAGCCGTACATCGAGCCGTTGTAGTACTGCATGTTCAGCCACCACAGCCAGAAGGTCTAAGCCAAGATCAAAGCCCCGCTGAAGTGCAGAAACACTGGCCACCCGGTCCGGGAGTACCGGAGTTGGTGGCTTAACCGCAGGAGATCCGCATGCGAGACACAAGCGCTTGGCGAAGCTACGAACGCTACCTCCACAGGAGGGGACGGACCCCCAAAGGACCATCGAAAGCTACCGATGGAGCTTCACTCGCCGGGTCGAGTGGGCGGACGGATGTCCCGTCCTGGAGCTGGATCGCGCCGACCTGGAGGACTTCGTCGACGACCGGATGCAGGAGGCTAGTAGGACCGCCGTCCGAAAGAACGTCATGGACCTGAAATCTTTCACGCCCAGAGGGGAGGCAGATCCGGATAGTGGGGTGAGTCCCCAGAACCAGGAGGTCGTCAAGTGAAGCCGCAGGAGCTCGATCGGCTCCGGGGTCGCCATCTGGTCGCGGCAGCGGGCCGGCGCAGGACGCCACCGACGAGTTCGTCACCGACCTGGAGCAGTGCGAGATCACTGACGAGTACGCCCTGCTCTGCCGGGACACGCAGAAGCCCTGCTCTGCCGGGATACGCAGAGCGCCTTGCCGCAGACGAGGTTCGCCGAGGCGTCAAATCCCAGCCGAAGATCAGCAGCCGCAAGATCGACGACAGAATATTTCGGAGTGTGTACGACAATCGTCGGCGACGGTCACCGCTTCACTGACGATGAGCACGGGTTTTGGTCGACCACCACACCTTTACCCCCAGTAGTCCGGTGGCCCAGCGGCATGCTAAAGCATGTTTCCCCTGATCGCCGCAAGCATAAATCAGCCGAGTAAAGGAGTCCCGACGAAGGCCGCTCTCCCGGGGACCAACTCGGCCTCATAGCGCCAACTTGCTCCGCTGCGAGGCCGTCCACACTGCACTGAAAGCCGCAGGCCGCCTCGGCTAATTAGCTCCGCGCAGGTCATCGTCACGAGGGCCTTCGCGCAAAAGCGATTGTCTGTACTCGGGAATCATCCAGCAGCTGGGAGAACTCCTGCGCGTGCCGTGCATACCTGCCGGCGCCGGCAGCATTGCCCGGTCACGTCCGGCTCGTACTTCCCGGACTGGCTGTTAGAGCACCGCGGCCGCGCCGAACAAGCTCTCGTCAGCGTGGTGGTCACCAGCTATCTGCTCGGGGTCTCCACCCGGCGCGTCTAGAAGCTGGTCGAGCAACTGGGGAACTTCCGGGGGTGGGCCTATGCCAGCTCGAGCGTGGCACTGTTGTCGTGGGCCGCAGTGGCGTCGAAAGCCGGATGAGCCGGACCGACGTAAGCGTTGTTGTGATCACGTTACGGCTGACCAGGCGCATGAGCTTCGCGCGGGCGCCTACGACGTCCTTTGGGGCGGCTCGATGTCGAGCGCAATGGAGATGTCTTCGGCGCGCATCGGCGGTGAACTCGGCCGCGGCCTGAGCGCAGCCTGCTGCGGGTGGTCGTCGGGTCAGCCAGTCAGTGTCGAGGCGGGTGAGTTCGCTGCTGAGCGCAGCGATCTGGGCGCAGACAGGTCGGGCCGGCGGTGCCCAGCGCTTTCGTGTCCGGCGATCAGGCCGAGGATCGTGTCGGGGTGCACCGCGAACCTACCGGTGTCACAGGGTCCGGGTGCTGGTCTTGGTCAACCGGCGGACCATGGTCGCCATCGACGGCCACGGCGTCCGCGAGACCGATGATTCCGGTCTGCTCCATATATCCCGAGCCGGGTCGAGCCACCGGCCCGCGACCTTCAGAGTTGCATGCCTGATCGTCGAGGCTTGCAGCGACTTCGCGCCCATTGGATATTCACAGGAATGTAACCGTAGTGTGACCTCTCTATTTCCATTGACATCCTTGACGGCGTCAGTGTTAGCGTTCACACTCTTGCCACGTCATCAAAACGTAACGACCCCGTATACCTGTCCTGAACCGGACCAGGCTGGCAATGGTCCACCGGCGAGCTCCCGCCATGGAGCTCGCCGAGTTGTACCTGGCCCGCTCGGCACGAACGTTTCTCTCAATTCTCTTAATTGTTCGGCTGCGCGAAGCAGCTCGTCGGTGGCAAATCGGAAGTGGAGGTGTCGGCATGACCACCGTGGCCCGGTCAGCGGGCCGACGGACGCCGTGTCGTTGCAAGCTGTTCCCTGGAGACCGTCCCCCGGCGCGCGCCCGCTGAAGCCGGGTACGACCGCCGCACGCGGCACGCCGCCAGGTGAGATCCATCCGCTGACATCGCTTACTGGAGTGTATCCGCTCCGCCCACGAAATCGACCTCGTGGCCTGGGCGACGCCCGTTGCCGAACTTTGCTACTTGCCCAGCCATGTGGGCTTCCGTCACCGACCCCATAAAAGGCCTGAATACCCGCACGTCTCCGAATCGTCCCGCCCAGCACCAGGAGGTGGGCCCGGTTCGGCGCGCCTATGCCCCTTTCTCCCTCCCGTGTCTCATTCCGCCGCTCGAAGGAATAAGTTATGCGACTACGTATTGGGGATGCGACGCGTCGCCGTCCGGCCCGCTGGTCCGCGTTGAGCGTCGTGGCCCTTCTGCTTTCCGCGATGGCCGTGCCGGTTCCGGCCGGAGCGGCCCAGGCCGCCGCGACCGCCGATGGCCTGGTGTTGTGGTACAAGCTCGACGAGACGTCCGGGTCGGTGGCCACCGACTCCTCCGGCAACGGAAAGGACGGCACGGTCAACGGGACGGCTTCGTGGACCGGCGGCGACGGTCTGACGTTCGACGGGTCGAGCACGTACGTGAAGGTTCCCGACAACATCATGTCCGGCCTCGACTCGATCTCCGTATCGTTCAACGTCTACATCGATCCGGCCCAGACCTCGCCGTACTTCCTGTACGGGTTCGGGAACACCGACAGCTCGACCGGCTACGGCAATGGCTACCTGTTCGCCACCGGCAACAGTTTCCGCGCCGCGATCGCGACTGGGAAATGGACGACCGAGCAGAACACCACGGCCTCCGACGGGACTCTCGCGCGCGGCGAGTGGAGGAACGTCACGTACACCCAGACCGGCGGCAGCGCCGTCCTCTACGAAGACGGCGTGCAGGTCGGGACGAACACCGGGATCACCATCAAGCCCGGCGACGTCGGCGGCGGCGTGACCACTGCCGACTACATCGGCAAGTCCGACTACACCGGGGACAACCTCTTCAAGGGAGCGATCAAAGACTTCCGGGTGTACGACCGGGCGCTGACCGCCGACGAGGTGTACGACATCGGAGGCAGCACCACGGCGATCCTCGGCGCCGCCGAACCGTCGCTGAAGGTGAGCGCGATGGTCAACCGGACCGCTGGCACCGTGCTCCTGCCGGTCGTTCCCGGCACCGACGTGCACCGGCTCGCGCCGACCTTCAAGCTGCCGACCGGCTCGACGATCTCGCCGGCCTCGGGCAGCGTTCAGGACTTCGGCAACCCGGTCACGTACACCGTCGCCGACACCACCGGCGCCAGTCAGGCCTGGACCGTCTCGGCGACCGTGATGGGCAGCCCGGTCATCCCCGGCTATTACGCCGACCCGGAGGTCCGCTACTTCAACGGGAAGTTCTACATCTACCCGACCACCGACGGGTACGACGGCTGGTCCGGCACCCAGTTCCACGCGTTCTCGTCCACTGATCTGGTGCACTGGAGCGACGAGGGCGTGATCCTGGATCTCGGCCCGGACGTCTCCTGGGCCGAGTCCCGCGCCTGGGCGCCCAGCATGGTCGAGCACAACGGGAAGTACTACTTCTACTTCTGCGCCGAGGCTCAGGTCGGCGTCGCGGTCGGTGACTCGCCGACCGGGCCGTTCGCCGACGCCCTCGGCAAGCCGTTGCTCGCCTCCGGCGATTTCTCCGGGCAGATGATCGACCCCAACGTTTTCATCGACACCGACGGGCAGCCGTACCTGTACTGGGGCAACGGCCACGCGTATGTCGTAGCGCTGCACGACGATATGATCTCGTTCGACAAATCCGACGTCGCGGAGATCACGCCGAACGGGTACAACGAGGGCTCGTTCGTCTTCAAGCGTGGCAGCACCTACTACTTGAGCTGGTCGCAGAACGACACCCGGGACGTGAACTACCAGGTCGCGTACGCCACCGGGTCCTCGCCGTACGGGCCCTGGACCAAACAGGGCGTGATCCTCTCCAAGAACAGCAACCTCGGCATCCTCGGCACCGGCCACCACTCGGTCGTCCAGGTGCCGGGCCGGGACGAGTGGTACATCATCTACCACCGGTTCGCGATCCCGAACGGGGATGGCATGCACCGTGAGACGACCATCGACAAGCTCGAGTTCAACACGGACGGGACGATCAAGACCGTCGTGCCGACCCTGGAGAGCATCAAGCCGGTCGACATCACCGCCCCGGCGGCGACCGGCAGCGTCTCGCCCGCCGCGCCGGACACCGGCTGGTACACCACACCGCCGACGGTCACCGTCACCGCCACCGATGAGACCGACGGCAGCATCGTGCCGCAGGTCCGGACGGACGGCGGCGACTGGGTTTCCACCCGCGCCCCCGTCACGCTCAGCGCGGACGGGACGCACGTCGTGGAGTACCGCGCCACCGACGCGGCCGGGAACACCTCGGCCACCGGCCGGCTGACCGTCCACGTGGACACGACGGCACCGGTGTCCAAGGCAAGCGTCGACGCCCGCGCCCGTACAGTGACTCTCACCGCGGCCGACTCGACCTCGGGGATCAGCCGGATCGAGTACTCCCTCGGCAGCACGACCTGGACTCCTTATCAAGGCCCGATAGCGGTCGGCAGCAAAACGACGACGGTGCGATACCGCGCGGTCGACGTGGCCGGGAACGTGGAATCCGCCAACAGCGCCGAGCTACCGGCCGCCGGTACGCCCCTGGTGGCGACCACGACGACGCTCACCGGGTGCGGCACCGTCGCGTATGGGACGCCGTGCACCGTGAAGGTGCGGGTCAAGGCCGCCGCCGGTACCCCCAGCGGCAGCGTGCGGGTGCTCGACGGCGCGCGTCTGGTCGGGGTCGGCGATCTCACGGGCGCGAAGAGCTCCGTCACGCTGACCGCGGACCTGGCGGTCGGCCGGCACAACCTGCGCGTGCTGTATGCCGGCAACGAGCGGTTCGCCCCCTCGACCGCGGCCGGCTCGGTGACGGTCACCAAGGTCGCCACCCGCGCGACCCTCGTCGTCACCCCGCAGTCGGTGAAGAAGGGCCACTCGGTCAAGGCCGTCGTCACGGTCAAGGCGGTCAACGGCGTACCCGTCACGGGCAAAATCACGATCGACGCGGTGCACGGTTCCACCAGGATCAAGCGGGTGGCGACTGTGGTTGCGGGCGGCAAGATCACCCTGTGGCTCGGCCCGCTCGCGAAGACCGGGAGCTACGTGGTGACCGCCATCTATGCCGGGTCCCGCACAGCGAAGTCCGCGAAGTCAGCGTCCGTACGGATTCGCGTCCGCGCGTAACGCATCCCGCGTCCGTCGCCGATCCCGGCGGCGGGCGGGCCCGCCCTCGTCACGTCCCCCGGTCCGAAGGAGAACTCCCTTATGTCCTGGCTCCTGCGGCGCGAACCGGAGGCGCGCCCCTCGTGGCGGCGCACGGCTCGCTCGCTCGTCCTCGGTTCGTTCATCGCTATGCTGTCCGCCGGACTGCTCACCGCCCCGGCGCGGGCCGATCAGAGCACCGCCGATGCGATCACCAGCGGTCTCGTGGCGTGGTACAAGCTCGATGAGGCGGCGGGAGCGGTGGCCACCGACTCCTCCGGCAACGGTAGGAACGGCACGATCAACGGCACCGCGACCTGGTCGGGGGCCGACGGACTGGCGTTCGACGGGTCGAGCACCTACATCAAAGTCCCGGACAACATCATGTCGGGACTGAACTCGATCTCGGTCTCGTTCGACGTGAACATCGACGCCACCCAATCGACGCCGTACTTCCTCTACGGGTTCGGCAACACCACGAGTTGGTACGGCGACGGTTACCTGTTCGCCACCGGCACCAACTTCCGGGCCGGAATCGCGAGCGGGAACTGGTCGACCGAGCAGAACACGAGTGCCTCGTCGTCCGACGTGCTGGACCGCGCGATCTGGAAGCACGTGACGTACACCCAGACCGGCAACACCGCCACGCTGTACGAGGACGGCGTCGCGATCGGAACCAACTCCTCGGTCACCATCACGCCGGGTTCGATCGGCGGCGGGACGACCACGGCTAACTACATCGGCAAGTCGGACTACCCCGGTGACAACCTGTTCAAGGGCACGATCAAGGACTTCCGGGTCTACGACCGGGCGCTGAGCACGGCCGAGGTGAGCACTTTGGCCGAGCCAGTGGTCACCGCCGGGCTGGCGGCCGACGCGCAGGCCCTTGATCTTGGGGACGTCTCCGCCCTGATCGCCAACCTGGCACTGCCGTCGACGGGCGCCCACGCCTCGGCCATCACCTGGGCGACGAGTGACCCCTCGGTGATCACTGCCGACGGCGTCATCACCCGCCCAGCGGCCGGGGAACCCGACTCGACCGCGACACTCACTGCCACACTCACCCGCGGCGGGCAGAGCACTACCCAGTCCTTCCCGGTGACCGTGAAATCGGCGTTCTCCGACGAGGAGGCAGCAGCGGCGGCCGCGGCCTCGATCGCCGTGCACAACATCGACGACGTGCGCGGCAACCTGACCCTGCCGGCGAGCGGCGACTACGAAACCACGATCACCTGGTCGTCGAGCGACCCGAACGTCATCGACAGCGCCGGCGTCGTGCACCGGCCGGCGGCCGGTACCGCCAAGGTCACCCTGACCGCCAAGGTAACCGCCGGTGCCGCCTCGGCCACCCGGGACATCACCGCCACAGTGCCGGAGCTGCCGCGGGCAAAGGCCAAGACCGGATATCTGTTCAGCTATTTCACCGGCGAGGGCACCGCGAACGGCGAACAGATCTACAACGCGGTGAGCAAGGCGAACGACCCGCTGTCCTACCGCGAGGTCGACAACTCCCAGCCGGTGCTCACCTCGACCCTGGGCACCACCGGTCTGCGTGACCCGTTCATCATCCGTTCCCCGGAGGGCGACAAGTTCTACCAGATCGCCACCGACCTGAAGATCTACGGCAACGGCGACTGGGACGCCGCACAGCGCAGTGGCTCCAGGTCGATCATGGTGTGGGATTCCACCGACCTGGTGCACTGGACCAACCAGCGACTGGTCAAGATCTCGCCGGACACCGCGGGCAACACCTGGGCGCCCGAGGCGTACTACGACCCCAGCATCGGTTCCTACGTCGTGTTCTGGGCGTCGAAGCTGTACGACGCGAACGACACCAACCACACCGGTAGCACCTACAACCGGATGATGTACGCCACGACCCGTGACTTCTACACCTTCAGCGCGCCGCAGGTGTGGAAGGACCCGGGATACTCGGTGATCGACTCGACCATGATCGAGCACAACGGGACCTACTACCGGTTCACCAAGGACGAGCGGAACAACAGCTCCAGCTCGCCGTGCAGCAAATTCATCATCGAGGAGAAGTCGGCCTCGATCCGCAGCACCGACTACGGCTTCGTCAGCGAGTGCATCGGCTCCGGCGCGATCAGCGCCGGCGAGGGACCGCTGGTGTTCAAGTCGAACACCGAGGACCGGTGGTATCTGTTCATCGACGAGTACGGCGGTCAGGGTTACGTGCCGTTCACCTCGACCGACCTGGACTCCGGAGTCTGGACGAAGGTCGCCTCTTCCTCCTTGCCCGCCAGTCCCCGGCACGGCACCGTCCTGCCGATCACCCAGGACGAGTACGACCGCCTGTTGACCGCATACCAACCGAATCTGCTGCCCGCCAGCGTGGATCCGGTCTCGGTGACGACGCACGCGGGCACGGCGCCGACCTTGCCCTGGCGAGTCACGGTGCACTACGCCGACGGCTCCTCGGCGAAGACCACCGTCACCTGGGACGCGGTTCCCGCGTCCGCCTACGCCCAGCCGGGCACGTTCACCGTCTCCGGCACCCTCGACGAGAGCCAGAACGTCAAGGCCACCGCGGTCGTGGCCGTTCCGGACGAGGGCGCACCACAACTCAGCGCCACGGTAACGCCGGGCACGCCGGCCAGTGGATGGTTCACCGCCCCGGCGCAGGTGGCGGTGACCGCGACCGACGCGGTCGACGGCCCGGTGGTCCCGCAGGTGCGGGTCACCCGCCTCGGGGAGCCGGCCGGGGCATGGGTCGACCAGACCCAGCCGCTGACGCTCAGCCTCGACGGCACCTACCTCGTCGAATACACCGCCACCGACAAGCAGGGCAACAACTCCGGAACAAGTGCGCTGACCGTCCGGATCGACACGACGCCGCCGGTGTCCCAGGCGGTTCTCGACGCGACCGCCCGCACCGTGACTCTGCGGGCGGCCGACGGCGGCTCGGGTGTCGCCCGGATGGAGTACTCGCTGACCAACGGGTCGACCTGGCAGGCGTACACCACGCCGCTGAGCCTGGGCCGTGCCGAGAGCGTCGTGCTCTACCGGGCGATGGACGCCGCCGGGAACCTCGAGCCGGCCAACAAGGCCGTGTTGCCGGCCGTCGGCGTGGTCCTCGCGAAGACGACGACGAGCGCGTCGCTGGTTGCCGCGAAGGTGCCCTACGGCAGGTCCGCGGTGGTCAAGGTGAAAGTCGGCGGTGCCCTCGCGCACAAGCCCTCGGGCAGCGTGCGGGTGCTGGCCGGCTCGACCTCGGTCGGATTCGGGCAACTGGTCAACGGAAAAATCACGATCCGGTTGAAGAACACCATCGGCGTGGGCGCCACCACCCTGCGGGTCGTCTACTCCGGCGACGACCGGTACGCCGTCTCCTCGGCCGACGTCGTTCTCAAGGTCGTACCGGCCGCCTCGACGAGCAGGGTTTCGGCCGGCGCCGGCACGGTCCACGTGGGAAAGAAGGTGCATCTGTCCATGAAGGTGACCAGCGCGACGGGCGCCGCACCGTGCGGCACAGTGCGGATCACCGCCGTCAACGGCACGACCAAGATCGTGCGGACCGTCCGCCTCGGCGCCCGTGGCACGGCCGTACTCGATCTGGGACCGCTGGCCAAGAAGGGCACCTACAAGATCACGGTGGCGTACCTCGGCTCGGCCACCGTCACCGGGTCAACCAGCCCGGCCATCAAAGTCAAGGTGGTTCGCTGACCACCGACCGTACGGCTGCGGCTCCCCGGACTCAGGGGGCCGCGGCCCCCGGTCAGTGGGTCCGCGACCGCGTAGCTGGCGGTGACGGCCTTGTAGTCGCTGCTAGCGCATGCAACCCCTCGCTTCCGTTCAGGGCAAGACGCTTGTTCACACCCCTCTCCCGTAATCCCTCAGCCCCGATATGAGGTTCCACCATGCGCAAAATCCTGGCCGGCACCGTCGCCGCGGCTCTCGCTGCGCTCGGTCTGTCGGTCGTGTCGGCCGCACCCGCTCACGCGGCCGCGGCCGCGGGTACGTTCAGCGTGCTCAGCTACAACGTCGCCGGCTTGCCGCAGGCAGTCAACAGTGCGTCGACGGAACGGACGTCGGCCACCACCGCGATCGGCCGGCGGCTGAGTCCCTACGACATCGTCCACGTGGAGGAGGACTTCAACTACCACGCGGCCCTATACGCCGCCGATTCCCATCCGTACCGCACCCCGACCAGTGGCGGCGCCGGCATCGGCAGCGGGCTCAACTCGCTGTCCAACTACCAGTACGACGAGGACGACTTCGAGCGCGTGCACTGGAACTCGTGCCAGTACGACTCCGGCGACTGCTTGACCCCGAAGGGCTTCACCTTCATGCGTGTCCGGCTGTCCGAGGGGGTGTACGTCGACTTCTACAACTTGCACACCAACGCCGGAACGAACGACGGCGACGAGCAGTCCCGGGCCGACAACCTCAGCCAGCTGACCTCCTTCATCCAGAGCCACTCAGCGGGCAACGCCGTGGTGGTGATGGGTGACACCAACACCCGGTACACCCGGTCCGCGGACACCATCGCCGACTTCGTAGCCAACAACCAGCTCGTCGACTCCTGGGTGCAACTGGAGCGCGGCGGCGTGGCGCCGGCGAAGGGCAGCGCGACGCTGGGGTGCGACGAGTCGAACATCACCAACACCTGCGAGGTGGTCGACAAGGTGATGTTCCGCGGCAGCAAGTACATCAACCTCTACGCGACCTACTACAACAACGAGCACTCGAAGTTCCTGGAGGACGGCACCGGCCTGATGTTGTCCGACCACGACCCGATCACCGTCAGGTTCGCCTGGTCGACCAACCCGGCGTTCACGTTCAGCGATCAGTACGGCGGTCCGCACGGCGATTACTACAACGACATCGACAGTGTGCCGGAGGGCGCACAGGCGACGGCCATCTCGCTGCGCGCCGCGGAGCGTGTCGACCAGGTCGGGGTGACGCTTTCCAACGGCACCACGCTCACGCACGGCGGCACCGGCGGCTCGTACTCGTCGCTCTCTCTCGGTGGTAACGAGTACGTCAAAACCACTTACCTGTGCCAAGCCGAATACAGCGGCCATACCAGAATCTTCTACGCCAAATTCACCACCAACCTCGGCCGCACCCTGGCCGGCGGCTCCACCACATCGGACTGCGTCACCCGCACCGCGCCGCCCGGCTGGCAGATCGCCGGCTTCACGGGCCGCTCCGGCGACGAGCTCGACAAGGTCGGCTTCATCTACACCCCGGCGGCCGTCATGCTGGTCAACCGGGCCACCGGCAAGTGCCTGGACGTGTCGGACTGGTCCACCGCAGACGCCGCCAACGTCCAGCTCTGGGCCTGTCACGGCGGTGCGAACCAGCGGTGGCGGATCGAGCCGCTGGCCGACGGCACCAGCCGGATCATCAACCTCAACAGCGGCAAGGCGCTCGACGTGGCCGACTGCGGCACCGCCGACGGCACCAACATCCAGCAGTACGAGTGGTGGAACAACGCCTGCCAGCGGTGGTCCACCACCGAGACGGACAACGGCTGGGTCCGGCTGCTGAACCCGAACAGCGGCAAGGTCGCCGACGTAGCCGACTGCAACGCAGCGGACGGGACGAACGTCCGATTGTGGACTTGGCTGAACAACAACTGCCAACAGTTCAAACCGACGCTCTGACCGGAGCGGCGCCGGCTCCCCCGCGGGAGCCGACGCCGTCCGCCCGTGCAAACCCATCGGGGCAGGGATCTGCGCCGCCACCGGCGTCTGGCCCGACGGGTGCGGCGCGAAGAACCAGGTCCCAAAGGGTGGCGGTACGGGGTCAGGCCGGCCAGACGATCAGCGAGTCGGCCAGGTTAGTGGTGGTCAGGCGCCGGAAGTCGGCCGCGGGCAGGACGCCCTGGTTGTGCAGCGGCGTGGCGACCAGCCGGGCCACCTCGATCGCCCCGTGGGCCTTGAAGTGAGTGTCGTCCTGCACACCGCTGGGGTAGTTGGGGCTCTCGCCGGCGTTGAGGTAGAGGAAACAGGTCTTCGTCCCGGTGGAACCGAGGCTGTTCCACAGCGCCAGGCTGGAGGCCGACAGGTCGACCAGCGGGGTGCCCTTGGCGGCGGCCAGTTCCCGCATCGCGCCCGGGTAGGCGCCGTGTGACGTCACGGCCCTGCCTAAGCTGTCGAACCGGCGCCGCTCGACCGGCGTGACCAGCACAGGCTTGGCGCCTTTGGCGCGGGCCCCGTCGACGTACATGCTCAGGTACTGCTTGTAGGTGGTCTCCGGGTCGGTGTGCAGGTCGGTGTCGGTCTTCTCGTCGTTGTGCCCGAACGAGATGAGCAGGATGTCGCCGCTGGTGATTTTGGCGAGGATCTGGGTGAGCCAGCCCTCGTCGACGTAGCTTTTCGAGCTGCGCCCGGACTTGGCCATGTCGACCACCGACACCGCGGAGGTCGTGAAGATCGGCAAGGCCTGGCCCCACCCGGCGCGCGGGGCATGTGAGGTGGTGTAGATCGAGGCCGTCGAGTCGCCGGCCACGTAGATATGCACTGTCGTCGCCGCGTTGGCAAGGTTGGCCCGGCCCACGACGGCTGCGGCACCCACGACTCCGGCGGCGGTCAGCAGGCTCCGGCGGGTTGAGCGGACGGACATGGTTCCTCCAAGGTGTGACATCGGGCCGGCGCAGCCACTGGCGCTACTGACGAGGGCGTACACAGAAAGGGACCCGAGCCGGCCGCAAAACGCGGGGGCGCCGGGGAATCGCGGCGCACGCGATCAGCCTACATCGATGTCACTCGATGTCTGATTCAACTCCGGCACCTGAGTGGACTGGGCATCGGCCACCCGCGCACTCTCAACCCGATCTGCGCGCTTGGCGAGGTCACCCTGACATAGAAGGCCGGTCGATCCGCTCGGAGGACGACGTCTGGCGTACGCCGGCGAGGAGATCGGCGACGCGGTGGGCCTCGATGCCGGGTGGCGGGCCGTCGGCGAAGCGCGCCGCGACGACCCTTACGTGGTCCTGGGTGGCTTCGGCCAAGCCGTCGTAGACGCCAGCGAATACCGTCGCGGCGGGTTCTCGCAGCCAGCCAGCCGGCAGCAGTTCGACCGGGAGTTGGGGATCGATGAGGGGAAAGCGGCGGTAGGTGTCCATGACCTCGGTGCGGGCGCGGACCGCCTCGACTCCGCGGAGATCCTCGGCGGCTATCCGGGGCAGCAGGGGGCTCCATCGCCGGACGAAGGCCTCGTACTGTCCGGCAATGGCCTCGGTGCCCCAGGCGTCCAGGGGATCGCGGCCGGCCATCGCGTCCAACTCGATCTGCCGGGCGCTGAACGCCGTCACCGTGCCGAGGGTGAGTTGAGCGAGTTGGTCCTTCGCCTTGCGAGTGAGGCCGTGCGGTGAGATCCAGAGACCGTCGTACAACGGCGCGTATCCCAGCCACCGGAGCTGATCACGCAGCGCTCGGCGTTGCATGTTGCGCTCCTGCGGCAGGGAGAACGCCACGAGCGTCCACCAGCCGTCCCAGGCCGGCACCTCGATCATCGACGTGACAACCCATCGCCCGCCGACCGACAGGCTGGCGGCGGCCGCCTCGGTCAGCCGGTACAAACTGCGCCGCCCGTTCCGGCTGCCCTCCAGCACCCCGCGGCGCGCCAGCCGGCTGATGGCAGCCCGGGCGCCGGCGTCACTCACACCGGACTCGGCGAGCAGCGCGACGATCGCCGCCGACGGTAGCCAGGCGCGGGTGCGCAGCGTGTAGTCGGCCAGCAAGGTCACCGCCAGGCCCTGCGGCGAACTGCCGGTTTGCCGCCGGGGAAGGCGCACCGACCCGGCCGCGTCATCGGGGAAGATCTCCTCGATGTCGAAGGGACTTGTCACGCAACGCTCCGGCGGGACTGAAGACGGACACCCGAAGGGTTCGACCGGCATCGATCATCGCACGGACCGGGAGGCGAGTGCGAAAGGGGACGCCGATAGCGAGCGCCACGGCTCCCTATTGATTAACATCGATTGACAGTTATCAGTCCGCAGAGCACACTATGTGCCGGACGATGGTTGTGGAGCCGGGCCGCAAAGGTCAGACGCAACGCGCCGGGCCTGCCCGGCGCAGGGTCACGTGACATCGAGGGCAATGTCACGCATCCCTGGGGATTCCGCCGGCCCATACCGACGGATCGACCGACGCTCATGCCGGCCGGCGCACCCACGCATAGATCAGCTGACGCAGCGCGGCCCGCGAGAGCCCCGCGGCGGCCAGCCACGCGCGTCGGCCTTTCACCCCGACACGGCGAGCGCTCCCCATCGCGCCAAGCAACAAGAGGAGTCAGACGCATGAGAATCAAACGAAAGCTTGTGTACGCCGCGGCCACGTCGCTGGCCGCGATCGGCCTGGCCGTTCCGTTGGCCCAACCCGCGTTCGCGGCATCGCTCGTCCAGGTGACCGGCTTCGGCAACAACCCGGGCGGCATGGAGATGCACATCTACGTGCCGGACTCCCATCCGGCCAAGCCGGCGATCGTGGTGGCCATGCACGGCTGCGGCGGCTCGGGCCCGGGTTTCTATTCGGGCAGCGAGTTCGCCTCGCTGGCCGACCGGTACGGGTTCATCGTCATCTACCCGAGCGCGGAGCAGCAAGCCGGCTTCGGCAAATGCTTCGACACCTGGTCCGCCGCCAGCAAGGTGCGCGGCGGCGGCAGCGACCCGGTCTCGATCGTGTCGATGGTGACCTACGCCGAGCAGCAGTACGGCGGCGACCCGAACCGGGTTTACGCCACCGGCTCGTCGTCGGGCGGGATGATGACCGACGAGATGCTCGCCCTCTACCCGGACGTCTTCAAGGCCGGGGCGGCGTTCATGGGCGTTCCCTTCGACTGCTTCGCCAACGCGGCCGACTACCCGCCCGGCAGCAGCAAATGCACCGGCGGCAGCATGGACCGGACCCCACAGGACTGGGGCAACCGGGTCCGGTCGGCATACCCGGGCTACACCGGCACCCGCCCGCCGATCCAGCTGTGGCACGGCACCGCCGACACCCTCGTGCCGTACTCGCTGCTGCAGGAGGACATCGAGCAGTGGACCAACGTGTTCGGGCTGAGCCAGACACCGACGTCCACCGACACCCCGGTGTCGAGCTGGAACCGCCGCCGCTTCGCCGACTCCGCCGGCCACGTCGACGTCGAGGCCTACAGCATCCAGGGCGCCGGGCACAGCCTGCCGGCCAGCGGCATGGCCGCGTACGCGATCGCGTTCTTCGGCCTCAGCGGCGGCACCACCACACCGCCCACGACACCACCCACCACGGCACCGACGACACCGCCCACGACTGTTCCGACCACGCCGCCGAGTTCGGGCGCGTGCCGGGTCGCCGACACTGTCAGTTCCTGGAACACAGGCCTGACTGAGAGCATCACCATCACCAACACCGGCAGCACGGCGGTCAGCGGCTGGTCGCTGGCCTTCACCCTGCCGAGCGGGCAGACCATCACCTCCGGCTGGAACGCCACCTACTCGCCGGCCTCCGGGGCGGTGACCGCGAAGAACCTCAGCTACAACGCGGCCATCGCACCCAACGCCTCGGTCAGCATCGGCTTCCAGGCCAACCACACCGGCAACACCGCCAAGCCCACATCTTTCACCCTCAACGGCGCGTCCTGCTCCATCACCTGATCGAGGGTCGGCGCCGGCACGACCCGGAATCCTGACGATCGCCGCGGCCGTCCACGCTCGCTGGGCGCGGACGGCCACGGCACCCGCCACCGTTGGTGACCATCCATCTCGCCTCACCCTTTCTGCCCCAAGTTGGTGGTCCGCCGATCGACGCAACCAAATGCGCCGTTGTCGCCGACGATTGACGTCGACGTAATACCAGTCCATGGCCGCGTGCAGTTATCGAGGGCCGTCGTCCAGCAGTGCCCGCATCCGATCCGCGCCCGGGTTGAAGCCGCCGCCGGTTGCCGCGTCGAGCAGCGCACTCGCCGGCGCGTCGAGGAAGCGGGCCAGACGCCCGGCGAGGGCAGCCTCGCCGGGCGCCACCCCGGACTCGGTGGCCGCCCACACGATCCGGTCCCACCCGGGCTGGTGGTCCATCAACTGGCGGATCGTCGGCTCCGTCGGGCTCGAGGTCTCCTCGGCGTACGGGTCGGGCAGCATCCAGAAATGACGTCCGTGCCGAACGGTGACGTCCTGCTGCCGGCCAGGCAGCGACACGACCGCCGAGGCGCCCACCGGGACCACGACGGTAATCCGGAGCTTCCCGTCGGCCCGATCCCAGGAGACCGACGCCTCCCCGTACGGTGTCAGATGCCGTGCCGCGGCCCGCGTCAACCGCCGACCCGGCAGGGGGCGCACCTCGATCACCCGGTAGCCGGGTGCCCCCGGGGCCAGCCCGGCCACCCGCCGGTGCAGCCAGTCGGCGACGGCGCCCAGCGCGTAGTGGTTGAACGATGTCATCTTGCCCGGGTTGATGCTGCCGTCCGGGAGCATGCTGTCCCAGCGCTCCCAGACCGTGGTGGCGCCCATGGTAACCGGGTAGAGCCAGGACGGGCATCCCGTCTGCAGCAGTAGCCGGAAGGCCAGCTCCGGCTCGCCCGCGTCGGCCAGGGCGTCGGTCATCAGCGGGGTGCCGACGAAGCCGGTGCTGATCCGGAAACCGGCCGCCCGGACCAGGTCGGCCAGCCGTTGCCCGGCGCGGCGGCGCTGTTCCGGATCGGGCAGCAGCGCCCACTGCAGGGCCAGGGCATACGTGGTGGCCGCGTCGCCGAGCACCCGCCCGCCTGCCGTCACGTACTCACCGGCGAACGCGTCGCGCACCCGGGCGGCCAGGTCGCCGTACTCGCGAGCGTGCGCTTCGTCGCCGATGACTCCGGCGGCCAGGGCCACGATCTCGGCCGAGCGGGCCAGGTAAGCGGTGGCGATGACATCCGGGTCGGCCTTGGCGCGGAAGGGTTCCGCCGGTGGCGCCGTCGGGTCGAGCCAGTCGCCGAACTGGAACCCGCCCTCCCGCAGCAGCGGGTCGCCGGCCAGCCCGGCCACCCGGTTCACCCAGGCGAGCATGCTCGGCAGCTGGCGCGCGAGCAGGTCACGGTCGCCGGTGCGCTGGTAGAGCACCCAGGGCACGATGGTGGCGGCGTCACCCCAGGCCGCGGTGGCCGGCCCCGGCCGGGGCATCACGTCCGGTACCACGAATGGCACCGAGCCGTCCTTGTGTTGCTCGGCGGCCAGGTCGGCGAGCCAGCTGCCGAGGAAGCCCGCGGTGTCGAACAGGAAGCTTGCGGTGGGGGCGAAGACCTGGATGTCGCCGGTCCAGCCGAGCCGCTCGTCGCGCTGCGGGCAGTCGGTGGGCACGTCGAGGAAGTTGCCGCGCATCCCCCAGACGACGTTCTCGTGGAACCGGTCGAGCAGCGCGTGCGACGACTCGAACCACCCGGTCCGCCGCAGGTCCGATCCGACGACGACGGCCTCGAGGTCGCCGATGGTGAGACCGGGAACACCGCTGACCTCCGCGTAGCGGAAGCCGTGGAAGGTCAGCTCGGGCTCCAGAGTGGCCTCGGGCTCGCCGCTCAACACATAGGTGTCGGTGGCCTTGGCGCTCCCCAGGGGCCGGACCCCCAACTCCCCGTCCTCGAGCACCTCGGCGTGCCGCACTGTCACCTCGTCGCCGGCCACACCACCGCGCACCCTCAGCCGCACCCACCCGACGAGGTTCTGCCCGAAGTCGACAAGCGTCTTCCCGGCCGGCGACGTGCTCACCGCCACCGCCGGCAGCACCTGAGTAACCCGAACAGGAGGCCCCTCGGGCGCCACGAGCCGCCCCAAATCCGTGTCGAGCACGTCGACCGGGTGCTGCCCTCCCGCGGCCTGGTCGCGACGGCGCAGGTCGGTGCGCTGACCGTCGTACAGGTCGTCGGCGACGATCTCGCTCTCCCGGGCGGTCCACGAGCCGTCGGTGTGCAGCACGTGGGTAGCGCCGTCGACGGTCGTGACCTCCAATTGGGCGAGCGCGGCCAGCCGGTCGCCGTAGATGGCCCGCCGGCCCTGGAAGCCGAGCCGGCCGCGGAACCAGCCGTTGCCGAGCAGAATTTCCAGGTGGTTCGTGCCGGCCTGGAGCAGACCGGCGACGTCGTGGGTCTGGTAACGCAGCCGGTGCTGGTAGGCGGTCCAGCCCGGGGCGAGCCGTTCGTCGCCGACCCGGTTGCCGTTGAGCCGGGCTACGTAGACGCCGTGCGCGGTGAGGTGGAGCCGGGCCTTCACGACGCCACCGGGCAGTTCGATCGAGCCCGAGAGGATCGGCGCGGGGGCGCCGTTGCCGGCGATGTCGCGCGGACTCACGAAACGGGCGGTCCAGTCGGCCGGCGCCAGCAGGCCGGCCTCGACGACCGCGGGCTCACTCCAATCGCTCCGGGAGACGGCGTCGGCGACGCGGACGCGTACGGTTGCCGACACCCGCGCCGTCAGTGGCGCACCCGGCCAGGGCAGCAGAATCTGCTCGCCGCCCTGACCGGCGAAGACTTCCGGCTCCGCGCCCTCGCGAGTGATCTCTATTTCGTAGCGCTGTTGGGTGTAACCGTCGGGAGCCGTCGGCAC
Source organism: Actinoplanes subtropicus (assembly GCF_000721705.1). Lineage (GTDB taxonomy): Bacteria > Actinomycetota > Actinomycetes > Mycobacteriales > Micromonosporaceae > Actinoplanes > Actinoplanes subtropicus. The sequence goes on from NZ_JOJL01000039.1 coordinate 191,894, forward strand.
CTGCCACGAGATGCGCGGCGTGGCGGTGCCGATGCCCAGCACTGGCCGATCGGCCGGGTGGTGGTCGAAGCGGAGAGCGACGGGTGCGGCGAGCTCGGGCATGACACTCCAGATAATTATGAAACGATTCAAGAATCTACCGCGGTGGCGAACATTGTGCTCCGGTTGGTGGTGTGTAAGTCCGCAAACATTGATTGCCGAATCCGGGCGATGCCCATCTCTCGCGGGCCGGCGTCCGCAACCGCAAGATCCTGGAGGCACGCCGAATCTCCCGTCAGGAGCCCTCGATGGACGTCTCCCGCCCCCACCCGCCGTTCGATCCGGAACTCGCCGCGGTTCTCGACGCACTGCCAGCCGGGATGAAACGCCCGCTGAACCTGGAAACCGTCGCCGCTGACCGCTCGTGGTCCGAAGGCGCCGTCCCGGACGAGTTGCTGCGCCGCGACGGCGCCGTCGACGTCGAGGAACGCCGAGTGCCGGGGCCGACCGGCGCGCCCGACGTCTCGGCGCTGATCCTGCGCCCCGCCGGCCTGGCCCGACCGGTTCCCGGCATCTACCACGTCCACGGTGGCGGGATGGTCATGGGCGACAACCGCACCGGCATCGTCGACCTCGTCGACCTCGTCGTCGACCGGGGCGTCGTCGTGGTGTCGGTCGAGTATCGGCTGGCCCCCGAGCACCCGCACCCGGCGCCGGTCGAGGACTGCTACGCCGGCCTGGTCTGGACCGCGCAGCACGCCGCGGAACTGAACATCGATCCGGCACGGCTGCTGATCTACGGGGCCAGCGCCGGTGGCGGGCTGTCCGCCGCGACCGCATTGCTCGCCCGCGACCGGGGCGGCCCGGCGCTCAGCCACCAGATCCTGCTCTGCCCCATGCTTGACGACCGCGGCATCACCGCGTCCAGCCAGGAGCTCGACAACGAGGGCATCTGGGACCGCAACGCCAACCGCACCGGCTGGACCGCGCTGCTCGGCGACGCCCGCGGCGGCCCCGATGTGGCCCCGTATGCCGCACCGGCCCGAGCGGCGGACCTGTCCCACCTGCCCGCCACGTTCATCGACGTCGGCGCGGTGGAGACCTTCCGCGACGAGACGATCGACTACGCCGCCCGGCTCGCCCGTGCCGGCGTCTCGGTGGAACTGCACGTCTGGGCCGGCGCGTTCCACGGCTTCGAGACCTTCGCACCGCAGGCGGCCGTCAGCCGCGACTCCCGCGCCGCCCGCCTCGGCTACCTGCGCCGCGCGCTGGGCGTCTGACCGTGCTGTGCCGGGCCGCATGCGGTGGCGTGCTGTCCGGCACACGGCGAGAACGGCCATCGATCGGACATGAACCGAACGGGTCCGTCAGGGCGCCCGCCCGCGGGGCGGGCACCGAACCGGGATTTCAGAGGCGGCCCCAGCGTTGGTTCGCGGCGGCGGAGCAGGTCCACAGGATGAGCGGGGTGTTGTTGGCGGTGGCAGCCTCGTTCACGTCGATGCACCTGCCGGATTGCACGCCTCGGATGGTGCCGTCGTCCTGCATCGCCCACTGTTGATTGGTGCCGGCGCCGCAGGTCCAGACGATCACCCTGGTGCCATTGACGGTGCCGTTGCCTTCGGCGTCCAGGCACTTGCCACTGATGCGCAGCTGGCCGGAGACCGCGGTGACGACCTGGGTGAAGCCGCCGTTGCAGTCCCAGATGACCGCCTGGGTGCCGTCGTTCGGGGCGCCGCCGAGCACGTCCAGGCAACGACCAGAACCGGCGCCGCGCAGGCTGAACGAGTCGGTCGCGATCGCCGAGCCGGTTCGGACCCGATACATCACCACACCGTGTGGCGGGACGGTCGCGCTGATCGCGCCCGTGGTGTTCCGGATCGCCTGGGTCCAGACTTCGTAGGTGTGGTAACCGCTCGCCGCGGGCATACCGGCCGCGGTAGCGGTGGTGGACACGGTCGCGGTGGCGGCCGAGCGGTTCAGCAGGGCGACAGCGGCCGAGCCGTCGCTGAGCGTCTTGGCCCAGACCTCGGTCTCACCGGAGTCGCTGACGCGCTGGGCCTGCCGGCCGGCGCTGTCCTGGTCGATGGCCAGCACGTCCGGGTTGATCAGCACGGTGCGTACGTCGGCGGGCATCGAGGTGATGTCGTTCCCGGCGATCAGCGGCGCGGCCATCATGGCCCACATGCTCAGGTGCGCCCGGTTCTCGGTCGGGGTGAATGTGCCGTGGACACCGACTTCCAACATGTCGGGGTCGTTCCAGTGCTGCGGTCCGGCCCACGAATAGAGAGGTGCCTGGACGTCGAGGATCTCGGTGATACCCATGAAGCAGTCGCCGGCGCAGCCGGTGCTCCAACTGTCGGTGATGTCCTCGGTGGTGCGCCACATGTCCGCCACCGAGCTCCAGTTGTAGAGAGCCCCGGTGTTGGCGTGGGCGCTGTTGGGGTTGATCGAGTAGACGATCGGCCTCCCCGTGGCGCGTAGCGCGTCGCGCATCGTCGAAAAGCTCGCGATCTGGTCGTCCAGGGTGCCCCACGGGGAGCACCAGTCGTACTTGAGGTAGTCGACTCCCCATGAGGCGAACGTGTTGGCGTCCTGCTGTTCGTGACCGAGCGCGCCGGTGGCGCCGCCGATCGAGTTGAAGTACTGCGCGCAGGTCTGCTCGCGGGGTGCCTGGTAGATGCCGAACTTCAGTCCTTTGCCGTGGATGTAGTCGCCCAGCGCCTTCATACCCGACGGGAAACGGTCCCCGTCGCCCCGGAGGTTGCCGGAGGCGTCGCGCGTGGTCGCCTGCCAGCAGTCGTCCACGACGACGTACTGGTACCCGGCCGCACTCATCCCGGAGCTGACCATCGCGTCCGCCGCTGCACGGATCTTGGACTCGTTGATGTCGCAACCGAAGGTGTTCCAGCTGTTCCAGCCCAACGGCGGCCGCACGGCCGGGCTACCCGCTGCGGCGGAGGCGGGCGAGACGGGGACCAGTGGCGTACCTGCCAAGGCGGTGACAGCCAAGGCGATTGTGGCCGTCAACGGCCGGACACGAGTTCTCATGAGGACTTGCTCCTGAGGTGGTGGGGACTACCCCGGACGGGCGCGAGGAACACCTGGGTCAGGGGTGGGAAGGGACGAACGACCGGTGTGACGCCGGGGGGAGAGACAGCCACACCGGGTAGCGAGATCGACGTACGAGCGGTGGCACAGCACACCGTTGAACGTTCTCCGAGGAGTTTCTCTGTAATGGCCGAAGCAGTCAATAACGGGCTGCGTGTCCGACCTCGCCCGGCTATCGAGAGCGGCACCCGGCGCTTCAGACCGTCAGCCCACGGCACGCACGCGCCGTGGCCTGGGTGGAAGGCGTCATGCAGTGCGTTCGGGAGCGGGCGCGGTGGTGCCGCGTTTGACCAAGTGCACCGGGAGCACCGAACGGAGGGGCCCGTTGTCGGTGCCGTCGAGGATGGCCAGCAACCGGCGGACGGCCTCTGTTCCGCTCTCCCTCAGGGGCTGGTGCATGGTGGTGAGCTGGACCAGGTCGGCGGCGTCTATGTCGTCGTAGCCGACGACCGACAGGTCGCGCGGCACATCGAGCCCGCGCTCCCGGGCGGCGGCGAGCACCCCGAACGCAAGGGTGTCGTTAGCGGCGACAATGGCGGTCGGCGGATCGGGGCGGGACAGGATGGTCCGCGCCGAGTCCTGGCCCCCCGCTCGGGAGTGCTCGCCCTCGACGATGTGTTCCGGCGCGATGCCGAGACCGCGTTCCTGGAGCGCTTCGATGACGCCGCGCAGTCGCATCCGACTGGACTGGACGCCCAGTGCCGGGCGTGGCGGATCGCCGACGAAGCCGATCCGGGTGTGCCCGAGTTCGAGCAGGTGGCGACCCACGAGGCGGCCGCCCTCGACGTCGTCGCTGACGACCCGGGGCACGCTGCGGTGGTGGGCGTCGATCAGCACGACCGGGAGCCCCGACCGGCGGATCCGGGCGAGTTCCTCCGCCCCGGGGGCCAGGGAGATGAAGATGGCCCCGTCGATCCGGTCCGTGCGCGCGATCTCGCGGACGGCCTCGTTGCGCCGCTCGACCGTCTCCACGTTGCGGATGATCAGATCCAGGCCGGCGGCCGTCAGCGCCCGCTCGATGCCGTGGATCCGCTCGATCACGGAGGGGATCACGATGTGTATCGAGGCGACGGCGATCGTGTTGGTGCGCCGCAGAGAGAGCTGGCGAGCGGTTGCGCTGGGCACGTAGTCGAGTTCGGCTATCGCCGCCAGCACCCGGGCGCGAGTTTCCGGCCCCACCTTGGGCTGGTTGTTCAGCACCCGACTGACCGTGCCGACTCCCACGCCGGCTCGCCGGGCGACGTCTCCGATGGTTGTCGGCACGTCACCTCCGATCACGAGTGGTGCGGGCAGCATACGTCACCTGCGGAACCGGTTCCACCGATGCCCGTGCTCTTGACAAGCGTGTTACGTTCCTCACCAAAGTGGAAGCGGTTCCACCATGTTTCCCCTGGTGAGGGAGAGGAAGAATATGCTTAGGAAGTCCTCGGTGTTGGCTGCCGGCCTAACGATGCTCCTGGGCGCCTGCAGTGCGGCCGGTCCGTCGGGTGACTCGTCCACGGCGAAGGACGGCGCGGTGAAGTTCACCGGATTCGTCGGCGGCCCGGGGATCCTCACGCAGACCCAGGACGCCATCAAGGTCTTCAACAAGGAAAATCCCCAATATCAGATGACCTTCGTCCAGGGCCAGCTGAACCAGGCGCCCTACCAGCAACTGCTGACGATGTACGCGTCGGGCAACGTGCCGACCATCTTCGTGGTCGACGCCGGCGACGTCGCCAAAGTCGCCGACAAGGTGGTCGACCTCTCCGGCGAGAAATGGGCCCAGGAGGAGTATCCGTGGGCCCGTCAGCAGGGCGCGGTGGACGGCAAAGTGCTCGCGGCACCGCAGTCGGCCACCGGCATTGGCCTCGCCTTCAACCGGAAGCTCGTCGAGGCCGCGATCGGCGGGGCGTTCGATCCCACGACCATCAAGACCCGCTCCGACCTCGCCGCGCTGTTCGCCAAGATCAAGGCAGCCGGCACCGCCCCGGTGATCGTGTCGCCCCTGCCCTGGCTGCTCGCCGGCCAGTTCCTGACCAAGATGTACGACGCACAGGGGGACGATTCCGCTCGGGCCCGGTTCATCGCCCAGCTGAAGGCGGGTACCGCCGACCTGGCCAGGGACAAGGTGTTCAACGGACTCATGGACACCTTCGACCTGACCCTGAAATACAACCTCAACGCCGCGCGGCCGATCGCCGGGACCATCGACACCGACGCCAAGGCGTTCGCCGACGGCAAGGCGGCGTTCTGGTTCATCGGCGACTACCAGTGGCCGCAGCTGCAGGCCCTCGGAGCATCGCCCGACGGTGACGGGTACGGCATCATGCCGGTCCCGGTCAGCGACGACCCCACCGACCCTTGGAACCAAAAGGTCGTGGCGACGTCATCGTTCATGATGGCCATCGACAAGACCGTGAACACGCCGGCTCAGCAGGACGCCGCCAAGGCCTACCTCGACTGGTACGTGCACAGCGCAAGCGGCCAGGACTTCATGGTGAACAAGACCGGCGGCGTGCCCGCGTACCGCAACGTGACACTGCAACCGAGCAACCCGATCGGCCGTATGGTTGCCGCCGATCTGCAGAAGGACCGGACCTACACCCCGATCTCCGGTCTGCCGGCCGACCACTGGAACGTCCTCGGCGACCAAATGATCAAGTATATGGCCGGCAAGATCGACCGGGCCGGGCTGGCGAAGGCCATCACCGCCTACTGGAAGACACAGAAATAGCCGCCCGCTCTCCCGCCGCGCCGGGGCCGACCCCTACCCGAGACCGGCCCCGTGCCCGGCAGCAACCAAGGAGAACAGCAACGATGAGGCGCTCCTGGAACAACATCGGCGGATTCCTCGTCTTCGCCGGTCCGTCGACGTTCGCCTTTCTCTCGATCACTATTGTGTCCTTCCTCGCCGGGCTCATCCTGACGTTCACCAACTGGAACGGGCTGAGCGACGACCTTTCGTTCGTCGGGCTCAGCAACTACGCCGTCGCCATCGCCGACGGACAGTTCTGGCAATCGCTCGGGCTCACCGCGCTCTACGTGGTGGTCGTCGTCGTGCTCGCCAACGCCCTGGCGTTCGCGCTCGCCTACGGGCTGTCCGGCCGCATCCGGTTCCGGGGCGCGCTGCGCGCCGGCTTCTTCACGCCGAACCTGATCGGTGGCGTGATATTGGGCTTCATCTGGTATTTCATCTTCTCGCAAGGTGTGGTCGCGGTCGGCGCCGCCCTGGGCATCGACGCTCTCGCCACGCCCTGGCTCGCCTCGCCGACGCTGGCTTTCTGGGCACTGGTCATCGCCACGGTGTGGCAGGTCGCCGGCTTCCTTGTGGTCATCTACCTGGCCGGACTCACCACCCTGCCCCGCGACGTCCTGGAGGCGGCCAGCATCGACGGCGCCGGTGGCTGGGCCTGGATGCGGTCGGTGGTGCTCCCGCTGATGCGCCCCACCTTCACGATCTGCGTGTTCCTCACGATCGGCCGCTCGTTCATGACGTACGACATGAACCTGACGCTCACCAACGGTGGCCCGTACGGGTCTACCGAACTCGTGGCCATGCACGTCTACCAGAAGGCCTTCGTGTCCCAGCAGTTCGGCACCGGGCAGGCCGAGGCACTGGTCCTGTTCCTGATCGTCGCCGTGATCTCGGTGCTGCAGGTGTCGGTCAGCCGTCGTCGAGAGGTGGATCTGTGACCGTTCAGATGCAATCCCGCCGCCAGGCGGCCGAGGTGCCCGCCGCCGGCCGGCCCCGGCGGCGCCGGTCGTCCGGTCTGAGCCGGTCCGGCGGGATGTTTCTCGTGCTAGTGGCCTACGCGGCACCGGTACTGCTGGTCGTCTCGAACTCGTTGAAGTCCGATCAGGAAATCCTCGACGACCCGCTCGGCCTGCCGGCCTCTCCGACGCTTCACAACTACACCGAAGCCGCGCGCACCATGTACTACCTGGGCGCCTTCTGGAACACCTTGGTCCTGACCGTGACCAGCGTCGTCGTCCTCTGCTTCTTCGGCTCGATGACGGCCTACTTCCTCACCCGCGTGCGGTGGCGGTTCAACCAGGTCGTCTTCTACCTGATGATCGCGGCGATGCTGCTGCCGTTCCAGGTGCTGATGATCCCAATGATCAAGTTGCTGGGCAGCACCGGCATGCTCCAGCAGAGCTGGAGCATCGTCTACATCTACTTCGCGACCGGGGTGCCGCTGGCGGTCTTCATGTACGCGGGCTTCATCCGCAGCATTCCACGGGAAATGGACGAAGCCGCGATGCTGGACGGCTGCAACCGGCTCCAGACGTTCTTCCGGGTCGTACTGCCGCTGCTGCGGCCGGTGACGCTGACGATCGCGATCCTCGACGCGTTGTGGATCTGGAACGACTTCCTCATGCCGTTCCTGGTGCTCCGCCGGCCCGAGCAACGCACCCTGACCCTCGCGACGCTGGCGTTCGTGCAGAGCCACACCACCGACTATGGGCCGATGATGGCCGCGCTGGTCCTGACCGTTCTGCCCATCCTCGTCGCGTACCTGTTCATGCAGCGACACATTGTCGAGGGACTGACCAAAGGAGCCGTCAAGTGAGCACCTCCGAAGCCGAGCAGGAGCCCGGCATGTTCGCCGGCCTCGCCGACATCCACGCCTTCCGGCAGGGTGCCCGTGAGTTCGGCGCGACGGCACCGCGAGCCCTCGCGCACCTGCCGACCGGCACCTACGACACGATCCCGGTGCCCGCCGAAGCCGGCGTGCCCGAACTGATGCTGTATCGCCCGGCCGGCGTGCCCGGGCCCTGGCCGGTCTACGTCAACCTCCACGGCGGCGGGTTCGTGCTCGGCGACTGGGAGCCCGACGACCCGTACTGCCGCTTCATCGCCGACACCGCCGGGTGCGCGGTGGTGAACCTCGACTACGTCACCGCGCCGGAGCATCCTTTCCCGGCCGCGATCGACCAGACGTACACGCTGCTCACCTGGCTGCACCGGCACGGCAGCGACCTGGGCCTCGACGGCGACCGGCTGGCCGTGGGCGGCCACAGCGCGGGCGGGAACATCAGCGCCGCGGTGAGCCTGCGCGGGGCGGGGCGTGCGGACTTCCCGCTGCGCGGCCAGATTATCGACTACGCCCCACTGGATCTGATGATCAGCCCGCGCGCCAAGCCCGACCCGGATCCGGCGCCCGACCCGGTGTGGCGCGAGTTCGTGCTGCGCTCCGCCGAGCGGTTCAACACCTGGTACCTCAGCGATCCCGAGCAGGCCCGCGATCCGCTCGCCTCGCCGATCCTGGCGCCGGACCTCAGCGGGCTGCCACCGGCACTGGTGATCACCGCGGGCCTCGATGTGCTCGGCGCGGAAGGCGACGCCTACGCCACGCGCCTCGAGCAGGCCGGCGTGCCCACCGAGCACGTCTCCTACGACGGCTGCACGCACGCGTTCACTCACATCGGCCCGGAGGACGCCGCCCTCGACGCCTGGCAGCGGATGGCCGCGTTCCTCCGGCGCGTGCTGGCATGATCACCGCCGGCGGACCGCGGCGGCCGATCGCGATCCAAGGCGGCGCCGAGGACGGCTTCGGACGCGTCGTCGACACCTTCGCGGAGAACTTCCGCGACCGCGGGGACCTCGGCGCCGGCTGCGCCGTCTACGTCGAGGGCCGGAAGGTGGTCGACGTCTGGGCCGGCGTGGCCGACGCCCGCACCGGGCGGCCCTGGCAGGAAGAGACCGCCGCCATCCTGTTCTCCTGCACCAAGGGAATCCTCTCGTTCTGCTGCTACCTGCTCGTCCAGGACGGCCGGCTCGACCTCGACGTGCCGGTCACCCATTACTGGCCGCACTTCGCCGCCGCCGGCAAGGAATCGATCACCACGCGCCATATCCTCGCCCACCGCGCCGGACTCCCAGCGATCGAGGCCGATCTGAGCCGGGCACAACTCTGCGCCTGGGATCCCGTCGTCCGGGCCCTGGAAGGCCAGCGGCCACTGTGGGAACCCGGCACCACGCACTCCTACCACCCCCTCACGTTCGGCTGGCTCATCGGCGAGATCATCCGGCGCATCACCGGCCACACACCCGGGCGATTCCTCCGCGAGACCGTCGGCGACCCGATGGACCTGCACCTCTGGATCGGGCTCCCGGAATCGGCGCGGGACACGGTGGCGTGGATGGAGCCACCGCTGCCGGACGAGGACTCCGCGGTGATCCGTGAGGTGGCCGCCGTCCAGGCGACCGCGACGGTCAAACAGGCCATGACCGTTGGCGAGGCCCTGCCGTTCCCCACCGAGAACGGCATCGTCACGATCAACGACCCGGCCCTGCAAGCCGCCGAACTGCCCGGCGTCAACGGGATCGCCACGCCCCGCTCGCTGGCCCGCCTGTACGCCGGTTGCGTCTCGAAGATCGGTGGACCCCGGCTTCTCACCCCCCGTACCGTCGCCGACGCAATGGTGCCGCGATCCTGGGGACAGATGCTGCTCGGCGACCCGGATCTCGGCCAGCGCTGGGGAACGGGGTTCATGCTGTCTTCCCCTCCATCGCGTCCCATGCTGGGCAGCGGGAGCTTCGGACACGACGGTGCGGGCGGGCAGCTCGGGTTCGCCGACGAAACTCACCGGGTCGGATTCGCCTACCTCAGCAACCAGATGGGCCCGACTCTGGACCAACGCGCCAACAAGCTCACCAGCGCGCTGGCCAGTTGCCTCGGCACTTGAGAAACGATGGCGACCGACCGGTCAGCGCCGGCGGCCGGGCAGTCCTCCTCGTAGTGCTCTGTCGTGTCTACTTCGCGACGGTCTGCTTCACCCAGGCGATGAAGTTGGCCGTGGCGTTACCCGTGCGTTCGGCCATCGTGTGGCTCTGGCCCCAGACGGTGGCGAAGTCGACGTCCTTGACGCCGAAGTTCCGCAGGGCCAGCGCGAGATTGACCTCGGTCGTGCTCGCCGTGTCGCCCTGCATGATGCCGGTGCGGATGCGCCAGTGCGACGCGACCTTCCCGCTCTTGTAGCCCTGGTAGAAGCCGCTCAGGTAGTACATCGGGTTGTACATGTTCACCCGGTGGGCCATGTCTTCGCCGACGCTATCGGTCTTCTTGAAGTCACTGGTGTACTGGGCGGCGGCGTACGAGGCCTGCCAGCCGGAGATCTTCGCGTACGCGGCCTCGTTCGCCTCGATGACCTGCTCGGCCACCGGCGAGAAGTGCAGGCCGCTGGTGCCGTTGCCGAACACGACGTTCTCGGTCATGTTTCGGTCCGGCCCGTCGAACGCCCCGACGCTCTTGGACGCGCTCTTCTGGCTCTGGACGAAGCCGGCCAGGCCGGCGACCTTCGCGGTGTTCGACGCGGCGTCGTAGGTGACCCAGGTGCCGGAGCTGTTCAGGTGCGCGATGTACTCCTTGACCGTCTGATAGGTGGTTGACGCCTGGCTCGTGGTGCTGCCACCGGGTGGGGTACCGCCGCTCGGCATGGCTCCGCCGGGTGCAGCGCCCGCCGGTGCAGCACCGCCCGCGCTCATACCCGCCATGGTGGAGTTGGAGGGGGTGTACGGGAACGTGGTGTCCTTCAGGAAGTTGTTCAGCGACTCGCCGACCACCGAGACCAAATGGTCGTAGTAGCTGCCGGTGAGGTAGACGCCGGCGGTGGACTTGTCGAGCCGCAGCAACCGGCCCGACGAGTCCTTCAGACCGAGCTTGTTCTGGTAGGCCGCGAACGCCTTGGCCAGATCCGTCGAGTAACTCTTCGTCCAGGTCCCGGCCGCGCGGGTGTCGGTGCTGGCGAACTGACCCATGTTCCACTCGTAGGACGCGTTGGCGTAGTCGAGGGTGGTGATCGGGCACCAGCACATGGCGCCGGCGATCGCGTCGCTGATCGTCTTGCCGTTGGCGTCGGTCATCGCCGCCCCGAGGCTTTTCAGATACGGCGTGTACAGCTCGCTGTCGCCGGAGGCGCCCATGATCGCGCTCTGGGCGCCGCCCCCGCTGTGGCCGAAACAGACGATGCGGTCCTTGTCGCCCGGGATCAGGCTCGCGTTGTAACGGAGGTAGCGCACCGCGGCCTTCAGGTCGGTGACGCCCCACGGCGCGTTGCCGGTGTAGCTGCTGGTGTTGCTGTCCTTCCCCCGCAGGCCGGCGTGCACATAGACAAAACCAGCCTTCAGGTACGCGGAGACGTCATCGTAGCTGTAGGCGGTCAGCGGCTTCTGCGCGGCGTATCCGGGCGTGTTGACCGGGAAGACGATCGGCGCGGTACTCGCCGTGAACCCGCCGACCTTGCCCGAGGCGTCGACCGCGGCGGTGTACGTGCCGTCGCTGTTCTTGGTGCCCTTCAGGTACTTCCCGGGAACCATGACGCCGAGCGTCTCGTAGTCCTCGGCGGCCGGTTTCGCCACGTAGTATCGGCCGATCTGGTAATACACGTCGTTCGTCGCATCGTAATTCCACGCCTTGCCGCTGAACGTCAACGACGGCGTCCCCGACGATGATTTCGTGTTCGAGGCCGACGACGAATCCGAGTCCGAGCTGGTGCATGCGGCCAGCCCGAGAACGGTGACCACGGACGCGGCCGTTCCTTGCAGAAAAGTTCGCCTACGCATTTCGCTCATCGAAGTCTTCCTCTCACGCTTCTCTTCACCCGACAAGCGTGACGATTCCAGTCTCCTTTGTCGTCGACCGGTGGAAGCCATTATCGCTACTACTGGAGTAGTATTTTTCAGAGGATTCCCGGTGCGCTACCACTGTGGTGGTAGTCAGCTCTGGTCACCGGGCCGGACCAGCCCGCTCTGATACCCGATGACGACCAGCTGCGCCCGGTCGCGGACCCCGAGCTTGGTCATCGCCCGGTGCACGTGCGTCTTGGCGGTCAGCGGCGACAGCACGAGCAGCCCCGCGATCTCCTCGTTCGACCGGCCCAGCGCGACCAGGCGCAGCACCTCCCGTTCCCGGTCGGTGAGCGTGGCCAGCGCGACCGGCGGCTCCACCGGCGACGGCTCCTCGGGCGAGGCGAGGAAACGGTCGATCAGGCCGCGGGTGGCCCGGGGCGTCAACAGCGCCTCGCCGGCCGCGACGACCCGGATCGCCCGCAGCAGCTCCTCCGGCTCGACGTCCTTGCTGAGGAAGCCGCTGGCGCCGGCCCGCAACGCGGCCAGCACGTTCTCGTCGGCGTCGAAGGTGGTGAGCACGACGACACGTACGCCCTCGAGGTCGTCGGCGGCAACGATGCGCCGGGTCGCCTCGACGCCGTCCACGCCCGGCATCCGGATGTCCATGAGCACCACGTCGGCGTGGGCGCTGCGAGCCAGCTCCACCGCCTCGGCGCCGTCCGACGCCTCGCCGACCACCTCCATGCCGTCGGCCAGGTCGATGATGAGCCGGAAGCCGGCGCGGATCAGCTTCTGGTCGTCGGCGAGCAGTACCCGGACGGTCACGGCTGGTCCTCCTGCTGCTGCCACGGTGCCGGGAGCTCGACTCGTACGGTGAAACAGTTCGCCGCGCTCGGGCGCGCGTCAACCGTGCCGCCCGCCGAGGCCGCACGCTCGCTCATGCCGATCAACCCGTAGCCGGAGCCGTCGCCGGCCGCGGGACGACCCGCTGCCACCCCATTGGTGATCTCGATGGACAGGCGGTCCCGAGCGTACCGGAAGCACACCCGCACCGGCCCGCCGTCGCCGTGCTTACGCGCGTTGGTCAGTGCCTCCTGGGTGATCCGGTACGCGGCGAGGTTGGCCGCCGCGGGCAGCGGCCGGGACTCGCCCTCCTGCGCATACTCGACCCGTACTCCGGCGGCGACGAACCCGTTGAGCAACTCGGGAAGCCGCGCCAGGTCCGGCGCGGGCCCGCCGTCGCGGTCCCCGGGCGCGCGCAACAGCCCGACGATCGCCGCGAGCTCCTTCACCACGACGCTGGACGCCCGGCGGATGTGGGCCAACGGCGGACCGGCCGACTCCGGCCGGCGAGTCAGCGCGTACGCCGCGGCCCCGGCCTGCACATTGATCACCGCGATGTGGTGCGCCACCACGTCGTGCAGCTCCCGCGCGATACGCAGCCGCTCCTCCCCCACCCGGCGGCGCACCTCCTCCTCGCGGCTCTGCTCCACCCGCCGCGCCCGGTCCTCCACCGCGGCCGCGTACGCGCGCCGGCTGCGGACCGCATCTCCCGACGCCGCCGCCATGCCGGTCCATGCGAACAGCCCGAGACTCAACGGATTCCACCAACCGGTGTGCGACCCGTAGCCGGACGCCACCCAGCACAGCGCGCCACACAACAGCGCGGCGATCCAGGCGAACCGTCGCTCCGCGCGCACCGCCAGCTGGTAGATCGCCACCACCATGGCGAACATCGGGGCGGGCGACCCCCAGCCGCGTACCAGAAAGACGATCTCGGTGGCCGTCGAGACGACCAGCACCGGCAGCGGAAACGTGCGGCTCAGCCCGATCGCCACGGCCCCACCGCCGGCCGCCGCGATGTCCGCCGCCAGCGGCATGCCCGGACCCGGGCCGGGGCCGCCGCCGCGGTCCTGGTAGACCCGCATGACGGCGCCGATCGCGCTGAGCACCCCGATCGCGACGCCCGCCAGCCAACCGCGCGCCGCGCTGCTCAGCGGCTGGGGAAACGGCACCCACCCACCGTACGGGCGAAACGCCGCCGCCACGTCCAACGGCAGCGGTATCCCGGGCTACTACCGCGGTGGTAACGCCAGTTCCTCCTCGCCGGTCGGCTGGGCGCGCGGATCGGCAGGCCGCCCACCGTCGACCGCCCCCACGAACGGTGGTGGGCACGACGATCGCGCCCGGGACGTCACACTCAGTTACCACTGAAATGAGCGCCTAAAACGATCACGACGGAGAGCAATAGCTTATGAGTGACGTTTGAAATCGCTATCAACCAGCTATGAAAAGAATCGTTCCTGTTTCATCCGACGCGGACTTCGGTTCACATTTCCCCAGTTGGCGGCTGTTCAAAAAACTGCCGCGGCCAGTGACTTGCATTTTATCAATGATACTGTCGACAATCTTGTAGCGAGTCGCCGGACCACGGATGCCGGAGGCGCTCGACGGATCGGCGAGAAGAAGCCATCGATCAACAATCACTAGGAGTAATTGGTGAACAAGGAAGCGGGCCAGCACGCCCGTCCCTCCCGGCGGCGCTGGCGTGGCGCCGCCGTGGCCGCCGCGGCGGTCCTCCTGGTCGGCGGCGGGTACGCCACGGCCAACGCGGCGACCGCCAAGGGCGCGAGCACCAAGCCGGCCGCCGCCCGGCCGCAGGTGCGTGGCACCGGCGTCGCCGCCGTGGTGAACGCCGCCAACGCGTTCCTGGCGACCCTGAGCGACGACCAGAAGGCCCAGGTCCTGCTCGACTTCTCCCAGGCCAACGCCACCAACTGGTCCAACCTCCCGGAAGGCATCGTCACCCGGGTCGGCATCCAGCTCGGCACGCTCGACGACGAGCAGCTGGCCGCCGCCAAGGCCGTGGTCAAGGCGGCCACCGGCACCGGCAAGGGCACCGGCTTCGACCAGGTCACCCAGATCCTCAAGGCCGACGACATCCTCGCCGCAGCCGAGGCCGGCAGCACGTCCTCGGCGACGGCCGACCCCAGCGTGACCGCTACGGCGGACCCCACGGACAGCGCTACGGCGGAACCCACGGACACCGCGACTGCCGACCCGTCCGCCAGCGCTTCCGACGCCCCGACCGGCACCCCGCCGTCCGGCGGACCCGGCGGCGGCGGTGGCCTCAACTACGGCAGCGGCATCTACTTCCTGTCCTTCCTCGGCACCCCCTCGCTCACCGGCACCTGGCAGCTGCACTTCGGCGGCCACCACCTCGCCCTGAACATCACCTTCAAGGACGGCAAGGTCACCGGCTCCACCCCGTTCTTCATCGGCGTCGAGCCGACCAGCTTCACCACCGACGGCACCACCTACCAGCCGCTGTCGGCCCAGCGTGACGGCATGCTCAAGCTGCTCGGCAGCCTCACCACGGCGCAGCAGGCCACGGCGAAGCTGACCGAGTCGTTCGGCGACGTGCTCCTCGGGCCCGGCCAGGACGGCCAGTTCCCGACCACCAAGGAGGGCATCGCGGTCAGCCAGCTGTCCCCCGCCCAGAAGAAGCTGGTCCTGGCGGCCATGCGCCCGTGGGTCTCGATGGTCGACAACGCCACCACCCGGATGCTGCTCACCACGTACGAGAAACAGCTGAACCAGACCTTCGTGGCGTTCTCCGGCGGCACCGGCCTGGACACCCAGGGCGACTACGTCCGCATCGACGGCCCGGGGGTCTGGATCGAGTTCATCTGCCAGAACGGCATCGTCTTCCAGAGCCAGATCCACTTCCACACGGTCTACCGGGACCACACCCGCGACTACGGCGGAGAGTTCACCTTCTGATGCGCACACCGCTGATCTCGCTGTGCCGCATGCTGGCCGGGATCGCGGTGGCGGTACCGGCGGCGCTCCTTTCCGGAGCGCCGCCGGCGGCCGCCCACCCGATGCCCCACTCGGTCGTCCTGCTCGACGTCCACGAAACGGCGGTCGCCGCGCACCTCGAGCTGCCGGTCGACGAACTACGCCGGGCCAGCGGCATCGACCTGCGCACGATCGCCGCCACCGACATCCCCGCCGACGCGCTGCGCACCTACCTCACCGCGCACATCCGGCCCACCACAACCAACGGCCAACCCTGGACCGTCACGATCGGCGACCTCTCGCTGAGCCAGAACCAGCAGACCGCCACCGGCCCGTACCAGGAACTTCTCGCCCAGGCCGTGCTCACCCCGCCGGCCGGCGCCGACGTGCGAAACTTCACCTTCGGCTACGACGTCATCATCCACCAGGTGGTCACCCACATCGCCCTCGTCTCGGTGCGACAGGACTGGGCGGCCGGCCGGATCGGCGAGGGTGGCGACAGCGCCGAGCAGGTCGGCACCATCCGCATCGACACCCGGACCATGACGGTCCCGCCGCTGCGCGTCGACCTCGGCACGGGCAGCGCGTGGCGGGGCTTCCTGGCCATGGTCCGGCTGGGCGGCACCCACATCCTGACCGGCACCGACCACCTGCTGTTCCTGCTGATTCTGCTGCTGCCGGCCCCGCTGCTGGCGATCCGCGGCCGCTGGCGGGAACCGGCCGGCGCCCGGACCGCGCTGACCCGCATCGGCCGGACCACCCTCGCCTTCACCGCCGGCCACTCGATCGCGCTGGCGCTCAGCTCGTTCGGCCGCCTCGACATCCCGTCCTGGCCGGTCGAGGCCTTCATCGCGGCCAGCATCCTGGTCGGCGCCGTGCACGCGATCCGCCCCCTCTTCCCGGGCCGAGAGGCCGCCGTGGCCGGCCTGTTCGGCCTCGGCCACGGCCTGGCCTTCTCCTTCGTGCTGGCCGAGATGCAACTGTCCACCGGCCGGCTCGCGCTCAGCCTGCTCGGCTTCAACCTCGGCATCGAGCTGGTGCAGATCCTGCTGGTCGCCCTGGCCCTGCCGCCCCTGCTGGTGATCGCCCGCCTACGGGCCGGACCCCGCCTGCGGGTGGCCGGCGCCCTGCTGACCGGCACCGCCGCCACCGGCTGGCTGGCCGACCGCCTCGGCCTGCCCAACCCGATCGCCCGCATCGCCGACAGCGCCGGCGAACACACCACGCCCATGGTGGCCGGCCTGGCGGTCACCGCGACGCTGGCCATCGCCTGGACCCTGGTCAACCGCCGAACCCGCCCCACATTGGAAATACTGTCCAAGGAAGGCTGCCAGCGTCCCGCCACCAGCAAATCGATCACCATCACCGTCCCTGGTCACTGACCCAACGGGCGATCTGGGCACGCGTGGTGAAGCCGAGCTTCGCCAGGATGTGCTGGGCATGGGACTCCGCCGTACGCCTGGAGATGACCAGGCGGGCGGCGATGTCGCGGTTCGTCATTCCCTCGGCTATCAGCTCGGCGATCTGATATTCCCGCCGGGTCAGCAAGCCCGGACCGGACGAGCGGTGCGGCGGCGCGGTGGCGCCCATCGCGAAGTCGGCCGCCTCGTCGAGCGTGTAGCGGGACGCCTCGGCGAATGCCGCGGCATAGCCGGCCTCGCCGAGCCCGCCGCGGACCTCGCGAATGCAGCGGTCGTGATGCTCGGCGTACGACCCCTGCTCGGCCAGCGCCGCGCCGTCGCGACGCTTGATCGCCTCGCAGGCGCCGAGCAGTCGCGCCGCACGCTCGTGCCGGCCGGCCGCCGAGGCGGTCCAGGCCAGGACGGCGAGGCAGATGCCGGCGCCCCAGGAGTCCCGCAGCAGCCGGATCGTCGGCAGCGCCTCCCGGACGAGGGCCTCCGCGCGTTCCCCGTCACCGTCGGTCCACGCGGCCAACGCGAGCACGGCATTGGCCCAGGACCGCGTCCATGTCGCCTGGTGCGTTTCGCACAGCGCCCGGCACTGCTCGGCGTGCTCCGCCGCACGGCCGTCGCCGACCAGACCGGCGACGGCGGCCAGCGACAGCAGGGAGTTGGCGACTCGTCGCAGGTCGCCGCAGGCCCGGGCGGCCGCCAGCCCATCCTCGAGGAGGTCGACAGCGCGGGCGAGATCCGGCGGCCGGCTGGTCAGGGCCGCCACACCGGTGAAATGCGCGACGCAGACGTGCAACGCCGGATCCCCCAGTCGCCGATCCAGCAACCGCGCCTCGGCAAGCATCCGCTCGCCGGCCACGGTGTCGCCCAGCCTCAGGGCCGCGTAGCCCGCCTCGGCCAACGCCACGCCCCGGAGCGCGGTGGGATCGGGAGCATGTTCCAGCGCGCGGGTGGTCCAGTGCAGGCCCTCGCGGTAACGCCCGGTGCCGTACCACAGGTCACGGGCGGCGACGGCGATCTGCAGCGCCTCATGGGCGGCCCCGGGCTCGGCCAGGGCGGACTGGACCGCGGCCCGCACGTTGGCGTGCTCCCGCCGCAGCCGCAGCAGCCACCCGACCTGATCAGACGACATGAACGCGGCGTCGGCCCGCACGACCAGCTCGCGGTAGTACGAGCGGTGCCGGCGGACCAGCGCGTCGTCCTGTCCCGATTCGGCCAGTATCCGCCGCCCGTACTGCCGGACCGTTTCCAGAAGGCCGTACCTGGCCGCCTCGCCCGGCTCCGGCTCACGAACCAGGATCGACTTGTCGACCAGCCCGGCGACCAGATCGAAGACCTCCCCCGGATCGATTCCCGCGCCAACACACACCTGCTCAGCGGCTGCGAGATCGAATCCGCCCGCGAACACCGACGACTCCGCCCACATCACCCGCTCCCGCGGCGAACACAGGCCATAGCTCCAATCCAGCGCGCTCCGCAACGTCCGGCGGCCCCGCGGTCCCGCCCGGGCGCCGGCCTGCAGCGCCTGCGGCTGATCATCGAGACGAGACAGAAGCTCCTCGGCGGACAGAACCCGCAGCCGCGCCGCAGCCAGCTCGAGAGCCAACGGCAAACCATCCAGGCGCCGGCAGATCGCGGCGATGGCCGTACGGTTGGCCGCGGTCACCTCGAACGTCGGCAGCACCGCCCCCGCACGCTGGACAAGCAGCTGCACCGCCTCGAACTCGGAAAGGTTGCCCGGCGGCAATGACTCCAGGTCAGGCAGCGACAGCGGAGGCAGGCTCAGCACCCACTCACCCTCCAGCCGCAACGGCTGCCGGCTGGTGACCAGCACCCGCAGCCCCGGCGCGGCCGCGAGCAGCTTGCCGGCCAGGACCGCACACTCGTCCAAGAGGTGCTCACAATCGTCGAGCACCAACAAGGTCTGCTTGTCCCGCAGATATTCGGCCAGCGACGCCAGCACCGACGTCGCGGCTCGGTCCCTCACCCCGAGCACGCCCGCCACGCAGGAGGCGACCAGGTCGGGCTCCGTGACCGCGGCCAACTCGACCAGCCACGTGCCGTCGGGATAGGCCCGCAGTTGCCGCGCCACCTGCAACGCCAACCGCGTCTTGCCGACGCCTCCCGGTCCGGTCAGCGTCACCAGGCGGCCGGCGCCCAGCAGGCGTTTGAGCTCCGCGACCTCGCGTCGCCGCCCCACGAAGTCGCTCAGCTCCGCAGGCAGATTGCTCCTACGTAACGTCGGCCCCATCGCTCCCACTCTAGACGCCCCGGACGTGTCCGCGCGTCACTCGAAGGTGACCGGAAGAAAGGACCATGTCGAGGCCCCGCGCAGCGAGGAGCTCCGATCCCCGGCAACCCCGCCCGATCGAGAGCAGACAGCACGGGCACGGCAAAGTCGGAGAGTACGCGACTGAGGGCTCTGTGTTGATGTCCAGAGTGGATTTGACGGGGCGGGCACGGCTCCGGTGATCTTGAGG
>NZ_JOJL01000040.1 GCF_000721705.1 Actinoplanes subtropicus
GTCGTATACCGAGCCGTACCGGAAGGACCCGACCCGACGCACCCTACGAAGCCCCGAATCGATCTTCAAGGCTCAACATCAAAGCTAAATGTCGTACCCCGGTGGCAGGGTGGGTCCCGTGCCGAAGACGCAGTACTACACCGCCACCACGATCGACGGCTTCATCGCCGACGATCACCACTCACTCGACTGGCTCTTCGAGGTCGCCGACGACGGGTCGAACCCGTTCGCCGCGTTCTTCGCCGAGGTCGGCGCGTTCGCGATGGGCGCCACCACGTACCAGTGGGTGCTCGACCACGACGACCTGCTGAAACACCCGGAGAAGTGGACCGCCGAGTATGGCGACGTCCCCGCCTGGGTCTTCACCCACCGCGACCTGCCCGCCATCCCCGGCGTGCCGCTCCACTTCGTCCGGGGCGACGTCCGCCCGGTCCACGCCGCCATGACAGCGGCCGCCGCCGGCAGGAACCTCTGGGTCGTCGGCGGGGGCGCCCTGGCCGCCGACTTCGCCGACGCCGGCCTGCTCGACGAGCTGATCCTCGGCGTGGCGCCGGTGACGCTGGGTGCGGGCGCGCCGGTGCTCCCCCGCCGCCTCCCGTCCACCCGCCTCTCCCTGTCGGCCGTGGAGCGCCGCGGCGAGTTCGCCTATCTGACGTACGCGGTGGCCCCGCCCGCCGTCTGAGGGCCGCGACGTAGGGGGCCGTCCGTCCCATTCGAGACGCTCGGCCGGAGCGTCGCCCCGAACGACAGCAACGCCCGTACCGGTGACTGATACAAACCAATTGCGGTTTTATTTACCTTTAGTGAGGTAAGCCGCTGGGTACCCCGCCCGGCGACCGACCTCGCGCGAAGGAGGGATCCCCATGCGTAGTCGTAGCTGGGTCTGAGGACCACCGAACAGCACGTGTTCGCGACGGCGGGCCGCCTCCGGGCGGGCCGCCGTCGCGTGGTGTCCGCTCTCTCTGCAGGAGAATCGCATGTCCGAGCCGCGGGCCACCTACCGCGAGATCTTCGCGCTCCGCGAATACCGCCACCTCTTCGCCGCCAACCTCCTGTCCTTGATCGGCGACCAGTTGACGGCCGTGGCGCTGGCCTTCGCGGTCTATGCCCGGTCCGGGTCGCCGCTGCTGGCCGCGCTGACGTTCGCCTGCTCGTGCGCCACCTGGATCTTCGGCGGCCCGCTGCTGTCGGTCTTCGCCGACCGGATGCCGCGCCGGCGCGTCCTGCTCAGCTGCGACCTGGCCCGCGCCGGGCTGGTGCTCATCATGCTCATCCCGGGCACACCGGTCCTGTTCACGGTGCTGGTCGCCTTCCTGGCGAACCTCTTCCGGCCGCCGTTCCAATCCGCGCGCGCCTCCCTCATGCCGGATCTGCTGGACGGCGACCGCTACACCCTCGCCAACGGCCTGGAGAACATCGTCGCCGAGACCACCCAGGTGGTCGGCTTCGCGCTCGGCGGCCTGCTGGTGGCCGCCGGCTCGACGCAGGCCGTGCTGGCCATGGACGCGGCGACCTTCCTGGTGTCCGCCGCGCTGATCGCGACGGGCCTGCGCGGCTCCGCCCCGGCGACCCGGGCCACGGCCGCGGAGCCCGCCGGCTCCTGGTGGAGCGAGACCACCGCCGGCGTACGCGTGGTGTTCGGCGACCGTACGCTGCGCTCGTACCTTCTGCTGTTCTGGCTCTCCTGCCTGGTGTACGCCGCCGAGGGGGTGACCGCGCCGCTGGCCGCCGAGTACGGCGGCGGTGCGCGCACCGGGGGCCTCCTGCTCGCCGCGATGCCCGCCGGCGTCGCGATCGGCGGCGTGCTGCTGACCCGGGCGTGCCCGCCGGCGCTCCGGCAGCGCCTCATGGTGCCGCTCGCCGTGTCCTCCTGCGCGGTGCTGCTGCCCATCGCCGCTCGCCCGCCCCTGCCGGTGGTGGTCGCGCTGTTCTTCGTCAGCGGCCTGGCCGGCGCGTTCAGCATCCCGCTGAACGCGCTGTTCGGCCGGGCGGTTCCGGCGGCCTACCGGGCACGCGCCTTCGGGGTCGCGATGTCGGGGCTGTGGGCCGTCCAGGGTCTCGCCATGTTCGCCGGCGGGGCGGCGGCCGAGGTGCTGCCGCCGACCGTCGTGGTTGCCGGTGCGGCATTGGCGGGCACGCTCGGGGTGGGACTCGTGGCGGCGTCCTGGCGTCGCACCGCCCGACCGGCCGCCGAGACGGCGCCCGCCGAGGGCGACGAGACACATCCCGTCTCCGCGGTCGCGGTCTAGGTACGCAGGTCAGGATCCGGCGAGGGCTGCTCGGATCGGGGCGGCCTTGGCGGCGGCCTCCTCGACCTCGGCGGTCGGGTCGCTGTCCCAGGTGATGCCGCCGCCGGCCCAGGTGTGCGCGTGGGTGCCGTCGACGGCCACCGTGCGGATGCTCAGGCCCAGGTCGATGTGGTCCGGCCCGACCCAGCCGACCGCGCCCATGCTCACCCCACGCCCGACCGGCTCCAGGCGGGCGATCTCCTCGAGGGCGGCGGCCTCGGGCGCGCCGGTGACCGAGCCGCCCGGGCAGACCGCCCGCAACAGGTCGGCGAGGTCGATCTCCCTCCGGATCGGCGCGGACCACCCGGGCCGTTGGACCCCTCACCATCGGGCCGTGAATGTTCGTAGATGACCGGGTAGACGTCTGGAATCGCCGGAACCGGAGTGGGCGTGGCAGCGGGGCCGCCGGCCATTACGGAACCGGCTGCGGCGGATACATACAGTGCTGCGCCGCACCGGTGGCCAGCGCCGGTCGGACGAACTTGCTCATCCGTTCGGCCAATATTGCGCACGTACAGTCCGTTACCGGCGAGGAAATCGGCGACAAGCTCGGCAGGGTCGCCACCGTCACAGCGAACCATTCGAAGGAAGCTAACGCACGGTGACGGCCCTGGCAGGACGCCGGAGCGCCCGGCGGCCGCACCCGTCCAGGTGTCGGGTAGTGGTCGGCGAGCACACTTCCGTGGACCATATGAACCGAGGATTCTGGCAAGGGGACGCCGTCACCCGCTCCGACCGAAGTCGTTCGGATTGAGGTAACGTCCGTCACCGTCGTTGTGAATCGTCACACACAGCCCCCCGACCGGAGACACCCGATGTGCCAGCACCAAACCCCCTGTCCCAGCTCCGAAGCCGTCGACCGGGAAGCCGCGCGGATCCTCGCGTCGTTCCCCGAGCAAGGCTGGAGCCTCCTCTGCAACGGCGTGATCGTCTTCGAGGACACCGGTGAGATCCTCCCCGACGGCACGATGATCGAGCCCCACCGCGGCCCCGCCCGGCACGCCCTCGCGGCCTGACCCGGCGAGCCCCTTCGTGACGGCATCGGCGCCGCCCCGACCGAGCCACCGCCGCTACTGACAGTAACGGCGTGACCCCAGAGCTCAACGCCGAGCCTGCCACTCCCAGGACTCCCCGCCCGCCGCGAACAACGACGACTCGCGGCGGACGCGGATGCCGCGCGCCCTCGTCCGGCCCGACAGAGCGGCGCGGCACCCTCAACCTCAGGTAGAGGGTGAGCGACCACCCTCGAGCATCCCTGGAGAGTGGTCGCTGAACTGCGCAAACCCGGACGTCAGTCCTCGAACGCCGCCGGCGGCGGGCAGGAGCACACCAGGTTCCGGTCGCCGTACGCCCCGTCGATCCGGCGAACCGGTGGCCAGTACTTGGCCGTACGGTCGACCCCCTTCGGGTACGCCGCTACCGTCCGCGAGTACGGGTGCGTCCACTCCTCCGCCGTCACCGCCGAGGCGGTGTGCGGCGCGTTGGCCAGCGGGTTGTCCGACACCGGCCACACCCCCGCCGCCACCTGGTCGATCTCGCCCTTGATGGCGATCATCGCGGCGCAGAAGCGGTCCAGCTCGGCCAGGTCCTCGCTCTCGGTCGGCTCCACCATGAGCGTGCCGGCCACCGGGAACGACATCGTCGGCGCGTGGAAGCCGTAGTCGATCAGCCGCTTGGCCACGTCGTCGACCGTCACGCCGGTCGCCTTGGTGATCGGGCGCAGGTCGAGGATGCACTCGTGGGCGACCAGCCCGTGGTTGCCGGCGTAGAGCACCGGGTAGTGGTCGCGCAGCCGGGCCGCCACGTAGTTCGCCGCCAGCACCGCCGCCCCGGTCGCCGCCGCCAGGCCGTCCGGGCCCATCATCCGCAGGTACGCCCACGAGATCGGCAGGATGCCCGCCGAGCCGTGCGGCGCCGCCGACACCGCGTGGTGGTCACCGGGCAGCCCCGGGTTGCCCGGCAGGAACTCGGTCAGGTGGGCGCGGACCGCGACCGGCCCGACGCCGGGCCCGCCGCCGCCGTGCGGGATGCAGAACGTCTTGTGCAGGTTCAGGTGCGACACGTCGGCGCCGAACTTGCCCGGCCGGGCGAACCCGACCAGCGCGTTCAGGTTGGCGCCGTCGACGTAGACCTGGCCGCCGGCCGCGTGGACGCGGGCGCAGAGGTCGCCGATCGACGTCTCGTAGACGCCGTGCGTCGACGGATAGGTCACCATGATCGCCGCGAGCGAATCGGCGTGCGCAGCGATCTTGGCGTCCAGGTCAGCGAGATCCACATTTCCCATGGCGTCGCAGGCGACCACCACGACCCGCATACCGGCCATCACGGCACTTGCCGCATTCGTCCCGTGCGCGCTCGACGGGATCAGGCACACGTCCCGGTGCAGGTCCCCGCGCGACCGGTGGTACCCACGGATCGCCAGCAGACCCGCGAGCTCGCCCTGCGACCCCGCGTTCGGCTGCACGCTCACCGCGTCGTACCCGGTGAGCTCGGCCAGCCACGTCTCCAGCTGCGCGATCAGGTGCTCGTAGCCGACCGTCTGCGACGCCGGGGCGTACGGGTGGATGTCCGCGAACGCCGGCCAGGTGACCGGCTCCATCTCGGTGGTGGCGTTCAGCTTCATCGTGCAGGAGCCCAGCGGGATCATGCCCCGGTCCAGCGCGTAGTCCCGGTCGGCGAGCCTGCGCAGGTAGCGCAGCATGCTCGTCTCCGAGTGGTGGGTGCGGAACACCGGGTGGGTGAGGAAGTCGCTGGTCCGCCCGAGCGGCTTGGCCCCGCACTCGGCGGCCGGCCCGGCCGCGACCCCGAACGCGGCGAGGACGGCGGCCACGTGCTCCTCGGTGGTGGTCTCGTCGCAGGCGACCGACACCTCGTCCGAGGAGACCAGCCGCAGGTCGATGCCCGCCTCGGCGGCCGCGGCGACCACCGCGGCGGCCCGGCCGGGCACGACCGCGGTCACCGTGTCGAAGAACGCCTGGTGGGCGACGGTGACGCCACCGGCCTGCAAGCTTCCCGCCAGGGTCAAAGCATGGTTGTGTACGCGTCTGGCAATGGCCCGAAGGCCGTCCGGGCCGTGATACACGGCGTACATGCTGGCCATCACGGCGAGCAGCACCTGCGCCGTGCAGATGTTGCTGGTCGCCTTCTCCCGGCGGATGTGCTGCTCCCGGGTCTGCAGCGCGAGCCGGTAGGCGGGCGCGCCGTCCGCGTCCTTGGAGACGCCGACCAGCCGCCCGGGCAGCGACCGCTCGAGCCCGGCCCGCACGGCGAGGTAGCCGGCGTGCGGGCCGCCGAAGCCGAGCGGCACCCCGAAGCGCTGGGTGGTGCCGGCCGCGATGTCCGCCCCGATCTCCCCCGGCGCCCGCAGCAGCGTCAGCGCCAGCAGGTCGGCGGCCACGGTCACCAATGCCCCGACTGCGTGGGCGGCGTCGACGAACGACGAGTGGTCCCGCACGGCGCCCGATACACCCGGATAGGAGAGATGAAGACCGAAATATTCGGACGGAAGGGACTCGCCGCCGTCGAGGTCGACCAGAGCGATCGTGATGCCGAGCGGTTCTGCCCGGGTGCGCAAAACGGACAACGTCTGCGGCAGAGTGTCGGCGTCCACGACGTACACCGAAGATTTGCTCCTGGAAGAACGCCGCGCGAGCGTCATCGCCTCCGCCACCGCCGTGCCCTCGTCCAGCATCGAGGCGTTGGCCGTGGTGAGCCCGGTGAGGTCGGTGACCATGGTCTGGAAGTTGAGCAGCGCCTCCAGGCGGCCCTGGCTGATCTCCGGCTGGTACGGCGTGTACGCGGTGTACCAGGCCGGGTTCTCCAGCACGTTCCGCTTGATCACCGCCGGGGTGAAGGTGCCGTGGTAGCCCAGGCCGATCATCGGCGTGGCCACCTGGTTCTTCGCCGCGATCGACCGCAGCTCGGCGATCGTCTCCTCCTCCGAGGCGGCCGGCGGCAGCGACAGCGTGCCGTGCCAGCGGATCACCTCCGGGATCGCGGCGTCCATCAGGGCGTCCAGCGACGCGTACCCGATGGTCTTGAGCATGTGGGTCTGCTCGTCGGGATCCGGACCGATATGCCGGGATGCGAACGTCATGGCGGCTCCAAGCCAGAGGCGGAAGGTCGACAAGGCGGCCTCCCCCTCTGTCATACCCGCCCCGGGAATGGCGAGCACTTCAGAGTCGCTTGCCCACGCGGTCCGTTTGCCTGAGAGGTTCCGGGGAGGATTTGCCCCTTCGGCGCCACCCAGCCCCCGTCGGGGAACGGGGACCGGCGGACTCTCCCGCATGGCTGCCGAACAAGCTACCAGTGACAACGTTTCAAACGGAGGTCTCTAGGGTGAGGTTGTGACCTACACCCCCGCGGGCAACCGCTACGACTCGATGACCTACCGGCGGGCCGGCCGCTCCGGCCTGAAACTGCCCGCCATCTCGCTCGGCCTGTGGCACAACTTCGGCGACGGCCGCCCGCTCGACCGGCAGCGCGACATCGTCCGCCGCGCCTTCGACCTGGGCGTCACCCACTTCGACCTGGCCAACAACTACGGGCCGCCGCCGGGCAGCGCGGAGAGCAACTTCGGCCGGCTGCTCGCCACCGACCTCCAGGCGCACCGGGACGAACTGGTCATCTCCACCAAGGCCGGCTACTACATGTGGGAGGGCCCGTACGGCGAGTGGGGCTCCCGCAAGTACCTGGTCAGCTCCCTCGATCAGTCGCTCACCCGACTCGGGCTGGACTACGTCGACATCTTCTACCACCACCGGCCCGACCCGGACACGCCGCTCGAGGAGACCATGGCCGCGCTCGACGCCGTGGTCCGCGCCGGCAAGGCCCTCTACGTCGGGATCAGCAACTACACCGCCGAGCAGACCGCCCGCGCCGCCACGATCCTGCGCGAGCTGGGCACCCCGCTGCTGATCCACCAGCCCTCGTACTCGATCCTCAACCGCTGGATCGAACGCGACAACCTGCTCGACGCGCTCGAGTCGGCCGGCGCCGGCTGCATCGCCTTCAGCCCGCTGCAGCAGGGCCTGCTCACCGACCGCTACCTCGGCGGCATCCCCGACGACTCGCGGGTGCGCACCAGCGTCTTCCTCAACGAGGGCGATCTGGACAACAAGACCATGGGCCGCATCCACGCGCTCGACGACATCGCCAAGCGCCGCGGCCAGTCGCTGGCCCAGATGGCCCTGGCCTGGGCCCTGCGCGACGAGCGGATGACCAGCCTGATCATCGGCGCGAGCAGCGTCGCCCAGCTGGAGAACAACGTCGCCGCCCTGGACAACCTGGCGCTCACCGCCGAGGAACTGGGCGAGATCGACGCCTCCGCCCTCGACCTGTGACCTCCTTTGACCGATCTGATCGAACGGCACACGATCCTGGCGGTCGTGGCCGGTTCCCGCGCCTACGGTCTCGACGGGCCCGGTTCCGACCACGACCACCGGGGCGTGTTCGCCGCCCCGACCCGGCAGTTCTCGGGCCTGTCGAAGCCGCACACGCACCTCGACGGCCGCTCCCCGAGCAGTTCTCCCGGGAGCAAGCACGGCAGAATCGATCAACTGCTTCATTGCGTACGGGAACAGGGGTTGGCAACGACATGAGCGGGCTGCGCGTCGCCGAGCCGGCCGATCTCCCGGCGCTCCTCGCCCTGGCGGTCGACTTCTATGCCGAAGACGGCTTCACCACGCCGACCGCGAAGCTGGCCGAGCACCTCGCCCACCTCCTGGCGAGCCCGGCGGCCCACGCGGCCGTGATCGAGTCGTCCGGGACGGTCGTGGCGTTCGCGATCTCGACGTCCTCCTACGGCCTGGAGAGCGGCCTGATCGCCGAGCTCGAGGACCTCTACGTGGCTCCGGCCCACCGCCGCCGCGGCCTGGCCGGCGAGCTGATCGAGGACAGCGCCGCCTGGGCGACCGGGATCGGCGCCGCCCACCTGGAGATCGTCATCGCCCCGAACGGCCAGGACGTCTCGCACCTGTTCGCCATCTACCGCCGCTTCGGCTTCGTCGACGAGGGCCGGCGGCTGCTCAGCCGAGCCACCACGCGCTGACTGGCATGCTGGGGCCCATGCCGGACACCGACCTGGAGGGCCTGCTGGCCGAGCAGATCGCCTACTACCGCACCCGCGCCGCCGAGTACGACGCCACCTACCCGCTCGACGCCCGGGCCGACGCGGACGCCCGTGCCCAGCTCCGGACCGCCATGGAACGGTTCGCGCCCTACGGCCGGGTGCTGGAGCTGGCCTGCGGCACCGGGCAATGGACCGTCGAACTCGCCCGCCACGCCACCACGGTGACCGCCGTCGATGCCGCCCCGGAGGCCCTGGCGATCTGCCGCCGGCGCGTCGCCGATGCCGCGGTGCAGCTGGTCGAGGCCGACCTGTTCGCGTGGCGGCCGCGCGAACGCTACGACTTCGTCTTCTTCTCGGCCTGGTTGTCGCACGTCCCGCCGCAACGCTTCGACGCCTTCTGGGATCTGGTCGCCGACTGCCTGACGCCGGCCGGCCGGGTCTTCGTGATCGACGAATTGCCGGCGGTGGCCGCCGTGGACCGTGCGGCCCCCGGGCAGCCGGCCCCCGCAGTGCGCCGCGCGCTCACCACCGGCCAGGCCTTCCGGGCCGTCAAGGTGCTCTACGCCCCCGGCGAGTTGCGGGCCCGCCTCACCGCCCTCGGCTGGGACGTCGACATCGAAACGGTGGGCTGGCGCTTCTTCTGCGCCTCGCTACGACGCGGCGAGGCGTAGGCCGTCGAGGTCGTCCGCCTCATGCCCCGTGTGTCGCCGCGCACGACCCGTACAGCATCCTAGGAACCTAGGCGTTATGGTTCGGGCGGGTTGTCGGTTTACGCTGATCACATGCCCGCCCCGACGCGTGACGCACCGGTCGTCCACCTTGCCCGGCCGCATCGGCCGGTGCTGGTGGCGGGGACGCTGGGCGAGCTGGCCGGGCCTACCACCGGGCTGGTGGAACTGCCGCTGCGGCTGTGGTGGGGGCCGCGCGGGACCTTCGATCTCGGCGAGCCGACGATGCTCGCCTGGATGTACGAGAACGTGCTCCGCGAGGCCATCCGGGTCGACGAACTGCGGGCCTATCTGGACGGGTCCACCCTCGTACGCGTGTGGCCGGTCTTGAATCTCCCCCGCGCCGTGCGGGCCGCCTGGGAGGCCCGGCACCCGCGCCTGCGACACGCGCGGTGAGCGTCGACGTCGCCGAGGGCGCGCGGTGAGCGTCGACGTCGCCGAGGTCGCGCGGTGAGCGTCGACGTCGCCGAGGGCGCGCGGTGAGCGTCGACGTCGCCAAGGTCGTGCGGTGAGCGTCGAAACGTTCTACCGCGACGTCGCCAAGGTCGCGCTCACGGTCGCCGCCGAGCACGGCTTCGTCCTCGGCGGCGGGGTCGCGTGGCTGGTCAACGGCCTGGTGGCGCGCCCGACCGAGGACGTCGACCTGTTCACCGACACGGCCGGCGGGGTCGCCGCGGCGGCCGGCGAGGTGACCGCCGCGCTCACCGCGGCCGGCTACCGGGTGGCCCGCGAGGAGGGCGACGAGCTCTTCGCGGGGATGGACGAGGACCTGCGCGAGTTCGTGGTCAGCCGGGGCGGGCAGGCGCTACGGCTGACGCTGTGCCGCCTCGACCGGCAGCGGGCGCCCGTGGTGATGGACCTCGGGCCGGTCATGCACCTGGACGACCTGATCGCCACCAAGGTCGCCGCGCTGGTGAACCGGCGCGAGGTCCGCGACTACATCGACGTCGCCGCCGCGCTCGAGATCTATCCGCTCGCGCACATCCTCGAGCTGGCCTCGCGGGCCGATCCGGCGATCGACCCGGAGGACGTGGCGGACGCGGGGCGCTACCTGGATCGCCTGGACGATGCCCGGTTCGCCCTCTATGGGCTGGACGCGCCGCAGATAGCCGAGTTGCGGGGCAGGCTCGCCGCCTGGCCCCGGCGCTGACGCCCATCGCTACTCCTGACTTTGCTCTGCGCACTCATACGCACCAATTTCGAACGGACGTTCACTTTCGGTGCGCATATGTGCGCAGAGCAAAGAGGCCGAGCTCAGACGCCAGCCCGGCACAGCCAGCAGCTGCGCAGGAGTGCGCAAAGCAAGCACCCGAACTCAGACGCCAGCCCGGCACAGCCAGCAGCTGCGTAGGAGTGCGCAAAGCAAGCACGCCCGAACTCAGACGTCGGCGCGGCGCAGCCAGTAGTTCAGCGTGAACGGACCATGACCGTACGTCTGAGCCCCGTCCAGCGCGTCGCCGACGCCGGTGGTCAGCTTCTCGATGCGCAGCTTCGCGTTGTCGAAGATCGGCTTGCAGGTCTTCTCGGTCAGCGACAGCGGGTGCATGTGGTCGGCCTTGTCGTGCATGTCGAAGGTCAGGAAGGCCAGCCCGTCCGGCTTGAGGTACTGCCGGATGTTGTCGACGATCTGCGGGAAGTCGTAGCAGTGGTCCAGCACGTTGATGCTGATCACCAGGTCGGAGCGGCCGACCAGCGGCTCGACCAGTTGCTCGGCCGGAAGAGAGTAGACCTCGGCGGCGTTGTTCAGGTCGCAGCCGGGGATCTCGGCGATGAACCGGTCGGCGAGCGGCTCGACCACCACCAGGTGGGCGTCGGTGAAGAAGCGGGTGCGCAACATGCTCCCGGCCCCTACATCCACGACGACCTTGCCCGCGTACTGTTCCGGGGTGAAGCCGAAGTGGCGCAACAGCCGATCGGTCTGGATCATGAAATCGGGGGTCTGGCGCCATTTGTTGGTCTTGTGGAAGGCGAACTCGCCCTCCTGCGCCTCCGAGGCCCATTTCTCGCGTGACTCGGTGGTCTTGGCGACCACCTTGCCGCGGCCGAGGAGCCGGTTCACCACCCGCTTGACGTCGATCATCGTGGACATGTGGCGCAGGCTACAGGGATCGACGCGAAAATGAAGAAAATCTTGAGAGAAAAGTAGGGACTGACCACCATGACGCTGACGGATCGCCGGCCGGGAACGGCGGAGCCGGACGCGGTCTTCGACGCCTTCCAGAAGTGGGTCACCGAGCAGGGCCTCGCCCTCTACACCCACCAGGAGGAGGCGCTGATCGAGCTGGCCACCGGGGCGAACGTCATCCTCAACACGCCGACCGGCTCGGGCAAGAGCCTGGTCGCCACCGGCGCGCACTTCATCGCGCTGGCCGGCGGGCGGACGACGTTCTACACCGCGCCGATCAAGGCGCTGGTCAGCGAGAAGTTCTTCGCGCTCTGCGCCGCCTTCGGGGCGCACAACGTCGGCATGCTCACCGGCGACGCCAGCGTGAACCCGGACGCGCCGATCATCTGCTGCACCGCCGAGATCCTCGCCAACCTGGCACTGCGCGAGGGCGACGGCGCGGACGTCGGCCTGGTGGTGATGGACGAGTTCCACTTCTACGCCGAGCCCGACCGCGGCTGGGCCTGGCAGGTGCCGCTGATCGAGCTGCCGCAGGCCCAGTTCCTGCTGATGTCGGCCACGCTGGGCGACACCACCCGCTTCGTCGACGACCTGAGCCGCCGCACCGGGCGGGAGACCGCCGTCGTGGCCAGCGCCGAGCGGCCGGTTCCGCTGATCTTCTCGTACGCGATGACGCCGCTGCACGAGACGATCGAGGAGCTGCTGCAGACGCATCAGGCCCCGGTCTACATCGTGCACTTCACCCAGGCCGCCGCCCTGGAGCGCGCGCAGGCCCTGATGAGCGTCAACATGGCCACCCGCGCCGAGAAGGACGCGATCGCCGTGGCCATCGGCAACTTCCGGTTCACCGCGGGCTTCGGCCGCCAGCTGTCCCGGCTCGTCCGGCACGGGATCGGCGTGCACCACGCCGGCATGCTCCCCAAGTACCGGCGGCTGGTGGAGACGCTCGCCCAGGCCGGGCTGCTCAAGGTGATCTGCGGGACGGACACGCTCGGCGTCGGCATCAACGTGCCGATCCGCACGGTGCTGTTCACCGGCCTGTCCAAGTACGACGGGGTGAAGACCCGGCTGCTCAAGGCCCGCGAGTTCCACCAGATCGCCGGGCGGGCCGGCCGGGCCGGGTTCGACACCCTCGGCACGGTCATCGTGCAGGCGCCCGAGCACGTCATCGACAACGAGCGCGCCCTGGCGAAGGCCGGCGACGACCCGAAGAAGCGGCGCAAGGTGGTCCGCAAGAAGCCGCCGGAGGGCACGATCGGCTGGGGCCAGCCCACCTTCGACCGGCTTGTGGCCGCCGACCCCGAGCCGCTGACCAGCTCGTTCCAGGTGTCGCACGCGATGCTGCTGAATGTGATCGCGCGCGGCGGGGACCCGTTCGCGGCGATGCGGCACCTGCTCACCGACAACCACGAGGAACCGGGCGCGCAGCGCCGGCACATCCGCCGGGCGATCGCGATCGCCCGGGCCCTCGTCGCCGGGGGCGTGATCGAACGTACCCAGGACGGGGTTTATCGGCTGGTCGAGGATCTGCAGCTCGACTTCGCGCTGAACCAGGCCCTCTCCCCCTTCGCCCTGGCCTGCCTGGAGCTGCTCGACCGGGAGGCGCCGGACTATCCGCTCGACGTGGTGTCGGTGATCGAGGCGACCCTCGAGGACCCGCGCCAGGTGCTGTCCGCGCAGCGCACCAAGGCGCGCGGCGAGGCGGTCGGCGCGATGAAGGCCGAGGGCATCGAGTACGAGCAGCGGATGGAGCTGCTGGAGGACGTCACCCACCCGCGCCCGCTGCTGGAGCTGCTCGAGGGCGCGTATGAGACGTACCGGCAAGGCCACCCGTGGGTCGCCGACTACGAGATCAAACCCAAGTCGGTCGTACGGGACATGTACGAGCGGGCGATGACCTTCACCGAGTACGTGTCGTTCTACGGGCTGTCCCGCTCGGAGGGCCTGGTGCTGCGGTATCTCGCAGACGCGTACCGGGCGTTGCGGCAGACCGTGCCGGAGGACGCGCGGACCGAGGAGCTCACCGATCTGATCGAGTGGCTCGGCGAGCTGGTCCGGCAGGTCGACTCGTCGCTGCTGGACGAGTGGGAACGCCTGCGCAACCCGGGTGCCGCGCTCGAGGAGGTACGCCTCGACGACAAGCCGCCGGCGGTCACCCGCAACGCGCGGGCGTTCCGGGTGCTGGTCCGCAACGCGCTCTTCCGCCGGGTCGAGCTGGCCGCGCTGCGCCGCTGGGACGAGCTCGGCGAGCTGGACGCGGAGGCCGGCTGGGACCGGACGGCGTGGGCGGAGGCGATGGCGCCCTACTTCGAGGAGTACGACGAGGTCGGCACCGGGCCGGCGGCGCGCGGGCCGGCGTTCCTGCACATCGACGCGGGCCCGGCGGTGTGGACGGTCCGGCAGGTCTTCGAGGACCCGGACGGCGACCATGACTGGGGCATCTCGGCGACGGTCGACCTGGCGGCGTCGGACGAGGCGGGCGCGGCCGCGGTGACGGTCACGGCCGTCGGCCCGCACGGCTGATGTCCGCACCCGGAGGCCGCGGTTCCGGGGGCGCGGGCGGGCGGCTGTCCCGGCGACGCCAGCTGGTCGGGTCCGGGCTCGCGGTCGCCGGCTTTCCGCTGCTCGCGCTGGTCGCGCACGCCTCCGGGCTGGGGCTGACCGGGGACATCCCGCTCTTCCTGGCGGCGGTCGTCGGGGTCGCTCTGGTCGGCGGGCGGTGGCCGGCGCTGGTCGCGGCGGTCGGCGGGTTCCTGCTGCTCAACTACTTCTTCGTGCCGCCGCTGCACACGCTCGCCATCGCCACCCGGTCCAACCTGGTCGCGGTGACGGTGTTCGTGGTGGTGGCGCTGGCCGTGTCTTGGGTGGTCGACCTGGCCGCCCGGCGCACCCGGCAGGCGGACCGGGCGGCGGCCGAGGCGCACACCCTGGCCACGATCGCCGGGGCGGTGCTGCGGGCGGCCGACCCGCTGGACGCGCTGTTGCGGCAGCTCCGGGACACTTACGGCCTGAGTTCGGTCACCCTGCTGGAACAAACGGCCGCCGGCTGGCAGCCGGCCGCGACCGTCGGCGATGGATCCGGCGACGACGAACTGCGCGTGACCGCCGACCAGTCGGTCACCCTCGTTCTCCGAGGACCCAAGCTCAGCCCCGCCGACCAGCGGATCGTGCGGGCCTTCGCCGCCCAATCCGCCGTCGCCCTGCGGCAACAACGGCTCATGGTGGCGGCCGAGGGCGACCGGGTACGGGCCGCACTGCTCGCCGCCGTCAGCCATGACCTGCGGACGCCGCTCGCGTCGGCCAAGGCCGCGGTGGCCGGGTTGCGCAGCCCCGAGGTCGAGTTCGGCCCCGAGGACCGGGACGAGCTGCTGGCCACCGCCGAGGAGTCGCTCGACCGGCTGACCGGGCTGGTGGCGAACCTGCTCGACATGAGCCGGCTGCAGGCGGGGGCGCTCGGGATGACCCCGGCCGACGTCGGCCTCGAAGAAGTGGTGCCGCGGGCGCTGGACGAACTGGGCGCGGCCGGGCGGACCGTCGCGGTGAAGCTGCCCGACGACCTGCCCGCGGTACGCGCCGACCCGGGGCTGCTCGACCGGGTGCTGGTCAATCTGCTCGGCAACGCGCTGCGCTACTCCCCGGCCGGGCGGCCGCCGGAGATCACCGGGGCGGCCGCCGGCCGGCGGGTCGAGCTGCGGGTGGTCGACCACGGGCCGGGCATCCCGGCCGACAAGTGGGAGCAGGTGTTCCTGCCGTTCCAGCGGCTCGGCGACCGGAACACCCACGACGGGGTCGGGCTCGGGCTCGCTCTCGCCCGCGGGCTCGCCGAGGCCATGGGCGGAACGCTGGAGCCGGCCGCGACGCCGGGCGGGGGGCTTACCATGATCTTGGCGCTTCCCGGGGCGGGGGCTTCGCCCGTACCCGCACATTGTTTCGAGGTTGAATGACCCGGATTCTCGTGGTGGACGACGATCCGCAGATCCTGCGCGCGCTGCGGATCAATCTGCGTGCCCGCAAGTACGACGTGGACGTCGCCGCCGACGGCGCCGGCGCGCTGCACACCGCCGCCGCGCATCCGCCCGATCTGATCGTGCTCGATCTCGGGCTGCCGGACATGGACGGCGCCGAGGTGATCCGCGGGCTGCGCGGCTGGAGCACCGTGCCGATCATCGTGCTGTCCGGGCGGGCCGAGGGGACCGACAAGGTCGCGGCGCTGGACGCGGGCGCCGACGACTACGTGACCAAACCGTTCGGGGTGGACGAGTTGGTGGCCCGGATCCGGGCGGTCACCCGGCGGGCGCAGCCGCCGGAGGCGATCGCGACCGCTCAGGTCGGCCGGTACACGATCGACCTGAGCGATCACACGATCACCCCCGATCAGAGACTGACGCCGACCGAGTGGCAGCTGCTCGAACAGCTGCTGCGCAACCCCGGCAAACTGATCACCCAGCGGCAGCTGCTGCACGAGGTGTGGGGGCCGCAGTACGGCACCGAGTCCAACTACCTGCGGCAATACATGGCGCGGCTGCGGCGCAAGCTCGAGGACGACCCGACCCGGCCGCGGCACCTGCTGACCGAGCCCGGGATGGGGTACCGCTACCAACCGTGACGCTCACCCGGTCGGGTGTTCGTCATTCGCGACACCGGGCTGGAGTGTGACGCCGATACTGGTGATGCGATCGGCGGGTCAGTAGCCTGTCTCGTGGCTGTGCCTACCACCTGGGCGGGGAGATTCGAGTGACGCAGACGTACTCGGACGTGAAGACGGCCGACGGCCGCCTTCTCCGCTACGAGGTGACCGGGGCGCCCGACGGCGCACCCGTCTTCCTCCTGCATGGCACGCCCGGCTCCCGCATCGGGCCGAAGCCGCGCGCCGGCGTCCTCTATCGATTAGGCGTACGTCTGATCAGTTATGACCGTCCCGGCTACGGCGGATCGGATCGTGACCCCGGCCGTTCGGTCGCGTCGTGCGCCTCGGACATTTCTGACATTTCCGATTCTTTGGATATTCCGCGATTTGCCGTGGTCGGGCGCTCCGGCGGCGGGCCGCACGCGATGGCCGCCGCCGCGCTGCTGCCCGAGCGGGTGACCCGGGCGGCGGTGCTGGTCAGCCTGGCGCCCAACGACGCCGACGACATCGACTGGTACGCGGGGATGAACGACGCCAACGTGCGCGAGTTCGCCGCCGCCCGCAGCGACGAGCAGAAACTGATCGAGAGTCTGCGGCTGCAGGCCGATCGGACCCGGCGCAGTCCGCTCAGCCTGCTCGATTCGCTGCGCGATCAGATCACCGCGCCCGACCGCCGGGTGGTCCGGGACGTCACGATCGAACGGCTGCTGCTCGAGACGTACGCGGAGGCCATGCGCCCCGGCCCGTACGGCTGGATCGACGACACCCTCGCCCTGCGACGCGACTGGGGTTTCCGGCTCGGCGACATCCGCCAGCGGGTGCGCCTGTGGCACGGCGCCGACGACAACGTGGTCCCGGTGAGCCACACCCGCTGGCTGGCCGAGCGCATCCCGCGCGCCGAGATCGAGGTCCAGACCGGCGCCGCCCACTTCGGCGCCATGGAGATCCTGACCGACATCCTGTCCTGGCTGGCCGCCCCCGAGGAGCCGGCCCTGGTCGGCGCACGCGCTCAGGCTCTCAGGGCGCGTACGTGAAGGTGTAGCTCTCGGCGGGAAACTTGCAGGCGCCCGCCGTGGTCTTCGAACTGACCACGATCGGGTAGGTACCCGGCTTGGCGTAGGTGTGCCGGACCGGCGTGGCAGCGTCGCCCTTGAGCGTCAGGCTGGTCTTCTTCGAGCCGTCGCCCCAACTGACCGTCTCGGTGAAGTGGCAACTCGGCGCCCCGATCGGCGACCGCACGGTCACCTGGTGGTCATCGCTTTTGCAGCTCTTGTCCAGACTCGCGCTGAAGGCGCAGGCAGAAGCCGACGCCGGCGAGAACGGGCCATAGCCGAAAGAGCACAGGCCGAGGCACGCGAAAATCACCACCAACAACGCGCCGAGCCCGATCCGGACGCCCGTCGGCGCCCCAGCCGCAGCCGCCGGCGCCCGGTATCCGCAGTCGCGGCAGACGACCTTCGGCCCACCGTGCCGGCCGATCGGCCGCCGGACCACCAGGACGACCAGGAGCACGGCCAGGGAGAAGACCAGGATGACGCGGGCGACGGTGGTGACGCTGGTCCCGTATGTGACCATCCAATGCCACAGGTCGAACCCGGCCAGCGACCCCAGCCACACGGCGCCGGGAAGCACGACCGCCAGGCCGGCGAGAAGCAGGACGGTGAGGAGGCAGCCACCGGGGTCCGTGACCGTGGTGCGCGGCCGCCCGGCCGAGGCGTCCGCCGCCGCCTCCTCGCCCCCCCACTCGAGACCGCATTGCGGGCACTTGGCCATGGCTTCCCTTCGGCGGTGGATGACCAGACCGTACGGATCCGCCTGGGCCGGGCGGTACCGGCGAGCGGCCGACTCCCGTACCCCCGGACGGATGATCAATTACGGCGCCCGGTCGAGTAGGCGATGAGTTCCGCACTCCGTCGCGGTCAGGACTGACATGACCTACTCACGGCACGCCGGCGTCGACGCCTACCTGGCCACTCTCCCGGGCTGGCAGGCGCGCCTCGCCCAGGACCTGCGCGACCTGATCCATGCCGCCGTCCCGGACGTCACCGAGACCATCAAGCGCACGGTCCGGCCGTACTTCGTCCACCACGGCAACATCTGCGCGTTCCTGGCCGCCAGAGACCACTTCAACCTCTTCCTGTACGACGGCGCCATCGTCCCCGACCCCAGCGGCATCATCACCGGCGGCCACGACAACACGACCGCTCGCACCGTGGCGTTCCGGGAACAGGACGAGATTCCCCGCGAGGCGCTGACCGCGATGCTGCGCCGGATCGCGGCCGACAACGAGGCGGGCGGCTGGCGCAAGCTCAAGCGGCAACAGTCTTAGGGCAGGGTGTCGACCGCGGTGTCCACTCCGGGGATCCGCCGGGCGCCGGTCAGGACGGGCAGGCCGGCCCGGTCGCCCTTGAGCGCCAGACCGTAGAACGCCCGCAGGTAGGTCACGGCGAAGC
Organism: Actinoplanes subtropicus; assembly: GCF_000721705.1. Taxonomy (GTDB): domain Bacteria; phylum Actinomycetota; class Actinomycetes; order Mycobacteriales; family Micromonosporaceae; genus Actinoplanes; species Actinoplanes subtropicus. Next base: position 18,292 of record NZ_JOJL01000040.1, read on the forward strand.
TCTGCTGCTGGGCGGGGGTGGGGCGGTCCGGCGTGCCGGGGCAGTTCGTGTCGTCCCCGCCGCTCTGCCCCGGCCCGGTGGTCCAGGCCGTGTTGAAGTAGTTGTGGTTGGCGCGGGCGATCCGCACCAGGAACGCGGGCTGCCGGGTCCTGCCCCGGGCGTCCTCGAAGTAGTGATGGTCGCCGGAGCCCCAGCAATCCGGGGAGAGCACGGCGAACGGCATCCTGGTCACCAGCGTCGGGTAGAAGCCGCTGCTGCCCGGGGAAGCCACGCTGACCACACCCCGGATCCGTACGCCGGGCGGCACCGCACCCTGGTAGCCGTCGGCGGCCGCGACCATGACACCCTCGCCGGCGACCGAGTGGCCCATCAGGCCGACCCGGGCGAGGTCGACGTGCCCGCGGAGATCGACGGCGACCTTCCGGCCCGTCGCCGGATCGGTGAACCGCCCGGCCAGCGGGCCGCCGCCGGAGGTCAGCAGCCGCCGCCACAGGCCGAGGTGGTCGTAGATCACCTTGGCGCGTTGCGGTGCGACCCCCATGAAGTTGTTGATGCCGTTCGCGCTGAGCGAGAGGACCAGATATCCGTCGCGGGCCAGCGCGTCGCCCAGGTAGTCGTAGCCGCGATAGCTCGGGTACGGCCTTACCCCCGCGGGGCAGGGCCAGTCCCAGTCCTGTTCGCGCGCCGAGTAGCACGGGTACTGCTGGCCGTGCAGGAGCACGACGACCGGCATCTTTCCGGCCGGCAGGCGGCGGGGATAGTGGACGACGGCCCGCATCTCCGAGAAGCCCTGCGGCCAGTCGGGCTTGTCGGTGAAAACCTTGTCGCCCAGGTCGTATTCGGCGACCACCACGGCGTCCGCCGCGGGCGTCGTCCGGGCCTCGGCGGTCTGATGGATCGCCAGGCCGGCCGCGGCCACGACGGCAAGGCACAGCGTGGCCGCGGCGAGCCGGGCACGGCGGGAACGGATGACCAGTCGATGCATGGCCACAAGATCGCATCGAGCCGTGCGGATCCCGCTGTCCTCCTGTCAGGATCCTGTTCGAACTCGATATGCGGTCGTGAGGCCCGCCGCGCCGGGCGATCGAGCGGCTGGATGGGACGTGTCAGGCTGGTGCGATGGAGTTCTGGGGTGACGCGGCGCGCTGGAATCCCGAGATCGCCGGGATCGACGAAACACATCGAGCGTGGCAGGACGAATTCGATCGGCTCGGCCTGCCGTTGGTGGCGCACGCGCGGGACGTGGCGAACCCGCATCGCTCGGCGACCGTCGCGAACGGCGACCGGACCGCGGACCTGTTGCTCGGCATGCGCGGGCGAAGCTTCTACCTGGTCCTGCGCCGACAGCAGAACACATCGCTGCAGGGCTTCGCCCCGAGCCTGACGGCGGCGGCGCACGCTGCCCAGTTGTGGCTGTCCGGGGCGCGGCCGGGCGAGGTCGCCGCGGAATGGCCTTTCCTGGGATCGGTGGCGCTGGCCGAGGCCCGTGAGCGCGGCGACCAACGCAAAGCGAAGTGGCTCTGGATGTACGAGAACCATTGCGCGGACCTGATAGCCGTACGGCTGAGTTCCTTTGTCAGCCTGGCATTCCACGAGCCGCCCGTGCGCGTGCTGTGGCCGCAGACCAGCCATTTCGTCCTGCACCTCAGCGCGACTCCGGGTTGGCCGGGCACCGGCGACACGCCGGTCATCGATCCCGTGGGGGAAACCGGCCGGTACCTGGTACGGACGCACACCGGCGAGGTCCACCCCGATGTCGACGCCGCCCGTGTCCTCCGCCTCGTGCTGGCGGCACTGCCGGCTTAGAAGGGGTTCGGGTCGAGCGTCCGGTGCAGATACCGCCGCTCGCGCAGCGCCTCCACCGCCGGGTGGGTCGGGCCCAGCGCCGCGGTGAGGCGGCGCAGCGCCTCCTGCTGCTCCTCCGGCGCCGCGCCGTACAGCGAGCGCCGCATCAGGACCAGGTTGGCCACGCAGCGGGCCGTGTCCGGGTGCTCGTCGCCCAGCACCCGCGCCGTGCGCTCGGACAGCGGCTCCAGCAGGTCGTAGCCGGCCGCGACCGCCCCGGCCTCGGCCATGAAGATCGCCTGGTTCATCCGGGCGGCCAGCGTGTAGGGGTGACCGGATCCGAGCGTTCGATCGAAAGCGGTCGCGGATTGCTCCGCCAGCTCCCGTGCCTCCGCCGCGTCGCCCATCGCGCGGGCGACCGCCGCCCGATTGCTCACACAGGTGACCGTGTACGGGTGGTCCTCGCCGAACCGGGCCCGGTAATGGCGCTCGATCTCGATCAGTTCGGCGCCCGCGCTGCGCGGCTCGCCGATCGCGAGCAGGTTGACCGCGCGGCTCATCCGGCAGAAGAGCGTCTCCGGCGCCTCCGGTCCCAGGAGCTGATTGAGATTCTCGTACGCGATCTCCAGGCGCTCCGCCGCCTCGCCCGATCGGCCCGCGCTGCGCTCGGAGACGGCCAGATTCGTCATGGCGCCGTAGGTCCGCGGCGCGGAATCGCCCAGCACCGCCCGGTGGCGGGCGAGGATGTCGCGCAACAGGGTGATCGACTCGTCGTACTCGCCGGCCTCGCGCAGGTCACGACCGAAGTTGACGCCGGCGGTCAGGGTGAGCGTGTGGGTGCGCCCGACGATCAGCATCGCCCGGTCGTAGACCTGCCGTGAGCGATCGCGAGCGGCCCGGATCTCGCCGGCCATCCGCAGCGAGGTGGCGAGGTTGTTCTGCGCGTTGAGCGTGCGGGGGTAGTCCTCGCCGAAGTACTCGACCCACGCCGCGACGGTCTGCTCGTCGAGCTTGCGGGCGTCCGCGTAGCGGCCGAGCGCCCGCAGGTCGCGCCCGAGGCCGGCCGCGGTGATCAGGGTGTGCGGGTGGTGCTCGCCCAGCAGGTCACGCTGCGCGGCGACCACCTCCTCGTCGGTCCGCAGCGCCTGCTCGAACTCGGCCCGGTCGCAGAGGATGTTCGCCAGGTTGTACCGCAACTGCAGGGTCTGCCGGTCGAGCACGAGCCGCTCGGCCGGGTCGGTGATCGATTCGCGCAGCAGCGCCCACCGGCGTACGGACTCCTCCCCGGCCCGCTGGCCCTCGGCGAGGTCGCCCGAGGTCCACAGGAAGCGCAGCCGGTCGATGACCAGCCGGCGCACCGCCTCCTCGTGCGACTGCCAGGCCCGGGAGACCTCCAGGTGCGGCCAGATCTGCTGGAATCGCGGCCAGTTCGCCGGATCGTCCACCTCGCCGGACGGGCGGGCGGCGGCCAGCACGAGGTGCGCCTCCCGGCGGGCGAGGTCGCGCTCATCGGCGGTCATCCGCTGCCGCACCACGCTCTGGATGATCCGGTGCACCCGGATCGTGCCGGTGCCCACGTCGAGCTTGAGCAGGGCGAGCCGGTTGATGTCCTGCACCAGCCGGCCGCGGTACATCGCCTCGCCCACCAGCGGGTCGAGCGGCTCCAGCAGCGACGCCATCCGATCGCCGTAGACCAGGTCGAGCGCCACCTCGGGGGCCAGCACCGAACACAACTGCAGCAGCCGGTACGCCGCGGGCGAGCGCTCGGCGAGCCGGCGCAGCGACAGATCCCACACCGGCTCGAGGTTGTCCGGCACGAACTGCTCGAGATGGGTCAGGTATTCGCCCACCGAGGTGCCGGTGTCGGCCAGCCACGCGCCCGCGGCGGCGACCGCGATCGGCAGGTCGCCGAGCGCCTCGCCGAGCCGGGCCGCCTCGTCCGGCCGCATCGTCGGGACGCGGCGGCGCAGGTGCGCGATGCTCTCCCGGCGATCGAAGACGTCCACCTGGATCGTCTCGGCGCGGTCGCTCCACTGCGCGTCCCGCGAGGTGATCACGACGTGGCCGCCCGGCCCGGTCGGCAGGAACCGGGTGACCGCGTCGATGTCCTCGGCGTTGTCGAAGATCATCAGCCAGCGGGGCAGGGCGGTGCCCCGGTTGAGCGCGGAGAGCGCCGCGCGGGCCTGGTCGGCGATCGTGCCGCCGCCGGTCAGGCCCAGCTCCCGGCCGAGCTCGGCGAGCTGGGTGTCGATGAAGGTGACCGGGTCCGCGTTGATCCACCAGACGAAGTCGTACGCGTTGCGGAACCGGTGCGCGTACTCCATCGCGACCTGGGTCTTGCCGATCCCGCCCATGCCCTGCAACGCGACCGGGGAGGCGCCGGAGAGCACCACCGGGCTGGCGCTGGTCTGCAGCCGGGTGCGCAGGTCGTCGAGGTCGTCCTCGCGGCCGGTGAACTGGACGTTGCGGATCGGCGCGTTGAACAGCAGCGTGGCCCGGCCGGGGAAGCGCAGGCCGATCCGCTCCCGATCGAAGGTGCTCATCTGGTGGCCGAGCAGCTGCAGCAGGCGGCTGGCGGCGACCTCCTCGGTCTGCCCGACCAGGAACGCCGAATCGGCCTCGGTCTGGCCGCGCAGCGGGCGCACGTCGGCCACGTAGACGACCAGCGGGGTGCGGGCGTCGCCACGATCGCGCGGCACCCGGGCCTCCTCGGCGTCCACATTGGCCGGCGACACGATGGTGAGCGGCCGGCCGTCGGGCATCGGCGCGCTGTCCGCGTCCAGCCCGGTCGGCGCCGGGTTGACGGTGACCCCGACCGATCGCAGCACCCGCGAGATCCATTCCGCCCAGAGCCGGTCGTCGGGCGCGAAGCGCAGCGCGACGGCGGTCTCGGGCAGCACGGTCGGGCGGACGAACCGGGCCGCGGTGCTCTCCCGCAGCGACTCGTCCATCGGCGGCAGCGACGTCACCTCGCCGTCGGTCAGGTAGCCGGCGAGCGTCTCGTAGGCGGCCAGCATCGAGGTGCGCGATCCGGGGCGGTCGCCGAAGGTGGCAAGCGTTTCCTCGTACGCGTAGAAGGGTTGGTAGGGAACCTCGACGGTGGACCAGTACGCCTCGCGCTCGGCCGGCGTCATCCCGCTCGGCAGGCCGGTGAACCGCTGGCGGGCGGCGAGCCGGCCGGCGTCCGCGCGCTTCTTCTCGGCCAGGTCGACACGCATCGGGACCGGAAGGATCCGGATCGGCCGCCGGCCCTTCTGCCGTGCCACCCCGGCCGCGATCGTGGCGGCGCCGTCGATGCCCTGCTCACTGAAGGTGAAGCAGTCCACCAGGACGTCCGGCATGTGGACCGTGCAGATGCCGGCCACGTCGCTCCACCCGGTGCGGCTGTCCAGCAGCGCGTAGTCGTACTTGTTCTTCATGTCCTCGCGCAGGGCGTCGAACAGCTGGCCGCCGCCGTAGCGGGTGTAGAACTCGTCCCAGTCCCGCTCGTAGACGCTGCGCGCGTAGTCCTGGTTCTGGTTGCCGGCCGGCAGGAAGTCGAGCCGCCCGCCGGTCGGGAAGTGCCGCCACGACAGGGTGAACGCGTGCCGGTCGGCGCTCGCGAAGTCCCGGTGCCAGTCCTCGGGCCGCGGCGTGTCGACCATCGTGGCCTGTTCGTAGCGGCGGACCAGCTCGATGATGCCGCCGGCGCTGTCGTACGCGACCGGGTCGATGAACGGCCGGAAGAACCGGTGCAGCCCCGGCGACTCGAGATCCCAGTCGGCGGCCAGCACCCGCTTGCCGTTGGCCGCCAGGATCCAGGCCACGTTGGCCAGCGCCATGGTGCGGCCGGTCCCACCCTTGTACGAGTAGAACGTGACCACCTTGCCGGCGTGGTCCTCAGTCATCCCGTTGCCCTCTCACCGAGCGTGCCCCGGCGGACCACCCTATCGCCGCGTCGATCAGTGCCAGCCGTCAACCGTCGCCGCCATCCGCGTGGTGAGGTGCCGGCCGGCCGGGGTGAGCCCGTCCCCCGCTCGCAATGCGGCGATCGCCTCCGCCGTCCAGTCCCGGTACATCGTGTACCGCGCCCTGAGCCCGGGCTCACGCTCGCTGCGCCGCCGCCACATGTCGGCGATGGCCAGATGCGCGTAGGCCCCCTGCAAGGCCGCCTCGACCGGCCGCGGATCCGGCCGCCACCCCACGCTCAGGTGTTCCGGAGTGTTCGGATCCACCAGATCGATCAGATCCAGCACGGCCCCCAGTTTGGTGTGCTGAAACTCGTGCACCAGCAGAACGGCCAGGTCTTCGGCCTTCGGGGTGAAGGCGATCCCCACCGCTCCGAAGGCGTCACGAGAGGTGGCGCTCCGCTGAGTCCCGTCACCCGGCGGTGCCAGCGGGGTGATCACCTTGATCCCGCGGCGCAGCCCCTCGGCACCGGACGGCGCATCGGTGAGAATCACCTCCCACGCTTCCGCCAGCACCGCCTCCCACGGCGAGTCGTCGGCCTCGGCCACCGGAAAACCAAAGACGTCACGGTAGGGATCGGCATCGTCGATCACGATCGTGGATCCGCCGAACGATACGAACCGATCCGGAGATTCGCCCAGCGAGTCCATCCGATCGAGATCGGGCGACGACTCCTCCAGGCACCTCACCGCCCACGCCCGCACGTAGGGCCGCCCGATCGCCGCGTTGAAGGCCACCGGGTCGGAACGCTCCAGCTCCGGCAACCCGCGCCCGCCGAAGCGCGCGATCACCTCACCCACCAGCGCCCGATTGATCGCCAACTCCTCGGCGGCGAGCGCCTCGACCGCCCGCGCGTCGCCGAAGCCGTAGGCGATCTGATCGAACACGTCCGACGGCAGCGACCCGATCGACGGCGGCGCGGGTTGCGAGTTGAGAGTGATGATGAGCTCCTTGAGGTCGTCGCAGTAGACGGACGGGTTCTCGAAACCGTCGCCACCGCTGTCCGGCCGGTACCGGTGCGCCCGCAGCCCGCCTCCGCACTGCCGTACCACCTCGCACGCCCGGCAGGTCGAAGACAGCGCCGCCATCCCCGCCCGCCGGCGCCGCATCGCCGGCTGGGCGGTCACCTCGTCCGCGCTGTGCTCGAAGATGGTCAGCCCGGTCGCACCCGCACCGTCCCACGTGGTCTTCATCGAGTCGGGCTCCTCCCAGGCACCGTCCGTCTCGATCACCACGAGGTCCCCGGCGTCGATCCCGACCGCTTCGGTGCCGCTGGGCCCACCGACCGCCAGCGCTCCCAACGAGTCGAAGAGCCGGATCGGCACCGGCCGCCCGTCCGCCACCCACCGCTCGTGAACCGCCAACAGCCATCGCGCGTAGGGCCGCCCGTCCCGGCCCCGCTCCGCCAACCCGACCGGCGGATGCGCCCAGGTCCCATGCGGCAACAGCAGGTCGATCCGCGGCGGGTCCTGCTCGATCAACGACGCATAGACGGCCACCGGATCGTTGGCGATGTCGACCGTGCACAGCAGCCCGGCGTAAACCGATCGGAATCGATCACTCCGGAGCACCCCGATCCCCCGCAGCGTCCGCTCATAACTGCTCGCGCCGCGCCGGAACACCCGATGCCGATCGTTCGCCGACCGATCGCCGTCGAGCGACACCCCGACGCGCACCCCGGCCTCGAGCAGCACCTCGGCGTGCGCGGCGTCCAGTCGTACGCCATTGGTCTGCATCCGGAGATCGAGCCGGCACACCGCACCGATCGTGCCGCGCAACTCGGTGAGCAACGCGCGCAGACGAGCCGGCCCGAGCAGAAGCGGCTCACCACCGTGCAGAATCACGCTGACCTGGGCCAAGTCGTGCGCCGCGGCATGCTCGGCGATCCGCCGGGCCGCGACCGAAGCGGTCGCGAGCGACATCAACGGCGGCCGGCCACGCCAGGACTGATCGGCGTGCTCATAGACGTAACAGTGATCGCAGGCCAGATCGCACCGGCTCGCCACCTTGAGCACGTAGTGGCGCAGCGGCCGCCACGGAGCGCTCACCCCGCGGCGATCGGCGGTCAGATCCCGGAGGAGAACGGCGTCACCACGCCCCGGTCCCGCCGCACGATCCGCCGCACGACCTGAGCGGACGCTTTGCGATCGATCTGATCGATCGGGCTCGTGCGGGCCTCGTCAAGTGGCGTTTTCTGAACGTTTTCCACCTGTGCGAGCATAGACAACACTCGAGGTCATGTCACGGCCACCACGAGTGACAGGAACGGTCGCCACAAACCCGGCGCCGGGTGTCCGACCGGCACACTAGGGTGAGTCCATGGCCGAACCGGAGATCACGGTCCTGGAGGCGCTGCACTCCACGCCCGCCCGCCGCTACCTGTCGCCCGAGCCGATCGGCGACGACATCATCCGCAAGCTGCTCGACGCGGCGATCCGCGGCCCCAACGGCGGCAACACGCAGCGCTGGGCCTGGATCGTCCTGCGCGACCCGGCGGTCAAGGCGCAGATCGCCGCCTTCTACCGGGAGGGCTGGGAAAAGCTCTACGGCGTCCACCGCGACTTCATGCTCGCCCAGCCGGAGTCCACCGGCGGCCAGGGCCCCGCCAACTTCCGCGCCGGCGACCACCTCGCCGCCCACATCGAGGAGGCCCCGGTCTGGATCTTCCCGGTCCTCCTGGGCGCCGCCGCCTCGACCAACCCCCGCCTGGGCGCCTCGATCTACGGCGCCGTCCAGCAACTGATGCTCGCCGCCCGCGCCTACGGCATCGGCTCCACGCTCACCACCCTCTACTCCGGCCACGAGGCCGAGACCCGCACCCTGCTCGGCCTCCCCGACGACGCCCTCACCATGGCCCTGGTCCCCCTCGGCTACCCGAGCCGAGGCCGCTGGACCGAGCCGAAACGCCGCCCCCTCGAAGAGGTGGTCTTCAACGACAAATACCAAACCACTTGACCGTACGGGCGGCCACCAGCCCCCGCCCCACAACGCGATCGCCGTCGCTGCTCACGCCCTTGCCGCGACCGCCGGGCTGAGCTGCCTGGCCGAGCACCCCACCGCCCACCCGACGCCGGCGGCATCACCCGCGCGCCCGACGCCGGCGGCACCACCCGCGCGCCCGACGCAGGCGGCACCACCCGCGCACCCGGCGAGGCGAAGGCCGGGCGGCCGCGGGCGCGCGCGACTCGGTGCCGCTCGGCGCAGGCGTGTCGGTGCAGGTGGTCCGGTGCCGGCGGCTCGACGCGACAGGCTCGCGCGACGCCGGCGGATTCGCCGGCCGCGAGAGGGATCCGCGCGATGCCGGGCGGACTCACCCGACGTGGACGAATTCGCCCGCCGCGAGAGGGATCCGCGCGATGCCGGGCGGACTCACCCGACGTGGACGAATTCGCCCGCCGCGTGACGGACCCGCGCGCCGCCGGCAGACTCGCGCGACGCGGCCGGCGCGGTGTGGGCGGGGCAGAGCGGCCCCCAGCCGGGCCCGACAGGACGCCCCTCAGCGAACCCCGGCGGGTCGGCCCCTCAGCGGGACCCGGCGGGACCCGGCGGGACCCGGCGAGACCCGGCGAGACCCGGCGAGACCCGGCGAGACCCGGCGGGGCGGGCCCGGCAGCTCAGCCCGGCGGTCGCGGCACGGGCGCGACCAGCGACGGCGATCGCGGGGAGCGGCGGGGGCCCGGCTCATCCTCGTACGTCCGCCTATTTCTTCTTCTTTTTGCCCTTTTTGTCCGAGAACTCGGCGGGGGCGGGCGGGTACTTCTCGTTGAAGTCCTTGAGCACCGGGAGGCCGACGCGGACCATGTCGCGGGTGCGGTGTTCGACGTCGGCGGGGGTGAGGTGGTGCTTGGGGTGCGGGAGCTGGGCGGCGATCGTGCCGGTGAAGTGGAGCAGGTCGTCGACCGAGCCGGGGAAGGCGGCGCACATGTCGGCGGCCGCGCGCAGCTGGGACTCGGGGACGTAGGCGACGTGCTCGGCCATGCCGGCCGACCAGGCACCGGGGTGCACCAGGTAGCCGGCGGGCAGGCGACCGGGGCCGCCGATCGGGGCCAGGGCGCGGGCGCGCTCGACCGGGACCGGCTGGGCCTTGGAGATCATGTAGAGGGCGGCGGCGACGAACAGGGCCGCCGGGATCAGGATGGCGAACGTGGCCGACCGGCCCGTCATCAGCAGCACGACCGCCAGGACCACGAGGACCATCGCGCCGGCCATGTACTCGCGGACGCCGTCGCGGGACGCACCGGCCTCGGCGTCGGCCGCACAGCGCTTGATGACGGCTTCGAGGACCGGGTCGGTGGGGCGCCAGCGGTCCGACCGGACCGGCAGGTCCCGGGTGGTCTGCGCCATGGCGAATCCTTTCGCACTGGGGGAAGGCGGGCTCGCCCAGCGGTATCGGCAAACGGCGCGGCCGGATGAGGGATCAGGCGGCCAGGGCCGCGTAGCGACCGCCGGCGCCGACCAGCACCTCGTGGGTGCCGGACTCGGTGACGCGCCCGTGGTCGACCACCACGATCTGGTCGGCGTCGCGGATCGTGGACAGGCGGTGCGCGATGGTGACCGTGGTACGGCCGCGGGACAGCTCGTCGAACGCGCGCTGCACGGCCCGCTCGGTCTCGTTGTCCAGCGCGCTGGTCGCCTCGTCGAGCACCAGGATGCGCGGGTCGCGCAGCAGGGTGCGGGCGATCGCGATGCGCTGTTTCTCGCCGCCGGAGAAGCGGTGGCCGCGGGAGCCGACCATGGTGTCGTAGCCGTCGGGCAGGGCGGCGATCACGTCGTGGATCCTGGCCGCGCGGGCGGCGGCCTCGATCTGCTCGTCGGTGGCGTCGGGCCGGGCGTAGCGCAGGTTTTCCCGGACCGTGGTGTGCAGCAGGTACGTCTCCTGGCTGACCACGCCGACGATCGACGCGACGTCGGCCAGGGCCAGGTCGCGCAGGTCGACGCCGTCGATGGTGACCCGGCCGGCGGTCGGGTCGTAGAGCCGGGCGATCAGCGCGGCGATCGTGCTCTTGCCGGAGCCGGTCTCGCCGACCAGGGCCAGGGAAGAGCCGGCCGGCACGTCGAGCGTCACGCCCGCCACGGCCGCGGTCTCACTGCCCGGGTACGCGAAGGTCACGTCCTCGAAGCGCAGGTGACCCCTCGGCTCGGCCAGCACCACGGGCCTCTCCGGCTCGTCGATCTCCACCGGCAGGTCGAGATACTCGAAGATGCGGGCGAACAGGGCGAGCGAGCTGGTCAGCTGGACGCCGACGCTCATCAGGCCCAGCAGCGGCCGGAACAGCCCGGCCTGCAGCGCGGTGAACGCGACCAGCGTGCCGATCGAGAGGTGGCTGAACGGCAGGCCGGCCGCCAGGTAGATGACCGCCGGGATGGCCGCGAAGACGATGCTCATCGACGCCATCCGCCAGCGGCCGGCCAGCTCGGAGCGCAGCTCGAGGTCGATCAGGCGGCGGGAGGAGGCGGTGAACCGCTCGATCAGGGCCGGCGCGGTGCCCATGGTCTTGGCCAGCTGGACGCCGCTGATCGACAGGCCCTCCTCGATCGTGACGTTGAGGTCGGCGAGCTCGCGCTGGCGCTGCGCGGTGATCTCGCGGCGCATCCGGGCGACCCGTTTCGACAGCCAGACCGCGGGCGGCAGCACGGCCAGCGAGACCAGCGAGAGCTGCCAGGACAGGGCGGCCATGGCGACCAGCGTGGCGATCGCGGTGGTGAGATTCGCCGCGATCGAGGTGGCGGTGGAGGTGACCACCGACTCCATGCCGCCGATGTCGTTGGTGATGCGCGACTGCACCTCGCCGGTGCGGGTGCGGGTGAAGAACCCGATCGACTGGCGCTGCAGGTGGGTGAAGACGTCGGCGCGCAGCCGGTGCATCACCCGCTGGCCGACGGACGTGGAGATCCAGGTCTGGACGACGCCGAGCGCGGCGGTCACGGCGGCGACGGCGACCATGCCGAGCACCAGCCAGACCAGCAACGCCAGATCGGCCTGCGGGAGGGCTCGGTCGATCACCTCGCGCAGCAGGAACGGGGAGGCCATGCCGATGATCGACGAGGCCACGATGATCAGGACGACGACGGACAGGGACCAGCGGTGGGTGGTGAACAGGCCGCCGATGCGGCGCAGCGAGACCTCGCGCGCCTGTTTCCGCTCGGCGGCGGTGAGCTTGGGATCGGGCCTTGGCAAGGGCGCCTTCTCTCGTCGGGGACTTTTACTGAGGTTACCTCATCATGAGGGAACAACAGCACCCCCTGCTACCGTATTCCGCGTGGACATCTCGGATGCCTTCTGGTCGGTGGCGCACCGCCTGCGGCACCAGACCCGGGTCGCGCTCGAGCCGTGGGAGCTGTCCCCCTCGCTCGCCCGCGCGCTGAACGTGTTGTCCAGGCACGGCGACATGCGGCTGAGCGCCCTCGCCGATCACCTGCGGATAGCGGCCCGGTCGGCGACCGAGGTGGCTGATGATCTTGCAGTAAGAGGCCTGGTCGTACGGCATCCCGACCCCGACGACCGCCGGGCGACCCTGCTGGTGTTGACGGACAAAGGACGCGAAACGGCTGATTCGATCAAGGCCGCGCGCCACCGCGAGAGCGAAGAGTTCTTCGCCGGGCTCAGCGATCCGGAACGGGAAGAATTAGGGCGCCTGCTCCGCAAACTGCAGTAGAGCGGCGCGCCGGGCCGCCACCCGGCACGCCGCCGTCCATCCCTACTGGTGGGCTTCCTCAGAGCCGGGCCGACACGGTCGTGGGCGGCGAGGCGCCGGCGCTGTTGGTGACGTTCACGGTCACCGTGCAGGTCGTGGTGCGGGTGGGCGGGTTCCGGAACCAGACGCTCCGGTACGTGATGGTGTCCGTCGTGCCGCAGCCGCTGCTGGTGACCGTCGCACCGGTGGCTTCCGGATTGCCGGCCGCGGGCTCACCCCAGTCGACGACCAGGATCCCCAGGCCACCGGCCACGTCGCGGTGGAAGGTGAAGGCCGACGGGGCCGGGGCGGCCGGCGGCGCGGTCACCGAGGCGATCGTGTGGTAGTTCACGCCCATCGCGACCAACTGGTCCTGCAGGTCGACCAGGGCGAACTCGTTGGCCGGCAGGAAACTGAGGTCCATGTGGTAGTCGAGCGCCTTGCCCGCGGGCAGCGTGATGTCGGCGCGGTACTGCGTGTTGGTGGCGGTGCCGCCGACCTGCACGAGATGCCCGCTCGGGTAGTAGCCGTGAACCGGGCCGTGCGCGATGACGTCGCCGCTGCCGACGCCGGTGGCGTCCGGGTCGCTGACCGTCATGAGCACCGTGATCTGCGCGGGCCCGTAGGTGACGTCGACCGCCGACGCGGACAGCGAGAACGCGGTGAGCTGCGGCACCGCGTCGGCGCGGGCCGGCCCCGCGGTCATGGCCAGCACGGCGGCAACGGCCGAGCCGATCGCCGCCGATCGGAGCATGGTGATTCTGCGCATGCGCGTGTTTCCCCCCTCGCGGCACGGCGGTGTGCCGCACCGTCGCGGGCAAGCATGACCAAGGGGGCTGGAACGATGCTGGAACGATCCTGGAACCGCTCAAGAAAAGCGGGTGAGCGCGGTCGCGCAGGCCGCCGAGCCGGCCAGGCAGAGCACCGCGACGATCAGCGTGCCCGGGACGTCGACCGGGGTCAACCGGTCGAGGACCGCGAGGACCAGCAGCGCGGTCAGGCAGACCGCGAAGGCGACGGTGGCCAGGTGGGCGAGGGCACCGCGGCCGTCCGGGGCGGGGCGGTGGCCGCCGGCCGGGACGCGCAGCGACTCGGCGAACTCGTCGGCCACGGCGACCAGGGTCGCGGCGTCGACGATCCGCCGCTCGCCGTGCGACAGCCGGCGCAGCTCCGCCGCGGCCCGCGGGTGACCGGGCTCGAGATCCAGGGCGTGGCCGTACGCTTCCCGCGCGCTGATCGGACGGCCGACGGCGAACAAGGCCATCCCGTACGCGACCCGCAGCCCCGCGTCGTAGTGCGCGACCTCGGCCCCGGCGGCGAGCACCCGCTCGGCCTCGGCGAGCCGGCCGGCCGCGAGCAGGGCCCGGCCGTGCCGCTCGATCAGCCGCGGGTTGCCCGGGTCCTCGGCGCAGGCCCGGCCCGCCGCCGCGATGGCCAGGTCGTGCCGGCCGGTCGCGGTGTAGGCGGCGCTCACCCAGTACAGCGTCTCCAGGCCGTGCGGGTCGAGCCGCAGCGCGGCCCGGGCCGAGTCCAGCGCGGCGGCCGGCCGGCGCAGCGCCAGCTGGGCGCGGGCCAGCAGCAGCCAGGCGTCGACGTTGCCGGGCTCCTCGCCGACGACCGGCGCGAGCAGCGTGGCGGCCCGCCCGGCCCGCCCGCGGTGCAGCAGGTCGCCGGCCCGGCCGAGGAGCAGATCGGTATGCACCCCCGCCATATCGGCCGCGGACCCGGCGACTTGTCCAAGCCGCCGGGTGCTTAATCGTTGCGGACCTCCGCGGGCCCGGTGACCCGGCGCAGCAGCGGCATGGTGGAGGCGATCAGCGCGAGCGACACCGTCACGCCGAGAGCGACCAGCACGTAGTACGACGCGCCCGGCGCCTTCAGGTCATATTGCAGCTCGGACCGCAGGAAGAAGGCGGCCGCGGTGAACCCGGCGGCGATCGCCACCGCGGAGACGGCCAACAGCGGCACCGCGCTCTCGATCGTGATCACCCGGCGCAGCTCGGCGAGCCGCGCCCCGGTGAGCCGCAGCAGGGCGAACGGCCGTTTCCGCTCGTTGATCCCGCCGGCCAGGCTGACCGCGAGGCTGCACCCGGCGATCACCAGGCTGGCCACGATCACCACGTCGGCCAGCCGCTGGTACTGCACCAGCGTGCGGGCGAAGTCGCTGCGCCACTCGTTCTCGGTGGCCGGGAACACGCCCTGCGGGAAGGCGTTCTCCAGCAGCGTCCGGGATCGCTCGAGCGCTGCGGCCGACCCGTCGGTGAGCACCACGAACGAGTGCACCGGCAGGCTGGGCAACTGACCGAGCGGCACCGGCGAGGCCAGGAGCTCCGGCCCGCCGTCCCACAGCGACAGGTCCGCGCTGACCGACGCGACCTGTGCCCCCGGCGGGCAGTGGCCCAGGTCGGGGTGGCCGGCCAGGTCGGCGCAGGCGATCACGCCGGACCAGTACGGCCCGGTCGGCTCCACGTAGCGGACGGTCAGCACCTGCCGCACCCCGGGTATGCCGGTCAGACCGGCCGGGACCTGCGCATTCCTCAGCAGCTTCCCGCCGTGGTCCGGATACCAGGCCACCGAGATGTCGTTGTGCGACGCCGTGCCGGCCGGCGTCTCCCCCCGGTACGCCACGATCGACGTGATCACGCCGGTCGCCACGGTGGTCACGAACAGCGCGAGCATCAGCCCGCTGACCGCCCGGAACCCGCCCCGCGGGTCGTCGGCCAGCCGCCGCCCGGCGATCAGCGTGGCGGGCCGCCGGGCGAGCCGGGCCAGCACCCGGGAGCCGGCCATCGTCAGGTACGGCCCGGCCACCACCAGCCCGATCATGGTGAGGAAGATCCCGCCCAGGTACGCCTCGGTCTGCCCGTTCGTGGTGTGCGGCTTACGGCCGATGAACCAGGCCAGCTCGCCCAGCCCGGCCACCACCGGGACCAGCCGCCAGGCGCGCGGCGGCCGCGGGGTGACCCGCCGGGCGACCCCGAGCGGGGTGATCCGCACCCGGCGCAGCGCGGCCCGGGCGGCCACCGCCGCGCCCAGCGGCACCCCGAGGCCGACCAGCAGCACGTTCGCCCAGGTCAGCGCGATGTCGCCGAGGAAGAACCGCTCCCCGGTGAAGGTGACCCGGTCCAGCCCGAGCCGCAGCAGCGGAAACACCGCGAAGCCGAGCAGCGTGCCGGCCACCGCCGCGACCGTCGACTCCACCGTGGCGATCATCGAGATCTGCCGCGGCGTCGCGCCGACCAGGCGCATGGCGGCGAACCGCTGCTCGCGCCGGGCGGCGGCCAGCCGGGTGGCGGTGCCGATGAACATCAGCAGCGGGAACAGCAGGGCGGCCGCGACCACGGACAGGATCAGGGTCATCCCGTCGCCGCCGACCCCCACGTAACAGCCCTCGCAGTTCTGCGGCGAGACGCTGACCATCCGGGTGACCTTCGTGGCGCCGATCAGGCCGGCGACCTCCGGCGGGGTCCGCCCGACCACGGCGACCAGCGAGTCCGGCGAGGCCAGCCCGGCGTCGCCGATCAGCCCCGCCTGCCGCCCGGGCAACCGGTCGCCCAGTTCGTCGGCGGGCGTGGCGGCGAGGAGCCTCGACAGGGCCGGCGAGACGTAGTACTCCCCCGGCGCGGGCAGCCGGGTCATGCCGGGCGGCACCGGCGAGTCGGGGCCGGTGACCGCGACGTCGACCCGGGCCATCCGCTTGCCGTCGAAGTAGTCCTCGCGCAGCGCCCAGCCGGCCGCGTCGCGGGCTTCCGGCCCGGTGGCCGCCGACGTGACGGCGCTGTTCAGCCAGGCGTACCGGAGGTTCTGGGCCTGCACCGCGTCGATCCCGGCCAGCGTGGCCAGCAGCAGGGCGACCCCGACCGCCACCGCGCCGCCGACCAGCGCGAGCCGGGCGATCGCCACCCGCCCGCCGGTCAGCGCGAGCCGCACCCCGAGCCGGATCACGTCGCCACCGCGGGCGTGGTGACCCGCCCGTCGCGGACCATGATCTCCCGGTCCGTGTACGCGGCGACCCGGGCGTCGTGGGTGACCAGCACGACCGTGGCGCCCTGCGTGCGGGCGGAGTCGACCAGCAGCTCCATCACCTGCTCGCCGGTGAGCGAGTCGAGCGCGCCGGTCGGCTCGTCGGCGAACAGCACCGCCGGGTCGCCGACCAGGCCCCGGGCGAGCGCGACCCGCTGGGCCTGGCCGCCGGAGAGCTCGCCCGAGCGGCGCCTCTCCAGCCCGTCCAGGCCGAGCCGGCCGAACCACTCCCTCGCCCGGCGGAGCGCCGGCTCGCGACGTACGCCCGAAAGCAGGAGGGGAAGCGCGACGTTCTCCTCGGCCGTGAGTTCCGGCACCAGCTGGCCGAACTGGAAGACGAAACCGAACCGGTCGCGGCGCAGCTCGCTGCGCCGGGCCTCGCTCAGCCGGTCGATCCGCTCCCCCAGCACCCGGATCTCGCCGGCGTCCGGCACCAGGATGCCGGCCAGGCAGTGCAGCAGCGTCGACTTGCCGGAGCCGCTCGGCCCCATCACCGCCACGATCTCGCCGGCCGCCACCGTCAGATCGGCGCCGCGCAGCGCCGGCGTCTCGCCGAACGACAGGGCCACCCCGTGGGCCTCCAGCGCGGCGGTCACGGCTTCACCTGCGCCCGCAGCTGGTCGAGGCGCGCCGAGGTGGTGTCGATCCAGCGCAGGTCGGCCTCGAGGTGGAACAGCCCGTGGTCGGCGAGCAGCCCGTCGACCAGCCCGCCGCCGCGCTTGACCTCGGTCAGCTCCCGCATCCGGGCCAGGTGGGCGCGGCGCTGGGTGTCCAGGTACTCCTCGGCCGGCCGGTCCAGCATCAGCGCCAGCACCACCTTCGCGAACAGGACCGTCTGCTGGTGCGGCTCCGGCGCCACCGGCTCGGTCAGCCAGGTGTCCACCTCGGTCGCGCCGACCTCGGTGATCACGTACCGCTTGCGCTCCGGCCCCTCCCCCGGCGTGACCTCGTCCATCACCACCTTGCCGTCCCGGGCGAGGCGGGCGAGCGTCGAGTAGACCTGCCCGAACGGCAGCGCCCGGCCGTGGCCGAACCAGAGGTCGTAGTCGCGCTTGAGGTCGTAGCCGTGGCTGGGCTGCCGCTCGAGCAGGCCGAGCAGGGTCAGGGGAACGCTCATGCCGCCACCATACGCCCGGGGTATACACCGCGTATATACATCCGGCTCAGTGACCCGGACCACACGCCGACTCCTCAACCGGCCGGTCCCGCGGCCGATCGAGGGCGGTTGCAAGTCAGGAGTGAAAGTTAGGAGAAGGTCTGATGAGCATGCGGATCGGCGGCGCCAACGGCGCCCAGTGGGGAAACCACATCGCCGGCGTACACCTGCACACCGACTACCAGCGCCTCAGCGTCGACCTGCAGGCCGGCGCCGACTCCCGGGTGATCTCCGCCGACAAGGCCGCGATCGTCGAGAGCCGCCGCGACATCGCCGCCGGCAGCCGCCAGCACCTGGTCGACGTCACGGTCTGAGAACAAAACGACGCGATCGTACGAGGCGCGGCAAGCCCCCGCCGCGCCTCGCGATCGCCGTCGCTGGTCGCGCCTTTGCCGCGACCGCCGGGCTGAGCTGCCCACTTGCGCTCCACCCCCGGATCACATCCGGGCCCGCAGCACGTCGAACTCCCAGCCGGGCCGGGACGGGTCGAAGCCGTGCCCGACCAGCCAGCGGGCGGCCACCAGGCTGCGCCACGACCACCACCCGCGGATCACCTCCAGGTCCACCTCGGCGCCGTAGCCGGCGACCACGTCGCCGAGGTGCTCCTGGTGCCCGAGCGTCAGCACGGCGAGGTCGTAGAGGGCGTCGCCCCGGGCCGCCTCGGACCAGTCGAGCACCCCGGTGACCTCGTCGTCGTCGACGAACACGTGGCTGACCTGCAGGTCACCGTGGATGAACACCGGCTGCCACGGCCGCAGCGCCGCCTCGGCAACCTCGCGGTTACGGGTGACCAGGTCAGCGGGAAGGACACCGTGCGCGACGAGCCACTCGCACTCGCCGTCGAGGCGCGAGACGAGCTCGTCGAGGCGCCGCCCGGGCCACGGCGGCAGCGGCGCGTCATGCAGCCTCCGCACGGCCGCACCGGCCGCCGCCCAGGCCGCCGGCGACGCGGGCGACGGCTCGCCCAGCCGGCCCAGCGCCCTCCCGGGCAGCGCGGCGAGCGCGAGCACGGGCGGCTCGCGCCACCGGACCCGCGGAGTCGGGATCGGCGCCAGGGCCATCGCCTCGACCTCGACCTCGAGGCGCGTCCGATCGGCGTCGACCTTCAGGAACACGTCCCCGACACGCAGGGTCGCCCGCTCGTCATGAGCGACGACAACCTCAACCCCATCCACGCCGGCCATTATCCTGCGATGAGCTGACCGCCCCGCCGGTCTTTGCATGAGCCCGCTGCAGCAGGCCGGCCAGCTTGTAGAGCACCAGGGACCCGGCCACCGCGCCGTCGAGCAGGCGGACCGACCGGATCTCCGCGGGGGCCCGGACCCGGATCGCGGGGCTCACCACACGGGAGCGGAGACGCTCCGGCAGTCAGAAGTCATGAGAGGCGTGCTTCTCGGCGCACGCGAGCCATCGACGAAACGACGTGGTGCCGCTCGACAGCGTACCTCAGGCGGCCAGGACCGAGGCGAGGGCGGCGGTCAGTTCCGCGCTGGAGAAGGGCTTGGCCAGGATCGTGCGGCCCGGTTCCAGGGAGCGGCCGTCGTCGTCGATCAGGGCCTCGGCGTACCCGGAGATGAACACGACCTTCGTCTCCGGGCGGTCGGACAGGAAGCGGTGAGCCAGTTGCCGGCCGTCCATGCCGGGCATCATCACGTCGGTGACCAGGCAGTGGATGGGTTCCGGGTGGTGTTCGGCGACCTTCAGGGCCTCGTGGCCGTCGGCGGCGGTGAGGACGTGGTAGCCCGCCCGCGCGATGAAGCGGGCCGTCACCTCGCGCAGGTCCCGCTCGTCGTCGACCAGCAGCACCGTCCGCGGGCCGCGGCCGGGCGGGGCGGCCGGGGCGGGGACGTCGCCGGTCCCGGCCGGGGCGCCGGTGACGGAGCCGGCGGCCGCCGGCAGGCTGATCAGGACCGTGGTGCCGACGCCGGGCGAGGAGGTCAGGGTCAGTTCGCCGCCGGCCTGGGTGACCACGCCGTGGGCGGTGGCCAGGCCGAGGCCCGCGGTGCGGCTGCCCACCTTGGTGGAGAAGAACGGCTCGAACGCCCGGGCCTGGACCTCGGCCGGCATGCCGCGGCCGTCGTCGGCGACGCTGATCGTGGTGGCGTCGCCGGCGCGTGCGGTGGTCACGGTGATCGTGCCGCCGTCGGGCATGGCGTCGCGGGCGTTGTGGACCAGGTTGTGCAGCAGGCGCTCCAGCAGGCGCGGGTCGATCAGCACCGGCGGTGCGTCGCCGGGGCGCAGGTCGAGCTTGATGCCGGGGCCGGCGGCGGTGGCCAGGGCGCCGGCCGCGTCGGCCAGGAACGTGTCGACGTCGACCAGGACCGGCTTGCTGATCTCGCGGCGGCCGAAGGCCAGCAACTGCTCGGTCAGCTTGGTCGCCCGCTCGCCGCCCTTGGTGACCTGGCCCAGGTCCTCGAGCAGGGTCGAGCCGGCGGCGGGGGCCAGGCGGCCGGCCTCGACCTCCTCGGTGATCTGCTCGATCGCCAGGGTGACGAAGCCGAGCATCGCGCCGAGCAGGTTGTTGAAGTCGTGGGCCATGCCGCCGGCCATCCGGCGCAGGCTGTCCAGGCGTTCGGCGTCGCGGCGGCGGGCCTCCTCCTGCCGCTGGCGCATCTCGCGGGCGGCCCACTCCTCGGCGGTCACCAGGTCGGTCACGTCGTCGACCATCACCACCGCGCCGGCCAGGTCGGCCTCGGCGTCGCGGATCGGGCGCAGGTGCACGCGCAGCCAGCGGGCGTCGCCGTCGTCGCGGACGAAGCGGTTGCGGTACCGGTGCTCGACCGCGTCGGCGGCGCCGGCCCGGACCGCCTCGACCGCCTCGGCGTGGGTGACCGGTTCGAGGCAGGCGAGCCAGCCCCGCTCCAGCAGCCGGTCGGCGGTCATCGCGGTGATCTCCGAAAGGCGGGGATTGACGTACGTCGCATAGCCGCCGGCGTCGAGCAGCACGATGCCGACCGGCGAGCTCGCGGCCATCGCCTCGAACCGTCGCTCGGTGTGCCGCAACGCCCGGACCTTCTCCACCAGTTTCGCGTTGATCGCCCGGGCGTGCACCGTGGCGAACTCGTCGGCCGGCCGGGGCGTGATCTCGACCGGGCCGTTGCGCAGGGCCACGTCGACGGCGTCGAGCAGCTCGCGCGGGTCGGCACTGCGCAGCACCACCTGGGAGACGCCGCACGCCTCGGCGATCGGCCGAGTCTCCGGCTCCAGGTAGTTGGCCGTGTAGAAGATGACCGGGGCGTGCGCGGCCCGCTCGTCGGGGGCCGAGCGCAGCCGGTGGACCATCTCCAGGCCGTCGATGCCGGGCATGAGCACGTCCGAGACGACCACGTCGGGGTGCCGGCTCTGGGCGAGGGCCAGCGCGTCGGCGCCGTCGCTCGCCTCGATCACCTCGTGCCCGCGATAGCCGAGCAGCATCGACATCAGTTCACGGTTGGCCGCCACGTCGTCCACGACCAGCACCGTCGCCACCCCATCCCCCTTCGGCTCGTGCTTCCCTGTGAAATTATCGTCACAAATCACGTAGGAAAGTGATATTTCGGATAGATGTCCTCAGTACCGACCGGCGAGCGGGTGGCGTCCCGGCTGTTCACCCGGGCGATGGGCTCGCTGGCCGTCCTGCTGGGTGTCCTGCTGCTGGCGTTCGCGCTGGTCGCACCGGGCCTGTCGCTGATCCTGCTGGGCGCGGGCGCGGCCGGGCCGGACGGCCGCGACCGCCGCTACGCCGCGCTGCCCCCGCTGGCGGCCGTGGTGGTCGTCCTGGCGATGGGCGACGAGCTGATCCTGCCCCTGGCCGGCCGCGGCGGCGCGGTCGCCGCGTTCCTGCTGCTGGCCGCCGCGCTGCTGCTCGCCCCGGGCGGGCGGCGCTGGGCGGTACTCGGCCGGGCGGCGGCGGTCGGCGGCGGCGCGATCGGCCAGCTCGCGATCTACGGCGTGGCCGTCGGGGCGCCCGCGCTGGCCGGGGAGCCAGCGCACCGGGCGCTCTCCCTCGCGACCGCAGCCGGAATCGTCGCGGTCGCCGCCGCCGTGCTGCCCGTCCCGGCCGTGCCGCCAGCGGCGCCCGATCCCGTGGACGGCGCGAAGAGCCCGGCGCAGGCCGAGTCCGACGCGCAACTGGCCGGCATCGTGCTGGCCTCCAGCGACGCGATCGTCAGCAAGACCCTCGACGGCACGATCCTCACCTGGAACCCGGGCGCGCAGCGGCTCTACGGCTACACCGCCGAGGAGATGATCGGCCGGGACGTCACGGTGATCCTGCCGCCGGACCGGCCGGACGAGGAGAAGAGCCTGCTCGCCCGGGTCCGGGCCGGGGAGCTGATCAAACACCACGAGACCCGGCGGGTACGCCAGGACGGCACCACCATCTACGTCTCGCTGAGCATGGCCCCGATCCGGGACCCGGACGACACCATCGTCGGGGCCTCGACCATCTCGCACGACATCACCGCCGAGGTCGAGGCCGAGCGGCGGCTGCGCTTCGAGCGCGAGCAGTTCCAGACCATCATGACGGCGGCCAGCGACCCGTTCGTCAGCATGGACTACCGCGGGCTGATCACCGAGTGGAACCGGCAGGCCGAGCAGGTCTTCGGCTGGGGCCGCGAGCAGGTGCTCGGCCGCCACGTGGTGGACACCATCCTGCCCCGCCGGTTCGCGACCGCGCTGGACCGGGTGCTCGAGGGCCGCTGGGCCTGGCTCCTCGACCGGCCCACCGAGATGTGCGCCGTCCGCGCCGACGGCACCGAGCTGCCGATCGAGCTGACCATGTGGCGGATCCGCCGGGACGGCCCGTCGACGTTCCACGCGTTCGCCCGCGACATCAGCGCCCGCCGGCAGACCGAGCAGGCCCTGGCACAGGCCCGGGACCAGGCGGTGGAGACGGCGCGGCTGAAGTCGCAGTTCCTCGCCGCGATGAGCCACGAGATCCGGACGCCGATGAACGGGGTGATCGGCCTGTCCGGGTTGCTGCTGGGCACCGAGCTCAGCGAGGCCCAGCGGCGGTACGCGCGGGGCATCAACAGCGCCGGCGTCGCGCTGCTCGGGGTGATCAACGACGTGCTCGACTTCTCGAAGCTGGAGGCCGGCAAGGTCGTCCTGGAGCGGGCCGACTTCGCGATCTGGCGGCTGCTCGACGAGGTGGTCGGCCTGGTCGCCGACGCGTCCGGGGCCAAGGAGCTGACCGTGTCGGCGCGCTGCCACCCGGACCTGGCCGGCCCGGTCAGCGGCGACGCCGGCAAGCTCCGGCAGGTGCTGCTCAACCTGGCCGGCAACGCGGTCAAGTTCACCGCCGGCGGTGCCGTGACGCTCACCGCCGGGCCGGCCGAGGGCGACTTCCCGCCCGGCAGCGTCCCGGTCCGGTTCGAGGTGTCGGACACCGGCATCGGCATCGACCCGGACCAGCAGGCCGGCCTGTTCGAGCCGTTCATCCAGGCCGACGCCGGCACCACCCGGCGGTTCGGCGGCACGGGGCTGGGGCTGGCGATCAGCCGGGAACTGGTCGGGGTGCTCGGCGGGGAGATCGGCCTGACCAGCGAGGCGGGCAAGGGCAGCACGTTCTGGTTCACGGTGGCGCTGTGGCCGGCCGTCGGGGCCGCCGAGCCGCCGGGACACGCGCTGGACGGGCTGCGGGTGCTGCTGATGGCCGGCGCGGAGACGGCGGCCATCGCCGAGCAGCTGGTCACCTGGGTGGCCGCGACCGTGGACGTGCCGGACGAGGCCGCCGCGGTGGGCGCGCTGACCGCCGCCGCCGAGGCCGGCCGGCCGTACGACGTGGTGATCCTGGACGGGCCCGCGCTGCTGCCGCTGATCGCCGCCGACCCGGGCCTGCCCGCGCCGAAGCTGGTGCTGGTCGGCGGCGGGCCGGGCCGGGCGGCCGGCTTCCAGGCGGTGCTGTCCCGGCCGGTGCGCCAGTCCGAGCTGTACGACGCGCTGGTCGGCCTGTTCGCGGCGCCGGCCGAGGAGCGGGCCCCGCGGGTGGCCACCGGGTCGCCGGCCGGGCCCGGGCAGGTGCTGCTGGTCGAGGACAACGAGATCAACCAGACGGTGGCGCTGGGCATCCTGGCGAACCTGGGCTACCGGGCCGACGTCGCCGCCAACGGCCGGGAGGCGGCCGAGATGGCGGCCGCCCGGGACTACCGGGTGATCTTCATGGACTGCCTGATGCCGGAGATGGACGGCTACGAGGCGACCGCCGCGATCCGCCGGGCCGAGGGGCCGCACCGGCACGTGCCGATCATCGCGATGACCGCGGGCGCGCTGCCCGAGGACCGGGCGCGCTGCCTGGCCGCCGGGATGGACGAGCACCTGGCCAAGCCGCTGATGCCGGCGACGGTCGGGGCGGCGCTGGAGCGGTGGGCGCCGGGCCCGGAGGGGCCGCCCGCCGGACCGGGCGCGGTCCCGGACGTGCGGCGGCAGATCCAGGGGCGGCTCGACCTGCTGCGCGGGGCGGGCGCGGCGCTCGGGCCGGCCGCGCTCGCCGGGTTGCTGCGCAAGCTGAGTGCGCACGCGCCGGGGCACGTCGAGGAGATCCATCAGGCGGTCGCGATGGACGACGCGACCCGGCTGCGGGACCAGGCGCACCAGCTCAAGGGAGTGGCCGCGAACCTGGGAGCCGAGGTGCTCGCGGCGGTCTGCGAGCGCCTGGAGCGGGCCGGCCGGGACGGGGACCTGGACGCGGCGATCGAGCCGCTCGCCGAGCTGCGGCCGCGGACCCGGGAGATGCTGGCGGCGGTCGACGAGATCCTGAACAGCATGGACCCGGCCCGGACGGCTTCGAGCGGCCTGGCAGCTCAGCCCGGCGGTCGCGGCAAAGGCGCGACCGGCGACGGCGATCGCGCTGTGCGGCGGGGGCCCGGCTGATCCTCGTACGGTATGGGCTTGGTCTTGATCTTCGGTGGCTCTCCTATTGTGGTCGCCATGACAGACGAGCCGGTCGAGGGTTTCGCGGGGCTGGGGTTGCGGGCGGAGCTGCTCAGCGCGCTGAGCACGCTGGGCTACGAGGAGCCGACGCCGATCCAGCGGGAGGCGATCCCGCCGCTGGTCGAGGGGCACGACCTGGTCGGGCAGGCGGCGACCGGCACCGGGAAGACGGCCGCGTTCGCGCTGCCGGTGCTGCAGGGGCTGACCCCCGGCGCCGCCGACGACGCCGGGCCGCAGGCGCTGGTCCTCGTGCCGACCCGGGAACTCGCCGAGCAGGTCTCCCAAGCCGTCCATCGGTACGGGCGCGAGCTGGGCGTGCGGGTGCTGCCGGTCTACGGCGGGCAGCCGATCGGGCGGCAGCTGCAGGCGTTGCGGCGCGGCGTGGACGTGGTCGTGGGTACGCCCGGGCGGGTGCTCGACCACATCGAGCGGGAGACGCTGCGGCTCGGCGACGTGCGCACGGTCGTGCTGGACGAGGCCGACGAGATGCTGGACATGGGCTTCGCCGAGGACATCGAGGCGATCCTGGCCGAGACGCCGGCGACCCGGCAGACCGTGTTGTTCTCGGCGACCATGCCGCCCCGGATCGACAGCATCGCCCGCCGGCACCTGAACGATCCGGTGCGGATCACGATGGGCCGCAAGGCGGTCTCGCCGGACGAGCTGCCGCTGATCCGGCAGAGCGCCTATCTGGTCGCCCGGCCGCATCGGACGGCCGCGCTGGGGCGGATCCTGGACGTCGAGGCGCCGGCGGCGGCGATCGTCTTCTGCCGTACGCGCGAGGAGGTCGACCAGGTGACCGAGGCGCTGAACGGCCGCGGCTACCGGGCCGAGGCGCTGCACGGCGGGATGAGCCAGGACCAGCGCGACCGGGTGATGGGGCGGCTGCGCGGCGGCAGCACGGAACTGCTGGTCGCCACCGACGTGGCGGCCCGCGGGCTGGACGTGGAGCAGCTGACCCACGTCATCAACTACAACGTGCCGGCGGCGCCCGAGGCGTACGTGCACCGGATCGGCCGGGTGGGGCGGGCCGGCCGGGAGGGCTGCGCGATCACCCTGGCCGAGCCGCGCGAACAGCGGATGCTCAAGGCGATCGAGCGGCTCACCGGGCAGCGCATCACGCTGGAGAAGCTGCCGACCGTCACCGACCTGCGGGCCCGGCGGCTGGAGCTGACCCGGGCGGCGCTGCAGAGCAGCCTGGAGACCGACGACCTGGAGCGGTACCGGGTGGTGCTGGACTCGCTGACCGGCGAGTTCGACGTGGAGGACATCGCCCTGGCGGCCGTGCGGCTGCTGCACGAGGCGGCCGGCGGGGACGCGGACGAGAAGGAGATCCCCTCGCCGGAGCCGCCGGCCGAGCGCCCCGGTCGGGCCGGTCGCGCCGCTCCCGGAAAGGCGCGAGGATCGCAGTCGGGGGTGACGCGGCTGTTCTTCGGGATCGGGCGGCAGGCGGGGCTGCGGCCGCAGGACCTGGTGGGTGCGATCGCCGGGGAGTCGGGGCTGAGCGCCCGGGAGATCGGCGCCATCCAGATCACGGACCGGTTCTCGCTGGTCGAGGTCCCGGAGTCGGCGGCCGACACGGTCATCATGGCGATGCGCCGCAGCACGATCCGCGGCCGGCGGCCCACGGTGCGGCGGGAACGCTTCACGCCCCGCTGACCGCCGGATCAGGTGGGCCGGGATCACCTTGCGGTTCGCGCGCGGCCTTACCCTCGGAGGATCCTTACCCGAAGGAGGTCCGGCGATGGTGAGCCGCGTCAATCGAGAGACCGTCGACCTGTCGTCCTATCCCGACCTGGTGGTGGTCTATCTGGGTATGCGCGTCAACCGGCTCTACGGCCTGCGCACCCTGATCGCCCGCGGCCCCCGGATCGACCGCTCGGACCAGCCGGCGGGGCTGCTCGCGCACGAACCGTTCCTCTGGTCGCTGTTCCCCATGCACCTGGGCATCCGCCAGTACTGGCGGGACCTGCCCACGCTGCTGGCCTGGGCCCGCTCCGAGCCGCACCGCCTGTGGTGGCGCGACTTCCTGCGCGGCAGCGGCGGCACCGGCTTCTGGCACGAGACCTACCTGCTGCGCGGCGGCATGGAGGCGGTCTACGACGACATCCCGCAGCGCCGCGGCCTCGCCTCCTTCGCGCCGGTCCACCCGGCCCGCGGCGCGATGTTCGGCGCGGCCGCGCGGGTCGGCCGCCCCGAGGACGACCTCGCCCCGGTCGTCACCGAGGACGACCTCTACACCCCCGGGCACTAGGCTCCATGACGTGCATCGTCGGGATCACGGACGGGCGGATCGTCACGATCGGCGGGGACTCCGCGGGGAGCGACGGGTGGCACGTCGCGGTGCGGTCGGATGCCAAGGTGTTTCAGGTGGGGCCGTACGTGATGGGCTTCACGACCAGTTATCGGATGGGTCAGCTGCTGCGCTACTCGCTGACCGTGGGTGAGCCGGACACCTGGGACGTCGACCGGTTCATGGTGACCACGTTCATCGAGGCCGTACGGCAGTGCCTGTCCACGGGTGGCTACGCGAGGACCGAGAACGGCCAGGAGCAAGGTGGACGGTTTCTGGTCGGGATTCACGGCCGCCTCTACGTCGTCGGTGAGGACTACCAGATCGGGCACACGATCTCCGGTTATGCCGCGGTGGGCTCCGGCTACCTGGTCGCCCTGGGGTCGCTGCACTCCACGGCCCGGTCGCCGGTCAGCAGCCGGCAACGGGCGGAGATGGCGCTCGAGGCGGCGGCCGAGCTGACCGAGGGCGTGCGGCCGCCCTTCACCGTGGTGCAGTCGGGGTGAGTCACGATGGTGACCGACCAGCAGGAGTTCACGCTCGTGGCGACGGAGGCGGGGCGGCCGCTGTACGAGTCGCTGGGGTTCGCCGCGGTCGCCACGGCGACCTGGCACACCCGGCCGCCGCTGGCCGGAGCCGACCGGCGCCGCGATCGGGTCTGAGCGGAAGTGGGCAGCTCAGCCCGGCGGTCGCGGCAAAGGCGCGACCAGCGACGGCGATCGCGCGGCGCGGCGGGGGCCTGGCTCCGCCTCGTAGGGTATCGGGATTTTGCTCGGATTTTTGCGGTCAGAGCCAGTGCTCGGCCAGCAGGGCGATGCCCAGGACGACCATCGCGGCGCCGGAGAGGCGGGTGGTCAGGCGGGCGGCGGCCGGGCGGGATCGCAGCACCGAGCGCGCCAGCACGCCGACGCCCAGGTAGCCGGCGCCGCAGTTCGCCGTGTGCAGGACGCCGAGCAGGGCGATCTGCGCCGCCAGCGGCCAGCTTCCGCGCGGGGTGGTGAACTGCGGCAGCAAGGCGAGGAACAGCAGCAGGCCCTTGGGGTTGAGGCCGCTGACGCCGAACCCACGCGCGACCGCCGCGCCGGGCCGGACGAGGACCTGGCGGTCCGCCGGGAGGGAGATCGTCGGTGGGCGGGCGAGGATGCCGGCGCCCAGCCAGATCAGGTAGGCGGCGCCGGCGAACGTGAGGGCGGTCAGGACGGCCGGCGTGCGGGCCACCAGCGCGGCCACGCCGGCGGCGACCACGGCCGTCAGGGCGAGATAGCCGAGGAGCAGGCCGCCGACCGCAGGCCACAGCGCGCGGTCGCGGAGGCCGGCGGCGATCACGTACGCCCAGTCCGCGCCGGGCACGAGCACCAGCAGCGCCGACATGGCCCAGAATCCGAACGCCGCCCCGAACGCCATACCGGGAAGATTAGGCAATTTCCGGCGGAAGGTGCTTCCAAGTATTGCCACTGCGGCGAGCATCTGGGGGAGAATCTGCCCCGTGGACGAAGTGGACCGGAAGATTCTTGCGGAGCTGCAGCAGGACGGGCGACTGACCGTCACCGAGCTGGCCGCCCGGGTGCGGCTCAGCCTCTCCCCGTGCCATCGCCGGCTGCGGGATCTGGAGCGATCGGGGGCGATCCGGGGCTACCGGGCGATCGTCGACCCGGAGGCGCTCGGGCTGGGCTTCGAGGCGGTCGTGTTCGCGTCGATGTTGCAGGGCGACCGGGACACCGTCGCGGCGTTCGAGGCGGCCGTGGAGGCGATCCCGCATGTCGTCCAGGCGCAGCGGCTCTTCGGCGACCCCGACTACCTGCTGCGCGTGGTGAGTGCCGACCTGGCCGCGTTCCAGCAGCTCTACGACGAGCGGTTGGCAACCCTTCCGGGCGTACGGCGATTGACGTCCACGCTGGTCATGAAGCAGGTGGTCCGCGATCGACCACTGCCCTGAGCACGGCGGCGACCGTCGACACGTACGCCTCGTTGTCGAGATTCTCGTCCCACGTGGTCTGCAGGGCCAGGCCCTGATACACGGCGATGAGCACCCGGGCGAGGGCGTCGGGGGTGACGCCGGGGGCAAGCGGCACCTCGGCCAGGGCCGCCGCGACCGCCGCCCGGGGATCGTCGACGTTGCGCCGGGACAGGTCGCGGATCCGCGGGTTGCGCATCGCCTCCGCCCAGATCTGCACGCCGAGCCGCAGGGTGGGCCCGGCGGCCGGGGTGCCGACCGCGCGCAGGTAGTCGAGATACGCCGCGGCGCGGGCGTCG
The DNA here is from genome assembly GCF_000721705.1 of Actinoplanes subtropicus. Lineage (GTDB taxonomy): Bacteria > Actinomycetota > Actinomycetes > Mycobacteriales > Micromonosporaceae > Actinoplanes > Actinoplanes subtropicus. The sequence continues at coordinate 47,336 of NZ_JOJL01000040.1, forward strand.
ATCGGGCCGCCGGCGAAGACCTGCCGCTGGTCGTGCCACTCGGTGACGATCGCGGCGATCACGTCGTCCTTGCCCGCGAAGTACCGGTAGACCAGGCCGGCGCTGATCCCGGACTCGCGCACGATGTCCTGCATGCTGGTGCGGTGGAAGCCGGCCCGGGCGAAGCAGGCCGCCGCCGCGTCCAGGATCTGCCGGCGGCGGGCGGCCAGGTGGGCGTCGCTGACCTTGGGCACTACTGGATCTCCGCCTGGGCGACCCGGTAGAACGTCGCGGCGTTCTCGTCCCGGCCGAGCGGTTCGAGGTAGCGCACGGCCGCGTCCCGGGTGGACATGTCGAGCGCCAGGCGCAGCCCGCGTGCGGCCACATAGCCGGGCAGGGTGGCCGGGTCGAAGCCGAACGTCCACGGCTCCCCCGCGCGGCGCACCGCCTCCGGCCAGTTCCCGGCGTCGAGGGAGCCGTCGAGGACCCGGCTGTCCACGTACGTGAAGATCAAGGAACTGCCGGTGGCGGTCAGCGCGGCGATCCGGCGCAGCGTGGCGTCGACGGCGGGCTCGTCGAGGTAGTTGGTGACGCCCTCCCACACCACGACGGTCGGCTCGAGCGCCGCGAAACCGGCCGCCAGCAGGGCGTCGCCGAGGTCCTGGCGCAGCAGGTCGACCGGGACGTAGTGGACGTGCCGGCGCCGCTCGGGGCGGACCGCGCCGCGCACCAGCCGCCGCTTGACCGCCTGGGTGGCCGGATGGTCGGCCTCGAAGACGGGCACCCGGTCGATGCCGGGCAGGCGGTACGCGCGGCTGTCGTAGCCGGCGCCGAGCAGCAGCACCTGGCGGGCGCCGTGGGCGAGCGCGGCCACCACCAGGTCGTCGATCAGCCGGGTGCGGGCCACGGCGGACGGGCGCGGCCCGGGCCAGCGCCGGTCGATGAGCCGGGACAGCCGCAGGCCGACCGGGCGGAGGCGGGCGGCGCGGGCCAGCAGCCGGTAACCCCCGCGCAGGAACCGCACGGCCAGGGGGTCGTCGAAGACCCGGTCGCGGCCGCGCGCCGTCTCGAGCGCGCGGAACAACGCCACCTGCTCGGCCGTACGGCTCGCCCTGTCGCGCATGCGCCGACTCTAAATGAACGAGCGTCCATTTTTCTAGGGGCGGCCCGTCAAATCGGGGTTGCCAACCGCCGCCGCGGCGAGCAAACCTGGGGCTGTGCCCGCATGCGTCACGTAGCTGGCGAGGAGGCGGCCCATGCTCAAGGCGCGAATAGTGGTCGGCGCCGACGGTTCCCCCGGATCGGCGCTCGCGGTCCGCTGGGCCGCGGCCGAGGCGCGGCTCCGCGAGGCGGAGCTGCGGGTGTTCACCGCCTACCATCGCCGAGATCCGCGCCAGCAGCACGACGACGACGCGTCCGCCGTGGTGCACGAGGCGGTGACCCAGGCCCGGACGATCGCTCCCGGCATCGAGGTACGCGGGCTGGCGATGCCCGGGTACGCCGCTCCGATCCTGCTGCACGCCGCGGAGGAGGCGGCGCTGCTGGTGGTCGGCGACCGCCGCCGGGGCAGCCTGCCCGGCCAGCCGCTGGGCTCGGTCGGCAGCCAGGTCGCCACGCACGCCCGCGCCTCGGTGGTGGTCGTCCGCGGGCGGCCGTCCTGCGACGACGGCCCGGTGGTGGTCGGGGTCGACGACGGGCCGGCCACGTCCACGATCATCGGCCGCGCCTTCGAGGAGGCGGCGCTGCGCAAGACGCCGCTGCTGGCGGTGACGGCCAACGGCCGGTCGTCGCCGGCCGCACAGGCGCTGGGGACGGAGGTGGACCCGCAGCTCGACCCCTGGCGGGAGAAGTACCCGTCGGTGGAGGTGCTGCGGGAGTACGCGGCGGGCCGGCCGGACAAGGTGCTGGTGCAGCGCTGCCAGGAGGCGCAGCTGGTGGTGGTCGGGCCGCGCCGGCACGGGTACCAGGGAGTGATGCTGGGGGCGGTCGGGAGCGAGTTGCTGCGGCGGGCGGCCTGCCCGGTGCTGATCGCCCGATAGTCTCCGGGAAATCGGTGGATCGCCCGGGCCGCCGCGGACAGAATGCTGGGCCATGCAGGACAGGCCCGCGGGCGTCACCGAGGCGATGCTGGTCACGGCCCTGCGCGACGGCTGGGGTATCGACGCCGGCTCGCTGACCTACTTGCCGGTGGGTGCGGGCGGGTACCACTGGCGGGCCGGCGACCGCTGGTTCCTCACGGTCACCGCGGCCGAGCCGGGGCCGCTCGAACGTGCCCTGCGCACGGCTCAAGCGCTCCGTCACGACGCGGGCCTGACGTTCGTCCTGGCCGCGGAGGGCGCCCCGCTCCGGCCGGTCGGGCCGGCCCACACGTTGTCGGTGTTCCGGCTGGTCGAGGGGGTGGCGGGCGATTTCGGGCCGCACTCGGCGGACCGGGCCGAGGTCGTCGACCTGCTCGCGGCACTGCACGGCGCGACGCCGTACGTTCGGGATCTGGCGCCGCCGGACGATCTGCGGCTGCGCGGCCGCGCCGGTTTGGCGGCCGCCTCGGACCGGGACTCCTGGGAGGCCACGGGGCCGTATGCCGAGCCCGCGCGTGACCTCCTGGCCGCACACGCCGCGAAGATCGGGCGCTGGCTGTCCGAGCTGGACCGGCTGGCCGCCGAGATTCCCCCGGCCCGGGTGGTCACGCACGGCGAGCCGCACCCGGCCAACATCCTGACCACCCCCACCGGCAAGCTGCTGATCGACTGGGACACCGTCCGGATGGCGCCGCCCGAGCGCGACCTGTGGCACCTCACCGACGACCCGTTCGCCGGCGCCGACCCGGCGCAGGACAAGGCCCTGACCCGCTACGCCGAGGCCACCGGTCACCCGATCTCGGCCGCGGCCCTCGGCTTCTACCGCCTGACCTGGATCCTCGCCGACATCGCGATCTTCGCGGCCGATCTGCGGGCCCCGCACACCGAGGGCGGCGACGCCGAGGAGGCCCTCAACGCGCTGCACGGTTACCTCGACGACTGATAACGTGTCCGGGTCCGTGACTTCACGCGAGGAGGTGAGACCCATGAAGGCACCACGCACGTGGGTGCTCCCCACCGGCGTCACGGTCGGGCGACAGGCATAGGGGTCGCCGGGAGCGCCACCTTCGCGGCTCTCCCGAAAGGCACTGAATCCATGCATTGCGTACGTTTCATGGCCGAGTCCTCGTCCGCCGGCGTGCTCGAGCGCGACTTCCTGGTCGGCGAGGTCCCCGGGGTCCTGTGGTCGCCCGCGTCCGCCCTCGGTGGCGCACCGCTGGTGTTGATGGGCCACGGCGGCGGCCTGCACAAGAAGACCCCGGCCCAGGCCGCCCGGGCTCGTGACATGGTCACGAGCTGGGGATTCCACGTGGCCGCGATCGACGCGCCGGGGCACGGCGAGCGACCGCGCACGGCGGCCGACGACCGGGCCCGCACCGACATGCGCTCGGCGATGGCCGCCGGCGATCACGAGCGCTTCAAGGCGGTCAGCATCGGCTACACCAGGTCGCTGGCCGCCCGGGCCGTCCCCGAGTGGCGGGCGACCCTGGACGCCCTGCAGCGGTTGCCGTCGATCGGCCCGGATGCCCCGATCGGTTACGGCGGCGGCGTCTCGATGGGCACCGCGATCGGCATCCCGCTGACCGCGGTCGAACCGCGCATCTCCGCGGCCATCTTCGGCGCCGGCTTCTTCGTGTACGAGGACCTGCTGGCGGCCGCCCGGCGGATCACGGTCCCGATCCAGTATCTGGTGCCCTGGGACGACGAGTTCGTGACCCGTGAGTCGGCGTTCGAGTTGTTCGACGCCTTCGCTGCTCGGGAGAAGACGTTGCACGCCAACCCGGGCGATCACCGCCGCATCCGCTGGATCGGGCTCGACAACGAGTTCCTCCCCCGCCACCTGGGCCGGGCGACCGCCCCGACGGCCTGATCGGATCTGATCGGTGTCGGCGTCCGGCCGCGCGCCGGACGGATCGCCCCGGTGAACAGACCTGATCGGGGTCGGCGTGCGGCCGCGCGCCGGACGGATCACCCCGGTGAACAGACCTGATCGGGGTCGGCGTGCGGCCGCGCGCCGGACGGATCGCCCCGGTGAACAGACCAGATCGGGGTCGGCGGCCGGCCGCGCGCCGGATGCCGGCCCCGGTGATCGCTTGCGATCAGCGTTGCGACATCGCCGCGATCGAGCGGGTGGCGATTGCGGCGCGGGTTCAGCAGCCGATCCCGATCGGTTCGGGTCAGCGCTTCAGCGCTGCGACCGGGCGCGCTCCAGCAGGTGACGACGACAGGCGCGGGCCGCCGGGGAGAGCGGGCGATCGCGCCGGTGCATCAGGGCGATCGGCGGGTGCGGGATCGCCGGGCGCGGCTGTGCGTCACGATCGGCGGGCCGGGGCGGGTCGCGGCCGATCGCGCCAGCAGCGCCACGCCGACGCCGGCGGCGACCAGGTCGCGGATCGCCATGGCGCTGGACGCCTCGAACGGGATCCGCGGAATGAACCCGGCCGCCGACGCCGCCGTCCGCAGGATCTGATGCAGGCCGCTGCCCGCGGGCAAGCAGACGAACAGCTCGTCGCGCAGGTCGGCCAGCGACGTCACCGGCCGGTGGCCGGGCGGCAACGCCAGCACCAGATGCTCATCGGCGATCCGGCGCGCGCCGAACCGATCGGGCAGGTCCGCATGCCGCGGGCCGATCACCAGGTCGGTCTCGCCGGCGTCCAGGGCGGCCAGCAACCCCGCGATCAGATCCGATCGCAGCGACAGGTCCACGCCCGGATGCCGGTCGTGGAAGCCGGCCAGCGCCGCCGCCAGCGGGAAGTCGCCGAGAACGGCCGTCGCCCCGAGCGTCACCCGGCCGCGCAGGACCGCCGTCAACTCGGTCAGGTCCGATCGGGCGCCGGCCAGTTCCGACTGGATGCGATCGTATCGGGCCAGCAGCATCTCCCCGGCCTGGGTGAGCGTCACCCGGCGGGTGGTGCGGGCGAACAGCGGCACCCCGAGCTCCGCCTCGAGGGAGCGGACCTGAGCGGAAACGGCCGATTGCGCCAGCCGCAGGTGTTCCGCCGCCCGGGTGAAGCCGCCCTGCCGCGCGACCGCGGCGAACGTGTCCAGCTGCCGGAATTCCATGGATTCATCGTGCACCGCGCTGAATGCGTACGCGAAACGGACTTGGACCTTGCCGGTCGCGGCGACGAGGCTGGACCGTATGGAACAACGGAAACTCGGTGGTTTGACCTGCTCGGCGGTCGGGTTCGGGTGCATGGGCCTGTCTCAGGCCTACGGCCCGGCGGACGAGGACGCGTCGGTGCTGGCGATCCGGACCGCGCTGGACGCCGGCGTGACCCTGCTCGACACGGCGATGAGCTACGGCGCGGGGCACAACGAGCGGCTGGTCGGCCGCGCGATCGCGGGGCGCCGGGAGGAGGTGGTGCTGGCGACGAAGTTCGGCATCGTGCGCACCGATCAGGGCGTCGGCCTGGACGCGCACCCGGACCGCGTCGCCGGCTACTGCGACGCCTCGCTGCAGCGGCTGGGCGTGGCGGTGATCGATCTGTACTACCTGCACCGGGTCGATCCGGACGTGCCCCTGGCCGAAACGATCGGCGCGATGGCGTCTCTGGTCGAGGCCGGGAAGGTTCGCCACCTCGGGCTGTCCGAGGTGAGCCCGGCCCAGATCGAGGAGGCGAAAGCGGTCCATCCGATCGCCGCGATCGAATTCGAGTGGTCGCTGTCCTGGCGGGAACCGGAGGACGACGTGGTGCCGGCGGCGCGGGCGGCGGGCGCGGGCCTGGTGCCCTACAGCCCCCTCGGCCGGGGCCTGCTGACCGGGAAGCTGCCGACCGGGCCGTTCGCGCCCGGCGACTTCCGCGCCACCGACGGCCGGTTCGCCGGCGACGCGCTCGACCGGAATCTGACCCTGGTGGGCGAGCTGACCCGGATCGCCGAGAAGCGCGGCGTCACCACCGGTCAGCTGGCGCTGGCGTGGTTGCTGGCCCGCGGCCGGGACGTGGTGCCGATCCCGGGCACCCGCAACCACGCCCGGGTCGCCGAGAACGCGGCCGCCGCCGACATCACGCTGTCCGCGGACGACCTGGCGACGCTGGAGGCCGCCGCCCCGCGCGGGGCGTGGACCGGCGATCGCCGTTCCTTCGCGGCCCACGGCACGACCCGGACGACCGCCTAGATCCGACCGTCCGGAATGACGCCTTCTGTTCGTCAAGATGTCGAAGCCGGGGCGGCAGCTTCGACGTCCCGGCGAGGAAGGGAGTCAGCCATGACCACGAACGAACTCTCCGGGCGGCCGCCGATCGTCGGCCTGGACACCTGGCAGGCCGCCCGGGACGAGTTGCTGATCCGGGAGAAGGCGCACACCCGCGAGGGCGACGCGATCGCCGCGGCGCGTCGCCGGCTGCCCATGGCCGAGATCGACGGCGGCGTCGAGGTCGTCGGCCCGGACGGCCCGGTGCCGTTCCGGGACCTGTTCCAGGGCCGCGACGAACTGCTGGTCTATCAGCACATGTGGCACGACGGCGCGCCGCACCAGGGGCAGTGCGAGGGCTGCACGGTGGCGGCCTGGCATCTGCGGGACGCCACCTACCTGAACGCGCGCGGGGTGTCCTTCGCCGTGCTCACCCCTGGCCGGTGGGACGAGGTGGCCCCGTTCGTCGCGTTCATGGGGTACACCCAGCCGTGGTATTCGGTACGCGACGCGCCGGCGCCGGTCGGCGGCGACATGGGCTATTTCAGTTGCTTCCTGCGCGACGGCGAGCGCGTGTTCCTCACCTACCGCACGACCGGCCGGGGCACCGAGCCGGCCAGCGGGTCGTTCGCCCTGCTCGACATGACGCCGTACGGCCGGCGCGAGGCGTGGCAGGTCAGCCCGGAAGGCTGGCCCAAGGGTGAGGCACCCTGCTGGTACTGGCGTGCCGACGCGGACGGCACGCCCACCTGGGGCCCGACCAGCCGCCCGGCACCCCAGTGGACTCGTCCGGGAGCAACCCCGGAGACAACCCTCGGCCGGACCGGCACACACCGCTGACCCGGACACGTCCACCGACGACGTCCCCGGCGCCGGCGTCCCGACCCGGGCCTGCCGGGTCGGGACGCCGGCCGGTCGTCGGTTACTTGCCGCAGTTCGGTGCGGGCGGCACGTTCACGAACGCGTCGATGGTCTCGCCGGTCGACTGGCTGACCGCGTGGACCGTCATGTGCTGGGTGCCGGGCTGGTTCGGCGCGGCGTGCACCTCGCGAACGCCGATTTTCGGCGGGGTCCCGTGGGGCCCGGAGACCGAGGGCTGGTCGAAGAAGACTGTCCCGTTGTCGGCGAACGTCACTTGCCACACCTGACCGGCCGGCACATTGATCTCGAATTCCTCACCCTCCACCAACGAGCCGCCCGGCCCGTCGTCGTCGTGCTTGGATTTCAAGGTGTAGGAACTGCCGAGGGTTCCCACTCCGCTGGTGGAAACCTCGGGTCCGCACGGCCGCCCGCCGGCCGACGCCGGCCCGGCGAAGGCCAGTGCGCCGCCGATCACACCCGCCGCCAGCATTCCCGCCACGAACGCTCTCCGCATCCGTCTCCTCCTTGGTCCGCATGTTTCGAACTGTCTCCAGGAGGTACGCCGCGGGTTACACCAGTCCGACGAAATGAGATGGCCGGCTAGGCCCGGCCCGCGGAGAAGCGGACGTGCTCGAACGGGATCGATTTGTAGGCCAGGGTGGCCCCGGCGGCGGCCAGCGCGAGTGGCCCGCCGACCCACAGCCACAGCGGCTCGTCCACGCCGTCGACCGCGAGCACGATCACCGCCTGGACCGTCAAGATCAAGAACCCCACCGAGGCGTACGTGTAGACCCGCGCCCGGAACCGGCGCGCCGCCGGCCGCCGCTTGATCGCCTGCACGCCCGGGTTCTGCGCCATCCACTCCTCGGCGAGCGACACCGGCACGCCGCGCAGGTAGACGCCGCCGCCCCGCACCGGCGCGGTCGTGCCCACCGCACCGTCCGTCATGGACAGCCGCGGCACGACCTCGGCCGGCACCAGCAGGTTGACCCGCTCCGACATCCCCGCCCCCAAAAGATCACCGGCCGAGCGGAGACTACTGCCTAGATCAACGTACGTCCATAGTCACGAGGGCGATACTCCGCGTCGACTGAGCACCTCGAGGCGGTCCGAGGCGTACCCGACCATCCAATGCGGGCGCAACCGGTACATCCGGACGTCCTCCCCCCAGCTCAGCGGCGAACTGTCGTAGTACGCCGTCCAGTGCTCGAGGGTCTCCTTCCAGCCGTCGTCATCGGGCTGGATCCGCTCCGCCCGCCCGTGGCTGAACACGGCGAACTCCTCGCCGTCGATGTGCGCCACGCTGACCGCCGGCCGGCGTTCCAGGTGCCGGGCCTTGGCGGCCGCCCCCGCGGTGCTGAAGGTCCAGGTGGCGTGGAGGAAGTGCCCGTCCAGCGCGCTGATCCGCGGCTCGCCGCGGGCCGTCACGGTGGCGACGCTGAGCACCTTCATGCCGGTGAGCAGCCCGGTCAGATCCTCGGCGGTGAGGGTCCGGCCGGCGTGCACGATGTTGCGCAGGTGGCTGGTCGCACCCGCGTGCGACCGGTCGAGGAGGAGCTGCAGCGCGGCGATCTCTTCGGCGTTCTCCAGCATGACCTCAACGTAGTCCCGCGGCGGCGGCCAGTCACCGGCTGTCGACCGCCGGAGCGCCCGGCGCGCGCCCCGGTGAGCCGGCCGGTCCTAGGACGGCAACACCCAGTCCCGGACCTCCGGCATGTCCTCCAGATGCTCGACGACGTACTCCTCGTGCCGGGCGAGCTGCGACTCGCACCACGCCTTGAGGTCGGCGGCGCCGCGGGGCAGCCGTTTCGCGTTGTTGATCGCGTCCATCACCAGGTGGTAGCGGGACGCCTTGTTACGGACGGTCATGTCGAACGGGGTGGTGGTCGTGCCCTGCTCGATGAAGCCGCGTACCCGGAACCGGTCGGCGTCGGGCCGGCCGTGCACCAGCTGGTGGATCGCGCCCGGGTAGCCGTGGAAGGCGAAGACCACGTCGACCGTGTCGGTGAACAGCTCGGTGAACAGGGTGTCGCTCATGCCGTGCGGGTGGTCCTTGGGCCGGATCAGCGTCATCAGATCGACCACGTTGACCATCCGGACCCGGAAACCCGGCAGCCGGTCCTTGAGGATCTGCGCGGCCGCGACCGTCTCCATGGTCACGATGTCGCCGGCCGCGGCCAGCACGATGTCGGGGTCGGCCGAGCCGTCGTCGGAGCCGGCCCACTCCCAGATGCCGGCGCCGCGCGCGCAGTGCTCGATCGCCTCGTCCATCGTCAGGTACTGCAGCTGCGGCTGCTTGTCCTGGACGATCAGATTGACGTACGACCGGGACCGCAGGCAGTGGTCGGCCACCGACAGCAGGCAGTTCGCGTCCGGCGGCAGGTAGACCCGGGCCACCGTGCCGCGCTGGTTGAGCACCACCTGGATCAGGCCCGGCCCCTGGTGCGAGAAGCCGTTGTGGTCGTTGCGCCAGGCGGTGGAGGTCAGCAGGATGTTCAGGCTGGGCACCTTGGCCCGCCAGGGCAGGTTCGCCGCCTCCTGCAGCCACTTGCCGTGCTGGACCGTCTGCGACGCGCTGACCATCGCGAACGCCTCGTACGTGGCGAACAGCCCGTGCCGGCCGGTCAGCGTGTACCCCTCCAGCCAGCCGTGGCAGTTGTGCTCGCTCAGCACCTCCATCACCCGGCCGTCCGGCCCGAGCTTGACGTCGCCGGGGACGACCCGCTCCATGAACGCGCGGTCGGAGACCTCGAAGACCGCGCCGAGCCGGTTGCTGTTGGTCTCGTCCGGGCAGAACAGCCGGAACCGGTCGGGGCTGGACCGGTAGATGTCGCGCATCAGCTCGCCCAGCTTGCGGGTCGACTCGGCCCGCTCGGCGCCCGGCGTCTTGACCTCGATCTGGTAGTCGCGGAAATCCGGCATGTCCAGGTCGTTGATCAGCAGGCCGCCGTTAGCGTGCGGGGACGCGCTCATCCGCAGGTCGCCGGCCGGCGCCTGGGACCGGATCAGCTCGACCGGCGCGCCGCCGGAGTCGAAGAGCTCCTCCGGCCGGTACGACTTGAGCCAGCCCTCCAGCATCGCCAGATGCTCGGGGTTGTCCCGCACGCCGGACAGCGGCACCTGGTGCGACCGCCAGGTGCCCTCCACCGGCACGCCGTCCACCTCGTGCGGCCCGGTCCAGCCCTTCGGCGAGCGCAGCACGATCATCGGCCACGGCTCGTCGCTGCCGGCCCTCTTGTTCTGGATCCGCTGGTACGCATCGGCCAGCGCGGCGGCGAACCGGACGTGCATGCCGGGCAGGTCGTGCCCCTCGACCTCGATCACGTGGTAGCCGTGGCCGCGCAGGATCGAGCGGACCAGTTCCGGGTCTTTGCGGCCGAGCACCGTCGGGCCGGAGATCTTCGCGTCGTTGAGGTGCAGGATCGGCAGCACCGCGCCGTCGCGGGCCGGGTTGAGGAACGAGATGCCCTTCCACGAGCCCTCGAGCGGGCCGGTCTCGGCCTCGCCGTCGCCGACCACGGCGACGGTCAGCAGGCCGGGGTTGTCCATCACCGAGCCGAACGCGTGCACCAGCACGTACCCCAGCTCGCCGCCCTCGTGGATCGAGCCGGGCGTGGTCACCGAGACGTGGCTGGGGATGCCGCCGGGGCTGGAGAACTGGCGGAACAACCGGTTCATCCCCGCCTCGTCCTGGGTGACCCGCGGGTAGACCTCGGTGTAGGTGCCCTCCAGGTAGCCGGCGGCGACCAGCGCGGGACCGCCGTGGCCGGGGCCGGCCAGGTAGATGGCCTCCTGCCCGGTGAGCCGGATCAGCCGGGACACGTGCGCGTAGATGAACGACAGGCCGGGGCTCGTGCCCCAGTGCCCGAGCAGGCGGGGCTTGATGTGCCCGGCGGCGAGCGGCTCGCGCAGCAGCGGGTTGGCCTGCAGGTAGATCTGGCCGATGGTGAGGTAATTCGCGGCCCGCCACCAGGCGTCCAACTGGTCGAGCTCGGCCTGGTCGGGCTCCGCCAGGGTGCGGGCGAGATCGAGACTCACGGCGATGTCCTTTCGCGGTCGTCGGCTGCTCCCAACCTAGGCTTCCCCCGTACCGCCGGAGTAAGAGTCTTTTGACCCTGTGGATAACTTGAACCGTCGCGCTGTCGTTTCCGTGTCACCCTTCGTGCAGCTCCACCTCGCCCAAGTAAAAGCCCGCCTCGGCAAGGCCAAAGCCCACCCCACGGTCACCGTTCTTGCCGGTCTCGTCGTCTTCGCCGCCCTGATCTTCCCGAATGTGCTGGACCGGCTCACCCCACTGGGCTTCCTGCGCATCCCGGTCGAGGGCGCGTTCCTCATCGCGCTCCTGCTCGTCCCGCCGAAGCCACGCCGGGTCGCCGGCATCGTGATCGGCGTCCTGCTCGGCCTGCTGGTCATCGAGAAGTGCCTGGACATGGGCTTCTTCGCCGAGCTCAACCGGCCGTTCGACCCGGTGCTGGACTGGGTGCTCTTCGACGACGCGTACCACTTCGTGGTCGACTCGTACGGCAAAGGCGCCGCCATCGGCGCGATAGCGGCGATCCTGGCCCTCGTCGCGGTGATCCTGAGCCTGACCACCTGGGCGGTGCTGCGGATCGGCGGGCTGATCGGCCGCAACCAGCGCCGCTCGCTGATCGCCGCCGGTGGCATCGCGGTGGCCTGGGCGGCGAGCTTCGCGCTCGGTCTGGGGATCGGCGCGGTCCCGATCGCGGCGCGCAGCACGGCCACGTACGCCTGGGACCGCGTGCACCAGGCGCAGGACGGCCTGAAGGACCGGTCCGAGTTCGCCAAGGAGGTCAAGCAGGACGCCTTCGCGAAGGTCCCGCCGAGCGACATGCTCACCGCGCTGAAGGGCAAGGACGTCATCTTCACCTTCGTGGAGAGCTACGGCCGCAGCGCGATCGAGCACCCGCAGCTGGCCCCGATGGTCGACCCGGTCCTCGACCGGCTGACCACCCAGCTGACCACGGCCGGCTTCCAGTCCCGCAGCGGCTGGCTGACCTCGCCGACCTTCGGGGGCGGCAGCTGGCTCGCGCACTCGACCCTCGAGTCCGGCCTCTGGATCGACAACCAGCAGCGCTACCGCGACCTGGTCTCCAGCAACCGGCTGACCCTGACCCGGGCGTTCCACAACGAGGACTACCGTACGGTGAGCGTGATGCCCGGGGCGACCAGCGCCTGGCCGGAGGGCGCCTTCTACGGCTACGACCAGGTGTGGGACTCGCGGAACCTGGGCTACCGGGGGCCGAAGTTCAGCTGGGCGCCGATGCCCGACCAGTACACGCTCAAGCAGCTGAACACCATCGAGTACCAGAAGCCGAACCGCAAGAACCTGATGATCGAGATGCCGCTGGTCTCCAGCCACACGCCGTGGGCGCCGATCCCGAGCTACCTCGACGACTGGGACTCGATCGGCGACGGCTCGATCTACGCGCCGATGGCCGCCGACGGCAAGAAGCCGAAGGCACTGTGGGCCGACCCCAAGCAGGTCCGTCCGGAGTATGGGAAATCGATCGTCTACTCGGTGACCTCCCTGGTCAACTGGATCACCAAGTACGGCGACGACAACCTGGTGATGGTGTTCCTGGGCGACCACCAGCCCTCGCCGATCGCCTCGGGCGCCGGCGCGAGCCACGATGTCCCGATCTCGATCGTGACGAAGGACAAGGCTGTCATGGAGCGGATCACCGACTGGAAGTGGGCGGAGGGGCTGCGGCCCCAGGGAGATTCGCCGGAGTGGCCGATGAACGCGTTCCGCGATCGGTTCTTCACGGCGTTCGGCACGAAGGCGGCGGCGTCCTGAGGCTCTATCTCGACTGCGACACCGGGGTGGACGACGCCCTGGCGATCGCGTATCTGCTCGCCTCTCCGCAGGTGGAGCTCCTCGGCATCGGCACGTGCAACGGGAACACCTCGGCGGTCCAGGCCGCCCGCAATACCCTCGGTTTGCTCAATTTATCCGATATTTCGGACATTCCCGTCGCGATCGGCGAAGGAGCCCACCGCCCCGGCGCCGAGGTGGTGCACGGCGACAACGGCGTCGGCGGCGTGACGCTTCCCGACGGCGGCGAGCCTGATCCCAGGACCGCGACGGAGCTAATCAAAGGCCTCGCCCGGGACAATCCGGGCGAGCTGCACATCCTGGCGACCGGCCCCTGCACCAACCTCGGCCAGGTCCTGAGCGAGATGCCGGAGATAACGGATCTGATCGCGAGCGTGACGGTGATGGGCGGCGCCGTCCGCAGCCCCGGCAACGTCACGCCGCACGCCGAGGCCAACATCGCCGGCGACCCGGCCGCCGCGGCCGCCGTCCTCGCCGCGAACTGGCCGGTCACCCTGGTCCCCCTCGACGTGACGATGAACCACCGCTGGACCGAGGCCGACCGGGCCGCGCTCCGGGCCGGCGGCACCGCGCTGCACGAGGCACTCGCCGACATGGTCCCGGTCTACTTCGACTGGTACGAGCCCGAACTCGGCGTACGGGAAATTCCCCTGCACGATCCGCTGGCGGCCGCGATCGCGATCGGCGACCTCTCCCCATCCGACGCCCCGCGGCTCCCGCTGCGCGTCGACCCCGGGGGCGCGGTGCGCGAGGACCCTTCCGCTCCCTCGGCCGTCCGCGTCGTCTTCGCCCTGGCCGAGCCCGGCGGCCCCGCCATCCTCCGCCGCATCCTGCAACCCCGTCAGTAGTCCGGGCGGCGACCAGCGGCGGAGTTCGCCCCGCGCGCCCGCGCGCCTGCCCCCGCCCGATCTAGGAGGCGTTCCGTTCGGAGCTGACGGAAAGTCATCATCGATGCGGGCGGCCCCACCGAGGGTGGAGATTTCCTGTTCACGGCGGACGCGAAGCCTCCAAGGTCGGGGACCGGCTCTCACCTCGGGTCCAGCAGGACGGGGCGCAACTGGTCGAGCACCGCCGGATCGTCGATCGTGGACGGCGGTGGCTCCTCGGCGCCGTCGGCGATGCCGCGCATGGTGCGGCGCAGGATCTTCCCGGAGCGGGTCTTCGGCAGGGCCGCCACCACGTCCACCCGGCGCAGCGCCGCCACCGGCCCGATCTGCGCCCGCACCAGCGCGATCAGCTCCTCCTCGAGACGGGCCGGGTCCGCGTCGACGCCGCTCTTCAGGACCACGAAGCCGCGCGGCAGCTGGCCCTTGAGCGGGTCCGCCACGCCGATCACCGCGCACTCGGCGACGGCCGGGTGGCCCGCGAGGACCTCCTCCATCGCGCCGGTGGACAGGCGGTGGCCGGCCACGTTGATGACGTCGTCGGTGCGGCCCATGACGTACAGGTAGCCGTCCTCGTCGAACCGGCCGCCGTCGCCGGTCAGGTAGTTCCCCGGGTACGCCGACAGGTACGACCGCACGTACCGGTCGTCGTCGCCCCACAGGGTCGGCAGGCAGCCGGGCGGCAGCGGCAACTCCAGCAGGATCGACCCGTCCTCGCCCGGCGGCAGGTCCGCGCCGGCCGGGTCCACGACCCGCACGCGGTAGCCCGGGACCGGGAACGACGGCGTCCCGGGCCGGGTCGGCAGCCGCTCCAGGCCGCGGGGGCTCGCCGCGATCGGCCAGCCGGTCTCGGTCTGCCACCAGTTGTCGATCACCGGGATGCGCAGCAGGTCGCCGGCCCACTCGTACGTCTGCGGGTCCAGCCTCTCCCCCGCCAGAAAGAGCAGTCGCAGCGAGCTCAGGTCGCGCCCGCGCAGCGCGGCGCCCGACGGGTCCTCCTTCTTGATCGCCCGGATCGCGGTCGGCGCGGTGAACATCGTGCGCACCCGATGCTGCGAAGCGACCCGCCAGAACGCGCCCGCGTCCGGCGTGCCGACCGGCTTGCCCTCGTAGAGGATCGTGGTCGCTCCGGTGAGCAGCGGCGCGTACACGATGTACGAGTGACCTACCACCCAGCCGACGTCGGAGGCCGCCCAGAAGACGTCGCCCGGCCCGGTGTCGAAGATCGCCCGCATCGACCAGCGCAGGGCGACCGCGTGCCCGCCGTTGTCGCGCACCACGCCCTTCGGCTTCCCGGTGGTGCCGCTGGTGTACAGGATGTAGAGCGGATCGGTCGCCGCCACCGGCACACACTCGGCCGGTGAGGCGCCGTCCACCGCCTCGGCCCAGCTCACGTCCCGCCCGGGCCGCAGCGAGCCGGGGTGTTGCGGGCGCTGGAAGACGACGACCTCGGCGGGCTCGTGCGACGCCAGCGACAGCGCGGCCTCGAGCATCGGCAGGTAGGGCACCACCCGCCCGGCCTCCACCCCGCAGGAGGCGGCCACCACCACCGTCGGCCGGGCGTCGTCGATGCGCGCCGCCAGCTCCTTGGCGCCGAAGCCGCCGAACACGACCGAGTGCACCGCGCCGAGCCGGGCGCAGGCGAGCATCGCCACGACCGTCTCCGGGATCATCGCCATGTAGATCACCACCCGGTCGCCCCGGCCGACCCCGAGCCGCCGGAGCGCGCCGGCGAAGACCGCGACCTCGTCGCGCAGGCCCTCGTACGTGTACGAGGCGAGCACACCGGTCACCGGGCTGTCGTG
Organism: Actinoplanes subtropicus; assembly: GCF_000721705.1. Classification (GTDB taxonomy): domain Bacteria; phylum Actinomycetota; class Actinomycetes; order Mycobacteriales; family Micromonosporaceae; genus Actinoplanes; species Actinoplanes subtropicus. Next base: position 62,935 of record NZ_JOJL01000040.1, read on the forward strand.
CACCAGCGCCACCCGGGCGCCGAAGCCCGCCTCGACGTGCCGGTCCAGCGCGTTGTGGCAGGTGTTCAGCCGCGCGCCGGGGAACCAGCGGTAGAACGGCGGCCGGTCGTCGTCGAGGATCCGGCCGGGCGGCGTGACCCAGTCGATCAGCTCGGCGGCGTCCCGCCAGAAGCCCTCGGGGTCGGCCATGCTCCGCTCGTACGCCTGCCGGTATTCGCCCATGTGATCAGTCAGCACCCTGCGAGTCCCGCCGTCCAGGTGCTTGCACGGAAAAGCCTCCCCCGCGCGCCGCGCATCCAGAGATTACCGAAAAAACCGGCTTTTCACTCCGTAGCCTGATTTCATGGGTCTGTTCGCCAGCCGGTCCGACGAGCGCCCCGCGCCGCCGCGATCCGGGCCGGCGCGAAGGCCGGGATCGCCATGACGATCGCCCGGGGCGGCGCGGTCACCGCCGTCCTCGAGCTCTACGGCCGGCACGAACTGGCCGTCGACGGCGCGCTGACCAGCAAGTGGGGCGCGATCATGCGGGTCGCCGAGCAGGCCCGGCAGGGCGCGCTCGCCGCGTTCGTCACCCGGCAGCTCGCCGACGACCGGCTCGCGGTCACCACCGTCGTCGACGCGCTCGGGCACACCGAGGAGACCGCCGAGGCGACCGAGCGGGTCTCCGAGCAGATCGCCGCGCTGCGGGCCACCGCCGAGTCGGTGGCGGCCGGCATCCGCACCACCAGCGACACGATCGGCCAGATGGACGCGGTCCAGGCCCGCATCGGCGAGGTCCTCGAAGAACAGGCGACCATGGCCCACGCCTTCGAGAGGTGAACCCCCTTCAAAAGCCTTGGCCGTACGCGTGGACACCGGTCCCCGGTGAGCCGGCCACGCGCCGTCGTCGGTCACCCTCCGCGCGCGGCCGCCGGGCTGTCCTGCATGGCAAACCCCGGGCGTGTGGTCCTGGTCTTGGGCCGGGCCCGCCCGGCGGCCGGGGCCGGAGCCGGTGTTGCAGCTCGCGGCCCTGGCACGCCGGGGACTCGAATGGGGCTCGTACGGTAAAGGTGCGCAAGGGAAACGCCCGGCGGAAGGAAACGGCCTGGGTTTGGTCAGTACCGGAAGCGGGCGACCAGGCTCTGCAATTGGTGCGCGGTGACGGCTAGTTCGTCGGCCGCGGCGCGGGTGTCGCCGACGGCGCCGGAGGTGCGCCGGGTCGCGTCGGAGACCGTGCCGATCGTCTGGGCGATGTTGCCGGCGCCGGCCGCCGCCTCGGAGAGCGTGCGGTTCATCTCCTGGGTGGTCGCCGTCTGCTCCTCCACCGCCGAGGCGATCGCCAGCTGGATGCCGTTGATCCGCTCGATGATCGTGGAGATCTCGCCGATCGCGGTGACCGCGCCGTCGGTGTCGGCCTGGATCGCCTGCACCCGGCGGGAGATGTCCTCGGTCGCCTTCGCCGTCTCCTGGGCCAGGTCCTTGACCTCGCCCGCGACGACCGCGAAGCCCTTGCCCGACTCGCCCGCGCGAGCCGCCTCGATCGTCGCGTTCAGCGCGAGGAGGTTGGTCTGCTCGGCGATCGCGGTGATCGTCTTGACCACGGTGGCGATCTCGCTGGACGACTCGCCGAGCCGGGCCACGATCGCGTTGGTCTGCGCGGCCACCTCGACGGCCTGCACGGCCACCTCGGACGCCTCGGTCGTGGAGACGCTGATGTCCCGGATCGCCGAGCCCATCTCCTCCGAGCCGGCGCTGACCACCTGCAGGTTGTTGGAGACCACGTCGGCCGCGGCGGCCACCGTGCCGGCCTGCGACGACGCCTCGGACGCGGCCGCGTCGACCTGGCCGGAGACGGCGGTCAGCTGGCTGGCGGCCGAGTTCAGCGTGCCCGCGTTGCCGGCCAGCTGCACCAGGTCCTCCCGGAGCCGGCTGAGCCCCCGGTCGAGCGAGTTCGCCATCCGGCCGACCTCGTCCTCGGAGGCCACCCCCGACGTACGGGTGAGGTCGCCCTCGGCGAGCCCCTCGGCCACGTGGGCGACGTTCTGCACGGCGCTCCGCACCCGGCTCGCCACCCGGAACCCGATCAGCAGGCTGAGCAGCACGCCCGCGGCCAGCAGCGCGGACACCGTCCAGGTCGCGGTGCGGCCGGCCTTCTTGGCGGCGGCGATGCTCTCGTCGGACAGCGCCTGCGCCCGGTTCTGCAGCGTCGACTCGTCGGCCACGAGCGCGCCGTAGATCTGGTTGTACTGCTGGACGATCTTGTCGAAGTCGGCCTTGGTGAGATGCGAGGTGTCCTGCGCGGCCTGGTTGTTGAAGGCCAGGTACGCCTGCCAGTCGGACTTCGCCCTCTCCACCGCGGCGGTGCCCGCCTGGTCGCCGGCCAGGCTCTGCCCGAGGCTGCTCAGGGCGCCCTCGATCGCGGCCTGATCGGCCGCGAGCATCTGCTTGAGCGCGTCGGCGATGGCCGGATACAGCTTGAGCGCCGACACCCCGCCGCCGTAGGCCTCCACGTTCTTGGCGAACGCGCCCGCCGCGGCCTCGACCGTGATGGTCTTGCGCTGCGCCGCGGCGGCGTCCGCGTTCTGCGACCGGAGCGTCATGATGGCGACGCCGCCGACGATGAGACCGCTGATCGTCGCGGTCAGGACGGCAGTACCGATCTTCGTGCCTAGCGAGCGATTGTCGAACGCTCCAGCGAGCCCCATGCCCGTTCCTCCCGTCACACCCTCGTACCGGAAAGATCGGCACCGGGGTGCCTGGGGATGAGGAACACGGCTGATCCCGTAATGTCCGGCCGGCTCCCGGCACTGATGCTACGGTCGCGATCATGGCCGCGGTTCTCCCCTCCCGCCACGCGGGCGGCCCGCCTCTGCTCCTCGATCGCCGCCCGAGCGAGCCGGAATTCCGCGCACTCCTCGACCACGGCACCGCCGAGGACATGGCCGACGTCCTGCTCGCCCTGGAGGAACCGGCCCGCCGCGCGCTCGCCGCCCGGCTGCCCGCCCACGCGGAAGCCGAGCCGGCCCTGCTGGTCGCCGGCGCCGGCTGCCTCACCGGCACCGACCGGCTGGTCGCCTGGTTGCGCTCCCGTCGCTTCCACCAGCGCCCGACCGAGCAAACCCTGCTTGCGCTCGTACGGGTGATGTCCGCGCCCGGCCGCCCCCGCCTGACGACGGTGGCCGGGGCCCTGGCCCGCCAGTTGCAGCCGCGTGCGGCCTGGCCCGGGGAATGGGCGGTGGCCGAGGCGCTGCTGCTGGCCGCCGAGATCCCGCCACCGGGCACCGACGCGGTGGCCCGGCGCTGGATCCGCTCGCGCGCCACGGCCGGCCCCGCGCTGGCCGCGCGACTGGCCGACGATCCGTGGCTGGAGCGCATGCTGCCCCGCGTCTTCTTCCCGCCCCCGGGCGTCAGCATCGACCAGCACTGGCCGGCCGCGCTGCTCAGCCTCGCGTCGGACGGGCGCCTGACCCGGGCCGCGCTGCTCCGCCTGGCACTGCGCCGGATGGCGTCGCCGTCCCGTGCCGGCTCGTTCACGGCGGTGGTGGCCCTGCACCAGATGCTGGCCCCGGCGGCGGCGGAGCAGGCGAAGCACCGAGCGGAGTACCACCGCCTGGTGACCAGCCCCCACGCGGCGGTGAGGGCACTGGCCAAGCAGGCGGTGGCGGCCCTGGAGGTGAGGAAGGGAGCGGCCGCTCCCCCGCCTTTGCCGCCCGTCCCGCCCGCGGCCGCCGCAGCCGCTGGGCCGCCCGCGCCCGCCGCTTCGCCCGCGCCCGCCGGTTCGCCCGCGCCGGCCGCTTCGCCCGCGGCCGCCGGTTCGCCCGCGCCCGCCGGTTCGCCCGCGCCCGCCGGTTCGCCCACGCCCACCCGGTCGCGCGTGCCCACTCGGCCGCCCGCGTCCTCGCGAAGGCCCAAGTCCCCGACCGCCCCGCCCACCGCGCCTTCGCCCTCCCGACGGCCGAAACCCCCGCCCGCACCCTCCCGACAGCCCGCAGCGGTCACTCCCGAATCGCCGCCACCCTCCGGCCCGGACCCACAGACCACCGAGTCGATCGCTCCCCGAGACGCCGAAGCCGTGAGCCCCACTCCGCAGGCTCCACCACCTGCGGCCCCCGCACCCCCACCCTCGCGCATCCGGGTGTTCCCGCCCGCCCCGGCGCGCCCCGCGGCCGATCCGATGCCCCCACCGATCGCCTCGGTGGCCGAACTGGCCGCGGAGATGGCGGCGCTACGAGCCGACCCCTGGCAACCGGTCTCCTTGGAACGCCTCCTGGCCGGCCTGGTCACCTTCGCCGTCACCGACCGCCCGGCCGCCGCCGACGCCCTCCGCCCGCTCCTGGACGGCACCGACTCACCGCTCGACGACCTCATCCGTGGGTTTACCCAAGGCACCCTGGAAATCAGACCTGGGTCGGACGCGCCCACGCGGCCGCACCAGTACCGTCGTACGTGGGAGACAAACCCCGACCCCCGACGAGACAACGGAATAGCCGACCTCACCGGCACCGGCCGCCCGCCCGAGCCCGGCCCGCCCCAGCCCGCCCCGATCGGCAGGCCGCGGCGACGCCCCACCGTCCCCGCTCCGCAGGCGATGGTGCTGGCCCGCATCCGTGAGCTGGCCACCCAACTGGCCACCGGCGCCCCGCCCGCGCTGCTGGCCACCCCGGCCACGGTCGACGGCCACGTCAGCCCGGCCCGGGTGCTGCTCCGCCTGCTCGAGTCCGAGCGCGACGGCTGGCAGCCCGGCCCGTGCGACCTGACGCAGGCGCTGCTCCGCCTGCCCAGGCACGTGGACGCGGGCACCGCCGAGGCCGTGGCCCGCCTGGCCTCCCCGGCGGGCCGGCGCTACGCGGCCTGGCTGAAGGCCGGCGGCCTCGCCGACCCGGTGACCACGGTGAGCAGCGCCCCCGACGAGCCCGGCCGCCGAACGGTGACGTTCATCCGCATCGACCCACCAATCGTCGCCCCGGACAACGGCACCCCCACAGCAACGCCCGGCACCGCCACGACCGGCACCGCCACAACCACAGCCCCGACCACTGCCACGACCGGCGCTGCGTACCCGTCAGGCGCCGTGGGCGGCCCCGCGGAGGTGCTCCGCCGGCTGCTCACCGAGCCCCTGGAGGTCCGCGCTCCCGAGCAGCCCGGCGACGCGGCGCCGAACGGTCCCGAGCCGGACCTGCGGTGCTGGCCGATGGTGTTGCCGAGCCATCGGGACGTCGTGGCCGCGCACTGCCTGCCGCACCTCGGTGGACGCGACGACGCCGGGCAGATCCTGGTGGAGCTCGCTCGAGCGGACGGTCCGTTCGGTCCGGCGATGGCCGTCGCGCTCGCGCGCGGGCTGGTGTCGGCGCGGATCGCCGAGCGGGAGACGGCCATCGAGGCGCTGCTGCACCTGGCGGGCCACGGCGGGCTGGACGCCGCGCTGCTCGCCCGCGAACTGCGGGTACCGGTCGTCGCCGGGACCAGCCCGGACACGGCACCAACCGTCCCGGCCCGGACGCTCACCGAGGAGGCCACGGGTGCGGGACCGGCCGCGGCGGTCGCCGAGGTCCTGGCGGCGTTGGGGCGAACCGGAGCATGGCATCTGGTGTGGGCGATCGCCTATGACGTCGTACCGGCGATGTTGCGGCTCGATCCGCCGCCGGCCGGGGCATCGGCGCTGGTGGCTGTGGCGGCCGAGGCGGCCGGAGCAACCGGGGTGCGGGCCGACCTGCCCGAGGTGGCCGCGACCGCCGGCCATGCCACCGACCCGGGCCTGCGTGCCGAGGCGGCGCGCCTGGCCCGCGCGATCGGATGAGCCACGCGATCGGCTTTCCCGCGCCCGGCTGACCGGCCAGGCGTACCGAGGCCTCAGACATCGTTCATCCGAGCCGAAGAGACGAACGGAACATCGCACTGCGAAGCTCGGGGAAGAGGCCTCCCATGCCGGACCGGATCAGCGCCCTCGAGGTCACCGTCCCCCGTAGCCGGCTGGTCGGCTGGTTCACGGACCGGCGGGTCAGCACCAAGCTCCTGGCCTCCGTGCTGACCATGGGCGTGGTGGCGCTGGTCATCGCCGTGCTCGGGGTCACCCGGATGACCAAGCTGAGCAACTCGCTCGACGAGATGCGGGCGACCCACGTGGAGAGCGCCCTCTACCTCGGCAAGGTCAGCGACGGCGTGGCGCTGAACTGGCGGGCCATGATGCTCCAGGCGCTGAAGTACCCGGAGGCGGTCACCGCCAAGCAGGGCGCCGATGCCGCCGTGGACGCCGCGGTCGCCTCGTACCGGCGGACCGCCGCCGGGTCGACGGCCCGGCTCGCCGCCGTCGACAGGTTCGACCAGGCCGCCAGGAACTTCCGGGTGCTGCGCGACGTCTTCACCTTCGGGCAGGCGCCGCCGGCCGGTTTCACCATGCCGGCCCCGGCGCAGATCGTGCCGACCTTCCAGAAGTACGAGGCGGAGATGACCGGCTCGCTGGCGAACCTGCAGTCGGTCGAGCGCTCCGAGTCCGCCCGCCTCGCCGACGACGCCCGCACCCAGTACCGGGACGCCCGCACGATCATGTACACCGCGCTGGTCCTGGGCATCCTGCTGGGGCTGGGTCTGGTGCTGCCGCTGTCCAAGAGCATCAAGAGCCAATTGCGTACGGTCGGCGACGCCTTGGACGCGGTCGCCGCCGGCGATCTCACCCGGGCCGCCGAGGTCCGTGCCCGCGACGAGATCGGCGTGATGGCCGCGGCCGTCAACCGGGCCCGGGCCGGCCTGCGCGAGACGGTGGAGGCGCTGACCGCCGGGTCCCGCACCCTCGGCCAGAGCGCCCGCTCGCTCACCGACATCACCTCCCGGATCGGCCGCAGCGCCGAGGAGGCCGCCAGCCAGGCGAACGAGGTCGCCTCGGCCGCGGACACCGTCTCCGCGAACGTCAGCACGGTCGCGGCCGGCTCCGAGCAGATGGGCTCCTCGATCAGGGAGATCTCCCGCAACGCCAACGACGCCGCCCAGGTCGCCGCCGAGGCGGTCGAGGTCGCCGCGTCCACCAACCAGACGGTCTCCCAGCTGGGCGACAGCTCGGCCGAGATCGGCAACGTGGTCAAGGCGATCACCGCGATCGCCGAGCAGACCAACCTCCTCGCCCTGAACGCCACCATCGAGGCCGCCCGGGCGGGCGAGTCGGGCAAGGGCTTCGCCGTGGTCGCCTCCGAGGTGAAGGACCTCGCCCAGGAGACCGCGAAGGCGACCGAGGACATCTCCCGGCGGGTCGAGGCGATCCAGGCCGACACCTCCAGCGCGGTGGAGGCGATCACCCGGATCGGCGAGATCATCGCCCGGATCAACGACTACCAGCTCACCATCGCCAGCGCTGTCGAGGAGCAGACCGCCACCACCACCGAGATGAGCCGCAGCGTCGGCGACGCGTCCGGCGGCACCACCAGCATCGCCGGCACCATCGGCGGGGTGGCGACCGCGGCCCGCAGCACCACCGCCTCCCTCGCCGAGGCCGACGCCACCGTCGCCGAGCTCGCCCGCCTGGCCGACGACCTCGACCGGGTGGTCCGCCGTTTCACCATTTAGTGAGCTGATCTCAACGACTTTGCGGTAGGTATTTGTATTCGAAATGGGTGAGGTGCAGTGCTGCTGCGAGGATGTCGCTGGTCCGCCGGGGGCTGGC
>NZ_JOJL01000041.1 GCF_000721705.1 Actinoplanes subtropicus
AGGAAGCGGCCGGAGCCCACCCGGGCCAACGTGTCGGTCACCGCATGTCCTCTCGGTCGGTGGTCGTGCGCACCATCCGACCATCAGTTCGGCACGTCAGGAGGGGATATGAATCTTTATCGCTTATATCGGGCCAAAGTTACCTAGGCTGGGGTGTCATATCGCCGTCCAACCGAGGAGCGTCACATGGCAGAAAAGTCCGGCTTCGCGTTCCGGAACCTGTCGGTCGCCTGGAAGCTGCGCTGCATGGCCGTCGTCACCTGCGTACTCCTGCTGGTCATGGGCGCTTTCGGGGTCTACCAGCTGAGCCAGGCACAGGATCGGCTGCAGGAGATGTACAAGACCAATCTCGAGGGCACCAAGGCGCTCGACAACACCGCCGTCTCGTTCCTCCAACTGCGTCTCGCGGTCCGCACGGTGGCCATGGCGCAGAACGCCGCGGACACCCAGACGGCCACCGGCCAGGTTCAGGACGCCTTCGGCACGCTGGACGACAACTGGAAGACGGTCATCGGGATAAACCTGTCCGGCGACGACCACGACCGGGACACCCTGACCCAGGCATTCAGCTCCTTTCGATCGATCGCGCAGAACAAGCTGCTGCCGGCCGCCAACGCCAGGAACTTCACCTCGTTCAACCAGATCATCAGCAGCCAGGTGAACCCGCTCTCGGACACCATCGACACGGCCATGGGCCGGCTGCTCGACGCGGAGCGCGCCTCCGCTCAGTCCTCGATCACGAACTCCACGGGGGCGTACGACACGGCACGAATCACGATGATCGTTCTGCTGCTGGCCGCGCTTATTTTCACGTTCGGCATGGTCGTGTTGATCACCCGGTCGATCGCCGGCCCGTTGCAGCGGACCGTGGTGGTGCTCTCCGGGCTCGCCGCCGGGCGTCTCGACCAGCGCCTCGAGGTCAGCGGCCGGGACGAGGTCGGTCAGATGGCGGTGGCGCTCAACGCCGCGATGGAACGCCTCTCCGAGACGGTCGGCACGGTGGTCGACTCGTCCGCGCAGATCAACAACGCGGCCGGCCAGATCAGCGGCGCGTCGCAGGCCCTGTCCCAGGCGGCGACCGAGCAGGCGTCCAGCGTCGAGGAGACCACCTCCAGCCTCGAGCAGATGACCGCGGGGATCTCGCAGAACAGCGAGAACGCCACCGCCACCGAGGAGTTCGCGGCCAAGGCCAAGTCCGAGGCGCTGGAGGGCGGCGAGGCGGTGCAGTTGACCGTCGACGCGATGAAGCAGATCACCAGCAAGATCGGCATCATCGACGACATCGCGTTCCAGACCAACATGCTGGCCCTCAACGCGACCATCGAGGCGGCCCGGGCCGGCGAGCACGGCAAGGGCTTCGCGGTCGTCGCCACCGAGGTGGGCAAGCTCGCCGAGCGCAGCCAGATCGCGGCCCAGGAGATCAGCGAGCTGGCCTCGGGCAGTGTGCAGACCGCGGAACGAGCCGGCGACCTGCTCAACATGATCATCCCGAGCATCATCCGGACCTCCGACCTGGTGCAGGAGATCGCGGCGGCCAGCTCCGAGCAGTCCACCGGCGTACACCAGGTCAGCATCGCGATGAGTCAGATCGGCAAGGTCACCGAGCAGACCGCCTCGTCCAGCGAGGAACTGGCGGCCACCGCCGAGGAGCTCTCCGCGCAGACCGCGCAGCTGCAGGCGATGATGGAGTTCTTCAACATCGGCAACGGCCGGTCATCCGGCCGCCGCTCCTACGGACACGCCGAACAGGCCGCGATGAGCGGGGCGGGCAGCTACCCGAGCCGCGGCGTGTCGATGGGCGCGCTCCAGGACACCTTCGGCCCCGAACTGGAGGCGAAATTCGACAGCTTCCGGTGAGCGCGGCTCAGATCCGCTGCTCGTGCAGGTCGCGGATCTCGTGCGCGGGGGCCCACGCCTGGTAGACGCCGAAGTCGAACTCCTCGAGCCCGAGCTGGCGGGCGACCGGGGCGCGGCCGCCGGTGTACTCCACCCGGAACCAGTTGTCCGCCTCGCCCAGCACCAGGAACGGCGCGCCGCGCCAGGTGCAGGTGGTCCGGACGTAGACCAGCTCGTCGTACTCCTCGGGGGTCAGCACCCGCACATAGCGGCCGGGCTTGACCTCCTCGAAACCGTCGGCCGGCTGGGTCGTGTAGATGCGCACGTCGTCCCCGTCGGGCACGGCGTCGAACTCACGCCCCTGCCAGGTCACCACGTAGCCGTCGCGAATCACTGCTCACCCACCCGGCGCCACTGCGGACCGTCGTTGTCGAAGATCGCGATCATGTGTTCGGAGCCGTCGGCGTCGATCCGCCACAGCTGCGCGCCGTGCGGCAGCCGGACGCTGTCCACCTTGAACTCGGCGATCACATCGCGGCCCTCGCCCGGGGCGAAGCCGTTGCCGCGGAACGGTGCCCGCTCGATCACCCAGCCGTCCATCGCCTTGAGCGCCTGCTCGTTCTGCCCGCCGTAGGGGATGCGGTACAGGCTGGGGCGGTAGGCCGGCCAGCGCAGCACGTACGCCTCCTTGGCGTCCGGCTGGTAGGTCGAGCCCGCGTAGGTGAGCCCCAGCGCGCCGAACAGCTCGGCCGGGGTGCGCAGGTGCTCCACCTCGGTGGCCCGGTGCACGAAACCGGCCACCCGGTCGTAGCCCCGCTCGAGGTAGAAGTCGACATGCTCGGGCGGCACGGTCTTCTGCATCACGGTGGCGTGCTGGGCGTCGTCGTTGGCCGGGGCGGGCGCGGGCACCGGGTGCACCGGCTCGTCGTGCTCGGCGTCGGCGCCGAGACCGGCCTCGGCGGCCCAGTTGGCCAGCGCGATGACCTGCGGGCCGGGGTACTTGGCGCCGATCGGGCCGCCCGGGTTGACGGCGAACGACCAGACCGGGTCGGGCCAGTTCCGGATCAGCTCGTAGAACCGGACGCTGACCGTACGGGTCGGCTCGGCATAGTGGTCGGCGAGCCGGTCCCGGCTGGTGAAGACGATCAGGTAGGTCTCGCCCTCCATCTCCTCGGTGCGGAACGCGAAGCCGGACTCGCCGGGCGCGCTGCCGGGCCGGGAGTGGTGCGCGACCGGTACCAGCACGCTGGCCAGCAGCAACGTGGAGAGGAACTGGTCGGTGTTGTGCCGGTCGGCGGCGTGGAACAGCTCGCGCTCGACGTCGTTGGCCGGGACGAACGGCTCGACCGGGGACTCCGCGGGCGGCGGCGGGCCGGCCGGGCGGGAGGGCGGCACGGGGGCCGCGCCACGCACCTCGAGCGGCGACGGCTGCTGCGGCTGGGCGCCGAGCCGGGCCGGGCGGTCGCTGCCGGGCGCGCCGGGGATGACCGGCGGCGCGAGGCCGGGGCGGGTCGCGGCGGGGCCGGCGGCCTGCGCCTCGGCGGTGGCGGCCCGCTCGGCCGGGGTCTTGAAGGCCGGGAACGAGGTCATCGGAGCCGGCTCGGACGCCGGGCCGGTCTGGCGACGGGGCAGCGGCGAGCCGAAACCGGGAGCGGGCTGGGCCGGCCCGGGCTGCGGCGCCCCGGGCCCGGGGTGCCGCTGGGCCAGACCCGGATACTGCGCGGCCAGGTCCGGATGTTGCTCGGCCACGCCGGGGTGCTGCTCGGCCATGCCGGGGCGCTGCTCGGCCATGCCGGGGCGCTGGGCCACGCCCGGGTGCTGGGCCAGACCTGGGTGCTGCGCGGCGGCCTGCGGCGAGGCCGGGCCCTGTGGGAAGCCGCCGCGAGCCGGGTCGTCGCCCGTTGGGGCGGCCTGGCGGCGGGGCAAGTCGGGCCGGGCCTGGGCGGACAACGGCGCATTCCAGCGCGGGTCCAGCGGCGGCTCGTCGACCGTCTGCCCGGCCAGGTGCTCGGGGACCGGCGGGGTGTTCGCCATCGGGGTGCGCACCGGCAGCGGGGCGCTCGGGTCCTGCAGCGGGCCGCGCGGGTCCTCGCCGGGCCCGAAGGTCGCCCAGCCGCCGGTGGTCGACTCGGGCGGCAAGGTGGGTGGGCGGTAGGCCGACGGAACCGACGCCGGCCCGGCGGGGGGCGGCCCGGCCTGGGCCGGCGTAGCAGAGGTCGGCACAGCAGAGGTAGGCACAGCAGAGGTAGGCACAGCAGAGGTAGGCAAAGCAGAGGCAGGCAAAGCAGAGGTCGGCGCAGCGGAGATCGGCGCGGCCGAGGCGGGCGCGCGGGACGGCAGGCCGCTCGGCATCACGCCGCCCGGGGAGCGGATGGGCAGCCCACCGGGGCCGATCTGCGGCTTTTCCGGCGGGGGAGCCAGCGGAGAAGAAGCCGACGCCTGAGCCTGCTCGGGCTTTTCGTCGGCGGCCGGGAGCTGCGGCATCCGAGTCGCGGCGGCGGCCTGCGCGTAGCCCGGCGGACCGGCCATCGGCCCCGACAACGAGGCCGGCGAGAGCGAGGCCGGCGACGACGACCCAGCCAGCGACGACCCGGCGGGCGACGACCCGAGGCGCGACGGCGCGGCGACCGGCGGCGCGCTGACCGGCTGCGGGTAGGCCGCGGAGGCCGCGGCCGGGACGGACATCGGGCGCGGCGGCACGCTGGCCGGCGGCGCACTGGCCGGCGGCGCGCTCATCGGCCGGGGGTGGCCCGAGACCGGCGCGGCGGCCGGCGGGCCGGTCACCGGCTGCGCGGCGGACGCCTCGTGCTGGGCAGCGGCCTCGTTCGCCGCGATCGCCGCGGAGTGCAGGTCTTGGATGCGGCCGGGGGTGGGCGACTTGTCGCGGCCCGGGCCTCGGGTGGGCAGCCGCAGGTCACCGCGGGAGAGCTGGGCGACGAACCAGGCCGGCAAATATCCCTCGATCGGGAGACCGGGGTTGACCGCCAGCCACCACTCGAGGTTGGGCCAGGTGTTGGCCAGCTCCGCGTACGGCACCCGGCGGGCCGAGCCGCTGTAGTCGGCGAGACAGGCCTGCAACGCCGCTGTGGACGTGAAGGCCAGCACGTGCGTACGCCCACCGGTGCTCCACGTGCCCCAGCCGAGCGGCGCGAGCCCCTGCAGGGCGTCGGCCGACACGGGCAGGAGCAGGTCGACACCGGCGAGGATGCGGAAGTACGACTCCTGGTCGTCCGTTCGCAACGCATCCCGCATCGCGACCTCGGCGTCCGTAGCCGGTTCCCACTCGGACACGTCCACCTCTCCCCACCACGCGACGAGGCCATCTCAACGCGTACAACCTACAAGGTCAGGCGGCGATGACAATGGGCGGCTTTCGGCTGACGGACAACTCGTGTCCTAGGTGCCACCGGGTTCATCACCGACGGCCCTATTTTGGTCGCTGGGCGCGATCAGTCAACAACCGATGGTAGCCGCTACGCCAAATCGGGCCAGTACGCGAACGGGGGACACCAGACGCGTAAGAACCGACTAAACGGAAACGGCCGGTTTCAGCCTCGACGGCTGTACCGACCGTTTCGCTCGCTGGACCGGCGCGCTCACTGGAAGCGCTGCGTCGCGTTCTTCTCCGTGGCGATGTAATCCTGCACCGACTGGTCGACGGCGCCCTTGATGTTCTGCAGGATCTGCGTGAGGTCCTGCGCCGAGGCGCGCCACTTGGCCTGGCGGGTGTAGTACGCCTGCTGCGCCTCGCCCTCCCAGGTATCCACTAGGTGTTTGGCCGCGTGCTCGGCGTCGTCGAGCTGGGTCTGCATGCTGCGCACGGCCGCCGCGATGTGCTCGCTCGCCTGCTGCAGAGAGCCGAAGTTGACGAGAAGCAGCCCGTCGTTAGCCATCTTTCGTTACCTCCTCGTCCGGATTCAGAGTGGCAGACTGAAGCCGCCGCCGCTGCTGGCGACCTTGCTGGCGGCGTCGGTGTCGGTGCTCGCGTACTGCCGGCCGGACACGCGGATGGACTCCGCGGTCTCGGACAGGACCTGGTTGAGGCTCTTGAGGTCGGCCGCGTACTGCTGCTTGACCTGCTCGAACGCCTGGGCGCCGAGGCCCTTCCAGGTGCTCTCGAGCATCGAGAGCTCGGACATCAGCTTCGTCAGCATGCCCTGCAGCTGGCTGTTGACCTCGTCGAACTTGTTGGCGGCAACCGCCATATCCGGAGATGAAGCTTGTGTGCTGGCCACCTCGGTCGTCACCCCGCTTTCTCGATCGTTTTCGCCGAAGCGCCGCGAGATCCCTTGTGGACGGGTCTATGGCGACCCTCGGCGATCGACGGAGGCCTTCACGTTAGCCCGTCCCGGCAAAGCGCGGGGGGCCGACCATGAGCGGCCACGACTGTGTTCTTCTGTCGCTGACGGTAGCGACCCGGGTCAATCCGCGGTACCCCGGGGTTGGCACCCTGTGGATAACGTGACTCCCCCTATCCGCGCGCGCCGCCCTTTACGATGAGCCCCGACGATCGCGGAGGCGAACGGAAGGCGGAATGCGGTGACGGTGGGCGTGGCCGGCGGGCGGGACTACCGCGAGCTCACCGGGGGTGCCGCCCGGCTACCGAAGGTCAACACCCGGCCGCTGCGCCGCGGGCGGCTGTTCGGCATCCGGGCGAGCCAGCTGGTCGGCACCCAGGTCGCCGCCGTCGCGCTGCTGATCGGCGCGGTCAACGGCCCGCTCGCGATGGGCGCGGCGGCCGTGCTCGCCCTTCTCGTGCTGCTGCTGACCTGGCTGCGGGTGCGCGGCCGGTGGGTCTTCGAGTGGATCGGCGTGGGCCTGCGCTTCGGCGGCCGGCGACACTCGGCGCTGCCCGGGGCGAGCGCCGGTGCGCTGCTCGAGTTCGTGGCGCCGGGCAGCCGGGTCGAGCAGGCCGACCTGGGCGGCGACCCGGCCGCCGTGATCGTCGACGGTCTCGGCCTCACCGCGGTCCTCGAGCTCGGCGACCCGGCCGGCCTGCTCGCCGAGGAGGCGGCGGCGCTGCCCTCACCGGCCTCGCTGCTGCCGCCGGGCGGCCCCGACCAGCCGCCGGTGCTGATCCAGCTGCTGTTCAGCGGCGCCCCGGCGCCCTCGATCCGGGCCGGGGCGGGCACCCCGGCGAACTCCTACCGGCAGCTGACCGAGGGGCGCCTGCTCGGGCACAGCCGGGCGATGCTCGCGGTCCGGGTGCTGCGCGCCGAGGGCTGGTCCGAGGAGGAGCTGTTGCGTACTCTGTCCGGCCTGGTCCGCAAGATGACCCGCCGGCTGTCCTGGGTGCCGGCCCGTACGCTCGGCGAGGCCGCGGCGGTCCGGGTCCTGGCCGAGCTCGCCCACGACGAGGGCGTCGGCGGCGCCCAGGAAGCGTGGGCCGTCCTGCGAGTCGGCGGCCTGGCTCAGACCACCTTCCGGATGGACCGCTGGCCGGATACGCGGATAGAGACGTCCCGCCGGCTGGTCCTCCGCATGCTCACCCTGCCGGCCGCGTCGACCACGGTGTCGCTGACCGCCGGCCCGCGGCCCGCCCACGGGCCCACCCCGATCGATTTCACCGTCCGGCTCGCCGCGCCCGAGCCGGTCTCGCTCGGTGTCGCCGCCCAGGCGCTGCGCAAGGTGGCCGCGGCCGAGCACGCGCACCTCCGCCGGCTCGACGGCGAGCAGTTGCCGGGCCTCGCCGCCACCCTCCCGCTGGCCGTCGTGCCCGACGCCGTGCCCGGCCTGCCGACCGAGGTGCAGCCGGCCGACCACTCGGAGGGCCTGCTGCTGGCGGTCGCCGCCTCGGGCCTGATGCTCGGCCGCAACCGGCACGGCAACCCGGTGGTGGCCCGGCTGTTCCGCCCCGAGCAGACCCGGATGCTGCTGGTCGGTGGGGTCCGCTGCGCCCAACTGGTCTCGCTGCGGGCGATGGCGCTCGGCGCCCGGGTGGTGGTGCAGACCGCCCGCCCGCAGGCCTGGGAGCCGTTCGTCCGGGGCGCGGCCGTGCCCGGCGAGTCGATCGCCGTGGTGCCGCCCGGCCGGGCCGTGGAGATCGCCCCCGGTTCGGCTCTGCACCCGCTGCTGATCGTGGTCGACGTGGGCCCGGTCGGCGCCGACAACCGGCCCGGCGCCGGGTGGCAGGCCACCCTGGTGGTGCGGGACGATTTCAGCCCGGCCGACATCGACGTGGCGTCCCGCGCCGACCTGCTGCTGGTCCAGCAGCTGCGCGGCGAGGAGGCGACGCTGCTGGGCGGCGCGCTGGGCCTCGGCGACGTGGCGCAGTGGATGACCCGGATTCGTCCCGACATGGTGGGCGTGGTAAACCGCCGGGCGGTGCGCTGGGCGGCGCTGGCCGAGACGCCGATCGAGAACCAGCTGATCGGCACACCGAGCCGCTGAGAAGCTATCGCCGACTGGCATGATCGTGACACCATCCGGTGCCATGGGAATTCTCATCCGGCTGGTGGTCAGCGCGGTCTCCCTGTGGATCTCGACCCTCGTGATCGACGGAATCCATCTGACCACCGACTCCGTCCCGAAAAAGATCGGGACCCTGCTGGCCGTCGCGGCCATCTTCGGCATCGTGAACGCGGTGCTCCGGCCGATCATCAAGGTGATCGGCTGCGGGCTCTACGTGCTCACCCTCGGCCTGATCTCGGTGGTGGTCAACGGTCTGCTGTTCCTGCTGACCAGTTGGATCGCCGGCCAGGCCAGCCTGCCCTTCCACGTCGACAACTTCTGGCCCAGCGCGGTGCTCGGTGCCCTGCTCGTCGGCGTCGTGAGCTGGCTGCTCAACATGCTGGTCCCGGATGGTGGGGACGACTGATACCCGGCTTTCCGGCCGCCCGCTCAATCCGATGCGGGCGGCCGTTGCCCGTTCGGGGCGTCGTGAGCTGAGCCATATGCAAGGGGTGTGCCGCGCCCACGCCCTTACGGTGGGGGCATGAGCGAGGAGCGGCGCGGATACCTTTACGGCCTGACGGCGTACGGGCTCTGGGGTTTCTTCCCGATCTATTTCAAACTGCTGCGGCCGGCCGGTCCCCTCGAGATCCTCGCCCACCGGGTGATCTGGTCGGTGGTCTTCGTCAGCCTGGTGCTCGCTGTGACCCGCAACTGGCGGTTCCTGGCCCGGGTGCTGCGCTCGCCCCGGCTGCTCGGCGGGATCACCGCCGCCGCCGTGCTGATCGCGATCAACTGGGGCACCTACATCTACGGCGTCAACTCGTCCCGGGTGGTCGAGACGGCGCTCGGCTACTTCATCACCCCACTGGTGCTGGTGCTGCTCGGCGTGACCGTGCAGCGCGAACGGCTGCGCGCCTGGCAGTGGGCGGCGGTCGGGGTCGGCGGCATCGCGGTGGTGGTGCTGACCGTGGACTACGGCCGGCTGCCGTACATCGCCCTGCTGCTGGCCGGCAGCTTCGGCACCTACAGCCTGGTCAAGAAGCGGCTCTCGCTGCCGCCGGCCGAGGGCCTGTTCGTCGAGTCGGCGGTGCTGGCCGTCCCGGCGCTGATCTACGTGGGCTGGCTGACCGCGAGCGGCGACGCCCAGTTCGGGCACGTCTCGGCGCTGCACACGACGCTGATGATTTTCGCCGGGGTGGCCACCGCCGTACCGCTGCTGCTCTTCGCCGCCGCGGCCAACCGGGTGCCGATGGTCGGCATCGGCATCCTGCAGTACGTGGCGCCGATCCTGCAGCTCGCCTGCGGGCTGCTCATCTTCCACGAGCCGATGCCGCCGGCCCGGCTCGCCGGGTTCGGCCTGGTCTGGATCGCACTGATCATCTTTACGGTGGACGCGCTGCGCCGGCGGACGACGCCCGGTCCGGCGGCCGCCACCGCCGAGCCGGTCGCCGCGGTACCGCCCCGCTGACCCGGAATCAAGGGGTCAGGGAACGTCATAGGCGAGCATCACCCGGTCGTCCGAGCGCACCAGCTCGATCCGGCTGATGACGCCGCGGCCGAAGTGGGTGAAGCCCTGCATCCGGAACACCGAGCCGGGCTTGGCATCCCACGAGCCGAACTCCTCCTGCTCCTCGCCGCGGCCGTAGGCGACCAGCCGGAACGTGGACTTCTCCGGCGCCGACGCGCTGTAGGTGCAGGTCAGCTCGGCCTTCGTACCGCCGCTGGTGCTGGTCAGCCGCAGCGTGGCGGAGACCGGCGAGGCGGCCTCGACGCGGGTCATGGCGACCGCCGGACCGCTCGGCGCCCCCGACGAGGTCATGTCCCGGGTCCAGGCCAGCACGCCGATGCCGACCAGGCCCACGAGGATGGCCACGGCGATGGAGCTCAGCACGCGTACGCCGAAAGCCTTTCGCCTTTTACCGCGCCCCGGCGGCGGCTGCGCCATGTCCCGCAGCGACGCCCCGGGGTGGTCCGCGGTCAGCGTCGGGTCGAGCAGCTTCGCGAACTCCTTGGCGTCCAGCCGGGAGAGCAGGTCGGGCAGCAGCGAAATGTCCCGGACCGCCTCACGGCAGAAGGAACAGGTCGCCAGGTGGCGCTCGTAGGCCGCACGCTCGGCCGGCGAGAGGGCACCCAGCACGTACGCCCCGTCATCATGCTCGTGCTCACAGTGCACCCCGTCACCACCCTCCGCTGACCGCTCGCGTGCACCCTGTCTTACGTGGCCAGGACGCGGGAGGTTCAACGGAGTCTTAGGCACCCTTGTCAAGCCGTGGCGGACTCCCCTGCGGAGAGCGCCTCGGCGACATTGCGGGCGGCCGCGGTCAGCTTGGCCCGCACCACCCGGGCCGAGGTGAGCATCTCGGCGGCCGGCAGCGAGCAGGCCAGCACCAGCCGGCGCTCGATGTCGCGGTCGGGCACCACCAGCACGGCGGCGCAGGCGCACCCCTGCCGGAACTGGCCCATCTCGATCTGCATGCCGCGGCGCTCGCCGGCCGCCAGGTCGGCCTCCAGCGCCTCCGGCGTGATCAGGGTGGCCGGGGTGAACTGCCGCATGCCGTAGTCGCGCAGGTAGCGCGCGCGCTGGTCCGGGGTGAGCGTGGCCAGCAGCGCCTTGCCGAGCGCGGTGGCGTGGCCGCCCTCGTCGAAGCCGGGGGCCATGTCGTCGACGAACGGCGAGCGGGCGCCCTCGGCCGAGGCGGTCACCGCTATCCGGCCGCCGACGAAGCGGCCGAGATAGTGGGTATAGCCGGTGTCCACGGCGGCGCGGCGCAGCGCCTCGCCGACGGCGGGCGGGCCACGGAAGGCCGAGACGAGCTCACGGTACCGATCGGCGATCTCCAGCCCGACGATGTACGTGCCGTCCTCACGACGGATCACGTAACCCTCGTAGGCCAGAGTCCGCACGAGATGGTACGTCGTCGCGACGGTCAACTCGCACCGTCGCGCGATCTGCTTCACGGTGAGTCCGCGCGGGGCCCGACCGACCGACTCGAGGACGCGCAACGCGCGTGACACGCTCCGAATCAGATCGGACGGCTCCGCCAGGGGGTCGCGCACAGCTACCTCCGACGCCAGGGACTTACACCATATGAATAATCTTCCCTCGGGGGAATGCCAAAAGCATGTGGATCACGATCGATTTGCACGACGCGTGTGGTCATTGGCACTCAACGCGCACGGATGCATTCTCTGCGCCTAGGCTTCCCACGATGGCCTCGCCGCTCCGCAACGCATCGACCAGTGTAAACATAAGCCGCCCCGCATGGGCCGCCACGGGTGCCCTCACCACGACGGTCGCGGTCGCCTTCCCGGTCTTCCTGGTCGGCGGGCTCGCCGTCCAGGTGAGCGACGACCTCGGCTTCTCCCCGGCCGGCCTCGGGCTCGCCGTCGCGGCCTACTTCGGGGCCAGCGCGCTCGCCTCGCTGCCGGCCGGCGCGCTGGTCGAGCGGTACGGCGCGGCGCGGATCTCCCGATCCGGCATCCTGCTCTCGGCGGCCTCGATGATCGGCATCGCGGTGGCGGCGAATGCACTGTGGAGCCTGGTCGCAATCCTCGCGCTCGGCGCGGGCGCCAACGCGATGGGCCAGCTGGCCAGCAACACCAGCCTGTCCCGGCAGGTGCCGGCCGGGCGGCAGGGCCTGTCGTTCGGCGTGAAGCAGGCCGCGATCCCGGTCAGCACGCTGCTGGCGGGCGCGGCGGTGCCGACGGTGGCACTGACCCTCGGCTGGCGGTGGGCGTTCGTCCTGGGCGGTCTGCTCGCCTCCGCGGCGCTGGCGTTTGTCCGGCCCGATCCGCCATTTACTACGAAAAAAGAGGATAAGGCCGGGCGGGCGACCGGTGCGCTGATCGTCATCGGCATCGCCGGAACGCTCGCCGCCGGGTCCGCCAACGCCCTCGGCACGTTCCTCGTCGACTCGGCGGTGGCCCGGGGCATCGCGCCGGGACCGGCCGGCCTCTCGCTCACCCTGGGCAGCGCGGTCTGCGTGACGGCCCGCATCCTCGGCGGCTGGCAGGCCGACCGGCGGCCGGGCCGGCAGGTCGGCGTGATCGCCGGATTGCTCGGCTTCGGCGCGGCCGGGCTGCTGCTGCTCGCCGTGCCGGGACCGGTTCCGCTGATCGCGGGGGTGGTGCTCGGCTTCGGCCTGGGCTGGTCGTGGCCGGGCCTGATGAACTTCGCCGTCGTGCGGCTGCACCCGCAGGCGCCGGCCGCCGCCACCTCGATCACGCAGGCCGGGGTCTATGCGGGCGGGTGCGTCGGGCCGCTGGGGCTCGGCGCGGTCGCCACCCTCTTCGGCTACCCGACCATATGGATCGTGGCGGCGGTCGCGATGGTGAGCGCCGCCGCGCTGATGCTGCTGGGCAGCCGGATGCTCAACTCGTACAGCCGGCTCAGCTCGTACGGTCGGCTATGAAGTCGCAGAGCGCTTCCATCGCGCGCTTGGCGTCACCCTCGGGCAGCGGCGCCAACTGGGCTCGCGCCTCCTCGGCATACGTCCGGACGGTCTCGCGCGCCCGCTTCATCGCGGCCGACTCGCGCAGCAGCGTGAGCGCCTCGGCGTGCAGCGCGTCGTTGGTGATCGGCCCGGTCGCCAGGATCTCGCGCAGCCGCACCGCGGAGGCATCGGTGTCGTCGCCGGCCAGCGCATAGAGGACCGGCAGGGTCGGCACGCCCTCGCGCAGGTCGGTGCCGGGCGTCTTGCCCGACTGGTCCGACTCGGAGGCGATGTCGAGCAGGTCGTCGGAGAGCTGGAAGGCGATGCCCATGGCCTCGCCGAAACCGGCCAGGGCCTCGACGAACTCGGCCGGCGCGCCGGAGAAGAGCCCGCCGAACCGCGCCGACGTGGCGATCAGCGAGCCGGTCTTTTCCGTGATGACATGCAGGTAGTGCTCGATCGGATCGGCGTCGCGCGGGCCCACCGTCTCGGCGATCTGCCCGTGCACCAGCCGCGCGAACGTGCGCGCCTGCAGGTGAACGGCCTCGGGCCCGAGCGAGGCGGCGATGTCGGCCGCGCGGGCGAACAGGTAGTCGCCCACCAGGATCGCCACCGAATTGCCCCAGCGGGAATTCGCGCTGGGCGCGCCCCGGCGCACGGTCGCCTCATCCATGACATCGTCGTGATACAGCGTCGCCAGGTGGGTCAGCTCCACCACATTCGCCGCCGCGATGATGTCGGTCGCGGCCGGATCGCCGAACTGGGCCCCGAGCGCCACCAGCAGCGGCCGGAACCGCTTGCCCCCGGCGTCGGCAAGATGCCGCGCGGCGTCGGCCACGAGCGGATCGGCGCTGGCCACATTCGCCCGAAGCGCCTCCTCGACGGCAGCCAGCGTCGCCGTGACCGATGCATCGACCACAGGATCGACATCAAGGCCAAGCGACGACAAGGTCAGGTCACCGGTGCTCACCACGCTTTCACGATGCCACATGGGTCCGACGCTTCCGGTCCCAGGGGTACCGGCAACAAGATCAAAATCAAATTCCCACCTACGTACGAGGAGAGCACCGGTCCCCGCCTTCGCTGCCCGGCCGAGTGGGTGGTCACGCTCCTCGCGCACGACCGGGCGGGCCCGGTGGTCCATCTCCCCCGGCGCGCCGATCAATTCCGGCCACGCCGATCAGGGCTCGACGATGCGGACTCCCGGCCAGCGCCGGGCCGGGTCGTGGCGGGCCAGCCTCGCCCGGGACTGCGGCACCGAGACCCGGCGCGGGTTGCGGCGCCAAATGCCGTCGAGGAGATCGTCCAGGCCGGTGGGCGCGCTCACCTCTACTTGCCGGTCGGGGGCGAGGCGCACGGCGACCGAGGTGGCAGTTTCCGGCCAGGTGGCGATGCCGTCGACGGCCGACGTCAGGGGCGCCACCGGCTCGGTCCGAAATGTCTCGTGATACCAGGTATGCACGGCCGCCTGGTTCGTCGCCTCCCACGGGACGTCGGCGCAGCTCGCCAGCAGAAGGTCGGTGGCGGCTCGATCGCGGCGCCGGCTCAGGTCGCCGGGATCGAAGAACGCCACGTCCACATCCCGGACCTGGCCAGGGCGGAAGCCGGACCCATAGCGCGCACCCCACACGAGATCGCGCAACGCGCCCGCCCCGACCCAGGCATCCGGCAGGCCGGAGTCGCGCACCGTGCCCAGCACGTCGACCAGCCAGCCGCACCCGACGACGATCTCAGCCAGCTCGGCTGACCGATCCGCGCTCATCGCGGCCATGCCCAGTCGGCACGGCGGGCCGCGGCCGGGGCCGCGTCACCCAGGGCGATCAGGACGGCTCGCAGGGCGTCGATCGCCGCCTGGGCCGTCTCCGGCGGGAGGTCACGGAGCGCGGCGGCCTGGGCGGCGCTGGCGGCTCGCACGGCGGCCTCGGCGCTCCGGACGCCGCGGTCGGACAGGCGAACCCAGGAGCTGCGGGCGTCGGACGGGTCGGGGTCGCGCTCGATCAGGTCGGCGGCCTCGAGGCGGCGGAGCACGTTGCTGATGCCGCCCGAGGTGAGGACCAGGCGCTGGGCCAGCACCGATGGCCGCAGCCGGTAGGGCTCGCCGATCGAGCGGAGGACCGCGAGCACGTCATACTCCGCCTTGGTCAGGCCGAGCCGGGACAGCTCGGCCTCGACCGGGACGGTCAGCACGGCGGACAGCCGTGCGGCCCTTTTGCTGAGCTCCAGCCCCACGCCGGTGACGCCCGGCAGCTCGGCCCGCCATGCCTCGGCGATCTCGTCGACCACGTCCCGCTCCATCCGAGCATCGTACTTGCGCCCGAAAAGCTTTTCAGATAGCTTTTCGAAAAGCTTTTAGGAGGGCGATATGGATCTGTCGATCAGAGGAGCACGACTCGTGTCCGGCGAGCCCGTCGACATCGGAGTCATGGCCGGTCTGATAGCCGAGATCACGCCGGCGTCCGCGCACCCACCCCCATTCCTCGATGCCGCCATCACGATCGACGGTGAAGGGCAGGCAGTGGCGCCCGGGCTGGTCGATGCGCACCTGCATGGCTGGCAGGCGTTGCTTCGCGGGGTCGGGCCCGACATGACGCTGACGGACTATCTCGATGCGGTTGTGGGGCGGGAGCTTTCCGGCCTCACGCCCGACACACTGCACTATGCGACCCTCGTCAGAGCGACGGAGGCGATCAGATCGGGTATAACCACCGTTTTCGACTGGAGTCACGCCGCCGTCGATCGTGAGTTCTCCGACGCTGTGCTCGAGGCCTACGAGAGCGTCGGCATTCGGGCGGTGGTGGCCTACTCAGGCGGTGATGAAGCGGGAGCGCGGCGGTTCGCGGAGCTCGACGGGCGGGTCACCGGGGCACTGACCAGTCTCGGGCCGGAGTATGGGAGCTGGGACGCAGCCGTGCGCGATATCCGTCTGGCTCTTGATCTTGATTTGCTCGTGTCGGTGCACGTCGGGGCCGGGGCCGACTCGCCGTTGTGGCGGCTGCGGGCGGCCGGGCTGCTCGGGCCGCATGTGCAGCTCGTGCACGCCAACCAGATCACCGCCGAGGGGGCCAAGATGCTGGCCGACGAGGGCGTGCACGTGGTGATCACGCCGGTGGTCGAGGCGACCATGGGGCACGGCGCATCCGCGTACGGTCGCTTGATCGACGGCGGTGTGCGGCCGGCGTTGGGCACGGATGTGGTGGTCAACGCGCCGGCCGATCTGTTCGAGCCGATGCGCGCGACGCTCCAGCAACACCGGCTCGGCACCGGCCAGATGACGCCGGCCGCCACCTTTCTCACCGCGGCCACCGAGGATGCCGCGCGGGCGATCGGCCTGGCCGGCGTGACCGGCACGCTGGCGGTCGGGCATCGGGCGGATCTGATCCTGCTCGACCACGTCGGCCACCAGCCCGATCCGGCCGGGGCCCTGGTGACCACCGGACGGCCGAGCGACGTGAACACCGTCATCGTGGACGGGCAGATCGTGAGGCAATCATTTTCGGACGCCTGAACGAAACGGGCCCCGGCTGGTGCCGGGGCCCGATCGGTACGCGGACGGCTAGCGGACGAAGTTCGCCGCGTTCTGGGTCAGGTCGATCAACGGGGCCGGCACGACACCCAGCACCAGCGTGGCGATCACGCCGATGGCCAGGGCCGCCGAGGTCAGGAAGCCGGGGATCGACACCGTCGGCGTCGACTCGCCGGGCTCGCTGAACCACAGCATGACGACCACCCGCAGGTACGGGAAGGCGATCAGCATGCTGGTGATCACGCCGAAGATGACCAGCCAGGTCTGCCCGCCCTCGACGGCCGCTCCGAAGACCGCGAACTTGCTGGTGAAGCCGCTGGTCAGCGGGATGCCGGCAAAGGCCAGCAGGATGAAGCTGAAGGTGGCGGCGAACAGCGGGCTCTTCTTGCCCAGGCCGGCCCAGCGGGACAGGTGGGTGGCCTCGCCGTCCGCGTCGCGCACCAGCGTGACGATGCCGAACGCGGCGAGCACTGAGAACCCGTACGCGACCAGGTAGAACATCGTGCTGCTCAGGCCCCGCTGGTTGAGCGCGAGGACGCCCACGAGGAGGTAGCCGGCGTTCGCGATCGAGGAGTAGGCGAGCAGCCGCTTCATGTCCGTCTGGGTCACCGCGAGGACCGCCCCGACGAACATGGTGAGGACCGCGATCACGCCGAGGACCGGCTGGAAGTCCCAGCGGACGCCCTCGAACGCCACGTACAGGATGCGCAGCAGTGCCCCGAACGCGGCGACCTTGGTGCAGGCCGCCATCAGCGCGGTGATCGGCGTCGGCGCGCCCTGGTAGACGTCCGGCGTCCACACGTGGAACGGCGCCAAGGCCGCCTTGAACAGCAGGCCGATCGCGAGCAGCGCCAGCCCGGCGTACAGCAGGATCTCGCTCTGCTTGGGGTCGGCGATCCCGGCGTGCACCGCGCTGAGCTGGATGCCGCCGGAGAAGCCGTAGATCAGCGCGATGCCGAACAGGAAGAACGCCGACGCGTACGAGCCGAGCAGGAAGTACTTCATCGCGGCCTCCTGGCTGAGCAGGCGCCGGCGACGGGCCAGCGCGCACAGCAGGTAGAGCGGCAGCGAGAACACCTCGAGCGCGACGAACATGGTCAGCAGGTCGTTCGCCGAGACGAACAGCAGCATGCCGCCCAGCGCGAACATCGTCAGCGGGTAGACCTCGGTGGCGCCGTCCCGGTCACCGGCCTGCTGCAGGTCCTTCTGCGAGCCGACGGTGATCGCCGCCTGGGCGACGAACGGGCCGCCCCGCTCGATCGACCGCTCGCCGATCAGCATCAGCGAGACCGCGCCGAGCACCAGGATGGCGCCCTGCAGGAACAGCGTGGGGCCGTCGACCGCGACCGCGCCGCCGATGGTGGTCTTGTGCTTGCCGTGCTCGACGATCACCACGACGAACGCCGCCACGATCGCCAGGAACGACAGCCCGAGCTGGACGCCGTGCCGGGACCGGCGCGGAAGGATCGCCTCGACGATGACGCCGAGGCACGCGACGCCGAAGAGGATCAGCATCGGCGCCAGAGCGGCGTAGTCGATGGCGGGAAGTTTGACAGTTCCCATGGCTAGCGCACGCCTCCATTGGCGGTGACCGCCGTCGGGCCTGGATCTTTGGTGCCGACGTCCTGCATGGTCGCCTGGACCGCCGGGTTGATCACATCGGTCACCGGCTTCGGGTAGAAGCCGAGCAGGATGAGCAGGAGGATCAGCGGCGCGACCACGGCCTTCTCCCGCAGGGTCATGTCCTTGCGCATGGCCGGCACCTCCTCGAGCGCCGGGTTCAGCGTGCCCTGCGTGGTGCGCTGCACCATCCAGAGGACGTACGCCGCGGCGAGGATGATGCCGGCGGTCGCGACCACCGCGTACGCCTTGTGCGCCGTGAACGTGCCGATCAGCACCAGGAACTCGCTGATGAACGGCGCCGTGCCGGGCAGGGCCAGCGAGGCGAGACCGGCGAAGAACAGCACGCCGGCCAGCACCGGGGTCAGCTTGCCGGCGCCGCCGAAGTCGCTGACCAGGTTCGAGTTGCGCCGGGCCACGTACATGCCGACCACGATGAACAGCAGGCCGGTGGCCAGACCGTGGTTGACCATGTAGAGCACCGCGCCGGTGCCGGCCTGGGTGGTGAAGGCGAAGATGCCGATGCCGATGAAGCCGAAGTGCGCGATCGACGTGTACGAGACGAGCCGCTTGAGGTCGTTCTGTCCGACCGCCAGCAGCGCCGCGTAGATGATGCCGATCACCGCCAGGACCAGCGCGGCGGGCGCGAACCAGCGGGACGCCTCCGGGAACAGCGGGAGGCAGTAGCGCAGGATGCCGAAGGTGCCGACCTTGTCCATCACACCGACCAGCAGTGCGGCCGCGCCCGCCGGGGCGGCGCCACCGGCGTCCGGCAGCCAGGTGTGGAACGGGAAGAACGGTGCCTTGATCGCGAAGGCCACGAAGAACCCGAGGAAGAGCCAGCGGGCGGTGTTCGGGTCGATCGAGTGGGCCGCCTGGGCCAGCTTGTCGAAGTCGAAGGTGTGCCCGCCGACCACCCACAGGCCGATCACCGCGGCCAGCATGAACAGGCCGCCGACCAGGCTGTAGAGGAAGAACTTGACCGCCGCGTATTGCCGGCGGGCGCCGCCGAACGACCCGATGATGAAGTACATCGGGATCAGCATGACCTCGAAGAACACGTAGAACAGGAAGATGTCGGCGGCCGCGAAGACGCCGATCATCGTGAACTCGAAGGCCAGCAGCAGCGAGAAGTAGACCGGCGCGGAGCGCTGCTCCTGGTCGACGTCGTTCCACGAGGCCAGGATCACGATCGGCATCAGCACCGCGATCAGCATCAGCATGACCAGCGCGATGCCGTCGGCCTGGAAGGTGAATCGGGCGTCCCAGGACGGGATCCAGGCGTACGACTCGTGGAACTGCCACCGATCGCCGCCGACCTTGAAGGCGACCCACATGACGATGCTGAGCGCCAGCACCGCCAGCGACCAGATCAGTGCGACCTGCTTGGCCAGCTTGGCGCTGCGCCTCGGGATCACCGCGACCACGATCGCGCCGACCAGCGGCAGCAGGGTCAGGATTCCCAGGAAGGGGAAGTCAGCGGACATTATTCGGCCTCCCGCTTATTGATGAGTCGCCGAGTAAGTCCACTTCCGGACCGAATAATGTCCGTCACGCCAACCACCCCAGCTGGATCGCGAGGAAGGCGCCGACCACGAGCAGGGCGCCGGTGAGCATGGAGAGGGCGTACGACCGGACGAAGCCGGTTTGTAGCCTGCGTAGTCGGCCGGAACTGCCGCCGATCCCGGCCGCGATGCCGTTGACCAGGCCGTCGATGCCCCGGTTGTCGAGGTAGACCAGCGCCCGGGTCAGGTAGATGCCGGGGCGCTCGAACACCGCCTCGTTGAACGCGTCGGTGTAGAGGTTGCGCCGGGCCGCGGTGACCACCACGCCGGCCGGCTGCTCCTGCAGCGCGGTGCCGCGGCGGAACAGTGCCCAGGCGACCAGCGCGCCGCCGACGCTGAAGATCAGGGTGAGCGCGCTGATCAGGTACTTGTTCATGACCGGCTCGCCCTCGCCGCGGCCGGTGACCGGCTCCAGCCAGTCCGGGATGCTGGTGCTCAGCAGGTAACCGGCGACGATCGAGCCGAGGGCCAGCAGCATCAGCGGCACGGTCATGATGAACGGCGACTCGTGCGGGTGCTTGTTGTCGTCGGTGTAGCGCTCCGGCCCGTGGAAGGTGAGCACGAAGAGCCGGGTCATGTAGAACGCCGTCAGGCCGGCGCCGACCAGCGCCGCCGTGCCGTACAGCCAGGAGGTCCAGTCCCCGCGGGAGTAGGCCGCCTCGATGATCGGGTCCTTCGAGAAGAAGCCGGACAGCGGCGGGATGCCGATGATCGCGAGCCAGCCCATCATGAAGGTGAGCCAGGTCCACCTCATGTACTTGCGGAGGCCACCGAACCGCCGGATGTCGACCTGGTCGTGCATGCCGTGCATGACCGAGCCGGCCCCGAGGAACATGTTCGCCTTGAAGAAGCCGTGCGCGAGCAGGTGGATGATTGCCAGCGCGTACGCCCCGCCGCCGAGCCCGACGCCGAGGAACATGTAGCCGATCTGGCTGACCGTCGACCAGGCCAGGACCCGCTTGATGTCGTCCTTCGCGGCGCCGATGATGCAGCCCATCAGCAGGGTGAGCGCGCCGACGCTGACCACGATGATCTGCAGCGTGCTGTTCGCCGAGAAGATGTGGTTGGAGCGGGCGATCAGGTAGACGCCCGCGGTCACCATGGTCGCGGCGTGGATGAGGGCGGAGACCGGGGTCGGGCCCTCCATCGCGTCCGGCAACCAGGCCTGCAGCGGGAACTGGCCGGACTTACCGGCCGCGCCGAGCAGCAGCAGGATGCCCATGATCAGGACGGTCGCCGAGGAGAGCTTGCCGACCCCGTTGAAGACATCCGCGTACTGGGTGCTGCCGAGCGTCGCGAACATCAGGAAGATGCCGATGGCCAGGCCGGCGTCGCCGACCCGGTTCATCAGGAACGCCTTCTTGCCGGCGGTGGCCGCCGACGGGCGGGTGTACCAGAAGGAGATCAGCAGGTACGAGGCGAGACCCACGCCCTCCCAGCCGAAGTACAGCATCACGTAGTTGTTGCCGAGGACCAGCAGCAACATCGCCGCGACGAAGAGGTTGAAGTAGCCGAAGAACTTGCGGCGTCCCGGGTCGTGCTCCATGTAGCCGACCGCGTACAGGTGGATCAACGAGCCGACGCCCGTGATCAGCAGGACGAAGACGCCGGACAGCGGGTCGAAGAGCATGCCGAAGTCGACATGCAGCCCACCGACGGTGATGAAGTCCCACATGCTCAGCTCGGCCGAGCGCTTGCCGGCGTCGAGCCCGGCGAGACTGATGAAGAAGACCAGCCCGAGCACGAAGGGGACCGCCACCGCGAGGACGCCGAGCCAGTGTCCCCACTTGTCGGCCCGCTTGCCGAGGAGCAGCAGGACCGCGGCGCTGGCGAGCGGAATGGCCACCAACAGCCAGATTCCGCTCAGCGCCCCCGTCGCGTGGGCATACTCCACTGTCTGTTCCACGTGAAGGCCCCTTTAGTACTTCAGAAGGTTGGCGTCGTCGACGCTCGCCGAGCGTCGAGTACGGAAGATCGACATGATGATGGCGAGGCCGACCACGACCTCGGCCGCCGCGACGACCATCACGAAGAACGAGATGATCTGGCCGTCCAAGCCGCCGTTGATCCGGCTGAAGGTGACCAGCGCCAGGTTCGCGGCGTTGAGCATGAGCTCGATGCACATGAACAGCACGATCGCGTTGCGGCGGATGAGCACCCCGGCGGCGCCGATGGTGAACAGGATCGCCGCGAGGATGAGGTAATAGTCGACAGTCACTTCTCGGTTCCCTTCGGGGCTGCCTCGGAAGCGCTGAGCTCACGGACGGGCAGGATCGGGGAGATGCTTCGCTCGGAACCGTTGCCGTCCGGCAGCCGGGCCGGCGCGGCCACCGACATGGTGTTCGCGTAGACGCCGGGGCCCGGCTTCGGGCCGGGGTAGCTGCCCGGGCGGAAGCGCCGGGTCATCCGGGTGAGCTGGTCGGCGATGTCGCCCTTGGCCCGCTCGAGGTGCGCCAGCACCATCGCACCGACCGCCGCCGTGATCAGCAGGGCCGAGGTGACTTCGAAGGCGAAGACGTAGCGGGTGAACAGCAGGGCGGCCAGGCCCTGCACGTTGCCGCCGAACGCCCCGTTGGCCTGGGTCAGGCCGGCCGCCGGGGTGTGGTTGAGCGCCCGGGCCAGGCCGGTGCCGACCAGGATCGCGAAGCCGACGCCGAGGACGATCGCCGCGATCCGCTGGCCGCGTAGCGTCTCGATCAACGAGTCGGAGGCGTCCCGGCCGACCAGCATCAGCACGAACAGGAACAGCATCATGATCGCGCCGGTGTAGACGATGATCTGCACGGCCCCGAGGAACGGCGCCGAGTTGACCACGTACAGGAAGCCCAGGCAGAGCATGGTCAGCACGAGCCAGAGCGCCGAGTGCACCGCGTTGCGGGCGAGCACCATGCCGAGCGCGCCGATCACCGCGATCGTGCCGAGGATCCAGAAGGCCCACGCCTCGCCGGTCGATACGTGCGTCATCGGACCGTCTCCTTCGCAACCTCACCGGTGCCGTCGGCGGCATCGTTGGTCGCCCACGGCGCGCGCTCGGCGCCGGCCGAGGTGCCCGGGTTGGTGAGCGCGCCGACGTAGTAGTCCTTGTCGGTGTCGCCCAGGCGCATCGGGTGCGGCGGCTGCTCCATGCCCGGCAGCAGCGGCGCCAGCAGTTCCTTCTTCGTGAAGATCAGGTCCTGCCGGCTGTCCCGGGCCAGCTCGTACTCGTTGCTCATGGTGAGCGAACGGGTCGGGCAGGCCTCGATGCACAGGCCGCAGAAGATGCAGCGCGCGTAGTTGATCTGGTAGATCTTCGCGTACCGCTCACCGGGCGAGAACCGCTGCTCGTCGGTGTTGTCGCCGCCCTCGACGTAGATCGCGTCGGCCGGGCAGGCCCAGGCGCACAGCTCGCAGCCGATGCACTTCTCCAGGCCGTCCGGGTGCCGGTTAAGAATGTGCCGGCCGTGGTACCGCGGCGCCGGCGTCGGCGGGGAGAACGGGTAGTCGGTGGTGATGACCTTGCGGAACATGTGCGCGAAGGTCACCCCGAAGCCCTTGAACGAGCCGGTGAACGTCCCCACGTCACACCTCCTTGGTTTCGGAATCGCCGCCGACCGTGGCGGGGGTGCGTTCGGCCACCGCGCGGCGGGCCCGCGGGCTCGGAGGTACCTGCAGGTCCATCGGGGGGACCGGGAAGCTGCCCGGCGGGCGGGCGGCCAGTTGCTCCTCGATGGAGATCTGCCTCGGCTTGCGTGCCGCCGGCCAGAACAGCGCGATCAACAGGACGACGACCACGATGCCGCCGATCGTGATCCACTTCGTGGTCTGGGAGAGCTGGTTGTTCGCGACCTTCACATACGAGAGGAAGAGGATCCACACCAGGTTGACCGGGATGAGGACCTTCCACCCGAAGCGCATGAACTGGTCGTAACGCATCCGGGGCAGCGTGGCGCGCAGCCAGATGAAGCCGAACAGGAAGATCAGCACCTTGATGAGGAACCAGAGCACGCCCCAGTAGCCGGAATTGGCGCCGGGCCAGATCGCGGTGAGGAACGGGACACGCCATCCGCCCAGGAAGAGCGTGGTGCAGAAGGCCGAGACGGTGATCATGTTGATGTACTCGGCCAGGAAGAACATCGCGAACTTGAACGACGAGTACTCCGTGTGGAAGCCGCCGACCAGCTCCGACTCGGCCTCGGGGAGGTCGAACGGGGCCCGGTTGGTCTCGCCGACCGCCGCGATCATGTAGATCACGAAGCTCGGCAGCAGCAGCACCGCGTACCAGCTCGGCGTGGTCAGGTGCATGCCGAACAGGTCGATCGGGTTGCCGCTGGCCTGCGCCCTCACGATCTGCGAGG
Source organism: Actinoplanes subtropicus (assembly GCF_000721705.1). Lineage (GTDB taxonomy): Bacteria > Actinomycetota > Actinomycetes > Mycobacteriales > Micromonosporaceae > Actinoplanes > Actinoplanes subtropicus. The sequence goes on from NZ_JOJL01000041.1 coordinate 23,705, forward strand.
TGCTCATCGTACCGGCGGTCATGAAGACCGCGACGATCGAGAGACCCATCGCGACCTCGTACGAGATCATCTGCGCGCTCGACCGCAGACCACCCAGCAGCGGGTACGTCGAGCCGGACGCCCAACCGGAGAGCACCACGCCGTACACGCTCATCGACGAGCAGGCCAGCAGCACCAGCACCGAGACCGGTACGTCGGTGAGCTGCAGCGCGGTCCGGTGGCCGAACATGTTGACCACGCCGGCGAACGGGATCACCGAGAACGCGGTGAAGGCCGTGGTGCAGGAGATCACCGGGGCGATGAAGTAGACCACCTTGTCGGCGGTCTTCGGGATGATCTCCTCCTTGAACGGCAGCTTCAGGCCGTCCGTGAGGCTCTGCAGCCAGCCCTTCGGCCCGACCTGGTTGGGGCCCGGGCGGACCGCCATCCGGGCCACGACCTTGCGCTCGTAGTTGATCGTGAACAGGGTCAGCAGCAGCAGGACCACGAACACGCCGAGCAGCTTGATCAGCGAGATCCACCAGACGTCGTGGAACGGCAGCGTCGGATCCTCGGCGTGCGCCGCCAGGGTGATGGTGTTCATTGCTGTGCCCCCTCAGCGAGGATCGGGCCCGGGACGCCGGCGGTGAGCCGGACGACCGCGCCCGAGGTGACGCCGAGGCTGCGACGCACGGTCGAGCCCGGCGAGTTGGTGGGAAGCCACACCACCTGCGGGGGCAGGTCGGTGATCGCGGCCGGCAGCGAGACACTGCCCCGGTCGGTGGCGACGGTGACGATGTCGCCCTCGGCCACGCCGAGCGACTCGGCGAGGTCCTTGCCGATCCGCGCCAGCGGCGGCCGGGCGGTGCCCTTGAGCACGTCGTCGCCGTCCAGCAGCGAACCCAGGTCGATCAGGTGATGCCAGGTGGCGAGCACGGCCTCGTTCTTGCCCGGCTCGGGCGCCGCGGCCGGGGCCACGGCCGGCCGCGCCGGGTGGTCGGCCTTGGTCGGCGACATGGCGCCCAGCTCGCGCCGGATCGCCATCACGTCGCCCGTGCCCAGGGTCACGTCGAGCAGGGCGGCGATCGCCTCGAGCACCCGGCCGTCGGTCATGGCCGTGGTCGGCAGGACGGTCCCGAACGAGCGGAGCCGGCCCTCCCAGTCCATGAACGTGCCGGACTTCTCCTGGTCGGGGGCGACCGGGAGCACCACGTCGGCCCGCTCGGTCACCGCGCTGCCGCGGATCTCCAGGCTGACCACGAAGCCCGCCGTCTCCAGCGCGAGGTCGGCCAGCCGCGGGTCGGCCAGGTCGCCCGGGTCGACGCCGGCGACCAGCAGGCCGCCGAGCGTGCCGTCGGCGGCCGCCGCGATGATTCCGTCGGTGTCCCGGCCGACCTGGCTGGGCAGGCCGCCCGCCTCGACGCCCCAGGCCAGCGAGAGCTCGGCGCGGGCCGCCGGGTCGGCGACCGGGCGGCCGCCGGGCAGCAGGTTGGGCAGACAGCCGGCGTCGATCGCGCCGCGGTCACCGGCCCGGCGCGGCACCCACGCGAGGCGGGCGCCGGTGCGCTCGGCCGCGGCCGCCGCGGCGGAGAGCCCGCCCGGCACCTCGGCCAGGCGCTCGCCGACGATCAGCAGGGCACCGGGCGTGCCGAGCGCCGCGGCCACCGCCGCGTCGTCGGCCAGCAGCTTGGCCTCCGCACCGGGGGCGGCCGCGACCAGCGTGGCGCCGATCTTGCTGAGGCCCCGGGTGAGGTAGGGCGCGATCGCGGTGACCCGCAGCTTGCGCCTGGTGGCGGCCTTGCGCAGCCGCAGGAAGAGAATGGGGCACTCCTCCTCCGGCTCGAGGCCGACGATGACCGCGGCCGGGGCGTTCTCGACGTCCTCGTAGGTCACGTCGGAGACCCCGCCGGCCACCGAGGCGGCCAGGAAGTCGGCCTCTTCCGAGCTGACCGGGCGGCCCCGGAAGTCGATGTCGTTGGTGCCGAGGGCGACCCGGGCGAACTTGGCGTACGCATACGCGTCCTCGACGGTCAGCCGGCCGCCGGTGAGCACGCCGACCCCGCCCGCGGCCTTGGCCGCCTTCAGGCCCTCGGCCGCCGCCAGCAGCGCCTCGCTCCAGGAGGCCTCGCGCAGCTCACCGGTCTTGCCGTCGCGGATCCGCGGCGTCATGATCCGGTCGTTGGCGGTGGCGTAGCGGAAGCCCCACCGGCCCTTGTCGCAGTTCCACTCCTCGTTCACCGCGGCGTCGTCGCCGGCCAGCCGGCGCAGCACCTTGCCGCGGCGGTGGTCGGCCCGCATCGAGCAGCCGGCCGCGCAGTGCTCGCACGCGGTGGGCGTGGAGACCAGGTCGAACGGGCGGGCCCGGAAGCGGTACTGCTCGCCGGTGAGCGCCCCGACCGGGCAGATCTGGATGGTGTTGCCGGAGAAGTACGAGTTGAAGGGAACATCGCCCTCGCCCTCGCCGGCCTGCCCGTCGCCGGTGCCCCGGCCGCCGAAGAAGTCGTCCCGGTACACGTTGATCTGCTCGCCGGAGGAGCGGTCCATCAGGTCGATGAACTTGTCGCCGGCGATCTCCTCGGAGAACCGGGTGCAGCGCTGGCAGAGGATGCAGCGCTCGCGGTCGAGCAGCACCTGGCTGGAGATGTGGATCGGCTTCTCGTACTCCCGCTTGTGCTCGTGGAAGCGCGAGTCGGTGCGGCCGTTGGACATCGCCTGGTTCTGCAGCGGGCACTCGCCGCCCTTGTCGCAGGTCGGGCAGTCCAGCGGATGGTTGGCCAGCAACAGCTCCATCACGCCGTGCTGGGCCTTGTCGGCCACCTCGGAGGTGAGCTGGGTCTTGACCACCATGCCCTCGGCGACCGCCTGGGTGCAGGAGGCGACCGGCTTGCGCTGCCCCTCGATCTCGACCAGGCACTGGCGGCAGGCGCCGGCCGGGGCGAGCAGCGGGTGGTCGCAGAACCGGGGGATCGCGATGCCCATCCGCTCGGCGACCCGGATGACCAGCTCGCCCTTCTCGGCGGTGACCGCGATGCCGTCGATCGTCAGCGTGACGGTGTCGGTCTTCTTGGCGACGTCGGTCATCAGTGCGCTCCAACCAGAGCCTTGGCCGAAAGCCTCGGCGCTGTCCGGCCCTCGATGTAGTCCAGGTAGTCCTGGCGGAAGAACTTCAACGTCGAGATGACCGGCGTCGCGGCGCCGTCACCCAGACCGCAGAACGACCGGCCGAAGATGTTGTCCGCGGTGTCCTGCAGGGTGTCGAGGTCGGCGTAGGTGCCCTCGCCGGAGAGGATCCGCCGGTACGTGCGGACCATCCAGTAGTTGCCCTCCCGGCACGGGGTGCACTTGCCGCACGACTCGTGGTGGTAGAACTCCAGCCATCGCCAGGTCGCGTACACCGGGCAGTCCTTGTCGCTGAAGATCTGCATGGCCGTGGTGCCCAGGATGGAGCCCGCCGCGGCGACGCCCTCGAAGTCCATCGCGGTGTCGATGTGCTCGGCGGTCAGCAGCGGCGTCGACGAGCCGCCCGGCGTCCAGAACTTCAGCTCGTGCCCGGGCTTCATGCCGCCGGCCAGCTCGATCAGCTCGCGCAGGGTGATGCCGAGGCCGCATTCGTACTGGCCGGGGTTGGCGATCCGGCCGGAGAGCGAGTAGATCATCGGGCCCGACGACTTCTCGGTGCCCATGCTCTTCCACCAGTCGGCGCCGCCCAGCACGATGTAGGGCACGCTCGCGATGGTGCCGACGTTGTTGACCACCGTCGGGCTCGCGTACAGGCCGGCGATGGCCGGGAAGGGCGGGCGCAGCCGGGGCTGGCCGCGGAAGCCCTCCAGCGAGTCGAGCAGCGCGGTCTCCTCACCGCAGATGTACGCGCCGGCGCCGCTGTGCACGACCAGTTCCAGATCGAAACCCGAGCCCAGGATGTTCGTGCCCAGGTAGCCCTTGGCGTACGCCTGCTTGACCGCGCTGCGCAGCCGCCGGGCCGCGTGCACCGCCTCGCCGCGGATGTAGATGAACGCGCGGTTGGCCCGGATCGCGTACGAGGCGATGATCGCGCCCTCGATCAGCGCGTGCGGGTCGTACGTCATCAGGGGAAGGTCTTTGCAGGTGCCCGGCTCGCCCTCGTCCGCGTTGATCACGAGGTAGTGCGGCTTGCCGTCGCCCTGCGGGATGAACGACCACTTGAGACCGGTGGGGAAGCCCGCGCCGCCGCGCCCGCGCAGGCCCGAGTCCTTGATCAGCTGGATCAGGTCGTCGGGGTGCACGTCGAGCGCCTTCTTGAGGGCCGCATAGCCGTCCAGCCGCTCGTAGACGTCGATCTTCCAGGCGTCCGGCGAGAGCCAGCGCTTGGTGAGGACCGGGGTCAGCTTCTCGAGAACCTCACGCCGTGGCTGCGTCACTTCGTCTCCTCGCGAGCCGGCTTGGTCTTGGCGATCGGGGCGTCGAGGTGGAAGTTCGGCACCGCGATCCCGTGCTGCTGGGCCAGGTTCACGCCGCGCAGCGTGGGTGCGCCGGCCGGCCCGTCGGCGACCGCACCCTCCCGCTCGTCGGCGAACCCGGCCAGCTGGTGCTGCATCTCCTTGAGCGAGCAGATCCGGGCGCCTCGGGTCGGCGTCGGCCGCTCGCCCTTGCGCAGGCTCTCCACCAGCTCGACCGCGCTGTCGGGGGTCGCCTCGTCGATGGCGAAGTCGTAGTTGACCGTCACCACCGGCGCGTAGTCGCAGGCCGCCAGGCACTCGGCGTGCTCCAGCGTGATCCGGCCGTCGGCGGTGGTCTCGTCGTGGCCCACGCCCAGGTGGTCGTTGAGCCGGTCGTAGACGTCCTGGCCGCCCATCATGTTGCACAGCGTGTTGGTGCAGACGCTGACCAGGTATTCGCCGGTGGGACGGCGCTTGTACATGGTGTAGAAGGTGGCGACCGCGCCGACCTGGGCCTTGTTGATGCCCAGGACCTCGGCGCAGAAGGCCACGCCGTTCGGGCTGACGTGCCCCTCCTCCGTCTGCACCAGGTGCAGCAGCGGGAGCAGCGCCGAGCGGCTGCGGCCCTCCGGGTAGCGCGCGATGATCTCGAGCGCGGCGGGAAGCAGCTTCTCCGCCAGCGGCGCCGCCGCCGCCGAGAATTCCATGGTCGAATCGGACATTTTAGCGGTCACACCCACCCATCACGGGGTCCAGGGATGCGCCGCCGGCGATGACGTCGGCCAGCAGCGCGCCTTCGGCCATCGCCGGGATGGCCTGCAGGTTCACGAAGCTCGGGTCCCGCATGTGCACCCGGTACGGATGGGTGCCGCCGTCCGAGACCGCGTGCACGCCGAGCTCGCCGCGCGGGTGCTCGATGCTGACGTAGACCTGGCCGGGCGGAACCCGGAAGCCCTCGGTCACGAGCTTGAAGTGGTGGATCAGGGACTCCATCGACTGACCCATGATCTTGGCGACGTGCTCGAGCGAGTTGCCCATGCCGTCGATGCCGACCGCGAGCTGCGCCGGCCAGGCGATCTTCTTGTCCGCGATGAAGATCGGGCCGGGCTTGAGCCGGTCGAGCGCCTGCTCCACGATCTTGAGCGACTCCCGGATCTCGGCGATCCGCACCAGGTAGCGGCCCCACACGTCGCCGGTGGTCGCCGTCGGCACGTCGAACTCGTAGTCCTCGTAGCCGCAGTACGGCATGGTCTTGCGCAGGTCCCAGGCCAGGCCGGAGGCGCGCAGCACCGGGCCGGTGACGCCGAGCGCCAGGCAGCCGGTGACGTCCAGGACGGCCACGCCCTGGGTCCGCTCCTGCCAGATGATCTGGCCGGACAGCAGCGCCTCGTACTCCTTGAGCTTCTTCGGCATGTAGACGAGGAAGTCGCGGATCTTCTTGATCGCCGACTCCGGGATGTCCTGCGCGACGCCGCCGGGGCGGAAGTACGCGTGGTTCATCCGCAGGCCGGAGGTCTCCTCGAAGATGTCCAGGATGTACTCGCGCTCGCGGAAGCCGTACAGCATCATCGAGATCGCGCCGAGTTCCATGCCCGTGGTGGCGATCCAGACCAGGTGCGAGGAGATCCGGTTGAGCTCCATGAAGAGCACCCGGATCGTGTTGGCCCGCTCGGTGATCTGGTCGGTGATGCCGAGCAGCTTCTCCACCGCGAGGCAGTAACCGGCCTCGTTGAACAGCGGCGCGAGGTAGTCGGCCCGGGTCACGAACGTGGTGCCCTGGGTCCAGTTGCGGTACTCGAGGTTCTTCTCGATGCCGGTGTGCAGGTAGCCGATGACGGGACGGACCTCGGTGACCGTCTCACCCTCGAGTTCCAGGACGAGCCGGAGCACGCCGTGCGTGGACGGGTGCTGCGGGCCCATGTTGACGACGATCTTCTCGTTCGACAGCGGGTCGATGCTGCCGGTGATCGTGTCCCAGTCGCCGCCGGTGACCGTGAAGACGCGGCCCTCGGTCGTCTCTCGTTCGGTCGCGTAGTTCGAGGAAGCAGAGCCCGGTGCGGTCACTGGTAAACCCTCCGCTGGTCAGGAGGCGGAATCTCGGCACCCTTGTACTCGACGGGCACGCCGCCGAGCGGGTAGTCCTTGCGCTGCGGGTGGCCCTCCCAGTCGTCCGGCATGAGGATCCGGGTCAGGTTGGGGTGGCCGGTGAAGATGACCCCGAACATGTCGTACGTCTCCCGCTCCTGCCAGTCGGCGGTGGGGTAGACGCTGGTCACGCTCGGCACGGCGCCGTCGACCGGCACGGCCACCTCGAGGCGTACCCGGCGGCGGTAGGTCATCGAGGTCAGGTGGTAGGTGACGTGCAGCCGGCGGGCGTCGCTGTTCAGGTAGTCCACGCCGGACACCGACGAGCACAGCTCGAACCGCAGCGACTCGTCGTCCCGCATGATCTGGGCGACCTCGGCGATCTTCTCCGGCTTGACGTGCAGGGTCAGCTCGTCGCGGTCGACGACGACCTTCTCGATCGCGTCGGCGAAGAGCGGGTACGCCTCCTCCAACGCGTCGGTGACCTCGTCGAAGTACCCGCCGTACGGCTTCGGGCTGCCGGTCACATCGGGCCGGCGGCGGACCAGGCCACCGAAGCCGGAGACGTCGCCGGTGCCGTGGATGCCGAACATGCCCTTCTGCGGGTTGGGCGGTACCTGCGCCGGCGCGTCGATGTCGGCGCCGACCGGCTCGGCGTTGACCGGGACTCCCCCGGTCGATTCGATGCTCACTTCCCACCCTCCCGCAGGTGCGGCTGCAGCTTCATCCAGTTCTCGATCCGCAGCTGTTCCTCGCGGCCTTCCTTGACGGCCTGGGTCCACTCGGCACGGCGGGTCTTGTCCACCCGGTACGACGAGGGCATGGCGCCGGGCGCGACGATCGGCATCTTGCCGGCGGCCTTGCGGGCCTCGAGCATCTTCCGGCCGTTCGGGCCGAGCGGCTGGTGCAGGACCTTCTCGCGCATCTTGAGGATGGCGTCGATCAGCATCTCCGGCCGCGGCGGGCAGCCGGGCAGGTAGATGTCGACCGGGACGATGTGATCCACGCCCTGCACGATCGCGTAGTTGTTGAACATCCCGCCGGACGACGCGCAAACACCCATGGAAATAACCGAGCGCGGTTCGGGCATCTGGTCGTAGATCTGCCGGACGACCGGGGCCATCTTCTGGCTCACCCGGCCGGCGACGATCATCAGGTCGGCCTGGCGGGGCGAGGCCCGGAAGACCTCCATGCCCCAGCGGCCGAGGTCGTAGTGCGGCCCGCCGGCCGCCATCATCTCGATCGCACAGCAGGCGAGACCGAACGTCGCGCCCCAGAACGACGACTTGCGGGCCCAGTTGGACAGCTTCTCGACCGACGTCAGGAGGATTCCGGCGGGGAGTTTCTCTTCGATTCCCATGTCAGCTCAGTCCCAGTTGAGGCCGCCGCGCCGCCACACGTAGGTGTAGGCGATGAAGACGGTGACGATGAACAGGACCATCTCGACGAACCCGAACACGCCGAGCATCCCGAAGGACACGGCCCACGGGTACAGGAAGATGGTCTCGATGTCGAAGACGATGAAGAGCATCGCGGTCAGGTAGAACTTCACCGGGAACCGGCCGCCGCCGATCGGCTGCGGCGCCGGCTCGATCCCGCACTCGTACGCGTCGAGTTTTGCCCGGTTGTAGCGCTTCGGGCCGACGATCGGCGCGATGCCGACCGAGAACAACGCGAAGAGCGCGCCCAGGATCATCAGCGCGACGATCGGGACGTACGGGTTGATCGTCATGATCTCTCCTGCTCGAACGTTAGCCGCATCAGGCTATTAATCCGATTCGGCCTTGCCTCGACCGGGGTCGCCATGCTGTTCATACGGCCGGTGCCACCTTGGTCAGGCCATTGATGATCCGGTCCATGGCGTCGCCGCCGCGCGGATCCGTCAGGTTGGCCAGGAGCTTGAGCACGAACCGCATCAGCGTCGGGTGCGGCATGCCGTGCTTGGTGGCGATCCGCATGATCTGCGGGTTTCCGATCAGCTTCACGAAGACCCCGCCGAGCCGGTAATAGCCGCCGAACCGCAGGCTGAGCTCGGTCGGGTAGGCCCGGAGAGCGCGTTCCCGATCGGCGCCGGCCGGCCGGGCGAGCGCCTGCACGGCGACCTCCGCGGCCAGCTCGCCGGACTCCATCGCGTACGCGATGCCCTCGCCGTTCATCGGGTTGACCATGCCGCCGGAGTCGCCGACCAGCATCAGGCCCCGGGTGTAATGCGGCACCCGGTTGAAGCCCATCGGCAGCGCGGCGCCGAGGATCGGGCCGTCCGCGTTGGTCTCGTCCCGCATCCCCCAGTCCTCGGGGGTGCCGGCCAGCCAGTCGGTGAGCATGGCCCGGTAGTTCGTCTTGCCGAAGGCGCTGGACGAGTTGAGGATGCCGAGGCCCACATTGACCCGGCCGTCACCCAGCCCGAAGATCCAGCCGTAGCCGGGGAGCAGCCGGTCGCGGTCGCTCGCGCTGCGCAGTTCCAGCCAGGACTCGAGGTAGTCGTCGTCGGCCCGGACCGGGGAGTGGTAATAGCGCCGGACCGCGACGCCGAGCGGCCGGTCGTCGCGCTTGGCCAGGCCCATGGCCAGCGGCAGCTTGCCGGAGACGCCGTCCGCGGCGATCACCAGCGGGGCGCGGAACTGGACCGGCTCGCCGTCGCCGACCTTCGCGGTGACGCCGATCGCCCGGCCCTCGCCGTCGAGGACCGGGCCGGTGACGTTCACGCCGGTACGCAGCAGCGCGCCGGCCTCGGCCGCGCGCTTGGCCAGCATGTCGTCGAAGTCGAGCCGGGTGCGGACCAGCCCGTAGTTCGGAAAGCTGGCCAGGTCGGGCCAGTCGAGCTCGAGACGGACGCCGCCGCCGATCACCCGCAGGCCCTTGTTCTGCAGCCAGCCGGCCTTTTCCGAGGTGTCGATGCCCATCCGGACGAGCTGCCGCACGGCCCGTGGGGTCAGGCCGTCACCGCACACCTTCTCGCGCGGGAACTCCGTCTTCTCCAGCAGCAGGACCCGCAGGCCGTGCCGGGCCAGGTGATAAGCCGCCGCCGAACCACCCGGTCCGGCGCCGACCACGATGACGTCGGCCTCGTCGCCAACTTCCTTCGACGGCGCAGCGGCCCCCGAGGTTAGTGGGTCGTGCACTGCACACCTCCGTCTCGTGCGGGCTCGTGAAACAGTTCACAAGCACGCCCAGATCGGAGTCTAAGACGGCCATCGAAGCTCGTTCGGGTTAGGCAACCCTAACTGTTTCGCGCCGGTGAAATGCCCGATCCGCTATCGGTCAAGGCCCGCTCTGCTCCATTGCGCGACTCTTGGTCCAGGTACTCCCGAAACGTACCGCCCATCGCTCGCTCAAGAGCGACGATCAGCTCATCTACCAGATCTTGCGCGAGTTCCGGGTCCTCGGCGGCCACCATGCGGATCCGGGCGGCCAATTCGATCCCCCGGCGCTCGCCCGCTTCGCTGTCGTCGATGGCGATGTCGATGTCGGTGTCCTCAAGATGCCCGAAGTTGGTCATGCGCGAAGCAAAACACCAATTTCGGATTTTGTACGCCGAATGACCGTTTTATACCCGAGTGGCCCGATGCAGCGCGACGATTCCCCCGGTCAGGTTGCGCCAGCCCACCCGGCTCCACGGCCCGGCGGCGCCGATCCGGGCGGCCAGGGCGGTCTGGTCCGGCCAGGCGCGGATCGACTCCGCAAGATAGACGTACGCGTCGGGATTGCTCGACACCCCCCGCGCCACCGCGGGCAGCGACCGCATCAGGTACTGCAGGTAGACCGTGCGGAACGCCGGGTTCACCGGGTGGCTGAACTCGCAGACGACCAGCCGCCCGCCGGGCCGGGTCACCCGCCCCAGCTCGTGCAGCGCAGCGTCGGTGTCCACCACGTTGCGCAGCGCGAAGGAGATCGTCACCGCGTCGAAGGTCGCATCCGCGAACGGCAGCCGCAACGCGTCCCCGGCCAGCAGCGGGACCTCCGGCCGTACGGCGCGACCGGCCCGCAGCATGCCGGTCGACAGGTCGGCGCCGACCGCGAAGGCCCCGGACCGGGCCAGCTCCTCGGTCGAGACCCCGGTGCCGGCGCCCACGTCCAGGACCCGCTCGCCGGGGCGCAGGCCGAGCGCGGCCCGGGTCGCCCGGCGCCAGCCCCGGTCCTGACCGAAGGAGAGCACGGTGTTGGTGAGGTCGTACCGCTGGGCCACGCCGTCGAACATCTCGGCGACCTCGTGCGGCTGCTTGTCCAGATCTGCGCGCGTCACGAAGGCAACTTTGCCCCATCCAACCGCCCCGCCCACCACCCATAAGCGGACTGAAGGCCAACTCACAAACAGATCGGGCGGGATGGTTGCCCATCCCGCCCGCTCCTTGTGCGTTATATATACGACCGCCAACGGGTCGGGTCCGCGGAGTCAAGCTCTCGCCTGACGTTCCAAGGAAGTTCTCAGGTCTTACGTGAGTGAACGTAACCAGCGAGAACTAGAGCGGTGAAGGGGTTTACCCGCCTCGTTACGAAGTGGCAATCAGCCCCACACCACTCAACCGACCCCCACCTGTCCGAACGGACAGCGCCGACCCCCTATATAGCCATCCAACCACCCCACCCACCACCCAAAATGGGGCTGAAGACCGGCCAGCTACTTGACGTCGACGAGCGGGAGGTTCTGCCGGCCGCCCTCCGGCATGGCGATCGACGAGAAGTGCGACACCACCCGGTCGTCGGTCGGGTCGTCGGCCTCGGTGCGGTGCACGGCGAGGTGCCGGTAGAGGGTGTCGCGCTGCGCCGGAACGCGGCCCGCGCTGCGGATCATCCAGATCAGCTCGTGCAGGTTCGACCGGTGGCGGGCGCCGGCCGAGGAGATCACGTTCTCCTCCAGCATGATCGAGCCGAGGTCGTCGACGCCGATGTGCAGCGACAGCTGGCCGACGTCCTTGCCGGTGGTCAGCCAGGACGCCTGCAGGTGCGCGACGTTGTCGAAGAACAGCCGGGACACCGCGATGAACCGCAAATACTCCATCGTCGTAGCCTGGGTGCGGCCCTTCAGGTGGTTGTTCTCCGGCTGGTACGTCCACGGGATGAAGGCCCGGAAGCCCCCGACGTCATGGGAGGTCTCGACGGCGTCGTCCCGGTAGCCGTTCGCCACGGCCAGGTCCTGACAGTCGCGGATCATGCGGATGTGCTCGATGCGCTCGGCGTTGGTCTCGCCGGTGCCCATCATCATCGTCGCGGTCGAGGAGAGCCCATTGCGGTGCGCCGTGGCCATCACCTCAATCCAGCGGGCGCCGCTCTCCTTGAGCGGGGCGATCGCCTTGCGCGGCCGGTCCGGCAGCATCTCGGCGCCGGCCCCGGCGATCGAGTCGAGCCCGGCCGCCTTGATCCGGAGCACCGCCTCCTCGATCGAGACGCCGGAGACCTTGGCCATGTGCAGGATCTCGCTCGGGCCGATCGAGTGGATCGCGAGCTGCGGGTACGCCGCCTTGACCCCGGAGAACAGCTGCTCGTAATACTCGACGCCGAACTCGGGGTGGTGGCCGCCCTGCAGCATCACCTGGGTGGCGCCCAGGTCGACCGCCTCGGCGCAGCGGTGCAGGATCTCCTCCATCGGGTGCGCCCAGCCCTCGCCGTGCTTGGGCGCCCGGAAGAACGCGCAGAACTTGCAGGCCGTGACGCACACGTTGGTGTAGTTGATGTTGCGGTCGATCAGGTAGGTGACTATCCCGTCCGGGTACCGCCGGCGGCGCACGGTGTCCGCCGCCTCGCCCAGCGCGTGGAAGGGCGCCTCGGTGTAAAGGAGCAGCGCCTCCCCCGGCGTGATGCGCCCGCCGTCGGCCGCGCGCTGCAGAATGCTGTCGATCTCACGGTTCCCGGTCACGCTTCGAAGGTTACGTCCCCGGTTCGGCGGACGGCAGCGGCGCCCGTCACCGTCGTACCCTCGATGCCGTCGTCTCAGGGGGTTGATGTGCTCGTCGTGCAGGGCAGCTGGCTGCCGGGTCGGCTCGCGCTTTGGGCGGAGGGCCAAGGCGACATTTCCGAAATTTCGGGTTTGTCACCCGAGGTGATCTCGCTGCGCCTGCCCGGCACGACGCGCGGGCCCGCGCCCTCGCCGGAGAGCGGCGCCGAGCCACCCAAACGGGTCAGCCTGCGCTCCTATCAGATCCCGGCCCAGGTCACGCCGGCCCACGACGCCCTCGCGACCCTGGGCGATCTGTCCGGCGGGGACGACTGGTTCCCGGCGGCCTCGCTGCGCTACCTGCAGCTGCTGGCCGGCTTCGCCTGCGATCTCGCCCGCCGCGGCCGCATGCTCCCCCAGTTGGTGATCGAGGCGGGGGTGCCGACCGCCCGCTGGCGCCCGGTGATCACCGGTGGCGACGCGGCCACCTACCGGGACTTCGCCGCCGCCATGCCGCCGGTGGTCCGGGCCGCCGACACCGGGGTGGGCCGCACCCTGCGCGACGCCCTCGACGCCCTGGTCGACGCGGCCGCCCGCACGATGCTGCCGGAACGCCTGCTGCTCGGTCACCGGGCCGGGCCCAAGGCGCCGCTGCCGGACCGCTGGATCGCCGCGCTCACCGCCGACGACCCGACGCTGCCGGGGAGCCGCCCGGAGGAGGTACGCGAGCTCGGCGCGGCGCTCGGCGACTGGATGCGCGCCGCCAACGAGGCGAACGGGCCGGTCCGGGTGAGCTTCCGGCTGGCCGAGCCGATCACCGGTTCGGATGCGTGGCGGCTGTCGTTCGCGCTGCAGTCGGCCGAGGACCCGAGCCTCTGGCTGCCGGCCGCCGAGGTCTGGGCGGGTGCCCGCTTCCCGGGCATGCCGCCGCAGCCGGACGAGACGCTGCTCGCCGGGCTGGGCCGGGCGGTCCGGCTCTTCCCGCTGTTGCACGTCGCGCTGGCCGATCGGGAGCCGGCCGAGATGGAGCTGGCCACCGGCGAGGCGCACGACTTCCTCCGGCAGGCGGCGCCGCTGCTGCAGGCGGCCGGCTTCGGAGTGCAGCTGCCGACCTGGGCCGGGCGCAAGGCGGTCGGCCTGAAGCTGACCACCCGGTCGAAGAGCTCGTCGAAGAGCCGGGCGGCCGCCGCCTCCGGCTTCGGGCTGGAGCAGCTGGTCGACTTCCGGGTCGACCTGGTGATCGGCGAGCACGTGGTGAGCGCCGAGGAACTGGCCGAGCTGGCCCGCCTCAAGGTGCCGCTGGTACGCGTACGCGGGCAGTGGGTCGAGCTGGACGATCGGCAGCTCAAGGCGGCGCTGCGGGCGGTGGACCGGCGGCGCGAGGGCGAGCTGACCGCGGGCGAGGTGCTCCAGCAGGTGATCGACGGCGGCGAGGAGGACCTGCCGCTGGTCGAGGTGGACGCCGACGGGGAACTCGGCGACCTGCTCTCCGGGCAGGCGGCCGAACGGATCGCGCCGCTGCCGACGCCGCCGGGCTTCCAGGGGACGCTCCGGCCGTACCAGGAAAGGGGTTTGTCCTGGTTGCATTTCCTGTCGCGGCTGGGGCTGGGCGGCATCCTCGCCGACGACATGGGACTCGGGAAGACGGCGCAGACGCTGTCGCTCCTGCTGACCGACCGTCGGGGTCCGACTCTTCTGATCTGTCCCATGTCGCTGGTCAGCAACTGGCAGAAGGAAGCCGCCCGTTTCGCACCTGATATCCGGGTATATGTCCATCATGGTGGGTCACGTCGCCGGGAGAGTCTCGAGGACGCCGACCTGGTGATCACCACGTACGGGACCGCGGTACGGGATTTGTCCACTTTGAACGGAATATCGTGGGAAAGGGTGGTCTGCGACGAGGCGCAGGCGATCAAGAACAGCGGCACCCGGCAGGCGCAGGCCGTCCGTACGATCAAGGCTCGCACCCGGATCGCCCTGACCGGCACGCCGGTGGAAAACCACCTCGCCGAGCTTTGGTCCATCATGGACTTCTGCAACCCGGGGCTGCTCGGGCCGGCGAAACGTTTCCGCCGCCGCTTCCAGGAGCCGATCGAGGTACGCCAGGACGAGGACGCCGCGGCCGCCCTCAAGCGCGCGACCGGCCCGTTCGTGCTGCGCCGGCTCAAGACCGACAAGACGATCATCTCGGACCTGCCGGAGAAGAACGAGATGAAGGTCTGGTGCACGCTCACCCCCGAGCAGGCGACGCTCTACCAGGCCGTGGTCGAGGACATGATGGACACGATCGAGAACACCGAGGGGATCGAGCGCCGCGGCAACGTGCTGGCCGCGATGACCAAGCTCAAGCAGGTCTGCAACCACCCGGCGCACCTGCTCAAGGACGGTTCGCGGCTGCCGGCCCGCTCGGGCAAGCTGGCCCGGCTCGAGGAACTGGCCGAGGAGATCATCGAGGACGGCGACAAGGCGCTGGTCTTCACGCAGTACTCGGAGTGGGGGTCGCTGCTCCAGCCGTACCTCGCCGCGCATCTCGACCGCCCGGTGCTGTGGCTCCACGGTGGACTCTCGAAGGCCCGGCGGGACGAGATGGTGGAGCGGTTCCAGACCGACGACGAGCCGATGCTTTTCCTTCTTTCTTTGAAGGCGGCCGGCACTGGCCTCAACCTGACGGCCGCGAACCACGTCGTCCACTTCGACCGGTGGTGGAATCCGGCGGTCGAGGACCAGGCGACCGACCGCGCGTTCCGAATCGGACAGTCGCGCGACGTACAGGTCCGGAAGTTCATCTGCACCGGCACGCTGGAGGAGAAGATCGACGCGATGATCGAGCGGAAGAAGGCGCTCGCCTCGTCGGTGGTCGGCACCGGCGAGGAGTGGATCAGCGAGTTGAACACCGAGCAGCTGCGCGAGCTGTTCAGTTTGGACAGTGGGGCGGTGCGCTGATGCCGATCGACCCGGATGGCCGGTTCTTCGAGGGTGCCAGGCCGATCGCGGTCGACGGCGGCATCGCGGTGCGCGCCAAGCGCGGCAAGATCGGCGAGCAGTGGTGGTCGCGCCGCTTCGTCGACGTGCTGGAACGCGTCTGCGACGGCGGGCGGCTCGCCCGCGGGCGGGCTTACGCCCGCAAGGGCCAGGTGATGGATTTCCACCTCTCCGCGGGCAGGGTGACGGCTCGGGTGCAGGGTTCAAGACCGCGGCCGTACGAGGTGGAGATCGTCATCGCCGCATTTGACCCGGCACAGTGGACCGACGTGACGGCGTCGCTCGGCGGCCGGGCGCTGTATCGGGCCGCACTGCTGGCCGGCGAGATGCCGCGGGAGATCCTCGAGGTGTTCGAGGAGCACGGCCTGCCGCTCTTCCCCGATCGGCTGGACATCCGGTGCAGCTGTCCGGATTGGAGCGTGCCCTGCAAGCACGGCTCGGCGGTGCTGTACGTGCTGGCCGAGGCGTTCGACGACGACCCGTTCCTGGTGCTCGCCTGGCGGGGACGCGACCGGGATACGCTGCTCAGCGCGCTGCGCGGGACGCCCGAGCCGATCGAGGCGGTGGACCCGCTGGCGGTCGACGAGTCGCCGCTGGAAGACCACCTGGCCGACTTCTACTCCCCCGGAATGAGCCTGAGCCGGCTGCGGGAGCGGCCGTCCCGGGTCACCACGCCGCCCGAACTGCTGCTGCGGGCCCTGGACGCGCCGCCGGTGAAGGTGCGGCACATCCCGCTGACCGATCTGCTGCGCTCGGCGTACCGGAGCCTCGCGGATCCCGAAGATGTTGACAGTCAACATTGACGTCGCCAATCAATATTGACGATGCGAATCAACATTGACGTCCACCGTCAACATTGACGCGTCAACCCGCCAAGCCGACGCAGTCAACCTGACCGGGCGCCGCCGTCCGCCCTGGTATGCGTGACCAGGCGCCAGCCGTCGACGCGGAGGCACGCGCGACCGGGCGCCGCCCTCCACTGGGATGCGCGACCGGGCGCCGCTGTCCACGCGGATGCACGACCGGGCGCCGCCGACCGCTTGGATGACGGCGCCCGGATCGGGGTTCAGCCCTTGCGCCACTTCTGGTTCGCGGTGCCGGCGCAGTCCCAGAGCTGGAGCTGGGCGTGGTCGTCCGGGTTCACGTCGACGATGTCGACGCACCTGTTGGCCTGCGGGTTGACCAGGTCGCCGGCGCCGCTGAGCACGAACTGCTGAGCGCCGGTGCCGTTGCAGGTGTAGAGCTGGACCGCGGCGCCGTTCGCGGTGGAGCCGTTCGCCACGTCCATGCACTTGCCGTTCTGGCTGGTCAGGGTGCCGCCGGTGAAGGTCCACTTCTGCGCGTTGGTGCCGTTGCAGGTGTACATCTGCAGCCTGGCCCAGTCGACGAAGTTCGAGTTCGGCACGTCGATGCACTTGTTGTTGAGCGAGCTGATCAGCGAGACCGCGGTCGTCGTGCCGCCACCGCCACCGCTGAACGGCGAGAGCACGATGCCGGCCGAGCGCGGGTCGCCGTCGTTGACCAGGGACTCGAAGTTGCCGACGTCGTCGAACGGGAACGCGTACGCCTTGCCGTCGGCCATGTTCGCGTGGATCACCTTGGCGTACACATTGGTGGGGTTGTTCTGGTAGAAATCGGCGGCGTTCGTGCTCGGCTGGGTGTCGATCGTGCCGAGCGTGCCGCGGTTGAGGGCGGCGCAGAGCGTACGGGAAATGGGTCCGACGACCTGGTCGTTCGGCGCCGGGAGGTCGCCGGCGCAGCCCCACACGCTGGCCGAGGAAGGCTTGTTGAAGGACGCCACCTGTGCGCCCGAGGTGTTGGTGAAGGTCATGACGTTGCCGGAGGTCCGGCCGAAGTACTTGGTGTTCGGCTGGTCGGCGAACGGCACGACGGTCAGCGTCTTGCCGGTGTAGGCATTCCACGCCGACGAGATGTACGAGTCGAGATACGTGCTGCTCAGCAAGCCGGCGCCGGCCGCCTTGCCGGGCGAGAGCACCCGTAGCACGGTCCCGTCCGACCGGGTGTAGACCGTGTTCGCCCAGCCCGACGTGCCGCGAATCGTGTTGATCACGTTGTCCCGGCCGTTCGCGACCAGGTCGCCTGTGCGCTTGGTGACGCCCGCGCTGTTGGTGACGGTCACCGCGTGCGGCACCGCGAACATGTCCACCTGCGAACTGTTCAGCCACAGGCCGGCGTCGTTGTAGGTGAACTCGCTCCAGTCGAACAGGATGTTCTGGTTCGCGTCGCCGGCCGCCCACGGCGCGGGCTGCACCAGCCCGTCCGGCGTCAGGTAGAACTTCAGCTTCTCGCCGAGCGAGAAGTAGACCCGGCCGGAGAAGCCGCGCGGGAAGTTGATCGTGGTGCTGCCGCCGTTGCCGGGGCCGCCGATCGAGACGTCGGGCGCGGGCGATGGCGGGATCTGGCCGCCGCTCCACGCGGTGAACGCACCGCCCTGGTTGACGTAGCCGAGCCTGCCCGAGGACAGCTGGACGCCGAGGACGTACAGGTAGACGGCGTCGCCGCGACCGGTGTTGTTGGTGACGGTGACCGGCAGAAGGTCGGGGCCGACGGCCTGGGCCGCCGGGGGTTGGACGGCGGCCGCGATCGGAACGGCGACCGCGAGAGCGGCGAGGGTACGAAGGAGCTTACGCACGGGGAGACCTCTTTCCGCGGGAGGGAGAGCGCTCTCTCGTCAGGCTCAGCTTTGTTAACAACATGTGTCAATAGATAAGTACGGATGTCCCGCGTCCCCGGGCAAACCTTGTACCGAACGGGCATAGGGTTGGCCGGTGACTGAGATGAGCTACCGCCGGCTGGGTCCGTCGGGCCTGGTCGTGTCCGTCGTCGGCATCGGCTGCAACAACTTCGGCCGCAAGCTCGACGCCGACGGCACCCGCGAGGTCGTCGATGCGGCGATCGACGCCGGAATCACCCTGTTCGACACCGCCGACATCTACGGCACCCCGCACGGCACCTCGGAGCAGTTGCTCGGCGCCGCTCTCAAGGGCCGGCGCGACGAGGTCGTCGTGGCCACCAAGTTCGGCATGAACATGGACGGGCTCAACGGCAACGACTTCGGCGCCCGCGGCTCCCGGCGGTACATCGTGCGCGCGGTCGAGGCCTCGCTGCGCCGGCTGGAGACCGACTACATCGACCTGTACCAGATGCACGAGCCCGACCCGGCCACCCCGATCGAGGAGACGCTCGCCGCCCTCGACGACCTGGTCCACTCGGGCAAGGTGCGCTACCTGGGCAATTCCAACTTCGCCGGCTGGCAGATCGCGGACGCCGACTGGACCGCCCGGGCCGGCAACCTGACCCCGTTCATCAGCGCGCAAAACCGGTACAGCCTCCTGCAGCGCCAGGTCGAGGCCGAGGTGGTGCCGGCCTGCGAGCAGTTCGGGCTCGGCCTGCTGCCGTTCTTCCCGCTCGACTCCGGCCTGCTCAGCGGCAAGTACCGGCGAGGCGAGACGCCGGCCCACGGCACCCGGCTGTCCCTGGATCGGTATCAAGGAGTCCTCGACGCCGCCGACTGGGACACGATCGAGGCGCTCACCGCGTTCGGCGACGAGCGGGGGCACAGCCTGCTCGACGTGGCGATCGCCGGCCTCGCCGCCCGGCCCGCTGTGACGAGTGTCATCGCCGGGGCGACCAGCGCCGAGCAGGTGCAGACCAACGCGGCGGCGGGCGGCTGGCAGCTCACCACGGAGGACCTGGCAGCGCTGGAAACCATCCTGGAGGGGTGAGCGGGGTGGGCCCCCTGGCGAGTGACTGATAGCTTCGCACCCGCACAGGAACGCTTTAGTCGCCGTGGGGATGTCTTCGTTGTCGGTTGTCGGGGGTTTTGCGCGCCTGCGGCGTCATTGGCCGTTGTGGATCGTGCTGGGCATGGCGATCGGCATGCGGCTCTGGTTCGTCTACGCCTACCGGTACGCGTTCTTCTTCCCGGACAGCCGCAGCTACGTGGAGTCGGCCCAGAACGGCTATCCCAACTCGATCCGGCCCTGGGGATACTCCGCGCTGATCCTCCCGCTGCTGCACCAGCCGTACATCCGCATCGCGATTCTCCAGCACCTCATCGGGCTCGCGATGATCGTGGCGGGCTATGCGTTCCTCCGCCGCCGCGGCTGCCGGCCATGGGTTTCCGCGCTCGCGATGGTGCCGCTCGCGCTGGACGCGCGGGTGCTCACCATCGAGCACTACGTGCTGGCCGAGACGGCGTATCTGGCCTTCACCGCGGCCGGGCTGTTCCTGATCGCCTGGCGCGACAAGGTCGGCTGGGTCGCCGCCGCGCTCGGCGGGACGCTGCTCGCCTGCGCGGCGCTCACCCGCAGCGTCGGGCTGCCGATCCTGGCGCTGACCGGGGTCTATCTGCTGGTCCGGCGGGCGGGCATCCTGCGGATCATTGCGTACGTGGTGCCGGCGGTCGCGCTGCTCGGCGGCTACATGGCGTTCTACCACCAGCACTGGGGCGTCTACGCGATGGGCGAGTACCAGGGCCGGTTCCTGTACGCCCGGATCGTGTCGATCGCCGACTGCGACAAGCTGAAGCTCACCGACGACCAGCGCAAGCTCTGCCTACCCAACCCGACCCACTCGACGTCCTGGGACCAGCGGCCGGACCAGTTCCTCTGGGCCGCCTCCAGCCCCGCGTACCAGTTCCATCGGAGCGAAAAAGACGACCCGATCCTGCAGAAGTACGCGCTGACCGTGATCGAGCAGGAGCCGGGCAAATACCTCGCGCTGGTCGCCCGGCAGACCGGCTGGCACCTGATGTGGCGTGCCCCGCTGGTCGACAACGGCGAGTGCCTGGCCCTGCAATGGGTGCCCCCGAAGCGACCGGGCGACAGCTGCGTGGCCGCCTACTACCTGCCCGTCAAGATCGGTAACGCGCCGGCCCCGAGCTTCCTGGTCGACAACCCCCAGGCAAATGCCTTGCACGCGTACGGGAACTGGGTGACCACGCCGGGCCCGTTGTACGCGATCGGCGTGCTGGTCACCCTCTTCGCGGCGGTATGGCGGTTCCGTCGCCGCCCGTGGCGGGACGCGGCGGACGCCATGCTCTTCACGTTCGGCGGCTTCGGCCTGCTGATCGTGAGCGTCGCGACCAGCCTCTTCGACTACCGCTACGCCGAGCCGGCCGTGCTGATGATTCCGGTCGGGCTGGCCCTGGCGGGCAACCGCATCGCGGCCCTCGCCAAGACACCGGCTCCGGCGGCGGCTCCGGGCCCGGCTCCGGGCCCGGGCCCGGAGAAGGCCACGGCCGCCGACGAGGTCGACGGCGAGCCGCCGGCGGCCCTGATCGAACAGACCCGGACCTCCTAGCTCGGCGAGCCACCCGCCGCCTCGACCTCCGCGGCCCGACCTCTCAACCGAGCGGCCCGACCCTTCAACCAAGCGCCCGACCCTCGACCGAGCGGCCCGACCCCCTCAACCAAGCGCCCGACCCTCGACCGAGCGGCCCGACCCCTCAACCAAGCGCCCGACCCTCGACCGAGCGGCCCGACCCCTCAACCGAGCGGCGCAGGCCCTAGACCTCGGCGAACTCTGGCCCCTCGGCGGGGAGCTCGGGGACCTCGCCGCGTCGGGCGGCCCGGCGGGCGAACTCGCGGAGCCCGGCGATCTGCCGCTCGCCGAGCGAGAAGTCGAGCGTCCGGAAGTAGGTGGCCAGGGTCTGCGCGTCGAACGGCTCCCACCGCGCGGCGGCCTCGGCGGCCTGGTCGAGCTCGCCCAGGCACAGGTCGCGGGAGCGCTGGAAGGCTTCGTGCACGTCCTTGACCGCCCCCGGGTTGACGGCCGCGTAGTCCTTGCGGACCGCCCAGACCGCGAAGACCATCGGCAGGCCGGTCCAGTCGCGCCAGGCCTGGCCCAGGTCGGTCACGGTGAGGCCGAGGCGGGGCGCCTCGTACAGCGCGCGCAGCGCCGGGTCGCCGATCAGCACGCCCGCGTCCGCCTCCATCAGCATCTGGGTCAGCTCGGGCGGGCAGCGAAAGTACTCCGGCTCGGCGCCGTACTTCTCGGCGAGCAGCATCTGGGCCAGCAGCACCCCGGTGCGCGAGGTCGAGCCGAGCGCCACCGGCCGCCCGTCGAGTTCGGCCAGCGGCCGGGTGGAGATCAGGTTGACCGAGAGGACCGGGCCGTCGCTGCCGACCGCCAGGTTGGGCAGCAGGAGCAGCTCGTCGGCGTGCCGCAGATACTCCACCAGGGTGATCGGGCCGATGTCGAGCTTGCCCTCGACCAGGTCGTGACTCAGCTTGTCCGGCGTGTCCTTGCGCAGGTCGACGTCGAGCAGCGCACCGGAGCGCATCAGCCCCCAGTAGATCGGCAGGCAGTTGAGAAACTGGATGTGCCCTACCCGGGGCCGGTCGGCGACGTCGCTCATGACCTCGACGCTATCCCCTGCACTGCGGCTTCCGGCTCGCAGAGTTCCGCTACGTGGCTCACATCGCACCGGCTTCCCGGACGGCCCGTCGGCGCCCCGCCACCGGGACCGCGGCCCCCTCCGCGCCGCGCCACCTGGACCGCGGCCCCTCCGCGCCGCACCACAGGGACCGCGGCCCCTCCGCGCCGCACCACCGGGACCGCGGCCAGCGAGATGAGCAGGCCCAGCGCGCCGGCCGCCGCGACCAGCAGGCGGGCGTCGAGGTGGTCGACCAGGGGGCCGGCCGCTACCAGGCCCAGCAGGGAGGCGGTCTGGACGGCGGCGGTCATCACCGCGAAGGCCTGGCCGTGGGCGGCGGCCGGGGCGCGGTCGGCGACGATCACGAAGACGAAGACGTTGGTGCCGCCGTTGCAGAGGCCGCCGAGCAGCCACAACGGGATCAGCCAGCCGGCGCCGCCGACCGTGGCGCCGATCAGGATCGAGACGCAGGAGCCGGCGACCAGGGCCAGCAGGGCGGGGGCGGTGATCTTCTGCTTCGGGTAGCGGCCGAAGGCGACGCTGCCGAGGAGCATGCCGGCCGCCCACGAGGCGCTGACGATGCCGTAGACCGTGGTCGACGCGTGCAGCGTGCCCCGGATGAAGAAGACCTCGAAGACGTTGATCGCGTTGACGCCGGCGACGACCGCGGCCAACGACCCGATCATGACGGCGAGGGCCCGATCATCCCGTACGCGGAAAGTGGTCCTATCCTGGGATTTTTCGGTTTTGGCCGGGTGACGGCGGGTGCGGACCGCGAGGCCGGCTACCACCAGGGCCAGGTAGCTGAGCGCGTCGAGCAGTAGCGGGAGGCGGCTGCCGGACTGGCCGACCAGGATGCCGGCCAGCGCCGGGGCGATCAGCGCGCCGATGATGCCGGCGGTCTGGGTGAGGCCGCTCGCCTTCGGCAGGTCCTCGGGGCGGACCATGCGCGGGATCAGCGCGGAGAGCGTCGGCTGGGTGATCGCCAGGCCGCAGGCGAGCAGCGCGACCAGCCCGATGATCGCGACCGGGTTGCCGACGAAGGTGAGAAACGCGCAGGTCAGGCACTGGGCGAGGCCGGCCAGCACGAGCACGATCCGGCTGTCCGCGCGGTCGGCGATCCGGCCGGCGATGGGCGCGAGCAGGGCCAGCGGGAGGCTCGCCGCGACGAGCAGGCCGGAGACGGCGAGCCCGCCGTGGCCGGTCTGCTGCAGGACGAGGGCGAGGGTGGTGGCCGCGAGGAAGTCCCCGCAGACCGAGACGCCGCGGCTGCCGGCGACAAGGTAGACGTCCGCCCAACGGGAATCGCCATGCCCACCATTCTTCAACTCGGCCGGAGGACGACCACCGCGCGGGAGGCTATGCGACCTTCAGTTGCTCGTCCCCGAAGTCGGCGATGAGTTTGAGCGTGCCGCCGAGCGCGGAGATATATCGAGCGAGCACCTCCCGCGTGGAGACGTCGCCCGCCTCGATCTGCGAGACCCGGGCGACGGAAATGCCCATCCGGGCGGCAACCTGCTCCTGCGTCATGTCACGCCGCTTGCGGAGCTCCGCCAACCGCCAGCCACGCGCCTGGTCGAGCATCTCGGCGACACCGGACTCGAACGCCTCCGGCCCGCCGGCAGTCTCCACCGCGCGATCCAGGTGGGCGGTGTCGCGCCAACGCTTAGTTCCGCTCATCGTCCATCTCCCCTTGCCGCTCTTTCAAGTAGAGGGCATAACGCTCTTCCGCCTCCGGGATCGCCGACTTGTACCAACGACTCCATTGCCCGGACTTGTCACCGGCGACAAGCAGCACGGCAGCTCGCCACGGGTCGAAGACAAACAGGATCCGGATTTCGCTACGGCCGGCGGAGGGCGGTCTGAGCTCCTTCATGTTGGACAACTGGGAGGCGGTGATGCTGTCGACCAGAGGGCGGCCTCACCCGGCCCATTGCGCTCCAGGACGAGTATTGCCTGGTTGACGAGGCGATGAGTGACAGCATCCGACTCGTAGAGCGCGTCCAGAAAGTCCTCGACCTGCTCGGTCAAGTGGATGTCCCACTCCATTGCCCACCTCCAAGTTAAGAATATTCTTAACCCCGAGCTTCGTCGAGGCCTACCCTGGGCGCGAAAAATCGGTGGACTGGGGGTGGGGCGGGCGTAGGGTTGAGGGCCGCTTGACGGCCGTGGTGAGCATGCACCGCAGCGGACGTCCTCCGCGCCGCAGGCCGGTGGTCGGTCTCGGGTACGCGAGCAGCCCGCAAGCCAGTCCTGAGGATGGACCGTGTCGACGTTTGACCTGGACACCGAACTATCCGCCGAGCGCCGTCATCTCGCCGAGTCGCGGGCCGCGCTGGCCCGGATGCGTGGGCGCGCCGAGGCGCTCTTCTCCGCCGGCGCCGAGGTGGCGGGGGATCCGTACGGCGCCGAGGCGCTCGGCCGTACGCTCTCCCGCCGGGTCGCCGAGCTCGCCGATGACCCCACGACGCCGCTGTTCTTCGGGCGGCTCGACATCGAGGAGGAGAACTACTACGTCGGGCGCCGGCACGTCACCGACGATGCGGGCGAGCCGATGGTGCTCGACTGGCGGGCGCCGCTCTCCCGCTCGTTCTACCGGGCCAGCGTGCGCGACCCGCAGGGCGTCGCGACCCGGCGCCGGTTCGGGTTCGTCAAGGGGGAGCTGACCAGCTTCGAGGACGAACACCTGGACCGCGGCGAGGAACTGGGCACCAGCAGCCGCATCCTGACCGCCGAGATCGAGCGGCCGCGCGTCGGGCCGATGCGCGACATCGTGGCGACGATCCAGCCCGAGCAGGACGAGCTGGTCCGGGCCGAGCTGGCCGACTCGATCTGCGTGCAGGGCGCGCCGGGTACCGGTAAGACGGCTGTCGGCCTGCACCGGGCCGCCTACCTGCTCTATCTGCACCGGGAACGGCTGCGCCGCTCGGGGGTGCTGATCGTCGGGCCGAACACGGCGTTCCTCTCGTACATCTCGGCGGTCCTGCCCGCCCTCGGCGAGATCGAGGTGCAGCAGGCCACGGTGGACGCCCTGATCGCGCGGCAGCCGGTGCGCGCGGTCGACACCGAGGCGGCGACGCTGGTCAAGCACGACGTACGGATGGCCGAGGTGCTGCGCAGGGTGCTCTGGTCGCGGCTGGCCAAGCCGACCGAGCCGATCATGGTGTCGGACGGCTCGTACCGCTGGCGGATCGACCCGGAGCCGCTGCGCCGGATCGTCGACGAGGCCCGCCGGGAGGGGCTGCCCTATGCGGTGGGACGGGAACGGGTGCGGGCCCGGGTGGTCGGGCTGCTGCAGCGGCAGTCGGAGTACCGGACCGGGAACTCGCCGAGCGAGACCTGGCTGCGGAAGATGAGCAAGATCGCGCCGGTGACGGAATTCCTGGAGCACGCCTGGCCCGCCGTCACCCCCGAGGCACTGGTCGTAGAAATCCTGGTAAATCCGGAAAGCTCGGGTGAGCTGCTGAGCCCCGGCGAGCAGGACGCCATCCGCTGGACCAAGCCGCCCAAAACGGTCAAATCCGCGAAGTTCTCCACCGCCGACCTCCTGCTGATCGATGAGGCGGCCGGGCTGATGGAACGGGAGAGCAGCTTCGGGCACGTGGTGGTCGACGAAGCCCAGGACCTCTCCCCCATGCAGGCCCGGGCGATCGCCCGCCGCAGCGAGCACGGCTCGATCACCCTGCTCGGCGACCTGGCCCAGGGCACCGCTCCCTGGGCCGCCGCCGAGTGGCGTGACACCCTCGGCCACCTGGGCAAACCGGAGGCGAAGGTGGTCCCGCTGACCGTCGGCTTCCGGGTCCCGGCCGCCGTGGTCGCGCTGGCCAACCGCCTCCTCCCGGCCCTGGCCGTGAACGTCCCCGAGGCCGTCTCGCTGCGCCGCGACGGCGACCTGTCGATCATCCCGGTCGCCGACGCCGCCCAGCTGGACGCCGAGACCCTGGTCGAGGTCACCGCCGCGCTGGAGCACGAGGGCTCGGTCGCGGTGATCGCCGCCGACGCCGCGGTCGACCGCCTGCGCGCGCACCTCGCCGCCGCCGGCATCGAGAACGCGACCCCCGACGACGTCGACTCGGAAGCACGGGTCACCGTCGTGCCGGCCACGGTCGCGAAGGGCCTCGAGTACGACCATGTGATCGTCCACGAGCCGGCCGACATCGTCGACGCCGAGAGCCGTGGGCTGAACCGGCTCTACGTGGTGCTCACTCGTGCGGTTTCGCGCTTGTCGGTCGTACACGCGAAAGGTCTTCCGGAGGCCCTCACTCCGGCAGCGGCTTGACCCACCGGGACCATTCCGCCTGGCGGCGATAGCCGGCGGCGGACCACGCGGCGTGCGCGTCGGCGTTGTCGTCGAGCACCATCGCGTCGGCGCGGCTGCCGCCGAGGACCCGGAACCGCTCCTCGGCGGCCGCGATCAGCCGCCGGCCGATCCCCTGCCGCCGGCGGTGCGGCGCGACCGCGAGTCGATAGAGGTGGCACCGCCAGCCGTCCCAGCCGGCGATGACCGTCCCGACGATCTCGTCGACATCCACCGCGACCAGCAACGCGTCGGGGTCGCGCAGGTGCAGCGCGGCCAGGGCGGCATGGCGGTCGGCGGGCCGGTTGTCGTTCTCGGCGGCGATCTGCCAGAAGGCGAGGACCTCGTCGAGCTCGTCGGTGAGGGCGGGCCGGATCATCACTCCCCGAGAGTAGTCAACTTTATGGCACAAACCTCTTTGACTTTGTGTCGTAAAGTTCTTTGCATGGAACCCATCGATGACGACGAGCCGCTCGACAGCCCGGCCGACTCGCTCGCGCTGATCGCCCGGGAGCGCGCCAACCTCGTGCGCGACATCGCTCCCGACCCGCGCTGGATGTACTGGCCCTGGGGCTTCGCCTGGCTGTTCGGCTTCGGCCTGCTGTTCCTGCGCTTCGGCCCGGATGGCCGGGTCTTCGTCGACCTGCCGGCGTGGCTGCCGCTGACCGTGCTGGCGCTGCTGCTGATCACGGCCGGCGTGATCACCGGCGTGGTCGGCGCCCGCTCGGCCCTGCAGACCCGCGGCCCGTCCTCCCGGCAGGGCCTGATGTACGGCCTGACCTGGTCGATCGCCTTCTTCGGCCTGTCCACGCTGTTCGCCCAGTTCGGCGACCTGCTGCCGGACGAGAAGGCCGCCCTGCTCTGGGCCGGCGGCATGGTGGCGCTGGCCGGCGCGCTGCACATGGCCGGCGGCGCGATCTGGAACGATCGTCAGCTCTTCATCCTCGGCGCCTGGACCAGCCTGACCAACGTGGCCGGCATCTTCGCCGGCCCCGGCTGGCACTCGCTGATCGTGGCGACCGCAGGTGGCGGCGGCATGCTGCTCTTCGGGCTCGTAGGCCGCCCGAGGTCTCGATGACTGACGGCACCGAGCTGGATCCGGTGATCCACGCGCAGGCCCGGCTGCGGGTGGTCTCCGCCCTCTCGGTCCTGCGCGAGGAGGACCGGGTCACCTTCCCCCGGCTGCAGGACTCGCTGCGGATGACGGCCGGCAACCTGTCGGTCCACCTGCGCAAGCTCGAGGACGCCGGATACGTCGAGGTCACCAAGACCCATCAGGGCCGGACGCCGGCCACCTTCGTCCGGCTCACCCGCCGCGGCAGGCTCGCCTTCGAGGAGTACCAGGAGGCGTTGCGGGCTCTTCTGAATCCCTCTTCGTCGCTGGAGGAGACGTCATGATGCTCGCCCGCGCCATTGAGGTCAGCCGCCGTTACGGCGACACCCTCGCGCTCGACAATGTCTCGCTCGACATCGCGCCCGGCGAGCTCGTCGGCCTGCTCGGGCCGAACGGCGCCGGCAAGAGCACGCTGCTCAGCCTGCTCACCGGCGTCCGGTCGGTCACCTCGGGGCGGGTCGAGCTGCTCGGCGGCGACCCGCGCCGGCCGGTCAGCCGGCAGTGCCTCGGGGTCACTCCGCAGGAAACCGGCCTGCCCGCCTCGCTGCGCGTCGGCGAGGTCGTCGATTTCGTCCGGCGGCACTATCCCGACCCGCTGCCGCGCGACGAGGTGCTGGCGCAGTTCGGCCTGACCGATCTCGTACGCCGGCAGACCGGTGGCCTGTCCGGCGGCGAGAAGCGGCGGGTCGCCGTGGCGCTGGCGTTCGCCGGCCGGCCGCGGATCGTCTTCCTCGACGAGCCGACCACCGGGCTCGACGTCGAGGCCCGCCGGTCGCTGTGGGACGGCATCCGGCACTTCCAGGGTGGGGGCGGGACGGTCGTGCTGACCAGCCACTACCTGGAGGAGGTGGAGGCGCTGGCCCGGCGGGTCGTGGTCATCGGTGGTGGCCGGGTGCTCGCCGACGACACCGTCGAGGCGGTGCGCGGCCTGGTCGCGGTGCGCCGGGTCAGCCTGACCTCACCCGTACCGCCGCCGGTTTTGCCTGGTGTGAGCGCAACCGACCGGGAGGGTGACCGCTGGCACCTGCTCACGCCCGACTCGGATCGGCTGGTCCGCGACCTGGTCGCGGCCGACGTGCCCTTCACCGACCTGGAGGTACGCCCGACGTCGCTGGAAGAGGCCTTCCTGACCCTGACCGAGCGCAACACGGAGGAATCATGGCTGCTCTCGTCCTGACCCACGCCCGCTTCCAGCTGATCGAGACCGCGCGCACGCCGATCGCGGTGATCGGCAGCGCGTTCTGGCCGGCCGCCTCGATGCTCGCCTTCGTGGTGCCGTTCGTCGGCGACGACCCGGTCGCCGCCACCTACGCCACCGCGTCGATGGTGACGTTCGCCGTGATGAGCACCAACCTTTTCTCGTACGGCGTGGGCGTCGCCGACGATCGGGTGCAGCCCTGGGAGCCCTATGTGCGAACGCTCCCCGCCGGGGCGCTCCCGCGTTTCGCCGGGCGGCTGCTCTCCGGTCTGGCGCTGATGGCGTTCTCCCTGCTCCCGGTCGTGGTGATCGCCGCGACGCTGACCAGGGCGTCGGTGTCGCCGGCCGAGTTCCTGCTGGCGGCGGGCGCGACCGCGGTGATCGCGGTGCCGTTCATCCTGATGGGGCTGGCGATCGGCTACTCGATGCCGCCGAAGGCCGCGGTCGTCGTCGCGCAGGTGCTGTTCTTCCCGCTCGCGTTCGGCGGCGGGCTGATGACCGCGCCGGGCAGCGCCCCGGGATTCGTCGAAAACCTTGCACCTTACCTCCCGACCGGCGCCTCGGTGCGGCTGATGTGGGCCGCCGTCGGCAACTATCCGTTACGTCCGGGGTCGGTGTTGTCGTTGATCGCCTGGATTGTCACGCTCGCCGCGGTGGCGCTATGGGCCTATCGACGGGACGAGGGTCGCCGGTTCAGCTAGAACATCGACACTTAACCCCAACCAAAGACACGCAGTGCGACGATGCCGACATGACCGCATCGACGCCCGGCTTTCCTACCTGGGTGGACTTGGGAACGGCCGATCTCGAGGATGCGCGGCGCTTCTACACAGCGCTGTTCGGCTGGGAGTTCGAGGACGACGGGTCGTACACCACTTTCCTGCTCAACGGGCGGCCGGTGGCCGGTGCCGGGCCGCTCTACGGCCAGGGGCAGCCGACCGCCTGGAGCACGTACGTCGCGACCGACGACGCGGACGGGGTCGCCGCACGGGTCGCGGCCAACGGGGGCAAGGTGCTGGTGTCGCCGTTCGACGTGCACGACCAGGGGCGGATGGCGGCGTTCCTCGACCCGGGCGGCGCGCCGTTCAGCGTGTGGCAGGCGGGGCGGGTGCCGGGGGCGGCGATCTTCGACGTGCCGGGGGCGCTGACCTGGAACGAGCTGAACACCCGTGACCTGGAGGGGGCGTATGCCTTCTACGGGGCGGTGTTCGGGTGGCAGTTCCGGCACAGCTCGCTCGGCGAGGTGCCGTACCTGGTGGCCAAGGTGCACGAGACGGCGATCTGCGGGATCCAGCCGATGAGCGCGTCCCAGTGGCCGGCCGACGTCTCGCCGCATTGGATGGTGTATTTCGCCGTGCAGGACTGCGATCGGGCGGCCGGGCACGTGGTGGCGCTGGGCGGGCAGGTGCTGTTTCCGCCGGCGAATCTGCCGATCGGGCGGTACGCGGTGCTTTGCGACCGGCAGGGCGGGATGTTCGCGGTGCTCGCCTCTACTCGGTAGAGCTTTGCCCCGAGGGGGCGTGCCCGCCTCTACCCGGTAAACGCTTTCCTGATATATTGACGACTGTCCATGTCGTCTCCCCGCGGCGTTTTGTCGGTTTCCGGGGAGACGATCATGATTCGCTGGCTGGCTGCGACCGTGCTTCTGGTTCCGATGCTGGTGGGGGCGTCGGCTTCGTTGGATGCACCGGCCTGCGCCGCGTCGGGATCGGCGACCGCGGTCGCCGCCGCCGGGCCGACCGTGTGGCTCGCCGGGGACTCGACGATGGCGAATCCGGGCGCCGCCTGCCCGGTCGGGTGGGGCAGCCAGTTCGGGGCGCTCTTCAAGACCGGGGTGACGGTCAACAATCGGGCCGTCGCCGGGCGCAGCATCCAGACCTGGCTCTACGAGGGCAACGTGACCGGCACCATCGGCTCCAACGGCGAGTGCGTGCTCAGCTCCACGACGTACTCGACGCGCTGGCAGGAGATGCTGACCGGGATGAAATCCGGCGACTACCTGATCGTGCAGTTCGGCATCAACGACGGCGACACCAAGTGCCCGCGGCACGTCGGCACCGCCCGGTACCAGCAGCTGATGACGATGATGGCGCAGGCGGCGCTGGCCCGTGGCGCGCACCCGATCCTGCTCACCGCGGTCGCCGCGATCACCTGCTCGGGCAGCACGGCGGTCAAGAACCGGGGCTTCGTCCCGCAGACCGCGGCGGCCGCAGCGGCGACCGGCTCCCCGGTCATCGACCTGCAGACACTGAGCGTAAACCTGTACAACAGCCGGCACTTCTGCCCGAACAACGGCGATTACACGACCGGTGCGCTGGGCGCGTTCTTCTGCAACGACCACACCCACTTCGAGACGTACGGGGCGCAGCAGATTGCCGGTCTGGTGGCCGGCGCTCTCCGCAGTCAGAACATCCCGCTGGCCGCCTATCTCAAGTAACGCGTACCGGCACTACGAGAGGCCCGTGGTCGCCCTCGATCACACGGACCCGGACCCGGTAGTACTTGGCCAGGTTCGCCTCGGTCAACACCTCGCGCGGCGGGCCGGCCGCCACCACCCGCCCGCAGGAGAACAGCGCGATCCGGTCGGCGTACTCCCCCGCCGTGGTCAGATCGTGCATGGTCGCCAGCACGGTCAGCTCCCGCTCGGCCCGCAGCCGGTCGACCAGTTCGAGCACCTCCTGCTGGTGGCCGATGTCGAGCGCGCTGGTCGGCTCGTCGAGCAGCAGGATGCGCGCGCCCTGAGCGAGCGCCCGGGCCAGGAACACCCGCTGGCGTTCGCCGCCGCTGAGCGTGTCGAGCCGGCGTCCGGCGAACCGGCCGAGATCGAGCTCGCCCAGCACCTCGTCGACCGTGGCGAGGTCGACGGCGGACTCCCGGCCCAGCGGCGGGACATAGGGGGTACGCCCGAGCAACACGTAATCGAAGACCTGCATGGCCGGCGGCACGATCGGCGACTGGCCGACGGTGGCGACGGCCTTGGCCCGTTCCCGCCGGTGCAGCTTGTCGACGGGGACGCCGTTGAGCTCGATCCGGCCCTCGTACGGCAGCAGGCCGCCGATGGCCCGCAGCGCGGTCGACTTGCCGGCTCCATTCGGCCCGATGATCGTCACCCACTCGCCGGCACCGACCTCGAGATCCACACCGTCGACGATGAGCGCCTTCTCGAGTCGCACCCGCAGCCCGGCCACGACGATGGCCTGCTCGGTCACGGGGCGGCCGTCCGGCTGGTGCGCAGGACCACGATGAAGAACGGCGCGCCGAAGAAGGCCGTCACCACGCCGATCGGTATCTCGGCCTGGCCTCCCGCCGTCCTGGCCAGCAGATCCGCCAGGGCCAGGAACGCGCCGCCGAAGAGGACCGACAGCGGCAGGATCGAGCGGTAACTCGGCCCCGCCAGCAGGCGCATCGTGTGCGGGACGATGATGCCGACGAAGCCGATCAGGCCGGAGACCGAGACGGCCGCCGCGGTGCCCAGCGAGGCCGCGATGATCAGCAGGTAGCGGCTGCGCTGCGGGTGCAGGCCGAGGCCGGTCGCCTCCTCGTCGCCGACGGTCAGCACGTCGAGCTCGCGGCGCTGGCTCAGGACGATCGCGCCGGTCACCGCCGCGTAGGGCAGGACGAGTAACACGTCATGCCAGCCGGCGGTGGACAGGCGGCCCAGCAGCCACGAGTACACCTCACGCAGCGTGTCCACGTGTCGCTGCAATACGTACGTCTGGCAAGCCGCGAGAAACGACGAGACCGCGACCCCCGCCAGGATCAGCGTGGCCGGCGAGCGGTCGCGTCCGCCGGCCGCCCCGAGCAGCCAGGTGAGCGCGACCGCGATCAGGGCGCCGGCGAACGCCGCCATCGGCACCCCGATCGGCAGCTCGGCCGTGGCGTCGCCGGCGGTCGAGCGGAAGGCGATCACCGCGGTCACGCCGAGACCTGCGCCGGCCGCCACGCCGAGCAGGTGCGGGTCGGCCAGCGGGTTGCGGAAGACACCCTGGTACGCCGCGCCGGCCAGCGCCAGCATGCCGCCGACCAGCAGGCCCAGCACCACGCGCGGCAGGCGCAGCTCGAGGAGGATCGCCACCTCACGGTCCGAGAGGCCGCTGCGCAGGCGTACGCCCGGAATTTGATCGAGAAGTTCCAGCGCGACGCCCGCCGGAGGCAGCGCGACCGAGCCGAAGGCGAGGCCCGCGATCAGCGCGACCAGCACCGCGAGAACGCCGCCCGCCAACCAGGCCGGACGAAGGCCGGCGGGCCGCATCACCCGCCGGGTCGGACGCGCTTCGCGCAGGCCGGAACTCACGCTGTGCCGTCCCTGGGTGTGCCCTCCTGGCCCTCGCCCGCGGCCTGGGCGAGCGACCTGCGGCTGTGCCAATCAAGGCTGTGCCAATCAAGGCGGGGCCGCTCGGTGCGGGCGGTCACGCCGGGACCTTGGCCACCGCGTCGGCGACGGACTGGACCAGATCGACCGTACGCGGGCCCCAGCGTGACGCGATGTCGTCGTCGAGCGGGAAGATCTGCCCGGCCTTGACCGCCGTGATCGTGTTCCAGCCGGGGCGCGCCGCCACGGTCGACGCCGACTGTTTGCAGCACCTGCTGTCGGCCAGGAAGATCGTGTCCGGATTGGACTTGATCAGCGCTTCCGCGGAGAGCTGCGGATACCCGCCCTTCGCGCCGGTCGGGTCGGCCGCGTCGGCCACGTTGGTCATGCCGAACATCGCGAAGATCGACCCGATGAAGGTCTTCGAGGTGACCGAGTAGAGCGTCGGATCGAGCTCGTAGTAATAGCTGAGCGGCTTGGTGCGGGCCGGCACACCCCGCACGATCTTTTCGATCTGGCTGGTCATCCGCTGGTGCAGCGCCTCGGCCTCGGCCTGGTGACCGGTCAAACTGCCAAGTTCACCAATTTCCCGGTACGTGTCGTCCATGCTGACCGCCGCGGGCGTGCGAACCACCGGGATCTTGAGTTTGCCCAGCTGCTCCACGATCTTGTCGATGTCCTCGGAGAGCACGACGAGGTCGGGGTTCTTGGCGGCGATCGCCTCGGCGTTCGGCTTGAAGCCGGAGAGATCGGTCTTCGGCGTGCCGGCCGGGTAGTCGGACTGGTCGTCGACGGCCACCACCTGCGGCCCGGCCCCGATCGCGAAGAGCATCTCGGTGGCGGTCGGGGTGAGCGAGACGATCCGTTTGGGCTGCGCGGCCAGCGTGAGACTGCCGACGGTTACCGGATACGACGCGGCGGCCCCGGGCGACGATGTCCCGGACGTCGTGGATGTCGCCGTTTTGTCGTTCGCTGCGCCGCAGCCGGCCGCCGTCAGCAGGGCAGCCGCCGTCACAACGGCGGTGAGCACGCGTTTCATCGAGTCCTCCTGTCGCCGGGCAAGCGGTGCTGCTTCGCCGACAGGAACCCGGATCACCCGGCCCGCCCGCGAGGCGCCCCTCCCCGAGAGCGCTTCTTCGCGACCGACGCCCAGGCGACCTGGCTAACCTCGAGGAGGCATCACAGTTGCGGGACAGCGCCGGTTTCCCACCGGCTTCGCTGCGACGCGGTCCCCCGCACGCTATCCCACCCCACCGACATTTTCCCCGCGGCCCGTCGCGGGTCGCCGGTCACCGAAGTCGGTATCGGGAGTGCCCGGATCTCGCCCCCGAAGGCCGTCAGGTGGCGCGCGGGGAGTTCGAGTCGGCGTCGGTGGGCGCGTCGGTGGCTTCGGTGGGGAGAGCGGCGCGGTCGCCGGCCGCGGCGGCTTCCTCGTCGCCGGCCAGGGCGGCGCGTAGGCGCTGCTTCTCGGCGGTGCGGCGGGAGGCGGCGCTGGCCAGTTGCTCGCCCATCCTGTTGCGCCAGTCGGCCAGCAGGAAGTAGGAGGCGGCCGCCGAGACGACCAGGGCGATCATCGCTTTGACCAGGATGTTGAGCGGGAGCGGCAGGAGCAGCACGAAGATCAGCACGAACAGGCCCAGGCGGCCGAGCGTGTACTTGACGGCGGGACTCATTCTTCTCTCCCTAACCCGCGCGGTGGCTCAGCCACCGGAGGCCGTAGAACCAGACCAGGCAATAGACGACCGTGCACGCGCCGGCCGCGAGCACGCCGCTGACCAGGGCGGGGAAGACCGGCGCGGCGGCGGCCGCGAGACTGAGGCCGGCGGCCACCCCGAAGCCGGCCGCCAGCACGGCCACCACGACACGGTACGGCCCGGCCTCGGCGGCGGCGCGGAACTCCTCGATGAACAGCCACAGCGGGAGGATCAGCGCGAGCCAGCCGCTGGTGTGGCCGAAGTCGGTGACCCGGGTCAGCGCCAGGATCGCCTCGAAGACCAGCAGCAGGACGGCACCGGTCACGAGCCCGGCCAGCGCGGTGCCCAGCAGGTCGCCGATGGTGGCCAAGCGTCCGCTGGGGTCGCGACGGGGACGACGCTCACTCTTTGTCTCGGTCATGACAAACCGAGGGTACGCCGTGCCGAAGTGTCCTCTTACGCCCAGACCTGCTGAGGCTCGCTCCGTCGCTCGGCCAGACTCGGGGCCCCGTCGTACTCGCGGATCACTTCATACCTCGTGGTGCGCTCGACCGGCTGGAAACCGGCGTCCCAGATGAGATCGAGCAGGTCATCGCGGTGCATGGGGTGCGCACCGGCATCGTGTGTGATCTTGTACGCCGCCATCGAGCCGTCGAGATCGTCGGCGCCGAAGTTGAGCGCGAGCTGCGCCACCGACAGCCCGTGCGTGCCCGTCGAGCACTGCACATGCGGCACGTTGTCGAACAGCAGGCGGGAGACCGCGAACGTCTTCAGCGACTCGGCCGGCGCGGCCATCGTCGTACGCGATTGAAGTTTGTTTCTGATCTTGCCATCCGGCGCGCCGACGTCGTCGTGCTGGTAGCGCAGCGGGACGAAGACGGCGAAGCCACCGGTCTCCTCCTGCAGCTCGCGCAGCCGTAGCACGTGGTCGACCCGGTGCCGCGGCTCCTCGATGTGGCCGTAGAGCATGGTGGCCGGGGTCTTCATCCCCTTCTCGTGGGCGAGCCGGTGGATGCGCGACCAGTCCGGCCAGTGGCAGTCGTGGTCGACGATCTGCCGCCGGACCTCCTCGTCGAAGATCTCGGCGCCGCCGCCGGTCAGCGACTCGAGGCCGGCCGCCATCAGCTCGTCGAGAACCTCCGCCGCGGGCAGTCCGCTGATCTTTTCGAACCACTGGATCTCGGTGGCGGTGAAGCACCTGAGCTTGACGTCGGGCAGCGCCGCGGTCAGCTCGCGCAGCACCTCGGGGTAATAGCGCCAGGGCAGGGTCGGGTGCAGGCCGTTGACGACCTGCAGCTCGGTCAGCTGCTCGCCGGCCATCGCCCGCGCCGTGCGCACCGCCTCGTCGACCGGCATGGCGTATGCATCTGTTTCGCCTGGTTTGCGCTGAAAGGAACAATAGGCGCAGCTTGCGGAGCAAACGTTCGTCAGATGGAGGTGCCGGCTGAGGTTGAACATCACCCGATCACCGTTGAGCTCGGTACGCCGGTGGTGGGCGAGACGGCCGAGCCAGGCGAGATCGTCGGACTCGTACAACGCGATGCCGTCCTCGCGAGTCAGCCGCTCACCGGCGTAGACCTTCGCCTCGAGCTCGCGCTTCAACCCGGCGTCCATCAACCCGGCGTCCATGTACGACCCCTTTCCTGATCCTGGCGACGAGACTACGTCTTGCCTACGACACATCCCTCAGCGGCAGGTCAGAGCGGTGTTGTCCGGATTCCCAGCCTTCTTTCACCTTCGATCAATCGACAGCCGTGTGAGGAATGCGGTAAGCAATTAGGGGGACACGAAGCGGCAGTGGATCACGAATCCGGACCCGCGGCCACGGACGGGGAGCTAATGGCGACATCGCGACACGCAGACCGGCGAAACCGTACGGCGCACCCCTGGTGGCGCCCGGCGGGGTATTCGGCTGCCGCGACGGCCGCCATCGCGGCCTTGTTCGCCCCGGTTCCCGCCCTCGCCGACCCCGGTGCGGCCCAGCCGCCCACCGCGCCGATCGCGGTGCCCAACCCCGGCGTCCGGCCGGTGGCGCTCGGCACCCTCCAGCTGCCCGGCCAGAGCGGCACGCAGCAGGTCGCCGTGCATACGATCCCCGGCGCCGCGTCCAGCCCGGTCCTGCAACAGGTGGAAAAGGGCCGCGAAGACAACGCGGCGATGGGCGACCAGCTGATCGGGATCAAGGACGACCGCACGCTGGCCAAGCAGCAGCAGACGGCCGCCCAGCAGCAGTACGACAAGGCCGTCGAGCAGATGCAGCAGGCGCGTGCGGATGTCGCCGCCGCGGCGGCCCAGTCCATGATCCAGGCCGCCGCCATGCCGCCCGGTGTCTACGACCCGCAGCTGGCCGACCTCGACAACTTCGCCCGCCTGCAGCGCGGCGAGTCCGACACCTCGCAGGTCGCCGCCGTCCAGCTGGCCAACGCGGAAACCGCCGTCCAGCTCGCCCTGGATGCGAATACGTTGGCCCAGCAGAAGGTCGACGAGCTGACCAAGAAGTACGACGCGCTCAACGCCCAGCTGCACAAGAAGGAGGTCGCGCAGTCGGCCTTCGAGGCCAAGCACAAGGCCGAGATCGACGCGGCCGAGGCCAGCGAAACCGCGACCGACAACGCGCTCGGCCAGCAGTACCTGGCGGGGGCCGAGGCCGGCCGTGGCGCCGACCCGCGCGCGCTGCAGGCCCTGACGTTCGCCCTGGCCCAGCGCGGCGACCCGTACGTGTGGTCCGAGGAGGGGCCGAACGCGTACGACTGCTCCGGTTTGACATATGCGGCGTATCACTCGGTCGGCTTCCCGCTCGAGCGGGTCTCCCGCGACCAGTACTGGCAGACCCACCTCAAGGTGGTCGACCGCTATTCGCTGCTCCCCGGCGACCTGCTGTTCTTCAGCTACTCCAACAGCTGGCGCGGCATCCACCACGTCGCGATGTATGCCGGCGACGGCATGATGGTCGAGGCCCCGCGCACCGGTCTCAACGTGCGGCTCACCCCGGTCCGCTGGACGCAGCTGTTCCAGGCCACCCGGGTGTTCGGCTCGGTCCCGGGCGTCACCGAGGGCCCGGCGCTGGGCTCGCCGGACCCGGATCCCTCGACGCCGGACAACAACCCGACAACGAGCCCGACGCCCAGCCCGAGCGCGACGACCAAGCCGCCGACGAGCTCGCCGACCTCGAAGCCGACCACCACCCCGCCCACGACCAAGCCGACCACCACCCCGCCGACCACCAAGCCGACCACAACGCCGCCGACCACCACGCCCACGACCCCGGCCACCACCGCGCCCACGACCCCGGCCACCACCGAGCCGACCACCACGGCGCCGGCCAACAATCCCACCACCGCTGCCACCACCGCCGAGCCGACCAGCGCATCGACCACCGCCGCCGAGCCGAGCAGCGCGTCGACCAGCTCGGCGACGGCGGCGGAACACACCAGCCAGTCCGCGTCGGCCAGCGCGGGTTGATCGGCCCGGCTATCGTCCGCGAGGGCGGTAAAAGATCGCCTTTCCGGTGGTAACGCACCGGCTATGCGAGTGGCCGGGTTGGTGCCGGGTGCGCTGACGCGCGCGGATATGGCACGGTTAAGGCAGCGCCCGACGTCCCGGACCGTCGGCACGCGGTCGGGAGGGTACATGGACGAGCGGCAGGCGACACCGGACGACGACGGCACCCGGCCGCACGCCGGTGACGAGCCGGAGGCGTATGCGCCGCCGCCACCACCCGCCCCCGGCGCGCTGTGGGCCGACCGCCCGGGCAACGCCCCGGTGAGCGGGGCGAGTGGGCGTGCCTCGGTGCCGGGCGCCGGCGTCGACCGCACACCCGGCTCGGCCGGTGCCTCGGGCGCGGCTCGCGTCCCGGGCTCGGTCAGCGCCTCCGTTCCGGTTTCGGGGCCTGGGCGCTCTCCTGGCTCGGTCAGTGCGTCCGTTCCGGTCTCCGGGCCCGGCCTGCCCGGGCGCACGCCCGGTTCGGTCAGCGCGTCGGCGCCGGTCTCCGGGCCCGGCCGCGTGACCGGTTCGGCCAGGCCGATCAGCGCGGCTGGTTCGGCGCGGCCGGTCAGCCCTTCCGACGACGCGAGCCCGGTCAGCCCGGCCGGCACCGCTCGGCCCGGCAGTGCGGCCGGTTCGGCCCAGCCGGGCAGCGGGGCCGGTTCAGTCCGGCCGGGCAGCGCGGCTGGTTCAGCCCGGCCGGTCAGCCCGGCCGGCACCGCGCGGCCTGTCCGCGCTGCCGGTTCGGCTCGGCCGGTCAGTTCCGGGGGCGAGAGTCTGGTTCCGGAGCTGGTCGACGGCTCGTCGCGGGAGATTCCGGTCAAGCCGGGCGCCGGCGCCGCCCGGGCCACCGTGCCCGGCTCGATCAATCCCGACGCCGGCGCGGTGCGTGCGGGCACCTGGCCGAGCGGCGTCTACGGCGGCCGGCCCGCCGAGTCGCCGGTGACCGACAAGCCGGTCGTCTCCTCGACCTCGATCGGCTCGGCCGCGGTCCGGCCCGGCCGGGCCATGAGCGAGCCCGACGAACCGCAGCCCACCGACCCCAAGCCGACCGAGCCCGACCCGGCTCGGCCCGAGCCCGGCGACCCGAGGCCGGGCGAGCCCGAGCCGACCGAGCCCGCCAAGCCCGGAGAACCCAAGCCCGGAGAACCCAAGCCCGGCGACCCGCGGCCTGGTGAGCCGCGGCCCGGCGAGCCGAAACCCGGCGACCCGCGGCCCGGTGAGCCGAAACCCGGCGAGCCCGATGAGCCCGAGCCGGCCAAGCCGGAGCCGCCGCGTCCGGTGCCCGGCCCGCCGCCGGGGCGGCCCGAGCCGACCAGGCCCGAGCCGACCAGGCCCTTCGAGCCGCCGGCGCCGTTCCCGTCGCCGCAGCCCGGGCCGTTCCCCTCGCCGCCGGTCCCGGCACCGCCGCCGGATCCGTACCCGACGCCCGGGCCGTCGCCGGCGCCGAGCCCCGTGCCACCCACCCCTGGTCCGTCGCCGGTTCCGCCCGGCCCCGGCCCGTCGCCGGTGCCTCCGGGTCCCGGCCCGGGCCCGGTGCCGCCCGGCCCGGGTCCCAGCCCGGTGCCGCCCGGTCCCGGCCCGAGCCCGGTGCCCGGCCCGCCGCAGCCGATCTTCCCGCCGCCGCCCAGCATCTCGGCCGGCGGTCGACCGGCTGCCGACGGACCCGACGCCGGAGGCTGGGCGTTCGGCCGACCGAGCACGGGCACACCGAGCACGGCCGGGCCGAGCGTGAACGGACCGGGCATGAGCGGACCGGGCATCAGCGGACCGGGCATCAGCGGACCGAACACGAGCGGATCAGGCACGGGCGGATCAGGCATGGGCGGATCGGCCGGCGTGGGATGGGCCGCCGGCGGAGCCAACGCGGGCGGCCCCCACAGCGGCGGCCGGACGACCGGCGGACCGGGTGCGAGCGGACCGGCAGCGCCGGCGGCTGGCACCGTGCAGGCCGGAACGGGGCAGGCCGGAACGGGGCAGGCCGGAACGGGGCAGGCCGGAACGGGGCAGGCCGGAACGGGGCAGGCCGGAACGGGGCAGGCCGGGACTGGCTTCCCCTCGTACACCATGCCGCCCTCGACCCCCAACCACCCGGCGGCAAGCCCCCCGCCGACCCCGTTCGGGGTCGGCGGACCGGCGTCCGTGACTCAGCCGTTCGGTGCGACTTCGATGCCGATCGCGCAGGTCAGCCGCCCGCCCGCCTACCCGCCGGAGTTCGACCCGGCGGCCACCGCGGCCGTGCCGCAGCAGCGCGGCCTCGGCGGCACCGTCTATGGCGCCGATGACTACCCGTCGATCGACACCACCATGCCGGTGTCGACCAATCCCGTGGAGAACTCCGGCTCGCTGACCGGCCACATCCTGGCTCAGGGCTGGCGCGACGAGATCGTCGACCGGCGCCGCAGCAACCTCAAGGTGGCGATCGCCATGCTGGTGGTGCTGGGCCTCCTGGTGGCGGTGAGTGTGGTGTTCATGCTCACGGCCGGTAGCGCGTTTACCGACATGATTTCGAAGATGTTCAGCTGAGTTGTCGCAGGTACCCGGCGCCGCCTATCCTTGCCAGGTTTGCGCCGGGGGGGTGAGCCTGCCCACTGCGGGCGCGGAATGCGGTCGGCGTGACAAACGTTGAGCCGTACACTTATGACAGTTGTTCACGCGGCGTGCCTTCACGGAGCATGCCACGGGCGTTCTTGCGGGCAGTACAGCGGACGGCTCTCAGTAGCCGCGGCGGGCCATTCGCGAGCATGCGCCCCCGTAGAGAGGTTCTCTTGACCACTTTCGCTGACCCCAGCACGTTCCCGTCCGTTTTCGAAACCCCCGCTTCTGAGGTAACTCCCGCCGTCGGCGAGGAGGAAACTCCCGCTGCCGTCGAGGAGGAAACTCCCGCTGCCGTCGAGGTGGCGACCAAGAGCTTCGCCGACCTCGGCCTGCCGTCCGAGATCGTGCGGGTGCTGACCCGCGAGGGCATCACCGCTCCGTTCGAGATCCAGGCCGCGACCATGCCCGACGCGCTGGCCGGCCGGGATGTGCTCGGCCGCGGCCAGACCGGCTCGGGCAAGACGCTGGCCTTCGGGCTGCCGCTGCTCACCCGGGTGGCCGAGGGTGGCCGGGCCCGCCCGCACCACCCCAAGGCGCTGATCCTCGTGCCGACCCGCGAGCTGGCCATGCAGGTGGCCGACGCGCTGCAGCCGCTCGGCCGCGCGGTCGGCGTCTTCCTGAAGACCGCGGTCGGCGGCGTTCCGTACGACCGGCAGATGGACGCGCTCCGGCGCGGCGTCGAGGTGATCGTGGCCACCCCCGGCCGGCTCGGCGACCTGATCGAGCGCGGCGCCTGCAACCTGGCCGACGTCGAGATCACCGTGCTCGACGAGGCCGACCAGATGGCCGACATGGGCTTCCTGCCCGAGGTCACCGAGCTGCTGGCCAAGACGCCGGAGAAGGCGCAGCGGCTGCTGTTCTCCGCCACTCTCGACGGTGACGTCGACACGCTGGTCAAGCGCTTCATGCACGACCCGGTAACGCACTCGACCGACCCCGACCAGGCAAGCGTGTCCACGATGGACCACCACACGCTGCTGATCCCGCCGCAGGAGAAGTTCCCGATCACCGCGGCGATCGCCAACCGCGAGGGCAAGACGATCGTCTTCGCCCGTACGCAGATGGGCGTGGACCGGCTGGTCGAGCAGCTCCGCCAGGTCGGTGTCCGGGCAGGCGCGCTGCACGGCGGCAAGACCCAGCGGGTCCGCACCCGTACGCTGGCCGAGTTCAAGGAGGGTCGCACCAACGTTCTGGTGGCGACCGACGTCGCGGCCCGCGGCATCCACGTCGA
Organism: Actinoplanes subtropicus; assembly: GCF_000721705.1. Classification (GTDB taxonomy): domain Bacteria; phylum Actinomycetota; class Actinomycetes; order Mycobacteriales; family Micromonosporaceae; genus Actinoplanes; species Actinoplanes subtropicus. The sequence goes on from NZ_JOJL01000041.1 coordinate 65,365, forward strand.
CGGCATCTCGCTGGTCGTGCATGTGGACCCGCCGAAGGACCCGAAGGACTACCTGCACCGAGCCGGCCGTACGGCGCGGGCCGGCGAGTCCGGTGCGGTGGTGACGCTGGTGCTCCCCAAGCAGCGGCGCAGCACCCAGGCCATGATGGGCAAGGCCGGGGTGGCCCCCGCCGAGGTGCGGGTGCGCCTGGGCGACCCGAAGCTGGCCGAGATCACCGGCGCGCGCGAGCCGTCCGGCGTCCCGGTGGTGGACGAGCCGGAGCCGCGTCGCGAGCGTCCGCGGGGCCGGTTCGGTGACCGGCCGCAGCGCTCGTACGGTGACCGGCCCCAGCGTTCGTACGGTGACCGGCCGCAGCGTAGTTACGGCGATGGTGACCGTCCGCAGCGCCCCTTCGAGGACCGGCCACAGCGTAGCGACCGCGGTTTCGCCCCGCGTAACGGCGAGCGCAGCGGTGGTTTCCGCCGGGACAACCAGCGCAATGACCGTCGCGACGGTTCGTCGGGCCGGTTCGGCGCCCGTCCCGCGCGTACCTTCTGATCAGTTTTAAAGCAAAGCCCCGGCACCTGGTGCCGGGGCTTTGTTGCGGGTACAGGTAGAGCCATGCCGCCGACGACGCCAGCATCGCTGTTCTGGGAACGACGCGACACCACCGGGGCCGAGCACGCCCTGGTGGACGCCCGCAGCGGGCTGTACGCCCGCGGGACCGTCCTCGCCGTCGATCCGATCGCCTTCACCTGCCGCTACGAGTTGCAGACCGAGCCCAGCTGGACGACCGCCCACCTGGATGTCAGCGCCGAGGGCGCCGGCTGGCGGCGCAGCGTGCGGCTCGAGCTGGCCGCCGGGCGCTGGCGTGCCACGACCGCCGAGCAGGGCAACCTCGACGCGGTGCTGGCGGCCGCCGGGCACGCGCGCGCCGGCTTCCCGGGCATCGAAGATCCCGATCGCCTGTACGGGACGTTCGACGTCGACCTGGGCGGCTCCCCGCTGACGAACACGCTCCCGATCCGGCGCCTGGGCCTGCTCAAGGCCGAGCCGGGGGTGGCACATCGGATCAGCGCCGCCTGGGTCCTGGTGCCCAGCCTCGAGGTGATCCAGGCGGATCAGATCTACACGCCGCTCGGCGACAACCGGATCCGGTACGCCAGCGAGACGTTCAGCGCGGACCTGACGGTCGACGACGAGGGCTTCGTGGTCGACTACCCGGGGCTGGCCCATCTGATCCAGTAAATCTCACCCCAGGCCGGGCTGCGGCCGGTTCTCCCACTTCGTCGAGAGGGCGATGGCCGTACGCGTGGACGCCACCCCGGGCGTGCGGTTGATCCGTACGATCAGCTGCTCCAGCTCGGCGATCGTGCCGACCCGGACGATCAGCTGGTACGACTCCACCCCGGCCATGAAGTAGCAGCTCTCCACCTCGGGCATGGCCCGCACCGCGGCGAGCACGTCGTCGGTGTCGGCCCCGGAGTCCTCAATGATGCCGATGAGCGCGGTGACGCCCAGGCCGAGGGCCTCGTGGTCGACGTCGGCGCGGTAGCCGCGGACGGTGCCGGCCGCTTCCAGCTTGCCGACCCGCTCGTGCACGGCCGGCGCGGAGAGCCCGACCTTGCGGGCCAACTCGGCGTACGACGAGCGCGCGTTCTCCCGTAGCAGGTCGATCAGCCGGAGGTCGATGGAGTCCATGAGTCAGACCCTAATCGGGTGGCAGATCGCTACTCACGCCCGGTAGCGACGATTCGGCGGCAGGATAACGATCACTGTCGCAATTAGGGCTTTTTCCGCATTCCAGGGACTCGGTTCCGGGGCAATGCTCTAATGGCTTTACGTCCCGATCGAGCACGCCGACACTCACCGTGATCACGGCCGCTCCAGAAGACCGACGCGAGGAGGGGGTTGTGGACACTGGAGATCGTCTGCTGACACCGGGCGAGGTGGCCGCGTTGTTCCGCGTCGACCCCAAGACGGTCACGCGGTGGGCCGCCGCCGGGCGTATCGGCAGCATCCGGACTCCGGGTGGCCACCGCCGGTTCCGCGAGTCGGAGGTGCGCGCGCTGCTCGAGGGCGACGGCGTCGTCGAGGAGATGCGTGAGGACGATGCCGCCAACCGGCCTCGTAACGCGGGCCCGACGAATCCCGGCATGGGTTACGGCCCGCCCAACGGATTGCGCTGAGCGTTCAGCTCGCCCGTCCAGCGGGTCAGCAGGGTGTGCGGTACGCCGAGCGCGTCCAGCACCTTGCCCGCCACGAAGTCGACGAGTTGCTGCGCGGACGCCCCGGCCCCGGAGCCGTAGAAGCCGGGGCTGGCCGGCAGCACGACCGCCCCGGCGTCGTGCAGCGCGATCAGGTGCTCCAGGTGACTGCGAGTGACCGGGGTCTCCCGGGGCACGACCACCGTGCGCCGGCGCTCCTTGAGGTTGACCTCGGCGGCCCGCTGCAGCAGGTCCTTGGAGAGCCCGATGGCGATGCCCGCGCACGCGGCGGTGCTGGCCGGCACGACCGCCATCCCCTTCGCCGGGTACGAGCCGCTGCTCGGCCCGGCCGCCAGGTCACCCGTCGGCCAGTAGGCCAGATCGCCCAGGTCACGGCCGAGCCAGGCGGCCACGTCGTCCTTCCAGTGTGCGTCCCGAATCGTGGCACCGGTCTCGTCGAGCAGGGTCAGCCGGGCGGCCCGCGAGACGACCAGGTCCACCGACTCGCCGGCGTCCAACAGACCGATCAAAACCGCTTTCGCGTACGGGGTCCCTGAGGCCCCCGAGACGCCGACGACCCAGGGTGCACGCATACCCCCAGTGTTACCCCTGTCCATCCGCACCCGCACCGGTACTCCCCGGCCGGCAGGCCCTGACGCCACCCGGATCAGCTCCCACAAGCCGCGCCACACTCCGTCGTCCCGCGCCCAACCTCGGCCCGCCCCGCCTCGCCCCACCCCGCCTCGCCTCGCCACGCCTCGCCCGCCTCTCCTCGCCACGCCACGCCTCACCCCGCCTACCCCGCCACGCCCGGCCCCGCCACGCCTCGCCACGCCTCGCCCCGCCTCGCCCGGCCCCGCTACGTCTCGGGGCGGGGTCACGGCGCCGGGCGGCGCGGCGCGGGGCAGCGCGGACAGCGCGGGACAGCGCGGACAGCGCGGGGCAGCTCGGGACAGCGCGGACAGCGCGGGACGGCGCGGGCAGCGCGGACGGCGCGGGCAGCGCGGGCAGCGCGGGG
>NZ_JOJL01000042.1 GCF_000721705.1 Actinoplanes subtropicus
GAGACGGTGCACAGCAACGGTGTCCATGCCTTGACGACACCAAGATCAAGCCACAGCTGTCACCATCAACCACCCAAAAGATGACAAAGCACTACTAGGGCGACGACGGCGGTCAGGAGCAGCGCCGCGTTGGCCATCTCTGGTCGCCTCCTCGCTGCGATTGCTGTCGACCTCGATTGTGATCCCGCGCCGGGCGTCGCGCGACCCGGCGGGCCTGCCCGGCGGCCGGGCTTGGAGCGGGACCCGGCGGGCCCGCCCGGCGGCCGGGCGCGGAGCGTGCCCCCGCGCCCGGCCGGTCCGCTGCACCGGGGACTCGGCTTGATCCCGTACCGGCGAAGTGTGGAACCGGATCTCGCAGGGTGACCAAGTCGCCTTGACGTCGGCGGCGCATCGGCGGAAGATTCCTCCCGGAGAAACCTACTTTCGGAGAGCGAGAGTGCGATGCGGCTGATCACTTTCGACGACGGGCGTGTGGGGCGGATCGACGGGGAGACCGTGATCGAGCTCGGCTGCGGGTCGACGCGGGAGTTCTTCGAGCGCGGCGGTAGTGTGCCGGAGACCGGTGAGCGGCTCGCCCTCGCGGACGTGACGCTGCGTGCGCCGATCCAGCCGAAGAAGTTCTTCCACACCGCCGGTAACTTCGCCGTGCATCACGAGGAGTTGCAGAAGGTCAGCTGGTCACATCCGGTGCACAAGGGGATCGTGTTCTTCCAGAACGTGGACGCGATCATCGGGCCGGAGGACGCGATCGTCTATCCCGAGGGGCTGACCAGGGAGCTGGACTACGAGCTCGAGCTCGCGGTGATCATCGGGAAGACCGGGGGCTGGTTCGGGCCGGAGGAGGCGGTCGACTACATCGCCGGTTACACCGTGTTCAACGACATCACCGCGCGGGACATCCAGCGGCGCGAGATGAAGTCGGGCGTGTTCTCGTTCTCGAAGGGGATCGACACGTTCTGCCCGATCGGGCCGTGGATCGTGACCGCCGACGAGGTGCCGGACGCGCAGAAGCTGGCCATGGAGCTGCGGGTCAACGGCGAGGTGCGGCAGAGCGGCAACACCGACCAGATGGTGCTCTCGATCCCGCACCTGGTCGCGTTCCACTCGCCGCAGGGCTACACGGCCGGCGACATCATCACCACCGGCACGATCTCCGGCGTCGCGGCGGTGCAGCCGAACCCGTTCGACTTCTACCTCAAGCCCGGCGACGTCGTCGAGGCCGAGATCGCGGGCGTCGGCACGCTGCGCAACCACGTCGTGCCGTGGAGCGCCGCGCACGACACGCCGCCTTACTCGGGGTCGCTGTACTCCGAGGACGTCTGATCATGCGATTCGGGACGATCGACGGCCGGCTCGTCGTCGTGCGCGAGGGGCTGGCGCTGGACGTGGCGCGGCACAGCTCGTTCTCGAGCGATCCGCTGCAGGTTCTGGCGCGGTTTGACGCCTTTGCCGCCTGGGCCGCCGAGGCGGACTTTTCGGAAGCCGTGCCGGCCGAGAACCTCGGCCCGCCGGTGCCCAACCCCCGGCAGGTCTTCGCGGTCGCTCTCAACTATCGCCCGCACGCCGCCGAGGCCGGCTTCCGGCCCCCGGGCGAGCCGCTGGTCTTCACGAAGTTCCCGTCCTGCATCGCCGGCCCGGATACCGAGGTCACCCTGCCGCCAGGCAAGCCGGACTGGGAGATCGAGGTGGTCGCCGTGATCGGTCGTGGCGGCTATCGGATCGAACGCGATCGGGCGTGGGAAACGATCGCCGGGCTGACCGTCGGGCAGGATCTCTCCGAGCGGGTGGTCCAGTCGCGCGGCACCCCGGCGCAGTTCTCGCTCGGCAAGTCGTTCCCCGGGTTCGGGCCGATCGGGCCGGTCGTGGTCTCGCCAGACGAACTGCCGTCTCGCGACGACCTGGCCTTCGAGTGCCGCCTCGACGGCGAGGTGGTCCAGCACGGTCGCACCAGTCAGATGATCTTCCCGCTCGACGACCTGGTCGCCCGCATCTCGGCGATCTGCCCGCTGCTGCCGGGGGATCTCATTTTCACCGGTACGCCGGCGGGGGTCGGCAACCGCCGCAATCCGCCCCGCTACCTGCGGTCGGGGGAGACACTGGTCAGTCGGGTGGACGGGATCGGGGAGATCCGCCAGACCTTCGTCTGAGGTCGACAGTGAACGGCCAACCGTCGGCCAGGAGGGGGCCGACGGAGGCCAGCGGTTCGAGAATGCCGGGCGCCCGGCCGGCCCCTAGGCTGGGCGCCATGGGTGACGAGCGCGGCTACTCCTCGGCAGAACTTCCGCTCTACTACGAATGGCACGGCAAGGCGGCCGGCGACCAGCCCCCGCTGCTACTCATTCACGGCGGTGGCTCGACCATCGAGTCGAACTGGGCGCTGCTGATCGAGGCGCTGGCGGGATCGCGCCGCCTCCTCGCGATCGAGTTGCAGGGGCACGGGCGAACCGGGTCGGGTTCGGGGCCGGCCTCGTTCGAGGGATCGGCCGACGGGCTGGCCGCGCTGTTGACGGAGCTGGGCGCCGGGCCGGTGGACGTGCTCGGGTTCAGCAACGGCGGTCAGGTCGCGTTGCAGCTGGCCGCGCGGCACCCAGAAGCAATCCGGCGGCTGATCGTCGCGTCGGCGCCGTTCCGCCGGGACGGGATGATCGACGGATTCTGGGACGGGATGGCCGCGGGCACCCTCGCCGACATGCCACAGGTCTACCTCGACGCCGACCTCGCGGTCAGCGGCGACCCGGAGCACGGCGTGCGGATGTTCCATCTCGATCGGGAGCAGATGCTGACCGGCTTCACCGACTTCCCGGACAGCCTGATCGCCTCGATCGCCGCGCCCACGCTCGTGGTCGCGGCCGACCGTGATGTGATCCGGGTCGAGCACGCGGCGCGGCTGGCCGAGCTGATCGGAAACGCACGGCTTCTCATCGTGCCCGCCGGCCACGGCGACTACCTGGGCGAAGTGCTGGCCGCGGCGGGCGACAGCGGGTCGCTCGAGCGGACGCTGCCGTTCCTGACCGCTTTCCTGGACGACTGACAACGGGCCCCGGCCGCGGTGACCCAGCCGTGGTCCGGGGCGATTCCGGTCGGCCGTGCCGCACCGGATCATCCGCGAACCGTGTCATCAGCGATCAGGCCGGCGCGTCGGTACTCGCCGGATTCCGCGCTCAGCTCAGGAACGCCACCGACCGGCGGACCAGCTCCCGGACCGCCGGCTCGTCCAGGCCCGCGAACATGTGCGTGCCGCCGGGGATCAGCTCGACCGTGGCGGAGGCGCCTTCCGAGGTGAGGGCCGACGCGAGCCGCGCGCTCTGCCGGGGTGGGACCGCCAGGTCGGCGGTGCCGTGCAGGAGCAGGAACGGCGGCGCCTCGCCGTGCGCGTGATGAACCGGGCTCGCGGCCGCGGCCAGATCCGGCCGCTCGTCGAGAGCGGCGCCGATCAGCTGGCCCTCCCGCGAGCCGGCGCTGCGGTCGCCCGTGCCGCCCGCATCGTCGATGTCCTTGGAGAGCGCGTCGAAATCGGTCGGCGCGTACCAGCAGACGACCGCGGCGATCGGCGAGCCGGGGGCGAGGGCCGCCAGCGCCGCCAGCTGGCCACCGGCCGACGTCCCCCAGCAGACCAACCGATCAGATTCGATCCTGTACGCCTGCCGCGACTCCCCGAGGAAACGCAGCGCCGCCTGGACGTCGTCGAGCTGGGCCGGGAAGAGCGCCTCGCCGCTCAGCCGGTACTCGACGCTGGCCACGGCCAGCCCGAGCGACGCCACCTCCGCGAAGAACCAGGACGCGGCCGGCCCGGGCCCCTCGCGCCGGCTGCCCACGCGCCAGCCGCCGCCGTGCAGGTAGACGCAGAGCGTGGTCGCGCCGGTCGGCACGTACAGATCGAGGGCGAGCGGCCGGAACCCGTTGCGCCGTGCGTACACGACGTCGCGGTGAACGGAAATGCTCATGCGACCGCGGGTGCCTTGTGGAAGCGGCCGGCCTGCATGATGACCCGCAGTTTGTCGCGGTCCTGCAGTACGCGTACGTCCTCCGCGGGGTTGCCCTCGACCACCAGGACGTCGGCGATCCAGCCCGGCTTCAGCATCCCGATGTCGCCGAGGCCGAGCAGCTGACCGCCGTACCGGGTGACCGCGGTGAGCGCCTCGAGCGGGGTGTAGCCGAGAACGTCGACGAACAACTCGAGGTCGCGCGCGTTGCGGCCGATCGGGTTGTTCGGGAACCCGTAGTCGCCGCCCGGCAGCGCGCGGATGCCCCGGCGCCGGATCTCGGGGTAGACGGCGGCCATGCCCTCCAGCGCGGCGACCGAGCCCATCTTCTCGGCGACCTCGCGGGTGATGCCGAACTCCTCGCCCTCGTACACGTTCGCGTACATGATGCCCGGCGCGGGCGACACGAAGACCTCGTCCTTCACCGACTCGAGCAGATCGAGCGCTTCCTCGTCGGCGTACGTGCAGTGGTAGATCGACCGGAAACCGGCCTTGACCGCGATTTTGACCGACTCGGCGGACTGGGCGTGGCAGTTGAGCCAGACGCCCGACTCGCGGGCCTGCGCGCCGGCCGCCATCGCCTCCTCGAGCGTGTACTGGGTGATCTGCGAGCCGCCCTCGATGAACACGTCATCGTTGCTGAGCAGGAACTTCACGCTGTCGTACCCCTGGGCCGCCATGTCGCGGACCCAGCGCGCACAGGCCTCGGGCCCCTGCCAGTCCGGCTCGACGTGCCCGTCCGGGCGGACCGGATGATTGTCCCGCTCCATACTCGCCGCGCGCATCCGCGGGCCCGGCACCGCGCCCGCCTTGATCTTGTCGCGGAGGATCACCTCGACCGGCATGGGCAGGATCGATCCGGCCGAGTAGGCCGAGGTGAAGCCGGCGTCGAGCAGGATCGACGCGTTTCGCTCGGCGCGCGCCAGCTCGCTCGGCAGGCCCTCGATGTGATGGAAGAACGACACGTCCAGCGGCGGGTTGAACGACGGGTCGATGTGCCCGACCGCCGACGGGAAGGTCAGATGTGCGTGCGACTCGACCATGCCCGGCATGACCGTACAGCCGGTGGCGTCGACCACCTGGTCATCGCCATGATCGTCCTGCCAGGCCGGGCGCACCTCGACGACCCGGTCACCCTCGACCACCACCTCGCCCGGCGCGGGCGCGGCGCCGCTGCCGTCGAAGACGAGCCCGTTGGTGAAGACCGTGCGCGCCATGACTTCCCACTTTCACCAGGCGAAAACGGCTTCCATCGGCCGTTACCCGAGTGTTTCCGGTTGTGACGTGGGTGTCAATGCTCCCACCCGAACTTCCGCGACCTTGCACTTCTCACTCTCCGAAAGTAGCTTCCACGTCATGACGGCGCGGGGACGGACCGGGTATCGGGTCGAGGCGCTCGCCAAGGGACTGCGGATCCTCTCGCTCTTCACCGAGCAGCGGCCGACCTGGCGGGTCAGCGACATCGGGCCGGCGGTCGGCATGCCGCTTCCGACCGTCTACCGGGTGGTGATGACGCTGACCGCGGAGGGCTATCTCGATCACCTGCCGACCGGCGACTACCGGCCGGCGGAGCGGGTGCTCACGCTCGGGACGTCGGCGCTGCGCGGTCTCGACCTGGTCGAGGCGGCCACGCCGCACCTGCAGAGGCTGGCCGCGGCCACCGGCGAGACGGTCGACCTGGCCGTGCTCACCGGCGATCAGGTGCTCTACCTGGTCCGCCTGCGCAACGCCGACCTGGTGACCGCGAACATCCAGGTCGGGTCGACGCTGCCCGCGGTGCACACCTCGATCGGAAAGTTGCCGCTCGCCCACCTCGACGACGCCGGCCTCGAGGAGCGGGTGTCGGCGGATTCGTTCGCGTTCAACCACGGGCCGAACGCGAAGCTCTCGCTGGACGAGCTGCGCGACGAGCTCACGAAGATCAGACAGGACGGGTGGGCCATGCAGGACGAGGAGTTGGCGTACGGCTTGCGAGCGGTCGCCGCGCCGGTGCGGGGCGCGGACGGTTCGGTCGTGGCTGGAGCGAATCTGGCCGTTCAGTCGCGAGACTGGTCGTCGCAGCGCATCGTCCGCGAACTGCGGCCGCTCGTGACCGCCGCCTGCGACGACATCTCGGCGATCCTGGGTTTCGCCGGATGAGCGAGCGCCTGCCGCGCCTGCGGCCGTCGTCGCTGACCGGCGACCAGCGCGCGCTGTACGAGACGATCGCCGGCGGTCCGCGGGCTTCCGGGCCGTTCGCGCTGGTCGGCGAGGACGGCGCGCTCGAGGGGCCGTTCAACGCGATGCTGCTGCAGCCCGCGCTGGGTGCCGCGCTGCAGGGTCTCGGCGGAGCGGTTCGCTACCGTACGGCGTTGAGCCCCCGAGCCCGCGAGATCGCCGTTCTCACCGTGGCCCGCGTCTGGGACAGCGCCTTCGAGCGGCACGCCCACGAGGCCGTCGCCCGGGCCGCGGGCATGTCCGAGGCCGAGCTGACCGCGCTGGCCGAGGGCGACCCGGCGGTCTTCCCCGACCCGTACGAGAAAACGGTCTTCTCGATCGCCGACGCTCTCGCGGCTCGCTCCGATCTCGCCGATCACGAGTACGCGGAGGCGGTCGAAACGCTCGGCCTGCCGATCGTCTTCGAGCTGACCACGCTGGTCGGCTACTACGCCACGCTGGCCCTGCAGATGCGGGTCTTCCGCACTTAGAATCGACGGCTATGAGCGTCATGGACTACGACGAGGTCTACCGCTCGAGCCGGCCGCCCTGGCAGATCGGCGGGCCGCAGCCCGCGCTCGCCCCGGTGCTGGAGGGCGAGGTCCGCGGCCCGCGGGTCCTCGACGCCGGCTGCGGCCAGGGCGATCTGGCGATCGAGCTGGCCCGCCGCGGCTTCGAGGTGACCGGCTTCGACATCTCGGGCGTGGCGATCGATCAGGCTCGCGCCAAAGCGGCCGCGGCCGGTCTCTCGGTCACCTTCGAGGTGCAGGATGCGACCCGGCTGTCGTTGCCGGCCGCCTCGTTCCACTCGATCTTCGACTCGGGCCTGCTGCACAGCCTGTTTCGGATCGGTTCCGATCAGGTCGGCGCCTACCTGGCTCAGCTGCCCGGCCTGGCCGCGCCCGGGTGCGCCCTCTTCATCGTCGCGGTGTCGATCGACGCGGGCGAGGGATGGGGCATCACCGAGGGCTTCCTGCGGGACGCGTTCGCCGCGCCGTTGTGGACCGGGACGAGCGTCGAGCCGATCCAGGTGACCGCCATGCCCGAGGGCGAGCCGCCGCTGTCGCTGCGCGCCCACCTGCTGCGCGCCGTCCGCGCCTGATCTCAGGGCGCCGCGAGGGCGGGTGTGTGCTTCGCCCGGACCGGGACGCGGGTCGAGCCGCTCAGGATGGTGAAATCGGCGGTCAGGTGGACCGCCGCATCGGTCGGGACGATCGGGATGTCGAAGGTCCAGCCGGGGCCGGCCGTCACCTCCGGCGGGCCCGCGGCGACGCCCGACCAGTCGCCGGCCGACTCGTAGTAGCCGCGCCAGGCGGTTTCCCGCCACTCGACGGTGGTCAGATCGATTCTGATCGGATCGGTGCCCCGGTGGGACAGCCGCGCGACGGTCGGCGACGGGTGGGACACCGCGACCGCGGCGCGCGGGAAGTCGGTGAGGCGGGTCAGCAGGTTCCGGGCGGCGACCGCCAGCGGCGACCCGAGGCCGGCGATCGCGATCGGGCCCGTCGCGGCCAATTCGAGCATCTCCTGACCGGAATCGGGGGGCGGGGGCGCGGCCGGCGGCGCCGACCCGGCCGATCCGATCAGGTCCCGGAGCCCGGCCAGCTCCGCGGCCGGGAGCACGCCGGCGAACCAGCCCACGCCGCCCTCGCTCACGCTGCGCCAGCCCGAGATGGCGCCGTCGGCGGACACCTCGACGCTCTCCGCCACGGCGGGTGTCTGGCTGCCGTCCGTGACGACCAGTCGCAGGATCATCGGCGCTTCGCCTCCCAGGTGCCGCCCAGTGCCCGGCCGAGAATAGCCATGAACTCGGCGATGTGGCGCGGCTGCGCGCCGTGGTCGTGCGGGTCGAACTCGCGGCCCGGGTCGCCCATCAGCGAGGCGCTCGAGTAACTGAACACCTGGATGGTGGCGTAGCGGTCCTTGTCGTCGGGCAGCGCGGCGTTGAGGTCGAAGAGCAGATCGCCGGTGAGCGCCACGGCGGGCTGGAACGGGACCGGCGGCGGGCCGGGGGAGGCGGCGACCGCGGGGACGTTGGTGGTCGGCAGCTTGGCGTACGCCTCGACGACCTGCTGAGCGAAGGCGCCCTCGTGCACGCCCGCGCCCGTGCTGGCGGCGCGGGCGTTGACCGAGTTCCGGGCGACCATCGCATTCTGCAGGTTGGTCGCGATCGTCGCGGCGGGCACGCCCGGGCCGGTCGCGTCGCCGACCGGGGGCTCGTGGCCGGTGGCGCGCAGATAGTCGCCGGGGTGCAGCTGGTACTCGTCCTGCAGGCCGATCAGGTGACCGAACTCGTGCGGAATGGTCGACGCGGCGTTCGGGTCGGCCACGTACCACTGCCCGGCGTTGGCCCGGCCGGTGCCCGCCACCACCTGCACCGTTTCGGCGTCGCCGCCGGCGCCCCGGATCATGCGGAAGTCGACCGGCATCGACTTGCCCGAGGCCGGCTCCACGCCCATGTACTGGTTCCACGCCGTCTGCACGTGCGTGAACCAGGCGCCGGGCGGGGCCAGCCCGACGAAGTTGACCTTCACCGTGACCAGCATCCGCTTCGCCTGGATCTCCCAGGAGTACCGCGACGCGTTCCCGCCGGTCATGCCGTACGTGGCGCCGCCGACCACTTCCGTCCACTGCCGCTCGACGGCGCCCACGGTCGATCCGGGCGCCACCGCGTCGAGCGCGTCCCAGGTCGCCTTGTCGGCCGTGCCGGTGACCGGCACCTTGTCGGTCTGGAAGGTCTGCAGCGCGGCGGTCGTCTTCGGTCCGAACACGCCGTCGACGACCAGCGGCGGCGCGGCGCCGGCCGTGTTGAGTTTCTGCTGCAGCTCCTTGACGGCCGGGCCCTGGGTCAGCCCGCCGGCGCCGGTGACCGGGTGCAGCGAGCTGCCGGCGACCTGGGTGCCCAGCGAGTTCGCCGTGCCGCTGGGCGTGTCCTGCTCGACGTTCCGGCCGCTCGCCCCCTCCGGCGCCACGAACCCGCCCTTGACCTTCGCATCCAGGTCCGCCCACATCGGGGCGTCGATGGTGCCGGAGGGAAACCTCTTCAAAACACCGATTTCATACGCGATGACGCCGACCAGCATGCTCCCGTCGAAGACCGCGTTGACGGTCAGCCGGGGACTGGCGCCCAGCGCGTTCAGCTTCTGCTGCGCGAACCCGACATCAGCGCCGGTCGAGCCCATCGTCAGCAGAGCGCGCACCGGTGGCGGCAGGGCGGCGAACGCGGCGTCCAGCCGGGCCTTGGTGACCGGGTCGAGCACGCCGGTCGCCGGTACGATGCCCACGCTGGTCTGGAACGTGCGCACCGCCGCCTCGGTGAGCGGCCCGAACCGGCCGTCCTCGGTCAGCGGGTCCGCCGACGCCTGCACCCGGCTGAGCTTCACCTGTGCGTCCCGGACCGCCTCGCCGTGCGCCCCGACCCGGACGTCCGCGACGCCGCCACCACCCACCGGCGGGGCGGGCGGCGCGCCCGACCCGCCGCCCGGACCGGCGAGGCGGGCCAGCTGGGCGTTGCCGCCGAGCTGCGACAACTCGGCGATGGCCGCCGGCGACGGCGAGCCCTGGAGCAACCGGGCGATCGCGGCGTTGCCCGCCCCGGGCAGCAGGACCGGGCCGGCGGTCTCCGTCTCCGGCGGGCGGACGGTCACCGGATCCGGCGGTTTCCGTTCGGGAAGGATCGCTTCCGAGGCGTCGGTCACGGCACGCCTCCGATCAGGGGCTCGACGGGCCGACCTCGACTGGGGGCCGACAAGGAGAGGTTCGACCGCCGCGCGGCCGCCGCCAAGGGCAGTCCGGGCGTCCTTTCGAGCACTTCTCGATCGGGTGACCGGCGGCTACGCCGTGGCGATCGCGTCCAGCTCGGCCCGGGCGTCGGCCGGCAGCGCGAGCGACGCGGCGGCGACGTTCTCCCGCAGGTGGGCGAGCCTCGACGTGCCGGGGATGAGCAGGATGTTCGGCGACCGGTGCAGCAGCCAGGCCAGCGCGACCGCGGTGGGGGTGGTCTCCAGGCGCTTGGCCACGTCGTCGAGCGTCGCCGACTGCACCGGGTTGAATCCGCCCAGCGGCCAGAAGGGGACATAACTGATCCGCCGGCCGTGCAGGGCGGCGATCAGCTCCTCGTCGCCGCGGTGGGCGATGTTGTACCAGTTCTGCACGGTCGTGATCGGGGCGATCGACTGCGCCTCGGCCACCTGGGCGGCGTCCACCACGCTGACGCCGAGGTGCTTGATCAGGCCCTCCGCGCGCATCGCGGCCAGGGCGCCGAACGGCTCGGCGATCGAACCGGGGACCGGGGTGTGGCCGTCCGGGCCGCCGCCGACCCGGAGGTTGACCACGTCCAGCGCGTCCACGCCCAGATTGCGCAGGTTGTCGTGCACCTGTGCGCGCAACTGATCGGGGGTGCGCGCGTGGATCCAGGCGCCGTCCTCGCCGCGGACGGCGCCCACCTTGGTGACGATGACCAGATCCGACCGGTACGGCTCGAGGGCCTCCCGGATGAGCTGGTTGGTGAGGTGCGGCCCGTAGAAGTCGGCCGTGTCGATGTGGTTGACGCCCAGCTCGACCGCGGTGCGCAGGACGGCGATCGCTTCCGATCGGTCGCGCGGCGGGCCGAAGACGCCGGGACCGGCCAGCTGCATCGCGCCGTAACCCATCCGGGAGATCGTGGCGCCGGCAAGGGGATAAGTAGTCATGGCCAAAGCCTGGCCCGCCCGCCCTCGCGCAGGCAGTGCCCTGCCGATCCTGGGTGTGACAGGGCCAGGATCGCTCCTGCCGATTCAGTTGCTAATCGAGCGTCGGCTCAACTTGCGCCCGGCGTGACCGAACCCACGGAAGACCGCTTCCGTCCGTTCGCTCGCGAAAGGCGCTCGATGAGTACCAGCACTACGGAACTACCCCGCTCGGCACCGCCCCCGGCCGCCTCCGCCGCCGGCGGCTCGGGCCGCTGGTGGGCGCTCGTCGTTCTGGCGATGGCCCAGCTCATGGTGGTGCTGGACGCCACGATCGTGAACATCGCGCTGCCCACCGCGCAGCGTGACCTCGGCTTCGACGACGCCTCCCGGCAGTGGGTGGTCACCGGCTACGCGCTCGCGTTCGGCAGCCTCCTGCTGCTCGGCGGCCGGCTGTCCGACTTCTTCGGCCGCAGGCGGATGTTCCTGATCGGCCTGATCGGCTTCGCGCTCGCCTCCGCGCTCGGCGGCGCCGCGAACGGTCTCGAGATGCTCATCGTGGCGCGGGCCCTGCAGGGCGCGTTCGGCGCGGCCCTCGCCCCGGCCGCTCTGTCGCTGCTGTCCACCACGTTCACCGACCCGTTCGACCGGGGCAAGGCGTTCGGCATCTTCGGCGCCATCTCCGGCGCCGGCGGCGCGGTCGGCCTGCTGCTCGGCGGTGTCCTGACCGAGTACGCGTCCTGGCGCTGGTGCCTCTACGTGAACCTGGTCATCGCCGCGATCGCGGTGGCCGGAGCGCTCACGAAGCTCCAGGACGAGCCGGTCGGCCGGCGCAACAAGCTCGACATCCCCGGCGTCGTCACCGCGGTCGGCGGCCTGGTCGGCCTGGTCTTCGGCCTGGGCAAGGCGGAGACCGACGGCTGGGGCGCCCCGGTCACGCTGATCCCGATCATCGTGGGCGTCGTCGTGCTGATCGCCTTTGTCGTGATCGAGACCCGGGTGGAGCACCCGCTGCTGCCGCTGCGGGTCGTTCTCGACCGGAATCGGGGCGGCTCGTACGCCTCGATCGGAATCGCCGGCGCCGGCATGTTCGGCATCTTCCTGTTCCTCACGTACTACCTGACCGTGTTCCTGAAGTTCACGCCGATCCAGACCGGTCTCGCCTTCCTGCCGATGCTCGCCGCGATCATGACCTCGGCGACCACGGCCGGCTCGATCCTGACCCCGAAGGTGGGCCCGCGCCCGCTGGTCCCGGTCGGCGCGCTGGTCGCGGCCGGCGGCATGGCCTTCATGACCCGGCTCGACCTGCACTCGACCTACGCGGCGAACGTCCTGCCCGGCCTGCTGATCATCGGCCTCGGCCTCGGCCTGGTCTTCGCCCCCACGCAGAACGCCGCCACCAGCGGCGTCGAGCACCGCGACGCGGGCGTCGCCTCGGCAATGATCAACACGGTGCAGCAGATCGGCGGCTCGATCGGCACCGCCCTGCTGAGCTCGTTCGCGACCACCGCGGCGACCCACTACGCGACCAGCCACCGCCCGTCGGCGCTGCTCGCGGCGCAGGCCCAGCTGGCCAGCTACCACACGGTGTTCTGGTGCTCGTGCGGCTTCTTCGTGCTGGCCGCGATCGTGGCGACGCTGCTGTTCCGCACCGGCCCGCTGGACGTGGACCAGGACGCGCCGCCCGCCATGGCCCACTGACCCGATTCCCGGCCTGTCGCCCCGGTCGCGCTCACCGCGCGGCCGGGGCGATTCGCGTACGGCCTAGCGTCGCCCGTTCATCAGGCGGCGCTTGCCGCGCGGGTGGAAGACCCGGTTCAAGACGTGCCACGTACGGGTGACGGCCCAGCCGGCCGTGTTCACCAGCCGGTCGCCGACGATCGCGAACTCGGCGACCAGCGACGCCGCCCGGTCCATGGCGCGGCGGGCCTGCTCGAGGTCCTCCGGGTCGTCGCGCAGCGCCCACAGCCGGAGGCCCTGGTCCCAGGCGTGCGCGCGGGTCACGGTGACCAGCATGCGCTGGCTCCAGTCGTCCAGTTGCCCGACGAAATCGTCGATCTCCAGCTGCCAGCGGGTGGAGAAGCCGCGCCGCAGCGGCGGGATCTCCTCGTAGAAGATCTGGTTGACCAGCAGGTAGTCCGGGTGGATCAGATCGTCGGTGGGCGCGCCCAGGTCGGCCCAGGTGCCGATCAGCGCGAGCGCCAGGTCGTGGTTGACGTGCGCGTTGACGCCCAGCATGGCCGCGGTCAGCTTGCTCATCTCGAGGTCCCGGCCGCGCTTGAAGAGCACCTCCCACACGTCGGGGGTGTCCTCGTCGTCCTGGTTCCACAGCTCGAGCGCGGCGAAGTAGCGCCGGGCGAACTGGACGTCCAGCAGCTCCAGGAAGTCGGGCTGGTTGACCTGGTCGCCCGAGCGCAGGGCGTCGTCCACCCGGCGGGTGATCCGGTTGTACAGCGAGTTGAACGCGGCCACCCGGTTCGCGGCCGGGCTCGGCGGCAGCTCGTCCAGGATCACCTGGACGGCGTCCAGCTTCTCGATGACGTCGGCGATGCCGGCCGGGCGGGTCGCCAGCACGTCGGTCATCCGGTCCCGCATGGGGTCCCAGCCGCGGCCCGCCGGGATCGGCAGCGTGGACAGTTCGAGACGCTTGTCCCGGAGCGTCTCGGCGCTGCCGCGGACGCGCTCCCGATCGAACGTTGTCGTCATGCCAACAGGGTGCTGACCTGGGGGCGATCCCACCACCACCCGGTCGGGTACACGTCACGAGAGATCGACCGAAAATTCGGCTGACGACCGTACGGACGACGGATATGGTCGCCCGATGTCAGTGACCTACCTGGTTCTCGCGCCCTCGCGGGGACCGCAGCAGCCATTCCGCACACGCACCCGGGGCCTGGCCCCGGCGATCGCCGCGTAGCCGAGCTCCTCTCCTCGCCGGGGCCTACGAGTCCAATCCGGATCGGGCGGCCCTCTTCGGCCTGCCCGTGAGTCAGACGGGACCCATGGCCTCATGGCAGCACCAACCCGGCGCGAGCATGCCCGCGCCCGGCGCACTCTGGGACAGAACTTTCTCGCCGACCCCGCGCTGGCCCGGCGCTTCGCGGAGCTGGCGGTGCCGGCACCCGGCACGCTCGTCTACGAGGTGGGGGCCGGGCGCGGACACCTCACCCGGCCGCTCCTGGCGGTTTGTGCGCAACTGGTCGCGTACGAGATCGATGTGAGCATGACCCGGCACCTGCCGGACGATCCGCGGCTGAGCCTGCGGACCGAGGATTTCCTGGCGGCAAGGCCGCCCGCGGAGAGCTTCGTCGTGGCCGGCAACATTCCGTACGCGTTGACCGCGGGCGTCGTGCGCTGGTGCCTGGCCGCGCCCACGCTGCGGCGAGCGACTCTGCTCACTCAGCTCGAATACGCTCGGAAGCGATCGGGCGACTACGGCCGGTGGAGCCGGACGACCGTGCTGACCTGGCCGGAGTTCGCCTGGCGGCTGGCCGGCCGGGTGCCGCGCACGGCGTTCCGGCCGGCGCCCCGGGTCGACGGCGGCATCCTGCAGCTCGACCGGCGGCCGGTGCCGCTGGTGCGACCCGACCTGATGCCGGCCTGGCGGCGACTGGTCGAGGTCGGCTTCACCGGCGCGGGCGGGTCACTGCACGCCACCCTCGTCCGTCGCTACGGCCGGCGGGCCCACGGCGTGACCAGGGCGGCGCGGCTCGACCCGCGGGCGCCGGTCGGCGAGGTGTGGCCGGAGCAGTGGCTCACCCTGTTCCGTCTGCTGGGGCCACGATGAGCGTGCCCAGGCCGTCGACCGCGTCGATGTCCAGGCCGCCCGAGTCGTTGTCGCCGCCCTTGGAGCGAAGTGTCGTGTTGCGATCGATGCCCTTGGTCTCGTCGCCGTTCAGCTTCACCCTGCCGCCGCCGTCGCGCAGCAGCACCTTGACCGGTACGCGCACCGGCGTGGTGATTTTCCAGGTGTTCACGCCGCCGGTCATCCGGATCGGCAGCGTCTCGTCCGGCGTCGGCAGCGCCATGGTGATCTGGGCCACGCCGCCGACCAGGTCGATCTGCCGGAGCCAGGCCTTGGCCAGCGCGAAGTTCTCCTCGCGTGCGCCGCCGGTCAGCAGCAGCGACCAGGTCACCTTGCTGTTGAGCTGGACGTCGACCTGCCCGGAGCCGTTCTTGTCGACGACCGTCGTGGTCAGCTTCACGCTGCTGCCGTCGCGGGTCAGGCGCGTCCTGAGGCCGCTGCCGCCGGGCGTGCTGACCCGGACCGGATCGGTTCCGATCGCGGCGACCGAGACGTTCAGGACCGCCACGTCGGACCCGAGCTCGAACGAGCCGGAAGTGAACGGAAGGGTGGCCGGCGGCGGAGCGATCGTGACCGTTTGCGGCGGAGGGCTGGCCGTGCTCGTCGCGGCCGGCGGCGGGGCCGGCTCGATCGACACCGGGGGGCTCGGCGTCGGATCGGCGGTCCCGGCCGGGGCGGTGGGCGCGCTGGTCACGGTGGTCGTGTGGGAGCGCAGCACGAGCCGCGCGAGCACCACCCCGCTGCCGCCGACGAAGACCAGCACGGCCAGGGCGCCGAGCAGCAGCCGCAGGCCCCTGCGGGCCGGCGGGGGCGGTGCGCTGATCACCCGGTTCGGTTGCGGGGTCTCGCCGTACGCCGGGGGAGCGGCCGTCGCCTGGTCGTCGGTGTCGGGGTAGTAGTCGGCCTGCGGGCTCATCCGATGGGGAGCGTCGGGCCAGTAGTCGGAGATGCGCGGCCATTCTGCGGTGTTCTGCGGGTCGGAGGCGTCCACGCGATCGTCTCCTCGGGTGCGGCTGCGGATGGCGTCGACTGGCAATACGCAGCGCCCCGGGGAGGAGTTCATTTTCCGGCCCGGCGATCGACCGGACCGCCAAAGAAGGGCTTAAATCTCACTCTTGCCCTTCGTGCCCTTCGCCGCAAGAATGCCTTTTCGAGAGTTTAAGAGCGTCTTAGGCGATGGCCGCAGGAGCGGATAATACATGCACCATGACAACCAACGGAACATCGCCTATCGCGCTCTTCCGCCAGATCCTGCCGCGGCCGAGGCCGAGGCCGCCCGGGCCCGGCGGGTGCTCGTGGCGTGCGCGCTCACCGTGACGGCCGGGGTGGCCGGTCTGGCGGTGCTGCTCTACCCGTTCGACGAGCCGCGCGGCCCGGCCCCGGTGGCCGAGCGGCTCATCGACCCGTCGGGGTTGTGGGTCCCGTCCCCGCCGGTGTCGGTTCTTCCGGCGCCGAGCAGCAGTCTCAGCTCCAGCCCGGGGTATGTCGAGCCGACCTGGACGCGTCAGGTGCCGCGCACGACACCGCGGGGGGCCGGGAAGGCGCCGTCGTCGACGCCCTCGCCGACCCCGCGACCGACTCCGGCGCCGGGCCTGAAGGTGGGCGAGTCGGTGAGCCTGGTGGTCGCCGCCGCGCCGGACTACCGGCTGCGGCACCGCGATTTCATCGGCCGGGTGGACCGGATCGGATCGGACGCGAGCCCTCTGGAACGCGCGGATTCCACCTTCGTGGTCCGGAAAGGACTTGGCCGCGACAGCTGCGTCTCCTTCGAATCAGTTAACTATCCGGGCTATTTCCTCCGGCACCGGAACTTCGTCCTGCGGCTGGACCGGCGCGACCCGTCGCCATTGTTCGCGCAGGACGCCACGTTCTGCGCGGCGCCCGCCCGGGACGGGAACGCCATTGTTCTGGAATCAATCAATTATCCGGGCTGGTCGCTGGTGGTGCACTCGGACGGGGTGATCCATCTCGACCAGGCCGAGGGGACGCCGTTCCTGGTGCGGTCGCCGTTCTGACGGGCGGACGCCCCGGGCGAGGCGGGCGGAGCCCGCGGGCCCGGGGCGCCACGACGGGTCAGCCCGGCGGCCGGGTGACGAGGCCGGCCGAACGCTCAGCCGGTCCGGCTCATCGGGGACCTGGGCCGCGCGTACGGCAAAGTGGTTTCAGGCTCCTGCGTTTTCCAGACGGGTGAGCTGCTCCTCGGTGAGCTTGAGGTCGAGGGCGGGCAGCAGGTTCTCGAGCTGCTCCGGGGTGCGCGGGCCGATCAGCGGCAGGATGCGCGGGCTCGTCTGGTGCAACAGCCAGGCGACGACCAACTGGTTCGGGGTCACGCCCGCGTCGGCGGCCACCTCGGTGACCGCGGTCAGCCGGGCGTCGGCGTCCGGGCCGGCGTAGCTGTCCATCATCCAGTGGCTGGTCCGCTTCTCCGGGCTGTCGTAGACGCCCTGCACGATCGGCGAGTACGCGACGAGCGTCTGGTCGTCGTTGGCACGTAGGTAGTCCAGCTGCTCGCTGTCCACGATGGACGCCGACTCCAGGCCGGCCTTCGGCCGCAGGTAGCTGTGCTGCTGCTGGACCGCGACCGGCAGCGGCCAGCCGTTGCGCTCGCACAGCCCGCGGATGCGCTCGAGGCGCCAGGTGCGCACGTTCGACCAGCCCAGGTAACGCACCTTGCCCTGCCGGACGAAGCCGGCCAGCGCCTCCAGGGTCTCCTCCAGGGGCGTGTTCCGATCGTCGACGTGGATGTAATAGAGGTCGACGTGATCGGTGCCGAGCCGGCGGAGGCTGCCGTCGAGAGCGTTCGTGAGCGTTTTGGCGCCGGCGCCGGCGAAAGTGCGGCGGGCCAGGTCCCAGTTGGGGGTGCCGTCCTCGGCCCACAGCTCGGGGGAGTGGTGCGGCAGCGCGCTGCCCTTGGTGGCCAGGAAGACCCGGTCGCGCTTGTTGCCGTCGCGCATCCAGCGGCCGAGCAACTCCTCGCTGTCGCCGCCGCGGCCGCCCTTGCGGGCCCACCACTCGTAGCAGTCGGCGGTGTCCACGAACGAGCCGCCCGCCTCGAAGTACCGGTCGAGGATCCGGATCGAATCCGATTCGCTGGTGGCGTTTCCCATCTGCATCGCGCCGAGCGCGAGCTGGCTGACCTGCTGGCCGGTGCGGCCGAGTTCGATCGTCTGCATGCGATCGACGCTATTTCCTGGAGCGCGCTCCAGGTCAAGCGTCGCGGTCACGCGTGGCCCGGCCGGTTCGGGGGTAAGTCGGAGCGATGACCGCGGAGCCGGGCCTGCTGGCGGGACGGTACCGGGTGACCGAGTCGCTCGGCGAGGGCGGCATGGGCCGGGTCTGGCTGGCCCGGGACGTGGTGCTGGACCGGGACGTGGCGGTCAAGGAGGTCGTGCTGCCTCCGGACCTGGTCGCGCGGGAGCGGGACGCGCTGCGGCGGCGGACGCTGCGGGAAGCGCGGGCGGCGGCGCGGCTGACCCATCGGAACGTGGCACAGGTCTTCGACGTGTTCGAGGCGGACGGCCATCCGTGGATCGTTCTGGAACATGTTCGGTCGCGATCGCTGCAGGAGGTGCTGGACGCCGAGGGGCCGCTGGAGCCGCGGCGGGTGGCCGAGATCGGGTTGGCGGTGCTGGCCGCGCTGCGGGCGGCGCACCGGGCCGGGGTGCGGCACCGGGACGTGAAACCGTCCAATGTGCTGCTGGCCGGCGACGGTCGGGTGGTGCTGACCGACTTCGGGATCGCGACGATCGAGGACGACGGCAATACCACCAGTTCCGAACTACTGCTCGGCTCGCCGCAGTTCATGGCGCCGGAGCGGGCGCTGCGCGGGGAGTCGGGGCCGGCGTCGGATCTGTGGTCGCTCGGCGCGACGCTGTACGCGGCGGTGGAGGGGCGGCCGCCGTATCAGCGGCCGTCGGCGGTGGGGACGTTGATGGCGCTGGCGGCGGAGGAGCCGGAGCCGCCGCATCGGGCCGGGAAGTTGCGGCCCGTGCTGGACGGGCTGTTGCGCAAGGACCCGGAGGAGCGGATCGATGCGGAGGAGGCGCGGCGGCGGCTGCTTCGCGCGGCCGAGCCGGTCGCGCTGCCCGCTGCTTCGGGGATCGCGGGCGGCGGGTGGCGGCGCCGGCCGGTGATCGTCGCGCTGGTCGTGGTGGTGGCGCTGCTGGCGGTCGCCGCGACGGTGGTCGTCGCTCGGGGCGGGCGGTCGGGAAAGGGGCAGGCAATCGCCCCGGCGCCGTCCTCCCTCGGGGCGTCGGCCGTCGTCTCGACCGCTGCGCGGCCGACGGCCTCCGCCGGGCCGTCGACGCCCATGCCGCCGACCAGCCCGGCCGGTGAGCGGCCGCCGACCGGGTGGATCGACTACCACGACCCGACCGGGTTCTCGGTGTACGTGCCGAAGGGGTGGACCAGGTCGCAACGAGGGTCGATCGTGTACTTCCGGGGCGCGGGGCGCGTGCTCGGCATCGATCAGACGACCCACCCGAACATGAACCCGGTCGCCGACTGGCGCGGAAAGGCCGGCTACCGGGTCGCGCACGGCGACTTCCCCGGCTACCGGGAGATCCGGATCGAGGCGGTGAAGTACTTCGTCAAGGCCGCGGACTGGGAGTTCACCTTCGACGGGTCGCGCGCCCGGCAGCACGTCAACAATCGTGGCGTGGTGGTGAACGACCATCAGGCGTACGGGATCTACTGGCAGGCGCCGGACGCCTCCTGGGGCAGCGCGTACGCGGATCTCCAACTGGTCTTCGGCAGTTTCCGGCCGCGGAGCTGACCGTGCTAGCCGAGCGGCTAGGCGCCCGGCGCAACCGGTAGCATCCCGGGATGTACGAGAACCGGCCCGGCACGGCCCGCGAGCGGCTGCTGGCCGCGGCGCTCGACCTGTTCGCCGAGCACGGCGTGAGCGGCACCTCGCTCCAGATGATCGCCGATCGGCTCGGCGTGACGAAGGCGGCGGTCTACCACCAGTTCCAGACCAAGGACGAGATCGTGCTCGCCGTGATCGATCCGGCGCTCGAGCGGCTCGGGCCGATCGCCGACCACGCCGAGGCGCAGCGCGGCCAGACCGCCCGGCGGGACACCGTGCTGGCCGGGATCGTCGACCTGGTCGTGCAGCAGCGGAAGGTGGCGACGACGCTCAGTTTCGATCCGGTCGTGAAGCGCCTCGTCCGCGCCCATCCGGCCCTGCGGTCGCTGCACCGCGTCCGCCGGCTGCTCGGCGGCACCGCGCCCGACCCGGGCAGCCGGGTGCGGATGGCGGTGCTCAGCGGCGGCCTCATCATGGCGGGGGCCGACCCGGCGGTGGCCGGCCTGGACGACGAGGACTTCCGCGACCACCTGCTCGCGGCGGCCCGCCGCATCCTGAAGGGCTGACCGTTCGAGCCGCTGTGGGCAGGCAGCCGTACACGAACGGTCGATCGCGTCCGGGTTCCGTACGGCCGAAAGTGATCCGATGACCATGCCGCGCCCGAAACCCGCCCTGATCAGCCTCGCCGTCCTCGGCGTCCTTCTCACCGGCTGCTCCGCCACCGAACAGCCCGGCCGGCCGGCCGCCGATGTCGTCACCAGCACGCCGGCCGCCGGCGACCCGACGGCCGAGGCGACCCCGGCCGCCGAGACCCCGACAGCCGAGGCGACCCCGGCCGCCGAGGCGACGACCAAGACTCCGGCGCCGGCCGTGACCACGGTCAAACCGCGGCCGAAGGCGACGACCAGCAAGCCGAGCCCGAGGCCGACCCCGAAGCCGACCACGAAGAAGCCGAGCCCGACGCCGACCACCAAGCCGCCGTCCGGGCAACAGGGTGTGCACCCGGGCGCGTTCTGCGCACCGGAGGGCGCGATCGGTTACACGTCGAAGGGCACGAGGATGCGCTGCACCCGCAAGGCGGGCGAGGACCGGGCCCGCTGGCGGGCGGCCTGACCGGCGCACTGGCTCGAAGCGGCCGGACGAGGCACCATCAGCGGAGACGCGGGTCGGCCCTCTTATCCAACTCTTAGGGAAGCGTGAAGGACCTTTAACCCGCGCGCCCGAAGGTAGGAGCATGTCCGCCACCACTCTGTCGCCACCGATCGCCCGCCTCCCCCGGGCGGCGCCACGGTGGTGGGCGGATCTGGGCGGTCTGGCCGCCGGGACGTCGCTGCTGATCGTGACCGCCCTGTGGGTGTCGGACGGCGGCGTGCAGGCGCTCTCGACGGGCTTCCCGCTCGCGTCCGGGCAGCTCACCGGCCTGTGGTCGGCCGATCTGCTCCTGCTGCAGGTGCTGCTGATGGCGCGGATCCCGATCGTGGAGCGCGCGTTCGGGCAGGATCGGCTGGCGCGGTGGCACCGATGGGTGGGTTTCAGCTCGTTCTGGCTGATGGTGGCGCACATCGTGCTGATCACGATCGGATATGGCAGCCTCGCCCGGTTCGTGCCGACCTTGTGGGATCTGACGGCCAACTATCCGGGCATGCTGCTCGCGGTGGCCGGCAGCGCGCTGCTCGTGCTGGTCGTGGCCACCTCGCTGCGGGCGGCGCGCCGGAAGTTGCGCTATGAGTCGTGGCATCTCCTGCACCTGTACGCGTACCTGGGCGTCGGCCTGGCGCTTCCGCATCAGTTGTGGACCGGTCAGGACTTCCTCGGGTCGGTGGCGGCGACCGTCTACTGGTGGACGCTGTGGGCGGTGTCGGCGGGCGCGATCCTGGCGTACCGGATCGGCCTGCCCGCCTGGCGCAACTGGCGGCACCGCCTGGTCGTCTCGCACGTGGCGCCGGAGGGGCCGGGTCTCACCTCGGTCTATCTGAGCGGGCGCGCGCTGGAGCGGCTGCCGGTGCGGGCCGGACAGTTCTTCCAATGGCGTTTTCTGGACGGTCCCGGCTGGTCGCGATCGCATCCGTACTCGTTGAGCGCGACGCCGCACGGCGGCCTGCTGCGGATCACCGTGAAGGACCTCGGCGACGGAAGCGCGCGGGTGGCGGGGCTGCGGCCGGGGACGAGAGTCCTGGTCGAGGGGCCTTACGGCAAACTGACCAGCGAGACGTACGCCGGCGGCCCGGTCACCATGCTGGCCTGCGGGATCGGCGTGACGCCGCTGTTGTCGCTGCTCGGCGAGCTGCCGTACGGGCCGGGCCAGGCGACGCTGATCTACCGGGCGCGCAGCGAGGCGGAGATCGCGTTCCGGCACGAGCTGGAGTGGTTCGCGGCGCGGCGCGGGGTCCGGGTGGTGTATCTGCTCGGCCGGCGCGCGCAGCGGGAGTCGTGGCTGCCGGCCCGGTACGCGGACCACGCGGACGCGGCGGCGCTGACCGAGATCGCTCCCCAGGTGGCGCGATCGGATGTGTACATCTGCGGGCCCGAGGAGTGGGCCGAGGCGGCCCGGGCGGCCGCGCGCCAGGCGGGAGCGCCGGCCGCGCGGGTGCACACCGAGCTGTTCTCCTGGTGAAGGCGGAAGGGTCGAGATGCGTCGGATAACGCTGTGGCTGTTCTCCACGGTGGCCGCGGTGGTGTTGCTGTTCAGCTACCGGACCAGCCTGGAGGGGCCGTCGGCGTCCTCGTCGACCGCGGTGGCCTCGGCGCCGCTCGCCGGCGGGTCGGGTGAGAACGAGGACGACGGCACCTCGACCGGTGGCGGCACGTCGAGCGGCGGCAAGACCTACACCGGGTCGATCGCGCAGACCCGCTGGGGGCCGGTGCAGGTCAGCATCACCGTGTCGGGTGGGAAGGTCACCGACGTGGCGGTGCCGACCTATCCGAACGAGAACGGCCGGGACGTCGAGATCAACGCGCGGGCGCTGCCGGTCCTGCGCCAGGAGACCCTGGACAAGCAGAGCGCCGACATCGACGCGGTCTCCGGCGCTACCGTCACCAGCGACGGCTACAAGGAGTCGCTGCAGTCCGCGCTGGACGCCGCGAACCTGAAGTGAGAGGGGACCCGTGCGGATCCTGGTGGTGGAGGACGACGCGGCGGTGCGCGACTCGCTCGCCCGTACGCTCCGGTTCGAGGGCCACCGGGTGGACACGGCCGAGGACGGCGTGCAGGCGCTCGAGGCGGTGCGGTCCGCCGAGCCGGACGCGATGATCCTCGACGTGAGCATGCCGCGGCTCGACGGCTTGCAGACCTGCCGCCTGTTGCGCGCCGACGGCGTGGTCCTGCCGATCCTGATGCTCACCGCCCGGGACAGCGTCGGCGATCGGGTGGCCGGGCTGGACGCGGGCGCGGACGACTATCTGGTGAAGCCGTTCGCCTTGCAGGAGCTGCTGGCCCGGCTGCGGGCGCTGCTGCGGCGATCGGTACTGACCACGCCGCCGGGCCCGGCCGAGCCGGCCGGCGACGACGTGCTCACGTTCGCCGACGTACGCCTCGACCCGACCACCCGGGAGGTGTGGCGCGGCGACCGGGCGCTGCGGCTGACCCGTACGGAATTCGCGATCCTGGAGGCCTTCCTTCGGCACCCGCGCCAGGTGCTGACCCGGGCGGCGCTGTTCGAGCAGGTGTGGGGCTACGACTTCGGCGAGTCGTCCAACAGCATCCACGTCTACCTGGGGTACCTGCGGCGGAAGCTGGAGGCGGAGGGCGAGTCGCGGCTGCTGCACACCGTGCGCGGGGTGGGCTTCGCGCTGCGCGAGGAGCCGCTGTGACCGCCTGGTGGGGCCGGCAGAACCTGCACTCGCGGCTGGCGCTGCTGGTGGCGGGGACGGTCGCGCTGGCCCTGGTGGCGTTCGCGGTGGCGTCCTGGATCGCCGTGCGCGAGCTGCAGGAGCATCGGATCAGCGAGCAGCTCAGCGCGGACGCGCTGGCCATCTCCCAGGCGCCCGGGCAGTGGGCGGCGACCGGGGCGGTGCTGCCCGATCCGGGCTTTCCCGGGGGCGGCGGGCCGGGCCGGTTCGGCCCGCATCGCCGGGAGCTGGGCCCGCGCTGGCAGATCGTCGACTCGTCGGGAGCCGTGACCAGTTCGGCGGACAGCCCGCTGCCGGTGACCGCGCTCACCCGGCAGGCGGCCGCCGGACAGACCCGCCGCCATCCGGTGCAGGAGCAGGTGGCGATCGGCGGCGAGAGCTACCAGATGCTCACCATGCCGCTCACCGGCGGGGGCGCGGTGCAGGTCGCCATCAACGAGGGCGATTCCCACCGTACGCTGGCGGTCCTGGCCTTCCTGCTGGCCGCCGGTTGCGTGATCGGCATCGCCGCGGCGGCCTTCGCCGGCCGGGCCGTGGCGCGGGCCGGCCTGCTGCCGGTGGAACGGCTCACGTCGGCGGTCGAGGACGTCGCGGCGACGACCGATCTGACCCGGCCGATCGAGGTGACCGGCGACGACGAGATTGCCCGGCTGGGCCGGTCGGTGAACACCATGCTGACCGCGATCGACAGCTCCCGCCGCGCGCAACGGGCGCTGGTCGAGGACGCCGGGCACGAGCTGCGCACGCCGCTGACCAGCATCCGCACCAACGTGGAACTGCTGCTCGCGGTCGAGCGGCAGCCCGACCTGGCGCACCGGCTGCCGCCCGAGGAGCGGGCCAAGCTCCTCGAGGACCTCGACGCGCAGGTGCGCGAACTCGCCACGCTCACCACCGAACTGGTCGAACTCGCTCGCGAGGAGACCACCCGGGAGGAGCCGGAACCGGTCGAGCTGAGCGATGTGGTCACGGCCGCGATCAATCGGGTACGGATCAGGGCGCCCGGGCTCACCTTCACCACGAAGCTGACCCCGGTCACGGTGACCGGGCGCCCGAGCGAACTCGAGCGGATGGTCGTGAACGTTCTCGACAACGCCGCGAAATGGAGCCCGCCCGGCGGCGAGGTGACCACGACGCTCACCGCCGACGGCACGCTGACCGTTTCGGACGCCGGGCCGGGCATCGCCGAGGACGACCTGCCGTTCGTTTTCGATCGGTTCTACCGGGCCACGGCCGCGCGCTCGATGCCGGGATCGGGCCTCGGGCTGGCCATCGTGGCGCAGACCGCGGCGCACCACGGCGGAACGGTCACGGCCGGTCCGAATCCGCCCCGGGGAACCACCGTGACGATTCGCCTACCTGCGACGTCCTGATTAGACGACGTTCTAGGAAACTTCCGTGTCAGCGCGTAGATGTGTCGCCGCCAGATATTGTTTTCCGTGAGTGCAGTGCCGGCCCATAGCGTCCGGCGCATGAGCGAAATGGTCAACAACGGGATCAGCCGCCGCGGCGCGCTGATCGCCCTCGGCGCGGTCGGCGCGGCGGCCACCGTCGCGACGGACGCGACGCCGGCGGCCGCCGCCTCCTCACCCCTGCTGCTCGGCAAGCCGGAGAGCCTCGGCGCTCCGCCCGTCGAGGGCCTGCACCTGACCTTCGGCGCCGACCCGGCGACCCGCATGGTCGTCTCCTGGATCACGCACACCGCGGTGCGCCGGCCGCGGGTGAGCTACGGCTCGCTCGACGGCGGGCACGGGAACTGCGTCGAGGCGGAGACCCGCACGTACGTGGACGGCCTCTCCGGCAAGACCGTGTACGCGCATCACGCCACGCTC
The DNA here is from genome assembly GCF_000721705.1 of Actinoplanes subtropicus. GTDB lineage: Bacteria > Actinomycetota > Actinomycetes > Mycobacteriales > Micromonosporaceae > Actinoplanes > Actinoplanes subtropicus. Next base: position 25,137 of record NZ_JOJL01000042.1, read on the forward strand.
GCCGGGCTGCGGCCGGACACCTATTACACGTACGCGGCGCTGCACGACGGCGGCCGGCCCGACGCCGGCACGTTCCAGACGGCGCCGCGCGGCCGGTCGGCGTTCACCTTCACCAGCTTCGGCGACCAGTCGGTGCCGCAGGTGACCTGGCAGCCGGACGGCAAGGGCGGCTACACGCCCCAGATGAACGCCAACAACACCCCGGCCAACGCCGACATCGTCGCCGGCATCGAGCAGATCAACCCGCTGTTCCACCTGCTCAACGGCGACCTGTGCTACGCCAACCTGGACCCCGACCGGGTCCGTACGTGGAACTCGTTCTTCGCCAACAACACCCGGTCGGCGCGCTACCGGGCCTGGATGCCGGCGGCCGGCAACCACGAGAACGAGAAGAACAACGGGCCGCTCGGGTTCAGCGCCTACCAGACGTACTTCAAGCTCCCCGGCAACGGCGACGCGGCCGAGTTGCAGGGCCTCTGGTACGCGTTCACGGTCGGCTCGGTGCGGGTGATCAGCCTGCAGAACGACGACGTGGCGCTGCAGGACGGCGGCGACAACTACGTCAGCGGCTACTCCGGCGGCGGCCAGCGCCGGTGGCTGGAGAACGAGCTCGCCAAGGCCCGCGGCTCGCACGACATCGACTGGATCGTCGTCTGCATGCACCAGGTGATGGTCAGCTCGTCCGACGCGAACGGCTCCGACCTGGGCATCCGGCAGAACTGGGGCCCGCTGTTCGACAAGTACCAGGTCGACCTGGTGGTCTGCGGGCACGAGCACGACTACGAGCGGTCGCTGCCGGTGCGGGGCGTGGTCTCCGGCACCGAGACGCTCACCCCGCGGCCGGCCGGCACCGACACGTCGACGGTCGACGCCTCGGCCGGGACCACCCACATGGTGCTGGGCGGCGGTGGCGTCAGCGGCACCACGAACGGCAAGTTCTTCCCGGCGAACAAGGCCAAGGTGATCACCGCGGTCGGCGCGCCGCCGGCCGGTGGCGGCAAGCGGCCCGCGACCTACGTGTTCGAGGAGACGCCCTGGCTGGCGTTGCGGGACGCGGAGCACCCGTACGGCTTCGCGGCCTTCACGGTGGACCCGGGCACCGGGCCGGGGTCGGTCACCCGGATCTATGTGACGTACTACAACGTGACCGTCCCGGACGGGGAGATCGTGCCGCTGGAGAGCTTCACGCTGCAGCGCCGCCGCTCCGACCGGCACCACTGACCGCGGGTCAGGGGCGGCCCGGTCTCAGGCCGGTCCGCCCTCGGCCGCTGAAACTTGGCCGCCCTCCGCGGCCGCTGAAACGTGGCCGCCCTCCTCGGCCGCTGAAACTTGGCCGCCCGCGGTGGCCGCGGCCGCTGAAACCCGGCCGCTCAGGCCGGCCCGCCCAGCTGGTCGATCGAGCGCAGCGCCTCGATCACGCTCGCGATGTGCTCGCGCATCGACTCCTCGGCTGCCTTCGGGTCGCCGGCGCGGATCGCGGCGATGATGCGCTCGTGCTGGGGCAGCGACTGCTGCGGCCGGCCGGGCAGCAGCGACAGCACGAACTGGTGCCGGACCAGCTGGCCGCGGAGCGTGCCGACGATCCGGTCGGCCGTACGGTGGCCGGCGATCTCGCGGATCAGCGCGTGCAGCCTGCCGTTCAGATCGTGGTAGCGCCGGTGCTCACCGGACTCGACCGCGCGCCGCATCAGCAGGCCGATCTCGTCGAGCTCGGAGGCGCGCCCGGCGTCGATCCGCTCGGCGGCGCGGGCGGCGATCAGGCCCTCGACCACCATGCGTACCTCGGTGATCTCGACCGCCTCGTCGAGCGACACCTTGCGCACGTGGGCGCCCCGGTTGCGCTCGGTCTCGACCAGGCCCTCGGCGGTCAGATCCTGCAGGGCCGCGCGCACGTTGAACCGGCTCGCCGCGAACCGGGTCATCAGCTGCGCCTCGACCAGCCGCTCGCCGGGCAGGAACTCGCCCTGGAGAATCGCGTCGCGCAGGGCGTCGCTCACGTGCCGACGGTCACCGTCGCCCTCTGCCGCCATCGATATTCGTCGTCCCTGTGGTCGCCGCCTGATCGGGTGGGCGCAAGGATACCGCCCGGCCGTGACGCGACGCCGTCCGGTTCTCGCCGGTGTCTCGCCGAGCGAGTATCTCGCCGAGCGAGTGTCTCGCCGAGCGAGTGTCTCGCCGAGCGAGTATCTCGCCGAGCTAGTATCTTGCTCGGCGTGTGAAAGTCGCACTGCTAGCATCGCGCCTATAGGCCCCGAGCGGCGTCTCCTCGTCGCCATGCTGGTGCTGATCGTCTGCGACGTGATCGGCGGCTTCATCGGCGTCGCCACGGGCGCCACCACCTGGGGCAAGGCCTGGGGCTTCAACACCAACTCCACCGTGCCGCTGCCGGTCGGGGCCGTGCAACTCCTCCTCGCCTGGCTGGCCGCCCGCAACGTACGCCCTCCCACCGGCCTGGTCGCGGCCGTCCTTCTCAGCGTGTTCTGCCTGATCAGCGTGCTCTCCGGGTTGTTCGACGGCGACCTCGCCGGCAGCGTCGCGTCGCGCGGGCTGGTCTCCTGGGGGTTCGTCTGGGCGGTCGTTCTGCTGGTGGCCACCGCCGTTGTCGGTCTGCTCGCCGCCGCCCGGGCGCGGGAGCTGCGCCGGCTTCGCTGACGGCCCAGGGTCTCGACCGGCCGCGGGCGTGGGCCGGCATGAGGCGGGCGGCGGCCCCAGGGCCGAGATCAGCGGGGCGACGCCCGACCTGATCGGGGCGGGGCGCGGGGATGCCCTGACGAGCGGCGCATCGGCCGAGTGACACGCCAGGCGTGCGGGAAGCGGGCGAGCGTCCGGCGCGCCCTCAGCAACTCGGCCTGGGTGCCGATCTGACGATCGTGCCGGAACAGCTTTTCCTGCTCGGCAACCTGGTCATCATGACGGCCTATGCGGCGATCATGGTGGCCATCGTGGTGCCGGTCGGGCGGGCCGGCCAGCTGCGGAGCAACAAGCTGGCGGTGGCCACCGCTCTCATCTTCTTCAGCTGCGCGGTCGGGCACGGCCTGCACGCGCTCAGCACGTACCAGGCGATCATCGCCGCCGCGGCGGACGGCGGCGCCCACCTGCACCACGCCGGTGGCGGCCACGGCTGGCCCTCGGCCGTCTGGGACCTGCTCACCGCCGCCATCGGCGTCTACTACTGGACGTTGCGCCGCGGCTACGGGGTGCTGCTCGGGCCCGGCGCGATCTACGTGGCGCCCGGGGAGCGGCAGCGCCTGGACGAGGCCGACGCGCGGGAGCGGGCGGCCCGGGACGCCGCCGAGAATCATCGGACCACGCTCGCCGCGGTGGCCGAGCACACCGACGCCGCGATCCTCGGGGTCGATCTCGACGGGCTGGTCACCGCGTGGAACGGCGGGGCGGAGGCGATGTTCGGGTGGCGGGCCGAGGAGATCGTCGGGCGGCCGGTCTCGATGATCACCGACGAGTCGGGGGCCGATCAGCAGCGGGAGCTCCTGGAGCGGATGAACGGCGGGGAGCGGCATCTCGCGTACGAGACCCGCCAGCTGCGCAAGGACGGCTCGGTCGTCGAGGTGTCGGTGAACCTGGCGGCGATCCGGGACTCGTCGGGGGCGATCACCGGGACCTCGGTGGTGGCCCGGGACATCGGCGCCGCCAAGGAGGCCGCCGACCGGCAGCGGGCGCTCGAGGAGCGCACCCACCAGGCGCAGCGGATGGAGAGCCTGGGCAAGCTGGCCGGCGGGATCGCGCACGACTTCAACAACATCCTGGCGATCATCGTGAACTACACCGAGTTCGCGATGGAGGAGAGCGACGGCAACCCGAAGATCCTGGACGACCTGGCCCATGTGCGTACGGCCGCGGACCGGGCCATGAATCTCACCCGGCAGCTGCTCACCTTCACCCGCGGCGACACGATCCAGCCGCAGGACGTCGACCTCAACGCCGCGATCGCCGAGGTGCGCACGATGCTCGACCGGACGATCGGCGAGGACATCGCCCTCTTCGCCCGGCCGGCCGGACGGCCGCTGACCGTGCACGGCGACCCCGGCCAGCTGCAGCAGGTGCTGCTCAACCTGGCGATCAACGCCCGGGACGCGATGCCGGACGGCGGCACGCTCGTGCTGGAGGCCGACGAGGCGGTGCTGGACGGCGACGAGCTCAACATGCGGCCCGCGGTGGCCGCCGGACACTACGCCCGCCTGCAGGTCAGCGACACCGGGGAGGGCATGTCCGCCGAGGTCGCGGCGCACATCTTCGAGCCGTTCTACACCACCAAACCCCGGGGCAAGGGTACGGGTCTGGGCCTGGCCACCGTCTACGGGATCGTCACCGAGGCCGGTGGGAGCATCAACGTGTTCTCCGAGCTCGGGGTCGGCACCACGTTCCGGATCTACCTGCCGCTCGCCACCACCGAGGCCGGCGTGCCGGTACCGGTCGCCCGCGGCGCGGCCCCGCCGGGCGGCGCGGGGCGGACCGTGCTGGTGGTCGAGGACGAGGCGGCGCTAGCCCGGGTGGTGACCCGCATCCTCACCGGGGCCGGTTACCGGGTGCTGGCCGCGGGGACCGGCGCCGAGGCGTACGCCATCTTCCGGGAGAAGGGCTGCGACGCGCTGCTCACCGACGTGATCATGCCGGAGATGTCCGGGCCGCGACTGGCCGAGCTGGTGCACGAGCGGACGCCGGGGCTGCCGGTGCTGTACATGTCCGGCTATTCCAACGGGCTGCTCGGCACGACGCGGGTGCTCGGCGAGGAGTTCCCGCTGTTGGAGAAGCCGTTCACGGCCGGCGACCTGCTGCGCAAGGTGCACGAGGCGTTCAGTCTCGCCCCATCCGATCCTGCGGAGACAGGTGCTCCACGGTGATCCCGGTGTCGGTGAAGGTGCGGGTCACAACCCGGCTTCTTCGCCTCGCTGTCGACGATGGTCGCCCACCCCATCGTCGCCGAGGGCGGCGTCGCCATCAAACGCGACGCCGGAATCCTGGGCGGCCTGGGCGTAGCCGGCGGCACCGGCGACGAGGACCAGCACATCGCCGACTCGGTTCTTGCGGCCTTGGGATATCAATGGGAGTTCCAGTCCTGGGGCGTGCCGGGCAAGCGAGGCTGAGAGTCGGTATCCATGCGCGTTCCGCCGAACCGGGTCGGCGCCCTCGTCCTCCGGTGGGCGTTCCGCGGTGGCGCGCTTCTGCTCGGCATCGGCTGCCTGTTCGCGCTGTTCCGCATCGAGTCCGATTACTTGGGGCTGCTGTCCCATCCCGCGCACGCCGTGGCGACCGTGGAGGACACCCAGGGGGTCGGCCGCCAAGAGGACTATTTGATCACTTTTACCACGCCGGCCGGCACGCCCGAGACGCTATGGACCGAATCCCTCGACGGCGGCACGCGGGTCGGCGACCGGGTCAACATCACCTACGACGCTCGCCGGGCCAGCAACCTCAGGGAAGGCCACGTCCACGCCGTCTCGATGGTCGCGCCCGCCGTCCTCCTGCTCGCCGTCGCCGCGGTCCTCTTCTGGCAGGCGATCTCCGGAATGAGTACGGTGCCGGCGGAGGACTAGGCGAGGACGTCGCCGAACGAAACATCACGCTGGGCGAGGCGGGGGCGGACCGTTCCGAGATCGTGTCCGCGAAGTGGTCGCTGGCGGTGTGTGCCTCGAATGCCGATCGGTCGATGTATTGCTCGTACAAATTGAAGGCCGGCGGCGACGCCTCGGCCTCGGCATGCACCTCGTAGGCGCGCAGTGCACAGGATCCTCCAGGGACTTGTCGATGTATTCGGCCCGGGGATTCCATCAGATTTCCGACTCCGGCTCGCACGCGCGTGGTGCAACCAGTGCATGCCTGCGAGTGCGTGGTTGCTCACCATTAGGGTTCCTACTATTCGGCCTGAATGCGCGAACCCGAGGAGTGGGGATGTTCGTACGTACCATGGAAACGCTCGCCGGAGGGGTCGGCGTGTTCGACCCGGTGGACGTGCGGCAGCCCGTGGTCCGGGTTCCAGCGCTCACGGCCGCCCAGGTCACCGGAATCTACGACGCGGCCGGGCGGGGCTTCGCGGTCTGGCGGCGCACGCCGGCGCCGGAGCGTGCAAAGGTGCTGGCGAGGGCCGGGGGGCTGCGGCGGGAGCGGGCCGGCGAGATCGCGCTCGGCGTGGCCACGGAGAACGGCAAGACGCTCCGGGCGGCGCGCGACGAGGTCGAGAAGGCCGCCGACTTCCTCGACTACTGCGCGGGGCACGCCCGGGAGGCGTACGGGTCGCTCGTCCATGACGTACGCCCGGACACCCGCAAGGACAGCGGCTCGGCGTTCAAGGAGCAGGGCGTCGAGGCGCTGACCTCCCACACCCGGGTCAAGACCGTCGCGATCCACTTCGGGCGGTGACCGGGATGTCGGACGAGACGATCGGGATCATCGGGGCCGGCATCGTGGGCCTGGCCATCGGGCGTGAGCTGACCAAGCGGCGGCCGGGCGCGCGGGTCGTGGTGGTCGAGAAGGAGAGCCGCGTCGCGGTGCACCAGACCGGGCACAACTCCGGGGTCGTGCACGCGGGCATCTACTACCGGCCGGGCAGCCTCAAGGCGCTGCTCTGCACCCGCGGCGGGGCCATGCTGCGGGAGTACTGCGCGGACCGGAAATTGCCGTACGACGAATGTGGGAAGTTGGTCGTTGCGGTCAACGCGGACGACGTGACCCGGCTGGACGCGCTGGCCGCCCGCGCGGGGGCGAACCTGGTGCCGGGGCTGCGGCGGGTCGGGCCCGAGGAGATCCTGGAGATCGAGCCGCACGGGACCGGGCTGGCCGCGCTCTACTCGCCGAAGACCGCGATCACCGATTACGTGAAGATCGCGCAGTCCTTCGCCGACGACATCATGGCGGCGGGCGGCGAGGTGCGGTTCAACTTCCCGGTCACTTCCGTGCGGCGGGATACCGGTGCCTTGTCCGTTCTGTCCCCGGCGGGCGAGGTGCGGGCCGACGAGTTGATCGTCTGCGCGGGCATCCAGAGCGACCTGGTCGCGGGGCTGGCGGGCGACATCGCGGCGCCACGGATCATTCCGTTCCGCGGCGAGTACATGAAGGTCAAACCCGAAAAGGCCGATATGGTACGCGGGCTGATCTACCCGGTGCCCGACCCGCGGTACCCGTTCCTGGGCGTGCACTACACCCGCCGCGTGGACGGGACGCTCGAGGTGGGGCCGAACGCGGTGCTCGCGACGGCGCGCGAGGGCTACCGGCTGGGCGACCTCTCGGCGCGCGACCTGTGGGGGATCGCGTCCTGGCCCGGGACCTGGCGGATGGCGGCCAAGCACTGGCGGACCGGCATCAAGGAGATGTACGGGTCGGTCTCCAAGAGCGCGTACATGAAGGCGGCCCGGCTCTACGTCCCGGAGATCGGCGTGCAGGACGTGGTGCGGGCCGGTGCCGGCGTACGCGCGCAGGCCCTGGACCGCGACGGCAGCCTGGTCGACGACTTCCGCATCCACCGGCTGGGCCCGGTCACGGCGGTCCGCAACGCGCCCTCGCCGGCCGCCACCTCCAGCATGGCCATCGCCGAGCACGTGCTCGACGTGATCGACGGCAAGGCCACGTAGCGCGGACTCTTCCTGCAACAACCGGTTGCGCGCCAGGGACTTAGCACGGCCCGCCGGCGAGCCGGGTGGTCGCCAACACCGGCAGAACGCACTGATCCTGGCCCTCGACCCGGCCGCGTTCGGCGACGCCACCGAGTTCACCCGGCACGTCGCGGAGACACTGACCGCCCTGCACGGCCTGCCCCAGCACGACCCGGCCAACCCGATCCGCTACCGGGCGAAAACAGCGCGGCGGTCGCCGAGTCGCGGGCGGCCAATTGCGTCCCGGTCGCCCCGAAGGTCTGGGCCGAGCTGGAAGTCGCGGCGGACAAGCTCGGCGTCGTGATGCCCACGCCGCGCTGACGAGGGCTGAGGCGACAGTCCGCGCTGGCCCGACCACCCAAACCCGGGCCTGGCCGGTGGTCGACGCCTTCAGGACGGGGCCCCTTCCACAGCTGCAGCAGTTGCCTCGCTCGGCGAGTATCTCGCTCGGCGAGTATCTCGCCCAGCAAGTATCTCGCCCAGCAAGTATCTCGCCCAGCGAGTATCTCGCCCGGCGTGAGACACCAGGGTCGGCGTGGCCACTGCGGCGTGCGGGGCCGGCGCGGCGCGGTGGCGCGGGGCGGGTCGGGGCGGGTGGCGCGGGGGGCTGGGCGGGGTGGCGCGGCGCGCGGGGCGGGGGCGGGGGCGAGGGCGAGGGCGGGGCGATCTTGAAGGAGCGGCGTTCCCAGCTAACCGGAAATCTCCGCTCTCGGCCAAGTCGAGCGCATCGGTGTGGATTTTCCGTTCGCGGGGAACGGCGGGCCTTCAAGATCTGCCGGGGACGTCGGCGAGCGGTGAGCAGCAGTGGGTTCTGGTGCACCGGTGCGTGATGGTGCCCAGGGGCGGGGGTTGTGGTCTTGGGCCGGGCCCGCGCGGCGGCCGGGGTCGGAGCCGGTGTTGCAGCCGGCGCTCCGGGCACGCCGGGGACCTGTCTGGCGCCCGTACGGTAAAGGTGCGAAAGGGAAACGCTCAGGTCTCGCATCGCGTTTCAGCGGCGTGCCAGGGTCGCTTCAGCGGGGCCTGTCAGGCTGGGGCCGCTCATGGTTGGGACCTGCGAGCGGGGGCAATGACGCCGGACCGTCGCGGGCGCCTGAGTCCCGGGCAGCCGGACCGTGCCGGCTGCCCGGTTCTCGTCAGGCTCGGTGCAGGCGGACGGCCACCGCGGTGCGGGAGTAGGACACCTCGGCGCGGTAGCCGGTGGGGGCGACCACCTTGGCGAAGCGGCCCCGGATGCGGCGGGCGCGCAGCACGGTTCCGTCGCAGCGGCCGGCGTTCTCGATGGTCAGGGTGCCGTCGAGGGCCGCGTCGCCGTCGATGCCGACGGTGTGCGAGACGGCCAGGGTGCCGGCGGCGGTGACGACCAGGTCGCCGCGGCCCAGTGCGCCGGGTGAGGCGGCGGCGAGGGTGCCGGCGGCGATGGTGGTGCCGCCGCGGTAGGAGTTGTCGCCGGTCAGGGTCAGGGTGCCCGCGCCGGTCTTGACCAGGCCGCCGCAGCCGTCGATGTCGTTGCGCCAGGCGTCGGCGGTGTCCAGCGAGACGACGACGTCGCGGTCGAAGGAGCCGTAGCCGTCGGCGGCGGCGAACAGGTTGAGGCGGCCCCAGCCCTCGGGGCCGTCGAGCAGCGCCCAGCCGGCGCCGATCGCGGTCGTGCGGAGCACCTCGCGGCGCTGGTCGGCGGAGAGGTACGGCTGCCGGGTCTCGAGCAGCACCTCGGCGCCCTTCGGCACCACGTACGCGCCGGCCGAGCAGCGGCCGCGGGGCAGGCCGTAGGTGAGCTTCGGGGTGACCAGGCGCTCGTTCGCCGCCCGGTCGCCGTAGGCGTCGGGGCCGGCCGGGACCACGGAACCGAAGTACGCGAGGGCCTGGGCGCGGGCGGCGGCCTTGAGGGTCGCGTTGGCCGGGTCGTTGAGGATCGCGGCGGCCAGCGCGGTGGCCAGGATCCGGCCGCCGATCACGTCGACGGGGGAGTGCATGCCGGCCACGATGCGGGTCTCGGCGAGGTCGAAGGCCGCGGTCACCAGCTCCTGGAAGCGCTCCGGAATCGCGTACGCGAAGGCCAGCGCGGCCAGGAAGAAGGCGTTGGTGTGGCCGCTCGGGAAGCCGCCGTCGGTGGCCGGCGTGGCGCTGCGCTGGCGCAGCAACTGCGGCACCACGACGACCGGCGAGTCGTAGACCGGGTAGCCGAGCGCGTCGACCGCACCGGTGTCCACCACGACGCTGTCCTTGTTCATCCGCCACGGGCGCGGGTACTGGTAGGCCGCCTTGCTCGGGTTGCCCGAGGAGTAGTTGCCGCGCAGCGTGTTGACCAGCGTGACGACCTGGCCGAGCGCGGAGGTGGGCGAGCCCGCGCCGAGGGTCGAACCGGCCGGGGCGCCGGCCGGGACGGTGTCGTCGATGGTGGTGGCGGGGGTGCCGGCGGGCGCCGAGGTGATCGAGGTGACCGCGAGGGCGCCGGCCCGGTAGCTCGCCGCCCACGGGCCGAGGCCGGAGATGGCGGCGTAGCTCTGGTTCTGCCGGTCCTGGACGAAGGCGCGGGCCTCGTCGGCGGCGGTGCGGGTCCGGGTGATCCGGGCCGCGTAGCCCATGCTCGCGTGCAGCGCGGGGGCGTCGAGCACGGTGCCGGTGTTCCAGGCCGTGCCGGTCTGCCAGAGCCGCTGCATGCCGGAGAGGGCGCGGACCGCGGCGTTGGTGTCGACGGTGACGTTGGCGCCGATATTGGTCTGGTAGTTGTCTACGAAGGACGTCGTGAGGGCCGCGACCGCGGGCAGTCCGCGGAGGATGGCCGGCCCGGCGACGACGCCGGCGGACGCCGCGACCGTGGCGCGCAGCAGCGCGCGACGGCTCAGCTGAGAATTGATCATGGGCGAATGCTCGATGACGACGGCGAACCGGCGGTGAATGACGCCAGAACGAGAACTTTTTTCACCTAGGAGTTTTAACACATGGATTCCATCGACCGCGATAAAAACCTACTCTCCGGTACATGTCTCGGATAGCGGCCGGCCTGGCCGCAGTCGTCACCGTGGGCGCGGTCCTCGCCGTGGCCCCGCAGCCCGCCCTCGCCGCCAGTGGCTCCTTCACCGCACTCACCTACAACGTCGCCGGGCTCCCGGAGAGCCTGTCCAGCGCGCCGACCCCGCGCGACACCGCGACCACGGCCATCGGGCAGCGCCTCGGGCCGTACGACATCATCCACGTCCAGGAGGACTTCAACTACCACGCCTACCTGTACGCGGCCGACACGCACCCGTACCGGACACCGACCAGCGGCGGGGCCGGGATCGGCAGCGGGCTCAACTCGCTGTCGAACTACGCGTACGACGCCGACGACTTCGAGCGGGTGCACTGGAACTCGTGCCAGATCGACTCCGGCGACTGCCTGACCCCGAAGGGCTTCACCTTCATGCGGGAACGGCTCGCCGAGGGCGTCTACGTGGACTTCTACAACCTGCACACGAACGCGGGCACCAACTCGGGCGACCTGTCCTCGCGGGCGGACAACCTCAGTCAGCTGAGCTCGTTCATCGCGTCCCACTCGGCCGGGAACGCGGTGGTGGTCATGGGTGACACCAATACGCGGTACACCCGTACCGGGGACACGATCCTGTCCTTCGCCCAGAGCAACGGCCTCACCGACGCCTGGGTGCAGTTGGAGCGCGGCGGTGTGCCGCCGGCCATGGGGGCCGACCCGCTGCTCTGCGACGAGAACGCGATCACCGACACCTGCGAGGTGGTCGACAAGGTCCTCTACCGCAGCAGCAAGTTCGTCACGCTGAACGCCACCGCGTACCACAACCAGCACGCCGGCTTCCTCGAGGACTCGTCCGGGCTGATGCTCAGCGACCACGACCCGATCAGCGTGAAGTTCACCTGGTCGACGAACGCGGCGTTCCAGATGAGCGAGCAGTTCGGTGGCCCGCACGGCGACTACTACACCGACATCGACTCGGTTCCCGCGGCCGGCCGGCCCGGCGTGATCTCGATGCGGTCGGGCAGCCGGGTCGACCAGGTCGGGCTCACCCTGAGCAACGGCACGGTGCTCGTGCACGGCGGGACCGGCGGCACCGCGTCGTCGCTCACCCTGGGCAGCAACGAGTACGTGACCTCGGTGAAGCTCTGCGAGGGCAAGTACAACAACACCACCCGCATCTTCTACGCCCAGTTCACCACCAGCGCCGGCGACACCCTGGCCGGCGGCACCACCACGTCGGACTGCGTCACCCGCACCGCGCCCAGCGGCTGGCAGGTGGCCGGCTTCCAGGGCCGCTCGGGCGACGAGGTGGACAAGGTGGGGTTCATCTACACGCAACGCTGAGTCGTCCGGTCCGGGCCTCCGCGCCGGCGGGGGCCCGGCCGCTTCTGACCGATCACAGACAGGTACGTATCGCACGTTTCCCGGCGGAGTTACGGTGCGCGGGGGCGGTGTCGCCCCGCTGCCGCGCTTCTGGGGAGACGCCGTGCTCGCTGACGCCGGGAAAGAACAGGTGCTCGGCCCTTCGGCGCCGGTCGGGCTGGAGATTCCGGCCGTCGGGGTGCGGACCGGCGTGGTGCCGATCGGGTCGCGGCCGGAGCGGGCGCTCGACGTGCCGGCCGCCGGCGCGGACGAGCCGGTCGCCTGGGACCGCCGGTCGCCGGCGCCGGGGGAGCCCGGGTCCGCGGTGATGGCCGGGCATGCCGGCGCGGCCTTCTCCCGGCTGCGGCTGCTGCGCCCGGGCGACGAGATCGTGGTGCGCCGGGCCGACGGGGTGCTCGTCCGGTTCGTGGTGACCGGCGTCGGGCTCCACCCGCGCAAGGCGTTCCCGAACGAGCGGGTCTACGGCCCCCGCGACCATCCGGCCTTGACCCTGGTCACCCGCGGCGGCGGCGCCTACGGGAGCAACCTGGTGGTATACGCCCGCAGCGTCCCGGACTGACCTCAACCGCCGCCCGCGCTTTCCGACTCTGCGGGGGTGGAACCGCTACGCCGGATCCCGCCGCGGACCGGCGGGCTGCTGATCATCGCCGTCGCCGTGCTCTTCATCGGGCTCGAGCTGAACGACGTGCTCGGCGGCTGGGTGGCGGTCGGGATCGACTACCTGCCGCTGCGCAACGCGGCCCAGGCCCTGCTGGCCGGGCAGTCCGTCTTCACCGATCCGCTCTTCGTGTACCCGCCGACGGCCGCGGTGCTGCTGCTGCCGACCGCGCTCGGCTCGCTGACCGCCGGCTTCGTCGCCTGGGTGCTCGCCGGCCTCGCCGCGCTGCTGCTGGCGGCCGGGATCGTGGCCCGCCAGGCGCCGACGTCGCGCCGCCCGGCCATCTTCGGGATCGCGGTCATGGGCCTGCTCGGCGGGGTGATCGCGAACCGGTCGCTGTTCCTGGGCAACCTCAGCGAGCTGCTGGTGCCGGTCGCGGTGGGCGCGCTGCTCGCGTGCCGGCGCGGGCGGTGGGTGCTCGGCTGCGCACTGCTGGCGGCGTCGCTGCTGGTCAAGCCGTTGCTGGCGCCGCTGGTGCTGGTGCCGGCGCTGCACCGGCAATGGGGGCCGCTGGTGCGGACGATGCTGCCGGGCGGGGCGTTGCTGCTGCTCGCGGTGGGGCTGGTGCCCGGCGGGAAGGCCTTCCCGAGTGTGCTGCGCTACTGCCTCACCGGGACCAACCTGCACGGCGACAACGCGGTCAACAACCTGTCGCTGCGCGGCTGGGCGGAGGGGCGGCACGCGCCGTACGCGGTCGGGGTGGCGGCGGCCGTGGTGACGCTGGTGGCGGTGGTGCTAGTGGTGTACCGGGAGATGCGCGCGGGCGGGCGGCCGTCGCCGATCTGGCTGGGAGCGGTGCTGCTGTTCGGTACGTTTCTGGCCGGGGGGATCTCCGAGGTGCACTTCCTGCTGATCGGGTACGCGGTAGTCCTGCTGCACGTCGTCGTGGATCGGCCGCCGGTCCGGCCGTTCGTGCCGGGGCTGGCGCTGCTCGCGGCGCCGGCCGGATACCTGACGCTGCTGCTCGGGCGGACCGCGGACGGGCAGAGCTGGCTGGTTCTCGCCGAGCTTCTGGTGCTCGGGGCGCTGCTGGTCCGGCGTCCCGCGCCCGCCTTTGCCCTGGCGCCGGCGTGACGCTGCTGATCCGGTACCGCCGGGCGGTCGCGGCGCTGCTCGCCGCGCTCCTGGGACTGCTCACGCCGACCGCCACGCCGGATCTGGCGGACTTCGCGCGGGCCGGTGACCTGCTGCTGCGGGGGCGGTTCGGCGAGGTCTACGCCCAGCCGTGGAACCAGGCCGGCCCGGTGCAGCTGCTGATCAGCCGCCTGCTTACGGCCGGTGCGGCGCCGGACGGCACACCCTGGCCGCCGGTCGTGGCGGTGTGGTCGGCCGCCTTCGTGGCCGGCATCATGTGGCTCTGCCGCGGCGACCTGCGGCGGGAGGCGGCGGCCGGCCTCCTGGCCCTGCTCTGGGTGGCAGCGCCGCTGCCGTGGAACGGTCATCCCGCGGAGATCCTGGTGCCCGTGCTCTGGGCGTACGCCATGGTCTGTCACCGTCGCGGCCGTGATCTCTCGGCAGCGGGTCTTCTCGCGCTCGGCGTCGCGATCGCGCCCTGGGCGATCATCGGCATTCCGGCGCTGCTGGCCACGGGCCGGGCGTGGCGAGCGCTGGGCTTGGGAGCGCTCGCGGCCGTCCTGAGCGTGGCCTGGTACCTGCCGTGCGCGCTCACGGGGCACTTCGCGATGTTCCAGTACCGGTGGGCGGTCGCGCCCGGCACGGCCGCGTCGCTGCTCGGGCTGAGCACGGCCGGCTGGTGGCTGCGGCCCGCGCAGGGACTGGTCATGATCACCGGGGTGGCGCTGGCCGCGTGGCGGATGCGCGGCCGGCGGACGGCGATCGCGGTGGTGCCGCTGGCCGCCACGCTGCTGCGGGTGGCCACCGACCCGGTGGCGCATCCCTACTACTGGTACCCGGCGGCGGTGGCATCGCTGCTGCTCATCGCCCTGATGCGGCGGTGGGTGCCGGCGGCCGCGCTGGGCTACGCGGTGCTGCTCGGCGAGGCGGTGTCCTGGCCGCTGGCCGCCGGGCTGGCCTGTCTCGCGCTGCTGGTCGCGGTGACCGGAAAAACCCGGGCGCGGGTGGCAACCTTTCCGGGAGTTCCGGCCACTAGCCAGACATGTCGATCAAAGGACGGGCCCTGCTCGCCGGCGGGCTGGCCGTGACGGCCGCGGTGGCCGGCATCGGGCTGCTGGGCGGGCAGCCGTGGGCCTCGGCGGCCAGCAACATCAGCTACGACACCGGCAGCGGCCTGACCTTCGTGGTCGACTCGGCGAACGGGAACCTGACGTCGCTCAGGCACAACGGCACCGAGCTGGCCGCCCCTGGGCAGGCCGCCGGGCAGTTCGAGTCGGGCTGGAAGTCGGCGACCGTCACGAGCAAGACGTTCGGCAACGGCGCGATCCTGGTCAGTGCGGCGAACAGCGCGATCGGCGTGACCATGTACTACTTCGCCCGCAAGCACGACAACACGATCTACATCGCCACGAACATCACCAAGGCGCTGAACCCGGGGGAGGCCCGGTTCATCTCCCGGCTCAACCCGAAGATCCTGACCAGCTCGCCGGTGGCCGCGCGGACGGTCGGCAGCGTGAGCGCGGTCGAGGGCTCGGACGTCTTCCGGTTCGCCGACGGCACCACCGCGTCGAAGTTCTACAGCTCGCAGCGGCTGATCGTCGAGCAGCCGTTCGGCGCGAGCGGGAGCGGGCACGGGGTCTTCGTGCAGCCCGGCACCAACGAGATGACCTCCGGCGGGCCGTTCTTCCGGGACATCGAGGTCAACGACACCGGCTCGGCCGTGAACATCACCCACTACATGTTCAGCGGGCACTACCAGACCGAGTCGTTGCGGCTGGGGCTACACGGGCCGTACGCGCTGGCGGTCACCGGTGGGGCGCTGCCCACGGGGCACAGCCTGGACTTCCTGTCCGCGTACCTCCCCGGTCTGCTCTCCGACGCGCAGCGCGGCGGGGTGAGCGGGACGGCGCCGAGCGGCACGGTCGCGCTGGCCGGGCCGAACGGCCAGTACTGGGGGCCGGTCAAGGCCGGGAAGTTCCTGATCGGGCACATCCGGCCGGGTACGTACACGGCGACGCTCTACTCGGGTGAGCTGGCGGTCGGCGCGACCCAGCCGGTCACCGTGACGGCGGGCGCGACCGCGACGTTGGCGATGACCGGGTCGGCACCGGCCACCGGGAAGCTGCTGCAGATCGGGACGTTCGACGGCACGCCGGCCGGTTTCAAGAACGCCGACAAGATCGAGACGATGCACCCGTCCGACCCGCGGATGTCGGCGTGGACCGGGACGGCGACCTCGGCGGCGACGCTGCCGATGGCCGATTTCCAGTCGGTCAATTCGCCGGTCGCGCTGAGCTTTCCGCTCACGGCCGTTCCCGCCGCGGGCGTACGCGTACGGATCGCCACCACCGGAAGCTTCGCCGGGGCCCGGCCGGCCATCGCGATCGGCGGCTTCACCTCGCCGGCGTCCGCCTCGCCCGCCCCGGTCAACCTCGACTCGCGCGGCGTCACCCGCGGGACGTGGCGCGGGGTGAACGCGACGTACGTCTTCACGGTGCCGGGGAGCGCGCTGAAGACCGGCACGAACACGCTGTCCATCTCGGTGCTCAGCGGTAGCAGCGGCGCCACGTTCCTGAGCCCCAACTTCATCTTCGACGCGATCGCCATCGATCCCGCCTGACGTTTTTCCGCCCCCATGTCGCGGGCGGCGGTCCGGCGTCCCACGACCGGCCCGTCGCCCGCGCCTCTCGGTTGATCCCGCGCCTCTTCGTTGATCCCGCGCCTCTCGGTTGATCCCGTCCGATAGGTTGACGCCTGCCGATTTCCGTCGTCACCTGTCCCGGGGAGTCACATGTCCATGCAGTTCACCCGCCGCACCGCACTCGGGCTGGGCGCCGCCTCGGCCGCGCTCGCCATCGGCACGCCGGCCGAGGCCGCGCCGAGCGGGCCGGCCTGCATCAAGGCGACGTACGAGCGGGAGAAGGCGAAAGCGGGCGGCACCTGGCACTCCCATATCGCCGGCGTGGACGCGACCGGCACGCCGGTGCCGATCGTCGAGGACGACATCGACCACGTGACGCAGGGCTACAGCGTGCAGAAGCTCGCGGTGGCGACCGCCGTCATGGACAAGATCGACCGGGGTGAGCTGTCCCTCGGCCAGAAGCTCGACCTGCAGGCCGACATCATCCTCGGCGGCAGCGGCATCTACTTCCTGCACACCGTCTGGGGCGACGAGATCACCATCGCGAACTTCCTGACCGCGATGCTCCTGGTCTCCGACAACACGGCGGTCCGGATGTGCGGCCGGGTCGTGCCCGCCGCCGAGGTCAACGAGATCCTGGCCGCGAAGGGCTTCACCTACACCCGGGTCCAGCCGGTGGCCAACCCGAACCGGTTCTTCCTCGGCGTCACGACCCCACGCGAGATGCACGACCTGCTCTGGCGGCTGGCCACCAAGACGCTGCTGTCGCCGCAGTCGTGCACGTTCCTGCTGAGCATCACCCGCTGGATCAACGGCTACATGGACGGCGTCCGCCGGGTAATGTCGTCGGAGGAGCGGAGCCGGGTGGCCACCAAGTACGGCGCCGACTTCAACACCCTGGGCGCCTCCCGCCACGAGGCCGGCATCATGTTCGGTCCCGACGGCCTGCCCAAGCTGACGTACGCGATGTTCGCCGAGGGCCTGGGCGACCTGGACAACTACGGCTCGACCCACCCGGCGGTGCAGGCGCACGCGAAGCTGGGCCGCACCATGATGGACAACCTCCCGACCGGAGCGGCGGCGACCGCCCTCCGGTCGGCCCGCGCCGAACGCATCGAACCGTTCACCCCGAACAACGGCGGCTGACGGCGATCATGGATGGGGCCGGCCGCAACGAAGCCACCAGGGCGCTCGGTGCCGCACTGCGCAACCGGCGCCTGGCGCAAGGGATGTCGCTGCGGGCGCTGGCCAAGCGCGTCGGGCTGACCGCGCACGGCACGCTGGTCGACTACGAGCACGGCCGCCGCATCCCGCCGGAGGATCTGATCGTCGCCTGCGAGAAGGTCCTCGAGGTCGACGACGGCAGCCTGCGCCGGCTGCGCGTGGCCGCCCTGGCCGAGCGCGCCGGCCAGCAGTCGGCGCTGCTGCTCGCGTCCTCCGGCGCGTCCTCCGGTGCGTCCTCTGGTGCGTCCTCCGATGTGTCCTCCGGCGCGGGCGGGACGCGACCGCCGGAGGATGCGCCGGCGCCGGCGGCGGCCCGGCCGGCCCGCGGGTGGTGGCGCCGCTGGCCCGCCCTGGTCGCGGTGCTCGCGCTGCTGGCGGCCGGCCTGACCGCGGCGGCGTTCCGGCCGGGCGGTGGCCAGGGCACGCTCCGGTTCGGGTTCGAGAGCCCGCAGGACCGCTGGTCGATCCTGTGGGGCTCGCAGGCGGCGTCCGGCCGGGTCACCGATTCGCTGGCGTACGAGGGTGCGCACTCCTACGAGGTGAGCATCACCGGCGCCTCCGCCAAGGGCTATGTCGCCTTCGGCACCACGCACGGCCTGCGGAGCCTGCACAGCGGCATGCGGGTGACCATGCACCTGTGGACGTCGTACCCGAGCAACGGGGTGCGGTTCTTCGTCTACGATCCCGTTTCCCGGCCGGTGTGGGCGCCGGAGACGCCCGGCAACGGCAGCGAGGTGCCGATCTCCGGCGGCACCAGGTGGACGACGGTGACCTGGACGGTGCCGCCGGTGTCCGAGGTGGCGGGCATAGGCATCCAGCCGTACGCCGAGAACGACGTGCCGCGCGTCGTCGCCGTGGACGCGGTCAGCTGGTAGCGCCCGGTCCGTGCGGCCGGCTCAGGCCCGCGCGGCCGTGGACGACGTGCGCCCGGGTATTCCTTCTACCTGGACTCGGTGACCTGGTAGCGGCTCCACCGGTGGGTCAGGGGGCCGGCTCGGGGTGGCGGAGGTCGTGGTGGAGCTGGTGGCGGTGGGCGTCGCCATGGGCATCGCGGTGGGCGTCACGGTGGGCATCGCCGTGGGCATCGCGGTGGGCGTCGCGGTGGGCGTCACGGTGGGCCGAGCGGATGGCGTCGCCGCCGGCGCGTTTGGCCTCGTACATGGCCTGGTCGGCGCGGTGCAGGGCGTCGCCGAGGGCGGCCGCGGGGGCCGCCGCCACGCCGATGCTGATGGTGGCGGGGCAGTCCGGGAGGGCGCGGACGGCGGTCAGCATGCGGACGGCGACGCCGGCCGCGGCGGCGGGGGAGGCGTCCGGCAGCAGGACGCCGAACTCGTCGCCGCCGAGGCGGGCGATCAGGTCCTGGTCGCGGAGTTCGGCGGAGAGGGCGGCCGCGATCGCGCGCAGGGCCGTGTCGCCGGCCGGGTGGCCGTACGTGTCGTTGATCTGTTTGAACTTGTCGGTGTCGATGATCATCACGGTGACCGTGGTGGCGGCGGCGCCGGGCAGGGCCTGGGCCCGGCGGACCGCGCGGTCGAAGGCGCGGCGGTTGGCGATGCCGGTCAGCGGGTCCAGGTCGGCGGCGCGGGTGGCCTGCTCGTGCTTGGCGCGCAGCGCCTCCAGCGACTTCAGCGTCGCCGCGGTGTGCAGCGTGTGCTGGCGCTGGCGCCACAGGGCCGCGGCGAGCGTGTCGCCGTAGGCGAGGCCGGCCTCCGCGTCGGCCGAGCCGCGGGCCGCCAGCAGCACGGCGTGGGTGCGGTGGGTGGCGGCGGTGATCAGCCAGCCGGAGTCGGGCGGCAGCTTGGCGACCGCCTCCGCCATCACCGCCAGGGCCTCGTCGAGGCGGCCCGACCGCTTCAGCGCCACGGCCCGGAACGGCGCGCTGAAGGCGAGCATCGCCGGGCCGATCCCGCGGGCCAGCAGCGTGGCCGTGTGCCGCTCGATCGCCACCGCCGCCCCGGCCGGGTCGACCCGGTCGGCGCGCGAGCACGCGGCCATCAGCAGGGCCATCTCGCGCCAGGTCGCGGCCTCCGGGCCGGCGGACTCGGCCGCGGCGCGCAGCGCGAACCGCTCGGCGGACGCCGTGTGCTGCTTGGCCGCGGCGACCTCGCCGACCTGGTAGAGCTCGAGCGCCCAGTGCAGGTGCATCCCGGCGAGGTTGGACAGCCACATCGCCCGGTTGCCGTTCCGCTCGGGTGAGGCGGCGCTGAGCTCGTAGGCGGCCTCGTACTGCGGGCCGGCCAGCTCGTAGAGCCGCAGCTGGAGGTAGCCGGCCGCGATGCCGACCCGGGCGTTGACCGCGGCCACCGGGTCGGTCTCGCGCAGCAGGGCGGTCTCGGCGGCGGAGAGGTCGCGGAGCGCGGCGTCCACGTCGTACTCGTCGCCGTCCCGCTCGCCGAGCCGCAGCCGCTCGGAGGCGCGGGTGGCCAGGGCGCAGGCCCGCCAGCCGGGGCTGCCCTCGCGGTCGGCGGCGTGCAGCATGAGCTCGACCCCGTCGAGGACCGCCCGCAGGTCGCCCCGGACGATCAGCGCGACCACCCGCACGAAGTGCATCCCGGCCAGATCACCACCGGGCGTACGCAGCCCGGCCGTCACCTCGGCCAACACGGTGTCGGCCTCGCCGGCCCGTGCGCGTTCCAGCAAGCGCGCGGCCCGCCGCGAGGAGTCCTGCATGGGCGACGCTCCAATGCGATCAGCGACGGAACAACCACAGCAAGCGAAGCAGACTCGATCACCCGAGGGCAAGCGCTCGCTTAGTAACGGTCGTCCGGGAGCGGAAAGCAGACACGCGCCGGCGCGCGGGATCACCGAGGCAGGTCGCGCTTGACTACCTTTCCGGTGGCGTTCCGGGGGAGGGCGTCCAGGAACACGATGTCGCGGGGGACGCAGAAGCGGGCCCGGTTGGCCCGCACATAGGTGCGGATCGCCTCCGCCTCCAGGGCCGCCGCCTCCCGGAGGACGACGTAGGCGGCCAGGCGCTGGCCGTACTCGTCGTCGGGGACGCCGATCACGGCGCACTCCAGGACCTCGGGCAGGTCGGCGAGCAGGCCCTCGACCTCGGACGGGAAGACGTTCTCGCCGCCGGAGACGATCATGTCGTCCTCGCGGCCGTCCACGTAGACGCGGCCGGCCTCGTCGACGTGCCCCAGGTCGCCGGTGGCCAGCAGGCCGTCGCGCAACTCCCGCGAGCTGCCGTTGGTGTAGCCCTCGAAGAGCATCTCGTTGCCGACGAACAGCCGGCCGGTCGTGCCCGGCGGAACCGGGGAACCGTCCGGCCCGAGCACCGCCACCACCGTCCCGTGCGGGGGCCGGCCGGCCGTGTCCGGCGCGGCCCGCAGGTCGGCCGGGGTGGCGATCGACGCCCACGACGCCTCGGTCGAGCCGTACAGGTTGTAGAGGATGTCCCCGTAGCGGTCCATGAAGCGGGTCGCCAGCCCGCCCGGCAGCGCGGAGCCGCTGACCGCGGCGATCGAGAGCGCCGGGAGCGGGAGGCCGGGCTCCAGCTCCATCAGGCTCTGCAGCATGACCGGCACCGCGATCAGCGCCGTGCACTCCTGTTCCCGCATCAACTCGACGACCGGCGCCGGCTCGAACCGCCGCCGCAGCACAACCGTGGCCCGCAGCGCGAGCGCGATCTGCAGCCCCGCGAAGCCCCACGTGTGGAACAGCGGTGCCGCGATCATCATCCGCACCCCGGCCCGCAGCGGGATCCGGTCGATGATCGAGCACAGTGGGCTGAAGCCGCCGGGCGTCGGCCGCTGCGCCCCCTTCGGCATCCCGGTCGTCCCCGAGGTCAGCACGATCGTGCGCCCCGGCCGGGCCGGCGGCGACAAGACGGTCGCCGGCGACGACGAGATCAGCTCGGAGGTTCGCTCGATATCGATCGCTCCGGGGAATTCGGACAGAAGCGGGGCGAACTCGGGATCGTGCACCACCGACTTGAGCCCCTGAGCCTCGATGACCGCGGAAAGCTGCGCGGCCGACAACCCGGTATTGATCAGAACCGGATCCGCCCCGACCGACGCCGCCGCGACCAGCACGACGATCATGTCCGCCGAATTGCGGCACAGGACCCCGACCCGGTCGCCCGCCGAAATCGGCAGGGCCACGCCGAGCCGGGAAGACCGATCAAGCATTTCCCCGTACGTGTAGGAAGCCCCCGCGGAATCCACGACCGCGACCTGGGAAGGGGACCGGACCGCCGCCTGCCGCAGTTCCCCGGCGAGCCCGTAGCCCCACCGGCCCAGTTCGACGAATTGCTGCACAACCCGATGCGGCGGCCCCGGCCTCAACAGCCCGCGCCGCGCCATCGTGGCGATCACGAAGGGCGCGTCCACTACCTGATCTGCATTCCGGAGATGGCCCGGGAAATCACCAGCCGCTGGATCTCGCTGGTCCCCTCGAAAATCGTGTAGATCTTGGCGTCCCGGAACATCCGCTCGACCGGATGTTCGCGCAGATAGCCCGCCCCGCCCAGAATCTGCACCGCCTTCTCGGTGACCGCCACGGCCACCTCGCCGGCCTTCAGTTTGGACATCGACCCCTCGCCGGCGTCGAACGGCCGATCGTTGCGGCCCATCCACGCCGCCCGCCACACGAGCAGCCGGGCCGCATCGATCTCCATCTTCATGTCCGCGAGGGCGAAGGCGATCGCCTGGTTCTCGATGATCGGCCGCCCGAACTGCACCCGGTTCTTCGCGTATTCGAGCGCGTATTCGTACGCCGCCCGGGCGATGCCGATGGCTTGCGCCCCGACCGCCGGGCGGGACAACTCGAACGTCCGCATGGCCGCCTGCCGCGAGGCGCGCTGCCCCGACCGGGCCCGCTCCAGCCGCTCGTCCAGCGCTTCCTTGCCGCCGAGCAGGCAGTGCCCCGGCACCCGTACGTCATCGAGAAAGACGTCCGCGGTGTGCGAGGCCCGCAGCCCGAGCTTCTTCAGCTTCTTCGTGCCGACCAGGCCGGGCGTGCCCGGCGGCACGATGAACGCCGCCTGCCCGCGCGACCCGAGCGACGGGTCGACGGACGCCGTGACCACGTGCACGTTGGCTATGCCGCCGTTGGTCGCGTACGCCTTCTGCCCGTTGAGCACCCACTCGTCCTTGACGGCGTCGTACACCGCCCGGGACCGCATCGACCCGACGTCCGAACCCGCCTCCGGCTCGGTCGTGCAGAACGCCCCGACGGCCGGCTCGGCGGCGTCACCGAAGCACTGCGGCACCCATTCCACCAGCTGGTCCGGCGTGCCCGAGCCATAGATCGCCGCCACCGCCAGCGACGTACCGGAAATCGCCATCGCGATCCCGCCGTCGCCCCAGAACAG
Organism: Actinoplanes subtropicus; assembly: GCF_000721705.1. GTDB lineage: Bacteria > Actinomycetota > Actinomycetes > Mycobacteriales > Micromonosporaceae > Actinoplanes > Actinoplanes subtropicus. The sequence continues at coordinate 48,009 of NZ_JOJL01000042.1, forward strand.
CTCCTCGTTCACCAGCGGCAGGCTGAGCCCGGACATGTCCGACCAGGTGTTCACGAGAAACTCGAACCCATAGAGCCCGATCTTTGCCGCCTCCTGCAGGATCGGCCAGGGCGTCTCCTCGCGTTCGTCCCATTCGGACGCCGCGGGCCGGATCACGCCCTCGGCGAATCCGTGCACCCAATCGCGCAGGTCGGTTTGTTCCTCATTGAGGTCGAGCCAGAACTCCATGCGCGCGGACACCCCTCGGACCGAGACGGATCGTACTCGCCGGTAACATTACGGTGGCGTAACCTGGCCCGCAAGATGCGGACGCTTTCCGTCCACCCGGAAATCCCATCCGTCCGAGCGCTCGGTGGCGGTGAATCCGACCGTCGCCGGCAGCAGTATCGGTTGCTTGAAGGAAACGTCCACGGTGTACGCCGCGGGCAGCCGTCCTTCGAGCGCCGCGACCGCCCGCGCCTTGGTCCACATGCCGTGCGCGATCGGCCGCGGAAAGCCGAACAGCTTCGCGCCGATCCGCGACGTGTGGATCGGGTTGTGATCGCCGGAGACCGCCGCGTAGTCGCCGCCGACCCGGGCCGGCACCTTCCAGACGGCCGTCGGCGCCGGCGCGGGCGGATGGTCCCGCTTCCCCTTGCTCTTCGACGAGCTTTTCGAGAGGTACGTCGAGACGCCGCTCCACACCTGTTCGCCGTCGACGCTCGCCGTCGCCAGGATGTCGAAGACCCGGCCCCGGTCGTGCGACCGCAAGTGCGAGGCACGCACCGTGAGGTCGAGGGTCGAGGAGGCGGAGAGCGGCCCGCGCACGGTGATCCGGTTCGCCACGTGCACGATGCCGACCGCCGGGAACGGGAAGTCCGACGCGGTCATCAGCGTCATCGCGAGGGGGAACGCCAGCACGTGCGGATAGGTCGCCGGCAGCGTGTCGGTGAGCCGGAACCCGCACACCCGGTCATATTGCGCGAGGTGCGCCGGAGAGACGGTGACCCCGCGCCGCACGATCTCCCGGTCGGGCAGCGCCGACCCGCGCCGCGACGGCAGCAGCCCGAGCGCCGCCTTCAGGTAGATGCCGGACGGATCCGAGGAGAGCTCGACCACGGCCATCGGTTCACGCCCCCAGCAGGCTCTGCCCGCAGACCCGCACCACGTTGCCGGTGACGGTCGCCGAGCCCGGCGACGCGTACCAGGAAATGGTCTCGGCCACGTCGATCGGCAGGCCGCCCTGGGACATGCTGTTCATCCGCCGGCCGGCCTCGCGCAGGAACAACGGCATCTTCGCGGTCATCGCGGTCTCGATGAAGCCGGGCGCCACCGCGTTGATCGTGATGTGCCGCGGGGCGAGCACCGGCGCCATCGACCGGACCAGCCCGATCACCCCGGCCTTGCTGGTGGCGTAGTTGGTCTGGCCGCGGTTGCCGGCGATCCCGGCGATCGAGGCCACCCCGATCAGCCGGCCGCCGGAGTTGATCAGGTTCTCCGAGAGCAGCAGGTCGTTGATCCGCTCCTGGCTGGACAGGTTGACGTCGAGCACCGAGTCCCACCGGCTCTCGTCCATCCGGGCGATCGTCTTGTCCCGGGTGATGCCGGCGTTGTGCACCAGGATGTCCAGCCCGGTGAGATGCCCGGCCAAACGGGAAGGCGCGTCCGGCGCGGTGAGGTCGAGCTGGATCGCCCGGCCGCGCACGTCGTTGGCCACGCCGGCGAGCGCGTCCCCGGCGCCCGGCACGTCCAGCGCGATCACCTCGGCGCCGTCCCGGGCGAGCACCCGGGCGATCGCCGCGCCGATGCCCCGGGCGGCGCCGGTGACCAGCGCGGTCTTCCCGGCGAGCGGGCGGTCCCAGTCGGCCGGGGCCGGCGCGCTGCCGGCGCCGACGTGGATGACCTGGCCCGAGACGTACGCGGACCGGCCGCTGAGCAGGAAGCGCAAGGTGGACTCGATGGCCTGCTCGCCGCCGGACTCGACGTAGACGAGCTGGCTGGTGATGCCGCGGCCGAACTCCTTGCCGATGCTGCGGGTCAGCCCTTCGAGGGCGCGCTGCGCGGTGGCCTCGCGCGGGGTGGCCGCGGAGGCTGGCGGCGTCCCCAGCACGACCACCCGGCCCGAGCTCCGCAGCGAGCGGGCGGCCGGGTGGAAATAGTCGTAGAGCGCGCGCAGCCCGGTCGAATCGGTGATCCCGGTCGCATCGAAGACGAGCGCTCCGTAGCGGGTCTGCTCATCGAAGGCTGTGGTGGTGTCGAACAGCTTGCCGATCACGTCCGCCAAGCGGCCGCCGGTCGCCGCGCCGAGCAGCACCGGGCCGTTCGTCAGCGGGTCGCCGACCTGGTACCGCCGCAGGCGGGGCGGATCGGGCAGCCCGAGCCGTTTGACGACGCCGCGGCCCACTCCAGAGTTCGCGAAGCTCGCGTATCTGTCTCCCATGCGCGTAGCCTACTCGCGAGTAGGGTTCCGAAGTGAAGGAGATTGTCGTGCAGAGCGTGCGTCGTGTCGCCGTGCTGGGTGGGAACCGGATCCCGTTCGCCCGCTCGAACAGCAAGTACGCCGAGGCCTCGAACCAGGACATGCTGACCGCCGCGCTGGACGGCCTGGTCGCCCGGTTCGGCCTGGCGGGGGAGCGGCTCGGCGAGGTGGTGGCCGGCGCCGTGCTCAAGCACTCCCGCGACTTCAACCTGACCCGCGAGACGGTGCTCGGCTCGCGGCTCGACCCGCGCACCCCGGCGTACGACATCCAGCAGGCCTGCGGCACCGGCCTGGAGGCGGCGATCCTGGTCGCCAACAAGATCGCGCTGAGCCAGATCGACGCCGGCGTGGCCGGCGGCGTGGACACCACGTCGGACGCGCCGCTGCAGCTCAACGAGGACATGCGGCGGGCGCTGCTGGCGCTCAACCGGGCCCGTACGCTGCCGGATCGGTTGAAGGCTGTGGCCCGGCTGCGTCCGCAGCAGGCGTTCCAGCCGGCCATCCCGCGCAACGCCGAGCCGCGCACCGGGCTGTCCATGGGCGACCACGCCGCGATCACCGCGCTCAAGTGGGGCGTCGCCCGCCAGGATCAGGACGAACTGGCACTCGCATCACACCAGCACCTGGCCGCGGCGTACGCAAACGGCTTCTTTGATGATCTTGTAACGCCGTATCTGGGGCTCACCCAGGACCAGAACCTGCGCGCCGACACCACGATCGAGAAGCTGGCCAAGCTCAAGCCGGTCTTCGGCAAGGAGGAGGCGACGATGACCGCGGGCAATTCGTCGCCGCTGACCGACGGCGCCTCGACCGTGCTCTTGGCGAGTGAGGAGTGGGCCGAGCAGCGCAAACTGCCGGTGCAGGCGTGGTTCGTGGACGCCGAGGACGCCGCGGTCGACTTCGTGCACGGCGAGGAGGGGCTGCTGATGGCTCCGGCGTACGCGGTCCCGAGGCTGTTGGCCCGTAACGGCCTGAGCCTGCAGGACTTCGACTTCTACGAGATCCACGAGGCGTTCGCGTCGCAGGTCCTCGCGACCCTCGCGGCCTGGGAGTCGCCGTCGTTCTGCAAGGAGAAGCTCGGCCTGGACGCGCCGCTCGGCTCGATCGACCGGGCCAAGCTCAACGTCAACGGCTCCTCGCTCGCCGCCGGCCACCCGTTCGCGGCCACCGGCGGCCGGATCGTCGCCACCCTGGCCAAGCTGCTGGCCGAGAAGGGCTCCGGCCGCGGCCTGATCTCGATCTGCGCGGCCGGCGGTCAGGGCGTGGTGGCCATCCTGGAGCGCTGAGCGAGGACGGTCGCGAACTCGGCCGGCGGCATCGGCTTGCCGAACAGGTAACCCTGCAGATGCGGGCAGCCGGCCTCGCGCAGCGCGTGCCAGTCGGCCTCCTCCTCGACGCCCTCGGCCACCGCCGACATGCCCAGCGACCCGGCCAGCCACAGCACGGCCTGGATGATCGAGGCCTTGCGGGCGTCGGCGGACAGCCCGGCCACGAACGAGCGGTCCAGCTTCACGATGTCCGCGGGCACCGACTGCAGCCAGGTCAGCGAGCTGTAGCCGGTGCCGAAGTCGTCGAGCGCCAGGCGTACGCCCAAGGTCTTGATCGCCGCCAGCCGCTCGTGGACGTCGACCGAGGCGGCCAGCAGTGCGGTCTCGGTGATCTCCAGGACCAGCCGGTGCGGATCGATGCCCGGGTTGGCGGCGAGCAGGCCGGCGAGCAGCGGCACGAAGCCCGGCTCGCCCAGCTGGCGCGGGCTCACGTTGACCGACACGTAGCCCAGCCGGTCACGCCAGGCCACCAGGTGGCGCAGTGCCTCGGTCAGCACGTGCTCGCCGAGCGGCACGACCAGCCCGGTCTCCTCGGCGGCCGGCACGAAGCCGGCCGGGCCGTGCCGGACCCCATCGGGCGTACGCATCCGGACCAGTGTCTCGGCGCCCATGATTTCGCCGGTCGACGCCGAGACGATCGGCTGGAACCAGACCGGCAGCGTCTCCCGGCGGTCCCCGTTCAGCGCCTCGCGCAGCAGCTTCTCGGCCGCGATCCGGCCCTGCACGGCGATCCGCATCCGGTCGCTGAAGACCTTGATCCGGTTGCCGCCACCGCGCTTGGCCGCGTACATGGCGGTGTCCGCGGAGAGCACCGCGTCCTCCGCCCGGCCCGCGTCGCTGGCCACGGCCAGGCCCACGCTCGCCGACAGGGCCAGCACGTGGCCGTCGACCGGGGTCGGCTCGGCGAGCTCGGCGACGATCGCGTGCCCCAGCGCCACGCCCGCCTCGAGGTCGCCCGGCAGCGCCACCACGAACTCGTCGCCGCCGAAGCGGGCCAGCAGAGCGACGCACGGCGCCAGGCCGCGCAGCCGGGCCGCGATCGAGCGCAGCACCAGGTCGCCGGCCGCGTGCCCGGAGCCGTCGTTGACCGACTTGAACCGGTCCACGTCCAGGTAGAGGATGCTGGCCGGGCCGGGCGTGGCCGCCATCATCGCCGCCAGGTCCTGCTCGAAGCCCTGGCGGGAGAGCAGCCCGGTGAGCGCGTCGTGCCGCAGCTGGTGGCGCAGCTCCTCCTCCTGGCGCCGGGTGACGGTCACGTCGACGTTGTGCGCGACCATCAGCCGTACGCGGCCGGCCTTGTCGTGCAGCGCGGTGCCGTGCACCTCCACCCACATGGTCGAGCCGTCGTCGTGCCGGCGGTAGGCGCGGGTCTGCGTTTTCGTGCGGCCGGCGACCATCTCGTCGAACAGCGGCGGCAGGCCCTCGATCGCGGTGAGCGGCAGGTCCCGGACGGTGAAGCCGGGCGGCAGCACCTCGGGCAGGCCCAGCCATCGCCGGTAGGCCGCGTTGGTACGCAGCAGCCGGCCGTCCGGCGCGAACATCGCCATCGGCACCGGCGTCTCGTCGAACGCCGCGGTCAGCTGGGCCTGGGAGTCGTCCAGGTTCTCCTGCGCCCGGCGTTCCTCGGCCGTGGTCAGGTACCAGCCGGCCACCTGGAAGGAGGCGGCAATCAAGAGCGCCACGCCGTGCAGCGCCGCGGTGAGCGGCGGGTCCGGCCGGCCGGTGACGACCGTCGTGGCGACCAGGAAGACCCCGAACGGCGCCCAGTCCCGGTACAGGGCGAGCGCCGCCAGCACGATGTAGAAGGCGAAACGGGCCTCGGGGCGGCCGTGGCACATGGCGACGAGGCCGCCGCAGCCCACGGTGAAACCGAGCGCCACCGCGACCGACGGCGGCCGGCGGCCGGGCAGCCGGGCCGCGGCGAGCACGCAGGGCAGCACCAGCAGCACCGTGACCAGCCACGGCCCGGCCAGGCCGCCGCCGAGGAACGCGCCGAAAATCGTTGGACCGATGACGGTGGCGGCGAGCAGCATGGTCAGCAGCCGATGGCGGCGAGCCCAATCGTCGTCGCCGAGCCGGCCCGCGTTGCGCAGCCAGCCGAGCCTCCCGGTCGTCACGTGTTGTTGATCGGCGCGTCATCCGTGCGGAACAGGATCCGGCCGGTAGCAGGTGGGTTGCCTCACATTCCGATACGGAGACGTTCCGTTTCGCTTCCCGGGGGCCTAGGGTCTTCTTCGGATACGGAACCGTCTCGTTTCGAAATTGCGGGGAACCACATGGACACTCCTGCCGCTGTGCAAACCGGCCACCCTCGGCGCTGGGTCATCCTCGGCGTCCTGGTCATCAGCCTGCTGGTGGTCGTGCTGGACAACACGGTGCTCAACGTCGCCTTGCGCACCATCGCCGACCCCGTGCGCGGGCTCGGCGCCACCCAGGGCCAGCTCGAGTGGGCCATCAACTCGTACACCCTGGTCTTCGCCGGCCTGCTGTTCACCGCCGGCATCCTCGCCGACCGGCTCGGCCGCCGGATCACCCTGATCACCGGCCTCGCGCTCTTCGGGATCGCGTCGCTGGCTTCCGCGTACGCGGACTCCGCCGGCCAGCTGATCGGCGCCCGCGCCCTGATGGGTCTCGGCGCCGCGGCCGTCATGCCGGCCACGCTGTCGATCATCGCGAACGTCTTCGCGCCGCAGGAGCGCGGCCGCGCCATCGGCGTCTGGGCCGGCGCGGTCGGCCTCGGCGTCGCGATCGGCCCGATCGTGGGCGGCCTGCTGCTCGAGCACTTCTGGTGGGGCTCGGTCTTCCTGATCAACGTGCCGATCGTGGTGGTCGGCATCGTGCTCGGCCTGATCATCATCCCCGAGTCGCGCGACCCCAAGCCGGGCCGCATCGACGTGGTCGGCGTGCTCCTGTCGATCATCGGCATCGGCCTCCTGACGTACGGCGTGATCAAGGGCGGCGAGGACGGCTTCGGCGACACCCTCGCCTGGTCCACGCTGGCCGCCTCGGTCGTCGTGCTCGCCGGCTTCGTCGCCTGGGAGCGCCGGGTCGCCTTCCCGTCGCTGGACGTGCGACTGTTCAGGAACAAGACGTTCGCGGCCTCGACCGGCATGATCGGCCTGGTCTTCTTCGCGGCCATGGGCGCCATGTTCTTCGGCGCCTTCTACCTGCAGTTGGTCCGCGGCTACGGTCCGCTGGCCTCCGGCGCGCTGTTCGTCCCGTTCGCGGTGGCCCAGATGGTGTTCGCGCCGCGCAGCGCGGCGATGGTCAAGCGGTTCGGCCCCAAGGCGGTCAGCACCGTCGGCCTGCTGCTGGTCGCGGCCGGCCTGGCGATGTGGCTGTTCATCAGCGCGACCACGCCGATCTGGATCGTCGGCGCGGCGTTCTTCCTGATGGGCGTCGGCATGGCCAACGTGATGCCGTCGGCCACTGAGTCGATCATGGCGGCGCTGCCCCGGGAGAAGGCCGGCGTCGGCTCCGCGGTCAGCAACACCATCCGTCAGCTGGGCGGTGCGCTCGGCGTGGCGGCGCTCGGCGCGATCCTCTCCTCGGTCTACCGGGACCACCTCGGCTCGGCCACCGACGGCCTGCCGGCCGCCGCGGCGGGAGCCGCCCGCGAGTCCATCTCGGGGGCGTACGCGGTCGCCGAGAAGGCCGGCGCCGCCGGTCCGGGCCTGATCCACGGCGCCAACGACTCGTTCCTCACCGCGATGCACTACGCGTCGATCGGCAGCGTGGTGGTGGCGCTGCTCGGCGCCCTGGTCGCGGTGCTGTGGCTGCCCGGCAAGCGTCCGGCAGCCGCGCCCGCCGCCACCTCGGCCGAGGGTCTGGCCGAGGAGCAGGGCGTGGAACTGGTCGAGGCGTGACGCGTAAGTAACAATGAACGCCATGACCACGGCTGTCAACGAGACCGGCCAGGACCGCAAGGCTCCTGGCCGGCCCCGCAGCGCGCAGGCCGACGAAGCGATCCTCGACGCGGTGCTGGAGATGCTCAGCGGCGGGCAGAGCGTCGCCGCGATCTCGATCGAGGCGGTCGCGTCGCGGGCCGGGGTCGGCAAGGCGACGATCTACCGCCGCTGGCCCAACAAGGAAGCGCTGATCATCGACGCGGTGGCCTCGATGAAGGGGCCGCTGCCGGTGCCCGCCGGCGAGTCGGTCCGCGACGATCTGGTGATGCTGCTGAAGGCGTCGCGGACGGGCCGCTCGCTGCGGTTCGGGCAGGCCACGGTGTGCCTGATGCCGGAGTTCCTGAAGGACGAGGGGCTGCATCAGATGTGGCGGGCGGTCATGGAGCCGCGCCGCGACGTGATGCGCCAGGTGTTGCGGCGCGGGGTGGCGAGCGGCGAGTTGCGGGCCGATCTCGATGTCGAGCTCTCGCTGCTGATGCTCAACGGCCCGTCGATGATGCAGAACACGTTCCAGTGGAACCTCGCGGTGCCGACGGAGGGCTTCGCGGAGGCCCTGGTCGACGCCTTCCTCCGCGGCGCCGCGGCGTGAACCTCACATTCCCCATCAACATTCAACGCGTCGTGGCTCGCGGCCCGTCTTCGGGCCGCTGGGCGGCCTGTTTACTCCCCGCGTTCTTTCTCAGGCAGGTTGCCGCGCGGCTTGCTTCCCGCCACGGATTGCCAGGCGGGCCGCGGCATTTCGCAGCGCGATGCCCGGGCGGGTGCTCGGCACCACCAGCGCGGCGGAGAGGCGGGCGTTCCGGCCCTTGGGGCCGGTGCGCCGGCGGTGTTCCGTCTCGTAGCGCTTGAGCGCCGTCCCCGGATCGCTGCTGCTTCTGCCGCCCGCCGCGGTCGGGGTCGCGGTCTCGCTGAGCGCGTCGGCGAGTGTCCGGGCGCCGGCCATCGCCATGCTCGACCCGTCGCCGAACAGTGACACCGACGCCGCCGCGTCCCCGAGCAGCGTGATCCGCCCGGTCGTCCAGCTCGGCAGGACCACCTTGCCGACGCTGTCGAAATACAGGTCCTCCGCCGATCGGACCCGCTCCAGATACTCCGGAACAAGCCAATTCCGGTCATTTGCGTACGCCTGGAGCAGCACCCGCTTGTGCAGGGCGCCATCGCGATGGTCGAACCCGGGGATGGCCGCGCCCCGGAAGATGAACGCCAGCAACGCGTGGTCCCGGGACGGATGCACGGAGATCAGCCGGCCGGGCGTGTTGTACATCAGCGCCTCGTCGGGGTGGTCGACCGGCTCGCCGAGCGGGGTGGTCGCGACGTAGACGCCGAGATGCCGGACGAACTGCTCCTCGGGGCCGAACGCGAGCCGCCGGACGGTCGAGTGCAGCCCGTCGGCCCCGACGACCAGGTCGAACCGGCGCGGCGCGGAGCGCTCGAAGGTGACGTCGACGCCGTCCGGGTCCTGGGCGAATCCGGTGACCGTCTCGTCGAACCGGAACTCGGCGTGGTCGCGGGCCGCCTCGTACAGGATCGTGGCGAGATCGGCCCTCGGCACCTCGATCTCCTCGGTCCCGGCCGCGCTGCGGCCGGCCGGCATCGGCAGGCGCCGGCCGCGGCGGCCGCGTGCGTCGATCAGGCGCATGGCGGTGACCGTGGTGGCGGCCTCGCGCAGCGCAGGGACGATGCCCATCCGCTCGGCGACGGGAAGCGCCGGGCCACGCACGTCGACCGGGTTGCCGCTGGAGCGCTGACCTTGCGCGCGCTCCACGACCGTCGGCTGGAAACCCGCGCGGGCCAGCCAGTACGCCAGGGTCGGACCGGCCACGCCGGCCCCTACGATCAATATCGTCCTCATGGATCGAGCGTAACTGCATCGAGTGCAACATTGCAACGAGTGCCGATCCGCCATGCGTGCCGTACGATGGGGGTCGTGTCGCTGCGTGAACGGAAACGGGCCCGGACCCGGCAGGCCGTCGTCGACGCCGCCGTCGACCTCTTCGAGCGGAACGGGTACGAGGGGACGACGGTCGCCGACATCGCGGCCGCCGCCGAGATCGGGACGCGGACCTTCTTCAGCTACTTCCCGAGCAAGGAGGAGGTGCTGTTCCCCGAGGCGGACGTGCGGGTGCGCGCCGCCCTGACGGCGATCGACAACCGGTCGCCGTCGGAGGGGCCGGCCGAGGTGCTGGTGCGGGCGTTGCGCGAGGTGACCGCGGAGAGTTCGGAGATCACGGGGCCGACGGCGCGGCTGCGGATGCGGCTGATGCGGGAGGTGCCGGCGATCCTCGGGCGCGGGCTGCAGATCCAGTTGGACGGGCAGCGGCAGATCGCCCGCCACCTGCAGGCGGCGTATCCGGATTCGCTCGACGCGGTCTCGGCGGCGGCGCTGGCGGGCGCGCTGACCGGGGCGGTGACGGGGGCGCTGCTGGCATTGTTCGAGGATCCGGACCGGCCGGACGATCCGGAGGAGTTGAAGATGGCCGTCGAGCGGGCGACCGAGATCGCGCTCGCCCCGTGGACGGCCTCCGCTGACGGTGTGCGGGAGGAGTCGCGTGCTTGAGCCGTTCGAGACGCTGACCCTGGACGGGGCGCCGGTGGTCGACGCGCCGGACGGTTCGGCCGTACGGCCGCTGTGTGTCATTCCCGGAGCGGGCAGTTTCGCGCACTTCAGCCTCGCGGCCGGGGAGGTGGCGCGGGCCGTCGTGCACGCGACCGTGCAGGAGATCTGGTACGTCGTGGGCGGCGACGGCACGATGTGGCGGCGCTCGGGATCGATCACCGAGACCGTCGGCCTCCGGCCCGGGGTCTGCCTGACGATCCCGGTCGGGACGGCGTTCCAGTTCCGGGCCGGGGCGGCGGGGCTGGAGGTGGTCGCCGCGACCATGCCGCCGTGGCCGGTCGCGAGCCTCACCGAGGCGACGCCGGTCGACGGCCCGTGGGAGCCCACCTTCTAGGCCTTCCCTTCGGCTCCGTTCTGGACCTTTTCATCGAGCCGGGTCTATGCTGACGCCGCGACCGTGGGAGCGCTCCCAGTCGCGATGCCGCCATCCACCGGCCGGCCGTCCGAAGGAGAACCCCGTCATGGTCCGTCGTCGATATCGTCGTCTCGCGGTGGCGGTCGCGGCCGCCGCCGCGCTCGTGCTGCTCGCCTTCCAGTTCCAGCTGCCGGCCGGCGCCGCCACCGTCACCGGCAACGCCACGTACTTCGATGCGCTGGGCGCGCCGTACGGTGGCTGCGGTCTGCCCCAGGCTCAGCTGGACTCGCCGGACTTCGTCGCGTTGAACGTCTACAACACGCCCGGGGACTACAACTTCTACCCGCGGCCGGTCACCGACGCGTCCAGGGTCGGCCAGTGGAACAACGGCCTGAACTGCGGCCGGTACGTGCAGGTGACGATCGGCGACTACTGCACCGGCGTGAACGACGGCGCGCAGAACCAGCCGTTCTGCCGCAACGGCTCGTGGACGAGCGACGCCTACAACGGCGCGACCCTGACGATGATCGTCGCGGACAGCTGCGGCGACTCCAACGCGTGGTGCCGGGACGACCCGTACCACCTGGATCTGGCGAAGGACTCGCTGAACAGGTTCGCGTTGAACGGCACAGCGGTCGGCGACATGTACCCGAACCATTGGAACAACCGGCACATCAGCTGGCAGTACGTGGCCGCCCCGAACTACACCGGCGACATCAAAATCGGCTTCCTGCAGGGCGCCCAGGCCTACTGGCCGGCGATCGCCGTGTCGCACCTGGCGAACGGCATCCACTCGGTCGAGTACTACTCCGGCGGCACCTGGCAGACCGCGAAGATGAACAGCGACATGGGCCAGTCGTACATCATCGCCGGCCTGACCTCCGGAGCAACCAACTTCCAGATCCGCATACGCGACGTGAACGACCAACTCATCAACAACGGCCGGGTGTACAGCTTCTCGCTCCCGTCCGCCTGTGGCACCCAGTGCTCCCCGGCATACACGGCCACCACCTATACGACGAGTGACGGCGGGACGCCCCCGACGACCCCGCCCACCACGCCACCGACCACCCCGCCCACCACGGCACCCACAACTCCGCCCACAACCGCTCCCACCACGCCGCCGACAACCGCGCCCGCCGGCTCGTGCAGCGCGTCCTCGTCCGTGGTCAGCTCCTGGTCGGGCGGCTTCCAGAGCACGGTGACGGTGAAGGCCGGCAACGCCCCGATCTCCAGCTGGACCGCCAAGTGGACCTTCACCAACGGCGAGCAGGTAACCCAACTCTGGAACGGCACATACGCGGCCAGCGGCTCCACCGTGACAGTCCACAACGCATCCTGGAACGGCACCCTGTCCGCCAACGCCTCAACGTCCTTCGGCTACACAGGCTCCGGCACCCCCGCCGCAGTAACCGTCACTTGCACCAGCCCCTGACAACCGCCCACACCCGGCGCGGCGGCCCACACCCCGTGCGGTGGCTCGTGCCCCGTGCGGTGGCTCGTGCCCCGTGCGGTGGCTCGTGCCCCGTGCGGTGGCTCGTGCCCCGTGCGGTGGAAGCGTGCGCCGTTGTCGGGCCGCTCCGTGTCCGCCCAGCCTGGCATGCGTCCACCCGCCGCCGGGCTGGGTCGTCGCCGTCAGCTTGGCGCGGGGACAACCAGGCCGGACTCGTAGGCGGCGATCACCAACTGGGCGCGGTCGCGGGCGTTGAGCTTGGCGAGCAGGTGACCGATGTGCGTCTTGACCGTGGCGGGGCGCAGGCCGAGGTGGTCGCCGATCTCCGGGTTCGAGAGGCCACGCGCGATCAGCAGCAACACATCACGCTCCCGGTCGGTCAGCCCCTCGACCTCGCGACCGACCGGCCGGACCGGCGGCGGATTCCGTGCGTACTCCGAGATCAACCGGCTCGTCACGGTCGGCGCCAGCAAACCCTCCCCGCCCGCGACGATGCGGATCCCGGTGAGCAGGTCGGCCGGCGGCGCATCCTTGAGCAGAAAGCCGCTGGCCCCGGCATGAAGAGCCCCATACACGTATTCGTCCAGGTCGAACGTGGTCAGTACCAGCACCCGCGGCCCGCAACCGGGCACCCGCGCGGAGCAGATGCGGCGAGTGGCCTCGATGCCGTCCATCTCCGGCATCCGGATGTCCATCAGCACCACATCGGGCCGCACCCGTGCCGCCAGCTCGACCGCCTCGATCCCGTTGGCCGCCTCGCCGACCGCCTCCATGTCGGGCGTGGTCTCCACGAGCAGCCGGAAACTGCCCCGAACCAGTGCAAGGTCGTCGGCGATCAGCACGCGAATCGGCGCGGTCACGGTTCATAGGGTAGGCGTGCGAACACAGCGAACCCGCCCTCCGGCCGCGGCCCAGCCCGAAACGACCCGCCGTACATCAACACCCGCTCCCGCATACCGATCAGCCCGTGCCCGATCCGCCCGCCGCCCGCGGACACCCGAGCCCGGTCGTCCACGCCCTGCCCTACCTGCTTGCCCGTGCGCGAGCCGTCATGCCGTGGCGTGCTTCGCCGAGCGTGATCGGTCGCGCGCGCCTCCCCGTGCGGTGGCGTTCGCGGCGGGGCGTGGTCGGTCGCGCTTGCCTCGCCGGGCGGCGGCGTTTGCGGCCGGGCGTGATCGTCCGCGCTTGCCCCGCCGGGCGGCGGCGTCTGTGGCCGGGTGTGATCGGTCGCGCTGGTCTCGGCGCGCGGCGAGGTTTGCGGCCGGGCATGGTCGCTCGCGCGTCCCTCGTCGCGCGGCGGCCCTGGTGGCCGGGCGTGATCGGTCGCGCTGGTCTCGCAGCGCGGCGAGGCTTGCGGCCGGGCGTGATCGGTCGTGCTGGTCTCGCCGCGCGGCGAAGTTTGTGGTTGGGCATGGTCGTCCGCGCTTGCCTCGCCGCGCGGTGGCGTCTGTGGCGGGGCGTGATCGTTCGCGCTTGCCGCGCCCGGCGGTGGGAGCCGCGACCGCGTGCGGCCGTCCGCGGTCGGGGCGGCGAGTGGGCCGTCGTCGGTCACGTCGATGCGGACCTCGCCGGCGTCGACGGTCACTGAGATCTCGCAGCTGGTGGGTGCGGCATGACGAACAACATTGGTCAGGGCCTCCTGAACTATCCGATAGACCGACAGGGCGATGCCGCCGGGCAACGTCTCGGTGCCGCGCAGATCGAGCCTGACCCGCACGCCCGCTTCCTCGGCCCGCCGGACCAGCGTCGGCAGGCCGGACGGGCCGGGCAGCGGGGCGAACTCCACGCCCTCCGCCCCGGACCGCAGCACGCCGAGCAACTGGCGCATCTCGGTCAGCGCGGCCCGGCTGGTGGACTCGATCACCCGCAACGCCTCCTGCGCCTCGGTGGGTCGCATGGCCATCACGTGGTTCGCCGTCCCGGCCTGCACGGCGATGATGCTCATGCTGTGGGCGACGACGTCGTGCAACTCGCGCGCGATGCGCAGCCGCTCCTCGGCGGCCGCGCGGTCGGCCAGTTCGGCCGCGGCGCGGGCCGCCTCGGCCCGGCGCGCCCGCACGACCTGGCCGGCCGTCCACGTGCCGGCCAGGAAGCCGACCCCGAGCACGGCGGTGCGAAGGCGGGGCGAGGCACCGTGGGGTGTGCCGGCGACCGACCCGACGACGAGGATGACGATCGCGACCGCGCCGGTCAGGTTGGTGGGGAGCCGCGCGCGGCCGGTGGCGAGGCCCACCGGATAGAGCGCGTAGGCGGCGGCCACGAACGGATCGGCCAGCAGCCCGAGAGCCAGCGCAGCCACCGAGGCGGCGAAGACGACCAGGAAGACCGGCAGCGGCCACCGGCGGCGCACCGCCACCGGCACGCCGATCACCAGCATGAGGGGGAGCGAAACCCGCGCCGGCAGGTCGCTGCCGACGACCGCGGTGGGTGCGAGCAGCGCCAGATACGCGGTCGCGGCCAGGCCGTCGAGCGCGATCAACTGGCGGCTGCTCAGCCGGGGGATGCGGTCCACGGCGGCCAGATTAGCCGCGGCGGGCCGTGGCCGCCTCGGACCACGGTATGAGGGACCGTGGTCCGATGTGCCCGGCGCGGCGGTGCGGCATCGTGGCCGGCGTGATCGAGGTCAACGAGCTGACCAAGCGGTACCGCGATGCGGTGGCCGTCGACGAGCTCTCCTTCACCGTTGAGCCGGGCATGGTCACCGGCTTCCTGGGCCCGAACGGCGCGGGCAAGACCACTACCATGCGCGTCCTGCTCGGCCTGGTCGCGCCGACCGCCGGCGAGGTACTGATCGGCGGCCGTTCCTACTCCTCTTTTCCTTGTCCGCTGCGCGAGGTCGGCGCGCTGCTCGACGCGAACGCGGTGCATCCCGGTCGCTCGGCCGTCGAGCACCTGCGCTGGCTGGCCCGCACCAACGGCATCGGTCCGGGCCGAGTCGTCGACACCCTCGACCGGGTCGGCCTCACCGAGGCGGCCCGCATCCGGGTCGGGCGGTATTCCCTCGGCATGCGCCAGCGGCTCGGCATCGCGGCGGCTCTGCTCGGCGATCCGGGCGTTCTGATCTTCGACGAGCCGGTGAACGGTCTGGACCCGCAGGGCGTCCGCTGGATCCGCGAGCTGATGCGTTCCCTCGCCGCCGAGGGGCGCACGGTGCTGATCTCCAGCCACCTGATGAGCGAGATGGAGCTGACCGCCGACCGGCTCGTCATCATCGGCCGCGGCCGGCTCCTGATGGATACCACGATCGGCGAGTTGATCACGACCGAGGGCTTCACCACTCTCGAGGAGGCCTACCTGTCGCTGACCGAGGAGTGGACCGTGCACCGGGCCGGGGGTGGCCACCGATGACCGCGCTGATGACCGCCGAGTGGATAAAGATCCGCTCGCTTCGGTCGACGATCTGGATGCTGGTGCTGACGGTGGCGCTCAGCGTCGGCCTGGCCTATCTGTTCGGGTCCAGCTTCCGGGCCGGGTTCGACGGGATGACCGCGCAGGCGCGGGCAAGCTTCGATCCGCTCTTCGCCACCTTCTACAGCCTCACCCTCGGGCAGTTGGCCCTGGTCGTTCTGGCCGCCTTCGTGGTCACCGGCGAGTACTCGACCGGCACGATCAGCACGTCCTTGGTGGCCGTGCCCCGGCGTGGCCGGTTCTTCGGCGGCAAGGTGCTGGCCGGCGGGTTGCTGGCCGTGGCGGTTGCTCTCGTGACCGTCCCGGCCACCTTCGCGGCCGCTCAGGCCGGACTCGGTCCGCACGGCACCACGTTCACGTCCGCCGGGGCGCCGGAAGCCGCGCTCGGGGCCTGCCTCTACCTGACGCTGATCTACCTGTTCGCCACCGGCGTCGCCATGGTGCTGCGAGGGCCGATCCCGACCCTCGCCCTGCTTCTGCCGCTGCTGTTCCTGGGGTCGCAGGGCCTGGGCAACGTGCCGAGGGTGAAGGCAGTGGCGCAGTACCTTCCCGACCAGGCCGGGATGGTTGTCATGCACCTCGCCGGCCCGGCCGGGGATCCACGCTTCGGCCGTCCCTACGGTCCCTGGCTGGGCCTCGGCATCATGGCCCTCTGGACGGGTGCCGCGCTGCTGGCGGGCTACGTCGCTCTTCGGCACCGGGACGCCTGACATGCGACCCACGAAGCTGAGCCAGGGACGCGTCGAGCGCGGGAGGCGGACGGGCCACGAGTTGTGCGTCGGAAGGCGGCGGCGCGTCGAGCATGGGTGGCGCGTCGAGCGTGGGCGGTGGGCCGAGCGTGGGCGGTGGGCCGAGCGTGGGCGGTGGGCCGAGCGTGGGCGGTGGGCCGAGCGTGGGCGGTGGGCCGAGCGCGGGTGGCGCGCCGAGCGCGGGTGGCGCGCCGAGCACCGGCCGTGGGTCGAGTGGGAGGGTTGGGTCGACGAGGCGTCCGCCGTCGACCGGGCGTGGCGGGTCCCGCGAGGGCGGTGCCCTGGTGCCGGGCGGCGGCCGGACGACGGAGTATCGCCGGCCGCCTGCCGGGTGGGGTCAGGGGCGCGTTACCCGGACGGGATCCACGTGCCAGATGGTCGAGACGTAGTCGCGGACGGTGCGGTCGGCGGAGAAGAAGCCGGTGCGGGCGGTGTTCAGGATCGAGGCCCGGGTCCAGCGGTCCTTGTCCTGCCATGCGGCGTCGACCTCGGCCTGGCGGTCGATGTAGGCGCGGTAGTCGGCGAGGGTCAGGTAGTCGTCCCGGTCGAGCAGGGACGCCGCCGCCTCCTGGCCGACGCCGCCGAAGGCGCCCGCCGAGATCGCGTCCAAGGCGGCTCGCAGTTCGTCGTCCTGGGCATAGTAGTCGCGCGGGTGGTAGCCCGCCGACTTCAGCGCGGTCACCGCCGGCGTGTCCAGGCCGAACAGGAAGAAGTTCTCCGTGCCCACCCGGTCGCGGATCTCGATGTTCGCCCCGTCGAGGGTGCCGATGGTGATCGCGCCGTTCAGGGCCAGTTTCATGTTGCCGGTGCCGGAGGCTTCCTTGCCGGCCAGCGAGATCTGTTCGCTCAGGTCGGCCGCCGGGATGATCAGCTCGCCGAGCGTGACGTTGTAGTTCGGCGGGAAGACCACCTTGAGGTACGGGGAGACCGCCGGGTCCGCGTCGACGACGGTCGCGATGGCGTTGATCAGCCGGATGATCGACTTGGCGGCGTGGTAGGCGGGGGCCGCCTTGCCGGCGAAGAGCACCGTGCGCGGCACGTACGAGCCGCCGGGGTTGTTCTTGATCCGGTGGTAATGGGTGATCACGTGCAGGAGCTTGAGCTGCTGCCGCTTGTACTCGTGGAACCGCTTGACCATCACGTCGGTCAGCGAGTCGGGGTCGCCGAGGCCGAGGCGTACCTTGTTGGCGCGTTTGATCTCCCGCCAGCGGGCGCGGAACTCGGCGTCGTCGGCCAGCGGGGCGAGGCCATCGAGCCGGTCCAGGTCGTTGATCCAGCCGGCGTCGCCCAGGGACGAGGTGATCAGGTCGGCGAGCGCGGGGTTGGCGAGCCGGACGAAGCGGCGCGGGGTGACGCCGTTGGTGACGTTGTGGAACTTCGCCGGCCACAGCTCGGCGAAGTCGCGCAGCGTGGTCTCGACCAGCAGCTGGGAGTGGAGCTCCGCGACGCCGTTGACCGCGCTGGTGCCGGTGCAGGCCAGGTTCGCCATCCGGACCCGTCGCTCCGGGTCCTCCTGGATCAGCGACATGCGGCGTACGCGGTCGAGGTCGTTCGGGAAGCGCGACCGGACCTCCGCCAGCAGCTCCTCGTTGATCAGGTAAATGATCTCCAGATGGCGGGGGAGGAGGCGCTCGAAGAGCGCCACCGGCCAGGTCTCCAGCGCCTCCGGCAACAGCGTGTGACACGTGTACGCGAAGGTGGCGCGGGTGATCGACCAGGCCTCGTTCCAGGACAGCCGCTCCTCGTCGACCAGCAGCCGCATCAGCTCCGGGATGGCCAGCGTGGGGTGCGTGTCGTTGAGCTGGATGGCCGTCTTGTCGGCGAAGTCGGTCCACGAGGAATTGCGCAGCCGGAAGCGGCGGACGATGTCCCGCAGCGAGCACGAGACCAGGAAGTACTGCTGCTTGAGGCGCAGCTCGCGGCCCAGCTCGGTGCTGTCGTCGGGGTAGAGCACCTTGCTGATGTTCTCCGCCTCGACCGCCTCCGCCACGGCCTCGGCGTACAGCCCGGCCGAGAAGCGGGAGAGGTCGAACGACGACTCGCTGCCCCGGGCGCTCCACAGCCGGACGATGTTGACCGTCTCGGTGCCGTAGCCGGGGACGAGCATGTGGCTGGGCTCGCCGAGCACCACCTCGCCGGGCACCCAGGTGGCATTGCCGTCGGCGTCGTGCTCGGTGTGGCCGTAGAAGAAGACCATCTGCCGGTCGTCCGGCGCCGGGAACTCCCACGGGTTGCCCTGGAACGCCCAATCGTCCGGCTTCTCCACCTGCGCGCCGTCGGCGAAGGCCTGCTTGAAGATGCCGAAGTCGTAGCGGATGCCGTAGCCGACCGCGGGGATGTCGAGCGTGGCCATGGCGTCCAGCAGGCAGGCCGCGAGCCGGCCCAGGCCGCCGTTGCCGAGGCCGGGCTCGACGTCGAGCTCCTCCACCTCGTCGGGGGAGAGCCCCAGCGTCTTGAGCGCGGCCGCCGCGAGGTCGCCGGTGTCCGAGTAGAGCAGGTTCTGCTCGAGCTGGCGGCCCAGCAGGTACTCGGCGGAGAGGTAGTAGACCCAGCGCGGGTTGGCCGCGAAATGCGCGGCTGCGGTCCGGGCCCGCCGGGCCGCGAGCCGGTCCCGGACGGTCAGCGCCAGCGTCTCGTAGGCGTCCTGGGCGCTCGCCGACTCCACGGTGGTGCCGCGCCGGTAGTAGAGGTTGCTCAGCAGGTCCTGCTCGAACTCGGCCGGCGTGTTTCCCAGCGGTCGCAGCCCGATCCCGTTTCGAAGCTCCATGTCCCCACACCCTGCCCCATGCAGGTAGCGAGAAGTTGTCGGGTACGTGACCGCGGCGAGCGCCGGCGCACTACGACGCGAGCCGGGTATGACCCTCAAGTTGAGGTTGAAGGTTGGAGGTGACGGTGAGGTTGACGTCGAGGGTCGGTGCGGGGCGCCGGCCGGGGCCGCCGCCTGGGGCCGGTCAGAGCGTGGTGAGGTGGGCCACGACCATGTCGCTCAGCATCTTTCGGTAGTGGGCTCGGCGGGCCGGGTCGAGCAGGTCGCGTTCGAAGATGGCGCCGAAGGTGTGCTGGTTGGCGACCCGGAAGAAGCAGAACGCGCTGATCATCAGGTGGACGTCGATCGCGTCCACATCGGCGCGGAACTCGCCGGCCTCGCGGCCCCGGGAGAGGATCCGGTCGAGCAGGAGGACCGCCGGCGTATTGATCTTCACCAGAGACGGAAGGCGGGTGATGTGCTCGGCGCGGTGGATGTTCTCGATGCTGACCAGGCGGATGAAGTCGGGGTTGGCCTCGTGATGGTCGAAGGTCACCTCGGCGATGCGCCGGATCGCGTCGGCCGGCCCCAGGTGGTCGACGCTGACCTGCTGTTCGGCCTCGCGGATGCGGGCGTAGGCGGCCTCCAGCGCCGCGACGTACAGCTGCCGCTTTCCACTGAAATAGTAGTAAATCATCCGCTTTGTCGTGCTGGTGCGGGCGGCGATCTCGTCGACCCGGGCGCCGTCGTAGCCGCGGTCGGCGAACTCGGCGGTCGCCACGGCCAGGATCTCGGCGCGGGTGCGCTCGGCGTCGCGGCGGCGTGCCACCGGCGGGCTGGCGGTCATCGGGCTCCTCGATAGCGACCTGGGCGAGCGAACAGCGACCTCGCAAGCGGTCTTGACTTTAGTCGGTGCGGCGCCGATAACTAACGTACCGGTTCGTACATTAGGGAGGCGGGATGGCGGACCCCTGTCTCGTGGGCCTGATCGGCGCGGACATCCAGACGTCCCTCAGCCCGCCCCTGCACGAGGCCGAAGCCGCCCGCCTCGGCCTGCGCTACTGGTACCACCTGATCGACCTGGCCGAGCGAGGCCTGGCCGCGGTCGACGTCGGCGAGCTGGTCAAGGCGGCCGGCCGGCTCGGGTTCCGCGGACTCAACATCACCCACCCGTGCAAGCAGGAGGTGGTCAAGCACCTCGACGACCTCTCCCCGGAGGCGGCCGATCTCGACGCGGTCAACACCGTCGTCTTCACCGGCGGCCGCGCGATCGGCCACAACACCGATCACTACGGCTTCGCGGAGAGCTTCCGGCGGAGTCTGGGCGACGCGCACGGTCTCGGCGATGCCCCGGCCCACGAGGTGCTTCAGCTGGGTGCGGGAGGCGCCGGCGCGGCGGTGGCGTTCGCGACCGTACGGCTGGGCGCCGGTCACCTCACCATCGTCGACGCGGACGCCGACCGTGCGAACCGCCTCGCCGGCCGCCTGCGGGCCCGCGGCGCCAACGCGACCGCCGCGGACCTGAGCGATCTGCCCGAGCTGACCCGAGCCGCCGACGGCCTGGTCAACACCACCCCGGTCGGCATGGAGGGCCGCCCCGGCCTGCCGCTCGACCCCGCCCTCCTGCGTCGCGATCTCTGGGTGGCCGACATCGTCTACCGCCCCCTGGAGACCGCCCTGCTGCGCGCCGCCCGGGAAGCGGGCTGCCGCACCCTCAACGGCGGCGGCATGGTCGTCCATCAGGCGGCCGAGTCCTTGCGTCTGTTCACCGGCCGTACCCCCGACGTGGACCGCATGCTCGCCGACTTCAAGGCACACACCGATGGCTAGGACGTCAGCCGCGGTATTCCGGGAGGATCGTCGGCGGGATCGGCCCCTTGATCCGGCGGCCGCCCTGCGTCTCCTCCCACGCATGCGCCAGGATCCCGATGCTCCGGCTCAACGCGAACAGCCCCCGCGCCAGCGGCGGCTCGAACCCCAGCTCGCCATAGACGATCGCGGTCAGACAGTCGACGTTCATCGGTACCCTCGGCCCGAGCACCTCCTCCACCGCGAGCGCCGCCGCCAGGTGCCGCCCGGCCACGACCCCCTCGTCGACCGCCCGCCGCACCAGCGCGAGCATCGGCGCCCGCCGCGGATCGACCGGATGGAACCGGTGCCCGAACCCCGGGAAGTACCGCACCCGCGCGACCACCGAAGCGGCCGGCGCCCCGGCGACGATCTCATCCAGCAGGGACAGGCACTGCTGCCCGGCCCCGCCGTGCACGTCCCCGAGCGCATTGACCCCGTTCGCGATCGCGCTGTTCAACCCCACCCCGCAGGTCGCCGTCATCCGGGCGATCGCGATCGACGGCGCGTGCGGCCCGTGATCGGCCCCCGCGACCAGCGCCGCCTCCAGCAGCGCCGCCTGTCCGGCCGGCGCCGGCGCCCCGCGCAGCATCAGATAGATCAGCTCGGCCATCCCGATGTTCCCGATCAGCTCCTGGATGGGACGGCCGCGCAGCTCGATCACGCCCGGCTCGATCCGGCTCACCGAGGTGGCCCACCAGGCGGCGACCTCCGGCGCGGTCACGACCGCCACCGGGCCAGCAGCGCCGGCAGGTCGGCATTGTGCTGGCCGAGCGTCGGCGGCGGCGCCGGCGGCCGCAGCGGCTCGCCGTCGACCAGCACCCCGTTCCCGGTGACCCGGAAGTCGCCGAGCGCGGTCAGGAACCCCCGCCCGTCGAGTTGCGGCAGGTCGACCGCCTGCGGGACGGTCAGGATCCGCGCCGCCGGCACCCCCGCCGCCGAGAGCAGCAGCTCCCACTCCGCCGCCGGGCGCGTCCCGAGCGACTTGTTCAGCTCCCGGTTCAGCTCCGCCCGGAACTCCAGGCGCGCCTCCCGCTCGGCGAAGCGCGGGTCGTCCAGCAGATCGGGCCGCTCCAGCAGCTCGCACAGCGTCACGAACTGCTCCTGCCGGTTGGCCGCGATGTTCAGCGGGCCGTCCGCCGCCTCGAACGTCCCGGACGGCGCGGCGGTGGCGTTTTGATCACCCATCGGCTCGGGCGGGACGCCGCAGACCAGGTAGTTGGAGACCGGCCAGCCCATCGCGGAGATCGACGTCTCGAGCATGGACACGTCGAGGAAGCAACCCCGCCCGTCGCGCTGCCGGCCGTTCAGCGCGGCGACGATGGCCAGTGCCGCGGAGAGCCCGCCGACGGTGTCGCACACCGGGAAGCCGACTCGCAGGGGGGCGGTCTCCGGCGTACCGGTGATGCTCATCATGCCGGAAAGACCCTGAACCACCTGGTCGTACGCTGGGGCCTGGCTCAACGGGCCGCTCTGGCCGAAGCCACTGATCGCGCAGTAGACCAGCCCGGGGTTCAGCCGGTGCAGCACGTCCCAGCCGTACCCGAGGCGGTCAAGCACCCCGGCCCGGAAGTTCTCCAGCAGCACGTCGGCCGAGGACGCCAGCTGCTCGAAGGTCTGGCGGCCGGCGGACGACTTGAGGTCGAGCTCGACCGACTTCTTGCCGGCGTTCTGCGCGAGGAAGGAGGAGCCCATCCCGGCCCGGTTCCGGGCCGGGTCGGCGCCGAGCCGGCGCGCCAGGTCGCCGACGCCCGGCACCTCGACCTTGACCACCTCGGCGCCGAGCAGCATCAGCTGATAGCTGCAGTACGGGCCGGCCAGCACGTTGGTCAGGTCGAGGACCCGGACTCCGGAGAGCGGTCTCTGGTCCATGCGGGGTTCTCCCTCCAGCTGGAACGTACAGAGTCAGAACGAGGCGCCCAGGGGATGGTCGAAGCCGCGCTCGGCCATCCGGCCCGCCACCTCGGTCAGGTCCTTGACGAAGGTGTCGACCCGCTCGTCGGTGAAGCGCATGGTCGGCCCGCTGAGCGTGAGCGCGGCGACCACCGTGCCGGCGCGGCCGAGCACCGGCACGGCGACCGCGCTCAGCCCCTCCTCGCGCTCGCCGTGACTGACCGCGAAGCCCTGGTGGGTGGCCTCGTCGATCCACTCCTGCAGCCGGCGGACATGCTGTTCGCCGTACGGCGAGGACCTGGCGACCCGGGTCAGCAGCCCGGGGGTGGCGTTGCGCAGCAGCACCTTGGCCGAGGCGCCACCCCACATCGGCAGCTCGTCGCCGACGTGTACGACGTGCCGCAGCGGCTGCGGGCTCTCCTGCTGGGCGATGCAGACCCGGACGATGTCCCGGGCCACGTACACGTTGACCGTCTCGCGGTCCTTGGCGGCCAGGTCGCGCATCATCCGCTTGGTCTCCGGCGGCAGCTCCCAGCTGCTGCGGGCCAGATGCGCCCACCGCCACAGGCCCGGGCCGGCCATGTAGCCGCTGCTGGTGGCCCAGAGCAGGCCCATCTGTTCGAGGGTCTGGATCAGCCGGATCACCGTGGTCTTGGCCAGGCCGGTGGCGGCCACCACCTCCCGCACGGTGATCGACGGCCGCTCCTCGGTGAGCAGCGACAGGATGTCCAGCGCGCGCTGGACGCTGCGGACCCCAGTTGCCGAGCTGTCTTCCACGGTGCCCCTCTCACTCCGCCGGCCGGGCTGCCGGGCGGCACTGATTCTGCCGCTCACGAGCGCGGTTCATCGGACCGTAACTTTCTCGGCCCGCCCTATTGCGAGGAACCGGCGGTCGCCCGTACGTTACACCTAGTCCACACAGCGGTCCAGAAGCCCACCTTACGGTCCATCTAGCGGACCTGGGGAGGAAGAATGCTGCAAACGATCCTGAAATCGGCCGACGCGCCCGCCTTGCTCGGTGGTGTCTGGCTGACGGCGGGTCCGACGGCCGAGCGGATCGGTCCGTACACCGGGAGCGTCGTGAGTCGCGCCCGGGTCGCCGCCGACGGCGACGTGCCCACCGCGGTCCGGCATGCCCACGCGTACGCGAAACGGATGGCCCGCCTCGCGCCGGCCACCCGGGCCGGGATCCTGGCGGCCGCGTCCCGCCTGGCCGCCGAGCACCGGGCCGGGATCGCCCGGCTGATCGCCCTCGAACTCGGCAAGCCGGTCCGGGACGGGCTCGGCGAGATGGACCGGGTGGCCGACACGTTCGCGGTCTGCGCGGCCGAGGCCCGGCGGATCGGCGGCGACCTGCTGCCGGTGGCCGGCTGGGAGCGCGGCGTCGGCGACACGGCGCTCACCTACCGCGCGCCGGCCGGGATCGCGCTCGCGATCACGCCGTTCAACGCGCCGGCCAACCTGCTCGCGCACAAGCTCGGCGCCTCCTTCGCGGCCGGGAACACGACGCTGGTCAAGGCGCCGCCGCAGGCCCCCTCGGTCTCGGCGGCGGTGGTCGCGCTGCTGCTCGCGGCGGGCGCGCCGGTCGAGGCGGTGCAGTTGCTGCACGGCGGGGGCGAGGTGGGGGCGGCACTGTGCGCGGCGCCGGAAATTTCCGTCATCAGCTTCACCGGTAGCGCCGCCACGGGAGCGGCCGTGGCCCGGGCGGCCGGCGCGAAACGCCTGGTCCTGGAGTTGGGCGGCAATGCGGCCACGATCGTCTGCGAGGACGCCGACATCTCGGAAGCCGCCCAACTGAGCGCGCGCACCGGTTACAGCAATTCAGGCCAGAGTTGCATCTCGGTGCAGCGAATCTATGTTCACCGGTCGCGCTTCGAGGACTTCGTCCAAATATTTACGGATAAAGTGGCCGGGCTGACGGTTGGCGATCCGCTCGATCCCGCTACCGATGTCGGGTCGATGGTGGACGCGGAGGCGGCGGCGCGGGTGGCCGGCTGGGCTGCCGACGCCGCCGCCGCGGGCGCCACGATCACAACTGGCGGGCGAAACGACGGGGCGACCCTGCTGCCGACCGTGGTGGCCGATCCGCCGCCGGACGCGGCCGTGGTCACCCAGGAGGTCTTCGGGGCGCTGGTCGCGGTCCTGCCGTACGACGACTTCGACGACGTCATCGCCACCTGCAACGCCAGCCGCTACGGGCTGCAGGCCGGGATCTTCACCACCGACGTCCGCAAGATCCTCACCGCTTGGCGCGAGCTCGAGGTCGGCGGCCTGATCGTCAACGGCACCTCCAACTACCGGCTCGACCACGTGCCGTTCGGCGGGGTCAAGGACTCCGGCTTCGGCCGCGAGTCGCCGGGCTGCATGGTCGACGACTTCACGGTCGTCAAGACGCTGATCCTGCGAGGCATGTCCATCTGGGGGGAACAGTGACCGCCGCCGACAACCTGGTGCGCCAGCTCGAGGCGTACGGCGTCGAGCATGTCTTCGGCACCTGCGGGCACACCAACATCGCCCTGCTCGACGCGATCGGCCGCAGCTCGATCGAGTTCGTCATCGCCCGGCACGAGCAGACCGCCGCGCACGCCGCCGACGGGTACGCCCGCGCCACCGGGCGGCCGGGCGTGCTGCTGACGCACGTCGGCCCGGGGATGATGAACGCGGTCACCGGGGTGGCCACCGCGGCGCTCGACTCGGTGCCGCTGGTCGCGATCTCCGGCGACATTCCCTCCTACCTGTACGGGCGGCACCCGCACCAGGAGGTCAACCTGCACGCGGACGCCGACCAGACGGCGATCTACCGGCCGTTCGTGAAGCGGGCGTGGCACGTGCACCGGGCCGAGGACCTGGCCCGATTCGCCGAGCGCGCGTTCTGGACGGCCACCTCGGGGCGGCCGGGAGCGGTGCTGCTCAACGTGCCGATGGACGTGTTCTCCCGGGAGTTGCCCGGTGCGGTCGAGTACCCGCTTCCGGCGTACGCCGCGAAGGCAGGCCTGACCACGGCGGACGGTGAGCGGATCGCGGGTCTGCTGGCCGCGGCCGAGCGGCCGCTGATCTACCTCGGCGGCGGGCTCGGCGTCGAGGGGCGGCGGGCGCTGCGCGAACTGGCCGAGCATTTCGAGATCCCGGTGGCGCATTCGCTGATGGCGAAGGGCGCGCTGCCCGATGAGCACCCGCTGGTGCTGGGGATGACCGGGTTCTGGGGGCTCGAGATCACCAATGAGTACGCGCGGAAGGCCGATCTCGTGCTGGCGATCGCGACCCGGTTCGCGGAGACCGACGCGAGTTCCTGGAATCCGGCGTACACCTGGAGTTTTCCGCCCTCGAAGTTGATCCAGATCGACATCGATCCGGCGGAGATCGGCCGCAACTACCCCGTCGAGATGGGAGTGGTGGCCGACGCTTCGCTTGCCGTGGCGGCCATCCGTGACGCCTCGCTGTCCCACGGCAGGATCACCCGGCCGGACTTGCTGCGACAAATCGGAAATGCCCGGCAGGCGCTGTTCGCCGGCAGTGCTTCGCGGGGCAGAAGCGACAATTTCCCGCTGCGACCCGAGCGAATCCTGGCCGATGTGCGAGCCGCGCTGCCGGACGACGCCATCCTGGTCACCGACGTCGGATGGAACAAGAACGGCGTCGCGCAGTGCTATCCGCTGCCCGCCGCCGGGCGGTTCATCACCCCGGGCGGCGCGTCCACGATGGGCTTCGGCCCGGCCGCGGCGCTCGGCGTGCAGATCGCCGAGCCCGAACGGGTGGTCGTCGCGCTGATCGGCGACGGGGGGATGAGCGCTCAACTGCCGGCGGTGCCGATGGCGGTCGAGCGCGGCCTCCCGGTGATCTTCCTGGTGATGAACAACCGGGCCCACGGCACGATCTCCGACCTGCAGGCGAAGTTCTTCGGCCGCAGCTACGGCTGCGACTTCACCGATCCGCAGGGCCGGCCGTACAGCCCGGACTTCGCCGCGTACGGGCGGGCCTGTGGCGCCGACGGCTACCTGGTCGAGACCCCCGCGGGGCTCGGCGGGGCACTGCGAAAAGCGATCGAGAACCGCCGCCCGGCGGTGCTCGACGTGCCGATGGTCAACGAACCGGTGCCGACGCCCGGGCACTGGAACATCACGGACATCTACCAGGGCCGATTTTGAAGAAGACCCAGTTCGATAGATTGAGGTGAGACGCACGTGGCGCGAAACCGTCCCCTGTACGCCCTTGCCGTCCTGGCCCTCGTCCTGGCCGGCTGCAGCGCACCCGGATCCGATAAGAAGTCCTCCGGCAGCACCACCGGACCGATCAAAATCGCTCTCGTCGACGCCCAGAGCGGCCAGCTGAGCTCGCTCGGCGCCTGGGAGCTCAAGGGCGCGAAGCTGGCCGTGTCCGAGTGGAACGCCCAGGGCGGCATCAACGGCCGGCAGATCCAGCTCGACGTCTTCGACGACCAGGGCGACCCGACGACCGGCACCAACCTGGCCCGCAAGATCCAGAGCGAGGGCTACCTCGCGATGATCGGCACGGCGGAGAGCGCGGTGACCATCGCCATGGCGCCGACGCTCAAAACCGCTCAGATCCCGAACATCACCTCCGGCCAGTCGCCGGGGCTGGTCGCGGTCGGCAGCGAGTTCCTGTTCCTGAACGGGCCCACCTCGACGACCTACGACGAGACCCTGGCGAAATACGTCGTCGATCAGCAGGGCATCAAGAACATCGCGATGATCACCAACAACGGGTCGTACGGCAAGGGCGAGCACGACGCGTTCACCAAGGCACTCGCCAAGCGCAGCGTCACGCCGGTCGCCGATCAGGTGGTCACGACCGATCAGAAGGACTTCAGCGCGGCGCTCACCGCGATCCGGCAGAAGAGCCCGAAACTGATTTTCCTGGGCGCCGAGGAGGTGGAGTCGGGGCTCATCGTGAAGCAGGCGCGGGACCTGGGCATCACGGCGCCGTTCGCGGGCGGGGCGCCGCAGGGCACGCCGGTCTTCCTGAACACGGCCGGCGCGCAGAACGTCGAGGGCACGATCGTCAGCTCGCCGTATCTGAGCAACGACATCAGCCCGGCCTCGAAGAAGTTCGCGGACGCGTACAAGGCGGCCTACGGCGAGGACGCGGAACTGCACGGGGCGAAGGCGTACGACGGCGCGCAGATCATGCTGACCGCACTGAAGAACAGCAATGTCGCCACGGGGAAGGCATTGGCCGACGCCATCCGGGCGACCAAGTACCAGGGGCTGCTCGGCGACTTCGCGTACGACAACACGGGTGTCGGGATCTTCGCCACCTCGATCGGCAAGATTTCGAACGGAAAGCTCGTAGCGGCCACCAGCTAGTTGCTCGATGTGGATCCCGGCGCCCTTTCGCGGGCGCCGGGATCGCGGCCATCCGGGAGTGCCATGCAGGTCTTCTTTCAGACGATCGTCGGCGGGGTCAGCCTGGGCGCCATCTATGCCCTGGTCGCGCTCGGCTTCTCGCTCGTCTACCGCACGATGGGGCTGGTCAATTTCGCGCACGGCAACGTGGTCACCGTCGGCGCGTACCTGGCCTCCACCTTCTACCTGTCCGCGAAGTTGCCGTTTGCGATCGCGATGGTCGTGGCGATCGGGGTGACCGCCGTGATCGGTCTGGTGATCGAGCGGGTGCTGCGCCCGCTGGAGAACCGCGACTTCGACCTGATGCTGATCGGCACGATCGGGTTCGGGATCGTTCTCGACGCCTTGGTCATCATGATCTGGGGCGCCACCGGGCGGGCGGTGCCGTCGCCGGTGCCGGCCGCGCCGCTTTCGCTCTTCGGGCTGCGCATCCGGACGTACGACCTCGTGGTTCTCGCGATCGCGGCGATCGCGACCGTTCTGCTGGTGCTGTTCCTGTCCCGTACCAAGCGCGGGACGGCGATGCAGGCGGTCGCGATGGACCACGAGGCGGCCACCGCGGTCGGGATCCACGTCGGGCGATCGAACGCGATCGCTTTCGCCATCGGGGCCGGGCTCGCGGCGCTGGCCGGCGGCCTGGTCGGACCACTGCTGTACGTCAATCCCGCGCTCGGCGGCACGCTCGGCATCAAGGGCTTCGCGGCGGCGATCCTCGGCGGGTTCGGCAGCATCCCGGGAGCGATCGTCGGCGGTCTCGCGATCGGCGTCCTCGACTCGTTCGCGGCCGGGCACTTCCAGGGTTACTCCGAGTTGGTCACGTTCCTGGTCTTCACGGTCATCATCATGATCCGGCCGACCGGGGTGTTCGGCGAGCGGACGGTGAACCGCGCATGAGACCCCGTGTGAGACTCAGTTTGGGCTTCCTCTTTCTCCTCGCGGCCGGCCTGTGGTTCCTGCCGTACGGCTTGAGCTCGTACGCGATCCACGTCGCCAACGTGATCATCGTGTTCGCGGTGCTCGCCGTCGGCCTGGGACTGTGCATGGGCGTCGGTGGTCAGGTGAACCTGGCGCAGGTCGCGTTCTTCGGGGTCGGCGCCTATGCGACCGCGATCCTGACGACGCACGCCGGGCTCGGCTTCTGGCTGTCCGCGGCGATCGCGGTGGCGGCCACGGCGGCGACCGGCCTGCTGGTGGCCACACCCGCCCTCCGCGTCCAGTCGCACTACCTGGGGATCGTCACGCTCGGGCTGGCGCTCGCCTTCACCAACTGGGTCACGAACGCGCAGATCGCCGGGGGAGCGGAGGGCATCTCGAACATCCCGGTGCCCACGCTGCCGGGCGTGGACCTGTCCAGTGAGTACCTGTACTACTACCTCGAGCTGATCATTTTCGCGCTTGCGCTCGCGTTCGGTCTCTTCGTGGTGCGGACGGCGCTCGGCCGGCGGATGCGGGCGATGCGCGACGACGCGCTGGCGGCCGGGGCGCTCGGCGCGGACGTGCCGGTGCTGCGGATGACGGCGTTCCTGCTCGCGAGCGTTTATGGCGGAATCGGCGGGGTGCTCTACGCGGGGTTGATCCGCTACGTCGCGCCCGAGTCATTTTCGATCGCCAACATGTTCCTGCTGCTCGCGATGGTCATCATCGGGGGCCGGCAGAGTCTGGTCGGGTGCGTGGCCGGCGCGGTGGGTCTCTATCTCGTCCGCGAGTTGCTGGTCGACCACCCGACGTTCGCCCAGATGGGTTACGGCTCGGTGGTTGTGCTGGTGGTCGTTTTCGCGCCCACGGGCCTGGCCGGGTTGCCGCCGCGGATTCGACAGGCGATCGCCCGGCGGCGAGGTCGGGGTCGCGAGACGGCGGCCCAGCTCGCCGAGTTCCGTCCTTACCCAGATCTTTCGGAGATATCGCTCGAAGGCGGCGATCCCCTTCTCTCGATCGACGGCATCACGAAGCAGTTCCGTGGTCTCAAGGCGCTTGATGACGTGTCGCTGAGCGTGCCGGCCGGGCAGATCCGGGGCATCGTCGGGCCGAACGGGTCGGGCAAGACCACCCTGTTCAACGTGGTCAGTGGCCTCTACCGGCCGACCGCAGGACGGGTTCGGTTCGCGGGTGCCGACGTGACCAGCCGGCCGCCCTACCGACTCTCCCGGGCCGGGATGTCCCGTACCTTCCAGAACCTCCGGCTGTTCGGCGATCTGACCGTACGGGAGAACATTCTGGTCGCGCTCGATCGCAGCCGCACGCTGTCGAGCTGGCGTTATCTGATCGCCCCGCTCGCGATCGTGCGCCGCGACCGTGACCTGCGCCGCCGCGCCGACGAGGTGCTCGATCGATACGGACTGACCGCGTTCGCCGCTTTGCCGCCGGAATCGCTCCCGTACGGCACCCAGCGGCGGGTCGAGATCGCCCGGGCGGTCGCCTGCCGCCCGACGCTGCTCCTGCTGGACGAGCCCGCGGCCGGCCTCAACGGCGACGAGGTGCGCAAGCTCGGCGAGATGGTCCGATCGATCCGCGACACCGGCGTCACCGTCGTGCTCATCGAACACAACATGGGCCTGGTGATGAACCTCTGCGAGCGGATCACCGTGCTGGCCGGCGGCAAAGTGATCGCCGAGGGCACACCCGCCGCGGTCGCGGCCACGCCCGCCGTGATCGAGGCCTATCTCGGCGACTCGATGGACCTGCCTTCGGAGGTGACCTCGTGACCGCCTTGACCGTCGAGGGGCTGACCGTCCACTACGGCGGGGTCTGCGCCGTACGGGAACTCAGTCTGGAAGTTCCGCCCGGCGAGGCGGTCGGCGTGATCGGCGCGAACGGCGCCGGCAAGACCAGCACGCTCAAGGCCATCATGGGCCTGATCCCGCGCCGGGTCGCCGCGCTCCGCCTCGGCGACACCGACCTCACGACCGTGCCGGCGCGGGACATGGTCCGGCACGGCATCGGATACGTGCCGGAGGGCCGCCACGTCTTCGCCGGCCTCTCGGTCGAGAAGAACCTGCTCCTCGGTGCCTACGCGAAGCCGTGGAAGAAGGAGACCCGCGAGAACCTCACCCAGGTGTACGAGCTGTTCCCGGTCCTCGGCGAGATGCGTGAGCGGCTGGCGGGCGCGCTCTCCGGCGGCCAGCAGCAGATGCTGGCGATCGGTCGCGCGCTGATGTGCAAGCCGCGGCTGCTGTTGCTGGACGAGCCGTCGATGGGCCTCTCCCCGAAACTGGTCGAGGACATCCTGGCGGTGCTGCGGCGCCTGCGGGCGGACGGCCTGTCGATGCTCCTGGTCGAGCAGAACGCGAAACTCACCTTCGAAGCGACCAGCACCTGCCTGGTGGTCGAAAATGGTTCGGCCGCGATGACCGGCACCTCCGACAAGCTCCGCCACGATCCCCGGGTCCGGCAGATCTACCTGGGTCTGTGACCGGTCGCCGCCCCGGAGCGAGCGTCCCGGGGCGGCGAGAACAGAACGCCTCAACGGCAGAACGGCTGCATGCCCATCGCCGACTCGATCCCGCCGACGAGCAGGCTGCGGTAGTCGGCCGCGCCCGGGAACGTCGTGTTGCCCGGATCGAACAGCGCCGCGTCGTGCCCGAGCGTGGTCAGCCAGGCCCGGCCGCCGTCGTAGTACTGGCACCACGCGACCGGGTGCAGGTCGCCGTGCCCCGGGTGACCCATGCTGCCCTTGACCCCGCGGGCGAGGGTCGATTCGTCCACAGTGGCCAGTACGCGCACCCGCGAGGGGAACGGCACGAGGTTGTACCACTCGTCCTCGAAGCCCCACCGGGACGGCAGCCCCAGCGTCGAGGCGTCGCGCCGGTCCACGACCTGCACCGTGCCGGTCTGCTCGGGGCCGTGGTCGTAGTAGTTCGCCCCGCCGAGCAGCCCCTCGTACCAGGGCCAGTTGTACTCCGTACCGAAGGCGTTGTGTGCTCCCACGAAGCCGCCACCGCCGCGGATGTACTGCCGCAGCGCGGTCTGCGCGGCGTCGTCGAGCGCGTCCCGCGAGGTGCTGAAGAAGACCACCGCGTTGTACCGGAACAGCTGGTTCGGGGTCGCGATCTGGGCCAGGTCCTCGGTCCAGTCGACGGCGAAGCCGTTCGCCTTGCCGAGCGCGATGATGCCGTTCTGCACGACGTTCGCCGCGGTGAGCGGTGGGTTCAGCCCGGCGGCCAGCGCGGGCCCGAGATTCGCGTGCCGCGGGCCCGCCGTACGCGTGAACAGCAGCATCTTGTAGCCGGTGACGGCCGGGTGGAAGTTGCCCCAGTCGTGGTAGCAGCGCGGGTCGACGCCCCGGCAGACGCCGTAGTCGGGGTCGCCGAGCTGCTGCGCGCCGTGGTCGGTGCCCGGGTGGCCGGCCGCCGCCGGCGTGAGCCCGCGGGCGATCAGAACGGCGGAGAGGGAGAGGAGGACGGCGAGCGCCGCGGCGAGCGGAACGAGGCGGCGCCGCAGGGATGCGGTCATGAAGGACTCCGATCAGGCGTACCACTAGGCGGACCGATCGATCCATTTACTGCTCGCTCACCGTAGGCCCGCCCGCGACCGGCGGGCAACCATGGATTCGCATGCAGCTCTTGTTTCGAACCGATGAACCGACTTATGGTTCGTCCATCCAGCGGAGCAATGGGTCCACCTAGCGGACCAAGGAGTGAGCATGGACAGACGTAAGTTCCTCGCCGCGGCCGGGGCCGGCGCGGCGACCGCGATGGCCCCGGCCGCTCCCGCCCTGGCCGGCGAGCCGCCGAAGGCCGTGCCGGCGCCGCCGCAACCCGCCGCCTTCCGCCCGCCCGGCCGCGACTTCCCCAAGGTCTGCGGCGACCTCGGCAACCAGAACCACTCGCCGCTCGACCAGATCTCCCGCCGCACCGTCGGCCGCCTCGGCGGCGCCTGGCACCTCAACCTCGAGGGCGGCAGCACCGAGCAACCCCAGCAGAGCACCGCCGTCGTCCAGAACGGCGTCCTCTACGTGCAGACCAGCCAGCAGAACGTCTTCGCCGTGGACGGCGGCACCGGCGCCGTCAAGTGGAAGACCAACGTCGGCGCCAAGCCCACCAACATGCGCGGGGTGGCGCTCGGTGAGGGAAAGGTGTTCTCCACTTCAGGATCGAACATTGTGTACGGGCTGGACCAGCGCACCGGCGCGGTGGTCTGGCAGAAACAGCTCATCACCGCGGACGAGGGCGGCGCGGACAGCGGCTGCGACCCGACCAACGGCCAGTGCGGCGGGCTCACCGGCACCCTGGCCGGCGCGGTGGTCTACCACGACGGCCTGATCTACGTCGGCATGGAGGGCAGCACCGGCGGGGCGCGCGGCCGGGCGTACGCGCTGAAGGCCGCCAGCGGCGAGATCGCCTGGACCTTCTGGTCCGCGCCCGGGACGGGCCAGTTCGGCAACGACACCTGGGCCGGCGACTCCTGGAAGACCGGCGGCGCGGTCCCGTGGATCCACCCCGCGATCGACCCCACCCTCGGGCTCGTCTACTGGACGTTCAGCGGGCCCTACCCGCGCACCGACGGGTCGTCGCGGGCCGGCGACAACCTGTTCGCCAACTCGATCGTGGCGCTCGACGCGAAAACGGGAGAGCGGCGCTGGCACTTTCAATCCGTGCACCACGACATCTGGGACCTGGACAACGTCATGGCGCCGCTGCTGCTCGACCTGCGGATCGACGGCAAACTGCGCAAGGTCGTCGTCTACGGCAGCAAGGTCGGCATGTATTACATCCTCGACCGTCGCACGGGGGAAGCCATTCACGGCATAGAAGAAAGGCCGGTCCCGCAGGATGTACGGCAGTTGACCGCGCCGACCCAGCCGTTCCCGGGCGGCGAGCCGTTCTGCCCGCAGGAGCCGCGATTCGACAACGCGACCCGGCCGGTGCCGTTCTACGAATGGGGCGGGCTCTACACGCCGCACTGGGACCGGGCGACCGTCATCTTCCCGGGCGCGGGCGGTGGCGGCGACTGGATGCAGCAGTCGTTCAGCCCGTACACGGGATGGATCTATGTGGGTTACGGCCTGATCAACTCGGGCTATTCGAACGCCCGGGGCGGCCGGGTCAACACGTCGCGCCCGCTCGGCGAATACTTCGCGGGCGGCATCGCGGCCGTCGACCCGCGCACCAACAAACCGGTTTGGAACAAGGACGGGGAATGGTCGCTCGCGCACGGCAACGGCATTCTCACCACCGCCGGGCGGATCATGTTCCAGGGCGGCCCGGACGGCCTGCTGCACGCGATGAACGACGAGACCGGCGAGGTGCTCTGGAGCTTTCAGACCGGGGCCGGCGTGCACACCAGCCCGATCGCGTACGAGATCGACGGCGTCCAGTACATCGCGGTTCTCGCCGGCGGAAACGGCCTGCCCTACCCCGACATCCCGCGCGGCGACCATTTGTGGGCCTTCAAGCTGGGCGGAACGGTCGCGCCGGCACCCACGCCGACGCCGCCGGCCAAGCGCAACGACATCCGGGCCGCCGCGGTCACCGGGGTGACGACCGTGACGCTCGGCCGGGTCTGGAGCAACGGCGCGCCGGGCGCGACCGAGAACCTGGTGGCGCAGAATGCGATGGCGCCGCAGCACCTGCGCGTTCCGGCCGGCACCACGGTCACCTTCGTGAACCCGGCGTCGAACGCGAGCGCGCACGCGGCCGTGGCGTTCTTCGACAACGAGTTCGACACCGGCGTCCTGATGCCCGGCCAGTCGGCGACGCACGTTTTCGCGACGCCCGGAACGTACTTCTACAACGACGCGATCTACCCGCAGAACACCGGAAAGATCGTCGTCTACTGAGCGAGCATCCACATCCGTGGTTTTTGCCACCGGGCCGCGCCGAAACGCGAACCTCGCCCGCCCGTCCAGGGTGCCGTTCCCGTCCGTAGTGATGGACGAGGGCGCTACCTGCGTGGGAGGGGTTGCGATGCCAGGCGACGAGGTCGATGACAGAGCCGGAACAGTGGACGAACCCGTGACAGAGGGTGAGACGCGGTCGAGGGAGGACAGGACGGCGGGCGGTACGGGCGGCCCGGCGGTGGAATGGCTGGCCCGGCGGTTGAACAGCACCGCCGAGCCGTCGACCGAGCCTGCCGGGTCGGCCGAGCCTGCTGGGCGGGGCGGGCCAGCCGGGCCGGCCGAGCCTGCCGGGCCGGGCGAGTCAGCCGGGCGGGGCGGGCCAGCCGGGCCGGGCGAGTCAGCCGGGCGGGGCGGGCCAGCCGGGCCGGGCGAGTCAGCCGGGCCGGGCGAGTCAGCCGGGCCGGGCGAGTCAGCCGGGCCGGGCGAGTCAGCCGGGCCGGTGGACGAGGCGGCCGAGCCGTTGGTCGAGCTGGCCGAGGAGCGGCGGGCCGGGTCGGAGTCGAATGCCCGGCACGCCGCCCCGACCTGGCCCGACGAGGCGGACGACCTGGACGAACCCACCCAGGGATGGCCCGCTCCGCCGATCGGGGAAGAGGCCGAGGGGACACTCGACGGGGAGCGGGCTGTTCAGCGGGTTGGCGAGTGGACAGAGGACGGGACGGTTCTCGCCGGGGAGTGGTCGAATCCGGAGGCCGGCGACTGGGCGGATGACGACACCGTTCCCACCGGGGAGTGGCCGGCCACGGCGGTTGAGGACGGGGCGGAGGAGTGGCCCGCTCGGGACGGCGATGACTGGGCACATGAGGAGACCGATCCCACCGGGCTGGCATTGGTCTACGGGCCGGCCATGGACCCGTACGTGGACGATGCCGAGGATGTGTTGCCGGGGTGGGAGGCGCCGGCCGTGGACAGGCACGCGGCCGGGGGCAGGCGGCGGATTTTTGTCGTGGCGGTGGTGTTCCTGGGGCTGGCCGGCCTGATCGGCGCGATCCTGCTGCTCGGGTGGGACCGGGGCGGGGTCGAGCAGGCGGCCGGGCGGCAGAGCGGCGGCGCGGCCGGCGACCAGGGCGGCGGCCAGGGCGAGCAGGGTGCCTCGGGCGGCAGCCAGGGCGAGCCGGGTGCGCAGGACGGCAGCCCGGTCAGCGCGCCGGTGGGCGGGCGGAGCTCGGCGACCTTCGAGCTGGTGGACGGGGCCGCCGCCGTGCAGGTGCGGGCCGGTGACCTGGGCGACGACCTCTACCGGATATCCACTCCGGCGGGGAGCGGCGTCACGCCGAAGATCGTGGACGAGGGCGGGTCGCTACGGGTCTTCCTGCCGGCCGGGACGCACGGTGGCGCCACGGCGGTGGACATCCAGCTCAGCACGGCGGTGCGCTGGACCGTACGGCTGCACGGTGGCACGAACAGCACCCAGATCGATCTGAACGGTGCACAGGTGGACGCGGTCGACCTCGAGGGCGGCGCGAACCGGATCGATTTGGCGCTGCCGGAGCCGAAGGCGGTGACGGTCGTGCGGATGAGTGGCGGGGTCGATCAGTTCTTCGTGCGGCTGGCCGGCGGGACGCCGGTGCGGGTGCGGGTGCAGGACGGCGCGGGCCGGGTCACTCTGGCGGGTGACACCCAGACGGGGATCGCGCCGGGCCGGGAATTCACGGCGTTCGGGTGGACCCCGGGCGGCACCGGGGTGGACCTCACGGCGGCGGCTGGAATGTCGGGTTTGACGGTCAGCCTGGGGTGAACTTCCGCGCACCTGCGTACTTGTTCGGGCCTGTGGGCGGCAGAAAGATCGAGCCCAGTTGATCGCTGACGAGGGTGAGATCGATGAGCGTAGCAACGACGTCGGCGGTGGTTCCGGCCGATCCGGCCGGGGCGGCCACGCCGGGTGAGTTCGCCCGGCGGCTGCGGGCGCTGATGGTGGCTCGCCGCCGCTCCTTGGACAGTGTGGCACGGCGCAGCAAGGACGCGGGGACTCCGATCTCCCGAGCCACGGTCCACAATCTGATCACCGGGGGGAGCACGCCGCGCCGCGAGACGCTGCTCGGCTTCCTGCGCGGCTGCGGGGTGCCGCCCCGCGAGCAGATCCGGTGGCTGACCAAGCTGGACGAGGTCTACCCCGAGTCCTGCCGCGGCATCGCGCCGCGCAAGGCGCCCGAGCGGCGACTCAGCGCCTGAGACGTGCGAGGGCGTCACCCCAACGGCGCCCCGCACCACCCGCCCCGCACCGGCAACGGGGCGACGTTTCGACCGCGAATCCGATCGGTTCTGCTTCCGGCGTACGCAATCGGATCGGGTTTGTTGCTTGATGAGGCCGCCCACCGTGGCCGGGAGCTCGGCGAGGCCGGCCAGAGTCTGACCGAACGCACCCGGGCCGGGATCGGATCGCCGCGGCGCTCAGTTCGGAGAGGTTCCGCTGATGGGTCTCGCCGCGGCGGCGGCCTCCAACGTGTCCCGGAAGGCGCGCGCGGCCGGCGACGCCGACCCGGCCGTCCGCTGGGCCGTGAAGATCGTGCGCCGGGGGAGTCCGGGCAGGTCGAGCAGGCGGCAGGAGGTCTCCCGGCCGGCCCACATGATGTCCGGGATCAGTGCCACCGCGTTGCCGGACTCGACCAGCCGGATGTGGGCCTGCAGGTCGGCGGTCTCGTAGCGGACGTCGGGTTCGAAGCCGGCGGTCCGGCACATCTGCTCGGCGAAGTGGCGGGACGCGGCGCCGCGCGGCTCCATCACCCACGGCATCATCCGGGAGTCGTCCAGCGAGTCGACCGGGTGCAGTGCGATCGTGGCGGCGGGCAGGGCGAGCCGGATCGCATCGTCGGTGAGCGGTCGCCGGTCGAGCCCGGGATGGTGTGGCGCGGCGTGTGCCGGGTACTGCTCGGCAATGACCATGTCGAAGTCGCGGGCCCAGGTCTCGCGCAGCGCCTCCTCGGGTTCGCGCTGCACCATCTCGACCCGGACGTCCGGATAGCGCTCCGCCATGGCGCGCAGCGTGGCCGGCATCAGCGCGAGGGCGGCGGACTGGAAAACCGCGATCCGCACCCGGCCACTGACCCTGGTCAGCGACGCTTGGAGGGCGGCCTCGGCGCGCTCCAGCGTGTCCAGCACCGCGGCCGCCGACTCGACCAGCACCTCGGCCTGCGGGGTCAGCTGGACGCGCCGGCCGGCCTTGCGCAGCAGGGTCATGCCGGTCTCCTTCTCGAGCAGGCTGAGCTGCTGGGACACCGCAGACGGAGAGAAGTTGAGCGCTTCGGCGACCGCCGCGAGCGTGCCGCGGATCGCGAGCTCGCGCAGGAGCACCAAACGACGGATTTCGAGCATGTCCTGTCTCACCCTTCGGGCCACCCGTAAGCAGAACTGAAGAGTACTCGTCACAAACCATCGCTTTTCCTTAACCGGACACGGACGGACACTGTGGCAATGACCGATCTCGCGATGCCCGCCGACACCGACCTCGCCCAGGAGGCGGTCGCCCTCGTCCGCCGCTGGCTGCACGAGGCCGCCGCCGTCCAGGTGGACGGCTCGGCCGCGCAGCTCGCCGGGCTGCTGCGCGACCCCAAGGGACTGTCGTTCGCGGTCGGTTTCGTCGACGGCGTGGTCCGCCCGGAGGACCTGAAGGTCAGCGCCCGTACGCTTGCCGCGCTCGCCCCCGACGTGCCGCGCTTCCTGCCGGCCCCGCTGCGGGCCGCCGTGCGCGTCGGTGGCCGGATGGCGCCGATGATGCCCGGCGTGGTCGTGCCGATCGCCCGCCGCGTCCTGCGCCACATGGTCGGTCACCTGGTCGTCGACGCGACCGACGCGCGCCTGGGCAAGGCGATCGCCCGGATCCGCCGCCGCGACGTGCGGCTCAACGTGAACCTGCTCGGCGAGGCGGTGCTCGGTCGCGGCGAGGCGGACCGCCGGCTGCGGGAGACCGAGCGCTTGCTCGGCCGCGACGACGTCGACTACGTGTCGATCAAGGTGTCGGCCGCGGTCGAGCCGCACAACCCGTGGGCCTTCGACGAGGCGGTCGACGACATCGTCGAGCGGTTGACGCCGCTGTTCCGGCAGGCGGCTCGTTCTCCGCACCAGAAGTTCGTCAACCTCGACATGGAGGAGTACAAGGACCTCGACCTCACCATCGCGGTCTTCACCCGGCTCCTGGACATGCCGGAACTGCTCGGCCTCGAGGCCGGCATCGTGCTCCAGGCGTACCTGCCGGACGCGCTCGCCGCGATGATCCGGCTGCAGGAGTGGGCGGCCCGCCGGCGGGCCCGCGGCGGCGCCGGCATCAAGGTGCGCCTGGTCAAGGGCGCCAACCTGCCGATGGAGCGGGTCGAGGCCGACGTGCACGGCTGGCCGCTGGCGACCTGGGAGAGCAAGCAGGCCACCGACACCAACTACAAGCGGGTCCTCGACTACGCGCTGCACCCTTCGCGGATCGAGAATGTGCGGCTCGGCGTGGCCGGGCACAACCTGTTCGACATCGCGTACGCCTGGCTGCTGGCCGGCCGCCGCGAGGTGCGGCCCGGCGTCGAGTTCGAGATGCTGCTCGGCATGGCCGAGGGCCAGGCCGAGGTGGTCCGGCGCGAGGTGGGCGGGTTGTTGCTCTACACGCCGGTGGTACGCCCGGAGCAGTTCGACGTGGCGATCGCCTACCTGATCCGCCGCCTCGAGGAGGGCGCCAGCCAGGACAACTTCATGTCCGCGGTCTTCGAGCTCGACTCGGACGAGGGGCTGTTCGCGCGCGAACGCGAGCGTTTCCTGGCCTCGCTGCGCGACCTGGACGACGCGGTGCCCGCCGCCCGCCGGGTGATCGATCGGTTCGCGGCGGTCCCCGAGCCCCGCCCGGGCCACTTCGAGAACACGCCGGACACCGACCCGTCCGTCGCCGCCAACCGCGCCTGGGTCCGCGACGTGCTCACCCGTGCACCGGGGTCGACGCTCGGGATCGCCGCGATCGAATCCGCCCGGATCGACGACCCGGCCCGGCTCGATCAGATCATGCACCAGGCCGCGGACGCCGCGGAGGCGTGGCACAAGATGAGCGGTTCCGATCGGGCCGCCGTCCTGCACCGGGCCGGCGAGGCGATCGAGGCCCGGCGCGCCGAACTGATCGAGGTGATGGCCGCCGAGACCGGCAAGACCGCCGACCAGGCCGATCCCGAGGTGTCGGAGGCGGCCGACTTCGCCCACTACTACGCCGAACTGGCCGCCGGCCTCGACCGGGTCGACGGCGCCACCCCGGTCCCGGTGCGGCTCACGCTGGTCACCCCGCCGTGGAACTTCCCGGTCGCGATCCCGGCCGGCTCGATGCTCGCCGCGCTGGCCGCCGGCTCGGCCGTGGTGGTCAAGCCGGCCGGGCCGGCCGAGCGGTGCGGGGCGCTGCTCGCCGACATCATCGGCCGGGTCCTGCCCGACCCGCGGCTCCTCACCCTGGTCCAGGTCGACGAGCAGGGGCTCGGCCGGGAACTGATCAGCCACCCGTTGGTCGACCGGGTCATCCTCACCGGCGCGTACGAGACGGCCGAGCTGTTCCGATCGTTCCGGCCGGACCTGCCGCTGCTCGCCGAGACCAGCGGCAAGAACGCCAT
This sequence comes from Actinoplanes subtropicus, assembly GCF_000721705.1. Classification (GTDB taxonomy): domain Bacteria; phylum Actinomycetota; class Actinomycetes; order Mycobacteriales; family Micromonosporaceae; genus Actinoplanes; species Actinoplanes subtropicus. The sequence goes on from NZ_JOJL01000042.1 coordinate 88,534, forward strand.
CATCGTGACCCCGAGCGCCGACCTCGACCTGGCCGTGAAGGACGTGGTCGGGTCCGCGTTCGGGCACGCCGGTCAGAAGTGCTCGGCCGCGTCGCTGGTGGTGCTGGCCGGATCGGTGGCCCGGTCCGATCGGTTCCGCAACCAGCTGCTCGACGCCGCGTCGTCGCTGACCGTCGGCTATCCGGCCGACGCGCGCACCCAGGTCGGCCCGGTGATCGAGCCGGCGAGCGGGAAGCTGCTCAGCGGCCTCACCACGCTGGCGCCGGGGGAGAGGTGGCTGCTCGAGCCGCGGAAGCTGGACGACGAGGGCCGGCTGTGGACGCCGGGCATCCGGGACGGGGTGCGGCGCGGGTCGGCGTACCACCGGACGGAGTACTTCGGGCCGATCCTCGGCCTCATGACGGCGGCCTCGCTGGACGAGGCGATCGATCTGGTCAACGAGGTCGACTACGGGCTGACCTCGGGGCTGCACTCGCTGGACCCGGCCGAGGTGCGTCGCTGGATCGATCGGGTGCAGGCCGGGAACCTGTACGTGAACCGGGGGATCACCGGGGCGATCGTGCGGCGGCAGCCGTTCGGTGGCTGGAAGCGGTCGGCGGTCGGGCCGGGCACCAAGGCCGGTGGGCCGAACTACCTGGCCGGTCTGACCGGCTGGGAGCCGGCGCGAGCGACCGTGATCGCGACGATCGATTCCGACCGGGTGCGATCGCTTCTCGCGGCGGCGCGGCCGGTGCTCGACGAATCGGAAATGGCCGGCATCGAGCGGGCGGCGGGCTCCGACGCGAGCGCCTGGGCGGGACACTTCGGGCAGTCGGACGTCTCGGGCCTGTGGGCGGAGCGGAACGTGCTGCGGTACGTGGCCCAGCCGGTCGAGATCCGGCTCGCGGCCGGCGCGCCGGTGGCCGGCTTGGTGCGGGTGCTGGCCGCCGGCGTCCTGGCGGGATCGAAGATGCGCGTTTCGGTCGGCACGGCCTTGCCGGCGACGCTGGCCGCCGCGATCCCGGCCGAGATCCGGGTGGAGGACGACAGGACCTGGGCGGCCGGGCTACGGTCCGGCCGGGTGCGGCTGATCGGCGGCTCGAGCGTGATCCCGGCCGACCCCGACGTGGCCGTGTGGTCGGGACCGGTCACCGAGGCCGGCCGGATCGAGTTGCTGCCGTTCCTGCACGAACAGGCGATCAGCATCACCGCCCACCGCTTCGGCAACCCCGACCGCCTGGCCTCCTCGGTGCTCTGAGGCTCCGCGGCCAAAGCGCCCGCGCGGGCGAACGGTCGCGCGAACAAGCGCGCGCGGCCAAAGCGCCTGCGCGGGCGAACGGTCGCGCGAACAAGCGCGCGCGGCCAAAGCGCCTGCGCGGGCGAACGGTCGCGTGAGGGAAACGGTCGCGCGGGTGAAACGGTCGCGAATTAAGCGACCACATTGCGCAGCGGGCGGCCCGCCAGGAACGCCTCCAGGTTCGAGCGGATCAGCTCGGGGGCGCCCAGCGGACGCCCGCCCGCCGCGTGCGGGGAGATGATGATGTTCGGCTCGTCCCAGAGCGGTGACGACGGCGGCAGCGGCTCGGTCTCCGTGACGTCCAGGGCCGCGCCGCCGAGGCGGCCGGAGCGGACCGCGTCGAGCAGCGCCGGCTCGTCCAGAGTGGCGCCGCGGCCCACATTGACCACCCAGGCGTGCCGGGGGAGCAGCGCCGCCACCGAGGCGTTGAACGCGTGCCGGGTCGCCGGGAGCGCCGGCAGGATCATCACCAGCGCGTCGGCCGTGGGCAGCAGGGACGGGAACTCCGCCTCGGTCACCACCGGGTAGCCGTGCCGCGTGCCGCCCGCCCGGGCGACGCCGGTGACCCGGGCGCCGAAGGCGGTCAGCAGCGGGGCCGTGACCGCGGCGATGCTGCCGAACCCCCACACGACGACGTGCGCCTCCCGCAGCGTACGAAAATGGTCGGGGTCTTTGAGGGGTTGATTTCCGCCCAGCTCATCGGCCCAGCGACGGCCGATCTGGGCGCGGGTCATGAGATTCACCCGGCGGGCGGCCGCCAGCAGCAGGGCGAGGGTGTGCTCGGCGACCGTCCGGTCGTGCAGGCCGCGGCCCGACGTCACCGGCACCTCCGGCGCGAAACCGGCCGCGAGCACCGCATCCGGCCCCGCCGCGAGCGTCTGCACCCAGCGCAGCCGCTTCAGCCGGGCCGCGGCATCGCGCAGTTGGGCCGGCGGGTTGCCCCAGACGACCAGCACCTCGGCGTCGGTGTGCTCCTCCGGCAGCGGCGAATCCACCGCGTACACGAGCGACGAGACGCCCGGCGGCAGCGTGAGCTCGGCGAGGTCGACGCTGTCCGGCAGCAGCACCTTCATGACTGCTCCGCCTGCCAGGCCGCGATCAGCCCGTCGACCTTGGCGCGATGTGCCTGCTCCCAGTCGTCGAGCGTCATCGCCGCGTCCGCCTGCTGCTTCGCCGCGGCCGCCGCGATCGCCTCCGGCAGCGACTCGGCCGGCACCACGACCACCCCGTCCTCGTCGGCCACCACCAGGTCGCCGGCCCGCACCGGGACGCCGCCGCAGCGGATCGGCACGTTCACCGGCAGCGCCGTCGCCTTCCCGCCCGGGACCGGGATCACCCCCAGCCCCCACACCGGGAAGCCCAGGTCGCGCACCTCGCCGATGTCGCGGATCAGCCCGTCCAGCACGAACCCGGCCACGCCGCGGCGCCGCGCCACCGCGCACACGTTGCCGCCGGCGAGGGCGTAATCCAGGTCGCCGGACTCCACCACGATCACCGAGCCCGGCTCGGCCTGGTAGATCGCCGCGTGCAGCATCAGGTTGTCGCCGGGCGGGCAGCGCACCGTGAACGCCGGGCCGGCGATCAGCGGGACCGGCGACCAGAGCGGCCGGATCGCGGCGTCCATCACCTGATGGCGGTCGAGCACGTCGGCGAACGTGGTCGTCGGGAGGCCCTGCGGTAGATCAGCCATGCGGCCAACCTACCGGGCTGCGCGCGCGCCATCCGCGGCGGATGATGCCTCTATGGGTCGGCACGGATCAGGCTGCGGTGATGGTTGAGCTCCCCGCGCCCGCGGGCCGCCGCTGGCTGGCCCGCCTGGCGTTCCTGACCGCCGCGGCCGCGGTCGTCCTGGTGCTGGCCGGGGCCGGGGTGCGGGCGAGCATCGGGCTGCTGCTGGTGGCCGCCGCCGGCATGCTGGTGATGCTGACGTCGGTCTGGTGGTTCCTCACCCACCGCGGGGTGCTGCGCTGGGTGGCCGCGGCGGTCGCGGTCGCCGCGCCGGTCACCGTGACCATCGTGTACGCGGTGGCCTCGCTGATCTGGGTGGTGGTCGGGTTCGCCCTGCTCTGGGCCGGGATGGTGGTCGCCGGCCGGGCCGCCCTGCGGCACTCGCACCACGACCGGCCCGCCGAGTTCGACGCTCCGCCGCCGGCCCGCCCCTTCCTGATCATGAACCCGAAGTCCGGCGGCGGGAAGGTCGCCCGGTTCGACCTGGAGCAGCGCGCCCGCAAGCTCGGCGCCGAGGTGTACCTGCTGGACGGCCCGGACGTGGACGTCGCCGAGGTGGCCCGGCAGGCCGTCCGGGACGGCGCCGACCTGCTCGGCGTGGCCGGCGGGGACGGCACCCAGGCGCTGGTCGCCGCGATCGCCGCCGAGCACGGGCTGCCGTTCCTGGTGATCTCCGCGGGCACCCGCAACCACTTCGCCCTCGACCTCGGCCTGGACCGGGAGGACCCGGCGACCTGCCTGGACGCGCTCGAGGACGGCGTGGAGCTGCGGGTCGACCTGGGCCGGGTCGGCGACCGGGTGTTCGTGAACAACGCGTCGTTCGGCGCCTACGCGACCATCGTGCAGAGCCCCGCGTACCGCGACGACAAGGCCGGCGTCACCCTCGACCTGCTGCCCGACCTGCTGACCGGCCACCGCGGCCCGGTGCTGCGCGTGCAGGTGGGCGACGAGCTGGCGGTGATGGGCCCGCAGGCCGTGCTGGTCAGCAACAACCCGTACGGCCTGGACGACGTCGCCGGGCTGGGCCGCCGCTACCGGCTGGACGGCGGCGATCTCGGCGTGCTGGCCGTGCACGTGCGCGGCGCCGCCGACGCCGCCGGCCTGCTGTTCGGCGGGCGCCCCGGCACGATCACCCGGACCACCGCCCGGCACGTCTCGATCGACTCCGACGCCGCGCTCCTGCCGGTCGGTGTGGACGGCGAGGCGCTGCTGCTGCCCACCCCGGTCCGCTGCTCGATCTCGCCCGGCGCGCTGCGCGTGCGCGTGCCCCGCCACCGCCCCGGCGTGCCCGTGCCGCTGCCCGAGCTCGATTGGTCCCGCCTGCGCCAGCTCGCGTTGTCCCGGCGATGACCGAGCCGGTGGTGATCGCCCACCTTTCCGACCTGCACCTGGGCGCGCACGTCCCGGCGTCGATCGACGCGCTGGCGGACGAGGTGGCCGCGGTCCGCCCCGACCTGGTGGTGGTGACCGGCGACCACACCATGCGCGCGCGTCCCCGCGAGTTCCTGCAGGCGCTGAACGTGCTCGACAAGCTGCCCGCGCCGCGCCTGCTGGTGCCGGGCAACCACGATCTCCCGCTGGTCAGCCCGCTGCGGGTGGTCGCGCCGTACGCCCGCTACCGGCGCTGGCTCGGCCCGGACGACTCGACCGTCCGGGTGCCCGGGGTGACCGCCCTCGGCATCGACAGCATGCCCCGGTGGCGCTGGAAGAGCGGCCGGGTGACCCGGCGGCAGGCGGTGACTGTCCGGGAGGTGCTGGGTTCCGCTTCCCCCGCGGACGTACGGTTGGTGGCGATGCACCACCCGCCGTTCGCCGGTGGCCTGGAGCGGCTCGCCGGGCGCGCCCGCTTCGCCCGCGCGCTGCGACTGGCCGGCGTGGACCTGGTGCTCGCCGGGCACACCCACGTGCCGGCGGTCCACGCGTACGGCCGGATGCTGGTGGTCATTGCCGGCACCGCGACCAGCTATCGGATACGCGACGTTCCCCGCTCGTGGACGATGCTGCGGATCGGGCCGGACGTGATCGAAACGCACGAGCGCTGCGAATCCGCGCCGGGCACCTGGTACACGGGCCGGGTGCGCCGGCATCCGCGCCACGCCCGGCCGTGAGCATGTTCCGGCAATCGCCTACTTCTGGCAGATCTGCGGTAGGGGGCGGCCCCACCATCGGACTCAACCCGAGGAGGAACGATGGAGTTGCCCGAGCAGATCCCCGAGGACCGGCCCGCCGTGCTGGTGCTCTCCCTTCCGCCGGCGGAGGCCCGGCGCGTGGTCGACGCCCTGCTGGGCCGGTCCGCCCCGCGCCGGCCGCCGAGCCGCCCCCGGAGCTGCCGGGTCGACTGGGGGCAGCTCACCGATCTCGAACGGGAGATCGCCGACCTGGTCCGGCAGGCGATGACGAACCGGCAGATCGCCACCCGGGTCGGCAAGTCGCCGCACACCGTGAACTACCACCTTCGGCAGATCTTCAAGAAGCTCGGCCTCGCCTCGCGGGTCGAACTGGCCGCCCTGGCCCGCGACGAGTCTCCCCTTCAGACCGGAGCTGGACGGCCGTAGAGCCAGTCGAGGGCGGCCGGCGCGGCCACCGCCATCGCCCGGTCCCGGCGTTGCTGCTCGGGACCGTCCGGCAGGTGGTAGGCGTGCAGGCCGGCGTGCGACGCCTCGGTCACGCGGCGCACCCGGGGCAGCCGGGTCGCGGCGTAGCGCGCCGGGGCGTCCGGGCGGTCCAGGCAGTCGGCGACCGCCACCGCGTCCTCGATCGCCTGAGCCGCGCCCTGCGCCAGGAACGGCAGCATGGGGTGGGCGGCGTCGCCGATGAGCACCACCCGGCCGCGCCACGGGTCCGGGGTCGGCGGCCGGTCGTACAGCGGGTACCGGCCCAGCCGGCGGGCCGCGCCGATCAGGCCGCGGACCGCCGGATGCCATCCCCGGTACTGGCAGAGCAGGTCGGCGGCGCCGACGGTTTCGGCCGGCCCGGTGGGGTGCGGCGCCGGCGTCGTCACCACCAGGTTGAGCTGCCGGCCACGATCGATCGGATAGGCGACGCAGTGCCGCCGCGGGCCCAGCCACGCCACCACCCGGTCCGGCCCGGCCGGCCCGCCCGCCGCCTCGATCGGCAGCACCGCGCGGCAGGCCACGTGGCCGCTGTACCGCGGCGGCTCCGGGCGGAACGCGCCGGCCACCGCCGAGCGCAGGCCGTCCGCGCCGATCACCAGGCCGGCGGCGGTCGCGGTGTGGTCGTCGAAGCCCACCAGCACGCGCGAGCCCTCGTCCCACACCCCGACGCAGCGGCGCCCGAACCGGACGGCGTCCGGCCCCTGCGTCCGGCGGACGGCCTCGAGCAGGGCCCGGACCAGGTCGGCGCGCCGCATCGTGAAGTACGGGACCTCGTGCCGGGTCAGGTCGACCCGGCTCAGCACGGTGTCGTCGCGCCACCGGCGGATCTCCCGGCCGGCCGGGCGGATCGCGGTGGCGAAGGCATCCTCGAGGCCCAGCCGGTACAGCTCGGCGGCGGCGTTCGGGGAGACCTGGATGCCGGCGCCGTCCTCGGGGAGGCAGGGATGCCGCTCGAAGACCACGCAGCGCGCGCCACGGCGGGCGAGCGCGACGGCCGCGGTCAGCCCGCCGATCCCCGCGCCGACGACGGCGACGTCCGGGTGCGTCATGGCTGTGCCGCCTTGGCCATGCAAATCTGGCCCTCGCCTTCGGCCTGGGCGGGCAAGTTGCGGAGGTGCCGCTCGGTGCAGGCGGTCATGGCGGGTCCCCTCAGTAGTACCGCAGCGCCCGGTCCCAGTCCTCGTCCCCGGTGAACAGTCCGCGGGGCTTGAGGACGTCGGGCATCGCGGTGAGCAACTGGTCGGGCACCAGCGTGCCCGGCGGCAGCGCCTCGACCCGGGCCTGCACGTCGTAGGTCTCCTCCACGGCGGCCGCGAGCAGGCGGACCGCCGACTCCTGGTGCGGCGCGGCCACCTCGATCTGGATCCGGACGCCGTACGAGCAGGTCCGGGCCCGCCAGAACAGCACGCCGAACTCGGCCGGCAACCGGAACACGACCTCCTCCAGACCGGCCTGGGTAAGCCCTTCCCCGGTGCCGAAGCGGCCGAGCACCCGGACCGTCGGCAGCGCCCAGCCGCACGGGCAGTCCACCTTGGACACCTCGACGAGGTCGCCGATGTGGTAGCGCAGCAACGGCATCGCGGTCCGGAACAGCGGCGTGACCACCAGCTCGCCGGCGCCCTCGTCGCCGGTCCGGCCGGTCGCCGGGTCGTACACCTCGAAGATCGCGCGGTCGGCCCACAGGTGCAGGCGGCCGTGCGGGCACTCGCCGGCCAGCCCGCCGGTCTCGCTCGCGCCGTACTCCTCGACCACCGGCACGCCCCAGATCCGCGCGATCCGCTCCCGGCGGGCCGGGCTCAGCGGCTCGCCGGCCACCAGCAGCGCCCGCAGCGCGGGGAAGTCGCGGTCGGGACGCAGCCCGGCCAGGCGCGCGGCGGCGGCCCACAGCAGTGCGTCGGTCGGCAGCGACCAGGTGAGCGTGACATCGAGGTCGTGCAGGAGCCGGACCACTTTCGCGTACGGGGTGGCCAGCGACCGGTTGTCGGCCGGCACCACGGTCGCGCCCCGGGAGAGGGCCGCCGCGTGCGCCACGTGTCCGGTGAGCATCAGGGCGTACGGCGTGCGGACCAGGAACGTGTCGGCGGGACCGATACCCACCCGCACGCGGCAGTACCGGTCGATCAGGTCGGTCCAGTCGTCGCGGGTGTAGTAGCAGGCGGTCGGCGCCCCGCTGCTGCCGCTCGACTCGTGGTAGGTGGCCAGCTCGGACCGGTCCACGGCGAGCATCCCGAACGGGTACGCGTCGCGCAGGTCCGCCTTGCTGGTGAGCGGGTACCCCGACAGCTCCGCCCGGGTGGCCGGGACGCCGCCGCCGCGCGCCCGGTAGAACGGCGAGGTCGCCGCGGCCGCCAGCGCGCCCGGCAGCGCGTCGTCCTGCACCTTGGCCAGCCCGGCGAAGTCGGACCAGTCGCCGATCCGCGGCAGCCTTCTCACCGAGCCGGTCCAATAAGTGGTGGTGTCCATGTCGTCTCCTCGTTCAGCACCCGGCAGGCGTTGCGCCAGGTCACGGCGTACAGGTCGGCTTCGGAGAGGCCCAGCGACCGGGCCTTGGCCAGCTCGACGGCCGGCTCCTGGAGGGGGTATTCGGTGCCGAACAGCACCCGGTCCGGCCCGAGCAGGGCGACCGCCCGCCGGGCCGTCATCGTGAGGCAGCCGGACGTCTCGGCGAGGATGCCGGGCACCTCGGCGATCTCCTCGAGCCCGGCGAGGTCGAGCCAGCCGTGGCCGCAATGTCCCCAGACGAGGGTGGCCTCCGGCACGGCGCGGGCCAGGCGGACGAGATCGGCCGTACGCGCGCCCGGCCGGCCCAGGCAGGCCACGTAGACCGGGTGGCCGGCCGCGGCGGCGACCGAGACCAGCTCGGCGACGCACGGGTCGTCCAGCCGGAAACCGTGCACCGCCGGGGAGATCTCCAGCCCGCGGAACTCGCCGGCCGCCGCCCGGTACGCGGCGACCTCGCGTACCGGATCGGCGAAGTAGAACGGCAGCAGCCGGCCGCCGGAACCGGCGCACCGGGCGGCGAGCAGCTCGTTGCCGGCCCGGACCTCCGCGCGGCCGCCCTCGGCGACCTGCCGGGCCAGCCGGACCGGGTCGAGCAGCCCGCCGCAGGACACGACCGCCCGGGCGACGCCCCGGCCGGCCATGACCCGCAGCAGGTCGCCGGCGGCGTCCGGCCCGCCGCCGAGCCGGGCGTGGAAGTCGAGGACCGTCATAGCTCGTGGCAGAGCTCGTCGATCGGGTAGCCGACGTGCCGTTCCCGCCCGGGCAGGTAGCCGAGCACCTCGTCGCCCGGCTTCAGTTCGGTCGAGTTGAGCACGGCCGCGCCCGGCCCGAGCAGCCGCACGTGCCAGTCGTCCTGGAGGATCAGGTTGATCTGTTCGCCGGTCGGCGCCACCGCGTCGACCGAGAGCAGCGGCCGGGTCTCGATCTTCACCCGGCCCACGGTGACCGGGCGGGTCCGGCCGTCCGCGCGCACGGCGAGCACGGTCGCCCCGGCCTGGAGCTCGCAGAGGTACCGGGTCCGCTCGGCGCTCGCCAGCGTGTACGACATGATCGCCCCGGCGTTGACCCGGAACGGCCGCATCGGCATGTACGGCAGCGGATGCGTCTCGCTGACGCACAGCAGCAGGCCGCGGGACCGGGAGCCGACCAGGATCCCCTCGTCCTGGTGCAGGTGCGAGCAGGTGTCGACGCAGGCCCGCTCGCCGGAGCCGACGTGCCGGACCGCGGTCACGGTGAGGGTGACCAGGTCGAGGTCGGGCGAGTCGCGGCGGAGCACCTCGGTGAGCTTGGTGGCGTCGCCCGGCCCGCCCGGCCGCAGCAGCACGCCGTCCGGCCCGCGTTCCAGCACCGAGACGTGCACCGAGGCCTCCTGGACGCCGTCCACCTCGGTCACCACCCGGCCCGGCGCGCCGTCCGCGGCGGCCAGCACGATCTCGAGCGGGATGTGGGTCGGGTCGTGGAACCGGATCACCGTGCAGTCGTCGCGGCGGACCCGCTCGCAGGCCACCTCCAGGCTCTCCGCATCGGTGACGTCCACCCGGCTGCCGAACCGCACGCCCGGCCGGGCCCCGGCGAGGGCCGCCGGGTCGCCGTGCCGGCGTGGGTCCACCAGCACCAGGTCGATGCCGGTCAGGTCCTCCGGGAGGGTGTCGCCGGCGACGAGCACCCGGGTCACCGTGGGCGGCAGGTCGGCGAGGTCGGCCGGGTCGTCCGCGACCAGCGCGTCGAACCGCAGGTGCACCGCCTCCTCGCTGACCGCGCGCCGCCACGGGCCGGCCTGCCGCAGGTCCAGCCAGCACTGCCGGCCGGTCGTCGCGGCGCTCATCGGACGCTCACCGGGGCCCGGTCGTGCACGACGGCGGCCAGGGCGCGCACCATCGCGCCCGGATCGTCGGCGGTGAAGACGAGGCGGCCGGCGGCCACGCCGGCCGCACCGGCCCGCATCGCCGCCGCCATCCGGCCGAGCACCGCGTCCGGCCCGTCGTCGGCCGGGCCGCCGGCCGCGAGGACCGGCAGCGGCGCGGCGCCGATGACGCGGCCGGCCGCGCCGGGATCCTCCGGCAGCGCGGTCTTGACCAGGTCGGCACCCAGTTCGGCGGCGATCGTGACGGCATGCGCGACCAGGCCGGGATCGCGGGCGTCGCGGACCGCCGGGCCGCGGACGTACATCATGGCCAGCAGCGGGACGTTCCAGCGGTCGCACGCCTCGGAGACGGCGGCCAGGTGGGCGATCTGCGCGCCCTCGGTGAAGGACGCGGCGTTGACGTGCACGCTGACCGCGTGGGCGCCGAGCCGGAGCGCCTCCTCCACGGTGGCCACCGGATACTTCGCGTCCGGGTCGGGCGCCATCCGGGTGCTCGCGTTGAGCTGGATCACCAGCGACAGGTCGCGGAACCGGGCCGGGCGGATCCGGCGGGCCGCACCCTTGTGCAGCACCACCGCGTCCGCGCCGTGCTCGGCGAGCTGCGCCACCAGCGCGTCCAGGTCGCCGTCGCGGCGGAGCGGCCCGGCGCCGACGGCGTGGTCGAGCGGCACCATCAGCAGGCCGGAGCCGCCGCGCCGGCCGATGTGGCTCAGCCGCAGCCGCCGGCCGAAGGACTCGTTCGGGTACATCCCAGCACCTCCTATGGGGGTCGGTCGTTACCGGTGATCCCGACGCTAGGAGCGCGCGGTGCGGCGGCCCACTGCACGAGCGGGTAAGCCGGCCGCGGGCGGTGTGGCCGGGCGGGACGATCGCGCTGCTCATCACCCGGCCGGGTGTTGCCGGTCGGTGATCGGACGGGTAGTGCGCGCTGCCGACGGCGCCGCCTTGTGATAGACATGCCGCAAGGGGGGCCAAGGTGTCAGATCACCTCTTCGGCCGGGAGGCGGAGCTCGCCCGCCTCACCCGGATCCTGGACGACACGATGGACGGTGCCGGTGGCCGGCATGTGCTGATCGGCCAGGCGGGCATCGGCAAGTCACGGCTGCTGCGCGCGGTCGTCGAGCCGGCCCGTGAGCGCGGCCTGGCGGTGGCCGCGCGGGAGGCGTTCCGGCACGATCAGGCGGCGCCGCTGGTGACGCTGGCCGGGGCGTTGCGCGACTGCCGCCCGGCGCTGCCGGAGTTCGAGTGGCTCACCCGGCTCGAGCCGGAGCGGGCCAAGGCGTTCGTCACCCTTCAGCTGTTGCGTCGCTCGCTGGAGGACGCCGCGCGGGAGCGGCCGCTGCTGATCGTGATCGACGACGCGCAATGGACCGACGAGCTGAGCGCGCTCGCCGTCCGCGATCTGGTGCCCGCCCTGGCCGCGGCCCCGGTGTGCTGGCTGATCGCGGCCCGGCCGCCGTCGCCGGACGATCGGGAGAGCCCGGGCCAGCAGTTGGTGCGCTGGCTGCTGCGGGACGGGACCCCGCCGATCCGGGTGCCGGCGCTGGACGAGGAGGCGATCGCCCGGCTCTGCGCGGCGGTGGTCGGCGCCAAGGTGGACAGCACGGTGGTGGCGCTGGCCGCCTCCTGCGCGGGCCACCCGCTGCGCACCGAGAAGCTGATGAAGGCGCTGGTCGCGACCGGGCAGCTGGTGGTGGCCGGTGGGGTGGGCTCGGTGGTCGGCGACGAGTTGCCGTCCAGCTTCGTCGACTCGGTGCGGGATCTGCTGGCGACGCTGACCGAACCGGCCGGTCAGTTGGTGCGGGCGGTGTCGGTGTTCGGCCGGCCGTTCACGGTCGCGGAGGCGGCCCGCCTGGCCGGGCGGCCGGCGGTGGAGCTGTTCCCGCTGGTCGAGGAGGCGATGACCGACTTCCTCGCCGAGGACCAGGACGGTCAGCTGGCCTTCGCCCACGACCTGGTCGGCCAGGCGGTCTACGGCATGCTCGCCCGCGGGATGCGCGAGCACCTGCACCGGGAGGTCGCCGCGATCACCCGGGACGCCGGGCGTTCGCCGCTCGAGGTGGCCGACCACCAGCTGCGTGGCGGCCGGGACGGCGCCGCGGACGCGGCCCGCCTGGTCCGGGCGATGCCGGCCGAGCTGGCCCGGGTGGCGCCCTCGGCGGCGGCCGACATCATGTTGCGGGCGCTGTCCGGTTCGGCGCCCGGTGACCCGGGCCGGGCCGCGCTGATCGCCGACACGGTGGGCCTGCTGGCCAACGCGGCCCGCCTGGAGGAGGCGCGCAAGCTGGGCGAGGAGGCGTTGCGGGCCGGCCTCGACCCGGCCACCGCGGCGCGGCTGCTGCACGGGCTGGCCGAGGCGTACAAACACAGCGGTCTCAACGAGATCTCGCTGCGCTACGCCGACCAGGCGATCGCGCAGCCCGGCGTGCCGGAGGGCCTGCTCGCCCGGCTGTACGCGGTCCGCGCGCACGCCCTGCACTACCTGGACGAGTTGCCCGCCGCCGACGCCTCCGGCGAACGGGCCGACCTGCTGGGGCGGCGCGCCGGTGAGCCGGGCGCGGCGGTGTTCGGCCTGACCGCGCGTGGCCTGGTGGCCTTCACCGAGGGCCGGCTCGCCGACGCGCTGCGGCACACCCGGGAGGCGACCGAGCTGGCCGACCGCTCCGGCGGCGGCGCCCTCAACCGGCATCCCGGCATCTGGCTGGGCGGCATGCTCACCGTCCTCGACCGGTTCGACCAGGCCGAGCGGGTCTTCCAGCGGGTCGTCCGGGACACCGACCGGGCCGGCACGGTCTGGGCCGAGCCACTGCTGCACTACTTCAAAACCACCATGTGGTACGCCCGGGGCCGGCTCGACGAGGCCACCGTGGAGGCCGAGACCGGGGCGGCGGTCGCCGAGCAGCACGGCGCCAACGCGCTGGCCATGCCCTTGCTCGGCATGCTGGTGCGGATCGCGGTGTGCCGCGGCGACCTGAAGCGCGCCGGCCGGCACCAGGCGGACCTGCGCCGGCTGGCCGACGGCGGGATCACCGCCCCGCCCGAGGACGTGCTCTGGGCCGAGGCCGTGCTGCTGGCCGCGACCGGCTCGGCCCGGGACGCGTTCCACCTGCTCCGCGACTTCTACGCGACGTTGCCGCGGCGGCCCGCCCTGCTCGCCGCCGACCCGGTGGCGGCCGCCGAACTGGTGCGGATCGCCCTGGACGCCGGCGACCGGGGGCAGGCCGAGGTCGCCGCGCGGGCCGCCCGGCGGCTCGCCGACCAGCACCCCGGGGTGCACGGCCTGGCCGGCGGCGCCCTGTTCGCCGAGGGACTGCTGCACGCGGACGCTACCTTGCGGTCCCAGGCGGCCGAGGAGTTCGGCCTGGCCGGCCGCCCGCGGGCCCGGGCGGCGGCGCTGGCGGACGATCGCGGCGACGCCACCGCGGACCCGGCGCCGGAGTCCCTCCTGGAGCGCCTCACCGAGACCGAGCGCAAGGTGGCCATGGAGGCCGCCGGCGGGCTGACGAACACCGAGATCGCCGCGAAGTTGTTCATGTCGGTGCACACCGTCGACACCCACATGCGACACATCTTCCGCAAGCTCGGCGTGCGCCGGCGGTCCGAGGTCGCCCGGATCGTCGAGCGGGAGGCCGGGGCGGGTCCCGCGAACACGTGATGCCCGTGGCGGCCCGCGGTCGCCGAACATGGGCGGGGAAACCCCTTCCCGCCCGAGGTGGTCCGATGCAGGCACCCGTCCGCCGCACGCCCGTCCTGATCGCCGGAGCCGGCGTCGCCGGCGCCCTGACCGCGCTGGAGCTGGCCCACCACGGCGTGCCGAGCCTGGTGGTGGAGCGCGCCCGCAAACGGTCGCGGCAAGCCGACCTGCTGCTGATCAGCGGCCGTGGCCTGGAGTTGCTGCGCCGGCTGGGGCTGGCCGACCGGGTGCGGGCCGGCGGCCTGGCCCCGGGGAGCGCCGCCGAGATCATCTGGGGGCCGGCGCTCGACCGGCCGCCGGTCCTGGTGTGGCGGCTCCCGTCGCCGAGCGAGCTACGGGGCGAATACGCGGCCGCCGCGGACGGCAGCGCGCCGATCGAGCCGTACGTGCTGATCTCCGGTCCCGAGCTGATCGCCCGGCTGCGTCGCGCGCTGCGCGAGTGCCCGGCGGTCGACCTGCGGACCGGGTGGACGCTGGTGGACGCGGCGGACCGGCCGGACCACGCGACCGCCACGGTGATCGAGGCCGAGTCCGGCCGGCATCACCTGATCGAGGCCGACTACCTGGTCGGCTGCGACGGCGCGCAGAGCACGGTGCGCCGCTGCGCCGGCTTCGCGATGGAGCCGTTCAACCCGGCCGACCCGCAGTTCACCGTCTACTTCGCCAGCGCCGGGGTGGCCCGGCGCCGGGACGGGCCGTTCGCGTGGATCACCGCCGGCGCCACCGTGATCGCGGGGCACGACGGCGACCGATGCGTCGCCCAGCTGCCGGTCGGCCCCGGCGACGAGGCGGTCACCGATCACGCCGACCTGGTCCGCCGCCGGTTGGGACTGTCCGCGGAACCGAGCGAGATCCAGGCCGTGGTGCAGCGCGACACCGTGCCGGCCGTCGCCCGCGCGTACGGGATGGGACGGATCTTTCTCGCCGGCCAGGCCGCGCACCCGACCGACTCGCCGGGGGACGACGTGGACACCTGCATCGGCGACGCCGTGGGCCTTGGCTGGCGACTCGCCGCGGCGGTCCACGGCTGGGCCGGCGCCCACCTGCTGCACGGTTACACGCGGGAGCGCCGCGGGCGGGCGGTGGCCGACCGGATCCGCGCGAGCCGGGCGCTGGCCACCCGGGGCCGCTTCCGCCGGCTCGTCGAGGAGGGCGCCGATCAGCAGCGACTGGAGGCGGCGCTGCGCGCGAACGAGCCCCGGCTCGACCTGGCGGGGACGGATCCGGTCGCGCTGGCGGGCACGCCCGGGCACCGCCTGCCCGCGTTCCGGCTCGACGGCGGCGACCAGCTCTTCGACCGGCTCGGACCGCAGTTCACGCTGGTCGACCTGACCGGCCGGCAGTCCGGCCGGCCGCTGGTGACGGCGGCCCGGAAGCGGGGGATCCCGGTGCGTCACCTGCCGGCCGGCGGCCCCGCCGTGCCCGACCGGTGGCCGGGCCGGCTGCTGCTGGTGCGCCCGGACCAGCAGGTCGCCTGGTGCTCGTCGGGCGCCACCCTGGCCGATCTCGACGACGTGCTCGACGACGCGACCGGAGCGCGCGAGCGGATTCACGAGAACACGTGATGCCGGGCGGGTCCTGCCAACCGCGACCCTCGATATCTCCCGACCGAGATCTCGAATGGACGTCACGGACATGCTCAGCACGAGGACAGAACGTGGATCGGACACCGTCATCGCGGACTGGTATCTGAGTCTGGCCGGCAACCGGTCCTCGCGGCGCAACCATTGGACCACGAAGGTCATGTACTACGAGGCGGTCACCGAACTGCTCGACTCCCACCCGGACCACCCGATCACCTGGAAGGGCATCGTCGGCGCGGCCCGCCCGCGCGGCTGCCGGAGCACCTTCTACGAGGTGGCCGGCTCGCAGGCCCGCCGCGGCATGGTCGACCACCTGATCGCCGACGGGAGCATCACCTCGTACACGATCGCCCTGCACTACCGCACCACCGACCCGATCGTCCGGCTCATCGACGAGGCGAAGGTCTGGTCGTTCTGGTCCTACCGGCAGCGCTTCCGCCAGGCGGCGGCCGGCGGCGGCGACCCCGATCGGCTCCCCGAGCCGCTGCGCGCCGTGCTGGCCGACTGGGCGCGGGCGCACCCGGGCCTGGCCGCGGCCAACTGCGGCCGCCCGCCGGCCTGCGCGGTCGAGGACCTGACCGAGCTGAGCGCCGGACTTCTCGCCCCGATCCGGGCCGAGGCCCTGCTCACCGAGGCGCTGCGCACCTGATAGCTCGAAACGAATTCGGCGAATGGTGGGCGCCTCCCGCATGATGTCCTTTACGGACCGGGAGGCGTCGATGGCGGACGACACCACGCAGCCGGGCGGCTGGGCGCCGGGCACCTTCCTCGGCGGCCTCGCGCCGGCCGCGGCCGACGAGTTGCTGCGGCTCGGCGTGCCCCGGCGCTTCACGGGCGGCCGGACCATCCTGCGCGAGGGCGCGGCGGCCGCCCAGGTCGTGCTGATCACCGCCGGCTTCGTCAAGGTCACCACGGCGGTGGACGGCTTCGGCACGCTGCTCGGCATCCGGGTGCCCGGCGACGTGATCGGCGAGATCGGCGCCCTCACCGACAGCCCGCGCAACGCGACCGCGATCGCCTGCGGCACGGTCTACGCCGTGACCGTCGCGCGGGCCGAGTTCGAGGCGTTCCTGCGCCGGCGGCCGGAGGTGTCCCAGCTGGTCATGGCGATGATCGCGCGCCAGCTGAGCTGGGCCAACCGGCGGCGCGGCGACTTCGCGGCGTTCCCCGCGCACATCCGGCTGGCCCGGCTGCTGACCGAGGTCGCGGAGGCGTGCGGCCGGCCCGGGCGGGACGGGTCGGTCGAGATCGCGGTGCCGCTGAGCCAGCCGGAGCTGGCCGCGATGATCGCGATCGCCCGGGCCACCGTCCAGAAGGCCGTGCACGACCTGCGCGAGCGGGGGCTGATCAGCACCGCGTACCGCCGGGTCACGGTGCTGGATCCGGCCGGTCTGCGGCGGCTCGCCGACGGGGTCTGACCGGCCCGGACTCCATCGGCCGAGCGGGCAATTCCGCCGCGCGCCTCGCCGATTCAGCCGGAACGGGTCGCCGCATCGACGGGCCGGTTCCGGCCGTTCGCGGCTGTCAGTCCGGATCGCGATCGGACACAGTCGTCGCCATGAGGCCGACCTTCGCCGACCCGGCTGTCCTGATCAGACAGCCGACGCTATCGTCCGCGCCGGGACCGCTGCCGGCCGTGCGCGGCGCGGTGCCGGACACCGTCCTGGACGGCGGCGAGATCGGCCGGTTCTCGGTGCGGGCGGCGTCGGTCCGCGGCGACGGGCACCGGTTCGTCGGCCGGACCCGCCAGGACGCGATGGCGTTCGGCCCGGCCGACGCCGGTGGCTCGCCGGCCCTGGTCGCCTGCGTGGCGGACGGGCTGAGCAGCCGGCCGCTGTCCCACCTCGGCGCCGGGCTGGCGAGCCGGGTGCTGCGCGACGCGATCGAGCCGGAGCTGGCCACGCTGGCCGACGACGCCGAGGCGGCGGCCGCGGCGGCGTGCGCGGCGTCCGTCCGGGTCGCCGACGCGCTGTGCGAGCGCGCCCGCGCCGACGGGGCCGAACCCGAGGCGTACGCGACCACGCTGACCGCCGCCGTGCTCACCCCCGACCCGGACGGTGCCCGGGTGGCGCTGCTGCGGGTCGGCGACAGCGCGGCGCTGATCCTCGGCCGGGACGGCTGGCGCCCCTGCTTCCCGGAGCCCGGCCAGGGCCCGGCCGGGGAGGGGCCGCCGGCGCGGGAGCTGCCCCGGGACGCCGCGTGCCCGGAGACCGCCGTGGTGCGGGCCGCGACCGGCGAGATGCTGCTGCTGTGCACCGGTGGGCTGGCCGAGCCGATGCGGCACGCCGACGTGCGCGACGCCCTCGGCGGCTGGTGGACCGAGCCGGGCGTGCCCGAGCTGGCGGCGTTCCTCTGGCACGTCAGCTTCCGCGCCCGGGCGTTCTCGGACGACCGGACCGCGCTCTGCGTGTGGATCCGCTGAACCCGACCCACTTCCGGAAAGGATCAAAAGTGAACAGGAGCACCCGCGGGGCGGCGTTCGTCCTCATCTGCCTTCTCACCGCGCTGATCGGTGCGGTCGTTCTCTATCTGCTGTACTCGGGGTCGCGCGACCCGGGGGTGGCCCTGCTCGCCGGGTGCGCGCTGGTCGCGTTCGCGTTCTCGGTGCTGGCCATCCGGGTGGTGCTGAGCTATCGGCGCAGCCGCCGCCTCGAACTGGAGCACAACGTGCCGCCGAGCCGGGCGCTGCGGGCGCTCGAACTGCGGCAATGGCTGATCCTGACGCTCGGCATCGCGTTCGTCGCCGTGGCCACCGGCGCCGGCACCGCCCTGCGGGTCGTCAACGAGGTCTCCACGACGGCGACGCCGCGCGCGCTCCCGGCGGCCACGCAGCCGACCACCGAGCCGGCCACCACCGAGCCGACCACGGACCCGACCACCGACCCGACCACCGCCGACCCGACCGATACCGCGTCCTCCGATCCCACGGCGGATCCGACCGATACGCCGGCGGACACGCCCGCGACCAAATACCTGGACGCCGAGCAGCCGGTCGAAGGCGGCTACGACGCGGACTCGGTGACCTTCGCGGCCGCGCGGCACTCGCGAGGAGTCCTCTTCTGGTGCGCAACGCACGATGAGAGCAAGCTGACCTGGAACGTCGCCGGCTACCAGACCTTCACCGCGGTGGCCGGGATCGACGATCAGACCGAGAACGCGATCGGCGCCACCGTCGAGTTCCTCTTCTACGACCAGGACGGCCGCAAGCTGCTGCCGAAGCCGGCCGAGGTGTCGGTCGGTCACGCCGAGAAGATCTCCATCGACCTGAAGAACGTGGTCAGCCTGCGCCTGACGTGCGCCGGCCGGAACACCAAGACCGGCGATCGGCGGGACACCCACGCGGCCCTCGGCGACCCGATCGTCGTCCAATGAGGACCAGGGCCGGTTTCCGGCCTCAGCGGCGGCGGTGCACGACCGCCCGGCCGCCGCGAGCCGGCGCGACCGCGATGCCCCGGCTGTGCGATCGTTCCGGCGCCTCGGTGGCCGGCTCGAGGATGAAGTCGCGCAGCACCGTGCGCAGCACCACCCGCATCTCCAGGGAGGCGAAGGCGGCGCCGATGCAGCGCCGCACCCCGCCGCCGAACGGGATCCAGCCGTACATGTCGGCCCGGGACCCGGCGAACCGCTCCGGATCGAACCGTTCCGGGTCGGGGAACAGCGCCGGGTCCTCGTGCAGCTGCGCGATGCAGGCGGTGACCACCGTGCCGCGCGGCAGCGTCCAGCGACCGATCGTGAGCGTTTCGGCGCGCACCTGCCGGGCGGTCAGCTCGATCACCGGCCGGACCCGCTGCACCTCCATCAGCGTCGAGTCGAGCAGCGCGTCGTCGCCGGCGGCGAGCCGCTCCGGCAGGCCCGGCTGGCGGCGCAGCCGCTCGACGGCCCAGGCCAGGGTGGTGGCCGTGGTCTCGTGCCCGGCCGTGAGCAGGGTCAGCAGCTGGTCGGCGATCTGGCCGCGGGTCATCGGCGAGCCGTCGTCGTAGCGGGCCTGCACGAGCAGCGCGAGCACGTCGTCCCGCTCGTCCAGGCGCGGGTCGGCGGTGGCGCGCTCGATGAGCGTGTCGACGATCTCGTCGTACCGCCGGCGGTGACGGTCGAAGCGCGCGCCCGGCCCGTAGCCGCCCAGGTCGCGCCGCACCACCGGGAGCACGGCCAGGATCGAGCCGAGCCGGACCGCCTTCGGCAGCAGCTCGCGCAGCTCGTCCAGCTCGGCCCCGTCGGCGCCGAAGACCGCGCGCAGGATGACGTTCAGGGTGATCCGCATGGTCGACGGCATCACCGGGAAGGCCTGGCCCTCCGGCCAGGAGGCGGTCTCGCGCTCCGTCTCGGCCTCGATGATCTGCTCGTACGCGCGAAGCCGCCGGCCGTGGAACGGGGGCGTGAGCAGTTTGCGCTGCCGCCGGTGCTCGTCCCCGGTGATCGAGAAGAACGAACCCGGCCCGAGCACCGAGCCGAGATTCGCATCCGGCGTGTCGGCCAGTTCCGGACTGGTCTGGAACAGCTCCCGCACCTCGGCCGGATCGGCCAGCATCACCAGCCGGCCCAGGTTCAGCGACTCGACCGTGAAGGCCGTGCCGTACTTGCGGCGCAGCCGGCGCATGGAGCCGCCCCGGGAGACCGCGAACTGCAGGGCCTGCACCAGGCGGGGGGTCTTCGGGCCGTCCGGCAGGACCGCGCCGGCCAGGGTCGTCGCCGTCATCGCCAACCTCCTGGGATTGGTACGTCCGCGTACCACCCCACGGTACGTTCGCGTACCACCGCCGCACAAGGATCTGTCACGTATTAGCGTGTGCCACGTGACGACCACGGACGCCCCCGCCCGCCGCCTGATCGAGGGACTCGCGGCGTGCATCCGCGCGCAGGGCTACGCGGACACCACGGTGGCCGACATCGTGCGCGCGGCGCGGACCTCCCGGCGTACGTTCTACGAGCACTTCACCGATCGCCAGGAGTGCCTGGTCGCCCTGCTGTACGAGAGCAACCAGCGCACCATCGCCCGCATCTCGGAGGCGGTCGACCCCGGCGCGCCCTGGGAGACGCAGGCCCGCCAGGCGATCGAGGGCTGGATCGCCGCCGTCCAGGCCGACCCGCCGATCTCGCTCAGCTGGATCCGCGACGTGCCGGCCCTGGGCGAGGGCCGGGCCCGGCAGTTCCAGCGCGCGACGATGCGCCGCTTCGTCGAGCTGATCCAGCGGCTCACCGACACGCCGCACCTGCGCGCCGCCGGGGTGCGACCCCCGTCCGAGCAGACGGCGATCATCCTGCTCGGCGGCCTGCGCGAGCTGATCGCCACCGCGGTCGAGGACGGCCACGACGTCGCCACGATCGTCAGCCCCGCCGTGGCGGCCACCCAGCTGCTGCTGGGCCCGCGTCCCTGAGGCGGTAGAGGTCGCGCAGCACGCCGATCTCGCCGCCGTGGTGCATGACCTCGCGGTTGACGTGGACGATCAGCGCGGCCATCGGCTCGTTCGCGAAGAAGGCGCCCTTCGGGCCGAGCGGCCGCTCGAGCTCCTCCGCCGACAGCGCCGCGATGTGGTCGTGCCATTCGCGATAGGACGTGGACAGAAACGCGATCCCGTCCGCCGCGGTGCCCGGGATCGACGCCGGCCAGTGCCGCAGATCGAACATGTCCGCCTCGCCGGAGTCGGTGAAGAACGTGCTCGTCCGGGTCGACATCGCGGTCGCCACGTGCACGATCCGCCAGGCGAGCGTGGTGAACGGCGCCGGCGTCGGATGCTGCTGGTACCCGTCGTGGGCGAAGCCGCCCGCGCCGTCCGGCCGCACGGTCCAGCACCCCGGCACCGGCTCCCACAGGTACTCCTCGTCGGTGAGTCCGTCGAGGCGCGGGCGCAGATGCATGTCCCAGTAGAACTCCAACTGGGACACCAGCAGCGAACCGTAATCGACCGTCATGACGTCGATTTTGGCCCATCACCAAGCGGATCGGGCCGTCGGCCGCAAGGCGTACCGGATCGCCGCCACGCCGGTCATCGCGCCCCGGAGAAGATCGTCAGAGGCGCAGCCCCAGGTACGTCGTCCGGCCGGGGTCGCGCACCGGGAGCGGCTCGAAACCGAGCCGGGCGTAGAACCCGCGCGCCTTCACGTTCGTCGTCCGCACTCCCAGGTGGACGCCGGGCACGTCGAGCGCCCCGGTGAAGCGCTCGATCAGCTTCCGCCCGTACCCCCGGCCCTGGACCACCGGCAGCAGGTCGATGTGCAGGTGCGCCGGGTAGGCCGCCAGGTCGAGCCCCGGCACCAGCATCCGCCCCGGGTCGTACAGCACGGCGATCATCTCCTCCGAGGCCGTGCGCGGCGGCGCCGGCGGCGCCGGGTACTTGTCGCCGAGGGACGGCAACCACTCGGCCGTGTACCGGCGTACGAAGGCCTCGGTGTCGGCGGTCCCGAGGACGTAGCCGACGGCCTCGCCCCCGTCGTCGATCACGAACGCCAGCTCCGGTTCGAGCCGCACGTACGGCCCGGCGAAGACGTCGCCCACCAGATCGTCGTCGGAGTAGTGGCCGCGCGCGTCCTCGCCGCCGTCGGCGGTGCGCACGCAGATGTCGTAGACGGCCTTCAGGTCGCTGGGCCGATAGGGACGGATCTCTGGCACGTCCCGAGATTAGCCGCCGGTACCGGTTCCGGCGGCCTTTCGGGCAGACCCTGAGCCGGAACCGGGGCGAGATGTCCGATCCCTGCGCGATTGCCGAGCTCGGTCGCCTTGACATGCGCCGACGTCTATTGCCAGCTGTGCTCGGTAGTTGTTTCCAGCACATGACGGGAAGGACCCCTCCAGCATGACGACACGCGCCGGGCGGCGGGTCCGCCGGCAGTTCGGGCGGCTCTTCGCGATAGGACTGGCGGTGGTGACCGTCGCGACCCTCGGTGGGACGGCCGCACAGGCACAGACCAGCACCAAGCCGGCATCGACGCCGGCCTTCGGCGGCAATGTGACCATCTTCGACCCGAGCATGCCGACCGAGCAGATCCAGGCGGCGCTGGACGCGGCGGCCGCCAAGCAGACCGACGCCGAGATGAGCACCGATCGGTACGCGTTCTTCTTCAAGCCGGGCACGTACGGCACGGACGCCAAGCCGCTGCAGTTCAAGGTCGGCTACTACACCGAGGTCGCCGGCCTGGGCGCCGGCCCGGACGACGTGGTGATCAACGGCAAGATCGAGGTCTACAACCGGTGCCTGAACGACAACGGCACCAGCAACTGCCTCGCCCTGGTCAACTTCTGGCGCACGCTGTCCAACCTGTCGCTGCACATCAACGGCACCGGGCAGACGGGCTGCCGGGCCGGCAACACCAATTTCTGGGCCGTCTCGCAGGCGGTCTCGCTGCGCCGGCTGGACGTCACCGGCGGCACGTTCTCGCTGATGGACTACTGCACGGCCGGCCCGCAGTACGCCAGCGGCGGCTTCATCGCCGACTCCCGCTTCCCGACCGTGCTCAACGGCTCGCAGCAGCAGTGGATCACCCGGAACAGCCACGTGGACAGCTGGACCAACGCGGTGTGGAACCAGGTGTTCGCCGGCGTCGAGGGCGCGCCCGACGAGTCGGCGTTCCCGAACCCGCCGTACACCACCCTCGCGACCACGCCGGTCAGCCGGGAGAAGCCGTACCTGTACGTCGACGACAAGGGCAGATGGAACGTCCGCGTCCCGTCGGCGCGCAAGAACACCAGCGGCGTCTCCTGGGCGAACGGGATCACGCCGGGCCGCTCGGTGTCGCTGAACGACTTCTTCGTCGCGAAGCCCTCCGACCCGGTCTGGCTGATCAACGCGCAGCTGCTGCTGGGCAAGAACCTGCTCCTCACGCCCGGTGTCTACAACGTCGGGCAGAGCATCAACGTACGGTGGCCCGACCAGGTCGTCCTCGGCATCGGCCACGCCACCCTGACCGCGGTGAACGGCGCCACCCCGATCCGGGTGGCGGACGTGCCCGGCGCGATCGTCGCGGGCGTCACCATCGACGCCGGCACCACCGAGTCCAAGACGCTGCTGCAGGTCGGCACCGGCAAGGGCGGCTTCGGCTGCAGCTCGCCGGGCAACCCGACCACCCTGTCCGACGTGTACTTCCGGGTCGGCGGCCCGCACGTCGGCAAGACCGGCACCGCGCTCCAGGTGAACAGCGACAACGTGCTGATCGACCACACCTGGGTGTGGCGGGCCGACCACGGTGTCGAGGGCTTCACCGGCGGCGACACCGAGCGGTGGAACGCCAACACCGGCCGCTACGGCGCGGTGATCAACGGCGACGACGTGACCGCGACCGGCCTGTTCGTCGAGCACTTCCAGCGGTACAACACGCTCTGGAACGGCGACAACGGTACCACCGTCCTCTACCAGAACGAGCTGCCGTACGACCCGCCGACGCAGGCCGACTGGATGAACGGCACGGAGAACGGCTACCCGGGCTACAAGGTCGGGGACAAGGTCAAGACCCATCACCTGTACGGCGCGGGCGTCTACGTGTTCAACCAGAACAACCCGTCGATCCACACCGAGAACGGCTTCGAGGTGCCGAACCGTCCCGGCGTCAAGCTGCACCACATCATGACCGTCAACCTGTCCGCCGGCACCATCGACCATGTCGTCGACGGCGTGGGTGCGGCGGCCGACACGTCCAAGGTGGGCGTTCCGGTCTTCGTGACCGACTACCCGCTGCCCTGATAGCGCCAGAAGCACGCCGGGCCCGCTCGCGGGCCCGGCGTTTGCTGCAATGATGTCCTGGTGCAAGTAACCCGGCCCACCGGTCACGAGCCCGCGGTCCAGGCGTTGATGCTGGCCAGCCGGGCCTTCGTCGGGCTGACCGTGCGCGCGCTCAGCGCGGTCGAGGCGGAGGTGACGCTCCCGCAGTTCCGCGCGCTCGTGGTGCTCGCCGTCCGCGGCACCCTGCGCAGCATCGACATCGCCGAGGAGCTGCAGGTCAACCCCTCGACCGGGACCAGGATGACCGACCGGCTCGCGGGCAAGGGCCTGGTCCGGCGGGTGCGCTCGACCGACGACCGGCGGGTGGTGCGTTTGCGGCTGACCCGGGCCGGGCACGACATCGTCGAGAAGGTGATGGCCCACCGCCGCGCCGAGCTCGAGCGGATCGTCGCCGAGACGGCCGGCGTCTGGCAGCCCGCGGTGACCGAGGCCCTCACGGCCTTCGCCGCGGCCGCCGGCGAGATGCCCGAGCAGGAGTGGTGGCTGGGATGGCAGCGACACGAGAACGATCCCGAGTAGTTCGTCGCCCCGCAACCTGGCGGCAAAGGTTGCATGGTGCAATGGTTGTGACATGCGTCCCCACACCGAGGCAGGCCAGATGACCACGGGAACGGCCACCACCCAGCGCCGGGTGGCGGCGGCACGTACGCACGGCCCGCTCGTCTGGCAGCGGACCGGCACGGTCGGCACCGAGCTCGTCCTGCGGGACGGCACGGCGCCCGGCGTCGTCACCGGCGCCGTGGTGGTGGGCGGCTCGCGGCCGTACACCGCGCGCTGGCACGCCGACCTGGACGGCGCGTGGCGGGTCCGCGCGCTGACCCTCACCACCGAGGGCAGCGGCTGGCGGCGGAACCTGGCGCTGTCCCGCACCCAGGCGGGCACCTGGACGTGCGGCGCCGAGCAGTCCGGCTCGATCGACGCGCCGGCCGCCGGCGTCGACGACCCGGCCCGGCTCGACGGCGGCGCGGTCCTGCTGCTCGACGACTCGCCGATCTTCCTGACCTGGGCCATGCGCACGCTGCGGCTGAGCGCCGGGGCCGGCCCGGTGCGGGCGCCGGTGGTCCGGGTCCGGATGCCCTGGCTGGCGGTGGCCGCCGGCGAGTCGACGTTCCACCGGGTCGGCGACGCCAAGCTGCGGGTGACCGGGGACGGCCCGGCGGTCGCCTACGACCTGGACGCCGAGGGCATCGTCACCTACCAGCCCGGCCGGCTACGGATCTCGCCCTGACCCTCACTGGTTGAGGGAGAGCGCCACGCGGCGCAGGAAGTCGGCGTTGCTCGGCGTCGTCCGCAACTGGTCGAGCAGCTGGCGCATGGCGTCCCGCCGGTCCTGGCCGTTCAGGGCGCGCCGCAGCTGGCCGACCACCGCCAGCTCCGCCCGGCCGACCACGGTCTCGTCGTGCCGGGTGCCGGTCGCGGCGATGTCGATGGCCGGGTAGACGCGCGCCTCGGCGAGCGACCGGTCCAGCTTGAGCTCGGCGTTCCCGGTGCTCTTGAACTCCTCGAAGATCAGCGTGTCCATCGCCGAGCCGTTCTCGACGAGCGCGGTCGCGATGATGGTGAGCGACCCGCCGCCCTCGATGTTGCGGGCGGCGCCGAGGAACCGCTTCGGCGGATAAAGGGCGGAAGAATCCAAACCCCCCGATAGCGTACGCCCACGGCCGGGCGCGACGAGGTTGTAGGCGCGGCCGAGTCGCGTGATCGAGTCCAGCAGGACCACCACGTCCTCGCCCAGCTCGACGCGGCGCTTGGCCTGCTCGATCGCCAGCTCGGCCAGCGCGGTGTGCTCCTGCGGCGGCCGGTCGAAGGTCGCCGCGATCACCTCGCCCTTGACCGTGCGCTGCATGTCGGTCACCTCCTCGGGCCGCTCGTCGATCAGCACGACCATGAGGTGGACCTCCGGGTTGTTGCGCTCGATCGCGTTGGCGATCTGTTGCAGCACGATGGTCTTGCCGGCCATCGGCGGGGCGACGATCAGCGCCCGCTGGCCCTTGCCGATCGGCATGACCAGATCGATGATCCGGGTTTCCAGGGGAACGGGTCCGGTCTCCAGGCGCAGCCGCTCCTGCGGGTAGAGGGCGGTCAGCTCGTAGAAGTCGGGCCGGCGCTGCCCGGGCGGGCGGCCGTTGACCGCCTCCACCTGCAGGGTGACCGGCTTGCGGGGTTCGCCCGGCGTGCGGGCGAACCCGGTGACCCGGTCGCCGCGGCGCAGCCCGAGCTGGCGGACCTGCTGGCGGGCGACCGGGATGTCGCCCGGGCCCGGCAGGTAGCCGTCGGCGCGCAGCCAGGCCCGGTCGTCGACGATGTCGAGGAGCGCGTCGACGGCGACGTCGGCTGCCTCGGTGGTGGGGTTCTTGGGTGTACGGGTAGCAACAGTTGTCATCGAGGGACTCCTGGAGAAACCGCGCGTCGCCATCGCACAGGCAGACGCCTACGGCAAAATGAATGGAAAGCGGCCGGGATACAGAACCTTCGGCCTTGGGATCTGCGGGGGCTCTCGCCGACATCCGCGCGATCCGATTGCGGCAAAGATAGCACACGGCCCCCGCCGCGGTAGCGTTCAACTTGGTGACACATGATGTTCCCCAGCGCTTCGCCTCGCCGGTGTGGGATGGGGCCTCGTAGAACTGGGCAGGGAGTCTGAGCCGGGTCGTGCATCACGCGAATCACTACTACGGGCACAGCCATGTCCTGGCTCGCTACTGCGGGCTCGACGACACCGACCCGCCCCGCCTGCGCGGCTACCTGCAGCACGGCTGGAACATCGGCGACGGTCTCGCCCCCGACCACGAGTTCGTGCCCGGCGTGCCGAGCTTCCTGTGGTCCGAGCGCACCCGCCGGCGGGCCTGGTCGCTGGGCCGCCGCCAGCTGTACGTGACCGGCTCGCCCTTCGCGTACCTGCTCATGATGGAACCCATCGATCCGGCGACGCCGCGCGAGGGCACCATCTGGTATCCCTTCCACGGCTGGGAGGGGCAGCACGTCGAGGGCGACCACGCCGCGCTGATGGCCGAGATCCGGGCGACGGAGCCCGGCCCGGTCACGGTCTGCCTGTACTGGCAGGAGTACCGCTCCACCAAGCTGCGCCGGCAGTACGAGGCGGCCGGCTTCCGGGTGATCTGCCACGGCTACCGCGGCGGCTGGTGGAAGGATCTCGACCCCGGCTTCCTCTACCGCCAGCTCGGCGAGCTGCGCCGGCACGCCCGGGTCGCCTCCAACCGGCTGTGCAGCGCGGTGTTCTACGGCGCGCTCGCCGGCTGCGCGCCGGCCGTCTACGGCGACCCGATGCACCTGCGGAACGAGAAGCCGGCGTTCGGCGGCCACGAGCGCATCCTGCGCGAGTGGGCCGCCCTGCACGGCGCCCAGGTCGACCCGGCGCTGGCCCGCTCGATCGCGGTCGAGGAACTCGGCGCCGACCGGCTGCTCGCCCCGCCCGAACTGCGCCGGCTGCTCGGCTGGCCGATGCCCCGTAGCGTCGAGGACGCCGAACTGACCGGAGTGCTGCCCCGATGACCGTCCAGATGATCGGCGGCGAGATGCTGCACTGGTCCGACCTGTCCGGCACGCACGGCCCGAGGCCGTTGAGCGCCGCGCTGGCGGCGCCGCTGCTGGCCGGCCTGCCGGGCCGCGTGCTGGTGGCCGGGCCGCACGACCCGGCCGGGCTGCCGGCCGGCGCGACGGTGCTGGTGCGCGGCGTGGCCGACGCCGAGGCGCTCGCCGGCCGGGGCGCGTCCGTACTGTGCGGGAGCCTGGAGAAGCAGGCGGCCGAGCCGGCGTTCGACACCGTGGTCGCGCTCGACGGGCTCGAGCGGCTCTGCACCCCCGAGGCGCCCGACCTGGGCTGGGAGGAGACGCTCGGGCTGCTGCTCGCCGTGCTCAGGCCGGGCGGGCGGCTGCTGCTCGGCGTGCCGAACGACTTCGGGCTCGACCGGCTCATCGCGCTCCCGCCGTCGCCGGCCGACACCGACTGGGTGGCCCCGGACGGCCCGGTCACCTCGGCCGACCTGCACCCGCGGCTGGCCGCGGCCGGCTTCCCGGTGGTCCGCGAGTACGCGGCGTACCCGGGCGCCCTGCTCGGCGCCGAGGTGCTGGCCGACCCGGGGCTGCGCGGCTTCCTCGGGGCGACGCTGACCGCCGCCGCGCCCGCCGAGGGGCGGCTCGCCGACCCGGGCCGGCTCATCGCCGGTGCGCTGCGGCACGGCCTGGCCGCCCAGCTCGCGCCCGGCTGGATCCTGCTCGCCGGGGACATCGCCGCCGGCCCGGCCGCGGTGCTGCCGACCGGCGCGGTCCGGCTGGACGGCGGCGCGTGGTTCCAGGGCGACGGCACGCCGATCCCGGCCGGGCGCACGCTTGCGGACCTGATACTGGCCGCCTGCGGGCGGCGGGCGCTGCCGGCCGTACGGGAACTGCTCACCGCCTGGCAGGAGAGCCCGGCCGCCGGCGTGCCGGCCGATCAGGTCGTGGTCGACGCGGCCGGCGGCTGCCACGGCCTCGCCGCCCCGGGCACCCCGGTCGCGGCCCTCCGCTCGCTGGCCGCCTGGCTGATCGGGGGCGGGTACGCCCACCTGTGGCCGAGCCCGGCCGACGAGGCGGAGCTGACGGCGCTGCTGGCCGGGATGACCGGGCGGGAGCTCGACCCGCACGCGGTGCCGGCCGGTCCGGGCCGCCCGGACGGGGGGTCGCTCCGCGAGCTGCGGGTCGAACGCGACCGGTTGGAGCAGGAGCTGGCCGACGCGCGGGCGAGGCATGAGTTCTACGAGCGGACCGTCGCGAGCCGGGATGCGGAGCTCAAGCGGGTCCGCCAGGTGAACGCCCTGCTGTCCGCGACTGTTCCCGGCCGGGCGGCGAACACCGTCGTGGACGGGCTGAAGGCGGGTCGGCGCGCGGTCCGCGCGGTCGTGAAGCGGACCCGCAGCTGATCTTCCTACCCGTTCGGGGGCTGGTCCGAACCGGTCGGATAAGACAGCATCACCCTTCGGTGTGGCCGCCCATCGGCCCCGAGTCACGGAGAGTCATGTCCTACCCCGCAGTGCCACCGTCCTCGGAGGACCCCACCGCCGGCCTCGGCTCCAATCGGGACGGTTACACCCGCAGCTTCGACCCGCCGCCGCCGGCCGATCCGTATCTGCCGCCGGCGCCGCCGCTCCCGCCGCCGGTGTCCGCACCGCCGATCCCGGCCTACCAGCCGCCGCCCGTGCCCTACCCGCCGGTCGCGCCGCCGCCGGCCTCGCCGTACCAGCCGCCGTACCCGCCGGTCGCGCCGGCGCCGTACCAGCCGTCCTATGCGCCGCCGCCGGCCTACGCGTCGCAGCCGTTCTTCCCGGCGGCCGGTGGCTATCCGCCGCCGTTCCCGCCGACGGCCGTGGCCACCACGCCCACCTCCAGCTGGTCGGTGGCCGCGCTGGTGCTGGGCATCCTCGGGGCCTTCGCCTGGTGCACCCTCGGCATCCCGTGCGTGCTCGCCGTGATCTTCGGCCACCTCGGCCTGAACGAGACCAAGCTCGGCGCCAAGTCCGGCCGGGGCATGGCGATCGCCGGCCTGGTCCTCGGCTATGTGGGTCTGGTTGTGACCGCCGCGTTCTTCATCTGGGGGTTCGCCTCAAACGCGGCCGGCACCTCACCCTGAGCGGCCGGCCGTCACCTCGTCGTAGATGTCCTCGAGGCGGGCGGTCTGCTTCACCAGGTCGAACTTGCTGGTCATCAGGGTCCGGGCCTGCTGACCCAGCTTCTCCCGCAGCCCCTCGTCGTCGAGCAGGCGGGACAGGTTGGCGGCCAGGCCCACCCGGTCGCCCTCGGCGGAGAGCAGCCCGGTCTCGCCGTCCACTACCGCCTCGGGGATGCCGCTGTGGTGGGTGGAGACCACCGGAAGGCCCAGCGCGGCCGCCTCCATCACGGTCGTCGGCAGGCCCTCGGTGTCGCCGTCCGCCGCCGTGCGCGACGGTGCGGCCAGCAGTCGCGAGGCGAGCAGCACCTGGCGCACGTCGCCGGGGCTCTGCATGCCGAGGAAGGTGGCATCGACCCCCAATTCCCTTGCGTACGCCCGCATGCCCGCAAGCAATGGCCCGGAGCCGATGAGCACGGCCCGCGGGCGGCGGGGCGCCAGTCCCGCGAGGGCGGCCAGCAGGTCGTCGACGCCCTTCTTCTCGACGAAGCGGCCGATGAAGACCACGTCCCACTGCTTCGGCGCCGGGTCGGGCGCCGGCGGGATCGGCACGCCCGAGTAGTGCACCCGGACCTTGGCCGGGTCGGCGCCCCAGCCGATCGCCTTCGAGCGGATCACCTCGGAGACGGCCAGCACGACCGCGGCGCGGGAGAACACCGTACGCAGGTTTCGGCGGTAGCGGACGCCGTGCGCGCCGGTGCTGGCCGGCTGGCGGGTCACGTCGTGGCCGTGCACGGTGACGATCAGCGGCAGCCGCAGGCGCTTGGCCTCGCCGCTGACCAGCCAGCCGTCGCCGCCGAAGTGGGCGTGCACCAGGCCGGGGGAGACCTCCTCGAGCAGCCGGCGCAGGCGCGGCGAGCCGCCGGTCAGGCGCAGCCGGAGGAAGGATTTGCGATCACGCGGCGACGGGTAGGCGATCAGGTCGCTCTCCCGGGCCACCGCCGAGTCGACCTTGGTGGCCCCGAGGTAGACTGGCTGCCAGCGGGTGAGCGCGTCGCCCTGGTTACGGACGAACGTCTCGGAGCCGCCGAGCATCGCGCTGCGCCAGATAGCGACCCGCGGCTCAGGCATCGACCGTTTCCGGCTTTTCCGGCTCTTCCGGCCGGTCAGCGGCGCGGCGGCCGACGATCAGGTCGCGCACCCGCGCCCGCAGCGTGGGCGGCAGCGCCCAGATCTGCAGGAACGTCACGTAGTCGAGCATCCCGGGGCGGCCGTGCCGACGCGCCTCGGACAGCAGCGACCGGAACACCTTGCCGCTGCGGGTGGGCGCGGCCATCGAACTGAGCACACTCATCGTGAACGCAGCATAGGCGCGCGGCGTGAACAGCTCCCGGTTGGCCCGCAGCCAGGCGAGCTGCTCCTCCCACGGGTTCTGCAGGCTGATCCGGTCGCGGTCCTCGTCCTGGTGCCAGAGGACGAGCGGCTCGCCGGCGTAGAGCAGCTCGACATCCGGCTCCCGCACCGCCCGCAGCGCCCAGTCCAGCTCCTGCTGGCGGCGCAGCCCCACGGTGAACGGCACCCGGCGCAGCAGCTCGGTGGGCGCCATGATCGTCGAGGTCTGGATGAACCCCTCGCCGTAGAACAGGCCGCGGCGGACGGTGAAGTACTCGCTGAGCGGCTCGCCCGGGGCCGGCAGCCGGCGCGGCATCACGTTGTCGGCGCGGGGCGTGCGGCTGATCATGCGCGTCGCCACCACCGGGGACGCCTTGCCGGCGGTCGCCGCGAGCTTCAGCTGGGTCTCGATCTTGTGGGGCAGCCACTCGTCGTCGTCGTCGAGCAGCGCGGTCCACTTGCCGGTGGCGGCCAGCGCGCCCTGGTTCCGCGCGTTCGGCGCCTTGCCCCGCTCGGCCAGCACCAGCACGCGCAGCCGCGGGTCGCCGACCTGGGCGAGGGCCGCCTCGGTCGCCGGGTCGGGCCCGTCCACCACGACGATCACCTCGAGCGCGGTGTGGGTCTGCGCGAGCGCGCTCCGGACGGCGCGGACGGCCAGGTCCGGGCGGTTGAGCGTCGGGATGACGACGCTGACGTCCGGCGGTGTCGACATGGGTGACCTGCTAACGCGATGGGGACGGAGAGCCGGTCGCAAGATAAGAGAGGCAGGCGGACGGCGGGTTAACGACAGGCTGCCGGGGGACGAAGCGGACGGAATGCACAGGACCTTGACCGAGATTTCTCACGAAACTCCCACCTCGGGTAACCCATCCGTTATCACCCGACGTCCGTAGCTAGTACGCAAGGATGTCGCGGAGAAGGAGATGATCTTGAGACGGACCGCCCGACGGGCCACCCGACGGACCGCCCGCGCACGACGCCGCCGCAGTCCCCGCTGGGCCCTCTGGTGCATCAGTCTCGGCGCCCTGCTGGCGATCGTCGGCGGCGGCGGGGCGGTGGCCCTCCGCGCGACGGTCGGCGCCGCGACCCGGACGGTGGCGCAGCAGAACCTGCTGGGCGCCGGGGCCTCCGAGGCGAAGCACGTCTCCGTCACCGGGGCGAAGAACGTCCTGCTGGTCGGGATCGACGCCCGGAAGGACGCGCTGCCCACGGCCGGCACCCGATCCGACTCGATCATCCTGCTGCACATCCCGTCCGGCCACGACTCGGGCTACATGATCTCACTTCCCAGGGACAGCTACGTGCCGATCCCGGCGTACGACAACGGCGTGCAGAAGTGGGCCGGCGGGAAAAACAAGATCAACTCGGCGTTCTTCTTCGGCAGCCGGGGGCTGACCGGGCCGGCCGCGCTGTCGCACGGCTTCGAGCTGCTCACCCTGACGATCAAACAGCTGACCGGGATCACCCCGGACGCCGGCGCGATCATCGACTTC
Organism: Actinoplanes subtropicus; assembly: GCF_000721705.1. GTDB lineage: Bacteria > Actinomycetota > Actinomycetes > Mycobacteriales > Micromonosporaceae > Actinoplanes > Actinoplanes subtropicus. The sequence continues at coordinate 120,994 of NZ_JOJL01000042.1, forward strand.
GAGGGCTTCAAGAACGTGGTGAACGTGCTCGGCAAGGTCTGCATGTACGTGGACGAGGACACCACCTCGATCCACGCCGGGATCAACGACAAGACCGGCAAGCCGGCCGCGCCGTACGTGATCAATCCGGACGGCACGCTGAAGTCGAAGATCCGCGGGGTGACCGCGAAGTTCTACGCCAAGGGCAACCACTGCTTCACCCCGGCCGAGGCGCTCGACTTCGTCCGCCAGCGCGACCTGCTGGCGAACAAGGACTTCGACTACGGCCGCCAGCGGCACCAGCAGCAGTTCTTCAAGGCCATCGTCAACCAGGCGGTGAAGGACGGCCTCTCCTCGCCGACCAAGCTGCCCGGCCTGATCAAGGCGATCGGCTCGACCATGACGGTCGACTCCGGCCGCATCTCCCTCGAGGACTGGGTGTTCGCGATGAAGGGGATCAACCCGAGCGACCTGGTCACGATCAAGACGAACGAGGGCAAGTTCAACCCGAGGTCGATCGCCGGCATCGGGGAGGTCGAGATCCTCAGCCCGGACAGCCTGCAACTGCTGGAATCGGCCAAGGACGACACCGTCGCCCGGTTCGCCGCCGAGCACCCCACCTGGGTGTCCGCCACCTGATCCCTCAACCGCGCGCCCGGCGTGCCGATCTCACCGGCATGCCGAGGCGTGCCGGGATCTGGTGGCTCCTGTTGAGCGTGCCGGTGGCCCTCAGCAACGCCTGGCTGCCCGGCGGCGGGCTGGCCTCCTGGATCTGCTACGACGGCCTCGGCGTGGTCAGCTGCGTCGTGATGGTGGTCGCGCTCGGCCGGCTGCGACCGCCGAGCGCCCGGATGTGGTGGCTGCTGGCGGCCGGCTCGATCTTCTCGGTGCTCGGCGACCTCGTGTACGACGTGCTGCTCAACATCCTGCACGTGGACGCGTATCCCAGCGTCGCCGACGTCTTCTACCTGCTGTCCTACCCGGTGACGGTGGGCGGGCTCGGCCTGCTGGTCCGCGGGCGTACCCGGGGCCGCGACCGGGTCGGGCTGCTCGACGCCGCGATCGTCTCGACCGCCCTGGCCCTGCCGGCCTGGACGTTCGTGATCCGGCCGATCAGCGAGCTGGACCACGCGGGGCTCGGCGACCAGCTCGTCTCCCTGGCGTACCCCGTCTTCGATGTGCTCCTGGTGGTGATGACCGCCCGGCTGGTCACCACGCCCGGGTCCCGCCGCCTGCCCGTCCCGTTCCTGATGCTGGTCATCGCCCAGGTCACCCGGATGCTGTCGGACATCTCGTTCAGCGCCACCTCGATCGTCGGCGGCGACTTCCCGTGGCTGAATCCCGGCTGGGTCCTCACCTACCTGCTCACCACGGCGGCGCTGCTGCATCCGGCGGCCGGGCGGATCGACGAGCCCGGCCCGCAGCGCGACGCCGGCGTGCTCTCCACCCCGCGACTCACCCTGCTCGCGGCGGCCTCGCTGCTGGCGCCGGCGGTGCTCGTGGTGGAGGGCCTGCGGAACGCTCACAAGATCGACTGGGTGGCCGTGGCGATCGGCAGCACCATCCTGTTCCTGCTGGTGGTGGCACGGATGAAGCTGCTGCTCAACCGGGTGCACCGGCAGGCCCGGCAGCTCGAGCAGCTGGCCCACCTGGACGGGCTGACCGGCGTGCCGAACCGCCGCTCCTGGGACGACGCGCTGACCCGGGAGCTCGCCCGGGCCCGCCGGTCCGGCGAACCCGTCGTGGTCGGCCTCCTCGACCTGGACTTCTTCAAGAAATTCAACGATGCGTACGGGCACCAGGCCGGTGACCTGCTGCTCAAGGAGGCGGCGGCCGGCTGGCGGGCGCAGCTGCGCGACCCGGACGTGCTCGCCCGGTACGGCGGCGAGGAGTTCGGCGTGGTCATCGCCGGGCTCGCCGCCGCCGACGCCCTGGCCATCGTCTCGCGGCTGCGCCCGGCCACCCCGCGCGGGCAGACCTTCTCCGCCGGGCTGGCCGCGTGGGACGGCCACGAGTCGGCCGAGGAGCTGGTCCACCGCGCCGACCAGGCGCTGTACCTGGCGAAGGACGCCGGCCGGGATCGGGTGTTCCTTGCCGAGGATGTCACCCTCGCGGGGTAGCGCCGTCGCACAGTGTTGTGGGTACCGTGGTTCCGCACCCCGCCACCCGCGATGGACAGGGGAGGACCGTGGGCGGGTTACCGCTCCTTGACCAGGTCACCCTCGGCGACCACGTCTGCTGGACCGTCGACGACGACGCCACCCGGCTGGAGGCGATCGCCGGGTTCGTGCGCGCCGGCCTCGGCGCCCGGCACCGGGTGATCTACGCCGGCGACGACCCCGGGGCGGTGCTGGCCGGGCTGGAACGCCACGGCATCGGCACCCGCTCGGCGATCGACCAGGGCCTGCTGCACGCGACCACCGCCGAGGCGAGCTACCTGACCGGTGGCGTCTTCGACCCGGAGGCCACCCTCGAGCTGTGGCGCGGCGAGATCGCCCGGGCCCGCTCGGCCGGCTGCCCCGGCATCCGGGTGGTCGGCGACATGACCTGGGCGAGCCGGCGGGTGCCCGGGGCCGAGCGGCTGCCGTGGTACGAGGCGCAGGTCAACACCTTCTTCCTGGACGGGTACGTGGCCGGCGTCTGCGCGTACGACCGGCGCCGCTTCGACCCGCTCGACCTGCGCCGGCTGAGCTGGGCGCACCCGGGCGCGGCGGCCACCCGGGTCCCGTTCGAGCCGGGGTCGGCGCTGCGGGCCCGGCGGATCCGCGACCCGTACGGCCTGCGGCTGGCCGGCGAGGTCGACCTGTCGAACCGGGACGCGCTGCGGGCGGTGATCGAGCACCTGTTCGACGAGGAGCCGGCGGCGACCGTGGACGTCTCCGAGCTGACCTTCGCCGACACCGCCGCCTCCCGCATCCTGGTCGACGCCGCCGGGCACGGTGCGCTGCGGCTGGTCGGGGTGTCGGCGCCGCTGCGGCGGCTGCTCGACTTCCACGGCGCCCGGCGGGTCCCGCGCCTGACGGTGGTGCCGCGATGACGCCGTCCTGGTGGGGTCGCGCGCTTGGCGGCGGTGCCGTGATGAGGCCGTCGCGGTGGGGTCGCGCGCCTGGCGGTGGTGCCGTGATGAGGCCCTCCTGGTGGGTCGCGTGCCTGGCGGTGGTGCCGTGATGAGGCCGTTCGACCACCCCGGCCTGCTGTACCGCGACGTGGACGAGTTCCTCGCGGCCACCGTCCCGTTCGTCCGGGCCGCGGTCGACGCCGGCGACCCGGTGCTGGTCGCCGTGCCGGGGGAGAAGCACGGCCTGATCCGGGAGGCGCTGGCCGGGGCCGGCGACCGGGTCGAGTTCGCCGACATGGCGGTGAACGGGCGCAACCCGGGCCGCATCCTGCCGGCCGTGCTGCTGCCGTTCGCCGCGGCGCACCCCGGCCGGCGCGTGGCGATCGTCGGCGAGCCGCTCTGGCCGGGCCGCACCGCGACCGAGCGGGCGGCCTGCGCGGTGCACGAGGCGCTGATCAACGCGGCCTTCGAGGGGCGGGAGGCGTCGGTGCTGTGCCCCTACGACGCGGCCCGCCTCGACCCGGCGACGGTCGCCGAGGCCTGGCGCACCCACCCCGAGATGATCGACGGCGGCGAGCGGGTGCCGAGCGGGGACTACCGGGATCCGCTGCTGGTGGCGGAGGCGGTCAACGTGCCGCTGCCGCCGCCCCCGGCCGGGGCCGCGGTCCTCGCGTACGCCCGCTCGAAAGATCTTGCCGAAGTCCGGGCCTTCGTCCGCCGGCGCGCCGGCGTGCTGCTCGGCGACGAGCGCTCGCGCGAGCTGGTGCTGGCCGTGCACGAGTTGGCCACCAACACGATCCGGCACGCCGGCGGCCCCGGGACGATCACCGTGTGGACCGAGCCGGGCCTGCTCGTCTGCCAGGTCGACGACGGCGGGCACATCGGGGATCCGCTGGCCGGGCGGCGCCTGCCGCCGCCGTCCGGCCCGAGCGGGCGCGGCCTGCTGCTGGTCAACCAGCTGTGCGACCTGGTGCGGCTGCGGTCCGGCCCGGAGGGGACGAGCGTCCGGCTGCAGATGCTGCTGACCTGAGGCCGATCCCGCCGATCCCGCCGATCCCGCCGATCCCGCCGATCCCGCCGATCCCGCCGATCCCGCCGATCCCGCCGATCGACGGCGAAGACCCCCTGCGGCCCGAGGTGCTGAGCGGTCAGGCCGAGCAGCGGCGCGAACAGGCCGCCGATGCTCACGCCGAGCCCGAGGGTGACGCCGGCCGCGGTGCCCGGCCGCCCCGGCAGGTAGTCCTGGCCGAGCTTGACCAGCACCGCGAACGGGATGTTCAGCGCCACCCCGGCGAGCGCCGCGAAGACCAGCGGCGCGATCGGGCCCCCGGCCAGCCGCAGCGCGATCAGCGGTGGCACGGCGGCCAGCGCGCCGAACCGAACCGTGCGAACCGCGCCGATCCGGTCGGCAATCCTTCCGCCGGTCAGCGTGCCCGCGACACCGCCGACCAGGAAGACGGCGAGCGCTGCCCCGGCGACCTCCCGGCCGGCGCCGAGCTGCTCGATCCAGTAGAGCTCGATGAAGGTGTTGACGCCGAAGAACGCCGCCGATCGCACCACCGCGATCCCGGTCAGGGCGAGGAAGGGCCGCCACTGCTCGGTTCCGCTCCTCGCCGCCCGGAGCGCGCTCCTGGGACTCTTGTTCCGCAACAGGATCAACGCGATCACCAGCGCCGGCGGCAGGAACAGCACGGTCGCCGGCACACCCCACGCGACCAGGGCCGGCGTGGCCAGCACCGGAGCGAGGAAGAACCCGACACTCCCACCGGCCGCGAAGATGCTCATCGCGGCGGTGCTGTCCCCGGCCGCCTCCCGCGCCGCCTTGCCCGCCGCCGGATGGAACATCGCCACCCCGAGCCCCGACAACAAAATCAAAGTCCAGACGATGGCGTACGTCTCGGGCACCAGCCCCGAAAGCCCCAGCCCGGCGCCGGCCAGCCCCACCCCGGCCGCCGCCATCCAGCCCAGCCGATAGCGATCGACCAGCACGCCGACCAGCGGCTGCGGCACCGAACTGCCGAGCGCCGCCGCGAGCGTCAGGCCCGACGCGGCGACATAGCTGTACCGGTGGTCGAGGACGAAGTACGGCACCGTCGCGGGCACCAGCCCCTGATAGAGGTCGTCGACCGCGTGCGCGGCCCCCCACAGCCAGATCCTTCTGCGCATGTCCAGCAGGTTTCCGCGTACGGGCCGAGCGGGCTTCCGATATTCTGCCGACTTGTGTCGGTAACCCGCCGAGTCCTGGACCGCCCGACGTTCCGGTCGCTGGCCCACCGCGAGCGGATCGACTGGCACTACCACGACGTGCACCAGCTGGCCCATCCGCTCCGCGGCGTCCTGCAGGTCTCCACGAGTCGCGGCGCCTGGGTGGTGCCGCCGAATCGCGCGGTGTGGATTCCGGCCGGCGTGGCGCACGCGCACCAGGCGCACGGCCCCACCGAGATGCGCTCGCTGATCTTCCAGGTGGGGGTGAATCCGCTCGCCGCCGAGCAACCCACCGTGCTGACGGTGGGGCCGCTGCTGCGCGAGGTGATCCGGGCGCTCTCCGGTCCCGGCTCGATGGTCGAGTCGCACCGCTATCACCTCGAGCAGGTCGCGCTGCACGAGCTGCGGGCGGTGCGGGCGCTGCCGCTGTGCCTGCCGGCGCCGGGCGACCCCCGGCTGGTCGCGCTCTGCGACCTGCTCGCGGCCGATCCGGCCGACGCGCGCACGTTGCGCGAGCTGGGGCGAGAGGTGGGCGCGGCCGACCGTACGCTGTCCCGGCTCTTCCGCGAGCAGACCGGCATCTCGTTTCCCCAGTGGCGGGGCCAGCTGCGCCTGCATCACGCCCTCAAGCTGCTGGCCGGAGGACTGCCGGTCACCCGGGTCGCGGCGGATTGCGGCTATCGCAGCCCGAGCGCGTTCATCGAGGCGTTCCGCGCGACGTTCGGCACCACGCCCGGGCGGTACCTGGCGTCAGGCGAGGACGGCGCCGATCAGGGCTAGCGCCCGGCGTACGCGATCGCTCGGCTCTTCCGGGGAATCGGTGGCCAGGACCGCGCCGACCAGCGCGCCCACGACGGCGCCGGCCGCCGCCGCGGACAGCGTCGCGTCCATCCGGTCCGGGTAGGTGCGGCGGAGCCACTCGGCGATCAGGCGCTGGGCGGCGATCAGGCGCTGCATGGCCTGGGCGCGCAGTTCGGGCCGCTCGAAGAGGACAGCCAGCCGATCGGGCCCGGCCAGGTCGTCGGAGGCGGCGAGCACCCGTTCCACGATGACGTGCACGGCGGCGGTGCCCTCGGCGCCGGCGGCCAGCTCGCGGGCCAGCGCGGCCAGCCGCTCGTCCGCGCCCGCGAAGAGCACGTCCTCCTTGGCCCGGAAGTAACCGAAGAACGTGCGGGTGGAGACGCCCGCCGCCGCGGCGATGTCGGCGACCGTGGTCCCGTCGTAGCCCTTCTCGGCGAACAGGCGCTCGGCCGCACCGACGAGCGCGGCCCGGGTGCGTGCCTTTTTCTCCTCCCGCAGGCCCATGGCTTGATCTTACACTTCGATGTAAAGTTGCATCATGATGCAAGATTCTGTTCTGACGGTGGCGGATCTTCGGGTGCGGTATCCGGGTAGCGCCCGCGACGCGGTGGCCGGCATCGGCTTCACGGTCCGGGCGGGGGAGGTGTTCGGCCTGCTCGGGCCGAACGGGGCCGGCAAGTCGACGACCCAGCGCGTGCTCACCGGGCAGCATCGCGACTTCACCGGTTCGGTGTCCGTGCTCGGGCGGCCGGTCGCTTCGTGGGGGCGGCGGCTCTACGAGCGCATCGGGGTCGGCTTCGAGCTGCCGGCGTACTTTCCGAAACTCACCGTCCGGGAAAACCTGGCGGCCTTCGCGGCGCTTTATCGGACGCCGTCGTCGCCCGACCAGGCGCTCGACCTGGTGGGCCTGGCCGACGCGGCCGATCGGCGGGCGGCGGCGCTGTCCAAGGGCATGAAGATGCGGCTCAACCTCGCGCGGGCGGTGCTGCACCGGCCCGACGTGCTGTTTCTCGACGAGCCGACCTCGGGGCTGGACCCGGCGAACGCGGCGGCGGTCCGGGCGGTGATCCGCGCGCAGGCCGACGACGGCCGGACGGTCTTTCTCACCACCCACGACATGCCGGCGGTCGAGGAGTTGTGCGCGCGGGTCGCCTTCCTGCGCGCGGGCCGGATCGTCGCCATCGACACGCCCCGGAATCTCCGGCTCGCCTACGGCCGGCCGTCGGTGGTGGCGGAGTCCCTGGTGGACGGCGTTCCCCAGCGCCGGGAGTTCCCGGCGACCGACGATCCCGCGCTGCTGGCGCTGCTGGCCACCGGGCGGGTGCAGACGGTGCACACGCGCGAGGCCGCCCTGAGCGACGTCTTCATCGCGGTCACGGCAGCGGCATGACCGCCTGCACCGAGCGGCACCTGCGCGAGTTGCGCGCCCAGGCCGCGGGCGAGGGCCAGAAGGGCATGCCTGAGGAGGGCACAGCATGACCCGGCTGGTGGTCCTCGAGTCCCGGGTCCAGTGGCGGCAGGGGGTTCCGGCGGCGATGCTCGGGCTCGGCGTCTGCTGGGCCGGCGTGCTGGCCTCGGTGCCGGCCGGAGTCGCCCGGGCCGCCTCGCCGTACCTCGTGTTCGTCGAGGTCATGACCGTCGGCACGCTGTTCGCCGGCGCCCTGACCGTCACCGACCGGGCCACCGGGGCCGCCGCGGCGCTCGGCGTCAGCCCGGCCGGTCCCGTTGCGCGTCTCGCCGCCCGGCTCGGACCGCTCGCCGCGCTCACCACGCTCGGCGCGGCGCCGGTGCTGCTCGCCGGCCGGCACGCGGCCCAGCTCGGCGCCGGGCTCGCGGCGGTCACGCTGTGCGGGGTTCTGCTGCTCGCCGTGGCCACCGGCCTGGCCGCGCGGCGGGACGAGTTCGTCGGGTTCATGGTGGCCCTCTCGGCGCCGATGGCCCTGCTGCTCGCCGTGCCGCTGGCGGTGTCCCTCGGCCTGCTGACCGGGCCGCTGTGGTTCCTCGCGCCGACCACCGGCGTGCTGGCCCTGCTGCGCGGGGATTCGCCCTATCCCGCCGCCGGGCTCCTCGCCTATCTGGGGCTGTGGACAGCCGCGGCGCTGGTCTATGCCGGCCGGCGGTTGCGCCCGGGCGTCCCCACGGCGAGCGGCCGGGCCGTGCCCCCGGCGCGCCCGCTGCCGGCCCGGCCGCGGTGGCTGGTCTTCCCGCGGGCCGACCTGCGCAACGTCACCCGCGACTCGATGCTCGCCGCCGTGGCGCTGAGCCCTCTGCTGCTGGCGCTGGCGTTGCGGCTCGGGTATCCGCCGCTGGCCGCCTGGCTGCGGCACACCCGCGGGGTGGACCTGGCGCCGTACTCGCCCGTGCTCGCGCTGCTGGCGGTCGCCGTCCACGTGCCGGTCTCGTTCGGGATGACCGCCGCCCTGATCGTCCTGGACGACCTGGAGGCCGGCACCCTTTCGGTGGTGCGGGTCTCCCCGGTGGGCGTGACCGGCTACCTGGCCTACCGCCTCGGGTTGGTGACGCTGCTCAGCGGGGCCGGCCTGGCCGTGGCCGCGCCGCTCTCCGGCCTGGTCCCGGGCCCGGCGGCGGGCGCGCTCGCGCTGGCGGCGCTGGCCGGCCCGCTGGTCACCGTGGCGACGATCGCGGTGGCCCGCACCCGGGTGCAGGGCGCCACCGCCGACAAGGCCCTGGCGCTGCCGCTCTACCTGCCGATCGCCGCGTGGTGGCTGACCGGGCCGGCCGGGTGGCTGCTCGCGCCGCTGCCGACGTACTGGATCGTCCGCGCCTGGCCCGGAACCGGCCCGGCGTACCTGGTGGGCGGTTTCGCGTGCCTGCTGGCCTGGCTGATCCCGCTCACCGCGGTGGCCCTCCGCCGTCTTCGTTGACGGCGCGCCTGGCGGCTTCGCTGACGGCGCGCCTGGCGGCTTCGCTAACGGCGCCCGGCGGCGTACTCCGTCGTGCTGGCCGTGACGCGGCGCAGCAGGCCCTGCAGCGTCGCCGTCTCGGCCGCCGACAGGCCCAGCGCCCGGGAGATCTCGATCGGCACGTCCAACGCCTCCGACCGCAGGGTCAGCCCGCCCTCGGTCAGCCGGATCGTCACGGTGCGTTCGTCGTCGAAGCGGCGCTGCCGCTCGATGTGACCCAGCGCCTCCAGGCGCTTGAGCAGCGGCGTCAGCGTGCCGTAGTCCAGGTGCAGCGCCGCGCTGATGTCCTTGATCGCTCGGGGGGCGTCCTGCCAGAGCACGAGCATCACCAGGTATTGCGGGTAGGTCAGGCCGATCCGGTCGAGCAGCGGCCGGTAGACGGCGGTCACCGAGCGGGAAGCCGCATACAGCGAGAAACAGATCTGGTCCTCCAGCAACAACGACGAGGACAGCGCGACTTCCTCACGTTCGGGCATGCCGCCACGCTACCACGCGAACAATTAACTTGTGCACGAGTTAATCGCCCGCTAGGTTCTTCAGGCGTGAGCGGTCGTCACCGGATTCAGGAGGTTGTCATGAAGGTTGTTCTCGAGCCCGCCGCCGCGGAGTTCGCCGCCGCCACGGCCAACCCGCCCTACCTGTTCGATCTCGGGCCGGCCGAGGGCCGCAAGGTCGTCGACGAGGTGCAGTCGGGCGAGATCGCCAGGCCCGCCGTCGACGAGGAGTGGGTCACCGTCGAGCCCGGCTCGGTGCGCGCCCGCGTCGTCCGGCCCGCCGGCGCCACGGGCGTGCTGCCGGTCATCGTCTACCTGCACGGCGCCGGCTGGGTCTTCGGCAACGCGCACACCCACGACCGCCTCGTGCGCGAGCTGGCCGTCGGCGCCGGCGCGGCGGTCGTCTTCCCGGAGTACGACCTGTCGCCCGAGGCCCGCTACCCCGTCGCCATCGAGCAGAACTACGCCGTCGCCCGCTGGGTCGTCACCGACGGCACCGCCCAAGGCCTCGACGCCACCCGCATCGCCGTGGCCGGCGACTCGGTCGGGGGCAACATGGCCGCCGCCCTCACCCTGATGGCCAAGGAGCGCGGCACCGTGCCGCTGGTGCAGCAGGTGCTGTTCTACCCGGTGACCGACGCCGCCTTCGACACGGGCTCGTACCACGACTTCGCGACCGGCTATTTCCTGCGGCGCGACGCGATGCAGTGGTTCTGGGACCAGTACACGACCGACCCCGCCGAGCGCGCCCAGCTCACCGCGTCACCGCTGCGCGCCGAGCCGGCCCAGCTGACCGGCCTGCCCCCGGCCCTGGTCATCACCGCCGAGGCCGACGTGCTGCGCGACGAGGGCGAGGCGTATGCGAACAGGCTCCGCGAGGCCGGCGTCCCCGTCGTGGCCACCCGCTACCAGGGCATCATCCACGACTTCGTGATGCTCAACGCCCTGCGCGGGACGAACGCCGCCGAGGCGGCCATCACCCAGGCGATCACCACCCTCCGCGCGGCGCTCCACGGCTAGCGGCACACCCCCCGGCGACGGGCCACCGCCCGTCGCCGGGTGATCGTCACCCTTCCGGCCGGGCCGCTCCCGTGACCTCTCTGTTATCGATAACAATTTGGCCTCTGTGGCGCCTGACAACGTTTGGGAAACAAGTTTCTCCGACATGTCGGTGACGTTGCGGGAACTGTTGACAGGGTCATTGTTAGCGTTCACACTCGACGCCACGCCGCTGCCCCAAGAAGGAGTAAAGCGCAATGAGATTTTCCCGGATGGGGGCCGTCGCCTCCGCCGTTGTCCTTACCGCCGCCCTGACCGCCTGTGGCTCGAGCACGAAGAACGCCGACAAGGCGTCTTCCGGGGGCGACACCAAGGGCGCTCTGATCGGGGTCACCATGCCCACCAAGTCCTCGGAACGGTGGATCAGTGACGGTAACAACCTGAAGACGCAGCTCGAGGCCCTGGGCTACAAGGTCGACCTCCAGTACGCGGAGAACGACATCCCGACCCAGACCCAGCAGCTCGACAACCAGATCACCAAGGGCGCCAAGCTCCTGATCATCGCCTCGATCGACGGCACCGCGATCACCACCCAGCTGGAGACCGCGAAGTCCAACAAGATCCCGGTGATCGCGTACGACCGCCTGATCCGCAACAGCCCGAACGTGGACTACTACGCCACGTTCGACAACGCCAAGGTCGGCGTGCAGCAGGCGACCTCGCTGCTGACCGGTCTGAAGCTGCTGAACGCGGACGGCTCGAAGGGCACCGCGAAGGGCCCGTTCAACGTCGAGCTGTTCGCCGGTTCGCCGGACGACAACAACGCGACGTTCTTCTTCAACGGCGCGATGAGCGTGCTCAAGCCGTACATCGACGCCGGCACGATCGTCGTGAAGAGCAAGCAGACCGACTTCAAGACCGTCGCGATCCTGCGGTGGGACCCGGCGACCGCCCAGAAGCGCATGGAGGACCTGCTGACCTCCACGTACAAGAGCGGCGCGAAGGTCGATGGCGTGCTGTCGCCGTACGACGGCCTGTCGATCGGTATCCTCTCCGCGCTGAAGAGCAACGGTTACGGCACCGCGGCCCAGCCCTACCCGGTCGTGACCGGTCAGGACGCCGAGCTCGCCTCGGTCAAGTCGATCATCGCGGGTGAGCAGTACTCGACCGTCTACAAGGACACCCGCGAGCTGGCGAAGACCACGGTCGCGATGGCCGACGCCGTCCTCAAGGGACAGACGCCGCAGACGAACAACACCACCGACTACAACAACGGCATCAAGGTCGTTCCGTCGATGCTGCTGCAGTCGGTCGTCGTCGACAAGACGAACTACAAGAAGGTGCTCGTCGACGGCGGCTACTACACCGAGGCCCAGCTCGGCTCATGAGTGAGGCCATCCTCCGCATGCGGGGCATCTCCAAGAGCTTCCCCGGGGTCAAGGCCCTGGCGGACGTGAACTTGGAGGTGCTCCGCGGCGAGATCCACGCGATCTGCGGGGAGAACGGCGCCGGAAAGTCCACCCTCATGAAGGTGCTTTCCGGCGTCTACCCGTACGGCGACTACGAAGGTGAGATCACCTTCGACGGCGAGCCCTGCCGGTTCGGCGGTATCCGCGACAGTGAGCACCGCGGGATCGTGATCATCCATCAGGAGCTCGCGCTCGCCTCCAACCTCTCGATCGCCGAGAACATCTTCCTCGGCAACGAGCAGGCGACCCGCGGCTTCATCGACTGGAACAAGACGAACGCGGCGGCCGACGTTCTGCTCCGCCGCGTCGGACTGCGGGAGAACCCGGTCACCCAGGTGCTCGATCTGGGCGTCGGCAAGCAGCAGCTGGTCGAGATCGCCAAGGCGCTCTCCAAGGAGGTCCGCCTGCTGATCCTCGACGAGCCGACCGCGGCGCTCAACGACGAGGACTCGGCGCACCTGCTCGACCTGCTGCGCGGCCTGCGCGACGAGGGCATCACCTGCGTGATCATCTCGCACAAGCTGAACGAGGTCCTCGCGATCGCCGACACCGTCACGATCCTGCGCGACGGCAGGACGATCAGCAGTACGCCGGTGTCGGACCTGACCGAGGACAAAATCATCTCGGGCATGGTCGGCCGCGATCTCGACCACCGGTACCCGCCGCACGAGTCCACCGTGGGCGAGGAGATCTTCCGGATCGAGGACTGGACCGTGCACAGCCCGACCCAGCACGGCCGGCTGCTCGTCGATCGGGCGAATCTGTCGCTCCGGCGCGGGGAGATCGTCGGGCTCGCCGGGCTGATGGGCGCCGGGCGTACCGAATTGGCGATGAGCGTCTTCGGCCGCGCCTACGGCGCGAACATCAGCGGCCGCATCTTCAAGGACGGCCAGGAGATCCGCCTGCGGTCCGTGCAGGAGGCGATCAAACACGGCATTGCGTACGCCACGGAGGATCGCAAACGCTACGGGTTGAACTTGATCGAGGACATCAAGCGCAACATCTCCGCGGCGGCCCTCGGCCGGCTGTCCCGGCGCGGGTGGGTCGACGACAACGAGGAGTACCGGGTCGCCGACGGATACCGCACGTCGATGAACATCAAGGCGCCCAGCGTCTCGAGCATCACCGGCAAGCTCTCCGGCGGCAACCAGCAGAAGGTCGTCCTCTCCAAGTGGATCTTCACGGATCCGGACGTGCTGATCCTCGACGAGCCGACCAGGGGCATCGACGTCGGCGCCAAGTACGAGATCTACACGATCATCAACAGCCTCGCCGACCAGGGCAAGGCGGTGCTGGTCATCTCCAGCGAGCTGCCCGAGCTGCTGGGCATCTGCGATCGTATCTACACGCTCTCGGCCGGGCGGATCACCGGTGAGGTGCCGCGCGCCGAGGCCACCCAGGAGGGCCTGATGACCCTCATGACCGCCGGACAGGAGGCAGGCAAGTGAGCCTCGCACCCACCAATGCCGACCTCGCCGTCGACGCCTCCGCGGAGGCGCCGACCCCGTCCGCCGGCCGCGGGCGCTTCTCCATCAATCTGCGGCAGAGCGGCATCTACATCGCCTTCGCCCTGATCGTGGTGCTGTTCACGTTCCTCACCGGCGGCGACCTGCTCGCCCCGCAGAACATCAGCAACATCATCGTCCAGAACTCGTACATCCTGATCCTCGCGATCGGCATGATCCTGGTGATCATCGCCGGCCACATCGACCTCTCGGTCGGCTCGGTGGTGGCCGCCTGCGGCGCGATCTCCGGCGTGCTGATGGTCAACCACCACATGGCCTGGCCGCTCGCGCTCGTCATCACGCTGGTCTTCGGCGCGGTGATCGGGGCGTGGCAGGGCTACTGGGTCGCCTATTTCGGGATCCCGGCCTTCATCGTCACGCTGGCCGGCATGCTGCTGTTCCGGGCGATCACCCTGATGATCCTGGGCAACCAGGGCATCGGCCCGTTCCCGGACGCGGTGCGGACGCTCTCCAACGGCTTCACCGACGGCTACTTCGGCAACATCGGGCTCGGCACGTACCTCGGCGGCGCCGACCTGTTCAGTCTGCTGATCGGCGTCATCGCGGTGGCCGGGCTGATCGTGACCCAGTGGCGCTCGCGCGCCGGGCGGGCCCGCTACGGCCAGGCGGTCGACCCGATCTGGCTGTTCGTCACCAAGATCGCGGTCTTCACGATCCTGATCATGTTCGTGGTCGTGCAGCTGGCCCGGTTCCGGAATCTGCCGTGGGTGCTCGTGCTGCTGGCCGGGCTGGTGCTCGGCTACTCGCTGCTCGCGAACCGGTCCGTCTTCGGCCGGCAGATCTACGCGGTCGGCGGCAACCTGCAGGCGGCGACGCTGTCCGGCGTGAAGGTCAAGTCGATCATTTTCTGGATCTTCGTGAACATGGGCGTGCTGTCCGCCCTGGCCGGCATCATCTTCGCCGGCCGGCTCAACCAGGCCGGCCCGACCGCCGGCAACCAGTTCGAGCTGGACGCGATCGCGGCGGCCTTCATCGGCGGCGCGGCGGTCCAGGGCGGCGTGGGCAAGGTGGTCGGCGCGATCACCGGCGGCCTCATCATGGGTGTCATCAACAACGGCATGAGCCTGATCGGCGCACCGTCCGAGCGGGTCATGCTCGTGAAGGGCATCGTGCTGCTGGCCGCGGTCGCCTTCGACGTGTGGACGAAGCGCCGGGCGGGCGCCTCCCGCTGACCACATACCACGCCGAGCAAGATACTAGCCGAGCAAGATACTAGCCGAGCAAGATACTAGCCGAGCAAGATACTAGCCGAGCAAGATGCTCGCCGGGCGAGATACTAACTGAGCGAGATACTAGCTGGGCGAGATACTAGTTCGGCTAGTATCTCGCCCAGCGTGCAAATGGCGTCCGGCTCCACGGCCGGGCGCCGTTTCTGCTACTCGGCCGTGCCGCCCATCAGGCGGGCGCGCTGCATCTCGGCGATCTCGTCGTCCGTCATGGCGGCCATCGCCTCCGATCGCTTCCGGCTCATCTCGGCGAGCTCCTGCTCGCTGAGCTGACTCGCCCACTCGCGGCGGGTCCGGTCCATCTCCTCGAGCTGCTCGGCCGTCAGGGGCTGGCTCATCGTGACCATCTCCTCGATCAACGTGACGAATTGCGACGGCTTCGGCTGGTCCAATCGGGACAGCAGGCCCAGCAGGCTGGTGCGTACCTGCTGTGCCTGCCGGATGCGCTCCTCGGTCTCGGCCAGCTGACGGCGCAGGATCTCCCGGGGATCCTCGCCGCCGGCCGCCAGCGCCGCCGCGATGTCCCGCAACGGGAGGCCGAAGCCGCGCAGCGCGAGAATCGTGTGCAGCCGGCGCACGTCGTCGCCGGTGTAGCACCGATGCCCGCCGGTCGTCCGCGACGACGGCACCAGCAGACCCAAACGGTCGTAATGGTGCAGCGCGCGCACGGTCACCCTGGTCGCCCGGGCGAGTTCCCCGATCCGCCATTCCCGCTGCCCGGTCATCTGTTCCCCCCTTCGCGGTGCGTCCCGAACGCTAGGCCCTGACGCCGGGTCAGGTTCAAGGGCAGAACTTTCCGGACTTCCGAGCAACCTCCCGGCCGTTCCGGGCCACTAGGTCACGTACGCATGGGGCGCCGGCAGCACGCTCAATCAGGACCGGTCGTGGGGCGCGGCGGAGCTCCACGACCCCGGCGCACCGGCCCAGGGCCATCAGCCCGGCTCTGGGCCGGCGTGCCACCCCGCTCGCGAAGACCACCTGCCGCGCCGGTGTTCCCACGCGCCGGCGCGGCAGGGCGCTGCACGCGGGCCGGCGGCCGCAAGAACCCGCCCCTACGCCCCGGCGGCCAGGTAACCCTTTCCCGGGCGGGCGTCGAACGTGACGGTCTCGCCGGCGCGGGCGATTTCGACCGTACGATCGGAATTGGTCTCGACCAATCGGAAAGCCGCACCGAACAACGGGTTTCGCAGGGTGATCCGGCCGGGCCTGTCCGGCCGTCACCGAGATCTCCCGAGCCGCGCCCGACTCCCACGCGATGCCGACGGTCAGATCGCCGCGGGCGCGTAATCCGCTCACCCGCCCGCTCGGCCACAGCGCCGGCAGCGCGGGCAGGATGTGCACCTCGTCGCCGTGGCTTTGCAGCAGCATTTCGATGACGCCGGCCGTCGCGCCGAATTTGCCGTAGATCTGGAACGGCGGGTGGGTGTCCCAGAGGTTGCCGAGCGTGCTCGTCCTGAGCTGTTCGCGAGCATCCTGTGGGCGTGGTCGCCGTCGAGCGGCCAGGCCCAGAAATTGATTTCTCAGGCCCTGCTCCAGCCGGTGCCGCCGTCGCCGCGGGCCCGGCGCCTCGAAACGAAGCCCGTTGTCGGTGAGCCTGCCGGCCACGGTGATCCGGCCGTTCGCGGCGATCGTCGTCGCGGTGCGATGGGCGGGTAACGCCATGGCCGCGGTGAATGCCACCTGTCCCGGTCGCGAGGCGCCGAGCCGGACGACGATCACCCGATCCGGGTGGCTGACGAAGTGCTCACGCACGTGCCGCACGCCGTCGGCGGTGTACGAAACCTCCGCCACCGCGGTGGGCAGATCGAGCTCGCGCCGATAGCCCGGTCGCGCTCCCGGCCGCCGTCGCGAGGGTGAGATCGCCGAAGCTGTGGTAGCTGCCGTAGCCGTACCGTGCCTGCCCGAGCGCCGCCGCGACCTCCTCCGGCGCCACCCGCTCCCACTCATTGATCGCGTGCTGCACGCCCGGCGATTGCGCCCGGTCGCGGCGCCCGCCAGTTCCCGAAGTCGTAGCCCGCCGAGCCCGGGCCGCCCGTCCACAGCGTCTTCTCGTCGAACTGGATCGTTTCCGACCCGATCCGGCCGAACACCATCGCGCCGAGCGTCCCGTTGCCGATCGGGAGCGCCTGGCTCTCCCCGTCGGCGGCCGGCTCGTCGTACCGGAGGGTGCGGCCCGGTTGCACGATCCCTCCCCGCCCGAATTCGGTGCACATCAACAACAACGGCGAGGGTACGGCGAGGTCGGTGGCCGGGGAATGGCCTTACCGTGGCGTCTACGAACAGGCCGGGGCGACGAAGTACTGGTGGGTTCCGCGGGTGAAGCGGCACCCGAACTCCGGCGACGCGACCACCTTCGGGTTCAGGATGGCGTCCCCGGCCGGCCGGTGTCCGGTGTGGATCCAGGTGGTCAGATCGTCGAAGCCCTCGGTCAGCTCCTGCTGGTTGAAGTCGCAGTGCCCGACGCCCCGGATCGCCCGGGAGACGAACAGGTCCGACTGGCGGTGGGCGGCCACCCGCTGCGCGTACACCTGCTCCATCGAGAACGGCACGAACAGGTCGCCGACGTCGTGCAGGGACAGGACCGGGATGCGCGGGTCGCCGTCGACGCGCGGGATGCCGGACAGGCCCGGGTCCGCGCCGGCGGTGTGCCGCACCCGCAGCACCGACGCGTTCAGCTGCCACTCGGCCGGCGTCGGCCAGAACCGATCGGTGCTGCGGTAGAACGTGAACCGGTTGTCGGTGACGTTCCCCGGCGCGATGTTCTCCGTGCCGCCGGTCAGGCCCGGGTACAGGCCGAACAGGAACGGCAGGTCGTTCAGCGGCGCCAGCGACGTCGCGGTGTTCCAGTAGGCGAACGCGCCGTCGAAGCCGGGCCGCGCGCCGCCGGTGCGGCGCTCGACCACATCGGACCAGGTGTGACCGGCCGCGGTCAGCGCGGGCGGCCGTCCGACCTGCACGCCGAGAGCGGGCAGGATCGCCGCGACCTTCGCCCGCCACTGGTCCGGGTAGTCGGCCGGCGGCGCGAGCGGGAAGTCGATCGGCACCTTGGCCAGCGCGGCGGCGGTCACGTTAGCGTCCAGGAAGTAGTCGAACAGCTGCACGTCGCCGAGCACGCCGCAGTAGGGCATCGCGCCCGAGAACGTCCGCGGATAGCTTTCGATCGCGACCGCGGTGATCTGACCGCCCATCGACTCGCCGCTCATGATGACGCTCTTCGGCGCGTGACCGGTCAGCTGCCGGAAAAGACCGATCGTCGCGTACGAGTCACGGACGCCCTGGCCGACGTCGTAGCCGTTGGTGGCGTAACTCGACGCGGCCCAGGCGTAACCCGCGTCGATGTAGTGCGCCCGCAGCTCGGGACTGTTCACGAAAACGGTCGTGCCGGCACCGCGGTAGCCATGCGCCCAGACGACCAGGCTTCCGTTCCACTTGGCCGGGACCTCGATGCGATACGCCGCGCCGGCGCTGATCCCGGTGTAGGCGCGGGCGTTCGGGAGGGCGACGAACGGCGTCCCGTCGGTGTCGCAATTCGGATCGAAAACGGTGTAGCCCGGCTGCGTGCTGCTCGGCACCGGGGCGACGCAGGCCGGAGTAGCCGCAAAAGCCGGTTCGCCCACCGCCGCCAGCGGGAGCACCAGGGTCAGGACGAGGGCCGCACGCTTCCAGCTTGTTGTCATCGCGTTACCTCCCGGTAACATCCAAAGCGCGCCATTGACGTCTGTCAAGGCTCCGTTCGGCTTGAGCGGCAATACGGACACAGGGCGGCCGCAACGCTGTTGAAGACCCCACCCGATGTCGTGTACTACCTCGTCAGGCCCGACGGCCGGACGGAACGGGATCGCGATGACACCGATGGTGGGACGGCGGCGGGAGGGCCGGTGAGCGTGGCGCACTGGGCCGAGACGCTGGCGTTCGTCGAGGAGCGCCGCCGGGCGGTGCTCGATCGCGATCGGACCGGCCGGGACGGCGCCGACCTGTTGGAGATCGAGCTGGTCCGGGCGTGCCTGACCGGGGCGCTCGGCGAGCGTGAGCGCCGCGACGAGGCACTGGCGTCGGCCGGCGCGGCCGCCACGGCCGCGGCCATCGCCGGGGTACGCGACCGTGGGCGGGTCGAGCTTCCGGTGCCCGGCGGGGTGCGGTTCTTCCCGGCCCGCGGCGTCGCGATCGCACCGAGCATCTGGCTGGCCGCGGTCGGGGTGTGCCGGCTGCTGCGCGACGAGGGCGGGCTCGCCGCGCTGGGCCATCCGCCGCTGCTCGAGGCGCTCGGCGAGACCGGCGACGATTTCTGGACCCCGGTCGGCCGGGCGCTGACCGGGCCGACCGCGGAAACGATCGCAATCGCTCGCTCGGCGCTGGCCGAGCACGGCGCGACCGCGACCGAACCGGAGTTCGTTTCCCTCCGCGTACGCCCGCTCCTGGAGGTTTTGCACGCCGGCGAGCAGACAGCGTTCGACGCCGCGCTCGCCACCGCCGTGCGGGATCACGACCAGTTCTACCGGCACGACGAGTGGGAGTACGACTCGCTCGGCCTGCTCGCGCTCCCGGTGCTCGGGGTCGCCGCGCACGGTCACGACCGCGGGTTCCGCACCGCGATCGCATCCGATCGGTTGCCGGCCGATCTGATCCGTGGCGGTCTCCGCTCGCTCGGCCCGGTGCGCTACCACTTCCCGCCGGGCCGGCGGCACCGGTCCGAGGAGGCGCACTGGTTCCTCGACCTGGAGGGCTTCCCCCGCGAGGACCGCCGCGCGGAGGGGGCGACCTACACGGCGGTCAACGGGCCGGGCCTGCCGGAGGCGTGCCTGGAAGTGACCGCGTCGGCCGAGGGTGACCTGATGGACGTGGGCGAGCTGGTTCTCGCCGCCGACCTCCTGGCCGGCCGGAGCGGGGACGATCGGCAGCGGCGAGCCTGGCTCACCGAGGCCGCCGACTGCCTGGCCGCCGCGCGTGGCCGATCGGAACCGCGCTTCACGCACGAGCGCGGCTGGGCCGCCTACCGCGCGGAACCGAGCAGATTCGATCCCGAGCGGCTCGCCGCCGTCGAGAGCGCGTGGCGGGAAATGGCCGATTCCGCGGCGGATGTGTCCACCACCGTGCTGCGGCTCCGGCTCGAGCCGATGCTCCAGGCGATCGCCTCCGATCGCACCGGGGTGGCGCTGCGCGAGTTACGGCCGCGGGACGAGGACTACGCCAAGACGTTCGGCGCGCCCGTCGTCGACCGGGCGCGGCAACACTACGAGGAGTTGTGGGCAGGCCCGCTCGACTTCCGGCACCCCGATCCCGGCGCCCACGTCGAGGTGCACGTGGCGGCGCTCGGCGACGATCACGAGCTGTTCCCGGGCCGGCATCGTGAGGTCGCCGCGATCCTGCTGCCGGGCCGCGTCTGGGCGTCCTGGCGATACGTCACCCCCGGGCGCACGGCCGGCCTGTTCTACGACGGCCTGGCCTGGTGCGACGACCACTGGGCCTGGTTCCCCAAGCCCTACCGCCTGCTGTCCGGATGAGCCGGCGGCGCGGGCGGGGGAGCGGTGCTCTCCCGCACCACCAGCGTCGTCGGCACCAGCACGGTTCCCGGCTCGGCCCGCTCGTCCCGGATCTGCTCCAGCAGCCCGTGCACGCACCGCCGCCCCACCTCGGCGAAGTCCTGATGCACGGTGGTGAGCGGCGGCAGGTACGCGGTGGCATCCGGGAGGTCGTCGAACCCGACCACGCTGACCTCGGCCGGCACCCGCCGCCCCCGCTCGTGCAGCGCCCGCAACACGCCCAGCGCCATCTGGTCGTTGGCCGCGAAGATCGCCGTGCACGACGGCTCCGCCGCGAGCCGCAGCCCGGCCCGGTAGCCCGATTCCGCCGACCAGTCGCCGCGCTCGACCGGCGGCACCACCCGGCCGGCCTCCTCGAGCACCGTCCGCCAGGCCATGGCCCGCCGCTCGGACGAGAACGACTCGGCCGGCCCGGTCACGTGCCAGACCGTGGCGTGCCCGAGATCCAGCAGGTGCCGCACCGCCTGCCGCGCCCCGTCCGCCTGATCGGTGTCGACCACCGGATAGCGATCGCCGGCGTCCGAGTCGACCACGACCACCTGCACCCCGGGCGGCAGCGTCAGGTTGACCGCGTCCAGCAGGTGCACCTCCATGATCACGATGATCCCGTCGACGGCCAGCTCGCCGAGCCGGGTGAACGCCCCGAGCACGCCGTCCTGGGTCGGCGCCGCCACCGGGAACAGGGTGATCGCGTACCCCTCCTGGGCGGCCTGGGCGGCGATCGCCTCCACCGTCCGGCTGTTGCCGGTCGTCGACAACGTGAACAAAATGACGCCGATAGTATGAAATGTCCCCCGTTTCAGGGCACGTGCGGCGCTGTTCGGTCGGTAGCCGAGCTCCCGCATCGCCGCGAGCACCTGCCGGCGGGTCGACTCGACCACGCCGGGGTGGCCGGTGGAGACCCGGGAGACCGTCTGCGAAGACACTCCGGCCAGGCGCGCGACGTCGGCCATCGACACGCCGCGGGTCCGGCGGGGCGATGCCGATTCGTTTCTTGACGATCCGTGCACGTGGTGAAACTATCACCTCGATGTTTACGCAAACATCACAAGGGCCAACGCCGCGAAACACAAAGCAACACGAGCGAACAACCGTCCCGGCGGACCCGATGTTTACGTAAACATCCCGTGGAACGACCACGCGCCACGGTGCAACCGGAAGGGTGAGGTCATGGCAACAACGCAGGCCGCGGCGCCGCTGGGCGTACGGCGCCGCCGCCGCTCCTGGAAGGGCTGGCAGTTCGTCGGCCCGTTCATGGTGGTCTTCGCCCTGGTGTTCCTCGCTCCGATCGCGTACTCGATCTACCTGAGCCTGTACAAGAACCGGCTGATCGGCGGGAACTCGTTCGTCGGGCTGGACAACTACCAGCAGGCGCTGCACGACTCGGTGTTCTGGGCGGCGTTCGGCCGGGTGGCGCTGTTCCTGGCCGTGCAGGTGCCCATCATGCTGGTGCTGGCGCTGATGGTGGCGCTCGCCATCGACAGCGGCCGGCTGCACGGCAAGGCGTTCTTCCGGGTGACGATCTTCCTGCCGTACGCGGTGCCGGCCGTCGTCGCGACGCTGATGTGGGGCTTCATGTACGGCTCCCAGTTCGGCCTGGTCGGCAACATCAACGACGCGCTGCACACCTCGCTGCCCGATCCGCTCGGCTCGCACCTGATGCTGACGTCGATCGGCAACATCGTGACCTGGGAGTTCGTCGGCTACAACATGCTGATCTTCTACTCCGCGCTGCGCGTGGTGCCGACCTCGCTCTACGAGTCGGCCGAGATCGACGGCGCCGGGCAGTTCCGGATCATCCGGGCGATCAAGCTGCCGGCCATCCGCGGCGCCCTGGCGATCGCCACGATCTTCTCGGTGATCGGCAGCTTCCAGCTGTTCAACGAGCCGGCCATCCTGCGCCCGCTCGCGAAGAACGTGCTGACCACCGGCTACACCCCCAACATGTACGCCTACTCGCTGTCGTTCGCCGGTCAGCAGTACAACTACGCCGCCACCGTGGCGATCATCATGGGTGTCATCACCATGGTCATCGCCTACGTCGTGCAGCTGCGCGGCGCGAGGGAGATCTGATGACCACCGCGGTGCAACCGTCCCGGCGCACGCGTCCGTCCGCGATCGCCCACAAGCCCTATCGCCGCAGCAAACGGCGCAGCAAGACGCTCACGCTGCTCACCTCGCTCGTCGCGATCTACAGCCTGATCCCGCTGGCCTGGCTGGTGATCAACGCGACCAAGACGCAGAACGGGTTGCAGAACTCGTTCGGCCTCTGGTTCGCGCACGGCAAGTTCGCCCTCTTCGACAACATCCGGGACACGTTCACGTACCAGGACGGGGTGTTCCTCCGCTGGTTCGCCAACACCGTGCTGTACGTGGTGGTCGGCGCCGGCGGTGCGACCTTCCTCGCCACCCTGGCCGGGTACGGGCTGGCCAAGTTCAACTTCCCCGGCAAGCGCGGCGTCTTCGCCACCGTGATCGGCGCGGTGGCGGTGCCCGGCACCGCGCTGGCCGTCCCGACCTTCCTCATGTTCAGCAAGCTGGGCCTCACCAACACCCCGTGGTCGGTGATCATCCCGTCGCTGATCTCGCCGTTCGGGCTGTACCTGATGTGGACCTTCTCCGCCCAGGCGATCCCGGACGAGATGCTCGAGGCCGCCCGGATCGACGGCGCGGGCGAGTTCCGGACGTTCTTCCGCGTCTCCGTGCCGCTGCTCGGCCCCGGCATCGTCACGGTCCTGCTCTTCACGATGGTCGCGACCTGGAACAACTACTTCCTGCCGCTGATCATGCTGAAGGACCCGAACTGGTACCCGCTCACCATCGGCATCAACTCCTGGAACGACCAGGCGGCGACGGTGGACGGGCAGGCCGTGTTCAACCTCGTCATCACCGGATCGCTCCTGACGATCCTGCCGTTGCTCGCGGCTTTCCTCTTCCTCCAGCGCTACTGGCAGTCCGGTCTTGCCGCCGGCAGCGTCAAAGAATGATTGCAATTCCCGAAAGGAAACTAATGTCCAGAATGCTCAAGGTGGCCGCTGCCGCGACCGCCGCGATGCTCGCACTGGCCGCCTGTGGCGGCAACAGCGACGACAAGTCCTCCAACTCCTCCAGCAGCGGCGGCGGCACCTCGGCCGCCGACGTGACGGCCGCGCTCAGCAAGGGCGGCAGCATCACGGTCTGGGCGTGGGACGGCACGATCAAGGACGTGGCCGCGGGCTTCGAGAAGAAGTACCCGAACGTCAAGGTCAACCTGGTCAACGCGGGCACCGGCGACAAGCAGTACACGGCGCTGCAGAACGTGGTCGCGGCCGGCAAGGGCGTTCCCGACGTCGCGCAGATCGAGTACTTCGCGGTCCTGCAGTTCGCGCTCTCCAAGTCGCTGGCCAACATCTCCAGCTTCGGCGCCGCCGACCTGAAGAGCAACTACACCCCGGGCCCGTGGAACGCGGTCACCCCGAACGGTGGCGTCTACGGCCTGCCGCTCGACTCCGGCCCGATGGCGATGTTCTACAACAAGGAGGTGTTCGACAAGTACAAGATCACGGTCCCGACCACCTGGGCCGAGTACGTCGACGCCGCCCGCAAGCTGCACAAGGCCAACGCGAAGGCGTACCTCACCGCGGACTCCGGCGACGCCGGCTTCACCACCAGCATGATCTGGCAGGCCGGCGGCAAGCCGTACACCGTCGACGGCACCAACGTGGGCATCAACTTCACCTCGGACGCCGGTTCGCAGAAGTTCGCCACCGCCTGGCAGCCGATGATCACCGAGAAGTTGCTCGCCCCGATCGCCCCGTGGACCGACCAGTGGTTCAAGGCGCTCGGCGACGGTACCATCGCCAGCCTGGTGACCGGCGCGTGGATGCCCGGCAACCTCTCCTCGAACGCCGCCGCCGCGTCCGGCAAGTGGCGCGTCGCCCCGATGCCGCAGTGGGACGCCGGCGGCACCGCCACCGCCGAGAACGGCGGCAGCTCGCTCGGCGTGATGGACAAGGCCGCCAACAAGGCGCTGGCCTACGCGTTCGTCAAGTACGCGTCGGCGGAGGAGGGCAAGGACATCCGGATCAAGGCCGGCGCGTTCCCGTCCACCACGGCCGACCTCAGCTCGCAGACGTTCCTCGACACGCCGTTCCCGTACTTCGGCGGCCAGAAGGCCAACGAGATCTTCGCGAAGTCGGCGCAGAACGTCGTCCCCGGCTGGACCTACCTGCCGTTCCAGGTGTACGCGAACAGCATCTTCAACGACACCGTCGGCAAGGCGTACGTGTCGAGCACCACGCTCGCCGACGGCCTGAAGGCCTGGCAGGAGCAGTCCGCCAAGTACGGCGGCGAGCAGGGCTTCACCGTCAAGTGACACGCGGAGGCCCGCGGCTTCTCCTCGCCGCGGGCCTCCTCCTTTCGCACCAGGGAGATCGTGTGAGTACCCCCCGTTGGCTGCGCCGTGCCGGCACACCCCGCCTCGAGTTCGGCGCCGACTACAACCCCGACCAGTGGCCGCGTGCGGTGTGGGACGACGACGTCCGGCACATGCGCGAGGCCGGCGTCACCATCGTGTCGCTCGCGATCTTCTCCTGGGCCCGGCTCGAGCCCGCCGACGGTGTGTTCGACTTCGCGTGGCTCGACGACGCAATGGATCTGCTGCACGCCAACGGGATCCTGGTCGACCTGGCCACCGCGACCGCTTCGCCGCCGCCGTGGCTGACCGCCGCGCACCCGGAGATCCTGCCGGTCGACCGGGTCGGCGAGACCATCTGGCCGGGCGGCCGGCAGCACTGGCGGCCGACCTCGCCGGTGTTCCGGACGTACGCCCTGCGCCTGGTCCGGGCGATCGCCGATCGCTACCGCGACCATCCCGCGCTGACCGCCTGGCACGTCAACAACGAGCTCGGCTGCCACAACGTCTACGACTACTCCGACGACGCCGCGACCGCTTTCCGATCGTGGCTGCGCGATCGCTATCAAACGATCGAAGCGCTCAACGACGCCTGGGCGACCGCCTTCTGGTCGCAGCGCTACACCGCGTGGGACGAGATCCTCCCGCCGCGGCTGGCCGCCACCTACCCGAACCCCGGCCAGCAGCTCGATTTCAAGCGGTTCTCCTCGGACGCGCTCAAGGACTACCTGATCGCCGAGCGGGAGGTGCTGCGCGAGATCACCCCCGAGGTGCCGATCACCACCAACTTCATGGTGATGGGCGAGACGAGCGCGATGAATTACGCCGACTGGGCGGCCGAGGTCGATTTCATTTCCAACGACCATTACCGTACGCCCGGGGCACGCTCCGCCGACGAGCTGTCCTTCTCGGCCAACCTGACCGGGAACATCGCCGGCGGCCGGCCGTGGTTCCTGCTGGAGCACTCGACGAGCGCGGTCAACTGGCAGCCGATCAACCTGGCCAAGCGCCCGGGTGAGATCGAACGCGACTCGCTGCTGCACGTGGCGCACGGCGCCGACGCGGTCTGCTTCTTCCAGTGGCGGCAGTCCAAGGGCGGCGCCGAGAAGTACCACTCGGCGATGCTCCCGCACGCCGGCGCCGACAGCGACCTGTTCCGATCGGTCGTGGCGCTCGGCTCCCGCCTCGGGGAGCTCGCCCCGCTCGCCGGCACGCCGCGCACCCCGGCCCGCGCCGCGATCGTTTTCGACTGGGAGTCGTGGTGGGCCGCCGAGCTCGACTCGCACCCGACCGATCGCCTGCGGTACCGGCAGGAGGCGTTCGACTGGTACACCGCCTTCCTCGACCTGGGCATCCGCGCCGACGTGGTCCCGCTCGCGGCCGACCTTTCCGGGTACGAGCTGGTCATCGCCCCGATCCTGCACGTCGTCCCGGCCGCCCTCACCGCGCGCCTGACCGGCTACGTCGAGGCCGGCGGTCACCTGGTCACCACGTACTTCTCCGGGATCGTGGACGAGAACGACCACGTGTGGCTCGGCGGCTACCCGGGCGCGCTGCGCGACCTGCTCGGCATCCGGATCGAGGAGTTCGCCCCGCTGCTGGACGACGAGCGGGCCGAGCTCGACAACGGCCTGACCGGATCGCTGTGGACCGATCGCCTCGAGGTGACCGCCGCCGAGGTCGAGGTGCTCGCCTCGTACAAGACCGGGGATCTCGACGGCCGCGCGGCGGTGACCCGGCGACCGGTCGGGGCCGGCTCCGCCTCGTACGTCTCGACGCGTCTCGGGCCCGAAGGGCTCGGGGTGCTCCTCGCCGAGCTGGCCGCGCGCGCCGGGGTGACCAGCGACCTGCCCGCGGAGCTGCGCGGCCGGGTCGAGGTGGCCCGGCGTGGCGACTTCCGCTTCGTCTTCAACCGCACCGGCGAGCCGGTGGACATCTCCGCGTTGTCCCCGGCCGAACCCATTCTCACCGCCAGGGGAGTGGCGGTGCTGCACGCCTGACCGTCCGGGCGTGCATGGATTCCCGGTGGCGCCCCCGCCCGGGCGCCACCGGGTCTTCCTGATGGTCGTGTTCACGTTCGGCCGAACCTCGGCCGAGTGAGTTGACTCGGGCCGTGTGCTCCAGTGCCATGGGACGATGCCGGTGACGGGTCGGATGGGACCGGGCGAGCTTCCCGCCGAGTTGACGAGCTTTGTCGGGCGACGCCGCGACATTGGCGAGGTCAAACGGCTGCTCGGCGATGCCCGGCTGGTGACCCTGACCGGCATCGGCGGGACCGGCAAGACCCGGCTGGCGTTGCGGGTGGCCGCCGACGTGCGTCGTGCCCTGCCGGACGGGGGCTGGTTCGTCGACCTGACCGAGCTGCGCACCTTCGGGGTGTCCGCCGGCGAGGTGGAGGATCCGGACGCGCTGGCGCATCTGGTGGCGGCGGCGCTGGGGCTGCACGACCGGCCCGGCGTGCCGCCGCTGCGCCGGCTCGCCGACCATCTGGCCGGCCGGCACGCGATGCTCGTGCTGGACAACTGCGAACACCTGTCGGCGGCGGCCGCGGTCCTGGCCGACCGCCTGCTCCGGTCCTGTCCGCGGCTGCGGGTCATCGCCACCAGCCGGGAGCCGCTCGGGATCGCCGGCGAGACGATCTACCCGGTCTCCCCGCTGCCGGCGCCGCCGCCCGGCCGGCCGAGCCCGGCCGGCCTGGAGAGCTACGAGTCGGTGACCCTGTTCGTCAGCCGGGCCCGGACCGTCGCCTCCACCTTCCAGCTCACCGGCGAGAACGCCGGCGCGGTGGCCGAGATCTGCCACCGCCTGGACGGGCTGCCGCTGGCGGTCGAGCTGGCCGCCGCCCGCATTCGGGTGCTGTCGCCGCGGCAGATCCTGGACCGGCTCACCGACCGGTTCGCCCTGCTCGGCCGGGGCAGCCGGACCGCGCCGGCCCGGCAGCAGACGCTGCGGGCCTGCGTCGACTGGTCGTACGACCTGTGCAGCAAACCCGAACGACTGCTGTGGGCGCGCCTGTCGGTGTTCGTCGGCGGGTTCGAGCTCGACGCGGCCGAGAGCGTGTGCGCCGACGAGTCGCTGCCCGCCGACGAGCTGCTGGACCTGGTGGCCGGGCTGGTGAACCGATCGATCCTGATCCGCGACGACCCGCCCGCCGGCGACGCCGAGGCGGCGCGCTACCGGATGCTCGAGACGATTCGCGACTACGGCCACCAGGAGTTGCGCGAGGACGGCGAGTACGACCTGCTCCACCGGCGGCACGCCGACTGGTGCCAGGACCTGGTCACGCAGGCCGCGGGAAAGTGGATCAGCCACCGGCAGGGGTACTGGTACGCCCGGCTGACCCGCGAGCACCCCAACCTGCGGGCGGCGATCGAGTACTGCCTGGACGAGCCCGGCCTGGCCGACTCGGCGTTGCTGCTGGCGATGACCGCGCCGCTGTCCTACTGGTCCCGCCGCGGGCTGTTCAGCGAGGTCCGGCAATGGCTGGCCCGGACCCTCGCGCACACCAGCACGACCCCCGCGCTCCGGGCCCGGGCGTTGCTGTTCGCCAGCCACAATGCGATGACGCAGGGCGACACCGAGGCCGCGACGCGCTTGCTGCGGGAGGGCGAGGACCTCACCCGGCGGTACGGCGAGCCCGTCGAGGCCGCCTACGCCTCCTACGTACGGGGAGTGGTGTCGCTGCACCGCGGCGACCTGCTCGCCACGATCGAGGCCCAGGAGTCGACGCTCGCCATCCTGGCCACCGCCGCGCGATCCGAGTCGGGGCGCGAGCTGGAGCTACGGCTCTGCCAGCTGATCGGCCTCGGCCTGACCATGGGCATGGCGGGCGACCACCAGCGGTCCGACGCCTGCCTCGCGGAGGTCGTGGCGATCTCCGAGGCGTGCGGGGACACCCACATCCGGGCCTGCGCCCTGTGGGGCCAGGCGCTGTCGGCCTGGCGGCAGGGCCGGGTCGACGCGACCGTCGCGGCCCTCGCGGCGGGCCTGCGGCTGCGGCAGACCGAGGAACTGCCCGACCGGTTCAGCCTCGCCCGGTTCATGGAGACCACGGCGTGGGTGGCCGCCGGCGCGGGGCAGTACGCGCGCGCCGCCACCCTGCTCGGCGCCGCCGACGCGCTGTGGACCGAGATCGGCATCCGCGGCCCGCGGCGCAGCGACATGGCCGGCCACCACGAGACCTGCGAGCGGCAGACGCGGGAGCACCTGAACGACAAGAGCTTCGACGAGGCGAGCGCCCGCGGCCGAGCGCTGTCCTACCACGACGCCATCGCGTACGCCCTGAACGAACCGCCCCGCCGGCCCGCGGCGCCCGCGCCGGAGGAACCGGCGCCGCTGACCCGCCGCGAACGGGAGGTGGCCGACCTCGTCGCCGAGGGCCTCTCCAACAAGGAGATCGCCGCCGCCCTGGTGATCTCCACGCGTACCGCCGAGAGCCACGTCGAGCGCATTCTCGCCAAGCTGGGCTTCGCCTCCCGGGCCCAGGTCGCCGCGTGGAAGGCCGGCGTCAAGGGAACCTGAACCGGTTCCCCCCTTCGGGTTATCACCGTCGGTTGGTGTGTCGACACCGTTCGTGACCACTGCGATGCTCGCCTGATGCCAGAGCCCGCACCCGTCCGATCCGGAGCGCGGTCACGTCGCGTGGCGCTCGCCGCGGCCATCGGCACCTTCATCGAGGGATACGACTCCCTGCTGTACGGCTACTTCGCCAGCATCCTGGCTCTCCACTTCTTCCCGCCCGGCGATCCGACCGCCGCCCTGCTGAACACGTTCGCCATCTTCGCGGTCGGGTACGTGATCCGGCCGCTGGGCGGGATCGTCTTCGGCCACGTCGGCGACCGGCTGGGCCGGCGCTCCGCCCTCGCCGGCTCGATCCTGCTCATGGCCGTGGCCACGCTCGGCATCGGCCTGCTGCCCACGTACGCCACGGCCGGCGCGCTCGCGCCCGCCCTGCTGCTGGCCTGCCGCCTGGTCCAGGGCTTCTCGGTCGGCGGCGAGTACGTCGGCGCCAATGTGTTCATCCTCGAACACGCCAGGGTCGGCCGGTCCGGCCGGTGGGTGTCCAGCAACCAGGTGGCCGGCTACGTGGGCATCTCCGCGGCGGGCGCGACCAGCCTGCTGCTGGCCCGCGCCCTCGGCACGGCCGACCTGACCGCTTGGGGGTGGCGGATCCCGTTCTTCGCCGCCGTACCGCTCGGCCTCCTCGGCCTCTACCTGCGGTGGCGGGTGCCGGACAGCCCGGTGTACGCGGCCGGCGAGGTCCGCACGCCCGCGTTCCCGCTGGCCGCGGCCCTGCGCCGGGTTCCGCGGGGGATCCTGCTCTACGGCGGCTGGTTCGCCGTGGTGGGGCTCGGCGGCTACCTGCTGCACGGGTACCTGGCCAGCTACCTCATCAAGGTGGTGGGGCTGAGCCCGGCCCAGGCGTTCGGCGCCAACCTGGTGGCGGTGCTGACCCTCGCGGTCGGTGCGGTGACCGGCGGGTTCCTCGTGGACCGGTACCGGCCCGCCACGGTCGGGCTGATCAGTGCGATCGGCATCGGCGTCCTGGTCGTCCCGTGCTTCCTGCTCATCCAGCGCGGCACCGTGGCCTCGGCCGTCCTCGGCCAGATCCCGATCGCCGCCTGCCTGGGCGTCGCGGCCACCTTCGGCGCCACGCTGAGCCTCTCGCTGTTCCCGGCGGAGGTGCGGTTCACCGCGTCCGGGGTCGCGCACAACGTGACGGTGACCCTGTTCGGTAGCACCGCGCCGCTCGTCTCGACCTGGTTGATCGCCCGCACCGGCAGCGCCTCGGCCCCCGCGTGGTACCTCGCCGGGATGACACTCGTCGGGGTGACCGTGGCGGTGGTTCTGCTCTCCGCCGGTCGCGCCCGGGTGCCGGTCCCCTGGGGCCCCGCCGCGGTGAGCGTGCGTGACCGGTAACCTCCCCGCGCCGTTCACGAGCTTCGTCAACCGGCGCGCGGAGATCACCGGGCTGAGCCGGCTGACCGCCGACGCCCGGCCGGCGGCCTCGACGCGGCCACTCCCTTAGGCTGACCGGGTGACCAGCCAGTCTCATATGGATGCGCAGCGCCGGGATCCGATCCACATAGTTCCCTACGACCCGAACTGGCCCGCCGCGTTTGAAGAGCAACGGTCGCGGGTGGAGTCGGCCCTGCGTCCCTGGCTCGTCGGTCCGGTCGAGCACATCGGAAGCACCTCGGTGCCGGGCCTGGCAGCCAAACCGATCATCGACATGCTCGCCAGGATTCCCGACCACCAAACCGGTGACATCATCGAAGCGATGTCCGGCGTCGGCTGGGCGTATGCGCCGGAGCCGGGTGACGAGCCGGCGAGGAAGTGGTCATTCTGCTTTCCCGGCATCGGCTGGCGCACCCATCACCTGCACAGCTTCGAGGCCGCGCCCGAGAACTGGCAGTCCCTGCTGACGTTCCGCGACCACCTGCGAACCCACCCCGACGACGCAACCGAGTACGGCCGGATCAAGACAGCCCTCGCCACGGCCGACGCCCACGACCGTCCGCGCTATCGAGCGGGCAAAGCGCCGTTCATCGAGGGGCTGCTGCACCACCTGGACCCGTCGGGTGACCGGCCGCACCGCAACGGCTAGCTTTGACCCTCGTGATGACCATGGAGCTGGCCCACTTCAAGATCCACGAGGACGCCGAGAGCCGGCTGATCGCGGAGCGCCCGGCAATGGTGGCGGCGCTGCGTACCCGATTTCCCGGCTGCCTGGCTGCTTACCTCACCAAAGAAGACGACGGCAGCTGGCTCGATGTGCTGCTGTGGCGCAGCAGAGAAGAGGCCGAGGAGGCTGCCCGTCACGTCAACACGGTGCCCGAGTGTGCGGCATGGTTTCGCCACATCGCGGAGTCTGGCGGACTCCGTCATGTTGCGGTCGCCGCCGCGTGGGCAGCCGAACAGTCGGCACCTTCTCGGTAACAGGACCATCCTCTTCTGAGCAGATCCCCGCACTCGCGCCCCGAGTGGTCCCATGATCGCCTGCACGCAGCGTGAGCGGGCTTCCGAGCGACCGTCGCCACCACTGAGTCGGAGCCGTCCGTCAGTCACCGGGTGCTTCGGCGGCGACGTCCAGGAGGACGGCTTCAGGCCTTGTCTTGGTGATCTTCTCCGGTTCACCGATCGGGATGTCGCGCAGGCCGCGCAGTGGTGAGAAGAACAGCCATAGCCCCGCGCAGCAGCCCCCGCAGACGGCGATCCAAAGGGTGGTGTGGACGCCAAGGATGCCGGCGAGGGCGCCGCCGATCAGGCTGCCCAGCGGAAGCGTGCCCCAGTTGATCCAGCGGGCGGCGGCGCTGACCCGGCCGAGTACCTCCGGCGGGCAGGCGGCGTGGCGGTAGCTGGTCAGCGAGATACCGGCGACGGTGGAGGAGAAGGTCCAGGAGATCCAGCCGATGCCGAACAGCAGCACCCACCAGCCGTGCCCGGCCGCCGGGATCAGCAGCCCCGGCAGCGACAGCGCGGTCATCGCGATCCAGCTGATCCGCGCCGAGCCGACGGTGCGGGCGAGGTACCGCGCGGCCACCCCGCCGGCCACCCCGCCGCCGGCCCCGAGCGCCAGCAGCAGCCCGACCAGGCCGGGCCGTAGGTGAAGGGTGCGGATCAGGAACACCGGGCCGAGGGTCTCCACCATGATGACGAAGAAGTTGGCGTGCCGTTGAAGGCCATCGAGTTCCGCAGAATGGGGTCGCGGGTGACGTAGCCGAGCCCCACCCGGATCCGCGACCGGAGAGAGGGCCGCGGACCGGCTTCGGCCGGGGGCCGGCGCGGCTCGCGGGTACGGATCGCGCTCAACGCGCTCGCCGACACTGCGAAGGAGAGGGCGTCGGCGGCCATCGCCCCCGCCGCGCCGACCAGTGTGACCAACCCGGCGCCGAGACTGGGCCCGGCGACGGTTCGGGCGCTGGCCGTCGGCAGTCGTGCCCAGTTCACCGAAATGAACGAGGTCGTCGCCGCGCACCGGCTGGTTCATGCGGACAGGAGAGCACCTCGAGGATCACACTGTTCGGGGGCGACCGGCCGGACGGGGCACCTGCTGGTGCGCCAAGCCCTCGACGCCGGCCACACCATCACCGCCTACGCCCGTAACCCGGACCGACTCCATGTCGACCACCCGAAACTGTCCGTCGTCGCCGGGCAACTCGACGACGACAAGGCCATCCTTGCCGCCGTACAGAACGCCGACGCGGTAATCGAAGGCGTCGGAGCGGTCAGCGACGGCACCCGCCGCATCCTCGCAGCGATGGACAACAGCGGCGTCCGGCGGTTCGTCGTCGTCTCCACCTGCAGCGTCCCCGCCCCGCAGGACCGACCCGACGCCAAGTTCAAGGCCCTCGTCCAGTTCGTCAAGACCGCCGCTCCGACGCCCTACCGAGAGGTGCGCCGCGCGGCCGAGATCGTGCGCGCCTCCGCCCTGGACTGGAGGCTTGTCCGCGTGGCCTAGCTCAACAACAAGGAAGCAACCGGCCAGATCAAGGTCGGGTACTACGGACACGGCATCGTCGGACTGTCCATCACCCGCGCCGACATGGCCACCTTCCTGCTTGATCAGGTCGCTAACCTGACGTACCTGCACCAAGCCCCCGCCATCAGCAATTGATGCGCAGTTCCAGCCGGCATCATGTCCCTGAGTTCCGTGAAGACCGACCACGGTGGGGTTGTCACCGCTGCGTACGCGGTACGACAGCGTCGCGCCGGCCAGGTTGGGTGTGCCGTGCCGCGTCTCATCCATCGGTGCCGGGTTGTCCGGGAAGCAGGAGGAGCTTCCCCCGGGCGTGGTGGCTCTGGCTGATCTCGAGTGCGGTCTTCCATTGGTCCAGGGGAAACGTGCCCGCGATCGGGACGGTGAACAGGCCGTCGGCGGCGAGTTGCCCGAACTCCGGCAGCGCCTCCACGGGGTTGCTGCGGTCCTCGTGGAACGTGTCGCGGACACCGAGCTCAGCGGCGGCGGCGAAGTCGGTGATGGTCAGTACCCGCTTCGGGTCGCCCCCGGCGATCTGGATCAGATCCGGTAGGGATCCGCCGACCGGAGCGGTGTCGAGAACAAGGTCGGCCGGGCCGCCGTTGATCTCCGTGACGCGTTCGATCATGCCGTCTCCGTACGCGGTGACCTTGGCGCCCAGGGCACGCAACCGCGGTGCGTACGTGTCCCCGGCGGTGGCGATGACCCGCATCCCGCGCAGGAGCGCGATCTGCGCCGCCGCGAAGCCGATGGTGGTTCCCGCGCCGTGGATCAGGATCGTCTTGTCCGGGTCGAAGCCCAGGGCATTGAGGTGGAAGAAGGCGGTGTCGACCGTCATCGGCAGCGCGGCCGCCCGCACGAGGTCAAGGCCATCGGGGACCCGGAACCATCGGTTCATGACAGCTCGGTCGGACGCGCCCGCGGATGAGCAGTGCGCCCAGTCCGCAGTCCCGAACACGGCGTCACCGGTCTTGACGTCGGTGACGTCCTCGCCGACCGCGTCGACCGTGCCGCAGACATCGCACCCGATGCCCCTGGGCAGGTCGCCGGGGAACAGTCCGCGGCACAGCGCCCAGTCGGCCGGGGCCAGCCCGCACGCGTGCACGACGACGCGGATGCGGCCCGGCCCCGGGTCCGGCACGGGCACGGTCTCCAGGTGCAGGACATCGCCAGGATCGCCGTACTCGTGGAAGCGCACGGTGCGCATGGTGCCGGTCGTGGGGTCGTGGTCGGTCATCTAGGTCTCCCTGGGCCGCACTTTCGTCAGTTACTGACGATAAACGTGTCAGAAACCGACGTTATTATGCGTCAGTCAATGACGCAACCTGTGTCAGTAACTGCCGTTTCTGGTAGGGTCGAAGCTGTGCCACGGAACGGGGACGAAGTGCGCCGGCTGCTGCAGGAGGCCGCGCTCGAGTTGTATCTGGAGCGTGGCTACGACAAGACCACGGCCGGGGACATCGCCGCCCGCGCCGGCGTCACCGAGCGGACCTTCTTCCGCCACTTCGCCGACAAGCGTGAGGTCTTCTTCGACGGCGAGACGCAGCTGCGGGAGCTGCTGACCGGCGCGGTCGCGGCGGTGCCGGCCGGCACCAGGCCGTTGCCCACCCTGCGGACCGCTTTCCACCAGGCCGTGCCGCTGATCGAGCGCAACCTCCCGGTCACCGAGCGCCGCCATCCGGTCATCGTCGCCACGCCGGCCCTGCAGGAGCGGGCGCTGGCCAAGAACGCGGCCCTGGTCGCCGCGCTCACCGACGCCCTCCGGGCCCGCGGCGTCGCCGAGCCGCTCGCGGCCCTGTGCGCCCAGGTCGGCATGGACACCTACTCGATCGCCATCCGCCGGTGGGCGTCCGATCGCAGCGACGACCTGCGCACCCACCTCGACCGGGCTTTCAACGACCTGCGGCTCGAAGCGAACGCCCTGAAGTAAGCGGCCAACAATCGATCCAACGGCGCGAACGCGAATCCGGCGCGCCGCCGCGCCGACGGCCATCCCGGATCCATCGAACGAGGACTTCCCGCTCGGTCACCTGCCGCGAGACCACCACAGCGTGTCCCGCCAGAACTGCCGGTAACGCTCCCGGGCAGGCACGTTCCACTTCGCCGGGCGAGCGACAGGGACGCGCGCCCGGCGCAACAGCACGAGCAAAGACAGCACCAGTGCGGCACCGGCGACGTAGAGCATGAACAGCCGCCAGGTGTAACCCCAAACCCACGCGACCACCGGGTAGGCGAACATCCACACATAGCCCAGACGGGCCACCCATAACGCCGCGTGGTACGTCAACGAGCGCCGCAGGCCCTGGACGTCTCCGTGGCTGATCGACATGACGGTCAATGTACGACATCGCTGACGGGCCTCTGGGATTCGTCGGCACCAGAGCCCATGCCTTCGGCGGGCCGGGCTTCCAGCCCTTCGATCGGACCCGACCTCCGGCAGCCAGGGCATCAAGGGCGTGTCAAGGTCGCGGAGGACGAAGGTGTCACGCACCTTCGTTCCATGCCTGCGCCGAGATCGACCGGGCCGGCTAGCGGAATCCGGCGGCCGGCGGCTCACCCGTTCCCGATCGCACCACGTCGGTGATGTCGATCAAGCCGGGACCGGGCGGGGGCGGCTTACGGCGTCGCTGTCGTGCCGCGGTCGCCCGGGCGGCGACGATGGCGCCGAGCGCCGCGGCGACGCTCATCTGCACCGTTTCGGCGGCCCAGTCGCGGGTGGGCACCGGCACCCGCACCAACCGCACCTCGACCCGCTGCGTGGCGGGGTCGATGGTCTCCTGTGGCGGGTCGTACCGCACCGGCGCCGCCCCGCCCAGCACGCCACCGGCGACGACGGCCGCCGCCCAGCCGGCGATGGCCGCCGCAGCAACGAGGCGATAGAAGGGCGCCCGCCGGGCCGGGAACTGGCGCAGGCGTACGCGATTCTGGCCGCCGTCCACATGGACGACGAGCGGCTCGACGAAACCATCTCGTGGGGGGCCCGGGCCCTTGCGGCCGCCGAGTCCTGCGGCGACCAGGCCGGGATCGTGCACAGCCTCAACACCGTCGGCACCATGCAACTGCTCGCCGGGCAGCCGGGGGGACGGGAGAAGCTCGAGCGCAGCCTCGCGCTGGCCGGGTCGGCCGGGCTGGACGAGCACGTGGGCCGGGCCTTTCCTGCATCTCGGCTGGGCGATGACCCGCCTTCGCGCGTACGAGCTCGAAGACCGGCTGAACCGCGGCGTGACGGTCTGCGCCGAGCTCGGGCTGGAGGCGTGGGAGCGCTACTGCGTGGCGTACCGGGCTCGGCTGAACCTCGATCTCGGCCGCTGGAACGACGCCGCCGCCGACGCCGAGTCGGTGCTCCGCTCGGCGCGTTCCGTACCACTGCTGCGGCTGCTCGCCCTCACGGTCCTGGGGCTGCTGCGCGCCCGCCGGGGCGACCCGCGCCAGGAAGGTCCGCTGGCCGAGGCACTCGAGCTGCTGGAGGGGCACGAGGAGCTGCGGTACCGGGCGCCGGTGATCGCCGCCGCCGCGGAGGCCGCCTGGCTGAGCGGCCGCGGCGCGGAGGTGGTCGACGCCATGACCCGGGACGTCCTCGCGACCGCGGTGGACCGGCGCTCATCCTGGGTGATCGGCGAGTTGGCCTGGTTGCGCCGGCTCGCGGGAATCCACGAGACCGTGCCCGGCGCGATCGAGCCCTACTCGGACCAACTGTCCGGCGCCGGAACCGCGGCCGCCGCCCGGTGGACTCGCCTCGGCTGCCCCTACGACGCCGCGCTCGCGCTGGTCGGCTCCCGCGACGAGCCGAGCCTCCGCCGCGCATTGGCGGAGTTTCAGCGGCTGGGCGCCCGGCCGGCCGCCGAGATCGTCGCCCGCCGCCTCCGGGAACAGGGCGTGCGGCGCCTTCCGCGCGGACCCCGGCCCGCGACCGAGCGCCACCCGGCCCGGCTGACCCGCCGCGAGGCTGAAGTGCTGGCGCACGTCCAGCAGGGCGAGTCGAACGCCGAGATCGCCACCCGGCTGCACCTCTCCGAGCGGACCGTGCACCACCACGTCTCGGCGATCCTCCGCAAGCTCGGCGTCACCCGCCGCGGACAGGCCATCGTCGAGGCCACCCAGCGGGGCCTCGTGCCACCCGGACAGCCACCGGTCACCGCGGCCGGCCGACCCGGGCCGACGGCGGGGAGCGCCCTCCGGAAAGCGGTCACCGCACGGACCGGCGAGCTCGGCCGACCCGGTGCGGCGGCCACGCGGGACAGCCCGGCGGCCGCGCGCGGAGGGTGACCGACGACGGCGCGCGGCGCCGCACCGGGGACTCGTCTGAACCGTACGGTCGAAGGAAGTTGAAGGTGAGGTCAGAACGGGAATTGGGCCGGCTGGCTGCGGACGGTCAGCCAGCGGGTGTCGGTGAAGGCGTCGATGTTCGCCTGGGCGCCGCCGAAGCGGGAGCCCGTGCCGGACGCGCCGGTGCCGCCGAAGGGGGCGTTCGCCTCGTCGTTCACGGTCTGGTCGTTGATGTGCACGATGCCGGTCGGGATTTTGTCGGCGAGTTCGACGGCGCGCATCGCGTCGCGGGTGACGATGCCCAAGGAAAGGCCGTACTCGGTGGCGGTGGCCAGCGCGACCGCCTCCTCGAGGCTGCTGTAGCGGGCGACCGGGGCGACCGGGCCGAAGATCTCCTTGGCGAAGGCCGGGGTGGAGGTGCCGACGCCGGCGATCACCGTCGGCTGGTAGAACAGGCTCTCGTAGGAGCCGCCGGCGGCCAGGCGGGCGCCGTCGCCGACCGAGGCCGTCACCAGGTCGTGGATTTTGTCGCGCTGGCCGACGTCGATGACCGGGCCGAGCGCGACCTGGTCGCGGGCCGGGTCGCCGACCGGGAGCTTGGCCGCCTTGTCCGCCAGGCGTTCGACGAAGTCGTCGTAGAGGCGCTCGTGCACCAGGTGCCGGCCGGTGGTCATGCAGATCTGGCCCTGGTGGAAGAAGCTGCCCCAGGCGGCGAGGTTGACCGCGGCGTCCACATCGGCGTCGTCCAGCACCAGCATCGCCGAGTTGCCGCCCAACTCGAGGTGGGCGCGCTTGAGGTGACTGCCGGCCAGCGCGCCGACCCGGCGGCCGGCCTCGGTGGAGCCGGTGAACGAGATGACCGGCACCCGCGGGTCGGTGAGCAGCGCCTCGCCGACGTCGGCGCCGCCGATCAGCACCTGCAGCAGGCCGTCGGGCAGGCCCGCCTCCTGGAAGATGCGGGCGAGCACCAGGCCGCCGGTGACCGCGGTGCGCGGGTCGGGCTTGAGCAGCACCGCGTTGCCGAGGGCGAGCGCGGGGGCGACCGAGCGGATGCCCAGGATGATCGGCACGTTGAACGGCGAGATCACGCCGACCACCCCGACCGGGTAGCGGCGCACCATGGACAGCCGGGGCTCCTCGCTCGGGATCAGCGACCCATAGGGCAGGCTGGGCAGCGCCGCGGCCTCCCAGCACTCCTGCTCGGCGACGTGCAGGGCGAAGCCGGCCAGGCCCGGGACAGCGCCTACCTCGCGGACATTCCACCAGCTGATCTCCTCGGCGTGCTCGGCCCACAGCGCGGCGGCCTTGCGGAGAACGGCGGCGCGCGCCGGGTGGGGGAGTGCGGCCCATTCGCGCTGGGCGGCGGCCGCGACCTGGGCGGCCCGGGTCACGTCGTCGGGGGTGGCGAGGGTGACCTGGCCGAGCGAGTTGCCGGTGGCCGGCTCGATCACGTCGGTGGTGGCGCCGCTGCCGGGCCGCCAACTGCCGCCCTCGAAGATCTGGTCATTCCATCGGGACTGGTCGAGCAGAGCCATGGTTCGCGCCTCCATCACACCGGGTGCGCCCGAACCTAGGCCCGAAACAACAGTGAAACAACGGCCTGTTTCACATGTTCGAACGGTAGCCCAGTTGGTGCGAGATCTCGGCGGCCGTGCGCCGCAGCGGGCCACCCAGCCGGCCGATCACCGACTCGACCGAGGCCGTCCAGGTGGTCAGGTGCACGGCCACGTTGATCGCGGCGACCACGTGGCCGGAGCGGTCCCGGATCGGGGCGGCGATCGAGCGCAGGCCGGGGGCCAGTTCCTCGTCGTTCACCGCGAAGCCGGCCTGCCGGACCTTGCCCAGGGCGGCGACCAGCTGCTCGCGTACGGTGATCGTCTTGGGACCGCGGCGGGCGAGATCCATCCGGTCGAGCAGCGCGCGCAGCGCGGCCGGCTCACGGTAGGCGAGCAGCACCTTGCCCATCGACGTGCAGTAGGCGGGCAGCCGCGACCCGACGTGCAAATTAAGATCAACGGCAACTCCGGCCGTACGCCGGGACCGCCGTCGTTCCACGTAGACGATGTCCGCCCCGTCCAGGACGGCCATGCTCGCGGCGCACCCGGTCTCGTCGGAAAGCGCTTGCAGGTGGCTCGCGGCGACCCCGGTGATCTCCATCGAGCTGATTGCGGCGAACCCGAGGTCGACCACCCGCGGGCCGAGCGAGTACTTGCGGGTGTCCGGGTCCTGCTGGAGGAAGCCGAGGTTGGCGAGGGTGGCCACGTAGCGGTGCGTGGTGCTGCGGTTGAGGTCGACCGCGCGGGACAGGTCGGCGATCCCGAGGACCGGGCCGTTGGCGGCGAACTCGCTGAGGATGCGCAGGCCGCGTTCGAGGGATTGGGAGAACGACGGCTGCGTCACGGTTGCATCCTTTCGACAAGTGTTCCGGATATTTGAACACGCGATTGACGTGTGACGCGGCCCACTTCTAACTTCCTCGGCACCAGTCCTCGCCCAGGAGGCGTACATGGAAAGCAAGACTGGAACGACCCGGCGCGATCTGCTCCGCGCGGCCGGCCTCGGACTGACCTTCCCCCTTCTCAGTGCCTGCGGCGGCCTCGCCAGCAGCGACAATAAGACGAAAAATCAGGCTAAGTCGGCGCTCAAGATCGGCTTCGTGAGCCCGCGTACGGGCCCGGCGGCCGGCTTCGGCGAGCCGGATGCCTACGTCCTCGGCCTGGCGAAGAAGTCGCTGGGGAGTGGGCTGACGATCAACGGAACGGTGTACGACGTCCAGATCCTCGACCGGGACAGCCAGTCCAACCCGCAGCGATCCGCCCAGGTGGCCAACGATTTGATCAACAGTGATCAGGTCGATCTGATGCTGACCACGAGTACGCCGGAGACGGTCAACCCGGTCAGCGACGCCTGCGAGGCCGCCGGCGTGCCGTGCGTGTCCACTGTGGTCCCGTGGGAGGCGTGGTACTTCGGCCGGGGCGCCAAGCCGGCCGACAAGGACGCGTACAAGTTCACCTATCACTTCTGCTTCGGCGTCGAGCAGTTCGACAACATGTACACGCACGAGTGGCCGCAGGTGCCGACGAACAAGAAGGTCGGCGTGATGTGGCCGAACGACTCGGACGGCAACGCGATCCGGGCCGCGCTCGGGCCGCTGCTCAAGCAGGCCGGCTACACCATTGTGGACCCCGGCGCGTACACCGACGGGACCAACGACTTCTCGGCGCAGATCGCCAAGTTCAAGGCGGAGAACTGCGAGATCTTCAACGCCTTCCCGATCCCGCCGGACTTCGCCACGTTCTGGCGGCAGGCCGCGCAGCAGGGGTACCGGCCGAAGATCGCGCAGATCGCCAAGACCGGCCTCTTCCCGTCCCAGGTGGAGGCGCTCGGGCCGATCGGGGTCGGGATCGCCGGCGGCGCGTACTGGACGCCCACCTTCCCGTACAAGTCGTCGCTGACCGGCGTCGACAGCAAGGCCCTCGGCGACGGCTACCAGGCCACCGGCAAGCAGTGGAACCAGCAGCTGGGCCCGAGCCTCGCGCTGTTCGACGTGGCCGCCGCCGTGCTCAAGGCGGCCGGCAACCCCAAGGACAAGACCGGCGTGGCGAACGCGATGAAGACGCTGTCGGTGGACACGCCGATCGGCAAGCTGGAGTGGGGCAAGGGACCGAACGCGAACGTGGTCGCCACCCCGATCCTCGGCGGTCAGTGGATCAAGTCGGCCGATCCGAAGTACAAGGTGGACTTCGTGCTCGTGGAGAACTCGTCCGACCCGAACGTGCCGGTCGCCGCGAAGCTCCAGGAATACACCGCGTGAGCCCGATCCTCGAGGGCAGCGGCTTGTCGATGCGCTACGGCGACCTCCAGGTGCTGACCGGGGTCGACTTCACGGTCGGCGAGGGCGAGGCGGTCGGCATCGTCGGCCCGAACGGCGCCGGCAAGACCACGCTGCTGAACGTCCTGGCCGGCGCGGTCCGCCCGACGGCCGGGACGGTGCGCATCGCCGGGCGCGACGTCACCCGCGCCCGGCCCGACCAGCGGTGCCGGCTGGGCGTGGGCCGGGCGTTCCAGGTGCCGCGCCCGTTCGGCGGCATGACCGTGCTGGAGAACGTGGTGGTGGCGGCCAGCTACGGGGCCGGCCTGCGCGGTCCGGCACTTTCCCGGCAGGCTGCCGACGTCCTCGAGGAGTGCGGGCTGACCGAACTGGCCAACCGGCGGGCCGAGAGCCTGGGCCTGCTGCACCGCAAGCGCCTGGAGCTGGCCCGCTGCCTGGCGACCGGGCCGCGGGTGGTGCTGCTCGACGAGATCGGCGCCGGGCTGACCGACGCCGAGGCGGCCGAGCTGGTAAGCGCTGTCCGGCAGGTGCGATCGGGCGACATCGCGATCGTCTGGATCGAGCACATCGTGCACGTGCTGGTGCAGGTGGTCGACCGGCTGGTCTGCATGGACACCGGCCGGGTCATCGCCGACGGCGAACCGCAGGCGGTGCTCGGCGACGCGGTGGTCATCGACGCCTACCTCGGGAAGGCGGCCTCATGACGCTGCTGCGCGCGGAGAACGTCGAGGCCCGGCACGGCCTGCTGCCGGCGGTCCGCGGCATCTCCTTCGGCATCGCCGAGGGCGAGGTGCTCGCGCTGATCGGCGCCAACGGCGCCGGCAAGACCACGTTGCTGCGCACGCTGGCCGGCGCGCATCCGCTCACGAACGGGCAGATCACGTACGACGGAAGCGACCTCGCCGGCATTCCCGCCCACCAGCGGGTGCGCCGCGGCATCGCCTACGTGCCCGAGGGCCGCCGCCTGTTCCCCGAGCTCACGGTGGAGGAGAACCTCCTCGTCGCGGGCCGCCGCGCCCAGCCCGGACCGTGGCACCTCGAGTCGGTGCTGGCCGCGTTCCCGGCGCTCGGCCCGCTGCGCGACCGCCCGGCGGCCAAGCTCTCCGGCGGCCAGCAGCAGGCCACCGCGATCGCCCGGGCACTGATGACCAACCCGCGACTCCTGATGATCGACGAGGTCTCGCTGGGCCTTTCCCCCAAGGCCGTCGAGGAGGTGTACGCCTGCATGACCGTCCTGCGCGACAGCGGCGCCACGGTGGTGCTCGTGGAGCAGGATCTCGGCCGTGCGCTGAGCACTTCCGATCGGGTCGTCTGCCTGCTCGAGGGCCGGATCGTGCTGGACGCCGACACCGAGGGGCTGTCCCGCGAGGAAGTGGTCACCGCGTATTTCGGGTTCCACCAGGCGAGGCGGTCATGAGGGCGGGGCGGGCATGAACTGGGTCAACGCCATCGTTCAGGGCATCCTGCTCGGCGGCCTCTACGCGCTGTTCGCCTGCGGGCTGTCACTCATGTTCGGCGTCATGCGCATCATCAACCTGGCCCACGGGGACATCGCCGTGCTGGGCGCGTTCCTGGTCTGGTCGCTCACCACCCGCTTCGGCATGAACCCGTTCTGGGCGCTCGTCCCCGCCTTGCCG
This sequence comes from Actinoplanes subtropicus, assembly GCF_000721705.1. Taxonomy (GTDB): domain Bacteria; phylum Actinomycetota; class Actinomycetes; order Mycobacteriales; family Micromonosporaceae; genus Actinoplanes; species Actinoplanes subtropicus. Next base: position 163,822 of record NZ_JOJL01000042.1, read on the forward strand.
GTCATGCTGATCCTCGGTTACGTGCTGCACCGCACGGTGCTCGCCCGCAGCCTGCGCGGCGGGCCGCTCACCCCGCTGCTCACCACCTTCGGCCTGGCCATCGTCATCCAGAACGCGCTGCTGCAGGCCTACAACCCGGATGTCCGATCGCTCGGCGGGGCGGCCGGCGGGATCGCGACCGGCAGTTGGCGCATCACCGATCAGTTGTCGCTGTCCTACCTCGGCGCGCTGATCCTGGCGACCGCGGTGCTCGTGCTCGGCGGCCTCCAACTGATGCTGCGCCGGACCGCCTTCGGCCGGGAGATGCGGGCGACCGCCCAGGACGCGGACACCGCCACGCTGGTCGGGGTGCCGGCCTCGTCGGTGTACGCGCGGGCCACGGCGATCGCGGTCGCCACCGCGACGCTGGCCGGCGTGTTCCTGGCGGTCCGCTCGATCTTCGACGCGTCCAGCGGCCCGACCCAGCTCATCTTCGCCTTCGAGGCGGTCGTGATCGGCGGACTGGGATCACTCTGGGGCACGCTCTGGGGCGGCATGGTGCTCGGCGTCGCGCAAACGATCGGCGCCACGATCGACCCGCAGTACTCGATCCTCGCCGGTCACCTGGTCTTCCTGATCGTGCTGGCCAGCCCGCACGGGCGATCGCTTCTGGCGCTCCGACGCGAAGGGCGTACCACATGAGCGAGCAGTGGACCGTGAAGCGATCGGGACGCGCCACCCGGATCTCCTCGGGGGTGTTCGTCCTGATCGGGATCGTCCTGTTCACCGTGCCGCTCGGCTTCCGGGCCGACGTGGTGCAGCAGCTCACCACGCTGTGCACGCTGCTCATCATGGCGGTGATGTGGAACGTCCTGGCCGGCTACGGCGGGCTGGTGTCGGTCGGGCAGCAGGCGTTCATCGGCTTCGGCGCGTACGCGACGGTCTACCTCGCCCAGCTCGGCGTCCCCGCCTATCTTGCGGTCGTGCTGGCCGCCCTGGCCTCGGCGGTGCTCGCGGTGGCGCTGGCCCCGCTGCTGCTGCGGCTGCGCGGCGGGCAATTCGCGGTCGGCACCTGGGTGGTCGCCGAGGCGCTCGCACTGCTGGTGGCGCTCGACCACGAGTTGGGCGGCGGCACCGGCGTCTCGCTGCGCGGGCTGAACACGATCGCCCCGGACTGGCGTCGCGCGTACACCTATTGGTTGACCTTGGGTTTTGCGGTTCTGCTCCTGGTCCTGGTCTTCCTGCTGCTCCGGCGGCGCAGCGGCGCGGCGATCCAGGCGATCCGCGACGACGAGGAGGCGGCCGCGTCCCTCGGCGTACGCATCATGCCGTTGAAGTTCATGCTCTTCGTCCTGGCCGGCTTCGGCTGCGGCGCGGCCGGCGCGCTCACCCTGGCCAACACGCTGTTCATCCAGCCGCAGTCCATCTTCGGCGTGCAGTGGTCGGCCTACATGCTGTTCATGGTGCTGGTCGGCGGGATCGGCACCTACGAGGGCCCGATCCTCGGCGCGATCCTGTTCTTCCTGCTGCAGGACTGGTTCGCGCAGTACGGCGCCTGGTACCTGATCGGGCTGGGCGCGGTGGCGATCGCGTTCGCTCTCTTCCTGCCCCGCGGGCTGTGGAGCCTCGCCGACGACCGGCTGCCGTTCCGATTGCTGCCGGTCGGCTACACCTTGCGCCCAGCCGGTTAGCATCGCGTCATGATCAAGTCGGTTCTCCACCACATCGGCGGCCGCCAGGTCGCGTCGATCAGCGGGCGCCGGCACCCCGACCACGACCCGTGGAGCCGGAAGGTCCTCGCCGAGGTGGCGTCGGGCGACGACGAGGACACCCGGCGGGCGATCGAGGCCGCGCACGCCGCGTTCCCGGCCTGGTCGGCGATGGCGCCCAGCGATCGCCAGCTGGTCTTCCTCCGGGCCGCCGACGCCCTCGAGCGCCGGCGATCGGAACTGATCGGCCTGCTCGCCGCCGAGACCGGCTGCGGGCCGTACTTCGCCACCCTCCAGCTCGACTTCTCGCTGGCCATGCTGCGCCAGGCGGCCGGGCTCGCGCACGCCCCGACCGGCCAGATCCTGCCCACCGACCTGCCCGGCTCGCGGGCCCTCGCGGTACGGCGGCCGGTCGGCGTGGTCGGCGCGATCGCGCCCTGGAACGCCGCGCTCACCCTGGCCGGGCGGGCGATCGCCGGGCCGCTCGCGCTCGGCAACACGGTCGTGCTCAAGCCCAGCGAGGAGTCGCCGATCACCGGCGGCACGGTGTGGGCGGAGGTGTTCGCCGAGGCCGGGCTGCCGGCCGGGGCGCTCAACGTGGTCACGCACGCGCCCGGGGACGCCGGGATGATCGCCGAGGAGCTGGTCACCCACCCGCTGGTGCGGCGGATCAGCTTCACCGGCTCGACGGTCACCGGGCGGCGGCTGGCCGAGCTCGCGGCCCGCCACCTCAAGCGGCCGGTCCTGCAGCTGAGCGGCCACAACGCGCTGATCGTGCTGGCCGACGCCGACCTGGCGCTCGCCGTCGACGCGGCCGCGTACGGCGCGTTCGTGCACCAGGGCGAGGTCTGCATGTGCGTCCGGCGGATCTTCGTCGACCGGGCGGTGGCGCGGGAGTTCACCGACCGGTTCGTCGCCAAGGTCGCGCACCTGCCGGTCGGCGACCCGCGCGACCCGGCCACGGTGGTCGGGCCGCTGATCAACGAGTGGGCGCTGAGCCTGGTCTCGCGCCGGGTCGACGAGGCGGTCTCGCTCGGGGCGCGGTTGCTGACCGGCGGCACCGCCGAGCCGCCCTGCTACCCGCCCACCGTCCTGACCGACGTGCCGGCCGAGGCCGAGATCGCGTTCGAGGAGACGTTCGGGCCGGTCGCGCTGCTGGAGACGGTCGACGGGGCGGACGAGGCGATCCGGCGGGCGAACGCGTCCCGCTTCGGGCTGACCGGCGGGATCATCTCGGCGGACACGTACGCGGCGCTCGATCTGGCCCGGCGGCTCGAGGTCGGGATCGTGCACATCAACGACCAGACGGTCAACGACGAGCCGCAGATGCCCTTCGGCGGCCTGAAGGAGAGCGGCTGGGGCCGGTTCGGGCTGCCGTTCGCGAGCGAGGACTTCACCGAGCTGCAGTGGATCACCATGCGGGACGCCGCGCGCGACTTCCCGTTCTGACTGTGAACCGCTTCTGCTTTTGAACCGCGGGGCGGACTTGATCCGTACCCAGACGCGACGGGTTGTCTCCGCGAAGGACGTTTGTCTGTGTTGCTGCGCCGAACCCGCACCCTCGCCGGCTGGGTGCTCACTGTCCTGGCCGCCGTGTTCGTGTATCTCGCGCTGGTCGTCCCCGACACCATCGGGCGGCCCAAGAACGGCTCGTACGTCGAGGCCGCGTTCGTCCGCCTGCCGATGGAGCTGATCGTCGGCGGGGCGGTCCTGCTCGTCCTCGCCCCGCGCTGGCGCAGGTGGGCGGCCATGCTCGCCGGGCTCGGCCTCGGCGTCGTGGTGATCCTCAAGGTCGCCAACATCGGCTTCCGGATCGTCCTCGGGCGCGCCTTCAACCCGGTGCTCGACTATCCGCTGTTCCGGGACGGCTACAACGCGCTCGCCGAGTCCGACGGGCGGACGGAAGCGATCGCCGCGGCGGTCGGTGCGGTGGTGCTGGCCCTGCTGGCGCTGGTCCTGTGCACGCTCGCGGTGCTGCGGCTGAGCAAGCTGACCGCCCGCTATCCCGGGCCGGCCCGGCGCACCCTGGTCGCCCTCAGCGCGGCCTGGATCGCCCTGGCGATCAGCGGGCTCACCTGGTTCCCGGGGGCGCCGGCCGCCTCGGACACCGCGGCCGCCCTGCTCAAGTCGACCGTCACCCAGGTGCCGGCGGCGATCCGGGACCAGCACCAGTTCGCGTACGCGTCGGAGCACGATCCCTACCACACCATCGCCCCGAAGGACCTGGTCAGCGGGCTGACCGGCAAGGACGTGGTGATCGGCGTGGTGGAGAGCTACGGCCGCTCGGCGCTGACCGACCCCGGGATGAAGGCGATCGTCGAGCCGGTCCTGAAGTCGGACGAGCAGAAGCTGACCGCGGCCGGGTTCGCCGCCAGGACCGGCTGGCTGACCTCGTCGACGTACGGCGGCGGCAGCTGGTTCGCCCACGCCTCCCTCCAGTCCGGGCTGTGGATCACCAACCAGCAGCGCTACACGCAGCTCACCGGCAGCGACCGGATCACCCTGACCAGCACCTTCCACCAGGCCGGCTGGCACACCGTGGGCATGGAGCCGGGTAACACCGTGGCCTGGCCGGAGGCGTCGTTCTACGGCTACGACCAGGTCTACGACTCGCGGAACATGGGCTACAAGGGCCCGAAGTTCGGCTGGTCGAGCATGCCCGACCAGTACACCCTCGCGACCTTCCAGAAGGACGTGTACGCGAAGAAGACCGGCCCGCTGATGGCCGAGCTCACCCTGACCTCCAGCCACGAGCCGTGGACGCCGATCCCGAAGACGGTCGACTGGGACGCCGTCGGCGACGGCAGCATCTACGGCCCGATGGTCAAGGGCGCGGAGAGCCGTAGCTCGCTGTGGAGCTCGCCGGCCCGTACCCAGACGCAGTACGCGAAGACGATCGCCTACTCGGTGGACAACCTGATCTCCTGGGCGCAGAAGTACGGCGACAAGAACCTGGTGCTCATCATGTTCGGCGACCACCAGCCGATGTCGGTCGTGAGCGGCAACGGGGCGTCGCACGACATCCCGATAACCGTCATCGCGCGCGACAAGTCGGTGCTCGACCGGATCGCCGACTGGAACTGGGCGGACGGGCTGCAGCCGACCGCGAGCACCCCGGTCTGGCGGATGGACCAGTTCCGGGACAAGTTCTTCCAGGCGTACGGGAAGCAGAACTCGATCGCCCTTCCCGCGCCGCGCTGATCGGGCTCAGCTTTCGCGCAGAACCCGGCGGGAGATGATGTCGGCCTGGCGGGTCGGCTCGGGGACGCGGAAGCGGGTGCTCAACCGGACGGTCAGGCCGGTCGCGTCGGCCAGGCCGATCCGGTGGCCGGCCGAGACGTACACCGGTTTGACCCCGGTCCGGGTGCGGACCGCCCGGCCGAGCACCTCGTCGCCCTCGCGCAGCTCGGACCACTCGCCGCGGCGGGTGCCCGGCTCGGCGTACGTCCCGATGAATTCGTTCTTGGCGACGCCGAACGAGGGCCGGTCCAGCAGCACGCCGAGGTGGCTGGCCAGGCCGAACCGCCTCGGGTGCGCGATGCCGAAGCCGTCGCAGACCAGCACCTCGGGCGGGCGGTCCAGGCGGTCGAGGGCCGCCAGCAGCAGCGGGATCTCGCGGAAGGCGAGCAGACCCGGCACGTACGGGAAGGAAACGACGCCCGCCGCGGTCCCCACCTCGAGAATGTCCCGGCTGCTCACCTCGATGGTGACCGCGGCGGCGACGGCTCGCTCGCTGCCGACGGCGTAGGAGATGTCCAGGCCGGTGACGGTGACGGGCGGCTCGATCGGTTCCGCCGGCAGCACCACCCGCTCACGCAGGCGCGCCTGGATCTGTTCGGCCTCGGCCACGTCCGCCGGCGTCCGGTGCGGCACCACCGTCCATTTGCCCGTCATGGTCGATCAGAGCCCGGCCAGGTCGAGCCCGAGGGTGAGCCCGCCGCACGCGACGATCAGCGCGGTCAGCTGGGCGCTGCGGCCGGCCGGCGCGCCGGTGGTGCGCGACGCGCGCCAGTAGAGGGCCGCGCCGCCGAGCAACAGCAGGGCCTCGATGGTCGCGGTCAGCGCGTGGTACTGCCACAGGCCGAAGCCCAGCCGCGGCAGGTGGCCGAGGTTGCCGGGGAGGAGCGGCAGGTCGGCCCGGTGCACGAGCAGGTCGAGCAGCCAGTGCGAGAAGACGACCGCGCCGAGCACCACGCCGGCCCGGCGGTTCCAGCGGTACGCGCAGAGCCAGCCGGTCAGGGCCGCGATGATCAGCGCGCCGGCCAGCGAGTGCGTGTAGTCGGCGTGGATGATGCCGTCGCCGTAGCCGCCGTTGGTGCCCGGCGCGTTCTGGATGGTCTCGATGCCGGCCAGGTACAGCGGCGTGAACAGGACGTCGAGCCAGACCGTGGCGAGCATCAGCGCCCAGAGCGGCACCGGCTTCTCGGCCGACTTGACCGCGGCGGCGAGCCCGAAGTGACCGGTGATCATCGCGACCGCCAGGGGATGAGCTTGGCGTCGAGGACCCCGACCAGGGCGGTGAACAGGATCGTGCCCAGGATGAACGACATGCTGGCCTTCCTTAAGTGAACTACAGTAGCGTTAGGATAGAGTAGGGGCTTCACCTCATTAACGCAACTGGAGTTTCGTTTGAATGCGGACGGCGTGGGCTCGGCGCGGCCCGGCGGACGCACCGCCCGGACCCGGGCGGCGGTGGCCGTCGCGCTGCAGGAAGAGCTGCTGGAGGTCGGCTACGGCGGCACCACGATGGACCGGATCGCCCGCCGGGCCGGTGTCGCGAAGACGACGGTGTATCGCCGGTGGGGGAGCGTCGGGCAGCTGGTGGTGGAGCTGTTCGCCGAGGCCGCCGGCACCCAGATCCCGGTGCCGGACACCGGGTCGTTCGAAGGCGACCTGCGGGCGCTGGCCCGCAGCGCGGTGGCCGTGCTGACGCACCCGCGCAGCCGGGCCATCTTCGACGTGGTGGTGCGCGAGGCGGTGCACGACCCGGCGGCGCGGGCGGCGCTGACCGGGTTCTTCGCCGGGCGGGTCGCCAATGCCGCGCCGATCGTGTCGCGGGCGGTGGAGCGGGGGGAGATCCCGGCGGACACGGATGCGGCCGAGGTGATCAGGCAGCTGGGCGCGCCCTACTACGCCCGCATGTACATCACCGGCGACCCGATCGGCGTGGCGGACGCGGACCGGGCCGCCGCGGTGACCGCGATGGCCGCGCGCGGCGGACTCCTGTCGAGCTAGCGCTCCTCGAGCAGGTCGACGACAAGCTCGCGAGGCAGCCCGTACGTGTCATGCAGGTACCGGAAGTCGTCGTCGGTGAGCGGCCCCCGGGATCGCCGCCGGGTCACCACCGGCCGGCCGCGCGTCATCAGTCGGCGGAACCGGTCCTCTTCGCTCAGCAGCACCTCCCGCACCTGCCCGACGCCGGTCGGCTGCCCGAAGTGATCGATCGTGGACTCGATCGGTCCGGTCGGCAGGTCGCCCAGCGTCCACTCCGGGTCGACCCGCCACAATCGGGTCAGCACTCGGCGCACCAGCCGGCGGAGCACGTAGCCGCGCCCGTTCGGCGACGGCCGGACCCCGTCGCCGATCACGACCACGCTCGATCGAAGGTGATCGGTCACGACCCGCTGGGACCGTTCGTCCAGCGGCCAGAGGCCGTCGAGCCGCCACGGCCGGAAGACGTCGGTGTCGTAAACCGATCGCTTCCGTTGGAGAATGGTGAGCATCCGCTCGAGGCCCATGCCGGTGTCCACCCGCTCCGGCGTGACCGGTTCGAGGCGGCCGTCCTCGTGCCGCAGGTAGCGCATCATCACGTGGTTCCACACCTCCACCCAGCGCGGGTCGGTGGTCGGCGTGCCCTCCGGCGGCGTGTCCCCGGTCCACACGAAGATCTCCGAGTCCGGGCCGCACGGGCCGGTCGGGCCGTTCGACCACCAGTTCTCGTCCCGGGTGAGCTCCACCGGCACGCCGATCCGCTCCCAGGTGCGCAGCGATTCGAGGTCGTCCTCGTGCACGGTGACGTGCAACCGATCGGAATCGATCCCGAAGCCGTCCCGGATCAGCTCGTGACCCCAGGTCAGGCTCTGTACGCCGGGATACGAGCCGAGCGACCAGGAGCCGAGCATCCGGAACACGGTCAGGTGGGTGTCGTCGCCGACCTCGTCGAGATCGGTCGTGCGCAGGCACCGCTGAAGATTGACCAGGCGCGGCCCTCGCGGGTGCGGCCGCCCGGAGAGATATGGCGTCAGTGGGTGCATGCCCGAGGTGGTGAACAGCACCGGATCGCCCGGCGGCGGGACGAGCGAGTGCTCGGAGATGAGCAGATGGCCGCGCTCCCGGTAGAAGTCGAGGAACGTTCGGACGGTCTGGTCGACGTTCATGATCGTGCACCTTTCGGGAAAGAAGGGACCGGAAAGGGCACCGCGCACAAAAATGCCGGCGTGACCGTTTCCGGTCGCCGGCGGAGGAGAAGAGCTCAGGCAGCGGCAACCGACGAGCGGGTAGCTCGCGCGGTTGCGATCAGTCGGATGCTGCCGTGCATCTCTCCATGGTAGGGACCGTGGCCACCGAATTACCGGCCGGTCAGATCTCCCGGAACAGGGCGAGCTCGTTGTGCCGGGTGTTGAGGTCCAGCGCCAGCGACCCGGCGGCCAGCCCGACGTAGAGCAGCCCGGACACCTCGAGGCAGGTCAGCACCGGGTGGTGCACCGGGATGGCCAGGGCGAGCGATCGGGTGGTGAGATCCCACAGCCGGACCGTCCGGTCCCGGCTGCCGGAGGCGAGCATCGGCCGGTCGTCGACGGTCACCGGGCACACGGCGTCGACCCCGTCGAGGTGGCCGGTCAGCGTCGCCACGCACTCCAGCTCGGCCGGGTCCCACAGCCGTACGGTCTGATCGTCGCTGCCGCTCGCGAGCAGATCGTGCCCGTCCACCGTGACCCGGGCCAGCGAGCGCACCGCCCGCCGGTGCCCGCGCAGCGCGCCGATCAGCCGGCCGCCCGTGCTCCACAGCATGATGGCCTCGTCGTCGCCGGCCGTCGCCAGCACCGTCGCCGGCCGGTCGAGCACCTGGCAGGCCAGGTGGATGCCGAGCAGGTGGCCGAAGACGTCGTCGGCCGGCAGGAAGCCGCCCATCCGGTGCCGGGTGAGCACGCGATCGGTGTCCGGCCGGTAGTAGTGGATGCGCCGGTTGCCGACGATCGCGAGCAGTTCCGTTCCGTCGCCGTCGCGGAACGGGCAGATCGCCTGCAGCGTCTCGAAGCGGCGCGACTTGTTCTGCTGCCCCGGGCCGGACATCGGGTTCCAGGTGTGCAGCGTTCCGCTGTCGGTGGCCGAGGCGATCAGCCCGGAGACGGCGCACATCCCGGTCACCTCGGCGAGATCCCGGCCGAGCGTACGGGTCTCCGCGCCGGTCTCCGCGTCCTGCACCCGGATCGCCCCGCTGTTCCCGTCCACCGCCGCCACCAGTTCGCGGTTGCCGACCCGCACCGGGCAGGCCGCGCTGACCCGGCCGCCGCGTACCTCCGGGCCCTGCCGGATGTCGTCGGCGGTGAGGTCCCAGAGCCGGGCCGTCCGGTCCCGGCTGCCGGTCGCGAGCAGGGCGTGCCCGCCCACCGTGACCCGGCAGATCGCGCTGACCGCGTCGGTGTGCCCGCTCAGTACCCGCAGGCACTGCCCGTCGACCGGGTCCCAGATCCGCACGTCGCCGTCCGCGCCCGCGGTGGCCAGCAGCGTCCGTCCGCCGACGCCGATCGGGACCATGCCGCGGATCGCCTTGCGGTGTCCGGTGAGCGTCTCGGCGTGCGGCCGCCCCGGCCCGAGGCTCCACAGCCGCGCGTCGGTGTAGTTGGTGGTCGCGATCAGGCGCCGGCCGTCGGCGGTGAGCGCACACGCCGCCCGGACCACGTCGACGTGCTGGTCCAGCGTGTACAGCGGCCGCCAGGTGACCGGGTCCCAGATCCGGGCCGTGTAGTCGTCGCCGGCGCTCAGCAGCAGCTGGCGATCGCCGCGGCGCACCGCGCTCAGCGACCGGACCGCGCCGTCGTGGCCGTGGTACGACCGGGACCGCCCGTCGGCCAGGCTCCACATCCGCACCATGCCGTCCTCGCCGCCCGCGACCAGATGCGGCTGCCCGCCGATGGTGACCGTGCACAGCGACCGCACCGGCACCGCCGGACCGGTCAGCGTCCCGGCCGGCCGTCGCTCGACCGGGTCGACGAAGCAGATCCGTCCGCTCGACACGCCGGCCGCGAGCAGGGTGCGGCCGTCCACCTGGACCGCGCACAGCGACAGGAACCGTTCGTCGGCGGCCACCCGCAACGGCATCTCCCAGTGCCGTCCGCTCGCCGGGTTCCAGAGCCGGACGTACGGGTAGTCGCCGGCCGTGGCCAGGTGCGGGCTCCGATCGATCGCGACCGCGCAGATCGCCCGGATCGCGCCGGCATGCCCCTCCAGCGCGGTGCGCTCGGCCCGGCTGGGCACCGACGCCCAGCGGATCCGGTAGGGCAGCCCGCGCCAGGTGGGGAACGCCGCGCCGAGCCGCTCGACCTCGGCGGTGACGCCGAACATCGCGGCCCGCTCGGCCGGGCCGGCCCGGATCGCATGCGGGGTGAGCCGCAGCAGCCGGGCCCGGGCGCGGCCCTCCTCGGTGGTCGCGTACTCGGCCAGCTGGGTCAGCCGGGGCAGGTCGCCGTGCAGCAGGTACAGGTCGTCGGTGAGCAGCGCGTCGATCATCCCGGCCCGCGCGGCGACCGTCGGCAGCGATCGCACCAGATACGGGTCGGACCGGGCCCAGCCCGTACTCCGGCCGTACGCGATCAGCTGGGCGGCCAGCGCGCGCTCGTCGCCCCGGCGCAACCCGCCGCTCTCCCGCCCGCGCAGCAGGGCGTCGTTGAGCGCCTGGTGGAACAGCCGGTACCGGGACGTGCCGGCGTCGGTGCTGGACTCGACCAGGAAGTTCGCCGCCGACGAGGCCACGAACCCGGCGAGCGCCTCGCGCGCGATGGTCACCCCGAGCGCGTCCAGCGCGACCTGCCACACCTCGAGGGAGAGACCCGGGGCCTGCGCGTACGCGAGGGCGGTGAGCACCGAGGTGGCCGGCACGCCCTCGACCGGTTGCAGGCGCCGGAGGTAGGCGGCGAGCGCCTCGTCGACGGTCGCCGTGAACGACAGGTCCGACGGGGACACCGCGACCGTGTCGTAGAGCCCGTGCGAGCGGGCGATCAGGCCGGCGATCAGGAAGTTCCGGTCGGCGAGCGCGGCGATCCGGCGGGCCACCGGGGCGGCGGCCACGTGTTCGGCGTACGGGTTGCCGGGCCGCTCGGCGCCGAGCAGGGCGAGCGTCGCCTCCGCGTACGCCTCGAGGTCCTCGGGAGCGAAGTACTCCTGCCGATCGAGATCGATCAGATGGGTGCCGCGGCCGAAAACCCTGAGCAGGTCGCCGAGGTCGTCGACGCGGCGGCTGCCGACGATCACCTGGGCGCCGTAGCGGGAGCACTGCCGGGCGATCGGCAGCAGCAGCGAGGAGACCACGAGCCGGGCCTGGCGCGGGTTGACCGCCTCGTCCAGCGCGTCGAAGACCAGGTTGAAGTGGCGCCGGCCGTGCTCCCGGGCCAGCCGGTCGCGCAGCGCCGGGACCAGCTCGTCCACCGTGTGCGGGATGCGCACCGACGCGGCCCGGGCGACCTCGACCGCCACGTCCAGCGCGGTCTTGCCCTTCACGTGCACCGCGCCGGCGACCGTGCCGATCGGCGCGGCCACGTTCGGGTCGTCGGCCGGCAGCGCGGCCCGCACGTCCTTGTCGGCGGTGGTCACGATCCGGCCGAGCACGGCCGACTTGCCGACGCCGGGGGAGCCGGTCACGACCAGCACGCGCGCGTCCGGTCGCGGCCGCTCGAGCCAGTCGACGATCTCGGCCAGGGCGGTGGCCCGGCCGCGGAACCGGTAGCCGCCCTCGGTGTCGATCGAGACGCCGCGCGCCCGGGGACGCCAGTGCCGTACCGCCTCGACGTCCTCGCGCAGCGACCAGCCCCAGGCCTCCAGGGCGGTGTCGCCGGCCGCGGCGACCGACCAGGCGGTCAGCTCGCGCAGCTTCTCCTCGGGCAGGTCCTGGTCGATCTGGTGCAACGTGATCGCCTGGGCGTCGCCGGAGTGCGGTCCGCCCGCGCGGGCCTGACCGATCAGGCCGACCACCGCGTTGAAGTCGCGCGACCACAGGCCGGCGCCGCTGAAGCCGGGCTTCACCACGTACCGCGATCGGGTTTCCAGACCCACCCAGCCGTACGCGAGGGGACCGCCGACCCGGCCGTGCGCCTCGGCGCCCAGCGGTGAGTCGCGGGGGAAGCCGAACGCCCACCACTGATCGCCGTGCAGCGCCCGGGGGAGCGGGCTGCGCAACGGCGCCGGGGTCGCCTCGGGCGGCGCGAGCTCGTCGAGTTCCAGGACGGCCACGTCCGAGTCGGCGTTGCCCCGTACGGCCGAAACCAGGCGATGCACCTGGCGCGACACGCCCGCCTTGGGGAAGGTGACGATCAGCCCGCTCTTGCCCTCGACGACGTGCCAGCAGGTCAGCACCCGCTGCCGATCGACGAGGACACCGCAGCCGACGGCCACACGCGGGCCCACCGCGGCGAACAACGCCACGGTCCACGGGTCGTGCCCCGGCCCGGCGAGCGGCATGTCAGCCATCGGCGGCTACCATGCGTCGATACTTTCAGCACTCTGAGCTACCGTCCAGGCCTCCTGGACGGCCGCTTCATGCCTTTCTGGTGCCGGCCGCGCCCTCGCTGAGGTCGCGCTGAGTATGTGAGGATTTTCATCGTCGTTTGTTGCGCGGTCGTGTGATCATGCTCCGAGCAATCCGGCGGGAGCGGTGGAGGAATCGGTGGGCATGACGTCGATGGTGTCCGGGTTGCGATCGCGGGCGGTGGGGCTGGTCAGCCGCCGGTTCACGCTGTCCATGCTGCCCGATCGGATTTTGTGGCCGCTGCACCGCGAGGCGCTCGACCCGATCCCCCGGATGGCGGAATTCCGGGAGCAGCGGCCGGTCAGCCGGATGCCGCTGCCGTTCGGCATGCGGGCCTGGCTGGTGACCGGGTATGAACCGGTCCGGCAGGTGCTGGGCAGCGTCGACGGCTACAGCAACGACTTCGGCAAGTTCGCCGGCCGGGTCGGCATCAAGGTCGCGCAGGATCCGGGCGGCCTCGGGTTCGCCGACCCGCCGGTGCACACCCGGTTGCGCAAAGTGCTCACTCCCGAGTTCACCATGCGCCGGCTGGCCCGGCTGCAGCCGCGGATCGACGCGATCGTGGCCGGCCGGCTCGACGCGATGGCCTCGGCCGGCGGCACGGCGGACCTGTGGCACGACTTCGCGCTGCCGATCCCGGCGCTCACGATCTGCGAGCTGCTCGGGGTCCCGTACGCCGATCGCGACCACTTCCAGAAGCTGAGCACGGCCCGCTTCGACCTCGCCGAGGGCGGCGGCGCCGCGCTCGGGGCGATCGGCGACGCGCTCAGCTACATCGGCGGCCTGGTCGACGAGCAGCGGCGCAGCCCCGGCGACGGGCTGCTCGGCTCGCTGATCCGCACGCACGGCGACGAGATCGACGACCGGGAGCTGGCCGGCCTGGCCGACGGCGTGCTCACCGGCGGTCTGGAGACGTCGGCCAGCATGCTGGCGCTGGGCGCGCTGGTGCTGATGACCAACCCGCGGATGGCCGATCAGATGCGCGCCGGCGAGGGCGTCGACCAGATCGTCGAGGAGTTGCTGCGCTATCTCACCGTCGTGCAGGTCGCCTTCCCGCGGGTCGCGATCAAGGACGTCCGGGTCGGGGACGCCGACATCCGCGCCGGCGACGTGGTGATGTGCTCGCTGAGCGGCGCCAACCGCGACGACCTGATCGGGCCCGATCCGGACGCGATCGACCCGTCCCGCGCGCCGAACCGATCGCACATGGCCTTCGGCTACGGCCTGCACCGCTGCATCGGCGCGGAACTGGCCCGGATGGAGCTGCGCACGGCGTACCCGGCGCTGGTCCGCCGCTTCCCGGAGCTGGCTCCGGCAGTGCCCCCGGCCGAGCTCCGGTTCCGGCGGGCGTCGATCGTGTTCGGTCTCGAGTCGCTGCCGGTGACCCTGGGCTGATCGCCGTTCCGCCAGAATGGCGCCATGACGAGCGAACATGTGGTCGGTTACGACGGTATGTGGGCGAAGCCCGGCGAGGACCCGCGGACGGATCAGTCGCCGGTGGGCGAGCTGGCGACCATCCGCGGGTATCTGACCAACTACCGCCTCACCCTGGGCATGAAGTGCGAGGGCCTGTCGCCCGGGCAGCTGGCCACCCGATCGGTGCCGCCGTCCACGATGAGCCTGCTCGGCCTGGTCCGGCACATGGCCCGGGTCGAGCACAACTGGTTCCAGCGATCCCTGCGGGGCCGGCCGGAGCTTCCGCGGCTCTACTGGTCGGCGGAGGACAACGACCTCGACTTCACCGGCGCGGTCGGCGACCAGGCGGTGGTCGACGACGCCTTCGCGGCCTGGAAGGAGCAGATCGCACTGGCCGACGAGTGGCTGGACGGACCGATCGATCTCGGCGCCATGGTGCGGGTGCCGCGCGGCGACGACGAGGCGAGCGTCCGCGACATCCTGATCCACATGGTCGAGGAGTACGCGCGGCACTGCGGGCACGCCGATCTGCTGCGCGAGTGCATCGACGGCCGCACCGGCCAATGACGAACGAGCCGCCCGGCGCTGGCGCCGGGCGGCTCGGAACTCATCGGACCTGAACGTTGAAGAGCGGGTTCGCGGCCAGCTTCCGGAAGGAGGCGAGGCTGCGGGCCGAGCTGTTGATGCTGATGTCGCGGTCGCCGAAAGCGTCCTTCTTGGTGTCGAAGTAGACGATCGCCTTGATCGCCGGGCGCTGGGCCAGCGCCGGCAGAACGCTGTTGAACTGCGCCGACTTGTCCACCACCTGGCCGACCCGGTGGTAGACGCCCCACTCGGCCAGCATCACCGGCTTGGCCGGGTGGTTGCGGGTGGCCCAGTCGTAGAAGCCCTCGCCGCCCGGCGCGCGCCGGTCGACCAGGTCGCCGAACAGGCCGTTGTGGTAGTAGTTCCGCTCGGCCGACACGTACGAGTCGAGACCGATCCAGTCGACGACGTCGTCACCCGGGTAGAGGTCCTTCCACCAGGACTGCGCCATCCACTTCTCGTTGCCCATGTAGGCCACGACGCTGACCGCGTTGGTCACGCCATCGGCGCGCAACCGCTGGATGACGTGCCGGAACGACGCCCGGAAGTCCTTGGCGGTCATCCCCGAACCGGCCCGCGGCCGCACGTCGTCCTCCGGCTCGTGGTTCAGGACGAGGAAGAACTTCTTGCCGTACGCCTTGGCCCGGGCCGCGAACGTGTCGATGCGGCGGTCGAGCCTGCCCGCGGCCACGTTCGCCCAGGTCGAGTCCCAGTCGACCCGCCAGTTCGTGAGCAGCACCCGCGGGTGCGCCGGGTCCCCGGTCATCGCCTTCTCGGCGGCGGTCGGGAAGACGTCGTCGCCCTTGTGGTACGTGTGGAAGATGGTGGAGGTGCGCCCGCTGAGCCGCTCCCAGGTCTTCAGCTCCTCGTCGCGGGGCTTCCCGGTGAACCCGCCGGCGGCGGCCCCCCACAGCACGTCGCAGCTCGGCACGAGCTTGGCGTCGGTCACGCAGCGGTGCTGAGTGTCGGTGCCGGCGTGGGCCTGAGCGACCCCACCGAGCGCGGCGCTCAATCCGGCCAGGACGGCGGCAAGCGAGTACACGGACTTGCGAAGCATGCAATCTCCCCCGGTCGTCCGGCCGCATCTCGGCCGGGCATGGGAAAGAGATTGCGGGCCGTCCGGTGCACGCCGAGTGCCCGCGGGGGTGCCACCCGGTTGCGGTCGGCGGACCCCCGATCGGTCGAGCGTTGGGATCGGCTGGGCCGGTCGCCGGTTGAGGGTTCCGGCGCAAAACCTACAAGATGTAGGAGTAGGCTCCCGGCGTGCCGCTTGCCCCCAAGGGGCGCGTCCGTGGGCCCGGAGGGGCGGTTCGGTCTCTCACACCCCCCGGACCGCTCCTCCGGTGCGCTCAGGGGGCCGCGTTGAACCAGTTCCGCACGCCGTCCAGCACGCCCCGCCCGTGCTCGCCCGTCACCTGCGCCGCCAGGTCGGCGATCGTGACCGATCGCAACGACGCGCGCCACGCCTCGTCCGCCGCGGTCATCGCCCGGTGGATGGCGCACGGGGTCCGGCAGGCCTCGGGCGAGGCGGCGAGCGGCCCGCGCGCCCGGACGTCCGTGCACAGGAACGCCGGCGTGGGCCCGTCGACGGCCTCCACCACGTCCAGCACGGTGATCCGTGAGGGCGGGCGGGTCAGTTCGTACCCGCCCAGGTTGCCCTGCGTCGAGCGCACCAGCCCGGCCCGGGACATCGCCTGCAACTGCTTGGCCAGGTAACTCGCCGACACGTCGTGCATCTCCGCGAGCCGGGCGGCGGAGACCGGGTGATCCGCGGCGGTGAGCGCGAACGCGCAGTGCAGGGCCCACTCGACCCCGCCGGACATCTTCATGGGCCCAGGGTACTTGACTCGGACAGATCGTGTCCGAGTAGAGTTCCGGACAAGAGTTGTCCGAGTTGCGGAGGCGTACATCATGAAGGTCGTTGTGGTCGGTGGCACCGGTCAGGTCGGGCGCGAACTCATCCGGGTGCTGACCGCCGAGGGGCACGAGGCGACCGCCGCGTCGCGGTCGACCGGGGTCGACACGGTCACCGGCGAGGGGCTGGCCGAGGCGCTCGCCGGGGCGCAGGCGGTGGTCGACGTGACCAACGCGCCGGTCTGGGGCGACGACGAGGTGCTCGCCTTCTTCACCACCTCGAGCCGGAACCTGCTCGAGGCCGGCCGGGCCGCCGGGGTGCGCCACCACATCCCGCTCACCATCGTCGGCGCCGACCGCAACCTGGAAAGCGGTTACCAGCGGGCCAAGGTCGCCCAGGAGAACGTGGTCGCGACCTCCGGAGTGCCCTACACGATCCTGCGGGCCACCCAGTTCTACTCGTTCCTCGGCACGATCGCCGACGCGACGACGGTGGAGGGCGTCGTGCGCGCCCCGGCAACCGCTTTCCAGCCGGTCGCGGTCGAAGACGTGGCCGCCGCGCTCGCCTCGTACGCGGCCGGCGCCCCCGCGAACGGTATCGTCGACCTGGCCGGCCCGGAGAAGCAGCCGATGACCCAGTTCCTGCGCCGGTTCCTGGCGGCCACCCACGATCCGCGCGAGTGGTCGACGACCCGGCCGCCAAGTACTTCGGGGCGCCGATGACCGACGAGTCGCTCGTCCCGACCGGCAACCACACCGTGCGTATCGGCCCGCTGTCCTTCGCCGACTGGCTGGCCGGCGACGAGGGGCGGCGTCACCTCGCATAGATGCGCTACGGTGCTCCATCAAGGTCAACGAGGGCGGGGGCGCATGGTCGACTTCGAGGTGGGCGAGTTCACCGCACGGCGCCGGTTCGACGCGGCCGCCGCGGCCACCGTCGTGCTGACCGTGGACGCCGCGCTCTTCCTGGTGGTGGCCGTGGTCGGGGTGCCGTTCCTGCTGTTCGTCTTCGGCGACGACGACACCGGGACCTGGCCGCACATGGCCCCGCTGCTCACCTGGTGGGTGGCCGCGGCCCTGCTCGGCGCGGCCTGCGCCACCGCGGTCGTCCGCTCGTTCCGCCGCGGCGGCACGGGGGCCGGCCGGATCGGGGTCGTCTCGGCGATCGCCACGGTGGTCGCGGTGGGCGTCCTGATCGCCGTGAGCGTCGAGCGGGCGCCGCTGCTCGCCGCGGTCGGCGCGCTGCTGGCGATCGCGAACGGCGGCGCCGCGCTGGCGCTCACCCGTCCCGGCGAGGCCGACCCGGCGGCGGAAGGGCCGGAGATCGTCTTCATGGAGGACGCCGACGCCTTCCTCGAGGACGAGGTCTTCACCGGGGGTGAGGTCTTCACCGAGGACGCCGGCGAAGAGGCCGAGCCGCGCATCACCGTCGAGTTGGCGCGCACCGGCCCGGGCCGAGCCATTCCGTCCGCCGCGCGGCGCCGTCTCCGCCGCCAGGCGGCGATGCGGACCCATGCCGGAGTACGCCTGGGCCGCCGCCCGCGCCGATAGCTATCCTCTACCGCGTGGAGAACACGACGGGCGCCCTCAGGTCACTTCGCTGGTACGCCGTGCTCGCCCTGGTCGTCTTCGGCATCGTCCCGACCGTGATGGTCGCCCTGCTGGTGGCCAAGGGCCGCACGCCCGGCTCGGTCGGCATCCTGCTGATCGGCGGCATCCCGCTGATCCTGGCCGCGGCCTTCTCCGCCTTCCGGGGCCTGACCGGCGACGACCCCGAGGTCGCGGCCCGCCGCCTGCACCTGAGCATGGGCCTGGTGGCCGGCGCCGACGTGCTGCTGCTCGGCGGCAACGCGCTCATCCGGATGGCCACCAGCTAGCCGGGCTCACAGGCCGAAGACGTGCCCGAGGCCGGTCACTTCGATCGCCTTGCGCACCGGCGGTGACGGCTCGGCCAGGGTCATCGTCACGCCCTTGGCGGCGGCGCTGTTGCGGGCGCTGACCAGCGCCCCGAGCCCGTACGAGTCGATGAAGCCCAGATCGCTCACGTCGATCCGCAGGTAACGGCAGCCCGGCAGCCCGGCCGCGAGCGCCAGGCTGTCCCGCACGGCGTCGGCTCGGTCCAGATCGAGCTCCCCGGCGAGCTCGGCGACCACCAGGCCGTCGGGATCGGTCGGTTCGTACCGGATCGTAGGGTCGTTCGGCATTCGCCAGATGCTACCCGCAGCGGTCCGGCGCGGCAGTCATCGCGCCGGGAGCAGGGCGATCGCCCGGTGCACCGATCGGACCGCGCTCGCGCCCTCGCCGACCGCCGCCGCCACCCGCTTCATCGAGTCGAGCCGCACGTCACCGGCCGCGAACACCCCCG
This sequence comes from Actinoplanes subtropicus, assembly GCF_000721705.1. Taxonomy (GTDB): domain Bacteria; phylum Actinomycetota; class Actinomycetes; order Mycobacteriales; family Micromonosporaceae; genus Actinoplanes; species Actinoplanes subtropicus. The sequence goes on from NZ_JOJL01000042.1 coordinate 182,471, forward strand.
GCACGCTGGTCTCGAACGGCATCGGGTCGCGGCCCACCCCGGTCCACCGCTCGCCCAGCTGCACGTCGGTCGGGACGAAGCCGGCCGGGTCGAGGGCCACCCCGGTCAGCCAGTCGGTGGCCGGCATGGCGCCGATGAAGCAGAACAGGCCGAAGCATCCACAAGGGTCGGACTCGCCGGACGACCGCGAGGTGAGCGTTATCTGCTCCAGGCGGGCGCCGCCCCGCAGGGCCGTCACCTCGGTGGCGGTCTGCACCTCGATCGCCGGGTCGGCGAGGATCCGGTTCACCAGGTAGCTGGACATCTTCGCGTAAAGGTCCGCGCCGCGGATGGCCAGAGTGACCTTCCCGGCCCGCCGGGCCAGGTAGAGCGCCGCCTGGCCGGCCGAGTTCGCGCCGCCGACCACGGTGACCGGCAGCCCGGCGACCGCCTGGGCCTCCAGATCGGTCGCCGCGTAGTAGATGCCCGAGCCGACGAAATCCGGCCACCGCTTCAGCGGCAGGTTCCGGTACGCGGCGCCGGTCGCGATCAGCACCGTGCGCGTCTCGATCTCGGTGCCGTCGACCAGGGTGATCACGTGCCCGTCCGGGTACGACCGCAGCCCGCGCACCCCGCACGGGCTGGCCAGATGCGCACCGAACTTGAGCGCCTGCACGGCCGCCCGGCCGGTCAGCGCCTTGCCGCTGAGGCCGAACGGGAACCCCATGTAGTTCTCGATCCGGGAGCTCGCGGCCGCCTGCCCGCCGGTCGCCACCGCGTCCAGCAGGACCGTCTCCAGGCCCTCGGACGCGCCGTAGACCGCGGCGGCCAGGCCGGCCGGGCCGGCGCCCACGATCGTGAGGTCGGCGACTCCCTTGGGCGTACGCCGGTAGGTCAGGCCCAGATGCTGGCTGAGCAGGCCCGGGTCGACCCGCCGCAGCGTCTCCCGCGGGGTGACCGCGGCCGGCAGATCGTCCTCCGTCAGGCCGGACTCGGCCATCGCCCGGCGGCCCTCCTCCGACGTGCCGGACAGCCACCGGTGCGGCAGTTCCTGCCGGGACAGGTACGTCTGCAGCGCCAGGCCCGTGCCGCTCGCGGCGTCGCCGATCAGCTCGAGGTTGCGACCCGAGCGGTCGGCGAGCAGCAGCCGGCGCGCCAGGAACGATCGCAGCAGCAGATCGCTGATCTCGGTGTCCTGCGCCATCAGCCGGCGGAACCGCTCAGCATCGATCCGGTGGATGACGCCGGGCGCGGCCACCCGGGCGGCGAGGATCCGGCTCTGCCCGGTGAGCAGGTTCATCTCGCCGAGGTACTGGCCGGGCCCGGCGGTCAGGAACAGCTCCTCGGGCGCGCTCGCGGTCGGCGTCCGGACCACCTCGGCGGTGGCCGACTCGATCAGGATCAGGTCGCCGTTCTCGTCGCCGACGTCGTACAGCACGTCCCCGGCGACCACCTCATGCCGCGTGCCGTAGGCCGCCGCGCGGGCGAACTGATCGGGATCGAGCACGTGGAACGCGGCGGCGCTCAGCTCGTCGGGCCGCTCGCCGAGTTCGGGAAAGGACGACACCACCGGGGAATCGTCGCAGGGGGTGCGCGCAAACCTCAACACCTCCTCCGGTATGGTTTAGCCAACGCGGACGTAGCGCAGCTGGTAGCGCATCACCTTGCCAAGGTGAGGGTCGCGGGTTCGAATCCCGTCGTCCGCTCCACTTCGCCTCTCTCTGCTCGGCCCCTACGGGGCCTCGCCGATGCGTTCCGCATGCTGGCTTGGGGGCCGAGCCCCCAAACCCCCACGTAGGGGCGTTCGGCCGTCCTCTGACGTAGGGGCGTTCGGCCGTCCCCTGACGTAGGGGCGTTCGGCCGTCCCCTGACGTAGGGGCGTTCGGCCGTCCCCTGACGTAGGGGGAGTCTGTCCGGTTTTGACGGGGCGGCGAGTTATGTGGGGATGGTCGAGTCGCGGATCACGAGCTTGGCCGGGTGCGCGTGGACGCCGGGCGAGTGGTCGCCCTCGATCGCCTTCAGCAGCAGCTCGGCGGCCGCCCGGCCCAGCCCCTCCAGGTCCATGTCGATGCTGGTCAGCGGCGGCCGGCTGGCCAGGGCGATCACGTCCCAGTTGTCGAAACCGACCAGCGCCACGTCCTGCGGCACCCGCCGGCCGGCCTCGCGCAGCGTGTCGGCGGCGCCGCGCGCGATCTGATCGCTTCCGCACACCACCGCGTCGAACGCGATCTGCCGGGCCAGCAGCACGCCGACCGCCTGGCGGCCCCATGCCTCGCTCCACTCGCCGTGCAGCGGCGCGGCCACCGGCTCCAGGCCCGCCTCGGCCAGTCGCCCGATCGTGGCGGCCGCCCGCACCCGGGCGGACTGGTGGTGTTCCGGCCCGGTCACGATCGCGACCCGCCGGCGGCCCACCGTGAGCAGGTGATCGGCGGCCAGGCGGGCGCCGCCGGCCTCGTCCGGGACGACCGAGCAGTCGGACGGCGCGGACGACGCCAGGAAGGCGTAGACGACCGGGACCGTGGCCGCCAGCGGCGGGCGGCTGCCGGCCCGCCGGCCGGTGACGATGATGCCGTCCACACGACGGCCCAGAAGCGTACGCAAATGGTGTTGTTCCCTGATCGGATCGTCGCGGGCGTCGCAGAGGAGCACGGACATCTCGCCGGCGCCCAGCGTGTCCTCGGCGCCGATCAGCAGCGGGATGCTGAAGCGGCCGATCGTGTCGGTCGTGATCATGCCGACCGTGTAGGTGCGGCCGGCGTGCAGGCTGCGGGCCGCCGGGTTGGGGTGGAAGTCCAGCTGTTCGGCTGCCTGGCGGACGCGGGCCACGGTGTCGGCGCGCAGCGAGCCGCGGCCGTTGAGGGCCTTGGATGCGGTGCCCACCGAGACGCCTGCCAGGGCAGCCACGTCGCGGATGGTAGCGGTGCGCGGCCGGTGCATGCCTGCAACGTACCGTGCGTTGCGGCCGGAACCATGAACCCCATTGCCCGGGTTCTCCGCGCCGACCGGAGGTCCAGGCGCCGGAAGGAAGCACAGCCCCGGCCGCAACCGATCACGTCAGCTGGATGTAGTCGAGCTCGGCGTAACCCGTGCCGCCCGCGAAGAACGGCGCTCCCTTGGCCAGCCGGATCACGTTGTAACCGGCCTTCAGAGTGACCGAAACGCTCACGGTCGATCCGAAAACGCCCCAGGCGGCGGTCGGCGGATAACTGATCGTCGACCAGGCGCCGCCGTTGTAGGCCAGCCCCTGGGTGGCGGTGGCGCCGGTCGCGTTGGCGTACCCGACCGTCATCGTGTACGACCGGGCGGTCGGCACGTTCACCACGAAGTCGACGTAGCTGTCCGACCGCGGGTCACCCGTGTTGTCGATCCGGCCCACGTAGCCGCCGTTGGACGCGCTCGACGACGACAGCCGCGAGGCCCGGAACACCGAGGCGTTCTCCGCCTCGTACCGCTGCTGGTACGACGGCACCCCGCTGGTCGGCTGAACGACGAGGTGATAGGCCCGGCCGGCGTCCATGTTCGGCACGGTGACGGTGATCGTCCCGCCGCTCACCGCGTACGTCGAGGTGGAGATCGCCGTAGGCGCGGTGACCGCGGTGAACCGGCCCGAGTTGGGCGCCGACTCGAGCGTGACCGAGACCGAACTGCCGAGCGCCGAGAGCCCGGTCACCTTCACGGAGTTGGTGCCCGACTCGTTTCCGACCACCGCGTTCACGATCTTCCGGGTCCCGTCGTAGGCCGCGAATCCGTCCAGCCCGGTCTGGGTGGCCGGCACGGTCTGCACCATGTTCCCGGCCATGTCGCCGTACCACTTGTACGGCCACCACGTCCCGGTCGGCTGGTTGTTGTTCACGACCAGCCCGTTGACCGTGCCGTACTCGTACCAGAAGGCCCGGTCCGCCGCCTGCACGCCGGCCCGCTCGAACTTGGCGATGTAACTGGTCACCGCGCCGGGGACGTCCACCTCGCCGGTCGTCGCGTACTCGTTGATGACGATCGGCCGGGCGCTGATCCCGAGCGAGCTCTCCAGCGCCCGGTAGGCCGCCACGTGCGCGGCGATCCCGGACGGGCCGGACAGCTCGTGCCAGACCACGATGTCCGGCAGCGCGTTGTTCGCCTTCGCATTCGACAGGAACGAGCTCATCAGGCTCTGGTTCCAGGTGGAGAAGCCGGGCCCGGCGATCGGCGTCACCGTGTCCAGCGACCGGATCCGCTGGTACGTGCGGACCCACCCGTCGTTCCACGAACCGGCCGCCGAGGTGTTCCACGTCCAGTCCGGCTCGTTCCAGATCTCCCAGGCCTGGATGTTGCTCACCCCGGTCGCCGCGAGCCGGGCCTTGACCATGGTGTCCACCTTGGACAGCCAGTCGTTCCAGCTCACCCACTTGTACGGGAAGTCCGGGTAGATGTCCGGCATCCGGATGATCTCCGCGGCGCCGACCCGGTCGGCCTGCGGCGCGACCAGCAGCGAGTCGCCGCCGGGCGGCTGCCCGTTCGGCTTCTGCCCGACGCCGGGAGCCGGCTGGGTGAGCGTGTTCATCTTGATCGGCAGGAGGGTCGAGTCGGCGGGCCTGCTGTTCTCGGCGAGGGCGTAGAGCCCGCCGGACGCGACGTGGGTGACGGGCCGGATCGCCGTTCCGGCGTTGATGGTGAGGGTGGTGCCTGCCGCCTGTGCCGGGCTGGGGAGCGCACCGGCGGTGATTAGTGTGAGGACGGTCAGGGTGGCCGCGGACGCGGCTCTTCGCTGATTCTTCACTGGGCACCTTCGGGGACGGGGATGGATTTACTCCTCCCGTGCGGCGAGCGGGATCCAGACCCGCATGGGCCCGGGGGCCCGGTTCGCCCACAGGAAGTAGGGGATGGCCGGCACCGTCACCGCGGTGGTGCCGGGCCGGTCGGGAGTGAGCGGCCGATAGAGCGCGTCCGAGGTCTCCGCGCGGAGCCGCAGCGTGGTCAGGATCGCGACGGGTGCGAGCGAGTGCTCGACCACCGAGAGCGGCGCCGCGGCGTCGAGCTCCAGATCCTCGAAGGGCAGGTCGCCGGGCAGGTCCGAGTGCTCGAGGCAGTAGACGACCGGTCCCCGGGCGAGGGCCGCGCTGCCCCGGACCGCGTCGACCCGCGGGTGCGCCGCGACGGTGCGCGCGGGCATGGCGAGCACCAGCGAGACCGTGTCGCCCGCCTTCCAGGTACGGCTGATCCGCAGGTACCCGTCCTCCGCGCCGCCGCGCACGACGCTCCCGTTGACCGTCAGCCGGGCGTCCTGGCACCAGGCCGGCACCCGCAGCGCCAGCGTCCACTGCTCGTCGGGCGCGCCGGTGACCCGGATGTCGATCCGCTCGTCCCACGGGTACGCGGTCCGTACGTCGAGTTTGACGGCACCGGCCGCGTAGGCGCCGGGAGCGTAGAGGTGCAGCTCCAATGAGGACGATGAGCCGGTCGCCACGCAGTTCTGCACCGAGGCGAAGAACCGCGCCAGATTCGGCGGGCAGCACGCGCACGAGTACCAGGTGAGCCGCTGCGAGGGGGTGTCCTCGTGGGACCCGTCATGACCCGTACGCAATTGCAGGGGGTTGGAGTAGAAGAACGAGCGCCCGTCCACCGCCGTGCTGCCCGCGATCCCGTTGTACAGCAGGCGTTCCATCTCGTCGGCGTAGCGGGCCTTGCCGGTCGCCAGCAGCAGTCGCCAGGCGAGCTGGAAGCTGCCGATCGCCGCGCACGTCTCCGCGTAGGCGCGATCCGGCGACAGCTCGTACGGGTCGCCGAAGCCCTCGTCCTTGTGCCGCGACCCCTGCCCGCCGGTCAGGTAGGTCTTGCTCGCCAGCGCCGACTCCCACAGCCGCTCGGCCGCCGCGAGCAGTTCGGCGTCATGCAGCTCGACCGCCACATCGACGGCGCCGGCGAGCAGGTACATCTGCCGGACCGCGTGCCCGGCCGCCTCGTCCGTCTCGAGCAGCGGCTGGTGGTCCTGCCAGTACCGTGACCCGAACCGGCCCTGGCCGAGCCGCCCGTAACCGCGGAGATCCAGGAACCGCTTCGCGAGATCGAGGTACGGCCGGTGCCCGGTCAGCCGGTACAGCTCGACGAGCGCCGTCTCCACCTCGGGATGACCGTCGATCACGTCCGTGCCGCCGGGCCCGAACTTGCGGACGAGCAGATCCGCGAACTTCCGGGCGACCGTGACCAGTTGTGGCGCGTCGGCGGCCCGCGCGGCGGCGACGGCGGCCTGGATCAGGTGCCCGGCGCTGTACATCTCGTGGCTGAAGCCCAGATCGGTCCACTGCTCGTCGCGGTGGTCGACCTGGTAGTACGAGTTGACGTAGCCGTCCTCGTCCTGTGCCTTCTCGACCAACGCGGCCGTGTCCACAAAGAACTCCGGCGTCTCCCCCGTCCGCCCGGCCTCCCAGGCGATCGCCTCGAGCGTCTTGTAGACGTCGGTGTCGGCGAACCACATGCCGGCGAACGCCGCGTCCGAGTCACCGGTCACCCGGCGCAGGTTGGCGAGGTTGCCGTAGGTGGTCAGCTGGTCGATGCAGTGCGGCAGGGTGGCCGACGCGTTGCGCTCCTGCCATCCGCCGAGCAGGCCGGCGGGATCGAGCCGGACGGCCGTGAGCGGAAGCGGGCGCAGCGCGGCGAGCGCCGACGGGGTGGGCGCGGCGGGGCCGTTCATGATGGTTCCTCAATCTTTCACGGCGCCGGCGGTGACGCCGGCGGCCACGTAGCGCTGCGCCAGGATGAGCAGCAGCGTTGCGGGGATGGAGGCGATCACGGCGGTGGCCATGATGGCGTTCCATTGCTGGTTGTTGTTGCCGATGTAGTGGTAGATGCCGAGGGTGATGGGCTGCTGGGTGCCGCCGCCGTCGAGCGTGGTGGCGAAGACGAAGTCGGACCACGCCCACAGGAACGCGAACAGCGAGACGGTGACGACGGCGTTGCGGCTGACCGGCAGAACGACCGACCAGAAGGTGCGGAACCGCCCGGCGCCGTCGATCTCCGCGGCGTTGAGCAGCTCGCCGGGCAGCCCGGACATGAAGGCCGTGAAGATCAGCACGCCGAACGGCACGGCGATGGTCGAGTCGGCCAGCACCAGGCCGGCGGCGCTGTTGAGGACGCCGAGCTTCAGGTAGATGGCGTAGAAGCCCATCGCCATGATGATCCCGGGAATCATCTGCGCCATCAGGAGGACGAAGCTCAGCACGCCGCCGCCGCGGGGCCGCAGTTTGGCGAGGGAGTAGCCGGCCGGCGCCGAGATGATCAGCGTCAGCGCGACCGTGCCGAGGCCGACGAGGAAGCTCGTACCCAGATAGGGGATTTGCTGGTGCAGAACGGCGGAGTAACCCTCCAGCGTGCCGTGCACCGGGAACAGATACGGCGGATCGTGCCGCATGTCCGTGTCCCTGGTGAAGGACACGTTGATCATCCAGTAGACCGGGAAGAGCATGATCGCCGTCAGCACCAGGGCGACGCCGGTTTTGACGCGACTTTTCATGAGATGGCCTTCCGCTGCGTCCGGATGTAGAGCAGCCCGAAGATCAACGCCATGACGATCAGCAGGTTCCCGACCGCCGCGCCCGGCCCGAACTGGGGCAGCAGATTCCCGAAGCTCAGCCGGTACGACCAGGTGGCGAAGGTGGTCGACGAGTCGGTCGGGCCGCCCTTCGTCATGATCCAGATCAGATCGAAGACCTTGAGGGTGTAGACCAGCCCGAGCAGCAGGGTGATGGCGGAGACCGGCCGTAGGAGCGGGAAGGTGACCCGCCAGAAGCGTTGCCATCCGCCCGGAGTCGCTGTTCATCATCCAGGACCAGGTCGAGGCCGAGACGATCAACGGCAGCAGCCACGGTACGAGGAACAACGCCCGCAGGACCGCCGAGAGCCGGAAGTTCTGGGCGAAGAACACCGCCAGCGCCATCCCGATGCTGAACTGGAAGAGCAGCGAGACCCCGGTGAACACGACCGTATGGGTGAGTGCCGGCCAGAACGTCGGGTTGTCGACCACGGCCTGGTAGTTGTCCAGCCCGCTGAACGGCGCCCCGCCCTGGACGAACGACCGCACCGTGTACTTGTGCAGACTGAGGTCGAGGTTGCGGTAGAGCGGCCAGGCGTAGAAGGCGACCAGGTAGACCACGACCGGAAACAGGAACCCCCAGGCTGCCCACTGGCCACTCCGTCGGCGGGGTGCCCGCGCCGGGGCGGCGTTCGCCACCTCGGCGCGGGCCAGCACGTCGGTCACTTGGTCGCCGCGGCGGCGGCGGTCTGGGCGGCCTTGAGCGCGTCCTGCGGGGACTTGGATCCGGAGAGCGCGGCCTGGAAGGCGGTCCACATCTGCTCGGAGATCTTCGGGTACTTGGTGCCCAGGTTGTCGCTGGTGCGGCCCTTCGCGGCGCCGACCGCCTCGACCCACACCTTCAGCTCCGGGTTGGCGGCGACCTGCTTCTCCTGGACCGCCTTGGTGGCGGCCACATAGGACAGCGTGGTGTCGGTGGTCAGCGCGTTGTCCGCGCTGCTCAGGCAGCCCATGATCTTCTCGGTGGTGGCGTACCGGGCCTTGTCGTTCTGCACCGGGGCGGTCACGAACTCGCCGCCGGTGGGAGCCGGTGCGGTGCCGCCGGCCTGCGACGGGATCGGGATGATCCCGTACTCGAAACCGGTCTTCTTCGCATTGGCCAGCTGCCAGGTGCCGTTCTCGCTGAACGCGAAGTCGCCGGTCGCGAACTCCTGCCAGCTGGTGGTCTGCGTGTTGTTGAGCACCGAGTTGGGCGCGTAGCCCTTCTTCAGCCAGTCGGTCCACAGCTGCAGCGAGGCGACGCCCTGCGCCGAGTCGAGCTGGGTCAGGTTCGCGCCCGAGCCCCAGAACCAAGGCAGGAACTGGAACGAGCCCTCCTCGGTGCCGATCGCCGAGAACGTGATGCCCTTCTTGCCGGCCGCCTTCACCTTCTGCAGCGCGGCGGTCAGTGACGCCCAGTCCTTGACCGTGGCCGGATCGACCTTCGCGCCGTCGAGCACCTTCTTGTTGTAGTACAGCGCGAGCGTGTTGGCGCCGATCGGAATGCCGTACGTCTTACCGTCGAGCTGCCCGGCTGCGAGCAGGTTGGGCTCGACCGCCGAGGTGTCGATCTTGGTGTCGTCGGTGGTGGTGAGCACGCCGGCCTCGGCGAGCGTGGAGACGACCGGGTTGTCGACGATCAGCACGTCAGGGGAGTTGCCCTGCTGCGCGGCGAGCAGCGCCTTGTTGGTCAGGTCGGTGGTGTCGAAGCCGGTGCGCTTGACCGTGACCCCGGCGTCGGTGCCGCACTTCTGCAGCAGCTTCACCCAGTCCGAGCTGTCGTCGAACTGCGGGTACGGGTCCCAGATGGTGTAGGTGCCTTGACTGGAACCGCCGGCCTTCGACGACGAGGAGGAGTCGTTGTTCGAACAGGCGGTCACGCCGACGGCGAGCGAGAGGGCGGCGACGGCGCCCAGGCCGCGCCACATCCGGCCGGAGAGGGTCATATTCGGTACCCCTTGGTTTCCGAGGACGAAGAAACGGAAGGAAAACGATTGCCTAGACGCTAGGGAGACGCTTGCGCCCATGTCAAGGGGGGAGTTACGGTCTGATGGCCAAGTTTGGGAAACGGGGAGGAAACGCTGGGAACCATCGACCGCGCCGCGACCATCAGTGAGGTGGCGGCCCTTGCCGGAGTTTCCCCGGGGACGGCCTCGAAGGCTCTGAACGGGCGGGGAGCGCTGCGCCCGGAGACCCGGCAGCGCGTGCAGGAGGCGGCCGAGCAGCTGGGTTTCGTGGCCAACGCGGCCGCGCGCAGCCTGCAGGCCGGCCGCACGTACACGGTAGGCATGATCACTACCGACAGTATCGGCCGGTTCAGCATCCCGCTGCTGATCGGCGCGGAGGACGCCCTCGGCGCCGGCCAGGTCTCGGTGTTCCTCTGCGACGCCCGCGACGACCCGATCCGCGAGCAGTACTACCTGCGTACGCTGCTGGGCCGCCAGGTCGACGGCATCATCGTGACCGGCCGCCGCACCCAGGCGCGCCATCCGATCGGGCCGTCGCTGCCCGTCCCGGTCGTCTACGCGTTCATCAGCTCGACCGATCCGGCGGACTGCTCGGTGGTGCCGGACGAGGCCGACGGCGCCCGCCGGGCGATCGACCACCTGCTCGCGATCGGCCGCCGCCGGATAGCCCACGTGACCGGTCCCGAGCACCACCACTCGGCCACGGTCCGGGCCTCGGCCACCATGCAAACGCTTGCTTCGGCAGGCCTGGAGCCGGTCGCCCCGATCCTGTTCGGCGAGTGGAGCGAGGCGTGGGGCCGCCAGGCCGCCGGCATCCTGCTCTCCACCGAGGCACCGGTCGACGCCGTCTTCTGCGGCAGCGACCAGATCGCCCGCGGCCTGGCCGAGGCGCTGCAGGAGGCCGGCCGCCGCGTCCCGGCCGACATCGCCCTGATCGGTTTCGACAACTGGGACGTCATGGTCGACGGCTGCCGCCCCGCCCTGACCAGCATCGACATGGACCTCGAGGGCATCGGCCGAACCGCCGCCGAGTTGCTGCTCGCCGCCATCAACGGGGAACCGGCCCACGGACGCCACGCGCTACCGGGTCGCCTGGTGCCGAGGGCGTCGACCGCGGTGTATCCGGTCCTTTAGGAGGTCTTGGGCCGGGCCCGCCCGGGGGCCGGGGTCGGGGCTGTCGCATGCAGCCGGCGGCCCCGGCACGCCGGGGGCTCATCCGGAGCTCGTACGGTAAAGGCGCGGAACGGAAACGCTCAGGTCTTGGACCGGAATCCGCTAGAACACCCGGATGGCGACCTCGTGCGGGTCACGTCGTTCACCTTGCGACCGATTCTGAGCAGTTCGTCGAGCTCGGCGCCGCGTTCCGCGGCCGCGCCGACCGCCTTGATGATGAAGAAGTTGCCGGCCACGCCCCGGCGGCCGACCGTGTAGAGCGAGTCCTGCACCGCGACGTCGTCGTTGACGGTCGCTTCCGTGCTCACTGTGATCGTCGCGGCGGCGCTGGCCCGGCAGATCGGGGAGCGGGCGAACGCGTTCACCGTCGTGGTCGACGGGGTGGATCAGGCGGCGCGGCCCGATCGGCTGATCGCCGAGGTGCTGCTGCCGATGATCCGGGAGAACGTCGGCCGGAACTGGCGCTTCTGATCGGCCTGAACCATCCGCAGGCGGTCGCCGGCGGTACCGAGCTGGCCCGCCAGGCCCGGATCGTGCGGCTGGTCGACGCCCCGGACGACGCGCGGGGGCTGCTCGACGACCTGCTCACGGAGGATCCGCGGTTCGCCGACGCGGACACTTTCGCGCTGCGGTGGGACTTGGTGACCGCCTTCGACCCCGGATCGTTCCTGCACGCGACGCTGTTCGCGGCGCAGATCCTGAACCGCTGGGCGCCGGCCGAGGCGACCGCGGCGTCGCTCCACGCGCGGTGGCAACGGAAACCGCCGATCGTCCCGAGCGACCTCGACACGGCGATCGAGTTGGCGGTGCCGCGCGGCGTGGCGCGGCGGGTGCTGGTGGCGCTGGCCCACACCGGCGGCGACGGGGCGCCGATCGAGGTGATCGCGGCGCTCGATCCCGTTGCGACGCACGAGGCGTTGCGCGGTTGCCGCCTGCTGGTCTGGCGCGATCACTCGGCGGACGGAGTAGTGGTCTTCCGGCTGCGGCACGCGGTGATGGCGTCGGCGCTGGCGGGGGAGGCGCTGTCCCTGGTCTACGCGCGGCTGCACGAGCTGGTGCCGAGTTGGCACTCCGTCCACACCCCGATCAGACGATCAGGATCTTCGACCTGCGTACGACGCGTGTCCTGGACGTGATCGAGCTCGGTGTCGAGCCGCGCGCCCTCAGCGGTGCCGGCGCCGTCCTGCTGGCGATCGCCGGCGATCGCGTCCACCGCATCGACATCTCCGCCCTGGCCGCCCCGGCCGATCGACAATGACCGGCCGGGGCCGCCGGGGTCAGACGCGGAAACCGCGGTGCCGACGCACCAGCTTGCGCAGCATGAAGACGGTCTGCGCGATGGTGGCCAGGTACAGCACCGGCCAGCCGAGCGACAGGATCGCCGACTGCACGCCGACGCTCTGCTGGCTCCACGCGTAGATCGCCCCGCCCATCACGGCGACCAGTACCACCAGCGGCATCACGTACGCGGAGCCCTTGCCCTTCTCGGCGTTCGCCTGGGCGGCCCAGTTGTCCTTGTCCGACTGGGCCAGGAACTGGGTCCACGCCGATACGAAGTGGCCCATCCGGATGAACATGTACAGCTCGGCGGGGACGGCCAGGGCCGCGTACAGGATGTCCGAGGCGCTGGTGTCCTTCATCGCGAGCGCGAGGCGCAGGTTGAGCAGCATCGCCACGGCCGGCGGGATCAGCCAGATCGGGTTGAACACGAAGGCGTGGATGGACAGCGCCGCGATCAGCAGCAGCATGAAGCCGAGCCGGGACGCGATGTTGAACGCCATCGAGATGTTCTCGTACCAGCGCAGCCGCAGGTTCGGGTGCAGCGGCTGGCCCTTGTTGTCGCCGCGCTGGCCGGGCCAGAACAGGTCGATCGCGCCGAAGTTCCACTTGACCTGCTGGCCGTGCAGGGCGCGAAGGTTGGTCATCGGGCCCACGTACGCCCGAGCGGTGGCGCTGATCTTCGTGCTGAATCCGGCGTCCTTGATCTGCAGGGACAGCTTGCTGTCCTCGACCTCGCTGTCGCGGACCCACGGCGCCTGCTGGTGGTGACGGATCATGACGGTTTCGAGGGCGCGCATGTTGAACAGGCTGCACTGGCCGCCGAGCACCGCCATGTTGCGGCCGCGCAGCAGGTTGTCCATGTTGAAGGCGGCGAACTGGGCCCGCTGGCCGGCGATCAGGAACCGGGCCATCAAACCTTTGAACCGGCTCTTGTCGATGCTGTAGATGGCGCTGAGCCCGCCGATCCGCGGGTCGTCGGTCATCTCCAGCTCGAGCCGTTCGACGGTGTCCCGGGCGAGCGTGGTGTCGCCGTCGACGCCGAGGATGTAGTCGAAGCCGCGGGACAGGAAGTAGCCGTAGTTGAGCGCGCCGACTTTCTTGTCGGGGTTCACGCCCATGTCGTGGACGTGGACGGTGGTGACGAACTCCTCGCCCTTCACGACCCGCCGGTGCGGGCCCGCGAACGTACGGGCGATCTCGGGGGTGTCGTCGTCGGTGTTGTTGATGATGACGTGGATGACGTCCGGCAGCCGGGTCTGCGCGAGGATGCTTTTGAGCACCTCGGCGATCGTGTCCTGCTCGTTGTAGCAGGGGATGATGCAACTGATCGTGGCGTGCCGGGGCGCGGCGGCCGTGCTCGCGGCCAGGGCGAGCTGGCCGGAGATGGTCTCGACGGCGTCCAGGTCGGCGAATTGCGGCAGTGCCAGCGGTCCGGCTTTGGTGCTGCGCGGCAGCAGGATCTGGCGGTCGGTCGCCCGGCGCAGGCCGGGGCTCGTCTCGGTCACGGAGTGGCACCATTCGTCAGCAGCGGCAGGGTCAGGGTGTCCAGAGCGGTCGAGCGGTAGTAGCTGTTCGACTTCGGGGCGGTCTCCACGAGGAGATCGAGCCGGATCGTCAGCGTGAGCTTCGTCGCTCCGGTCGTCGCTGCCGGCAGCGTCACCACGGTGTTGTACGGATACGGCGGGGTGACGTCGAACTTGCCGGTGTCGGTGCTCACGATCACCCGCTTGGTGCCGTCGTCCTGGGTCACCTGGAAGGTGCTGACGGCCACCCGGTGGGTGCTGTCGGCGTCCTCGACATGGGCGGCGACATTGATCGTCTTGAGCGATCCGGCGGTGTAGAGCTTGGCGTTGTCGGCCGTCCAATAGGTCAGCCGGACCGAGAAGTTGCCTTGGGTGAGGCGGTGAGTGACCGTTCCGGTGTCCAAGGGACCGCTGGCCCGGGTGGGCAGCACGGCCGGCTGGACGATCGCCGTCGCGGCCGGCGAAGGCGAGGCGCTCGGCGTGCTGGTGGATCCGCCGTCGAGCAGCGGCTTGCTACTGCTGGTTATCTCCTTCAGGCTGCCGCAACCGGTCAGGCCGGCGCAGAGGACTGCGGCGGCGAGACCGGCGGCGATACTCCGGTGGACGATTCTTGCGCGAGTTGGGGCTGACGTACGAGTCAACGGCGTGTCCTGCGGTTCGGTTCGGCCAGGGGTAAGCGTCAAGGTCGGACGATCGTGCCGCGACCTGAGCGATTCCCCGGGTGACCGCCGCCACGGTCAGACCGATCCGAGCGCCGCCAGCAGGCAGTCGATGTCGGCCGCCGTGGTGCCCAGGCCGAAGCTGACCCGCAGCAGGCCGCCCGCGCAACCCGCGTCGCCGGCCTCGGCGGTGAGCCGCCGCACGAGCGGATGGGCGCAGAACTTGCCCGCCCGCACCCCGATGCCGTGGTCGTCGGCCAGCCGGGTGGCCACCTCCGACGGGTCGCGACCGGTCAGGGTCACCGAGACGATGCCCACCCGCTCGCTGTGCGCGCCGAAGAGCGACACCTCGGTCACGCCCGGCACCCGCCGCAAGCCCGCCCGGAGTTGCGCGAGCAGTTCCTGTTCGTGCGCGCGCAGGGCGGAACGGTCGGCTTCGGCCAACGCCGAGCACACCGCGGCGAGCGACACCGCGCCGAGCAGGTTGGGCGTGCCACCCTCGTGCCGCGCCGGGCCGGTCGCCCAGCGCACGTCGCCGATCCGATCGCCGACCGCCGCGCTCGCGCCGCCGCCGGCCAGGTAGGGCTCGGCCGCGTCGAGCCAGTCGGCGCGCCCGGCGAGCACACCCGAGCCGAACGGCGCATAGAGCTTGTGCCCGGAGAGCGCCACGTAGTCGGCGCCGATCTCGGCCACGGAGATCGGCACGTGCGGGGCGAGTTGAGCGGCGTCGACCGCGATCCGGGCGCCGTGCCGATGGGCGACCTCGGCCAGCCGGGCGATCGGCCACACCTCGCCGGTCACGTTGCTCGCGCCGGTGACCGTCAGCAACACCGGGCCGCGCAGGTTACGCAGCGCACGGTCGGCCGCCGTCACCGCCTCGTCCGGGGAGGACGGCGCGGGCAGGCGCAGAGCGTTCGGCCAGGGCAGCAGGTTCGCGTGGTGCTCGCCGTCGAAGACGACCGTGGTGGTGCCCGGCGGCAGCGCCCGGGCCAGCAGGTTCAGCGCGTCGGTGGTGTTGCGGGTGAAGACGACCTGGTCGCCGGGATGGCAGCCGAGGAAGTCGGCGAGCACGTCGCGGGCCCGCTCGTACTCGAGGGTGGAGGTCTGCGACCGCGGGCCGGTGCCCCGGTGGACGCTGCCGTAGCTGGGCAGCAGCGCATTGACCGCGTCGGCGGCGGCGCGTACGCACGGCGCGGTCGCCGCGTAGTCGAGGTGGACGAACCCGGCGCCGATCACGGCCAGGTCATCATCGGTGTGCACGGCAACGGACATGATTGAGCCTCCGCGTGGGTCGAGGACCCGGCCGGGTCCGCGCTTGCCCGCGTCGATCGACGCCGGCCCGGTCCTCACCCGGGGCACCCCATCGCGAACGCAAGGGTTGCCGGTCAGCAAGCCGGGGCTGTGCGCTGACACTCATGACCTGCCCGACACGGTAGCAAATATCGCGTGCGCATGTACTCCGATCTCTGGCGCGATCACCGCCGGCGAGCGAAAGCCTCGCCGGCGGTGATCGCGACCGATCAGATGCGCTCGCCGGTGATGTAGCCCTCGAGGCTGCTGCGCTCGTGCTCCAGCTCGTCGATCCGGTGCTTGACCACGTCGCCGATGCTGACCAGGCCGCGCAGCGCCCCGTCCTCGATCACCGGGACGTGCCGGAACCGATGTTCGGTCATCAGCCGCTCGACGTCGTCGACGGCGGCGTCCGGCGAGACCGATCGGACCTGAGCGGTGTAGATCGCGGTGACCGGCTCGCTCAGCACGACCGCGCCGCGTGCGGCGAGCGCCCGCACCACGTCGCGCTCACTGACGATCCCGTCCACCCGCGATCCGTCCGCCGACACGACCACCGCACCGATCCGGTGCTCGGCCAGGAGCGCCAGGAGCCGGGTCACGTCGGACCCGGGTGTCACGGTAACGACCTTGTTGCCCTTGACGCGGAGTATGTCGCTGATACGCATCGTTGCTCCCCATCTCGTGCCGATCCCCGGAAGCCGCCGGGCGGGCCGTCCGATGACGGGGTGGCCACGCCGCGTTGCGTGCATATGCCTTAGATGCAGTCAATCACGTCTTGTTGTCAAGAGCATCGAGATGTCAAGTCCACCCAGGTAGCGGACCCGCTAAGGTGCATCGATGAACAGGACGGCGTTGGTCACCGGAGCTTCCTCGGGCATCGGGCGGTCCACCGCCGCCGCGCTCGCCGCCCGCGGGTATCGGGTGCTGGGCACCTGCCGCGCCCCGGCGAAGCTGACCGACCCGTTGGACGACGTCGAATACCTGGCGCTCGACCTCGCCGACGAGCGATCGATCGAGGCGCTCGCCGATCGCCTGGCCGCCGTGGACGTGCTGGTCAACAACGCCGGCGAGAGCCATTCCGGACCGTTCGAGGAGCTGCCGCCGGACGACCTGCGCCGGCTGTTCCAGGTGAACGTCTTCGGCCCGGTGCGGCTGGCCCAGCTGGCGATCCCCGGGATGCGCGAGCGCGGCTACGGCCGGATCGTCATGGTCGGATCGATGCTCGCCTCGTTCCCGCTGTCGTACCGGTCGTCCTACGTCGCCGCGAAGGCCGCGCTCAAGGGCTTCAGCAACGCCGCCCGCCACGAGTTGTCGCCGTTCGGCGTCTGGCTGACCACGGTCGAACCCGGTTCCATCAACACCGGGATCAGCCAGCGCCGCACCAAACACATCGCGGCCGACTCGCCCCATCGCCGGGACTTCGAGACGATGCTGAGCGCTCTCGATCGCAACGAGCGCTCCGGCGTCTCCGCCGATCGCGTGGCCGCCACCATCGTCCGAGCGATCGAGACCGGCAAACCCAGGCAGCTGTACGCCGTGGGCAGCAACGCGCCGATCGTGTTCGCTCTCCGGCGAGCCCTGCCCGCCGCCCTGGTCGAGAAGGCCACCCACCGCCGCCACGACCTCCGCCGCTGAGCCCGAGGGCCTGTCCTGCCGGTCACGCGGGGCTGCGGCGTGGCCCAGGCGGCGCCTGACGGCGTCCGCGAAACGGCCACATCCAACACCGGGATGCGACCGCTTCGCGGCCGACGCCAGCCACCACCTGGTCCTCGACTCGCTCCCCCGTGACCAGCAGGACAGGCCCTAGACCGGCGGATGGCGGCGGAGTCGCCGCAGGGCCAGCGCCAGCTGCAGCCGCAGCCGGCCGTGCGGGTCGCGGATCGGCCAGCCCAGCAGATGCTCGGCCTGGGTGATCCGGTCCTGAAAGCTCGAGTGGTGCAGGCGCAGCGCGGTCGCCGCCGCGCGCAGGCTGCTCGCCTCCGCGAAGGCGTGCAGCGTGGACAGCACCCAGGGCCCGGCCGCCGCGGCGTGCTCGAGCGCGCGCAGGTCGGGCATCTCCGCCGACTCGGGCAGGTCGGCGAGCAGCGCCAGCCCGCCCAGATCCTCGTGGCGCACGACCTGCGGCCCCGGGTCCTCGGCCGTGCCGTCCGCGGCGAACCGCAGCGCCACCCGCGCGGCGGCATAGGAGGCCGGCAGGTCGAGCGGCCCGACCGCGGGACCGACCCCGGCGCGGCCGGCGGTCTCGGGGGTGGTCTCGGCCGGGAGCACCCGCGGGCCGGACGGCAGGGCGACGGCGCGGAAACGATCGGATTCGCTCAGCCGCATCGACGTGGCCGCCTGGCGACGTACCTCCGCGGGAGCCGACGCGTCGACGATCAGCTCGGCCAGCGCCGGGTCCGCGGCGGGCGCACGGCCGCGCGTGCGGTCGAGGACCGCGCGGGCCGCGCCCGCGGCGCGCTCCAGAATCATCGCCTCGACCGGGCCGGGCTCGCCGATCCGCTCCAGCCAGAGGGTGGCCGAGGCGTCCGGGACCACCGGGGTGCGCATCCAGCGCTCGTCCGCGGCCGACGGGTCGGGCGCCGCGTGACCGGCCGGGTCGACGCGGACGTGGACGCGGCGCGATCGGTCGTCGAGGCGCGCGGGGCAACCGGCGAGCACGGCCGCCCCGCGTACGATCGCTTGCAGTCCGGCCTTGTTCTCCACGAGGCCGTCGAAGTAGGCGATCACCCGCAGCGCGGCCCCGGCGTCCGCGTCGAGCGCCGCCAGCCGCACCGCGAGATCTTTCACGTCGCCCCCGGGAATCAGCCGTTGAACAGGCGGTTGAGCCAGCGTACCCGGGCCTCGCGGGCGTCGTGGCTCAGCTGCGCGGTCGGCGCCAGGCCGTCGAACCCGTGGAATCCGCCCGGCCAGACGTGCAGTTCCGCGCGGCCGCCGGCCTGCCAGATGCGGCTCGCGTAGGCCACGTCCTCGTCGCGGAACGTCTCGGCCGAGCCGACGTCGATGAAGGCCGGCGGCAGGCCACCGAGGTCGGTCGCGCGGGCCGGTGCGGCGTAGGGCGAGACGTCCGGGCCGCCGCGGGCGTCGCCGAGCAGCGCGGTCCAGCCGAACTCGTTCGCGTTGCGGTCCCAGACGCCCAGTCCGGCCATCTGCCGGGCGGACGGGGTGTCGTTGCGATCGTCCAGCATCGGGTAGATCAGCATCTGCCCGAGCAGCTCCGGTCCGTTCTGATCGCGAGCGCGCAGGGCGAGCGCGGCCGTCAGCCCGCCACCCGCGCTGCCCCCGGCCACGATCATCCGTGATCGATCGAACCCGAGCTCGTCGGCGTGCTCGGCGGTCCAGAGCAGCCCGGCGTAGCAGTCGTCGATCGGTCCCGGATGCGGCGTCTCCGGCGCGAGGCGGTATTCGACCGAGACGACGACCAGATCGAACTGTTCCGCCCAGTCGAGCATCTCGACCACCCCGAGCCGGCGGTCGCCGAGCACCATGCCGCCGCCGTGCGTGTGGTAGACACAGCCGAGCGTGCCGGTCGGCGCCGCCGGCGTGCAGATGAGCAGGGTGATGTCGGGGTCGTCGCCGAGGCCCGGCACGGTCCGCTCCTCGACCCGGAAGGTTCCGCCCCGGCTCAGCTCCTCCTCGGTCGGCACGGCCAGCGCCGAGCCGGACCGCATGGCGGTCAGCAGGTCGCCGTCGAGCGAGGGCGGGATCAGATCGGCGAGGGCGGTGAGCGCCGCCCCGAGCTCGGGGTCGAACGGCGGCGGGGGCAGGGTGGTCGTCACGGGGGCCTCCAGGTGATCGCGATGTGACCGCTGTCACCAGCATGTAACCGGCCGTTGACCGCGGCCGAGCGCCATCCGGCGGAATCTCCCCGCCAGATGGCGGGCGGATCAGCCGACGCCCGCGAAGAGCACCGCCGCGGACGCCTCCCACTGCGCGATCAGATCGATCTCGCCCGGGTTGCGCAGCCACTGGATCTGCAGACCGTCCATCACCGCGACGATCCGCACGGCGAGGGCCTCCGGCTCGGGGGTGCGCTCCTTGAGCACCGCCGTGAGCGCTTCGAGCGTGCGCCGCTGCCGCGCCTCGAAGTAGTCGTGCGCGGGGTGATCGGGGGTGAGCGATTCCGCCTCGAGTACGGCGAACAGCCGTACGATCTCGGGTTGTCCGGCATTGCGCCGGACCAGTGCCGAGCAGATCTCGCGGGGCGACACCGTCGCCGCGCCGGCGATCTCGGCGAGCAGCGCGCGGGTGTCCTGTTCGTCGCGGTGGTCGAGCACGGCGAGCAGCAGCCCGTCCTTCGACCCGACGTGGTGCAGCAGGCCGGGCACGGTCAGCCCGCAGCCGTCCGCGACGTCCTGCATCGACAGGCCCCAGAACCCGCGCTCGGCGATCAGCCGGGTGGTCACGTCGACGATCTGCCGGCGTCGCTCGGCGGCGGGCAGGCGTGGACGCGACCGGCGGTAGGGCTGGATCACGGTCGATGCTCCTTCCCGGCGGATCGCGTCTTGCCCGGGGACCCGGGCCAGCCTATGTTGCAGAAGCTAGCACCTACTAGGTACTCAGTAAGGCGCCGGGGCGAGCGCCGGTCCGTCCGCTGAAAGGGAAGCCGGACATGGAACTGAACGATCAGGCCGCCATCACGAGCGGCAGCGACTTCTGGGCGAGCACGGCCGCCGGCGACGTCCCGGCGATCACGCTGACCGATGGGCCGCACGGCGTACGCCTGCGGGTGCCGGACTCCGAGGACCTGCTCGCCGGTCAGCCGGCGACGTGCTTCCCGCCGGCCGTGGCGTCCGGCTCGACCTGGGACCCCGACCTGCTGCGCCGGATGGGCGAGGCGCTCGCCGAGGAGTGCCGGGCGATGGGCGTCCAGGTGTTGCTCGGCCCCGGCATCAACCTCAAGCGGACACCGCTGGGCGGGCGGAATTTCGAGTACTTCAGCGAGGACCCGCTGGTCGCCGGGGTGCTCGGGGCCGCCTGGGTGCGGGGGCTGCAGAGCGGCGGGGTCGGCGCGTCGCTCAAGCACTTCGCGGTCAACTCGCAGGAGACCGATCGCATGCGGGTCAGCGCCGACGTCGACGAGCGGTCGCTGCGCGAGCTGTATCTGCGTGCCTTCCAGCGGGTGGTCACGACCGCTCAGCCGTGGACGGTGATGTGCTCCTACAACCGGGTCAACGGGGTGTACGCCAGCCAGAACCGGTGGCTGCTGACCGAGGTGCTGCGCGACGAGTGGGGCTTCGAGGGCCTGGTCGTCTCCGACTGGGGCGCCGTCGTCGATCGGGTCGAGGCGGTCCGGGCCGGTCTCGACCTGACCATGCCGGGGCCGGACCCGACCGGCGACCGGGCCCTGGTCGAGGCGGTCGGCGACGGGCGCCTCCCGGCCGATGCGCTCGCGCGGTCCGCCGATCGGGTTCGCTCGCTCGTGGCGAAGACGACCGCGGTGGGCCGGACCGACGGCTACGACGCCGATCGGCACCACGCCCTGGCCCGGGAGATCGCGGCGCGTGGCATCGTCCTGCTCAAGAACGAGGGTGATCTGCTGCCGCTCGACCCCGGCGGGACGATCGCGGTCGTCGGCGAGCTCGCCCGGACCCCGCGCTACCAGGGCGGCGGCAGCTCGCAGATGACCCCGACCCGCCTCGACGACGCGCTGACCGCGATCGCGGAGTCGGCCCCCGGCCGGGTCCGGTTCACCGCCGACCCGGCCGAGGCGGTGGAACTGGCCCAGGGCAGCGATGCGGCGGTCGTCTTCGCCGGCACCGAGCAGGAGACCGAGGGATCCGACCGGGAGAGCCTCGACCTCCCCGCCGACCAGCGGAAACTGATCGCGGCCGTCGCGGCGGCCAACCCGCGCACGGTCGTGGTCCTGGCCAACGGCGGGGTCGTGCTCACCACGCCGTGGGACCGCGACGTGGGCGCCCTCCTGGAGGGCTGGCTGCTCGGCCAGGCCGGCGGCAGCGCCGTCGCCGACGTCCTCTTCGGCCGGGTCAACCCCTCCGGCCGGCTGACCGAGACGATCCCGCTGCGGCTCGAGGACCACCCGTCCTATCTGGACTTCCCGGGCGAGGCCGGGCACGTCCGCTACGGCGAGGGCATCCACGTCGGCTATCGCGGCTTCGATGCGCGCCGGCAGGAGGTCGCGTACCCGTTCGGCTTCGGCCTTTCCTACACCACGTTCTCGTACGGGGAGGCGACCGCCACCGCGACCGAGACGGGCGTCGACATCCGCCTCCGGGTGACCAACACCGGCCCGCGGGACGGCCGCGAGGTGGTCCAGGCGTACGTGAGCCTGCCGTCCTCCCGGGTCCGGCGGGCCCCGCGCGAGCTGAAGGCCTTCGCCGGCGTCGAGATCCGCGCGGGCGAGACCGCCGAGGTCGTGCTGCACGCCGACCGATCGGATCTGGCCTACTGGGACGTCGTGCTCCAGCGCTGGGTGGTCGAGGACGGCACGTACACGATCGAGGTCGGCGCCTCGTCGCGCGACATCCGCGCCACGACGGCTGTCGAGGTCGCCGGCGACGAGGCCCGCCACCCGCTGAGCGCCGACTCCACGCTCGCCGAGTGGCTGGCCGACCCGCGCGGCGCCGAGCTGCTCATGGAGGTGTTCACCAGGATGCCCACCGAGGGCGGCGGCATGGCGGCCGGGATGACCCTGGACCCGGCGACGCTCCAGATGGCAATGGGCTTCCCGCTCTCCCGGATGGCCATGTTCCCGGGCAGCCCGTTCACCGCGGACGCACTGGCCGGGCTGGTGGTCGCCGCGAACAAATAACGCACCGACTGCCATCCGCCCCAACGGTGCGCACCGGCGCCGGCGAGCGTCAGGGGCGCGCGGTCAAGCGGTCGAGGATGTCGTCGGCCGGGGTGCGGGCGCGCAGCACGTAGCGCTCGGTGTAGTCGGCCAGCGCGTCCCGCAGCGACCGGCTCGCGCCCTGGCGAGCGAGCGCGGCGTAGGCGGACAGGAAGCAGTCGCGGGCGACGGCGGCCAGCACCGGGTCGGTGAGGGCGTCCCGGGCGGCCCGCTCCCACAGGCCGGGCTCGGCGGACAGGTGGGCGGTGGCGGTCTCGGCCTCCTCGGCGGCCTGCGGGTCGTCCAGCAGGGTGGCGGCCAGAGCGATCGGCAGACGCCACCCGTCGCCCGGCTGGGCGTCGGCCACGTCGAGCTCCAGGTGACCGCGGGCGGCCACCGGTGGGCGCAGGGCGTCCAGGTGGGCGGCCAGCTGCGCGGCCGTGGGGGCGTCGCCGGCGCGGAAGCGGTCGCGAAGGGACAGGCCGGCCGGCGCCGGGGTGCTCATCGCGTACCCGAGCCAGGCCGAACGCGGATCGCCGGGCGGAACCACCGGCAGGTTTCGCCGGCTCGCCTGGCGGGTGCTGCGCCAGCCCGGCGCCGGAGCGTTCGCGAAGGCGGCGGCCAGGACCGGGGCCAGGCGGTGCGCCAGCCGCCACCGGCGGCGGAGCCCGAGCACGCCGCCGCCCGGCAGGCCCGCCTCGAGCCCGACCCGGATGCCCGCCTCGGGAGAGAACCGGTCGCCGGGCGGGGCGATCAGCGGGCGGGCGGCGCGCAGGTCGTCGGTCATCCGGTCGAGGCAGACCGCGAGGCCGGGGGAGGGCGGACCGCTCACGATCGCCGGCCCGGCCGAGCCGGCCTTCAGGAAGCCGTGCCGGAGCGGGTGGCGGGTGAGCGGTCGCGGCGCGGGCACGTCGACCGCGGCGCCGACGAAGCCGGGCGGGGCGGGGGCGAAGGCACCGGCGGCGATCAGCTGCTCGGCGGCCTGTTCGGTCAGGGTGGTCACGGGGCGCCTCGCGGTGGTCCGGTACGGGCCGCGAGCATATCATTCCTAGCGGCGTGATAGGAATATCGGATCTGCGGGATGGGAGCGGCGGCGTCAGAGCCGGAAGCGCTCCACCGCCGTTCGCAACCGGCCGGCCAGGTCGTGCACGTCGCCGGCCGCGCGGGTGGCCTCGCCGACCGCGTCGCGGCTGCTCGCCGTGCTCTGCGCCACCGACGAGATGCCCTGAGCGATCTCGCTCGCGCCGTCGGCCGCCTCGGTGACGCCGCGGTTCATCTCGGCCGTGGTCGCGCTCTGCTCCTCGACCGCCGAGGCGATCGTGGTCTGGTAGTCGCTGATCTGCTCGATGATCTGGCTGATCCCGTCGATCGCGGTGACCGCCTCGCCGGTCTCCTGCTGGATCGACTGGATGCGCTGGGCGATCTCCTCGGTGGCGCGCGCGGTTTCCTGGGCAAGGTCCTTCACCTCGCTGGCCACGACCGCGAAGCCCTTGCCGAGCTCGCCGGCCCGCGCCGCCTCGATGGTGGCGTTCAGGGCGAGCAGGTTGGTCTGCGCCGCGATCGCCTGGATGGTCGTGACCACCGTGCCGATCTGGGCGGACGACTCGCCGAGCCGGTTGATGGTGGCGCTGGTGTCGCGGGCGGCGGTGACCGCGCTGGAGGCGACCCCGGCGGCCTCGGCGGCGTTGCGGGAGATCTCGGAGATCGAGGCGCCCATCTGTTCGGCGCCGGCCGCGACCGTCTGCACGTTGCCGGAGACGCCGCCGGCCGTGCCGGCGACCAGATCCGCCTGGGTGTACGCGTTGTTGACCGCCCCGTCGATCTGCCCGCTGACCCGGTACATGGTGTCCGCGGCGGCGGACAGCTCCCGGGCCTCGTCGCTGATCTCGGTCATCGCCTCGCGGACCCCCGCGGCGGCGGTGTCCACCGCGCGCGCCATGTCGGCGATCTCGTCGTTCGCGGTGTCGCCCAGGCGTACGGCCAGGTCGCCGCCGGCGATGCCTTGCAGCGCCTGGATGACCCGGCCGGCGGGACGCACCACGCTGCGGGTGACGACCAGGGTCAGGGCGATCGCGGCCAGCACCGCCACCGCGAAGGCGATCAGCATCCAGTCGCGTGCGGTCGCGGCCGAGCTCTGCGCGTCCCTGGTCGCCTTCTCGGCCCGGGCGGTGACCGAGTCGACCAGCGCCTGCGTGTCGTTGACGATCTTGAAGTAGACGTCGTAACTGGGGCCGAGGATGAGATCGTTGCCCTTGCTGACCTGGCCCTGGGCGAAGGCGGCGGCGATCCGGGTGTCGTAGTCGAAGAACGACGCCCAGCTCTGCTGGAGCCGGGCGAAGATGGCCTTCTCCGCGCCGGTCATGAGGTCGGTCCGGGTATCGGTGAGGAGTTTCTTGAGCAGTTCCGCGTCGGCGAGGAAGCCCTTGCGGTTGTCCGAGCTCGAGTCGACCGCCTTCTGCGGGCTGAGGCGGTAGACGTCCCAGGCGTACGCGACCTGCCAGCCGGAGATGTCGCCGTCGTAGTACTTCTGCTGGTCCACCTGGCCGCGCAGGGTCTGCAGGTCACGCACCTCGCCGGCCGTGTCGGACTGCCGCTGCAGGGCGATCGCGCCGACCGCGACCACGACGCCGAGCAGAACGAGGACCAGCGTGAAACAGGCGCCCAGGCGCGCGCCCAGCCGCAATCGTCGTACCAGTGTCATGCTCCTGCCCCCGCCACGCCGGATGTCTCCCATCTGCCCGTTCGGCAGCTTCCGGCCGTTGCTGAGCGGGTTGGCGCCGTTCGGCTGTCGTGGGCACGTGGTGCCTGACATATCGGGTCAACTTCGCGCGACGGTTGCCGATCAGTAGCTACGAACCGATAGCTGCGGAGTGGGTGCCAGTGAGTGACGAGGACAGCGTGCGCCGGGCGGCGGACCTGACCGGTCTCGTGGTGGAGGACGAACTGGGCCGGGGCGCGTTCACCACCGTGCACCGGGCCCGGCGGGGTGCCGGCACGTACGCGCTGAAACGGCCGATCGCGGAGAGCGCCGACGATCCCGGCCTGCTCATCGCCTTCCAGCGTGAGGCGGCGCTGCTCGCCTGCATCGACGACCCGGGCGTGCCGCTCATCCACGCCGCCGGCCGGTTCGGCGGCGCGCCCGCCATGGTCCTCGAATACCTGCCCGGCGGCTCGCTGGCCGACACCCTGGCGCGCGGTCCGCTCCCCGCGGAGCGGGTCGTCGAACTGGCCGGCCAACTCGGCCGCGGCCTGGCCGCCGCCCACCGGGTCGGCCTGGTCCACCGGGACGTGAAGCCGGGGAACATCATGATGCCGGCCGGGCACCAGGCCAAACTGATCGACTTCGGTCTCGCGCTGCTCGGGGCGGAGCCGGACGACGACGACCGGGCGGTCGGCACCTTCCTCT
The DNA here is from genome assembly GCF_000721705.1 of Actinoplanes subtropicus. Classification (GTDB taxonomy): domain Bacteria; phylum Actinomycetota; class Actinomycetes; order Mycobacteriales; family Micromonosporaceae; genus Actinoplanes; species Actinoplanes subtropicus. The sequence continues at coordinate 208,082 of NZ_JOJL01000042.1, forward strand.
ACACCTCGCCCGAGCAGTCCGGGATGCTCAAGCGCCCGGTCGACGGCCGCTCGGATCTGTACTCGCTCGGCGTCGTGCTCTTCGAGTGCCTGACCGGGCGCCTGCCGTTCGAGGCCGAGGACGTCGGCGAGCTGCTGCGGCTGCACCTGACCGCGCCCGTACCGGATCTGATCGAGCTTTGTCCCGGCCTCGACCCGGCCGTGGCCGCGGTCGTGACCCGGCTGCTCGCCAAGGACCCGGACGACCGCTACCCGGACGCCGCCGCGCTGCTGGCGGCCCTGCCGGGCGGCGCCGGCGGGGCGGCGAAGGCGTCGGGCTGGCCGCTGTGCGGGCGCGACGAAGAGCGCGACCGGCTCGCCGAGCGCTGGCGGCGGGCGCACGGCGGGCACGGCGGCATCGTCGTCCTTCGTGGACCGGCCGGTTCCGGGCGCACCCGGCTGGCCGAGGAGGCCGCCGCGCTCGCCGCCGGCGTGCCGGTGCTGCGCGCCGCCTGTGTCGAGGACGAGGCGCTGCCGCTGGCCGCGCTGCGTGTCGCGATCGACGGCTACCTGCAGGCGGTCGGGCTGCTCGACGGCCCGGACCGGGCCGAGGCCGAGCGGCTGGTCCGGGCGGCCGCCACGATCGCCGGCCCGGCGCTGGCCGCCCGGCTCAGCCCGCGGCTGGAGGCGCTGGTCGGCGAGGCGGGCGCCGGCGAGCCCCGGGACGACCACCTGTTCCCGGCGGTCGCCACGTTCCTGGCCGAGCTGGCCAGGGCCCACAGTGGACTGATGCTGCTCTGCGACGACGCGCACTGGCTCGACGCGGGCAGCCGCGCGGTGCTGGCCCGGCTGGCGCCCGATCTGCCGCGCCTGCCGCTGCTGGTGCTGCTGACCGAGCGGGACGACGCGGGCACGCCGAACGCCGTGCACGCCGACCTCGAGCTCGACTGCGCGCCGCTCGAGCCGGCCGCCGTCGAGGAGCTGATCGCCTCCCGGCTGCCGGGCGCGACCGTCGGGGCCGAGCTGGTCGGGCACGTGGCCGGGCGTACCGACGGCTCGCCGCTCGCGGTCGTCGCGTACCTGCTGCAGCTGCTCGATGCCGGGCTGCTCACCCCGCTGTGGAGCGCGTGGTACGTCGACGTGGCCGGCGCCGACGCGCTGCCGGCCGCCGACGACGTGCGCGCGCTGCTCGCCTCCCGGCTGGCCACCCTGGCCGGCGCCGATCGCGACTTCCTGGTCGCCGCCGCGGTGGCGGGGCCGCGCTTCCGCACCGAGACGCTGATCGCCGCGGGCGGTTCGGCCGACCGGGTGGTGGCCGCGGTCGGCGCCGCCGTCGAGCGCCGGATCGTCGAGGCGCGGCCCGGCGGCTGGTACGTCTTCCTGCACCCGCTGCTGCGCGAGTCGCTGCTCGACGGGGTCGGCGAGCAGCGGCTGCGCCGTCTGCACGCCTCGATCGCGGACGCTCTGGACGGCCTGCCCGGGCCGTTGCGGGACCCCGATCACCTGTACGCCGTGGCCCGGCACCACCGGCGGGCCGGCGACGAGGTGCCGGCCGGCAAGCGCCGCCGCAGCGCGCTGGCCGCCGGCCTGCGCGCCCTGGCGGACATGGCCCCGGCCGAGGCCGCCGGTTACCTCGAGGACGCCCTGGAGGGCGACCCCGCCCCGGCCACGGCCGTGCTGCACCCGCTCGCGCTCGCCTACCTGCGCGCGTCCCGGTACGCCGAGGCGGCCGCCACCATCGAGCGGGCCCTCGCCGCCGAGACCGACCGCCGGACCCGCGCGCAACTGCTCATCACCGAGATCGAGCTGCACCACACGCTCTGGGACGTGGAGAACGCCCTGGCGGCGACCGCGAGGGCGCTCGCCGAGCTGGGCCGGCCGTTGCCGGGCAAGCCGATCGCCCTGCTCGCCTCCACGATCGGCGCCGGGCTCGCCGGGGGCGCCGTGCGACGTACCGGATGGGGTTCCGGGACAGCGAAGGGCCGGCGGCGGGACGACCTCGCCACCCTGGCCGCCGCCCTGGACGCCGGCGGTTACGCGGCCGGGGTCGGCTTTCGCCTGCGGGAGGCGGGCGTGCTCGCGATGCGCGCGATGTACGCGGTGAACCGGCTCGGCCCGTGCCCCGAGTACGTGCGCGTCTATGCGCTGATCGGTTACGTCGCCGCCGTGGTGAAGCTGCGCGGCGCCGCCGGTCGTTGCCTCGAGCGCGCTGCCGTGGTCGCGCACGAGCTCGGTGACCCGGCGCTGGTGGCGTACGTGGAGTGGATGCGCGGCTGCGCGTGGCTGTTCGGCGGCTTCGACGACGGCAGCGCCTGGGAGGAGACCATCAACCGGGACGCGCGCTGGTTCGGCCCGGCCCAGCTCATTCCCGGCCACGCCACGGTCGGCCTCCGGCTGCTCCTGCGCGGCTACGCCGTCGAGGCGCAGGCCGAGTACGAGCGCGGGCTCCGCCGGCTCGGCGACCCCAAGCTCGTGCTCGGCACCTCGTTCGGCATGCTCTCGGTGATGATCCCGGCGATGCAGGGCCGGCCGGGGGAGGCCGCCGCCGCGCTGGCCGAGCTGCGCGCCGCCCTGCCGCCCGGCAAGGGCACCCCCATGCAGAGGGCGAACATGCTGGTCGCGGCCGCCTGCGCGGCGATCGAGCAGGGTGAGTTCGGCGAGCCGTTCGAGGCGATCGCCGCCGAGTTCCGCGGGCTCGGGCTGCGCCCGCGCGGCATGATGACGCAGCACAAGTGGTTCTTCGCGTACCAGTCGCACGCCTGCATGGCGCGACTGCGGATGGCGACCGATCAGGAGCGGCCGGCCCGGATCCAGGCCGCCCGGGAGGCGGTGGCCGAGCTGCGCCGGGTACGCAAGAGCTCGCCGCTGCTCGATGCCGCCTACCTGATCGGTGAGGCGGCTCTCGCCCAACTGGTCGGCGAGCCGCGCAAGGCGATCGAATGGAGCGACAAGGCGGAACACATCGCGCGGGCGGTCGACGCGCCGTTGGTGCACTTCGAGGTCGCCCGGTTCCGGGCGCGGTCGTTCCGGGCCCTCGGGCTGATGAACGAATCCGATCGCCAGGCGCGGATCGCGCTGTCGCTGGCGAACGTCCACGGGTGGGAGTCCCGGCGCCGGCAGGCCCGCACCGAGTTCGGCGCCGAGGAGGGCGCGGCGACCAACCGGCGTACGGTGGTGGGCCGCTCGGACGCGCCGCGCAACCGTCGCCTGGAGGCGTTGCAGCAGGTCGGCGCGGCCGCGGCCACCGTCCTCGACCCGCAGGAGCTGGCCCGGGTCGCGCTCGACGAGATGTTGCGCATCCTGGGCGCCGAGCGGGCGCTGTTCTTCCTGCTCGACGAGGCGGGGGAGCCGGTGCATTTCGCCGGGCGCGGCGCCGGCGGGACCGATCTCGAGGCGACGACCGCGTACGGCGCGACGCTGGTGCGGCGGGTGGCCGCCGGCGGGGAGGCGCTGGTGCTGACCGGAACCGAGCAGGGCGCCGCGCTGGGCTCGCGGAGCGCGGTCGTGCACGGGCTGCGCAGCATCATGGTCGTTCCGGTTCAGTTCAAGGGGAACACCCTCGGCGTCGTCTACCTGGACAGCCGGATGGCCCGCGGCATCTTCACCGAGGACGATGTCGAGGTTCTGATCGGCGTGACCAGTCATGTCGCCGTCTCGCTCGAGACCGCTCGGGCCGCGCAGCTGCACCTCGCGGTCGCGGCGGCCCAGCAGCAGCAGGCGTTCGCCGAGATGCTGCGCGCATCGCTGGCCGAACTGAGCGGCATCCACGACCCGGCGCGGCTGCTGAGCACGCTCTTCGGCATGCTCGCGTCGCAGTTGGACGCGGCCGCCGGGTGCCTGCTGGGCGCCGACGGGTCGACGGTGCTCGAGGTGACCGGCAAGGCGAATCCGGCCGCGGTCGGCGGGCCGTTCCCGGTGGCGCTGCCGCCGGTGCTGGAGCCGACCGTGATCCCCGCCGAGAACATCGGCGAACTGCGCAGCCAGCGGCTCCTGGTGGTGCCGCTCGACCACCGCGACGGGCGCAGCGGCGTGGTCGTCCTCGGCGCGGACTCGTTCAACGAGAGCGCGATTCAGATCGCTTCCTCGCTCGCCACCCAGGGCATGAGCGCCTACCTGAACGCCTGCCTGTTCAGTCGCGTCCAGGAGCTGGCCACCACGGACGAGCTCACCGGCCAGCACAACCGCCGGCACTTCTACGCGATCGCCACCGCGCTGGTCTCCACCGCCGCCCGGGGCTCCCGCGACCTCGCCGCCGTGATGCTCGACATCGACAAGTTCAAGAGCGTCAACGACACGTACGGTCATGGGGTGGGCGACGAGGTCATCCGTGCGGTGGCCGCCCGGGTCCGCGCGAGCGTCCGGCACTCGGACGTGCTCGGCCGGTACGGCGGCGAGGAGTTCGCGGTGGTCCTGCCGGATCACGACGGCGCCGCGCCGGAGCTCGCCGAGCGGATGCGCCGAGCGGTCGCGGACACCCCGATCCCGACCGCGGCCGGGCCGCTGCCGGTCACGATCAGCGTCGGCCTCACCCAGCTCGACCCGGCCGACGCCACCCTCGATCAGATGCTGGCCCGCGCCGACCACGCCCTGTACCGCGCCAAGGAGAGCGGACGGAACCGGGTCGTGGTTTGCTGAGGCATATGACGCGATACCCGATGATTCTTCAGGTGGTCCTGGACGGCACCAACATCCGGGAGCTCGCCGAGTTCTACCGCAAGCTGTTCGGTCTGCAGTACCGCCCCGGCGACGAGCCGCCGGCCGCCGGCGACCCCGACGAGCGCGGCACGGACTGGCTGGTCCTGCAGAACCCGCAGGGCGGCCCGCAGCTGGCCTTCCAGCAGGTGGACCGGCTGATTCCGACCACCTGGCCGGACGACACCGTGCCGATGCAGCTGCACCTGGACACCACGGTGGAGAGCGTTTCCGAACTGGACGCCCAGCACGAGCGGGCCCTCGCCCTCGGCGCCAAGATGGTTTACGACCGCAGCACCGATCCGGACGAGCCGCTGCGCGTCTACGCCGACCCGGCCGGCCACCCGTTCTGCATCTTCGTCTCCTGAAACGCCGGGCCGGATCTCAGGAGCCGACCAGTTTTTCCAGGGCCGGGACGAGCGTCTCCGGCGCGGGCAGGCCGGCGATCTCGGCCGCGACCTCGCGCGCCGCGGCCGTCAGGCGCTCGTCGCTCAGCAGACGGGTCAGGTCGGCGGCGGTGATCGCTTTGGCGTCGGCCGCAAGGCCCGCGCCGCGGCGGGCCAGCATCTCGGCGTTGTAGCGGCGATCGCCCGCGCCCCTCGTGGCCAGCTGGGGCACGCCGGCGGCCAGGCCGCCGAGCACACTCCCGGCGCCCGCATGGTGCACGAAGGCCGAGGCAAACGGCAGGACCTCGTTCAGCGGTACGCGATCCACCGCCCGCACATTCGGCGGCAGCGTGCGGGTCGTGGCCGGCCGGACCAGCACGAACTCGGCGTCCACCGCGGCCGCCGCGGCGATCACGGCCGGTCCCGGATCGCCGTCGTTCGGGCCGTTCAGAGTGCTGCGGCTGACCAGGACCCGTGGCCTCGACCCGGGCTCGCGCAACCAGCCGGGCACCGGGCCGCCGCCGGAGAACGGCACCGGGCGCATCGGCGACGCTCCCGGCAGCGGCCCGCCGCGCAGACTCCCCGGCGTACACGAAATGGTCAGTTCGGGGTTGGGAATGTCCATCTTGGCCATCACCGAACTGGTGCGCACCGCGCGGAACAACTCGGTGGCCGGCCACAGTGTGTTCTCCTGCAACACCGACGGGATCGACAGGCGACCGGCAACGATCGCCCCGGCCTCCGCGAGCGACTCGAAGACGATCAGATCCGGTCGTTCCCGCTCGGCGAGCGCCCGCAACGGCTCGACCAGCGTCAGGTTCGCCCGGCCGAACAGCTCGCCGGCCATGCCCAGGCCGGCCTCCCCGCGCATCTCGGCGCGGGCGAGACCCGGCCGGCGCAGCGCCACCCGGATCGCGGCGCGCGGCAGGCTGAAGCCGGCGCCGATGTCGGCGGTGCGCAACCCGAGCACGTCGACCGGGAAACCGCCGGCGGCGAGGAGCACGTCGTGCCCGGCGTCGCGACAGGCCGCGGCGAGCGGGACCAACGGCAGCAGGTGGCCCTGCAGGGGAGCGGCGACGAAGAGGATGCGCATGGTCGGCGTTCTATCACCCCGCCGCTGTGGCGCGGCTGAGGTCTACCGGTTCCAGCGCCAGCTCAGCTCCTCGACGGTGGGGGCCGGGCCGGGTAACTCGTCGCCGGCGCGCATGCCATCCAGGAGGACGTCGACGTAGCGGACGCGCAGCTCGCTCGTGCGGTCCGGGTCGGGAACGCGGACGGCCGCGCACATCTCCAGCAGCATGGTCATGTCGGCGGGGACGGCGCCCGGGCGCAGCAGCGGCCGGGCTCGCTCGAAAAGCGCCATGGCCAGCTGGTTGGCCCGGATCGCGTCCGCGTTCATCTCCTCGCTGGGCGCGAACGTGCCGGCCAGGTGGACGGTGAGCGAGTGCACATCGGCGTGGACCACCCCGCGGACGAAGGTCTCGAACGCCGTCCAGTCGTCGGGTTGCTGCTGGGCCTGCTCCGCCTCCGCGATGAACCGCCGCAGGCCGTCGTGGCAGAGCGTGCGCAGCAGGTCCTCCTTGCCGGCGTAGCGCCGGTAGAGCGCGCTGATACCCACGCCGGCCCGCTCGGCGACCGCGGAGATCGGGGCCCGGTGGTCCTCGAGGAACACCTCATGGGCGGCTCGCAGGATCGTCTCGTCGTTGCGCGCGGCCTGGCGGGCGCGGCCCGAGCTGCTCGTCATGCGGCTCAGATTAACAGTGGAACGGATCGTTCCGCTCTGGTACAGTGAAAGACGGAACGAAGCATTCCGTTCCGTTCGACGAGAGAGGCGAGACGATGATCCGCGAGTTCCGCATCGAGATTCCCCAGGCCGACGTCGACGACCTCCGCCACCGGCTGTCCCGCACGCGGTGGGGTGCCGAGATCCCGGGTCAGGGCTGGCGGCGCGGCGTCCCGGTCGCCTACCTGCGCGACCTCGCCGAGTACTGGGGGCGCGAGTTCGACTGGCGGGCGGCCGAGGCGCGGCTCAACGAGCTGCCGCAGTTCCTGACCGAGCTCGACGGGCAGACGATCCACTTCGCGCATGTCCGCTCGGCCGACCCCGCCGCGACCCCGCTGCTGATCAGTCACGACTGGCCCGGGTCGTTCGCGCTCTATCTGCCGGTCGTCGAGGCCCTTCGCGACCACTTCCACCTGGTGCTGGTCAGCAACCCGGGGATGGTCTTCTCCGGCCCGCTGACCTCGGCCGGCTGGAACACGGCGCGCAGCGCCGCCGCGCTCAACGAGCTGATGGGCCGGCTCGGCTACGACCGCTACGGCGTGCAGGGCACCGGCGGCGGCGCCGGGATCGCGGTCGAGATGGGCCGCCAGGCGCCGAAAAGCGTCATCGGCGTGCACGTGAACGGCCACATCACGGTCCCGTCCGGCGACCCGGGCGACTTCGACGGGCTGACCGAGGCCGAGCAGGAGCGGCTGCGGCGGTTGCAGGAGTTCCGCGACGACAAGATGGGCTTCAACGCGATCCAGTCACCCGGCCGCAGACGCTCGCGTTCGGCCTCACCGACTCACCGGCCGGCCAGCTGGCCTGGATCGCCGAGAAGTTCGTGGAGTGGACCGATCCGTCGGTCCCGTTCGATCGCGACCTGCTGCTCACCAACGTGAGCCTCTACTGGTTCACCGCGACCGCCGGCTCGTCGGCGAACGTCTACTGGGAGGTGGCGCACGACCCGTCGGCCTGGGCGCCCAAGGAGAAGTCCCAGGTCCCGCTGGGCGTGGCGCTCGGCGTCACGGACATCACGGTCCGCCGCTTCGCCGAGCGGGACACCCCGGTCACGCACTGGACGGAGCTTCCGGCCGGCGGAAACTTCCTCTCCGCGGAACAGCCGGAGGCGTACGCGAACGACGTCCGCGCGTTCTTCGCCGAGCTCAGCTGATCGAACCGGATCGAAAATGGCAGCACCGGCGCTCGCCGGTGCTGCCATTGCGCTTGTCTGGTCAGCTGCCGATGGTGCAGAGCGAGTCCAGCTTGTTGCCGTCCTTGGTGATCTGGTCCATCAGGCCGGGCGGGACGTTGCCGGTCTTCACCGCGGTCAGCATCTGCTTGTAGTCGTTGGCCATCGCCTGCACGGCGACCTTGACGTCGTCGTGCTTGGCCTTGGCGGCGGCCGCGTTCAGCTCGTCGATGGTCTTCTGCAGCGAGGCGGCGTCGACGTTGGTCGAGTTGTTGATGATCGCGGCCTTGCCGTCGGTGCAGCCGGGGTCGGCGACGGTCGAGTTCGCGAGAGTCGCGATGCCGATGATGATGCCGGCCATGATGACCACCGAGATGATGACGCCGGCGACCGCCAGGCCACGACCCTTCGCCTTGCCCGCGCCGGTCTTGAAGATCGCGATCAGGCTGAGGATGAACCCGACCGCCGGAACGAAGAAGGCGAGGATGAATCCGGCGACAGCCAGGCCGCTGCGGCCCTGCGGCTGAGGGGCCATCGGGGGCGGCGGAGCCCCGTAGTTGAAGTTCTGGCCAGGCTGCGGCGGAAGCTGCTCGTTGATCGACACTATGAATCCCATCCCGTTATGCGTTGGTGAGCGCCCCGCGACGGTACTGGTTTCACAGCCAATTTCCAGACCCGTGTCAGAATCGTTACTCGTCGAAATACGATTGACCCCGGATGTCGCCTTCGGCCGTTGCCGCCTCGTTCCCCCCTGGGCGGGGCGTTCCTTGACTCCACAAGTAAACGGGCGGGCTCGGCGATCGCAGAAGCACAAGTCCATGATCCGACCGGCGACGGCGGCCGGTGAGACGCCGTCTCACGTTCGGCACGCCGGCCGCGACCGGGTGATGTCGCCGCTCACGACCGCTCGGCTTGACATGATGTGGGCGGTGGACACCGCGCTGGTCCTGGCGATGACCGGCCGCCGGCCCGCGACCGAGGACCTGGCCGGCGGCGGCGCACCGCTACTTGTCGAGCGGAGTCAGCCCTTCCCCGTTCAGGACGTACGCGGCCGCCATGGCCGGTTCCTGCGCCAGGCGGACGATGCGGTCGCCGGCGAGCTGCGGTGTCAGCGGCGAGGGACCGGGGGTTCCGCCGTACGCCCGGATCGCGGTGTTGCCGATCACCGTGCCGGGCGTGACGACCGGCAGCACCGTCGTCATCGTGATGCCGAGCTCCCGGGCGTCGCCCGCCGCGTAGCCCGTGATCAGCCGGACGGTCGCCTTCGCCCCCGCGTAGCCGCCGCTGAGCGGTGAGCCGCGCAGTTCGGCCCCGCTGCCGAACACGATCACCCGCGACCCGGCCGCGAGCGGCAGCCGCAACACCGCTCGCAACCAGCCAAAGACGATCCGCACGTCGGCCTGCCAGTTGGTCGAGAACGTCTCCCAGGTGTGCTCGTTGAGCGGCCCCATCACCGGGACCGCCCCCGCCGTGATCACCAGCAGGTCCGGCCGGTGGGCGGCCAGCACCTTGTCGGCGAACGCCTCGTCCGCGGCGTCGCCCCGTTCGTGCGCGAATCCGGTCACCGGCGAGCGGGACACGACCGTCACGTGCGCGCCCGCGTCGCTCGCCGCTCTCGACACGCCCAGCCCGAGGCCGCGGCCGCCGCCGACCACCACCACGGACCTTCCCGTCATTGCTGTCATCGGTTCCTCCATGCGTCGGGTTCAGCTATGGAGATCCCGGCCGGCGCCCCGATTCACCGGCAGCCCGAACATCGGGAAGAGCGCGGGCTGCAGGAAGACGTGGATCCTCCGGACGCCACCGTCGGCGAGATCGAGCACCTGCAGCGCGTGCGCCTCGTCGTGCACATACAGCGCGTACGTGGGCTGGCCGTTGGCCTGCGGCGTGACCGGGTGCATCGCGAACAAGCCCGGTTCGAGCAGCACGTGCGTGCCGAGGAAGCCGAGCACCGAATCGCGCCCGGCGAACCAGGTGGCGTGCGGCGGCATCTCCAGGGTGACGTCCTCCCGGAGCACCGCCGCGAGGGCGCCCACGTCGGCGCGGGTCCACGCGTCGACGTACCGCAGCAGCCGGTTCTGCATCTCCGGCGTGGTGGGCTCGCTCATCTCGGCCGGGTCGGGCGCCTCCCGCGACATCCGCTCGCGGGCGCGCAGCAGCGCGCTGTTCACCGCCACCGTCGTGGTGTCGAGCACGGTCGCCACCTCGTCGGCCGGCAGGTCGGCGACGTCCCGCAGGATCAGAACCGCTCGCTGCCGGGCCGGGAGATGCTGCAGCGCGGCGACGAAGGCGAGCCGGACCTGCTCGTGCGTGCCGGCCGCCTCCGCCGGATCGATCGGAAGCGGTCCCAGCCAGGGCGTCCCGGCCGGCGCCGGCCGGGCGGGGGAGTGCCAGTCGGATTCCGGGCCGTCCAGCGCGGCGGGCAGGAAGCGTCGCTCGCGCTGTTCGAGCGAGCGCAGGCAGACGTTCGTGGCGATCTGGTGCAGCCACGTCCGCATCGACGCCCGGCGCTCGAACCGATCGAATCCGCGCCACGCCCGCAGGTAGGTCTCCTGGACCGCGTCCTCGGCGTCGGCCGCCGACCCGAGCATCCGATAGCAGTGCGCCAGAATCTCCCGCCGAAGCGGCCCGGCCTCGTCGGCGAACCCCGTCTCCACCATGCGCACACCCCCTCCGAAGGTACCGATCCGCCCGGCGGCCGGGACTCACCGGCCCGGCCGCCGCCGTCACCTTCGCCGGGGCACCGCTGGTCGGTCAATCGCTCGGGGTGGTGACCGCAAAGCGTGTGCGCGTGCGCGGCCGCGCCGATCCCCGCGTCGGTCCGAACCGGCCGGTGCCGGCCGAGCAGCACGGCGACCACGACCGTGCCCAGGGCCGTCAGCGCCAGCGGGATCGCCGATCGGGACGCCCGGCGGCCGGCGCCCCGGCCGCCTTGTGGTTCGCGATCGCCGTCGCGTACACCGTGGCCGTGGCCGCCGTCGCGATCGATCCGCCGACGTACCGGGCCATGTTGGAGATCCCGTTCTGAGCGAAAGTGGCAGGATCGGATCGGTGGGGATCACCTTGCGGCCGCTCGAGTACGAGGACTGGCCGGCCGTGCACGACTGGGCGCGCCGGCTCGACTCCTGCCGCTACCAGGACTGGGGACCCAACACCGAGGCCGAGACCCAGGCGTACGTACGGGAGGCCGCCCGGCTGTGGCACCAGCGGCCGCAGACCAGCTTCCCCCACGTGGTCCTCGCCGGCCCCGGCGTGATCGGCGTGGGCGACCTGCACCTCCGCGGGAGCGGCCAGGGCGAGATCGGCTACGGCATCCACCCGCGCGCCTGGGGGCGGGGACTGGCCACGGCCACCGCCCGTGAGCTGTTGCGGATCGCCTTCGAGGAGCACGGCCTGCACCGCGTCTACGCCACCTGCGACCCGCGCAACGTCGCCTCGGCCCGGGTCCTCACCAAGATCGGAATGACGCACGAGGGCCGGATGCGGGAGACCGTCCTGATCCGGGACGGCTGGCGCGACTCCGACCTCTTCGCGATCCTGGTGCACGAATTCGAGCGGTTCAGAGCATCGGGTGCTCGTGCTCCACGTACGGCTGGCCCAGCGTGAGCTGCGGAGCGCTCAGCGCCCGGGTCATCCGATCGGCGTAATGTCGCGCCGCCTCGACGCTGTCCAGTGCGATCGCGCGCCGGCCGCCCGGACTGACCCGTCCGCCGGTGCGGAGCCGTTCCCGTATGTCGCGCATCGCTGCCAGATGGTCGTCGAGCAGGTTCAGCACGTACGCCGACAGGTCGGCCTGTGCGGCGGGTTCGGCTTCGAGCGTCATGATCACACTCCGGTCAGGTGCATGCGTACCGCGCCATTCTCGTGAGTCACGAGCGGCGACCAACCCATCTTCGTGCAAGACTCCCCGGTAAGGAGGAGGTCTCAGTTTTCTGGGACCGCGAACGACACACCTCCTTCCCGGGGGATGATTCGCGTCGTAAGGTGGTCCGGCGGCTGAACGCACGGTAGCGAAGGGTGATCCGATGCGCGGCTCTGTGCTGGAAGTGCGGACGAGTGCCGACGGGAGCGTCGTGATCGCTCCGCACGGCGTCGTCGGCCTGGACAAGGCGGTCGAGCTGCGGCAGGTCCTGGTGCACACGGTTCGGCGGGTGCGGCCGCTGCGCCTGATCCTCGATCTGACCGATGTCCCGGAGTTGGATCCGATCAATGTCGGTTCGGTGGCCGCCGCGTGCGATCTCGGCGACGACCATCAGGTGGCGGTATTCGTGCACAATCCGCCACCATTGCTCGCCGAACAGCTCACCGCGGCCGGCGTCCCGCACCAGCGACTCCGCACGTCGATGTCCATTAACTGAACGACAAATTGCCGCCCGGTTAACGATACGGAATTGGATCTCCCGCCGATTCCGGAATTGCGGGTGTGCATTACCGTGACGGCGTGCCCGCAGTTATCGAGGCGACGCGAACCATGGCTCGCCGGGCCGTTCAGCCCGAGACTCCCGCCCGGCTGCGCCTCTGGGTCGCGGCCACCGTCCTCACCGCCGCCACGCTGCTCGCGAGCCTGAGCCTGCTCATGGCGCGCGTGCAGGACCAGATCCGGATCATCGGGGACCAGGCCGCGCCGCAGGCCGCGACCGCCGCCGATCTCTACTTCGCCCTCAGCGACATGGACGCCCAGGTCGCGCGCCTGGTGCTCACCGCCGGAAACGACGCGCTCGCCGGCAGCCAGATCGACGCGCTCGGCACGTACCAGGCGCGCAGCCGGCAGGTCGACGCCGATCTGCAGAAGTCGCTGGCCAGTTCGGCCGACACGGACACCGTGCTGACGCTGCTCGACCAACTGGCGGTCTACCGCGAGCGGGTCTGGCAGACGCTCACCGCCGGGGACTCGGCGCAGGGCTACTACACCCAGGCGACCAACACCATGCACCTCGGCCTGCTGCCGGCGGCACAATCGCTTCGCTCCGCTAGCGAGGAAAGGCTTTCCCGGGCGTACGCCGAGAAGCAAGCGACGGAAGTCTGGGCGGTGACACTCGCGATCGCGCTCGGCGGCGCGTTGCTGGTCCTGCTCCTCGCCCTGCAGGTGTGGCTCGCCCGCCGGTTCCGCCGGGTCCTCAACCCGGCGCTGCTCACGGCGACCGTGCTGACGATCGCTCTGGTGCTGCCGGCGATCGCCGTGCTCCTGCTCCAGGGTGAGCGATTGGGATCGGCCCGGTCGGAGAGCCTCACCCCGTTCCTGCGGCTGTCCCAGGCGCGGGCGATCAGTTATGACGCGGCGGCCGACACGAGTCGCTACCTGATCAGTTCGAACCTGCCCTTCTACGACGACGACTTCAAGCGCAAGTCGGCCTGCCTCACCGGGGGCGGTTGCGACACGCCGCTGCCGGCGGTGGCCGGGGGACCGGCTGTCAGCCCGTACCAGACCGATCAGGTGATCACGCGCTGGCAGGCGTACGTCCGCGACCACCAGAAGATCATCGGGCTCGCGGCCGCGGGCCGGAACGACGACGCGATCGGGGCGTTGACCGGAATCCGGCGCGGCGACGCGGCCTTCGACTTCTCCTACTACGACGCGGCGGTCGGGCAGATCGCGGACGCCCGCAAGAGCGCCTTCGATCAGTCCATGCACGACGTGTCGGTGCTGATGCGGGGCTGGGCGGTCCTTCCGCTGGTCGTGATGGGGCTGGTCATCCTGCTGATGCCGCTCGCGGTGCGCAAGCGTTTCGCGGAGTACCGATGACGCGTTCTGGGAGAGTCGTGCGACTTCGGATAGTTGGACTGATCGCGCCGGCCCTGCTGATCGGCGCATGCTCGGGCACGCCGTCGACTCCGATCGCCCAGCCGATCTCCTGCGCCTCCGGAGAGGTCACCGGGCAGGGGTCGTCCGCCCAGGCCAACGCCGTCAGCGCCTGGATCAAGAACTACCAGGTGAGCTGCGCCGACGCGACCGTCTCGTACTCCAGCATCGGGTCGGGAGCGGGAGTGGCCGCGTTCATCGGCAGAACCGGCGACTTCGCGGGCAGCGACTCGCCGGTGTCGGCCGCCGACCAGCCGAAGGTGGCGGCGCGCTGCAAGGGCGCGGCGATCCACCTGCCGATGGTGGTCGGGCCGATCGCGCTCGCCTACAACGTCGCCGGCGTCTCCTCGCTGCGCCTGCAACCGGACACGATCGCGCGCATCTTCGACGGCCGGATCGCGGCCTGGAACGATCCGGGGATCAAGCGCGACAACCCCGGCATCGCCCTACCGGCCACGCCGATCAGAACCGTGCACCGCTCGGACAGCTCCGGCACCACCGACAACTTCACCAAGTTCCTCGCCGGGACCGCCGGCCAGGACTGGAGTTACGGCTCGGGCAGCACGTGGAAGGCGTCGAGCGGGCTCGCCGAGAAGGGCAGCAACCAGGTCGTCTCGACGATCGAACGCTCGGACGGTGCGATCGGTTACGTCGAGGCGTCCTACGCGCGCTTCCATAACCTGCCGATCGCGGCCGTGGGCACCGGCGCCGGCACCTTCACCGCGCTGACCGACGAGGCGGCGGGCCGGATGATCGGTTCCGCCCGCATCACCGGCACCGGCGGCGACCTGCAACTCGCGATCGACTACAAGGCGGTCTCGGCCGAGGCGTACCCGATCGTTCTGGTCACCTACGAGATCGTCTGCAAGACCGGGACACCGGCCCTGGTCAAAAGCTTCCTGACGTACGCGTCGAGCCCCGCCGGGCAGGAAGCCGCGACGCAGCTCGGGTACGCGCCGTTGCCCGAGGACCTGCGGGCGAAGGTGGCCGAGGCGGTCGCCGCCCTGTAGCGGCTGCCAACTCCCGGAAAACCACTCGTTCGAGATCATTCGAAACCCGAAAGTGGTCGACCCGGGCCGCCGTGGAACCGGTGGCAGCCCGGGCCGGGGTGGGGCGCGGTGGCTCAGGCGGTGGCGTCGACCAGCTGCTTGGCCCGCTCCGGCCAGGTCGCGATGCTGGGCGCCGCGCGAACGCCGGCGCCGGCGAGGGCCGCACGGAGCGCGGTCTCGTCGGAGTCGGCGAGCTGCCGGTAGGTGGTGATCCCGGCGGCGGCCAGGGCCGTGGCCATCTTGGGGCCGATGCCGGCGATCTTCGTGAGGTTGTCGCCCTTGGTCGCGGTGGCCACGGCCGAGGCGGGCGCAGCGGCGGCGACGGCCGCGGGCTCGGCGGCCGCCACTGGCTCGGGCTCGGCGGCCGCCACTGGCTCGGCCTCGGCGGCCGCCACTGGCTGGGCGCGGTGGACACCGGCTCGGGCTCCGCGATCGCGGCGACCGGTTCGGGCTCGGCGACCACGGCAACGGGCTCGGCCTCCGCCACGACGACCGGCTCGGCCACCGGCTCAGCCTCCGCCTCGTCGAGGGTCGGCTCGGCCTCGGCGACCGGCTCGGCTTCTGCTGTCGTGTGGGCGTCGGCAGCAGACGTGGTCTCCGCCGGCGACTCATCCATCGTCGCCTCGGGGGCGGACGTGGTGGCGGTGGGGACCGCGGGGGTCTCGGTGGTGGTGGCGGGGGTGCTGGAGTCGGCCGGCCGCGTCGAGCCGGTGCGCATGCCACGCAGGAACCAGCCGCCGACCAGGCCGATCACGACCCCGGCGACCAAAGAAAGAAACGAAGCCATGAAGGGCCTCCGGACAATGAGAACTGCGGATGTAGCGCGCAGCTTTGCACATCGTCTCCTTTGCGCACCATGAGGGTGCCGCGCTCACCTTCGATCGGCGCTCACGGACGGTCACCATCGGTACCCGATCGGATGCGCTCCGTTCGATGTGGTCGACCGGTCGGGAACGCTCGTGACCGTTCACGGCCGGGTCGCAAGTGGACCACTCGATCGGCCGCGTCACGGTCGGCCGAGGCGATCGAGATCGGTCAGCGCCCCACCTGGATAGTCGGCGGGCGCCGCACCGGTACGGCTCTCGCGCAAAGGTGGGCTGAAACGCTCATGCCGACGACAAAAGCAATCTAGTCGGTTACGCGGAGGTCATGACGCGCCGTTCCGTGGCGCGGCGTTCCATGGCGCGGCGTTCCATGGCGCGGCGTTCCGAGGCGGGACGCTGCTGGACGGCATCGGCTGCGGTTGGTGACGGCGTCACGGCGTACGGGAAAATCTCCCGCACGCCGTAACATGCCCGCCTGGATCAGGGACGACGGCCCCGCATCACGCCCTCGGCGATCGCGACGCCGCCGGCCGCGAGCGCCACCTGCAGGATCAGTTCGATCCAGTCGACACCGGGGGTCTTGGCGACGCCGAAGGCGGCGGCGATGAACGTGCCGATCAGGGCCGCCACGACACCGATCAGGAGGGTCAGCCAGAAGCCGATCTTCTGTTTGCCGGGGAGCACGAGGCGGCCCAGCGCCCCGATGATGAGGCCGACGATGATGGCCGTGAAGATGCCGGTGATTTCCATGACGTCCTCCCGTTTGCCGAGGCCGGCCCGGATGGCGGCCTACTCGAGGTCGACGATTTCCCGCCCCAGCGGCCAGAACGCCACCGGGACCAGCTTGAAGTTGGCGATGCCGAACGGGATGCCGATGATCGTCAGGCACTGGGCGATACCGGTCACGAGGTGGGTGAGCGCCAGCCACCAGCCGGCCACGACCACCCAGAGGATGTTGCCGATGCCGGAGGCGACCCCCGCGCCCGGGCGGGAGACCACCGTGCGGCCGAACGGCCACAGTGAGTACACCGCCAGGCGCAGCGAGGCAATGCCGAACGGAATGGTCACGATGAGCACGAAACAGATCAGAGCGGCGAGCCCGTACGCGATCGCGAGCAGGAAGCCGCTGCCGAAGATGAACCACAGAACGTTCAGAATCAACCTCACGTAGTAAGCATGACTCAGTCGCGCCAGGCGATCACAATCGGCGGCGGCCGTTGGTGAGAGCCGGGTAACGCCTCGCGCACAGAAGATTGACGGCCGCGAAACCGCCCCCGCATAGCGTCGTGGGTGTGGTGAACAAGGTGGCCGCGCGGGTCAGGACCGTCTGTGGGTACTGCGGCGTGGGCTGCGGCATGGTGCTGGACGTCGAGCGCCGGGCCGACGGGCGGCGGGTGGCGGTCAAGGCGCGCGGCGATCGTGATCATCCGGCCAACGCGGGACGGCTGTGCACCAAGGGCGCGACCAGCGCGGAGATGTTGTCCGCGCCGGGCCGGCTGGAAACGGCGCTGATCCGGCACGAGCGGGAAGGCGCGCCGACGCCCGTCGGGGTGCTCGAAGCGATCGGCCTCGCCGGCCGGCGACTGCGGACGATCGTCGACGAGCACGGGCCGGACGCCGTGGCGCTGTACGTGTCGGGCCAGATGACGCTCGAGGCGCAGTACCTGGCCAACAAGCTCGCCAAGGGCTTCATCGGAACGAATCAGATCGAGTCGAACTCCCGGCTGTGCATGGCGAGCGCCGGTACCGGCTACAAACTGTCGCTCGGCGCCGACGGGCCGCCCGGCTCCTACGACGACCTCGACCACGCCGACGTGTTCTTCGTGATCGGCGCGAACATGGCCGACTGCCACCCGATCCTGTTTCTGCGGATGATGGATCGGGTCAAGGCGGGAGCGAAACTGATCGTTGTCGACCCCCGGCGCAGCGCGACCGCCGACAAGGCCGACCTGTTCCTGCCGATCCGGCCGGGGACCGATCTGGCGCTGCTCAACGGCCTGCTGCACCTGCTGGTCGCGAACGGCGACATCGACGAGGAGTTCATCGCCGCGTACACCTCGGGCTGGCCGGCGATGCCCGATTTCCTGGCCGACTACCCGCCGGACCGGGTCGCGGAGCTGACCGGGTTGCCGGCGGAGGACATCCGGCGGGCCGCGGAGTGGATCGGTGCGGCCGGCAACTGGGTGACGCTCTGGACGATGGGGCTGAACCAAAGCACGCACGGCACCTGGAACACGAACGCGGTCTGCAATCTGCACCTCGCGACCGGCGCGATCTGCCGCACCGGCAGCGGGCCGCTGTCGCTGACCGGCCAGCCGAACGCGATGGGCGGCCGGGAGATGGGTTACATGGGTCCCGGCCTGCCCGGGCAGCGATCGGTTCTGGTCCCGGCCGATCGCGAGTTCGTGGAGAACGCCTGGGGGCTGCCGGCCGGCGCGCTGCGCACCGAGGTCGGCAAGGGCACGGTCGAGATGTTCGAGCGGATGGCGGCCGGCGAGATCAAGGCCTGCTGGATCATCTGCACCAACCCGGTCGCGTCGGTCGGCAACCGGCGCACGGTGATCGCCGGCCTGGAGGCCGCCGAGTTGGTCATCACGCAGGACGCCTTCGGCGAGACCGAGACCAACGCGTACGCCGATGTGGTGCTGCCGGCGGCGATGTGGTCCGAGGTCGACGGCGTGATGATCAATTCTGAGCGGAATCTGACGCTCGTGCACCCGGCGGTCGATCCGCCCGGCGAGGCGCTCCCGGACTGGAAGCTGATCGCGCTGGTCGCCGCCGAGATGGGTTACGCGGAGCAGTTCCAGTACGAGACGGCCGAGGAGATCCTCGAGGAGATCAAACAGTTCTGGAACCCGCAGACCGGCTATGACCTGCGCGGGGTCACTTACGACCGGCTTGCCGAGGGCCCGGTGCAGTGGCCGTTCCCGCTCGATGCCGAGGCGCGCAATCCGATCCGGTATCGCAACGACGGGGTCAGCCAGGCGCTGCGGGTGAACGAGGACGGCACCCGGCCGGCGCTCACCTTCGCCACGCCGGACGGGCGCGCGGTGTTTCACCCCCGACCGTTTCTGCCCGCGGCCGAACTGCCGGACGACGATTACCCTTTTGTGCTCAACACCGGCCGGGTGCAGCACCAATGGCACACGCTCACCAAGACCGGCAAGGTGGACAAGCTGACGAAGCTGAACCCGGGACCGTTCGTCGAGATCAATCCGGCGGACGCGGAGCGGCTCGGGCTCGCGGCCGGGGCGCCGGTCGAGATCGCGTCGCGACGCGGGCGGGCGGTGCTGCCGGCGGTGGTGACCGATCGGGTGCTGCCGGGGAACTGCTTCGCACCGTTCCACTGGAACGACCTCTTCGGGGAGTACGTGTCGGTCAACGCGGTCACCAACGACGCGGTCGATCCGCTGTCCTTCCAGCCCGAGCTCAAGGTCTGTGCGGTCGCCCTGACGCCGGCGCCGCTTCCCCGCGCCCTTCCCGCCGCGGCGGGCTCGCCGGGGCCCTCCTCGCGCGGCGGTCCTTCGCCGGTCACGGCGTTCCCGGCGACGGGCCGCGCGGGTTCGGACTTTCCGGGCGCGGCCTCTCCCGGTGGGGGTGCGACCCCGGCGGGCGTGACTTTGCCGCGTGGCGGTGCGGCCATTGGGGCCGCGGCTTGGTCGGGTGGGGATGCTCTCTCGGCGGGCGTGGCCTCGCCGGGCGGGACGGCGCCGGGCGCGACCGAGCTCCTGCGCGCGGCGCTGGGGCTGCCGGCGGTGCCGGTGCTGGATGAGGCGCAGCGGCACTATCTGTCGGGCTTCCTGAGTGCGGTCAGTGTGCTGGCCGGTTCGCAGGCGGCGCCGCCGGTGCTGCCGGCCGGGGCGCCATTCGATCCGGCGGCGACCGCTTGGGTCAACGGGCTGCTGGCGGGGACCTTCGGTCGCGTACCGGAGAAGGCCCTTGATCCAGGGGAGCCGGCGGCGACGCCCAGCCGGCGGTTGCAGGTGTTGTGGGCTTCGCAGACCGGGAACGCGGAGGACTTCGCGCAAGCGGTCGGAAAACGACTCGCGGACGCCGGCCGGCCCGCCGAGCTGCGCGGGATGGACGCGTCGGCGACGGAGCTCTTGGAGTCGGCCGCCGACCTGCTCATCGTGACGAGCACCTTTGGCGACGGCGAGGCGCCTGACAACGGGACCGGCTTCTGGGAGTCGCTGACCGGGCCGGACGCGCCGCGGCTCGACGGCCGACGGTTCGCGGTGCTCGCTCTCGGCGACTCGAGCTACGACGACTTCTGCGGGCACGGGCGCCGGCTCGACGACCGGCTCGCCGAGCTCGGCGCGGTGCGGCTGACCCCGCGGGTCGACTGCGAGCCGGACTTCGAGGAGGACGCGAACGCGTGGCTGGAGCAGGTGGTCGTGGCGCTCACCGCGCCGGCCGCCGCGCCCGCACCACAGCCGACCCGGGCGGCGCCGCTGACCGCGACGCTGATCGGAAATGAGCTGTTGAGCGGGGCCGGCTCGGCGAAGGAGGTGCGGCGGTTCACCTTCGACACCGGCGGCAAGCTGGAGTACGCCGCGGGCGACGCGCTCGGGATCTGGCCGTCGAACTCGCCCGATCTGGTCGCCGAGTGGCTGACCGTGACCGGCCTGCGAGCGGATCAGACCGTTTCGATCGCGAAGCTCGGCGCCCGCCCGCTCACCGACGCGCTGCACCGCGACCTCGACATCACCCGGATCACGCCGGATCTGCTGCGCTTCCTTGCCGAGCGGACCGCCGATCCGTTCCTGAAAACGCTGCTGCGCCCGGACAACAAGGGCGAACTGGCGAAGTGGATGTGGGGCCGGCAGGCCGTCGACCTGATCGCCGAGTACCCGGTGCGGGCGGCCGCTCAGGAGTGGGCGGATGCGCTCAAGCGGATGCAGCCCCGGCTGTACTCGATCTCGTCGACCCCGCTCACCGACCCGTCGCTGGTCAGCCTGACCGTGTCGGTGGTCCGGTTCGACAACCACCGCGGCGTGCCCCGCCGGGGCGTCTGCTCGTCGTTCCTGGCCGACACCGCCGACGAGGTACCGGTGTTCGTGCAGCGCTCGCCGCACTTCCGGCCGCCCGCCGACCCGTCCACTCCCATGATCATGGTGGGGCCGGGCACCGGGGTCGCGCCGTTCATCGGGTTCCTCCGCGAGCGGCAGGCCCGCGGTGCCACCGGACCGAACTGGCTCTTCTTCGGTGAGCAACGCCGGGACACCGACTTCTACTACGCGGACGAGTTGGCGTCGCTGCGGACCGACGGGGTCCTGACCCGGCTGGATCTGGCGTTCTCCCGCGACCAGCGCAGCAAGGTGTACGTCCAGGATCGGATGCGCGAGCACGGCGCCCAGTTGTGGTCGTGGCTGCAGGACGGCGCTCATTTGTACGTCTGTGGCGACGCCAGCCGGATGGCCCGGGACGTGGATCAGGCACTGCGGGACATCGCGGCCACGCACGGCCGGGTCGATCCCGACACGTACGTGAAGCAGTTGTCCTCGGAAAAGCGATACGCCCGCGACATCTACTGACCCGGGGATGGACCTAGAGTCCGATCGTGGGCGTGGGCGTGGGCGTGGGCGTGGGCGTGGGCGGGGGCGGGGGCGGGTCGGCGGGCCGGCGGCGGTGGGCCGTGCTGGTGACCGGGATGGCGGCGATGACCGCCAGTTGCACGGTTCAGTTCGGCTTGCCGTTTCTGATTCCGGCGTTGCGCGCCGGCGGGCTGACGCTGGAGCAGGCCGGTGTCGTGACGGCGGCACCGGTGGCCGGGCTGATGTGCACGCTGATCGCCTGGGGCGCGGCCGCCGATCGCTGGGGCGAGCGATGGGTGATGACGATCGGTCTGGGCGCGGCCGGGTTGACTCTGCTGGCCGCGGTGGGCGCCGCCGGCGTGGTGTGGCTCGCCGCGTGTTTCTTCGCGGCCGGCGCCTTCGGCGGCGCGGTGCAGGCGTCGAGCGGGCGCTTGATCCTCGGCTGGTTCGCGGCCCGGGAACGCGGGCTGGCGATGGGATTGCGGCAGACGTCCGTGCCGTTGGGGGTGGCCGTCGCGGCGCTGACCCTGCCGGTCCTGAGCCGATCGTTCGCGCTCGTCTTCCTCGGGACGTCGTGTCTGATCGCGAGCACGCTGACCGGCCTGATCGTCCGGGACCCGCCGAGAACGCCGGGCAAAGCGGAGGGTGATGCCGCCGGGGCCGGTTCGCCGTATCGCACGGGCGTGTTGTGGCGGATTCACACGGCAAGCGCTCTCCTGGTCGTTCCCCAGGTCACGGTGGCGACGTTCGCGCTGGTGTACCTGGTCGACGACCATGGCTGGCCGGCAGGCGGGGCCGGCCGGCTGCTCGCGACGGGGCAGGTCGGCGGCGCGCTCGCCCGGATCGTGGCCGGGTGGTGGTCGGACCGGATCGGTTTGCGGCTGCGACCGATGCGCCAGGTGGCGGTGGCGATCGCGATCGCCCTCGCGCTGCTGGCGGCCAGCACACACTCGGCGGCGGCGGTCGGCGTGTTGCTGGCCGCCGGGATCCTGACCTTCAGTCCGAACGGGCTGGCGTTCACCGCCGTGGCCGAGCGGGCCGGGAGCGCCTGGGCGGGCCGGGCCCTGGGTGTGCAGAACACCGCCCAGAACCTGGCCGGCACCGCCACCGTCCCGATCATGGCCACGGTCATCTCGGCGACCGGCTATCGGGTCGCCTTCGCCGCGACGATCGCGTTTCCGCTGGCCGCCGCCGCGATGATCCCGGTCGGCGCGGAGCGGGGAAGGCGGGCCGAGAGCTCGTCGTCCCGCGCCTGATCACGAGCGTGGTCTAGCGCCGGGGCTTCGCGCGCCGCTTTGCGGGGCGGGGGCTTGCTGCGTGGCGGGGGTTTGCGCGCCCGGGGGCTCGCGCGTTGGGGCTTGCGCGGCGGGGGCTTGCGCGCCCGAGGCTTGCGCGCCCGGGGGCTCGCGCGCCCGGGGCTTGCGCGCCCGAGGGCTCGCGCGGTGGGGCGCGTACGCCGGGGCTCGCGTCGCTCGGGGTGGTGGGACCATGGCGGTATGCGTGCGTTCATCCTCACCGGGACGCCCGGGTCGGGTAAGACGGCGATCCTGCGGCAGCTCGAGGCGAACGGGCATCCCGTCGTCGAGGAGGCGGCCACCGATGTGATCGCGCTCGGGCAGGCGCTCGGCGATCCGCGGCCGTGGGAGACGACCGGATTCGCCGAGCGGATCCTCGCGCTGCAGCGGCAGCGGCGACGGGTCGCCGAGGCGTACGACCATGATCTGGTCTTTTTCGATCGGTCGCCGGTGTGCACGCTGGCGCTCTGCCGGTACGCCGGCCTGCCCGTGCCGGAGGGCCTGCTCGCGGCGATCGACGGTTATGAGCGGGTGGCGTTCCTCGTACGCAATCTGGGGTTCGTGGAACCCACGGCCGCGCGGCGGATCACCTTCGAGCAGTCGATCGGTTTCGAGCGCATTCATGAGGAGAC
Source organism: Actinoplanes subtropicus (assembly GCF_000721705.1). Taxonomy (GTDB): domain Bacteria; phylum Actinomycetota; class Actinomycetes; order Mycobacteriales; family Micromonosporaceae; genus Actinoplanes; species Actinoplanes subtropicus. The sequence continues at coordinate 231,226 of NZ_JOJL01000042.1, forward strand.
GTATCGGGAGCTCGGGTTCGAGCTGGCAGAGGTGCCGCCGGGGGAGTTGGCGGCGCGAACGGAACTGATCGAAAGCGCAACCAGGGTTCGGCCCTAGGGGGACGGACCGGGACCTCACCGATGCCGTCTCGGGTGTGGACGTTCCTAGGCTCGGGCCATGAGATCGATGGCCTTCGCCGCGCCGCTGCTGATGCTAGCCTACGGCGTTCTTCGCTGGACGGACGGGCTGGACGGGCACCACCACAAGGGCAGCCTCGCCTGGAACGCCGGGCACGTCGCGTTCCTCGCCTCGATGGCGACGTTCGTGCTTCTGGCGGTCGCTTTGTATCGGCGGGCGACGCTCGGCAGACGCACCGCGCTCGTGGCCGCCGCGGTCGCCGTGTTCGGGGCCGGCTGCATGATCTGGGTGATCGTCGGTGATCTGTCGCGATCGTTCGCCGTCGACCATCCGCTCCCGGGCGTGCTGCAACTGATCGGCCCGATCGGGTTCGTGCTCGGCACGATCGGCCTGCTCAGCCTGCAGGTCGCGGCCGGGCGGCTGCCGGTGTGGAGCCCGATGCTGTTCTTCGCCGGGTACACGGCGATCACCATCAACCTCAACCTGCTGCCGTTCGCGGCGCTGCTGATCCTGGGAGCGATGTGGCCGCTCGCCCGGCCGTCGGTGGCCGCGACCCAGCCGGCGCGACGAACGGCATCGACGTCGCGGACAGCGTGATCGCGGCGTCCCGGCCGCGCCCGATGCGTGAGCGGTGCCCGGCGCGAAGTGGAGCGCCAAGGGAGCCGGACGGTCTGAGCGCGAGAAACGCGCGCTGAAACGGTTCATTCGGATGTGTCAACGATGTCATTCCGCGAACTCCGAAACTTCCGGAACGCAGGCGACGGGGAAGGGTGCCAAAATACCTAGCAGAACCCCTCAAAACGGGTGTTGGGAGCGTTCCCATCTCCATAGCCCCGCAACTTGGGTGTTGAGATTTCCGGAACGTGCCGTTAATGTTTCGATCGATCCGGATCACTTTCTGCTGTATCGGCTCCCGCCCGTCCCCCTGCACAGCTGGAAGGAATCATGAACCGTTCCCCCCGGCGGCGTGTCCTCGCCGCCACCCTCTCCGCCTCCGCCGCGCTCCTCGCCGCGGCCGGCTCGCTGATCGTCGCGACGGGCAACGCCGAAGCGGCCACCACGCTCGGCGCCTCCGCCGCCGCCACGGGCCGCTACTTCGGCACGGCCGTCGCCGCGTACAAGCTGAGCGATTCGGTCTACACGACGATCCTCGATCGCGAGTTCAACATGGTCACGCCCGAGAACGAGATGAAGTGGGACGCCACCGAGCCCTCGCAGAACTCGTTCTCCTACGGCAGCGCCGATCAGATCGTCAGCCACGCTCAAGCGCACAACATGCGCATCCGCGGTCACGCGCTGGCCTGGCACTCGCAGCAGCCGGGCTGGGTGCAGAGCCTCTCCGGCACCGCGCTGCGCAACGCCATGCTCAACCACATCACCAACGTCGCCGGCCACTACAAGGGCAAGATCTACTCCTGGGACGTGGTGAACGAGGCGTTCAGCGACAACGGCGACGGCTCCCGCCGCCAGTCCAACCTGCAGGCCACCGGCAACGACTGGATCGAGGCCGCGTTCAAGGCCGCGCGCGCCGCCGACCCGGGCGCCAAGCTCTGCTACAACGACTACAACACCGACGGCGTCAACGCGAAGTCGACCGCCGTGTACAACATGGTCAAGGACTTCAGGTCGCGTGGCGTCCCGATCGATTGTGTCGGTTTCCAATCGCACATCAACTCGGCATCCCCGCTGCCCGGCGACTACCAGGCCAACCTGCAGCGGTTCGCCGATCTCGGCGTCGACGTGCAGATCACCGAGCTGGACATCGCCGGGTCGGGCACGGCCCAGGCCAACACGTACGCCAGTGTGGTTCGGGCCTGTCTCGCCGTGGCGCGCTGCAACGGCATCACCGTCTGGGGCATCCGCGACTCGGACTCGTGGCGCTCCGGCGACACTCCTCTGCTGTTCGACAACAACGGCAACAAGAAGGCCGCGTACGACTCGACCCTGAACGCTCTGAACGCGGGCGGAACGACCACCCCGCCCACGACGCCGCCGACGACGCCGCCCACCACCCCGCCGACGACGCCGCCCACCACCCCGCCGACGACGCCGCCCACCACGCCGCCGACCGGCTCGGGCTGCAGCGCCACGGTCTCCCTCAACCAGTGGACCGGCGGGTTCGTGGCCACGGTCCGGGTGACCGCCGGCTCGGCCGCGCTCAAGGGCTGGACCGTCGGGCTGACCCTGCCCGGCGGGGCCGCCGTCACCAACACCTGGAACGCCACGGCCAGCGGTAGCAGCGGCGCGGTGAGCTTCACCAACGTCAGCTACAACGGCACGGTCGCGGCCGGCGCGTACACCGAGTTCGGGTTCCAGGGCACCGGCACCGGCCCGGCCGGCGTCTCCGCCTGCACCGCTCGCTGAGTCGGGCGCGGCCACGGGGCATCACCCGTCCGGTGCCCAGTGGCCGCGCCATCCCCCTGACGAAGGACTTGCCATGAAGAAACTGCTTGCCAGCTTCGCCGCCGCCGCGGCGGTGATCCTCGGTCTGGTGGCCCTGCCGGCCTCGCCCGCCGCCGCGGCGTCGCTGCAGGAGGTGACCGGCTTCGGCACCAACCCGACCGGCATCCGGATGTACCTCTACGTGCCGGACAAGCTCGCCGCGAACCCCGGGCTGCTGGTCGCCGTGCACTACTGCACCGGCTCCGGCCCGGCGTTCTACTCCGGCACCGAGTTCCACTCGCTCGCCGACCAGTACGGCTTCATCGTCATCTACCCGTCCACGGTCCGCAGCGGCAACTGCTGGGACGTCTCGAGCCCGGGCGCGCTCACGCACAATGGCAGCAGCGACCCGGTCGGGATCGTCTCGATGGTCAAGTACGTGCAGTCGAAGTACCACACCGACACCGCGCGTACGTATGTGACCGGCGCGTCGTCCGGCGGCATGATGACCAACGTCATGCTCGCCGACTATCCGGACGTCTTCGCGGCCGGCGCCGCCTTCATGGGCGTCCCGGACACGTGCTTCGCGGCGAGCGCCGGCGATCCGACCAACCCGGCGAACCAGGCCGGCTGGAACAGCGCGTGCGCGAACGGTCAAGTGATCAAAACCGCTCAGCAGTGGGGCGACGCGGCGCGTGGCTCGTACCCGGGCTACTCCGGCCGCCGCCCGCGCATGCAACTGTTCCACGGCACCGCCGACACGACGCTCAACTACAACAACTTCGGCGAAGAGATCAAGCAGTGGACCAACGTGCTCGGCGTGAGCCAGACGCCGGTCGCGACCGACACGCCGCAGTCCGGCTGGACCCGCACCCGATACGGTTCGAACACCACGCAGGCGCCGGTCGAGGGGATCAGCGTGGCGGGCGTCGGCCACTCGCTGCCGCTCTCCGGGCAGGCGAAGATGGCGATCTCGTTCTTCGGCCTCGACGGCAGCACGCCGACGTCGCCGCCGACCACCCCGCCGACCACGACCCCGACGACTCCGCCCACGACTCCGCCGACGACTCCGCCCACCACGCCGCCGACCGGTGGCGGGTGCAAGGTGACCTCGCAGATCAGCGCCTGGAACACCGGCCTGACCGCGAACCTCACCATCACCAACACCAGCGCGGCGGCCCTCAACGGCTGGCGGCTGACCTTCACGCTGCCGTCCGGCCAGACCATCACGAACGGCTGGAACGCCACCTACAGCCCGGCCTCCGGGCAGGTCACCGCCACCAACGTTGCCTACAACGGCGCGCTGCCGGCCGGCGGATCGACCACGATCGGTTTCCAGGCCACGCACACCGGCAACAGCGGCGCACCGACTGGATACGCGCTCAACGGCACCACTTGCACCACCGCCTGATCGGGGGCCACCGCCCGATCGGCCCGGCGTCGCCGCGGAGACCGACACTCCGCGGCGACGCTATGAATAGGGCTGCTTCGGCTCCGGGATCGCTTCCCAGGACTTCACCTCGACGTACGCCATGTCCACGTTGTTGGCCGGGTCCTTGGCGCGCTTGGCCGTGTAAACCCCGTCCACCTGAATCCACGTGTCGGCCGGCACGTCGAGCGGAACCTTCCCCGTCATCCCCACCTTGATCGGCCGCCCGTCCGCGGCGCAGCAGGTGAGGACGATCCGGGCCAGCATCGGCTGCCCGTCCGGCCCCGGCGTGACGAAGCCGGACATCCGCAGGTTGCGCCCGGTCAGCGACTTGCCGTCGTCGAAGAGTGCCCGCGACGCGTAGTCGAGCAGCCCCACCTGGGCGGGATCGCCGGCTGGCAGCGGCGGGTAGTCCGAGCCGGAGGCGGGCGCCGCGCTCACGCTGCCGGCCTTGCCCGCGGCGAACGAGCCGAGCGCCGGCGGCGACACCAGCAGCAGCCCCAGGACCGGCAGCACGAGCAGCCAGCCGACCCGCGGCTCGTGATGGGCGTGCCCGTGCCCGTCGTGGTCCTCCTCCTCCAAAGAAGAAGAGGTCGAACGCGCCCGCATCGCCGACCACAGCGTCATCGCCGCCGCCACGATCAGCAGCACACCGGCCGCGATCAGATACGGTCGCAACCCGGCCTTCACGTACCGCAGAAAGAGGTCGGTGACCGACGCGCGCAGGATCGCTCCGCCGAAGAGGAACAGGACGACGGCCTGGGTGAGGCGGCTCATAGCAGCACCAGCCCGGTGGCCGTGCCGACCAGGATCGCCGCCACGAGCGTCGTCGGCGCGAACCGCCACATGAAGCGCCGCCCGAACACGCCGGTCTGCATCGCGATCAGCTTGAGGTCGATCATCGGCCCCACCACTAGGAACACCAGCCGCGCCGTCAGCGAGAACTGGGACAGCGACGCCGCCACGAACGCATCCGCCTCGCTGCAGATCGAGAGCAGCACGGCCAGGACCGCCAGCGCCAGCACCGACAGCACCGGATGAGCCGCCAGACGCGCCAACCACGTCGCCGGCACCACCACGTTGATGGTCGCCGCGGCCGCCGCGCCCATCACCAGGTAGCCGCCCGCGTGCATCACGTCGTGCCGGATCGCCGACCAGAACGCCTCGAAGCGCGCCTTCCCCTCGAGGTCGGGCCGGTGCGGCAGCCGGATCCACGACTCCTTGCCGAGCTTGAGCCACAGCCAGCCCATCCCGACCGCCACGATCAGGCTCGCCGCCCCGCGCCCGATCACCATCTCCGGCTTGCCGGGAAAGGCGACCGCCGTGGCCGTCAGCACGATCGGGTTGATCGCCGGCGCCGCGAGCAGGAACGCGATCGCCGCCGCCGGGGTCACGCCGCGGCGGATCAGCGACCCGGCGATCGGCACGCTGCCGCACTCGCACCCGGGCAGCACCACCCCGGCCAGCCCCGCCGCGGGCACCGCCAGCGCCGGATGTTTCGGCAGCGCCTTCTCCCAGAACGAGCGCGGCACGAAGACCGCGATGATCGCCGACAGCACGACCCCGAAGACCAGGAACGGCACGGCCTGCACCAGCACCGAGACGAACACCGTGGTCCAGGTCTGCAGCCGCGCCCCGGTCATCAGCCCGGCCAGCCAGCCGCGCAGGACGACCAGCAGCACGAGCAGCCCGGCCAGCACCTCGAGCGATCCGATCCGCCGCTCGCGGGCGGGCGTGGCCGGGGCAGGCGGGGACTCGGGCAGGGCAACCGGAGGCGCCGCGGACGCCGGCAGGTCGGTCTGAGTCACGGGTCACTCCCCACACGATGGGCCGCGACCACCTTAGCCGCGCGAACCGCAAGATCCCGAAACCGGGCTGTCCTGCGCATATGTTCATTTGTGAATAGTTGGGCGCCGGGATAGCCTCGCGAGCTTGAGCCACAGCCACACGCACGAGGCGCCGAGGGCGCGCACGCCGCGGGCCCTGGTCGCGGTGTTGGTCCCGGCCGCGGTGGCCACGCTGGTCGCGATGCTCGTGCTCTGGCCGGGCCACGTCAAGCCCACCCCGAACCAGGACGCCGGTCAGCGCGCGCTCGGCACGGTCACCTTCATTCAAAAACCTTTGGCGACCGTACGGGTGACCGCCGGGCCCGGAAAGGGCACCACGACCACGGTGGCCCTCCCGACCGGCCCCGGATCGCCCACCCTGAGCACCGGCGACAAGGTGGTCATGCTGTACGCCCCGGACGCGGTCGCCGGCGGCCCGCCCTACACGGTCGTCGACCACCAGCGGGCCGGCCCGATGATCTGGCTGGTCCTCGCGGCGGTGCTGGCCGTGCTCGCCTTCGGCCGCCGGCTCGGACTCACCTCGCTGGCGGCCCTCGGGGTCAGCTTCGCCGGCCTGCTGTTCTTCGTGATCCCGGCGATCCTGAACGGCGAGAACCCGCTGCTGGTCGCGGTGGTCGGTGCGGCCGCCATCATGTTCGCCGTCCTCTACCTGACGCACGGCTTCAACGCGCACACCTCGGTGGCGGTGGCGGGCACCCTGGCCAGCCTGGTGCTCACCGGCCTGCTCGGCGCCGGGTTCACCGCCGCCCTGCACCTGACCGGGGTGGCCGGCGACGACGACGCGTTCCTGGCCGCCACCCGGGGCAACATCGACATGCGCGGGCTGCTGCTGGCCGGCATCGTGATCGGCGCGCTCGGTGTGCTCGACGACGTCACGGTCACCCAAGCCGCGGCCGTCGGCGAACTGGCGGCGGCCGGCGAGACCGAGCTCTACCGGGCGGCGGACCGGATCGGCCGGGCGCACGTGGCCAGCGCCGTGAACACGCTGATCCTCGCGTACGCCGGCGCCTCTCTGCCCTTGATCTTGCTCTTGGCCACCGACGGCAGGCCGGCCGGCGAGGTGCTGACCGGCGAGTTGCTCGCGCAGGAGGTGCTGCGCGGCGCGGTGGGCACCATCGGCCTGGTCGCCTCCGTGCCGATCACGACCGGTCTCGCGGTGCTCGTCGCCCGGAACTCGTCTAAAAACCGATCGGCAGACCCGCGTAGTTCTCGGCGAGACCGGTTGCCCCGGCATTCGAGGACGTGACCCAGCGCAGCTGGGAGAGCTGCAGCTGGGCGTCGAACGGGTCGTCACTCGTATGCAACATCGTGGTCATCCACCAGGAGAAATGCGTGCAGCGCCAGACGCGGCGCAGGGCGTCGACGGAGTACGACTCCGACAAAGTAAGGGACCCTTCCTGGAAACGGGCGACGAACGCCGCCGCCAGGAGCGTCACGTCGGCGATCGCCAGGTTCAGCCCCTTCGCGCCGGTCGGCGGCACGATGTGCGCGGCGTCGCCGGCGAGGAAGAGGTTGCCGTGCCGCATCGGGGTCTGCACGTAGCTGCGCATCGGGAGCACGCTCTTGTCGGTGATCGGCCCGGGGGTCAGCTTCCAGCCGTCCTGCCCGTGGCCGAGGCGCAGCGCCAGCTCCGACCAGATCCGGTCGTCGGACCACGAGGCCGGATCGGTGCCGTTGGGAACTTGCAGGTAAAGGCGGCTCACCGTGGGGGAGCGCATCGAGTGCAGGGCGAACCCGTTCGGGTGCCAGGCGTAGATGAGCTCGTCGGTGGAGGGCGCGACGTCGGCGAGAATGCCCAGCCAGGAGTACGGATAGGTGCGCTCGAAGGTCTCCGACGGCACCGCGTTGCGGCTCGGCCCGAACGAACCGTCGCACCCAGCGATCACCTCGGCGTCCAGGCGCTGCGGTGTCCCGTCCCGATCGAGATAGGTCACATATGGCCGATCGCTCTCGACGTCGTGCAGCGCGACCGCGGTGACCTCGTAGCGCACGTCGGCCGTGCCGGCGGCGACCAGATCCTTCTGCACCTCGGTCTGGCCGTACACCCAGACCGTACGGCCGGTCAGGTCGACGAAATCGAGGTGGTGGCGCTCGCCCGGCCAGTTCAGGTAGATGCCCCGGTGCTCGTGCCCCTCCGATCGCAACCGATCGCCCAGGCCCACCGAACTGAGCAGATCGACGCTCGACTGCTCGAGGATGCCGGCCCGGATCCGGGACGCGACGTACTCCTGGGAGCGGGTCTCGAGGACCACGGAGTCGACGCCGCCGCGGGTGAGCAGGTGGGCGAGCAGCAGGCCGGCGGGGCCCGCGCCGATGATGGCGACCTGGGTACGCATGCCACCAGCCAACCCGCACCGGGCCGTCAGCGGCAACCCCCTACTTCCACTGAGCGGAAGCCGAGTCGGTCAGCGTACGGGTGATGCCCTGCGCCGCCACCCGCAGCGCGGCGACCAGCCGGGCCTTGTCCCGCCGCAACTCCGGCACCACGATGCCGAGCGCGGCCACCACCTCGCCGCCGGGCCCGCGCACCGGCACGGCGACCGAGCAGGCGCCCAGGCTCATCTCCTCGCCCGTGGTCGCGTAGCCGTCGGCGCGGACCCGGCGGATCTGCTCCAGCAGCCGGGCCGGCTGGGTGATCGTGTACGCGGTGACCCGGGTCAGATTGCCCAGCACCTCGGCGAGCACCTGGTCCGGCCCGTACGCGAGCAGGACCTTCCCGACCCCGGTCGCGTGCATCGGCAGCCGCGAACCGATCTTGCTGACCACCGGCACCGAGACGTGCCCGGAGAGCCGGTCGATGTACAACGCCTCGGTGCCGTCGCGGACCGCCAGATGCACCGTGGCGAGCGTCGCCCCGTACAGGTCGTGCAGGAACGGCGACGCCGCCTGGCGCAGCCCGGCCTGCACCGGCGCGAGCAGCCCGAGGTCCCACAGCCGGCGCCCGATCACGTACTCGCCGGAGTCCAGCCGGGCCAGGGCGCCCCAGCGGTGCAACTCGCCGACCAGCCGGTGCGCGGTGGCGATCGGCATCCCGGCCCGCCGGGCGAGGTCGCTCAGCGTGAGGCTGCGATGGTCGGGGTCGAACGCGCCGAGCAGATTCAGGGCGCGCGAGGTGACGCTGGCGGACATGGTCGCCCTTCCGGGTTTCCGTTGAATGGAAGGCAAGTATCGCGCCCGGCGGCCGGGGCGAATAGCGTCGGTCCGGTGACGACCACCCAGGCGGACATCAGCCGTCAGATCGAGGCGGCCCAGGACGGCGTGCACGAGCACCAGCCGCGCCTGGACTACCCGGCCTATCGCAGCAGCATCCTGCGCCATCCCACCAAGGCGTTGCAGCCGGCCGACCCCGAGGGCGTCGAGCTGTGGGCGCCCTGCTTCGGGCACTCCGACGTGGCCGAGGCCGAGGCCGACCTGACCATCCAGCACGCGGGCGAGCCGCTCGGCTCGCGGATCACCGTGGGCGGCCGGGTGGTGGACGGCGACGGCCGCCCGGTGGCCCATCAGCTGGTGGAGATCTGGCAGGCGAACGCCTCCGGCCGGTACGCACACCTGCGCGACCAGCACCCGGCCCCGCTCGACCCGAACTTCACCGGGCAGGGACGCTGCCTGACCGACGCCGACGGGTGGTACAAGTTCACCACCATCCAGCCCGGGCCGTACCCGTGGCGCAACCACCTCAACGCGTGGCGGCCGGCGCACATCCACTTCTCGCTGTTCGGCACCGACTTCACCCAGCGCCTGGTGACCCAGATGTACTTCCCGGGCGACCCGCTCTTCCCACTCGACCCGATCTTCCAGTCGGTGACCGACCCGAAGGCGCGCGAGGCGCTGATCGCGACCTATGAGCACGACCTGACCAGCCCGGAGTTCAGCCTCGGTTACCGTTGGGACATCGTGCTCACCGGATCGCACCGCACCCCGCTGGACACCGACATCGAGGAGCCCTCATGAGCGCGGCGCCCGGACAGACCGTGGGGCCTTTCTTCCACATCGGACTGCCGTACGCGGGGGGCAACGAACTGGTTCCACCGGGCCGGGCGGGGGCGATCCGCCTGCACGGCCGGGTGCTCGACGGCGACGGCGTGCCGGTGCCGGACGCGATGGTCGAGATCTGGCAGGCCGATCCGGAGGGCAAGGTGTGCCGCGCGCCGGGATCGCTTCGGCGCGACGGGTGGACGTTCACCGGGTTCGGCCGGGCCGCAACCGATCCGGACGGGCACTACTGGTTCTCCACGCTCGAACCGGGCGCCACCCAGCCGGGCCGGCCGCCGTTCTTCGCGGTGACCGTTTTCGCGCGGGGGTTGCTCGACCGGCTGTTCACCCGGGCGTACCTGCCCGATCCTGCCGGGGCCGATCCGCTGCTGGACGCGATCGAATCCGATCGGCGCGGATCGGTGATCGCCACCCGGGACGAGCAGGGGCTGGTCTTCGACATCCACCTGCAGGGCCCGCGCGAGACGGTGTTCCTCAGCTTCCCGAAACACCGTGGCGTCTGGGCATGACCGACCTGCTCTGGCCGGGCGACGCCCGCGCCGGTGATCTCTTCACCGACGAGCGCGTCGTCGCGGCCATGATCTCGGTCGAGTCGGCTTGGCTGGCCGCGAGGGGATGTCCGGCTGCGTTGTCCGATATCGCGGATATATCCGGTCTATTCGCCGAGGGCGGGGGCAACCCCGTCATCCCGCTCGTCAAAATTCTTCGCGCGGAGAACTCCTCGGTCGCCGAGCACCTGCATACCGGGCTGACCAGCCAGGATGTCCTCGACACGGCCTTGGTGCTCTGCCTGCGATCGATAACGAACAAAACCATTCAAAACCTCGACCAGCAGGTGTACGCCCTGGCGAGTCTCGCCGACCGGCACCGCGGAACTCGGATGGCCGCGCGGACGCTCACGCAGCACGCGATTCCGACCACGTTCGGTCTCAAGGCGGCCAACTGGCTGAATGCGGTCCTGGACGCTCGCGAAGTGCTGTCCTCGTGCGCGGAGGTGCCGGTTCAGATCGGTGGCGCGGCCGGCACGCTCGCCGCTCCGGCCGCCGTGGCGGGCTCGCCCTCGGCCGCGCTCGACCTGGTCGCCGCCACGGCTCGCCTGCTCGGGCTGCCGGCCCGGCCCCCGTGGCACACGACGCGGGCGCCCTTCACCCGGGTCGCCGACGCCCTGGTCACCTGCACCGACGCCTGGGGAAAGATCGCCAACGACGTCCTGCTGGCGAGCCGGCCCGAGGTGGGCGAGCTGTCCGAACCGGTCGAGGAGGGCCGGGGCGGATCGTCGGCGATGCCGAACAAGCAGAACCCGGTCCTGTCCGTGCTGATCCGCCGGGCCGCCCTGGCCGCTCCGCCGCTGGCCGCGACCATGCATCTCGCCGCGGCCGAAGCGATCGACGAGCGCCCGGACGGGTCCTGGCACGTCGAGTGGGCCACGCTGCGCACGCTGTCCCGCCGGACGGTGGTGGCCGCCTCGCAGACCACCGAGCTGGTCTCGGGCCTGGTCGTCAACGCCGACCGAATGGCCACGACGCTCGCCGCCGCCTACCCAGGGATCGATGCGGAACGGCTCAAGACCGGCGGTGAACAGCCCTATCTGGGCGCGAACGACGAGCTGATCGATGCCGCTCTGGCCCGCGCGGAGGGAAAGCCATGCTGACCGCCACCACGCTCCGGGACGCCCCCGGCCGGCCGCTGTTGGTGCTCGGGCCCTCGCTGGGCACGTCGGTGGAGACGTTGTGGTCCCGCTGTGTCGCGCGGATCGGCGGCGACTACCACGTGGTCGGCTGGGACCTGCCCGGGCACGGCCGCAGCGCCCCGGCGCAGGCCGGCTTCGGGGTGCCGGGACTGGCCAAGAGCGTTCTCGAGCTGGTCGATCGGATTCGGCCGCGGGCGCCCTTCCGGTACGCCGGGGACTCGGTCGGCGGCGCGGTCGGGCTGCAACTGCTGCTCGATGCGCCCGACCGGGTGGAGGCGGCCGTGGTGCTCTGCACCGGCGCCAAGATCGGTGAGGCGACGGGGTGGCGGCAGCGGGCCGAGACCGTTCGGGCTGAGGGAACGCAGGCGGTGGTGGCGGGCTCGATCCAGCGGTGGTTCGCGCCCGGGTTCGCGGAGCGTGCACCCGGCGTGGCCGAGGACCTGCTCGGAGCGTTGCGGGCGGCCGATCCGGAGAGTTACGCGCTGGTGTGTGAGGCGCTGGCGACCTTCGACGTACGCGATCGGCTCCGGGAAATTGCCGCGCCCGTGCTGGCCGTCGCGGGCGCCGAGGACCTGCCTGCGCCGCCCGAGGGGCTCGCGCTGATCGCCGAGGGGGTGCGCAACGGGCGGCTCGTCGTGCTCGAGGGGGTGGCCCACCTGGCCCCGGCCGAGTCGCCGGCCGAGGTGGCGGCGCTGATCGACCTGCACTTCGCCGGCCGGCGGACGGCCGACGACGTGCGGGCCGCGGGCATGGCCGTGCGGCGGGCGGTGCTGGGCGACGAGCACGTGGACCGGGCGATCGCGGGGACGACGCCGTTCACCCGCGATTTTCAGGAGCTGATCACCGCGTACGCCTGGGGGGAGATCTGGACCCGCCCCGGCCTGGACCGCCGCAGCAGATCGATGATTACCCTGACCGCGCTGGTGGCCCTCGGCCACCAGGAGGAGCTGGCTATGCACGTGCGCGCGGCGCGGCGCAACGGGCTGACCGACGACGAGATCAAGGAAGTGCTGCTGCAGGCCGCGATCTATTGCGGCGTGCCGGCCGCGAACACCGCCTTCCGCATCGCCCAGCAGGTGCTCGACGACTTGGACTGACCCTGCCGTCGTCCGGCGCCGGGCCGTCGCGGCCGGGGGATCGCTGGCGATCGTCGGCGAGTCGGGATCGGGTAAGACCACTTGCGCGCGGATTGTGGCCGGGCTGGACCGGCCCCGCGCCCCGGCTGGCGCCCCACCCGAGCGGCGGACCGCGATGCATGACCCGCAGGCCTTCGCGCCGTCGGCATCGGCGGGTCGGTCGCTGGCGTATCGCGGCCCCGCACACCTGGCAGCCGTGCCCGGCCCGGCGCCCCGGTCACAGCTGGGCGAGGATGGTCTCCGCGGTCGTGCGGGCCAGACCGCCGTTCGCGATCGGGAGCTGGAGCTCGGCCATGGCCGAGTTGCCCAGCGCCAGGCACCACAGGCCGTACGCGGCCGAGCGCACCCGCGCGGCCGGGGCGTCCGGGTACTCGGCGGCGACCGCTTCCTCGATCGCCTCCACCGCACGCAGGTACTGGGTCTGCATGATCGATCGGATTCGCTCGTCGGTGATGCCGGCCGTGATCAGTTCGCGGATCACCGTGTCGTCGTCGCTGATCGGCAGGAAACCCGTGCCGTACAGGTAGTCGAGAACGATCGGGAGCTTCGCCGGCGGCTCGGCCTTGCGCACCGCGCCGATGAACTCCGCCTCGTAACCCGTGTACAGCCACGAGGCGAACCCGCGCAGCAGGTCGTCCCGGTTGCCCACGTAGTGCCGCACGTGGCTGCGGCTCAGCCCGGACTCCTCCGACACGCGCTCGAGGGTCGTCCCCGCGAGACCGTGTTTCCGCAGGCAGCGGCCGGTGGCGTGCATGATCTGCTCGGTTCGCTCGGCGGCCATGCTCGGACGTCCCATGCCGTCACACTAGTTGATTGTCACAGCGACGAAGAATTAGGTTTTCCGATGACCAGCAAACGATCCTCGATCCGGGTCGCTCATTCCGGTCACGCTCGGTCTCGGGCATGTCGCCTATCGCCTGCCGGCCGGGCACGCGCTGCGGCTGGCGGTCGCGAGCTCGGACGCGCCCGAGTTCGTCCCGGCGCCGGGGACCGGCGAGCACCGGTTGGCTCGCCGCCACGACCAAAACCAATCACCAGACGCTGCACCTGGACGCGTGCCGTCTGACGGCCTCGATCCTGGACCGCAACTCGATCGGGGAGCAGGTGATCGCCGCGCTGCACCGGGACCATGTGGCGCCGGCGGCGGCGCGGAAATCGAGGCGGCGGTGGGCGTGCTGCCCCCTGATCGACCCGAGCTCTGATCGACCCGAGCTCTGATCGACCCGAGCTCTGATCGACCCGAGTACCTGATCGGTCCGGGGCGGCGCCACCGGCGCGGGGCCGGGCTGATCACCCGGCGGTATTTCTCGGCGGCCGCCGCCCCCGACCGCCCTCAGCCCTCGCTCGCCGTGGTGGGGCGTTTCGGTTGGACCGACTCCTCGACGGCGTTCAGGAAGCGTTGCACCACCTTCAGATCGCGCTCGCTGAAGCCGTCCACGGCGGCGGCCACCTTGTCGACCAGCGGGTCGGTGAAGCCGTGGCCCAGTCCCTCGGCGCGGATGTCGACGAGGATGCGGACGCGCCGCTTGTCGTCCGCGTCGGGCAGGCGCTTGATGTAGCCGTTCCGTTCGAGGCGCTTGAGGAGTGAGGTGACGCCGGCCGAGTTCATCGGGAGCTTCTGGCTCAGCCAGCCGGGGGTCGCGTGCAGTCCCTGCCGCCCGGCGTCGATCAGCAGGGTCAGGGCGCGCAGGTCGGTGGGGTGGATGCTGTTGGAGGTCGCATACGCCCCGCCGAGCTGATCGAACCGGGACGCGATCCGGCGGAGTTGGAACACCAGATCAAGGTGGGAATCGGTCTTGTCGGTCACGCCGCCTCGTCTCCTCGCTGAGCAAGTATCTCGCCCCGCGAGTATCTCACTCAGCGAGTATCTCGCGTAGCTAGTATCTTGCCCCGCGAGTTTCTCGCGCGGCGAGTTTCTCGCGCGGCGAGTTTCTCGCGCGGCGAGTTTCTCGCGCGGCGAGTATCTCGCGCGGCGAGTATCTCGCGCGGCGAGTATCTCGCGCGGCGAGTATCTCGCGCGGCGAGTATCTCGCGCGGCGAGTATCTCGCGCCGCGAGTATCTCGCTCAACGAGACGACGGTGGAGCCGCTCAGCCGAGGCCGAAGCCGATGCCGATGCCGATGCCGAAGCCGAAGCCGACTCAGTCGGACGTGACGTTCAGGGGCGCCGACGACCGCGGCACCACCAGCGCCGCCAACACGGCCAACGCCGCCGACACCGCCCCCAGCACCCCCAATGCCGGCTGTAACCCACCTACCCCGCCCTTGAACGCCGCCACCAGCAGCGGCGACGCGAACTCCCCGACGAACAGGAACCCGGTGAACAACCCCGTCCCCCGACCCCGTTCCGCAAACCGCAGCCGGTTGGTCGTCCAGGTCAGCATCACCGGCAGCAGCAGCCCGGTGCCCGCCCCGGTCACCATCGCCCCGGCCGTCACCACCGTCACGTTCCCGGCCACGTACACGATCCCCAGCCCGACCGCCGCCAGCCCGAACGCCAGCGGGAGCAGAACGCGCGGCCGCTGCCGGGACAGCTTGGCGAACGAAGCCGACCCGGCCGCGGTGGCGACCGACATGGCCGCGCTGACCCCGCCGATCGCGGCGCTCGAGGACACGCCGAGGTCGTTGAGCACGAACGACAGCTGGACGATGAGCGCGTAGAAGACCGTACCGCCGACCAGCGTGAACAGGCACGGCACGAGCAGCTGCCGCCAGGGGATCGGCGGGAGCTTGGCCGGCCGGGGCCCGGAAAGCGGTTGCCACAGAAGGCGAGCCATCGGCGCCACGAGCACGAGCGCGATCAGGTAGACCCAGAACGGCGTACGCCACCCCGCATTGCCCAAGGCCCCGCCCAGCGCGAGAAATACGGTGGCCGCGAGGGTCGCCACGAGGGTTTGCAGGCCGAGGTAGCGGCTGCGCCGAGGCCCGGACCAGTAGTCGGCGATCAGTGTCGTGCAGCAGGTCATGATGGCCGCCTCGCAGAGGCCGACCACCGCCCGGCTCGCGATGATGGCGCCGAGCGAGTTCAGGTAGAGCGGCGCGGTGCCGGCCACCGCATACACCAGCAGGGCGACCAGCAGCAGCCGCTTGCGGTCGAGCGCGTCGATCACCACGCCGGCGAAGGGTGCGGTCAGGCCGATGATCAGGGCCGGGACGGTGAGCACGATCGGCACCAGCACGTCCACGCCGGACACGCCGGCGAAGTGGTCCTGCATCTTCGGCAGGACCGGTGCGATCAGCACGGCGCCGAGCACGGCCAGGCAGCTGCCGGCCAGCAGCAGGGCGAGCTGGGCCGGCCCGGCCTGCCGCTGCGGTGGTGTCTCGACACGGGAGTCCAGCTGTGACATGACGGGGTGGCCCTTCGACGATGGAGACGCAGGTCACACCGGACTATCCGGGGACGGGCCGCCATCAGGGAAGAGCGATCAGCCAATAGTCGTCATAACTGCGGGTTATGGCCGGTCAGCACCCCGGCGGCCTCGGCCAGGACACCCCGCAGCCAGATGTGGGCCGGATCGTTCGAGTAGATCGGGTGCCACCAGAACGCCTCGGCGAGCGGCGCCACTTCGAAAGGACAGGGCAGCACGCGTACGCCCGCAGGTATCGCCAACAACGCGGCCAGACGCTTGTGCAGCAGCGCGACCCGCCGCGTGCCCGCGACCAGAAACGGCATCGGCAGGAACCCGTCGGTGACCACCTCGACGCGCGGCTCCACGCCGAGCACCTTCAGCTGCTGGGTGGCCAGCGCGAACGCGGTTCGCCGGTGATAGAGCACCACCCAGGGCAGCGCGGCCAGCAATTCCACAGTCAGTGCCGACCCGACCAGGACGTTGTCGGCGGAGACGATGCAGACCCACTCGTCCTCGTAGAGATCGAGGAACGGGATGTCGGTGAGGAACCCGTGCGGCAGCAGCAGCCCGTCCGCGTTCCGCAGCGTCTCGTGCGCCTGATCGACCGTGTGCGGCGTGGTCTGCTGCAACCGCAGCCGTACGCCCGGCGCCGCCGCGGCCAGCCGGCGGGCGATCAGCGGGCCGAGCACGGTGGCCGCGTAGTCCGACGTGATGATCGTGAACTCGCGCTCGACCTGGGACGGGTCGAAGTCCGGCGTCACGTCGAAGACCCGCCGCACGCCGGCGAGGGCCGGCTCGGTGAGCGCCAGCAGCCGCGCGGCGAGCGGCGTGAGCTGGTAGCGGTTGCCGGACCGGGTCAGCAGCGGGTCGCCGAAGTGCCGCCGCAGCCGGGCCAGGCCGGCGCTCACCGCCGGCTGGCTCACCCCGAGCGCCTCGGCGGTGCGCGTCACGTTCCGCTCCCGGAGCAGCGCGTCGAGGGTGACCAGCAGGTTCAGGTCGAGATTCGCGAGCATCCGGTCGACGGCCACGGCGGCAGTATAAACACGGCTGATGGCGTACATCACCAGTTGGCTCTTTCCTGATGACGCCCGGCTGCCGGACAGTGGTCGCAGTCACACCTGGAGGCAACAGAGGGGAAATCGCTAGTGCCCGCCGTTCGTAACGTTCTGGTGGTCGGCGGCGGCGCCGCCGGTGCCGCCGCCGCGATCCTGCTTGCCGAGGGAGGCGTCTCGGTCGAGCTCATCGACATCAAGCCGGACATCTCCGCGCTCGGCTCCGGCATCACCCTCCAGGGCAACGCCTTGCGCGTTCTGCGTGAACTCGGCGTCTGGGAGCAGATCAAGGAGCAGGGGTACGCGTTCGACACGCTCGGCCTGCGCGCGCCCGACCCGCACGGCTCGCTGATCGTGGAGATGGACGACATCCGGACCGGCGGCCCCGACCTGCCCGCCACGCTCGGCATGTACCGGCCGGCGCTCGCGAAGATCATGCTGGAGCGGGCCGCCGCGGTCGGCGTGAAGATCCGGTTCGGCACCACGTACACCTCGCTCGACCAGGACGAGGACGGCGTGGCGGTCACCTTCGCCGACGGCTCGGCCGGCCGCTACGACCTGGTCGTCGGCGCCGACGGCATCCGCTCGTGGACCCGCCGCATGCTCGGCATCAACCTGGAGACGGCCAGCACCGGGATGGGCATCTGGCGGGCGTTCACCGCGCGGCCGGCGAGCGTCACGCGCACGGACCTCTACTACGGCGGCCCCAGTTACATCGCCGGTTACTGCCCGACCGGCGAGGACACCCTTTACGCGTACGTGGTGGAGCAGGCCCAGGACCGCAGCACGTTGTCCCCGCAACAATCCCTCGACGTGATGCGCACGCTGTCCGAGGCGTACCACGGTCCCTGGGACGACATCCGCGCGATGCTGACCGACCCGTCCCGGGTGAACTACACCTGGTTCGAGAGTCACGTGCTCGACGCGCCCTGGCACCGCGGCCGGGTGGTGCTGATCGGCGACGCCGCGCACGCCTGCCCGCCCACCCTCGCGCAGGGCGCCGCGCAGGCCCTCGAGGACGCGTCGGTGCTGGCCGAGTTGCTGCTGGCCCGCGACGCGCTCGACGACGACCTGTGGCAGGCCTTCACCGACCGCCGCTTCGATCGCGCGAAAACGGTGGTCGAGGCCTCCCTGCAGCTCTGCCGCTGGCTGCTCGACCACGAACGCGGCGACCTGCCCGGCCTGATGGGCCGGATCTCCCACCTCCTGACGCGGCCGGCTTAAGGATTCGCCCATGAACGAGCGTCTGATCACCCATTTGCGCCACGTCGATCTGGCGGTGCCGGATTACGACAAGCAATTCGAGTTCTACACGACGATGTGGGGTCTGGAACCGACCGTCATCGACGACGGCATAGCCTTCCTGGCCGCGGCGGGAAGTCCGGAGCAATATTCCGTACGCCTTCGTCGGGCCGCCGAGAAGCGACTCGACCTCATCGCGTTCGGTGCGGCGACGCCCGCCGATGTGGACGCCCTGGCTTCCCGGCTGGGCGCCGACGGCGTACAGCTCGTCGCCGAGCCGGGCAAAATGCAAACCCCCGGCGGCGGCTACGGTTTCCGGTTCTTCGACAACGACGGGCGTACGGTCGAAGTCTCCACCGACGTCGAAGTGCGTCCGCACCGCAGGGTCGAGGCCGGCGAATCGGTGCCGGTGAAGCTGTCCCACGTGGTCATCAACGCGCCCGACCCCGAGGCGACCGTCGCGTTCTACACCAAACACCTGCAGTTCGCGCTCTCGGACACGCTCATGCACCCGCGCATGGGCGAGATGATGTGGTTCCTGCGGACCAACGTGTTCCACCACAGCCTCGCCGTGGCCCGCGGCCCGCACGTCGCCCTGCACCACGCGTCGTTCGAGATGCGCGGCATCGACGAATACATGCGCGGCACCGGCCGGCTGCTGCGCGCGGGCGTGGAAAAGGTGTGGGGGCCGGGGCGGCACATGGCCGGGAACAACACCTTCAGCTACTTCCTCGACCCGCACGGGAACACCATCGAATACACCACCGAGCTGGAGCACCTGGACGAGGACACCTGGCATCCGCACCTCTACGACTTCTCCGACCCCTCGGTGGCCGACCAGTGGGGCACCGCGAACCCGATGACCGAGTTCGTGGCCCGGCAGTCGTTCAACGACCCCGACCGCGGCGTCTTCGTCGCCCCGCCGGTCTGATGCGGCTCGTCACCTACGCGCACGCCGGGTCGACAAGGGCCGGCGTGGTACGCGACGACACGGTGCAGCCGTTCGCGGAGCCGCTTTCCCTGCGGGAGATCGTCGAGCGCGGGACCGAGGGCCTGGACCTGCTGCCCGGCGTGCCGCTGGCGGAGGTGCGCTTGCGGCCGCCGTTGCGGCCGGCCTCGTTCCGCGATTTCGTGGCGTTCGAGCGGCACGTCGAGGGCATCAGAAAGGCGGTCGACGGTCGCGGCGGGGTGCCGGAGGCGTGGTACGACGCGCCCACGTTCTATTTCACCAACCCGCACACGCTGCTCGGGCCGGACGAGGACGTGCCCTTTCCGGCCGCCTCGGTGGCCCGCGATTTCGAGCTGGAAGTGGCGGCCGTGGTCGGGCCGGGCGACACGATTTTCGGGTACACCATCTTCAACGACTGGTCGGCCCGCGATCTGCAGAGCCGGGAGATGCAGGTCGGCCTGGGCCCGGCCAAGGGCAAGGACTTCGCCGGCAGCCTCGGCCCGTGGCTGGTGACCGCCGACGAACTCGACCCGTACAAGGACGCCGACGGTTTTCTGGAATTGATGTGCGTGGCCGAGGTCAACGGCGTCGAGGTGGGCCGGGATCTGTTGTCGCACATGGGCTGGACGTTCGAGACGATGCTCGCCTACGCGGCCCGCGACAGCCGGGTCGTCCCCGGCGACGTGCTCGGCTCCGGAACGGTCGGGAACGGCGGCTGCCTCGCCGAACTGTGGGGCCGCTCGGGCAGGCAGGAACCGCCCCCCTTGCGCGACGGCGACGTGGTGACGCTGACCGTCCAGGGCCTCGGCAGCCTCACCAACCGGATCGTCTCCGCCCCGCCCGCCCCGCCGATTCCGCCGTTCCGAAAGGTGAATGCGTGATGTTCGAGTACTTCCCCGGCAACTACGTCTGGAACCTCAGCGTGGTCGCCGCGCTCAACAGCGGCGGGCTGATCGACGAGGTCGACCGGGCCTGCCGGCCGGTCCGCGAGCTCGCGGCGCAAGGCTCGGACGCCGGCACCCGCGAGCTGATGGCCGCCTGGACCGCGGTCGTCGACGACCTGGAGGCCCAGGCGGTCGAGGCCGAGCGGGCCGGGCACACCCGGGCGGCCGGGCAGGCGTACCTCCGGGCCACCAACTACCTCACCCAGGCCGAGCGGATGCAGCGCGCGCACGCCCCCGGCCGCCGCGAGATCTACCAGCGCTGCCTGGACCTCATGCAGAAGACCTTCGACCTGATCGATCCCGGGACCGTACGGGTGGCCATCCCGTTCGAGGGCACCACGCTGCCGGCCTACTTCACCCCGGCCGGCCCGGGGGCCCCCTGCATGATCATGTTCAACGGGCTGGACTCCACCAAGGAGCACATGTACGTCTCCGGGTTCCCGCAGGAGCTGCGGGCCCGCGGGATCGCCACGCTGATGGTCGACTGCCCGGGCAGCGGCGAGGCGCTGCGCTTCGGCGGCCTCACCGCCCGGGTGGAGACCGAGGACTGGGCCGCCGCGTGCGTCGACTACCTGCTGGCGAGCGGGGACGTCGACCCGGCCCGGATCGGGCTGGCCGGCTGGTCGCTGGGCGGGTACTACGCGCCGCGGGCCGCCGCCTTCGAGAAGCGGCTCGCGCTCTGCGTGGCCTGGGGCGCCAACCACAACTGGGGCGAGGTGCAGCTGCGCCGCCTCGAACGCGAGGGCGAGAACCCGGTGCCGCACTACTGGGACCACGTGATGTGGGTCTGGGGCGCGCCCGACCTGGACACCTTCATCAAGAAGGCCACCGACGTCCACCTGGACGGGGTGGTCGAGCGGATCACCGTGCCGTTCCTGGTCGTGCACGGCGAGAACGACCGGCAGATCCCGCTCCGGTACGCCCACCGGTCGTACGAGCAGGCCACCGCCAGCCCGCGCCGGGAACTGCGGATCTTCACGCCGGCCGAGGGCGGCGCCGAGCACATCGGCCTCGACCACCTGCCACACGTGAGCGTCTACATCGCCGACTGGATCGCGGACGTTTTCGGGACGAACGCATGACCGCCTGCACCGAGCGGCACCTCCATGAGTTGTGCGCCCAGGCCGCAGGCGAGGGCCAGAAGGGCATGCCTAAGGAGGGCACAGCGTGAGCGCCCTCGACCGCACCGACCCGGAAGGCGCCATCGCCGCCGCCGCGAAACGCAACTCCAATTGGGGGCGGTGGGGACCGGACGACGTACGGGGAACCATGAACTTCCTGACCGACGAGAAGCGCAGGGCAGCCGGAGCGCTGATCCGGCGGGGTCTGTCGTTCTCCCTGGCGCAGTCGTTCGACATGGACGGGCCGCAGAAGGGCTGGCGGCGCCGCACCAACCCGGTGCACACCATGCTCGACACCGGCACCGACGCGGCGGCCGGCAACCAGGGCTTCCCGCACGGCATCGGCGGCGCCGACGACGTGATCGCGATGCCGCTGCAGTGCTCGACCCAGTGGGACGGCCTCGGCCACATCTTCGACCACGGGTTCTCCTGGAACGGCCGGCTCGCCGCCGAGACGGTGACCAGCCTAGGCGACAACACCACCGGCATCGAGACGGTCGCCGGGGTGATCGCCGGCCGGGGCGTGCTGCTCGACGTGGGCCGGGCCTTCGGTACCGGCGGCGAGCTGCCGGACGGGTTCGCGATCACCCGGGCGCACCTGGAGGAGACCGTCGAGCGGCAGGGCGCCACCTCGGCGGTCGGCCGCGGCGACATCGTGGTCGTCCGCACCGGACAGCTGAGCCGGTGCCGGCGCGAGGGCTGGGGCGACTACGCGGGCGGGCCGGCACCGGGCCTGTCGTTCACCACGGCGGACTGGCTGCACGACACCGAGATCGCCGCGATCGCCACCGACACCTGGGGCTTCGAGGTGCGGCCGAACGAGTTCGACGACGCCTTCCAGCCGCTGCACCAGGTGGCCATCCCACACATCGGGCTCTTCCTCGGCGAGATGTGGGACCCGGACGCCCTGGCCGTCCACTGCGCCGCCGCCAACGTGTACGACTTCTGGCTCACCGCCGCGCCGCTGCCGATCACCGGGGCGGTCGGCTCTCCGATCAACCCGATCGCCGTCACCTGACCCGGGTCGCCGGCCGTGTGCCTTTTCCGCGGTTCGGTGAACCCGGACGCCGGTGCGGCGCTACGTCATTGACGATGGAAGCTGTGACGGGTGCGGCCGGGCGGTCCTGGCGATGGGTGGCGACCGGGCGGGGCTCGGCCGAGCCCGCCGGCGAGGCCACCGACGCGGCCGTCCTCGCCGCGATCGCGGCGGGTGACGGCGGCGCGCTGAGCGAGCTCTACCGGCGGCACGCTCGTGCGCTGTTCGGCTATCTGCTGCGGGTCTGCGGCGACCGGATGACGGCCGAGGAGATCCTGCAGGACACGTTGCTGGCGGTCTGGCGCGGCGCGGACACCTTCGAGGCGCGTTCGAGCGTGCGGACGTGGCTGTTCGCGGTGGCCCGGCGTCAGGCGTATCAGCGGCTGCGGCTGCAACCGGCGCCGGTGCCGGTCGAGCCGGCCGAGGTGGCGGACGCCGCGCCGGGTCCGGACGAGTTGGCGGTGCTGGCCTCGGGCGGCACCGCGGTCGCCGGCGCCATCGCCCGGCTGGCCGCCCACCATCGCGACGTGATCGGGCTGGCGATGGTCGCCGGCCTGCCGCTGGCCGAGGTCGCGGAGATCATCGGGGTGCCGGTCGGCACCGTGAAGAGCCGCCTGTTCCACGGCCGGGCGGCCTTGGCCCGGATGTTGGCGGAGGAGGGCCGGCGGGCATGAACGAGTTCCTTGCCGAGTACGCCGCGGGCACCCTGCCGCCGCCACGGGCGGACGAGGTGCGCCGTCATCTGAGTGGTTGCGCCGAGTGCCGAGCCGATCTCGCGGCGTGGCGCGCACTGGCCGGACCCGGCGAACCGGTCGCGCCGCCCGGACCGCGGATCGTGGCGGCGGCGCTGGTGCGGGGGCTGTCACCGATACCGGCCACGGGCCCGCGGTGGCGGTTGCCGCTGGCCCTGGCCCGCGCCCAGCTGCGCATCATCCCGGCGCTGATCTGGGTGGCCTCGGCGCTCGCGCTCGCGGTCGGCGTCCTTGTCGTCCGGCACGACCCGCACCTGTTCGCCCTGGTCACCCCGCTGGTCGCGGCGATGGGCATCGCCGGTGTGGCGGGAACCGAGCACGACCCGGCGGTGGAGATCACGGCCGCCACGCCGACGCCGCCCCGGCTGGTCCTCCTGACGCGGGTCACTCTGGTCCTCGGCTTCGACGTGGCGCTGAGCCTGGCCGGGTCGGCGCTGCTCGGCACCCTCGGCGCCGGCCTCGGCGACTGGCTCGGCCCGGCCGCGCTGCTCTCCGCCCTCTCCCTGCTCGGGGCCGTCACGGTCGGCGCCGAGGCGGCGGCGGTCGTGGTGGCCGTGTCGTGGACCCTGCGGCTGGCCTGGTCGGACTGGTTCGACCAGCGCTGGGCCTGGCTGATCCCGATCCGGGCGCTGTGGGACACCAACGCCGAGACGCTGGGCGGCGCGCTGCTGCTCGCGGCTCTCGCGGTTTTTCTCGCCGGCCATCGTGAACCGCGGCGCGTCCGGCGCGCTACTCCGCTGACATGACAGGTTCGCTCTTGCGGTACGAGGTGCGCCGCGCGGGCCGGCCGGTGCTCCTGGCGCCGCCGCTCGCGGCGGCGGCGGTGGGCACGGTCGCCCTCCTCGGCGTGCGGTCCGGCGACGACCAGCGGGCGGCGTACGCGTTCTTCTGCGTCCTCGAGATGGCCATCCCGCTCGCGGTGGGGATCGGCACCGGTTCCCTGGTCGGACGCGACCCGGCACTCGAGCTTCAGCTGACGCTGCCCACCCGCTACCGCACCACGCTGCTGCGCCGCACGGCGGTGGCCGTCGGCATGGGCGCGCTGGTCGCGTCCGTGGTCTCCGAGCTGCTCGTGGCGACCGGTTGGTGGCAGCGCTGGCCGCGGGCGACGGGCGGCTGGCCGGGCCAGCTCACCTGGCTCGCCCCGACCCTCGCGCTCGCCGCTGTCGGGCTGCTGGCCGCCGCGCTGCTGCGCGCGCCGGCGGCGGCCGCGGCCGTGGTGGCGGGTCTGTGGCTGTTCGAGCAGGTGGCGCCCGACTGGGTGCCCTCGCCGCTGCTTCTGTTCGCGACCACCCGGCCGTTCACCGGCGATTGGACGGTCAATCGGATCGTGCTTTTGGCCAGTGCGGCGGTGCTGCTGGCCGCGGCGTGGCCGTTGCTGGGCCGGGCGCAGTGGCTGCTCGCCGGGGAGCGATCGGAATGACCGCCTTCCTGGCCGCCACCCGGTACGAGCTGCGCATGCAACTGCGCCGCCCGGCGTTGTGGGTCACGTACGCGCTGCTGCTGGTGGTGCTGGCCGCGTTCAGCGGGCTGCTGTCGATCTGGCACGAGACCGATCCGAAGATCGCGATGGTGCGGACCGCGATCTCGGAGGAGATCCCGCTGCCCGTCGGGTTCGCGTTCCTTCTCGCCGACCGGATGGTCCGCGACGTCCGGCTCGACGTCGCCGACCTGCTCGACGCCGCGCCGGCGAGCGGGCTCGGCCGGCTGCTCGGCAAGTACACCGGGAGCGGCCTCGCCACGGCGGCGCCGATCGCCGCCATCTACTTCGGATACGCGATCAGCTACGCCGTGGCGCATCGCAGTGCCGCCGCGCTGGTCTGGGCGCCGGCCGTCTTCGCCACCGTGCTGGCGCCGGGTCTGGCCGTCGCCGGCGCCCTGGCGGTCTGCCTCCCCTCGGTCGTGCCGCCGCCGGTGTTCCGGACCCTCTTCGTGGGCTTCTGGGTGTGGAGCAGCTGGCTGATCCCGGCGACCGCGGTGCCCACGCTGGCCCAGACGGTGCTGTCGCCCACCAACGGCTACCCGCTCGAGGTGTTCTTCGGCTACCACGGCAGTCACGGCGGCACCGACCTGTGGGCCGGCCCGGCCCCCGGTGCCACGCTCAACGCCCTCCGTCCGGCACCGGAGGTGGCGACCGCCGGGCTGTCCATGGCGCTCCTGCTCGCCTCGGCCGCCGCCGTCCTCGCCCTCACCCACGTGCTCCGCACTCGCCCGGCCCGATAGGAGAGACCCGATGCGCATCGAGATCAGCCAGCTCAGCAAGGCGTACCGGGGTAGCGTGCGGGCCCTCGACCGGCTGGACCTGACCATCCCCACCGGCATGTACGGCCTCTTGGGCGCCAACGGCGCGGGCAAGACCACGCTGATGCGGATCCTGGCCGGTCTGCTCAAGCCCACCGGCGGCAGCGTTCGGGTAGGCGGTCACGACATCGCCACCGGCGCCGGCCGTCTCGCGGTGCAGCGGGCCCTCGGCTACCTGCCCCAGGATCTGGGCGTCTACCCGGAACTGTCGGCCCGCGAGTTCCTCGACTACGTGGCGCTGCTCAAGGGCCTCGACGCACGACCGGCCCGCCGTCGCCGGGTGGGCGAGGTACTGGAGATCACCGGGCTGTCCGGCGAGGCCGACCGCAAGCTCAGGACGTACTCGGGCGGCATGCGCCGCCGCGTCGGCATCGCCCAAGCGCTGCTGGCCGACCCGCGGCTGCTCATCGTCGACGAGCCGACCGCCGGACTGGACCCCGAGGAACGCATCCGGTTCCGGACCCTGCTCGCCCGTCTGGCCGGGCGGCGTACCGTGCTGCTGAGCACCCACATCGTCGAGGACATCGCCCAGACCTGCCGCGACGTCGCCGTCCTGGCCAAGGGCCGCCTCGTGTTCGAAGGCACCGTGACCGATCTGACCGCGCGGGCCGAGGGCCGGGTCTGGACGCTGACCACCGCCGATCCGCCACCGACCGGCGGCCTGGTCGTCTCGGCGCTGCCGGACGGCGCGGGGATGCGTTACCGGGTGGTCGCGGGCACGACCCCGCCGGCGGGGGCCCAGCCCGCCACCCCCACCCTCGAGGACGGATACCTGGCGCTGAGCTCCGCCCGAGAGTGAGGTGACTCTCACCGGTTAAAGATTGCTCATTGGGCAAGATCCGGCAGAAGCTTGACCGATGAGGGGGAAGCGGGCGGCACGGGAGATCCTGTTCGTGGCGGCGCTGTTCCTGGCGTACAAACTCGGCCGGGTTTTGGTCGAAGGACACGTCGGGGCGGCACTCACCAACGCGCAGGACGTCTGGAACTTCGAGCGGCTGGTGCACCTGCCGAGCGAGGCGGGGCTGCAAGCGACGCTGCTCGGGCACACCTGGTGGGTCCGCGTGGCCAACTGCTTCTACGCGTACGTGCATTTCCCGGCCACCGCCGCCGCCCTGATCTGGCTGTACCGCAAACGGCCGGAGATCTACCTGTGGTTCCGCCGGACCCTCGCCTCCCTCACCGCGCTCGCCCTGATCATCCACGCGCTGTTCCCGCTCGCCCCGCCGCGCATGCTGACCGCGGCCGGGATGGTCGACACCGGGCATCTCTACGGGCCGTCGGTCTACGGGTCGCCGTCGACCGACACGCTGAGCAACCAGTACGCGGCCATGCCGTCGCTGCACGTGGGCTGGGCCCTCGCGGTGGCGGTCGCGCTGATCGTGGCGACCCGCTCCCGGTGGCGCTGGCTGTGGCTGGCCCACCCGGCGCTGACGCTGCTGGTTGTGGTGGTCACCGGCAACCACTACTGGCTGGACGCGATCGCGGCGGCGGTGCTGGTCGCGCTGGTGCTGGCGGTGGTCACGCCGCTGTCCCGGCCGGTCCGGGCGTACGACATCCCGTCCGTGCCGTCGTTCGCCGGTCTCGGGGTGTTCCGGCCGGAGCTTCCGGAACAGCGGCGCGACGAGCCGGCGCTTCCGGCGTACGCCCGGAAAAACCCACCCGGCGGGGGTGGGTCGCTCGGCTGAAGCAGAGCGTAGTTTTCGCCTGTGATCGACATTCGCGGGTGGGTGCCGGGCGTCCGGACGGTGACCACCTACCGGGCCGCCTGGCTGCCCCGCGACCTGGTCGCCGGCGTCGTGCTGACCACCCTGCTGGTCCCGCAGGGCATGGCGTACGCCGAACTCGCGGGCCTGCCGGCGATCACCGGCCTGTACACCTCGATCCTCTGCCTGCTGGCCTACGCGGTCTTCGGCCCGTCCCGGATCCTCGTCCTCGGGCCGGACTCCTCGCTCGGGCCGATGATCGCCACGGTGATCGTCGCGGGGCTCGGCGCGGGAGCCGGCCCGGGCGAGACGATCGCGCTCGCCGCCACCCTGAGCCTGCTGGTCGGGGTGCTGCTCGTGCTGGCCGGTGTGGCGAAGCTCGGTTTCCTGGCGGACCTGCTGTCGCACCCCACCCAGCTCGGCTATCTCAACGGCCTCGCGCTGACCATCCTGATCGGTCAGCTGCCGAAACTGTTCGGCTTCCCGGTCGACGCAGACGGGCTGATCGCCGAGGCGAAGGGCTTCGCCGAGGGCGTCGCCGCCGGTAGGACCGTGCCGGCCGCGCTGGTGATCGGCGTTTTCGGGCTGGCCGTGATCCTGGCGCTGCGGACCTGGCTGCCGAGGGTGCCGGGCGTGCTGATCGCGGTCGTGCTCTCGATCGCGGCCGTCGCGGCGTTCGGCCTCCAGGAGCGCGGCGTCGACCTGGTCGGGGCGCTGCCGCAAGGGTTCCCGCCGTTCGAGGTGCCGCACTTCTCCCTCGGCCAGCTGAGCGTTCTCGCCGGGGGAGCGCTCGGGATCACCCTGGTGTCGCTGACCGACACGATCTCCACGGCGTCCGCGTTCGCCGCCCGTACCGGCCAGGAGGTGCGCGGCAACCAGGAGATGGTGGGCATCGGCGCGGCCAACATCGCGGCCTCGTTCTTCCAGGGGTTCCCGGTCAGCACCAGCGGGTCGCGCACCGCGGTGGCCGAGCAGTCGGGCGCCCGCACCCAGGTCACCGGGGTGGTTGGGGCGGTGGCGATCAGCCTGATGCTGCTGTTCGCGCCCGGGCTGCTGCGCGACCTGCCGCAGCCGACCCTGGCGGCCGTGGTGATCGCGGCGGCGGTGTCGCTGGCCGAC
This sequence comes from Actinoplanes subtropicus, assembly GCF_000721705.1. Classification (GTDB taxonomy): domain Bacteria; phylum Actinomycetota; class Actinomycetes; order Mycobacteriales; family Micromonosporaceae; genus Actinoplanes; species Actinoplanes subtropicus. The sequence goes on from NZ_JOJL01000042.1 coordinate 259,389, forward strand.
CTTCCGGGCCTGGTGCGGCTCTGGAAACGCCGGCGGATGGAGTTCGGCCTCGGCATCGCCGCGTTCCTCGGGGTGGCGATCCTCGGCGTGCTGCCCGGCATCGCGGTCGCGGTCGGCCTGTCGGTGCTGAACGTGTTCCGGCGGGTGTGGTGGCCGTACCAGGCGGTGCTCGGGCGGGCCGACGGGGTGAGCGGCTACCACGACGTCAGCGTCCACCCGGCCGCGCGGCGGCTGCCCGGCCTGCTGATCTTCCGGTTCGACGCGCCGCTGATCTTCGCCAACGTCCGCACGTTCCGCGACCGGATCCGCGGCTTCATGGCCGCCGACCCCGCCCTCAAGTGGATCATCGTGGCCGCCGAGCCGATCACCGACGTCGACACCACGGCCGCGGACACCCTGGAGGAGCTCGACGAGGAGCTGAACGCGCGCGGGATCAGCCTCGTCTTCGCCGAGATGAAGAGCCCGGTCCAGCAGAAGATCGACCGGTACCAGCTGACCCGGACGATCGACCCGGCGCACTTCTTCCCGACGGTCGAGGAGGCGGTGGCCGCCTACCGCCGGGAGACCGGCGCGAAGTGGGTTTTTTAGACCAGCCGTCCGTCGACGAACGTCAACTCGACGCGGGCGTCGCCGATCTCGAGCGGCGGGGCGGCGAAGACGTCCCGGTCCAGGACGATCAGGTCGGCGCGGAAACCCGGGCGGATGCTGCCGGTGTCGTCGAGGCGATTGACGTACGCCGATCCCGAGGTGTACGCGGTCAACGCCGTACGCAGGTCAAGCTTTTGATCGGGAAGGAAGCTCTCGCGGTCGTCACCGTGATGGACCCGGTTGACCGCCACGTGGATGCCCTGCAGCGGGTCGGGGGTGCTGACCGGCCAGTCGCTGCCGCCGGCCAGCCGGGCGCCGGACCGATGCAGGTCGCCGAACGGGTACTGCCGGGCGGCCAGCGCCGGGTCCAGGAACGGGATGGTGAGGTCGTCCATCTGCGGCTCGTGGGCGGCCCAGTAGGGCTGGAGGTTGGCGGTCGCCCCGAGTTGCTTGAAGCGCGGGATGTCATCGGGGTGAACCACCTGGAGGTGGGCCAGATGCGGGCGGGTGTCGCCGTTCACGGCCTCGAGCGCGTTCAGGGCGTCGCGGACCGCTCGATCGCCGAGGGCATGGAAGTGGGGCTGGAAGCCGTTTTCGCTCAGCGCCGTCACATAGGCCGGGAGCCGCTCCGGGTCGATGAACGACAAGCCCCGATTTTTCGTGATGTGGCCGCACGAATCGCGGTAGGGCTCGGTCATCGCGGCGGTGAAGTTCTCGGCGATGCCGTCCAGCATCAGCTTCACCGAGTCGCAGCGGAGGCGGCCGACGGTGAGCCGGGCGCGCTTCTCGATCAGCTCGGGGATCTGCCCGGCGTCGCGGTCCCGGTCCCACCAGAGAGCGCCGACCACGGTCGCGGTGAGTTTCCCGGTGGTGGCGGCGGTGAGGTAGGCGTCGGAGATGTCGTCGTAGCCGTTGGTGGCGCAGACCATCGCGTCCTGCCAGGCGGTGATGCCCAGCCCGTGCAGGAGGCGCTGGGCCCGGAGCAGGCCCTCGAGGCGGGTCTCGGGGGTGGTCCGCGGGACCGTCACGAGATCCATCGCGCCCTCCTGGAGGGCGCCGATCGGGGTGCCGTCGGGGCGGCGGTCGATCCGGCCGTTCGCCGGGTCGGGGGTGTCGGCGGTGATGCCGGCCAGGTCGAGGGCGCGGCCGTTCACCCAGGCGGCGTGGTGGTCCCGGTTGATCAGGTAGACCGGGCGGTCGGGGACCACGCGGTCGAGGAGATCGGTGGTGGGTACGCCGCCCTCGAAGCTCTCCATCGACCAGCCGCCGCCGACGATCCACTCCTCGTCGGGGTGGTCCGCGGCGTAGGTGGTGATGCGGCGCAGGTATTCGGCCAGGTCGACCGTGCCGGTGAGGTCGCACAGGCCCAGCTCCACGCCGCCCATGACGGCGTGGATGTGGGCGTCCTGGAAGCCGGGGAGGAGCAGCCGGCCCTGGAGATCAACCGGTTGCGTTTGCGGGCCGATCAGCTCGGTCACGTCGCCTACACCGACAATGCGGCCATTCCGGACGGCGACCGGGTCGTGGTGCCGGGTCCCGTCGGTGAAGACCGGGCCGCCGTGGAAGACGAGGTCGGCTCTCATGGGGGGCAGCTTAGTGGGAGCGGGGGCCCCGATTTGGCGGTCGCGGAAGCACCCTGTAATGTTCTACGAGCCGCCAGGGAGACGGGCGAAACGGCCGTCCTGGGGTAACCTCGCAAGATTCACACAGTGAGCAGCCGTGTGCTCTTCGCGGTTGTTCTTTGAGAACTCAACAGGGTGCTTGTAAAGCCAGTGCCAATTTGTATTTTCCCTGGCCGGTTTGGTCCGGCTTGGATTCCTTTGGCAACT
>NZ_JOJL01000043.1 GCF_000721705.1 Actinoplanes subtropicus
GAGCACGCGCCCGGGACTACACCACCGACATCACGTCGGCCCTCCTAACTGCGAGTCCACTCGCAAAGTGCGACATCGTGTCGCAACGGCAGATCCGGATAGTAACCACGTGTCAATGTCCGAACAGCCTCAGTCGCCCGGGTTGTAGGTGTCGCTGCAACTGGCCGCGATGGGCAATGCCTCTTGACCGCCGTCGCTGGGGAGTTGGTGAAGCAATCCGGTGGTGCTGGTTGCTATAGCCGGCATTTCGCCCACGAGTCCATAGGTGTCCCAGGCTGTGGCGTAGCAGCGTCCCGACCGTTCGGGCGCAAGGTCGATGACTGGGCTGTACTGCGCCTATGGCGACCTGTGTCGGTCTCGGAGCTCGGTTGGGGCGGGGAACGATTCGGGGAGTCCGAACCGGGGGTAGAGGGCGTCGAGGTGGAAGCGGGTGATGGCCTGGATCCGGTCGGCGGTCAGGGTGAGCACGAACAGCCCGGCGGGGGTGGCGACCGGCGTGTCTGGGTCGCTGAGGTAGCTGCCGAAGGCCGGTTGGGTGTTGGCGCGGGTGGGTAGCAGGTGGATCCGGCGTTGGCCCCGGTAGGTGAAGGCGGTGTGGAGGAAGGCGCGGATCGCGTCGGGGCCGTGGTACTGGTGCGGCGCCGGGGGCATCGACAGCCACGCGGCGTCGGTGAGCAACGCGATCACCCCGTCGATGTCGGCAGCGATAAACGCGTCGGCGAAGCGTCGCGGCACATCGCCATCGGGGCCGACCGTTGGTTGTGGGATGCGGGCAGGGTCGGGGCTGTCGGGAGGTTGGTCGAGGCTGGCCCGGGCCCGTTGCAGGGCGCCTTTGACCGCGGTCGGGGTGGTGTTGAGCATACCGGCGACTTCGTCGGTGGCGAAGCCGAGCACGTCGCGCAGCAGCAGCGCGGCGGTTTGGCGGGGTGGCATGCGTTGCAGGGCGGCGACGAATGCTAGTTCGACCGCTTCGGTCGACTGGTAACGCGCGTCGGGGCCGGGCGCCGGGTCGGCGATGTCGTCGAGCAGGGTGTCGGGGTAAGGCTGCAACCAGGTGATCTCGTCACGCTGGGTGGGTTCGGGTGGCTGGAACGGTGGTATCGGTTCAACCGGGAGGCGTCGGCCGGCGCTGCGCAGCGCGTTGAGGCACTGGTTGGTGGCGATGCGGTACAGCCAGGAACGCAGCGACGCCCGCTGCTGGAAGCCGGACAGGCCGCGCCAGGCCGCCAGCAGCGTCTCCTGCAGCAGGTCTTCAGCGTCGGTCAGCGAGCCCAGCATGCGGTAGCAGTGCACCTGCAGCTCACGGCGGTGGGGGGTCGGTCAGCTCCCGGAACGCCTGCTCGTCTCCGCCCTGGGCGCGTCGCAACGTGGCTTGGTCCACTCTGGCAGCATGCCATCTCCGCCGACATCTTTTCGCGGGCACCGTTCCGTTCGCCGTTGTCGCGGTGTCTGCACAGGTGGGACATCAACACGCCGGCGAGGGAGAGGGTTTCGATGAGCGGCACGAGCGGCTACCGGTCGTATCGGGGTTGGACACTGGCGGTTACCTCGGTCGCCTTTTTCATGGTCGCGCTGGACGCGTTGGTGGTGACCACCGCGCTACCCATGATCGGCCGGGACCTGGGGGCGGGGATGGCGAGCCTGCAGTGGACCGTCAACACCTACGGCCTGGCGTACGCGGCGGGCATCATCACCGCAGCCGCGCTGGGTGACCGGTACGGCCGGCGGCGGGTCTTCACCACCGGCCTGGCGGTGTTCACGGCGGCCTCGGCCTGCTGCGCGCTGGCTCCCGGCGTCGGGTGGCTGCTGGCCGCGCGGACCGTGCAGGGTATGGGGGCGGCGGCCGTGATGCCGCTGAGCCTGACCATCCTGACCGACGCGTTCCCACCGCAGCGGCGGGGCGCGATCGTGGGGATCTGGGGTGGCCTGGGCGGCCTGGCCGTGGCCGGTGGCCCCCTGGTCGGCGGCGTGGTCACCGAAGGCCTGGACTGGCACTGGATCTTCTGGTTGAACGTACCCATCGGGTTGGCCGGCGTCGCGCTCTCGCGCGCCCGGCTGCCGCGCTCGGCCACCCACCCGGCTCCGCTGGACATCCCGGCGCTGGTGCTGCTCGCCGGCGGCGCGTCGGCGTTGGTGTGGGGTCTGGTCCGGGCCAGCACGGTCGGCTGGACCGCCGCCCAGACCCTCGTCGCGATAGCCGGCGGGGTGCTGCTGGTCGCCGGGTTCGTCGCCCGGGAACGCCGAACCGTGGCGCCGATGCTGCCGCTGCGGCTGTTCCGTACGCGGGACTTCGCCGCCGCCAACGCCACCGCGCTGCTGATGATCGCGGCGCTGAGCGCCGCGGTGTTCCTCATCGCCCAGTACTTTCAACTGGTGCTGCACTACTCCCCGCTGGCCACCGGGCTGCGACTGCTGCCGTGGACGGCCACGCCACTGCTGGTCGCCCCGCTCGCCGGACGCCTGTCCGACCGGATCGGGCGACGCCCGGTCCTAGCCACGGGCATGCTGCTACAGGCCACCGGGCTGGGCTGGTTCGCACTGATCGCCGGCGCGACACCCCACTACGCCGAGATGGTGGCCGCGCTGCTGATGGCCGGCGTGGGTATCTCCATGGCGCTGCCTACCACTGCGACCGCCGCGATGAACGCGGTCGCGCCAGCCGAATTGGGTAAGGCCTCGGGCACCAACAGCACCATGCAACGCCTCGGCGGCGTGTTCGGCGTCGCGGTCGTCACCGCCGTGTTCACCGCCAACGGGCGCCTCGGCAACGCCGTCACGTTTACCGACGGGCTGCGGCCGGCGCTGACGGTCGCCGCGGGGCTGTCGCTGCTCGGCGTCCTGTCGGCGCTGGCGCTGCACGGGCGGGCCACGGCCGACCACGCCACGGTGGCACTGACCGCCGCCCGCATCCCGGACCTCGCCACCGTCACCACCGGCTGACGATCGACCCGAAACTGCGCCGAACCCGCCAGGGCCAGCACCCACAACCAAAGTCGAGACCGGCCCCAGTGCCGGGCAATCCAGATCAGACACGAAGACCAGAAACCCGCATCTGACACGGAGGAAACCGCCATGACGCAGTCCAACAGCCGTGCCCTGCGCACCGCGCTGGCCTACTACCAAGCATGGACCGACCACGACCTGGACACGGCGATGAGCTTCATCGCCGAGGACATCGTCTGCGACGCACCCGCCGGCCGGTTGCGGGGCGCCCAGGCATACCGCGGCTTCATGGGCCCGTTCCTACAGATTCTCACCGGCGCAACGATGATCGCCGCGTTCGGCGACGACGATACCGCGCTGATCATGTACGACACCGCAACCGTGCCGGTGGCGAGTGCTCCGGCCGCGGAATGCGTCACCGTCAAAGAAGGCAAGATCACTTACAGTCGGTTCATCTTCGACCGGGCACCCTTTGACGCCGCCCGCAAAGCCTCCGACTGACCGCCGTCCGCGCCGGTCCGCCATCCATACCGGGTGGCCGACCCGGCACTCCGCCATGTCCCGACTACTCGTCAACGTGGACCGGTTCTGCCTGACCACTGACAATGTCCGATCAATCGGGAGAGACGCGAGCGACGGAGTTCAAGATCGCATTGTCACTGAGTCGGGAGCACATCTTCCGCGAGGCGGAAGATTGTCGAGGTTTGCGATACTGATCGACTCAATGATTCGCGTACGTGAGCATTTCTAGGCGCTCGATGAACATCCTGTCATCGGCAGTTGAGGAAGTCGGTCGTTCAGACTTTACCGTCGGCTCAGTGAGGAAAGTTTGCGTTGGGCGTCTGCCTCACCTTGGATCTCGGCTATGCGGCGAACGAACTTGCTCTGTCCACGCCGAACTCGTAGAGCAGCGCCCGCCGCGCGGTCAAAGCCCGGTGCCGATCCGGCGCAAGTAGGTGAGTACGGCCAGGACACGTACGTTGACGTCAGTGCGCCCGTTGCTCTCGGAGTGCGGCAGTCCGAGCTTGGTGTTGATCGCGGTCACTCTTTTCTCGATCGTCTTCTCGGCGTAGTGCAGCCTCGCTGCGATAGCACTGTTGGACAGGCCCTCCGCCATGAGCTCCAGGACTGTTCGCTCGGCCCGGGTGAGACGCTCCAGCGGGTCGGCCGTGCGGCGGCGATACATGACGCGCTGCACGACCTCGGGATCGATGACCACCTCACCGCGCGCCACTCGGCGTATTGCGTCGATTAGCCCCACGGTGTCCTGTACCCGATCCTTGACCAGGTAGCCGAGGCCACGAGAGCCGTTCTGTAGCAGGCGGATGGCGTACGAGGTCTCGGCGTAGTGCGAGAGCACCAGCAGGCCTACGTCGGGGTGCCGTTCGCGGATCGCCTCGGCCGCTTGTAGTCCCTCGTCGGAGTGGCTGGGCGGCAGCCGGATGTCGAGCACGGCGACGTCCGGGGGCGCGAGGTCGATCAGGGTGAGAATGCCGTCCTTCGTCTCGGCGTCGCCAGTGACCTGGATGCCGTGACGGGTGAAGAGGTCCATGAGCATCGCGCGGAGGAGGCCGGAGTCCTCGGCGATCATGATTTGCATGGCAACTCCGCGGTGATGGTGGTGCCACCCAGGCGCCCGCTGTCGATCCTCATGGTGCCGCCGACGGTGGTGACTCGGTCACGCAGCCCCCGCAGGCCGCTGCCTCGTGGATCGGCTCCGCCCACACCGTCGTCGGAGATCCGGACCACTAGGCGATGCGAGGCGTCCTCGACCGACACCTCGGCACGTGTAGCCCCCGCGTGCTTGTAGACGTTGGACAGCGCCTCATGGATGACGAAGTACGCCGTACGTTCTAGGGAGACCGGCCACCGCCGGCCGGGGACGGCGAACTTAACCGGAAGCGGCGCCCGCTCGGCCAGCATCTCCACCACCGCCGAGAGGCCCTGTTCGTTTAACGCCGGCGGGTCGATGCCCTCGGTAAGCTGCCGCAACTCGCGGATGATGTCACGCAGCTGGGCGGCCACCACGGTCAGCATCCGTTGCTGCTCCGGACGCAGCACGTTGCCGGCGAGCTCCTCACGCAGCCGGCCGACCATGAGGGAGACGGCAAGCAGCCGATGCTGGGCGCCATCGTGCAGATCGCGCTGAATCCGGCTGCGCTCCTCATCGGCTGCGGCGACGATTCGTGCCCTCGAGGCGCGTACCTCCTCTAGTTGCAGCCGTTGCTCAGCCAGCAACCGCGCGTTCTCGAGCGCGAGCGACGCAGCCGCGACGACGGCCTCGACCAGTGGCGCCTGATCGCTCAGAGCCGGGTCGTGGATCAGAGTGGCCAGGTGCTCGTGATGCCGGGCGACGACGGTGACCCGCCGCGGGTCAGCCGGTACCTCGACCCGTCCGCCCGCGGAGTCGACGAAGCGCCCGTCCTCCATCCGAAGGCCGATACGCAGGCCCGGGTCGCCGAGCACGTCGGACAGCGCATCGCGCAGATGACCGGGGTCCGCCGACTCCTGCAGCCGCATGACCAGGGTCGCCACGCCGAGGCGTGCCAGCCGCACGCGGAGCAGGCCGGCAAGGATCCCGAACGGCGTGACGATCAGAACTAGCGCAAACGTCAGCAGCATCGGGGCCTGCATCGCCGGCCAGGGGTGCGCCACGCCGAGAATGCCCCAGACGAGGGCGACGACACCGGCCACCGCGCCAGCGCTCCACATGACGGCCAACCGCCGGCGCACTGGCGTACCGGCCACCCACCAGCGCTGCACGACCAGCCAGAAGGCAGCGGTGATACAGACTGCCCCGAGCCACGTGGCGACCGGCCCCCAGACCGACATGTAGCGGCCCGAACCCCACACTTGCGGCTCGCGCGGGTCTTCTACCAGGTAGCGAAGCACCTGGGTAGCGGTCACCGACGCGTACAACGCGAGAACCACCGCCCACTCGACCCGCCGCTGCAACCTACCGGTAGGAAGCGCCAGGATCAGGTGGGTGAAGATGGCCGAAGGCAGGTAGAACAGGCAGAACCCGATCGCGAACAACACCGGCTGCCGGCCGACCTGGAGATCCCCCAAGTACCACGTCAGGCCGACCGCGGCCATGAGCCGACCCGTGGCATTGGCCGGCTCCCGGCGCCAGGCGATCACACCGGCGACCACGAACGACAGGCCGACCAGTTGCAGCGGCAGCCAGACTGGCCACGAAAGCGGCCGAGCACCCGCGGTGAGGCTCAGCGCAGCCGCGGTTTCTGTTACCGCGGCCATGGCGACGACACTCGTCAGCACGGTCGTAGTCGCTTGTCCACGATCCTTCCGTACGGGATCACTCCGGGCGGCGGCCATAGATCATTCTGTTCCGGCACCGTGCCGGTTGCCAGATCCCTTGCACTATTGGAGGGATAACCCTCCCGGAGTCGGAGGGCAAGCCCGGCAGCGATCCTCCCAATCATTGGTGATACTGACTTTCAGACCAGCCCGAGTCGCGCTTGCCTTAACAATTTTCTGTCGAATCCCCTTAGGAGTGATCCATGAATTTCCGGCGTACCGTTATCATCCTGCCGACACTTCTCGTCAGCTGTTCCATCACACTCAGCGCATGCGAAAGCGGCTCGACGCCTTCCACGCCAGCAATCACCGCATCACCGCAAGCTTCCAAGGCGGAGGGGCCCGTGGTGCCTCCTGAAACACCGACGTTCACCCAGCCGCCGGACCAGAAGTCTGAGGGCGACCCTCCGGCTGACCCTCCGGCGGACTTGTCCGGCGCCTGCACGCAAGGTCCGTCGCTCATGGGTTCGGATGCAGCGCTGGAATGCCACCCCGGTTCGCCGGAGCAGGTCTACTACTGGCATTTCTCGCAGTCCAGTGAATTCGTAGCCGCCTATCGGGACCTCACGTCCGAACTCGGAGCGCTTTCGCCGGTGTCCGGCGACTGCAGCGAACTTTGGAATGGGAAGGCCGAGTTCAGCATGGATGGCAAGGGCATCGGCTTTCTCGCCTGCCCCGACTCGCCGCCGTCCGACGTGAGCTATCTCTATAATGATGGGAGTGGCGGCAGCTTCCTCACGTGGGCCAATACGTCCGACGAGACAATAGGACTTGTGAAAGACCCGTATTCCCTCGCCGCTGGTCTATTTAAATGGTGGCAGAGCGAATACCCGCAATACGTCGTAAGCTAGAGTATTCGCCGGCCAAGCACGCACCGCGATTCTGATTGGTAACCGACTCATCTGCTTGGTTCAGTCGAACGACCCGCGGTTGAGCCTCGAACCGGTCGGTGCCGTGCCTGTGATGTGGAACGACGCCGAATGGCTGGACTCTAGTAGGGCAGCCGCACTTGTCGGCGTGATTATGGTGTGGCTTGCCGGGCGAGTCGGGTGCGGTGGTGGAACCAGCGGGCTCGGGCTTGGTGGCGTCGTCTCCACCAGGTCCAGTGCAGGTGGTGGGCGTCGGTGTGTGGCCGGCGGGTGATCAGGATGAACAGGCGTTTGATCTCCGCGACGGTGAAGGCGATCAGGCCGGGGTCCTCGGGCGGGTCTTCATCGGCGCCGACCGGCAGGATCGGTGCTGGCGCACAAATTTTCGCCTGCGCGGCGGTGACCGCGCAGACTGCGAGCGCGGCCATGGTCAGCACCAGATGGCGTGTAAGGGCGGTGTAGAGCCGGACCTGGGAATGGTCGAGGCCGAAGTGGTCTTTGCCGAAATCGAAGTCGTCTTCGACCGGCCAGCGCAGGCACGCCACCCGCACCAACGTCATCAGCGGGACCGACGTGCCGGGCGGGACGTGGCAGTAGTGGTAGGCGACCTCGCCGCTGTGCAGATGCTTACGCAGCAACAGGAAATGGTGCGGGCTGGCGGTGGCGACCCACGCCCAGGCGTAGCGCCGGTCGCCCTTGGACCCGGGCACCGCACGGATCTGCCAACTGTCCTGCCTGCACAGCACCGTGTCCACCACCGCGTCGGCGCGGAGCCGGACACCGGCGGCCAGGTCGGCGTGGAACGCGCGGCCCACCCGCAGCACGTACCCGATCCCGTTGTCCTCGCAGAAGCTGCGCAGTTCCCCGGAACGGCCGTAGACCTCGTCGCCGGCACACCAGGCGGGCATCGTGGCGTCGGCGACCATGTCCGCCATGATGTCCACGGCCAACTGCGGCTTGGACCGGAACGCGGTCCGCTCCCCGATACCCGACGCGGCCCGGCGATCCGGGTCGGCGAGCTGATCGGCGGGAACATAGATCCGGGCACCGACCAGGGCATGCCGGGGTGGGGTAGGAGCAGTACACCGTGTTCACCCCGTTCGCGATGCGTCCGGCGCAGCCCATGTACTGCCGCTGCACTCCGGCCGTGGCGCCGCCGTCCTTCTCCTGCCCGGACTCATCCAACGCGGCCACGACCAAGGGCTGACCACGCAACGCCTCGACCACGAACCCGCGGATCGTGGCCATCGCCGCGTCGTGGTCGCACACCGCATGGTTCAACAGCCGCTGCGTCGGGTCCGGGCACACGTCCCCGGCGTGCTCCGCAATCGTCCAGCCGTTCTTCCGCGGCAGGTCACTGACCAGCGCGGTCATATATTTTCCCGCCTGCTCGAACGGTTCCACCCGCCGGAAATACGGTCGTAGCCGCCGATGGAGCACGGCCAGGTTCTCCACCGCGAGGGCACCCTCTACCATGGCAGCCACAGCCTCATGATTTTCTTGCATCACAACTCGATCATGGCGATGCGGCTGCATTCATGATCAGTGGGGCCCACATAGTCCGTGCTACGAGCCCAAACGTGGCAACCTCACTTGCCGAAGCTCTATCTGGGCCGGGCTGCTGCCGCGAAGGCCGGCCGAAACGTTTCGATGGCGGCCCGTACCAGTTCCGGGAGACTGCCGGTGGCGATCACGAGGCCGCCTCTTGCTGCGCCGGTGAAATGCAGCCAGCGCTTGAGGGCGACCTTGGCGGCCGCTTCCACCGCCGCCGCAAGCACTTCGGCCGTCTCCCGGTCGAGGCCGCGCCCGGCGATCGCCTCGGTCAAGGGTTCCTCGATGGAGGTGACCGTCTCCACGTAGCAGGTGCGGAGGGCCGGCGTTGTCGCGATCATCAGCATCGCCTCCGGCGGACCGCTGCCCGTGTCGGTGTACTGCCCGACGACCGCGTCGATCACCGCGGTGGCCAGATCGACGTCGTCGGGCCGGTCAGCGATCGCTGCCACGATGCGGGACCCCCGCTGCGCCGTGACCGCGGCGACGATCGCGTGCTCCCGGCTGGAGAAGTAGTTGTTGTAGGTGCGTGGGGACACGCCTGCCGCCTCGGCGATGTCATCGACGCGTACCTGTTCGGGTCCGTGGGCCAGGGCGAGCCGCAGGGCCGCCTCCTGCAATGCCACCCGCGTGGTCTGCTTCTTGTGCTCGCGCAGTGTCGTCACCGCTGCAGTATCACATGTAAGTGCGTGCACGAAAAATTGCGTGCGCGCAAAATTCTGATACGGTCATGGTCATGAGAGCGAAAGGCATGGCCTACGACACCGGATTCGTCTTCCGCGGCACCATCTCCCGGGAGGACTTCGACCCCGCCGTGGTGCGGCGGGAACTCACGATCATCCGCGACGATCTGCACTGCAATGCCGTCCACCTCACCGGCGGCGAGGCCGACCGTCTCGAGCTGGCGGCCGGCATCGCAGCTGAACTGGGGCTGGAAGTCTGGTTCTCGCCCTACCCGCTCGACCTGACCCCCGAGCAGATCCTCGACCTGTTCACCGACTGCGCCGAACGCGCCGAACGCATCCGCGCGACCGGCGCCCCGGTCGTGTTCGTCGCCGGCGTCGAGCTCAGCCTCATGAACCACGGCTTCATCAACGGCGACCTCATCGAGGATCGGATCGCGGCCCTGCTCGGCGACCCCGCCACGCGCGCCGCGCGCGTCGCGGCGATGCGCGGCAAACTCGACGGGTTCCTGCGCACGGCGGTCACGGAAATCCGGGCCCGGTTCCACGGGCCGGTCACCTACGCGGCGATCCAGTTCGAAGGTGTCGACTGGGACCTGTTCGACATCATGACCTTCGAACTCATCCGCTCGGCCGAGGTCGCCGACGTGTTCCGCGAAGGCGTGCGAACCCTTACCGCCCAACCGAAACCCGTCGCCATCACCGGCTTCGGCTGTGCCACCTGGCGCGGCGCCGCCGATGTCGCACCCCGCAGCATGGACGTGCTCGACGGCGGCACCCCACCCCGGCTGCGCGAACCCCTCGAACGCGACGAGGCAGGCCAGGCGAGGTACCACGCCGAACTGCTCGAGATCTTCGAAAGCGAAGGCGTGGACGCCGCGTTCGTCTACCTGTTCGCCCTCTACAACTACCCGCACCGCCCCGACGGCGACCCCCTCGACGACCTCGACCTGGCCGGCGGCGGCATCGTCAAGGTCTACGACGACGGCCGCACCGGCGACACCTACCCCGACCTCCCCTGGGAACCCAAAACCGTCTTCCACGCCATCGCCGCCCACAACGCCCGCACCTGACACGGCCGCAAGGCTAGGAGGCGCAATTCACCGCGAGCTCGGCAGGACCGCCCCAAACACCCAAGTGCGGCTGACCTACTAGTCGTGGCCCGTGAGGGGACCTTCCGAGGGCTGGCACGGCGGCCGACCATACGCGCTCATCTCGGCATTATCCGTGCAGGTGACCATGGTGCCGGTCAGTTGTTCTGCTACGTACAGTGACTGCGTGTCGTGGTTGGGTGCCATCCTGTCAGGTGGCTGGCCCAGGCGGGCGGGAAGTCCTCGTTCCGATGCGACGAGGCGGTCGTTGGTCTGGGTGTATCGGGAGCGAAGCGTGGTACGCCGCCGGTGGTGGTGCGGGAGAGCCGAGGACCGCGTCGTTGTCGGAAGGGGGACCGGGAGCAGGCGGTCGCGGCGTTGACGGCCACGATCGGAGGTGCCGCTGTCACGGTGCAGTCCGAGTGGTCAGTTCGTCCAACAGGGGTAGCCGTACGCCGAGATCGTGGTCTTGGCCGGTAGGGTCGATCGCGTGGACGCGGGCATCCGTGCCCGCGACGAACAGCCAGCGGCCGTCCGGCGACCAGACCATGCCGTCGCCATCGGCGCGCGCCGGTACGGCGAGCCGGCGATCCTTGCCGTTGGACATGTCGATGAGGTGGACCGAACCGGCGCCGCTGGAATCCGGGGTGACGATGGCGGCCGCTCGGCCGTCGGGGGAGATGAGTCCCGAGGGTCCCGAGGTCGAGATGGCCGGGCCGAGAACGCGGTGCGCCCAGGTGCTGCGGTCGACCGCGGCGGTGAAGCAGCGCAGTTGGTCATCGCATTCGAGTGTCAACCAGCCGGTGGGACCCATGGCGAGCAGCTGGCCCGTGGTGATCCGCCGGATCGATCCGGGCCGCAGGTCGTACGTGCCTCCCGCGGCGTACACCGTCAGGTAGCCGGCGCCGTCCGGCGCGGCGTTCCCGCCGGTGGTGGGCGGCAGGGCGATGGACGCTGCGGTCGGTCGTCCGTCGAAGCCGGTCAGGCGCATCGCCTGCACCTGACCGTTGGACGGCACGACCGTCCACATGTGTGCTGGGTCCGGTCCGGGTAGCGCGGGGCCGGAGGCACCGAGCGGGCCCGTCAGCGTCCGGGCGGGCTGCCCGTCCGGTACGGCGTAACCCGCCACCGCGTCCAGTGGACGGACGATCGCGGTACCGGGTCCGGCCAGGAACGAGATCGGGCCGCTGCTGTCCACCGGTGGTACGGCGGTGCGGGTGATCCGACCCCGGGCCAGTTCGATCCGGACCATCCCGTCCGGGCCGAGGCCGAACAGTTCCCACGGTGCGGTGACGCCCAGCAGCGGGCGCCCCACCTCCGTCACCTCGGGCGCAGCCGAGCTGAGGCTGGGTAGCGGTGAGGGTGACGGCGCGACCGGGGACGGACTCGCGGAGGGCGCGGCGACCGGACCCGATGAACCGGCCACGTGTGCGACCACCGCGGCGAGCACGGCGGCGGCGAGAACAGCGGGCAGGCCCAGCTTGCGCAGCCACGGGCGGCCCGGGCCGCCGCCCGACCGCGCCCCGCCGAATACGAGAACATCGGGCTGCTCGGGATCGCGATCCGATACCACCACATCAGGATGACACCGCGACAGGTAGATAGGTTCCCGGCCAGGCGGCGCACCCGACAGCGACCTCCGCGCCTACACCTACGACGGCCTGAAGCGGGTCACCGGCGACGAGCTGAAGACCGCGTCCGGGACGTCGATCGCGCCGGGTCGCGCGCTCAGCGGCAGATGGATGTCTACGCACGTGCTGTTCGATGCCAGGGACTGCGAGAATAAAAGGCGCTACAATTTTCGCGCCAGCTGCGCCGGTGGCGTAGACTAAGTGCCTTGCCCTCTGAGGTCGACCGGTAAGACGCCCGCCTTCATGCCCCGACGTGCTGGGTATTCTAAAAGCGGGAGAAGTACGTTCGATTCGTACCGGGGGTCCTGTTGGAGTCCATCTCGTTGGCGTTGGTCAACAGTCCGGCACGCCGTGTCTTCAAGCGCTTGGCTGGACAGAACAACCACTTCTTGATTACCATCTTGGTTGGCCTGGATGCCGTCGAGGCCGGACTTGCTGAACCAGCTGAGGAATTCAGCACGACGTGGGCGCCCAAAGACCCAGTGGCATCAGCAAGGCGAAGTCGAGAGTTTGCGACGAAGGCGTGCCTTGCATGGACGATTGATTCGCTCAGCGCTTACCTCAAGAATATCATCGCCGCCCCAGCCGTTGTCGGCACTGAAGCCATCGAGCAGATAAGGAATGCCGACGGATTGGAGAAGCGCCTTGATGCCTTGCTATCCGCAGCACAGCCATCATTGCAGGCGAGCGAAGGTGAGCTTGCAAAGGCAGCGATAGTGTGGCGGAACAGGATCGTTCACTACGGCGCCAGCAACAAGATCAGCTCCACGGTGCGAAGCAATCTCAACGCAAATGCCCCGAAAATCAAGGATCTCTATCAAGGGTTGGATGTTGGCCGAATGATTGCCCACGTGGACAAGGCGGGCGCTCCGACATTCAAGGAGATCGCAAGTCTCGTGAGGGCAACGCAAAACCTCGTGCGAGCGATAGACGGGGCCTTGGTTGGCATTGTGGATCTGGAATCCTACCTGCGTCAGGCATTGGTTTTATATCTGAACGAGAACCCGGGAGGGCGAAGCGCGAACATCTGGGGGCGTTCGGAGAGCCGCAGATTGGGCACCATCGTACAAATAGCGTGTAACGCTGGGCTTTCACAGTTCGAGCCGACCAGCGCTCCGACGAACCACATTTCCTGGGAGTACCTGAGGGAACTTGCGAAATGGAGCCCCAAGGAAGCATTGGCAGAGCTCCTTCCGGCCGGGAACGTCAGTTGAATTTGTCCTCATGCAGGTAAGTGGATTGATCATTGCGCCCAACGATCACTTCGTTACGCAAGCTTGCCGATCAGCTGGTACACGCCCCACCGGCAGTCGGTGAGCATGTACTCGCAGGCGATCGTGCGAATCGCTCCTCGTACTTGAATGAACCGCTCGGTGTTCAGCGCCGCCTCGGCCGGCGTGAGCCAGGCGGTGGCGGTCATCGGGGGACCAGCGCCGGGCCGCCGGCATTTCAGCGCCGCATCAGATTCCCTCCAGCCGGTGGTGGCACGGTCCGGCCATCGAAGGTGAGGAGGGGACGTGAGAAAGACACTTATGGCCGCCGCCGGCTCGGTGGTGGCCCTCGGCGTGGTGGTCGCGACCGGCGGGCCCGCGTGGGCCGCCGCCGCGATCCAGATACCGGTGGCGTCGACCGGCTTCTTCGGCGGATTCCTCGGCGTGGACGCCGTCTCGCCGTCCGACGGGTGGGCCGTCGGCGGCAACGGCAACGGGATGATCCAGCGCTTCGACGGTACGAGGTGGAGCGTGTTCCCCAGCCCGGACCTGCTCGGCGGCGGCGCGAACAGCTGGGCCGACCTGAGCGGGGTCGACGCGACGTCGGCCGGGTCGGCGGTCGCCGTCGGCAACACGACGGCGGCCAGTGGCGGGGCCAAGTCGGCCGTCGCCCTGCGCTGGAACGGCACGGCCTGGAGCCGGCAGGCGCTGCCCCGGACGGCCGGCACGGACACCGAGTTGTCCGCGGTCAAGGCGTTCTCGGCGAGCGACGCCTGGGCGGTCGGGCAGACGGCCTCGACCAGCTCGACCTTCCGCCGGACGCTGGCGATGCACTACGACGGCACCTCCTGGAGCGCCGTGCCGACGCCGAGCGCGGGCACCCGCACCAACTTCCTGACCGCGGTCGACGGCGTCTCGGCCCGGGACGTCTGGGCCGTCGGGTACTCGCTGAACCTGCCGTACGGCAATCGGATCCGGCAATCGCAGATCCTGCACTGGGACGGCACGGCGTGGACCCGGGTCGCCGGCCCGAACAACGGCAGCACGTTCCTCTACGACGTGGCGGCGCTCTCGGCGACGGACGCGTGGGCGGTCGGCGTCGGCACCAGCGGCGCGGCTTTCGTCGTACGGTGGAATGGAATCTCCTGGCACGCCGTCGCGGCGCCGCCGCTGGTGAACCTCGGTGGAGTGACCGCCCGGTCCGCCACCGACGTCTGGGTGACCGGGGCGGCCGCCGACGACGCGAGCAAGCCCGCACTCGCCCACTGGAACGGGACCACCTGGACCGTCACCCCGGTGACCGTGACCGGCGGCGTCGGCATTCCCCTGCTGGGCGCGATCACGACCGCGGACGCCACCACCGAATGGGCGGTGGGCAGCCAGTGGGACGGGACCACCGGGCAGTCCTCCTCGATCGCCTTCCGCGTCGTGGGCTGAGCCATGAGAGGAAAAAGGACCATGCGACTTGGCGTGATTCTCCCGGCGGTCGGCGCCGCCCTGATCCTGACCACGGGGGCTGCTCTCGCGGCACCGGCCTGGGCCTCGACACCGACCCCCGACCAGGCGCCGGGCGGCGTGCCGTTCACCAACGTGTTCACCGCCGTCACCGCCCGGACCAGCACCGACGCGTGGGCCGTCGGTACCTTCCTGCGCGGCGGCAACGTCTGGGCGGTCGGCAACACCGTGCCGGCCGACGGGGACAACCGCGCGTTCGCGATGCACCGCTCCTGACCGGCACCATCACCGCGGTCCGGCCCACCTGCCCGGGTGAGCCGGACCGCGTCGTCGCCGGCGTGACCCAGTGGATCATGAAACAAGACCGCAACGGAGGTTTCTTCCGCGCGGCTGCGCGTGCTCGAATGAGACGCACGCCACATAGGCCATCTGAAGGGGAACGACCGCATGCTCAACCTCTCCGTCCTGCTGGAGGACAGCGCCCGCCACTACCCGGAGCGCACCGCGGTCGTGCTCGGCGACACGCGCCTGACGTACGCGCAGGTGGACGCGGCCGCCCGGCAGGTCGCCGCCCTGCTGGCCGAGCGGGGCATCCGGCCCGGCGACAAGGTGGCGCTGTCCTGCCCCAACCTGCCGTACTTCCCGGTCGTGTACTACGGCATCCTCAAGGCGGGCGCGGTGGTCGTCCCGCTGAACGTGCTGCTCAAGGGGCGTGAGATCGCGTACCACCTGGGCGACTCGGAGGCGAAGGCGTACTTCTGCTTCCAGGGGACGCCGGAACTGCCGATGGGCGCCGAGGGGCACGCCGGGTTCGAGCAGGCGGAGGGGTGCGAGCACTTCTTCCTGATCACGGCCGAGCCGGCGGCGGCGGCGCCGATCGAGGGCGTGGAGACGATGGGGTCGGCGCTGGCCGGCCGGTCGCCGGTCTTCGAGACGGTGCTGCGGGCCGAGACCGACCCGGCCGTGATCCTCTACACCAGCGGGACCACCGGGCAGGCCAAGGGCGCCGAGCTGTCCCACTCCAACCTGGTGCTGAACGCGCTGACCTGCAACCGGCTGTTCCGCAGCGACCCGGGCACCGACACGCACCTGCTGGTGCTGCCGCTGTTCCACTCGTTCGGCTCGACCGTGAACATGAACGCGGGCTTCGCGACGGCGTCGACGCTGGTACTGCTCCCCCGGTTCGACGCGGCCGCGGCGGTCAAGCTGCTGCAGTCGGAGAACGTGACCTTCTTCGCCGGCGTACCGACGATGTACTGGGGTTTGCTCAACGCGCTGACCGAGGACGTCGACGTCGAGCGGATCGCGTCGAACATGCGGGTCGCGGTCGCCGGCGGCTCCAGCCTGCCCGTCGAGATCATCAGGGAGGTCAGGGAGCGGCTGGGGGTGACCATCCTGGAGGGGTACGGGTTGTCCGAGACCTCGCCGGTCGCGACCTTCAGCGATCCGGACAGCGACCCGCGGCCGGGCTCGATCGGCATCCCGATCTGGGGCGTCGAGGTGAAGCTGATCGACGAGTCGTGGAACACCATCGAGGGCACCGACGAGATCGGCGAGATCGCCATCCGCGGTCACAACATCATGCGCGGCTACTACAACCGCCCCGAGGCGACCGCCGAGGTGATGCGCGACGGCTGGTTCCGCAGCGGCGACCTGGGCAAACGCGACAAGGACGGCTTCTACTACATCGTCGACCGAGCCAAGGACATGATCATCCGCGGCGGCTTCAACGTCTATCCGCGCGAGATCGAGGAGGTCCTGATGACCCACGAGGCGGTCTCCCTCGCCGCGGTCATCGGCGTCCCCCACCCGAGCCACGGCGAGGAGGTCAAGGCCTTCGTGATCCTCAAGGACGGCGCCACGGTCACCGAGGACGAGCTGGTCGCCTGGGGCAAGGAGCAGATGGCGGCGTACAAGTACCCACGCATGGTCGCGATCGTCGACTCGCTGCCGATGACCGCCACCGGCAAGCTGCTCAAACGCGCCCTGAGCTGACAAGGCGCAGGACCAACCCACGGAGATCTTCGTACGGTGTGCGCTGTTCCGATCGGGATGGCCGGACCGGCTCGCCATGGCGCTGGGCTGCGTGGTCGCTGCTCGTGCGGCCGGTCCGGCTTGGTGGTTGGTCGGCCGGGGCAGGGGCGTGGTGACGCATCCTCGAGCGACGACCGCAACGGTGATGACTTGCCGTTCCTGGCGGACAGGTGCGCTTCAAGATTCACCGACGGCCGGCAGACGAAGATGACTTCCTGTTCGCGGCGAACAGCAGGTCTTCATCGTTGCCGCGAAGATCGCCCGGCAAGGTCCCCGCACTGCCTGCCGGCCCCGGTATTCGCCGCATATCGCCCACCGTGACCGGCCCCGCCCACCGCGACCACGCAGCCCCGGGCCATGGCAAGCCCCGGCCACCCACCGAGCCTGGCCGGCCCCGCCCAGAACAGATCTACCGCGCATTCGCAGACCCCAAGCCGTCGGGCCGGGCCGCCCGGTGGGGGACGCCACCGGGCGCCGGCTCTCCGTAGACTCAGCCGATCGCCGGGCGTCGCCGACCGGTGACCCAGGGTCGGAGCGGGAGCGGGCGGGTGGGATGATCACTTGCGCGGATACCGCACAGTAGGACGGGCGGTGGCACTGCCCGTACGGAGGAAAGCTTGAGCACAGCCTTGGTGGCCCGGCCGTCTCCGGGCGTGCAGGTAGAAGAGCGTGGCGGCGGGCTGTTCCGCCGGCTGGGGAGCCTCCGGCACACCTCGCCGGGGCGGCTGGAGCTGCTCCTCGGCCTGCTGGTCACGCTGGGCGTGCTCACCGGGCTGCTCGCCGGAATCACCGGCGCGGCCACCTCGGCCGGCACCAGTGACCTGGGTAACCGGGCGCAGCCGCTGCTGGTCGAGGCGGAGACGATCTACTCGGCGCTGGCCGACGCGGACACCACGGCCGCGCAGGCGTTCCTCGCCGGCGGCCTGGAGCCGCCCGCGCTGACCCAGCGCTACAACGACGACCTCGAGCGGGCCACCACGGCGATCAGCGCGGCGGCCCGGCTCACCCCGGACGGGAGCGAGGGCGCCGCCTCGGTGCGGACGCTGTCCAACGGCGTCGCCCGGTACTCGGCGCTGGTCGCCACCGCGCGGGCCGACAACCGGCAGGGGCTCCCGGTCGGCTCCTCGTACCTGTCCGCCGCCTCGGACCTGAACCGGCAGACCCTGCTCCCCCAGGCGCAGAACCTGTTCCGGGTCGCCCAGCAGGGCGTGCGCGACGGCTACACGAACGCGGCGAGCTACGTCTGGGTGACGCTGCTGGCACTGCTGATCCTCGCGCTGGCCGGGGCGCTGCTGCTGGCCCAGCGGTACCTGAGCCGGGCCACCCACCGGACCTTCAACGTGCCGCTGGTCGCGGCGACCGCGCTGACCGTGCTGCTCGCGATCGGCACCCTCTTCGTGCTGACCGGCCAGAACGGTCATCTCGGCCGGGCCGACAGCGCCGGGTCGACGCCGGTCGCGCAGCTGGCCGAGGCGCGGATCCTGGCGCTGCGGGAACGCGGCGACGAGGCCCTGACCCTGGCCGCGCACGGGAGCGGAAGCCAGTACGCCACCGACTTCACGAGCGCCGAAGACCAGCTCACCAAGGCGCTCGGCAACGAGTACTTCTCCGACGACCTGCGCGCCGCGCACCAGGCCTACCTCGCCGCGCACGAGAAGGTGAGCTCGCTCGACCAGGGCGGCAGCTACGACGACGCGGTCAGGCTCGCGATCGGCACTCAGACCAGCCAGACCTTCGAGTCGGTCACCGCCGGCATCGGGTCGGCGCTGGACGGGCGCAAGGCCGTCTTCAACCAGGAGATCGGCGCGGCCGGGAACGGGCTGACCCTGCTCGCCGTGTTCGGGCCGATCGCCGCGCTCGCGATCTGCGTGCTGGCCGGCGCCGGCATCCGGGCTCGCCTGCAGGAATACCGTTGAGCGGGAGGACTGCCATGATGCGTACGCGAATCGGTATCGCCCTCGCCGGCACCGCCGCGACCGTTCTCGCCTTGGCCGGCTGCAGCGGCGATTCGTCGCCGCTGCCCGGGTCGACCACGGCCGCCGCGACGCCGGGCGCCAGCGCGGCCGCCCCGGCCGCCACGCCCGACACCTCCTGCAACCCGCGGGCCAGCCTGCGGCCGACCGGCGCGCTCCCCCAGCCGGGCCACATGCCGGCCGGCAGCTACATGGCCAAGATCCAGGCGCAGGGACGGCTCATCCTCGGCACCAGCCAGGACACCCTGCTGTTCAGCTCGCGCAACCCGTTCACCGGCAAGGTCGAGGGTTTCGACGTGGACATGGGGCGGCAGATCGCGCAGGCCATCTTCGGCGATCCGAACAAGCTCCAGATCAAGGTCATCGGGTACGACAAGCGGGTCAGTTCCGCGAAGGACGGCAGCGTCGATATCGTCGCGGACACCATGACGGCGAACTGCGCGCGCTGGAAGGACGTCAACTTCTCCAGCATCTACTACGAGGCCGGCCAGCGCGTCCTGGTCTCCAAGGACTCGCCCGTGAAGAGCATCGACGACCTCGGCGGCAAGAAGGTGTGCGCCGCGTCCGGCTCGACCTCGCTGGACAACATCGCCAAGGCCAAGTCCAAGCCGATCCCGGTGGCCAAGGCGTCGTTCGGCGACTGCCTGGTCGCCTTCCAGCAGAACGAGGTCGACGCGATCTCCACCGACGACACGATCCTGGCCGGGATGGCCGCGCAGGACCCGTACGCGAGGGTGGTCGGCGTGCCCTTCACGCAGGAGCCGTACGGGATGGCGATGTCGAAGGCGCACCCCGAGTTCACCCAGTTCGTGAACGCGGTACTGGCGAAGAACCGGGAGAACGGCACCTGGACCGCCACGTACAAGAAATGGCTGGGCGCCTTCGGCGCGCCGCCGGCGCCTCCGGTGGCCGAGTACAAATGACCGCGCCGTCGATCGCGCCGGCCGATGCCGAGCTGCTCCGCCTCGAGACCGCGATGACCGCGATCGCATCGAACCTGGTCGATCTCGATGACAATCCGGCCCGCAAGGACCTGGACAAGACGAAGCTCACCGGCCGGACGGCCGCCGCCTGGGCGGACGCCACCGACGCGCTGACCCAGCTGTGGGACGGCTACCGGATGCTCACCGACGTGATCGCCGAGGCCCGCTCGCTGCGCGACAAGCGCAAGCTCAGCGACGCCGACCGGGCCGCGTTCGTGCACCGGGTGCAGGGCAGGTCGATCACCCTGTCGACCACCACCGTGCCGCTCGCCCAGCGCGGGCTGCTCGGCGCCGGTCAGGTGCACACCACCTGCTCCCCCGCCGAGCTGCTGTCGGCGATGGAGGCCGCGTTCCAGACCGCGGTCACCGTCGCCACCCAGGCCGGCGAGGTGTGGCAGAAGCTGCTGCCGGCCGCCGCCGACGCGACCGCCGCGGTGGACAACGTGCGGGTGCTGATCCGGCTGCACGGCGGCCCGCAGGCGACGATCGACGAGGCCGACCGCCGGCTCGGCGCCTTCACCCGGACCCTGGCGACCGATCCGCTGAGCGTGGACGAGCGGGAGCTTTTCACCGTACGCGATCTGGTGGCCCGGGCCGACGCGGAGCGCACGTCGGCCGCCGAGCTGAAGGAGGCCCTCACCCAGCGCCTCGCCGACGCGCACGCGCTGCTCGACCAGTTCGCCGAGGCCCAGCGGGCCGCGGACGTGGCTCTCGACGCGGCGGCCGACAGATTCCGGGAACAGGACCTTCGGGTCGTACGCGGGCCCGACCTGCGCCCCGATCTCGCCGCGGTGGACGCGCTGGCCGCGGCCGGGCAGTGGGCCCTGATCAGCCCGAGGCTGGCCGACTGGACCCGGCGCGCCCGGGAACGGCTGGCCGCGCTGCGCGACGCCGCCGCGCACAACGACGGCCTGCTGGTCGCCCGCAACGAGTTGCGCGGCCGGCTCGACGCCTACCGGGCCAAGGCGCTGCGCCGGGGGCTGGGCGAGGACGCCGAGCTCACGCCGCTCGCCGAGGCGGCCCGCACGGCGCTGTACACGGCGCCGTGCGATCTCGACGCGGCCCGCGTGGCCGTCAACGCCTACCAGGATGCGCTCACCGCCACGATCGCGAGGAACGGCCGATGAAGTGCGAACGCAACTGCCCCGGAACGATCGAGGACGGCTACTGCGACACCTGCGGCATGGCGCCGCTGGGCGGGACCGGGCATGTCGGGAATAGCGCGGCAACCGTGCCGCCCCCGCGGAAGACTGACACCCGCGCCACGTCGCCGTCGTCGCGGACCGGCGCGCTCTCCACGCGTACCGGATCGGCGACGGCCCGGTCCGGCAGCTCCCGGACCGGCTCGCGGCGCCGCCGGTTCGGCGGCGGCCTGGTCGAGGTCACCCCGATCGTGCAGGCCGACCCGGCCACCGCCGTGATGGCCACCGCCGAGGTGCCCGAGGAGAAGCGGTACTGCGCGAAATGCGGCAACCCGGTCGGCCGGGCCCGCGGCGACCGCCCCGGACGGCCCTCCGGCTTCTGCCCGTCCTGCGGCGAGCCGTTCAACTTCACCCCGAAACTGGGCAAGGGCGACCTGGTCGGCGGCCAGTACGAGGTGGTCGGCGCGCTCGCCCACGGCGGTCTCGGCTGGATCTACCTGGCCGTCGACAAGAACGTCTCGGACCGCTGGGTGGTGCTCAAGGGCCTGCTCAACTCCGGCGACGAGGACGCCCTGGCCGCCGCGGTGGCCGAGCGGCGGTTCCTGGCCGAGGTCGAGCACCCGAACATCGTCAAGATCTACAACTTCGTCGAGCACGACGGCGCCGGCTACATCGTGATGGAGTACGTCGGCGGGCAGTCGCTCAAGGACATGCTCAAGAAGCGGCGCGCGGCCAACGGCGGCAACGCCGACCCGATCCCGGTCGACCAGGCGCTCGCCTTCGTCCTGGAGATCATGCCGGCCTTCGGCTACCTGCACGACCGGGGCCTGATCTTCTGCGACTTCAAGCCGGACAACGTGATCCAGTCCGGCGACCAGATGAAGCTGATCGACCTCGGCGGCGTCGTGCACATCGACGACCTGGACGCGGCGATCTACGGCACGGTGGGCTATCAGGCGCCCGAGATGGCGACCGAGGGCCCGTCCATCGCGTCGGATCTTTACACCATCGGCCGTACGCTCGCGGTGCTCACCACCGATTTCCGCGGCTACCAGAGCACCTTCAAGGACAGCCTTCCCGACCGCAACGAGTTCCCGGTCTACCGGCAGTTCGAGTCGTACTACCGGCTGCTGCTGCGGGCCACCCGGCTCGACCCGGCCGAGCGGTTCGTCGACGCCGGCGAGATGAGCGACCAGATGCTCGGCGTGCTGCGGCAGGTGCTGGCGGCCGGCGGCGAGCCGCGCCCGGCCCCGTCCCGGCTGTTCACCGGCGAGCTGCGCACCGACCTCAAGAGCGACGTGCCGCGCTGGCAGGACCTGCCCAGCCCGCTGATCGACCTGACCGACCCGGCCGCCGCGTTCCTGGCCTCGGTCACCGTCACCGACCCCTCCGAGGTGCTCACGCTGCTGGCCAACGCGCCCGAGGAGACGGTCGAGGTGCGGCTGCGGGCGCTGCGGGCGCGCATCGATATGACGGACTTCGACGGCGCGCGCCAGGCGCGCGACTCGCTGCTGGTCACCGACGGGGCGGACTGGCGGGTGGCCTGGTACGACGGGTTGCTCGCGCTGGCCACCGAGCAGTTCGAGTACGCCCGGGGCCGGTTCGACGCGGTGTACTCGGCGCTGCCCGGCGAGCTGGCGCCGCAGCTGGCGGTGGGCCTGGCCCTGGAGCTGGCCGGCGACGCGGGCGCGGCGGAGTACTACGACGTGGTGAGCCGGACCGACCCCGCGTACACCACGGCGGCGGCCGGGCTGGCCCGCTGCCGGCTCGGGGCGGGCGACCGGAACGGCGCGGTCGAGGCGTACAACCGGGTGCCGGGCACTTCCTCGGCGTACCGGAGCTCCCAGGTCGGGGCGGTGCGGGCGCTGGTGCGGGCGCATCCGGCGTCGGCCGCCGACGTCACCTCGCTGGCCGCCGCGGCGGCGCTGATCGAACGGCTGGAGATCGAGGCGGCCCAGCTGGCGGCGCTCCGGGCCGAGCTGCTCGAGCAGGCGCTGCAGTCGGTGAGCGGGGGCCAGGCGCTGCCCGCTACGGTTCTGGGGTCCGCGCGCACCGGGGACGTGCGGGAACGGGACATCCGGTTCGCCCTGGAGGACGCGTACCGGGAGATGGCCCAGGCCGTGCACGGCCCCGAGAAGATCCGCCTGGTGGATCTGGCGAACGCGTCCCGCCCGCGGACACGTACCTGAGGAACGAGTGACGATGACGATGACCGACTGCGCCTCGTGCGCCGACGAGCGCGCCGCCGGTGCGGCCTTCTGCGAGGCCTGCGGCCGGGCGCTCGGCGCACCCTGCCCGAACTGCGGCATACCGGGCGGCGTCGGCGAGGACGGCTATTGCCAGAATTGCGGGATGCTCGCCGGCCGGCCGCGCGACCACATCGACATCGACTGCGGCGAGGTCGCCGCGGCGGTGACCGACCGCGGCCGGCGGCACCACCGCAACGAGGACGCGATGTGGCTGGCCGTCCGCGGCGGCGACGTCGATGTGGTGGTCAGCGACGGGGTGTCCGCCTCGTTCGACCCGGACGTGGCCTCGGAGACCGCCGCCGGGACGGCCGGCGCGCTGCTGGCCGAGTCGCCGGACGTGTCCGCGGCGATCCTCGGCGCCAAGCGGGCGGTGGCCGAGCTGGCGAGCACCGGCGACCCGCGCCGGGCCACCTCCAACCCGGCCTGCACGATCGTCGTGGCGACGGTACGCGGCGCCGAGATCAACATCGGCTGGGTGGGCGACAGCCGGGCCTACTGGCTGCCGCCGGAGGGGCCGGCCGAGCAGCTCACCGAGGACGACTCGTGGGCCACCCACGCGATCGCGATGGGCGCCGACCCGATCGCCGCGATGCAGGACCCGAAGGCGCACGCGATCACCGCCTGGCTCGGCGCGGACGCGTCGCCGGTGCTGCCGCGGACCGGGGCGTTCACCGTGGTCGGGGCCGGTCACCTGGTGCTGTGCAGCGACGGGCTGTGGAACTACCTGCCCGATCCGGAGTCGTTCGCGTCCACGGTGCGCGCGCACTTGCACGCGGGCGGCACTCTGATCTCGGCCGCCCGGTCGCTGGTGGAGTTCGCCAACGCGGCCGGCGGCGCCGACAACATCACCGTGGCCCTGATCCCCGTCTCCTCCCCCGCCCCTGCCCCCGACTCCTCGCCCGCCACCGATTCCGCACCCGCCACCGACTCCGCCGTCGACTCCGCACCTGCCACTGCCGACGAACCTGTCAAGGAGTAGGAATGCCGTACACCGCCGAGGCCTTCCAGAACGAGTTCCTCGCGCTGGGCGCGACCGAGGTCAACGCGATCATCACGGTCACCTCGTCCGGCTCCGAGGGCGGCCGGCGCACCGCCGGCGCCACCGAGATCATCATCGTCGACGCGTCCGGGTCGATGCAGGCCGAGGGGCGGATCAGCGCCGCCCGGCAGGCCGCCAAGGCGGCGGTCGAGTGCATCGACGACGGCGTCAACTTCGCGATCATCGCCGGGGTCAGCACCGCCCAGCAGCTGTTCCCCGCGCCCGGCCAGCTGGCGGTCTCGTCGCCGCAGACCCGGGCCGACGCGGTGCGCTCGATCGACCGGCTGCAGGCCAGCGGCGGTACGGCGATGGGCGCCTGGCTCCTGCTCGCCGCCCAGCTGTTCGCCCAGCGGCCCGGCGACATCGCGCACGCCATCCTGCTCACCGACGGCGACAACGGCGAGCGGCACGGCTACCTGGAGCAGGTGCTGGACTCGATCGCCGGGCGGTTCACCTGCGACTGCCGCGGCGTCGGGGTGAACTGGAAGGTCTCCGAGCTCCGCAAGATCGCAACGGCGCTGCTGGGCACGGTCGACATCGTGGCGCAGCCGTCCGGGCTGACCGCCGCGTTCGAGCAGATGATGACCAAGGCGATGGGCAAGACCAGCGCCGACGTCCAGTTGAAGGTGTGGACCCCGGTCAACGCGTCGGTCCGGTTCGTGAAGCAGGTCGAGCCCGAGGTGATGGACCTGACCGGCAAGCGGACCGAGGACGGGCCACGGGCCGGCCGCTACCCGCTCGGCTCGTGGGGCGCGGAGAGCCGCGACTACCACGTCTGCATCGACGTGCCGGCCGGCGCGGCCGGCGACGAGATGCTCGCGGCCCGGGTGTCGGTGGTCGAGGGCGACACCGTACACGCGCAGTCGCTGGTGCGGGCGGTCTGGACGGAGGACACCGTGCTCTCCGCGAAGATCAACCGGCAGGTCGCGCACTACACCGGGCAGGCCGAGCTGGCCGACGCGATCCAGGCCGGCATCGAGGCCCGCAAGGCCGGCGACGACCGCACCGCCACGATCAAGTTCGGCCGGGCGGCGCAGCTCGCGCACGCCAGCGGCAACAAGGCCACCGAGGAGCTGCTGGCCACGGTCGTCGACATCGAGGACGCGGCCACCGGCACGGTCCGGCTGCGGCGCAAGGTCGAGGCGGCCGACGAGATGGCCCTGGACACCCGCTCGACCAAGACGGTGCGGGTCGGGCGGTCCCAGTGACCACCTACGCCTGCCCGAGGGGGCACGAGTCCGGCACGGACGACTTCTGCGACGAGTGCGGCGCGAAGATCGGCGGCGCGACCACGGTGTCGATGCCGGTCGCGGCTGCCCCGGCCGCCGCGCCGTCCGCGGCGGTCGCCGCGCCGTCCGGGGTCACGCCGTCCGCCGCCCCGGCCGGGGCGCCCTGCCCGAACTGCGGGGCGCCGCGGGCCGGCGGGAGCCGGTTCTGCGAGGACTGCGGGTACGACCACAGCACCGGCAAGGTGCCCACGCTGGCGCCGCCGCCCGAGGTCGCGGCGCCGGTGGCCGCCCCGTGGACGGCGACGATCTCGGCGGACCGGAAGTACTTCGAGGACAACGCGATCGAGGGCGTCGAGTTCCCGGCCGACGCACCGTCCCGGGAGGTCGACCTGCCGGCGCCGCAGGTCCGGATCGGCCGCCGGAGCCGCTCGAAGGGCACCAACCCGGAGATCGACCTGGCCGACTCGGACCCGGGGACGTCGCACAGCCACGCGCTGCTGACGCTGAGCGTGGACGGGGTCTGGCTGGTGTCCGACCTGGGCTCGACGAACGGGACGTACGTCAACGAGGAGCAGCAGCCGCTGGGCGCGGGGCAGACCCGGTCGCTGAAGGACGGCGACCAGGTCCACGTCGGCGCCTGGACGACGATCACCCTGCACGCTCCGGCCGGCTGAGCCGGGCCACTCTTCCGGGCGCGCACGACTCGCGGCCCCGCGCCCGCGGGCGCGGGCGGTCTCGCGCGCGCCCGAGACCGGGGAAGCGGCGCGGGGTCCGGGCGGGACGGGTTACCTTGCCGGCTACCGGGGACATCCGGGGTGTGGAGCGGGTGGCTCGGGCGGGGCGGGCGGTTTTCGGGCGGGCCGAAACCGGCGTGGGAGGGTCGACGCGTACTTCTGCAATGGTTTTGGGGTGTTTTTGTGCTGGAAACCTCGTGGTTGTCTGCGACGGGTGGGGTGGAGACACGAGGTGATCGCGGAGGGTGACATGCGGGGGAAAACGGGCACCGACCGGCAGGATGACCTGGTGGAGACCGATCTTCAGGTGGCGCAGCGCGCGGTGATCACGGGGGCGGCGGTGGCGCTGCGGCACTTCGGGGCCCTGGCCGAGCTGTCGCAGGAGCTCAAGGCGGATGGGTCGGTGGTCACCGCGGCGGATCGGGCGGTGGAGACCGCGGTGCGCGAGGTGCTGTCCGCGGCCCGGCCGGACGACGCGGTGCTCGGCGAGGAGCAGGGGCAGAGCGAGAAACCGGGGTCGCGGCGCTGGATCGTGGATCCGATCGACGGCACGCGGCTGTTCGTGACCGGGGACGATCGCTGGCTGGTGCTGCTCGGCCTCGAGGTAAACGGCGAGATGACCGTCGGCGTGGCGGCGCACCCGGCGCAGGGCAGCATCTGGTGGGCGGTGCGCGGCGAGGGGGCCTTCGAGGGGCGGATCGTCGGCGGGCGAGCGGTGGCGGCCACGAAGGTCCACGTCGCGGCGCACGGGCCGGAGACGCCCGCGGGCTGCCGGCTCTCGGTGGTGCCGGAGGACTGGGCGCCCCACCTGGTCGCGCCGCTCAGGGAGGTCACGTCGCCGCTGCCGTGGACGATTCACCCGGCGCTGATGGTGGCGCGCGGGGAGATCGATCTGGCGTTGCAGACCGGCGGGCAGATCTGGGACTTCGTGGCCACCTCGCTGATCGTGACCGAGGCGGGCGGGTCGTTCAGCGGGCTGTCGGGGCGGACCCGGCCGGGGCCGGGGGCGTCGCTGTACGCCCGGAGCGCGGCGCTGCGGGAGGCGACCCTGGAGGCGCTGGCCGACGCCCGGCACGCCCCGGCAAGCTGAGTTATCGCCGGCAGCCCGGGCCGGCGGCGAGGCCGCCGACGATCCGGTACCTGCTGATGTCGCCGTCGACGAAGTCGGTCAGGTCGTCGATCTGCCGCGGCGCCTCGTCGTGCAGGCCCACGTAGGCGACGATCGCCGAGTCGACCGTGCGGCAGGTGGCCTGGCTCGCCACCTCGCGGGCGTTCCGCTCCGCCCTCTCCGGGTTCATCGCAGCGTAAGAAGC
The DNA here is from genome assembly GCF_000721705.1 of Actinoplanes subtropicus. Classification (GTDB taxonomy): domain Bacteria; phylum Actinomycetota; class Actinomycetes; order Mycobacteriales; family Micromonosporaceae; genus Actinoplanes; species Actinoplanes subtropicus. Next base: position 27,449 of record NZ_JOJL01000043.1, read on the forward strand.
GCCGGCAACACTGACGGTGACCACCGCGGACATGAGAACGTAGGTCAAGTGCACAGCAGCAGCCTAGGCGTTATAACTCTGAGTATTGAGCTGGCCGAACGGTCAAGATCGGCAGCACTCTCGGTGAGATGTTAGGAGAAACTTGAGGATCGTCCGGGAGATCGTCGGGTAGGCCGGATTTCCGGGATTGAGGTAGTCGCCGTGCTTACCGCCGGGCACCGCCACGAAGGTCTTCGCCGGCCACGGCACCGCGCGGAACGCCGCCCGGCCGGCGGCGATCGGCACGGTCGGATCCTGATCGCCGTGGAGGAACAGCACCGGGACCGGCGCGCCGCCGAACGATGACGCGGGGCGGCGGCCGGCGATCGAGACCGCGGCGACGATGCCGGGCGCGTGGCCCCGCCGGAGCAGGCCGAGCGTCGTGGTGGCCCCGGCCGAGAAACCGACCGCCACGACCTCGTCGAGATCGAGCCGCGGGTCGGCGGCGAGCGAACGCAGCACGAAGGCGGCGTCGGCGGGCTGCTGGAGTATGTCCGACGGGTCGACCTTGACCGTGCCGTTGGTGTGCGGGTAGGCGGGCGCGACCACGGCGAACCCGGCCGCCACCCAGGTCGAGATGATCGGCGTGAACTGGGCCGGGAGGCCGCCGAGGCCGTGGCTGAACAGCACGACCGGGTGCCGGCCGGCGCCGTCGGGGTACCAGATCGACGTGTCGAGGGGCCGATCGGCGCCCCGCGCGAGGTGGAGGATGCGCGGCGCCGGCGCGGCACGCCGCGAAGCGGTCGGGGCCGGCTGGACCGCAGGCCGGACTGCTCTCCCGCAACCGGACAAAAAGGCGACGCTTCCGCAACCGGACAAAAGGGCCAGCACCAGCAGCACAGCCCCCACCCGTCGCATGGGCGCAGCCTAGGGTCGTCACGCAACCCGACAAATCGCCGTTGTGGGTGGCGATGAGACGACGAATCCTGCTGGGCGGCGCCGCCGCGCTCGCCGCCTATGTCGGAGTGGCCGGGTACCGCACCCGGATGGCGGAGTCGCTGCCGGTCCTCCCGGCGGCGCCGCCCGGCGAGGAGCGCCTCGAGCACCGCTGGTCGCGGGCGCGCGGCCGGACGGTCGGCTTCTACACGGCGGTCCCGGCCGGCTACGGCGCCGGGCGCGGCCTGCCGGTCTGCCTGGTGCTGCACGGCGGCTCGAAGACGCCCGACGACTACGCGGCCCTCGGCCTCGGCCGCTTCCTCACCGACGCGGTCCGCCGCGGGCTGCCCCCGTTCGTGCTGGCCGGCGCGGACGGCGGCCGCCTCGCCTGGCGCCCGAGCGGCGGCGACGATCCGCAGCGGATGGTCCACGAGGAGGTCCCGCTCTGGTGCAGGCAGCGCGGCTTCGACGTCCGGCGGCTGACCGCGTGGGGCTGGTCGATGGGCGGTTACGGCGCGTTGCTGCTGGCCGAGGCGTTCCCGGGCTTCGTGCGGGCGGTCGCCGCCTTCTCCCCCGCGGTCTCCCCCGCCGACGACGTGGACCGGTCGGCGCGGCTGCTGCGCGGCACCCCGGTCGGGTTGTGGTGCGGCAAGCAGGACGGCCTCTACGGCAACGTGCTGACGCTGCGCGACCGGCTGCCCGAGCCGCCGGCGGCCGGGAGCTTCGGCGCCGGCCGGCACGACTTCGGCTACTGGTCCCGGTGTATTCCGGAGGGCTTCGACTTCCTCGCCGGTGCGTTGTAACCCGATCGTCAACTCCATGACCGACAATGGCCGGATGGTGGCCGAGACCTTGCCGGTCAACGGAATCGAGCTCTGCGCCGACACGTTCGGCGAGCCGAGCGACCCCGCCCTGCTGCTGATCGCCGGCGGCGCCAGCTCGATGGACTGGTGGGAGGACGAGTTCTGCCGGCGCCTCGCCGCCGCCGGCCGGCACGTGATCCGCTACGACCACCGGGACACCGGCCGGTCCACCTCGTTCCCGGCCGGCGCGCCGCCGTACTCGGGCGCCGACCTCGCCAACGACGCGCTCGGCGTGCTCGACGCGCTCAACGTCCACCGCGCCCACCTGGTCGGGCTGTCGATGGGCGGCGCGCTGGCCCAGAAGATCGCGGTCGAGCGCCCGCACCGGGTGCTCTCGCTGACGCTGATGTCCACCGCCGCGGGGCCCGCCGAGTCGAGCCCGGCCAGCCCGCGGGAGCCGGATCGCTCCTGGGCCGACCGCCGCACCGCGGTGCACCGCCTGGTCACCACCGTGCAGGAGACGGGCGGGCTCTTCACCGCCGACGAGCCGCACCTGCGCCGGCTGATGGAGCGCGTCTTCGACCGCACCGTCGACATGACCGCCAGCCAGACCAACCACTGGTGCTGCGCGAGCGGCCCGCCCTTCCGGCACCGGCTCGGCTCGATCACCGCCCCCACCCTGGTCATGCACGGCACGGTCGACCCGCTCTTCCCGGCCTCGGCGGCGCGGGAACTCGCGGCCGAGATCCCCGGAAGCCGTCTGGTGTGGCTGGAGGGTGTCGGCCACGAGTTCCCGCCGGCGGCCGTCTGGTCGCAGGTGATCGACGAGATCATCGCCCAAGCTGCCGCCGGCGCAACGCGTTGAGCAGGGTGAGGCCGGCCGCGAACGCGCCGGCGGTGAGCACCACGTAGACCAGCAGCAGCGCCGCACCGGCGCGATCCGACAGCGACGCGATGAACAGCGTGAGCAGCACCCCGGCCGCCGTGGAGCCCGCGGTCAGCGCCCACCCGGCCGCCTTCTCCGCCGGGGTGAAGTGCGGCGAGGCGCTGGCCATCAGCATCCCGCCGACCGGGCTGATCACCGGGAGGAAGAGCGCGCCGGCGGTGAGCAGGCCGATCGCGAAATACTCGGCGACGCCGCCGGCGGCCTGGCCGTACCCGACCGGCGCGACCGCCGGCCGCGGGAGCGGGGGCGGCGGGATCAGGGCGGGGAGCCGGATGTGCGGCGGCATCTGCCCGCGCCGGGCCGCCTCGACGAGCGATTCCGGCGGGCCCAACCGCTGCACGATCGCCGCGGCGTCCTCGAGGGGCGCGGCCGCCATCCGGCGGGCCTGGATGTAGTCGGCCACCGTGGTCATCAACTCGTCGCGCAACTGCGGCGACAGCTCGTCGCTCTGCGCCCACAGCGCCGCGAGATAGTCGAGAACGATCACATCGGTGTGCGCGAGCGGTGCCGTGCTCATGTGTCTCCCCCATGCTGGTCCGGCGGGTAGCAGTCAGCATCCGCCCCGGCCCGGCCGGGCACATCCCTCCGCGGACCTACCAATTTGCGAGCCTGTCTCCTTCTTTCGGCCGATGCCGATCGGGCGGTGCCGGCCGGGCCGCATCGAGCGCGTCGCATGAGATCCTGATCGGCATGGATGCCAAGGCGCATTTTCGTCGGTACCTGCCGGAGGCGCGGGAGGCGCTGCTCGGCAAGCTCGACGGGCTCTCGGATTACGACGTACGGCGGCCGCTGACGCCCACCGGAACCAACCTGCTCGGGCTGATCAAGCACGTGGCCTGGGTCAGCTCCGGGTATTTCGGCGAGGTGTTCGACCGGCCCTTCGCCGCGTCCATGCCGGCGCTGAGCGAGGACGCCGAGGCGAACACCGACATGTGGGCCCACCCCGACGAGTCCCGCGACGACATCATCGACCTGTGGCACCGGGTGTGGGCACACGCCGGCGCGACCATCGAGGCGCTCCCGATCGACGCGCCCGGCGTGGTCCGCTGGTGGCAGGACACACCGGTCACGCTGCATCTCATCCTCGTCCACGTGCTGGCCGAGCTGAACCGGCACGCGGGCCACGCCGACATCCTCCGCGAACTGATCGACGGCCGGGTCGGCCGGCGGAGCCCGGGCGACAACGTCGCCGAGCGCGACGAGGCGTGGTGGGCCGCGTACCGCGAGAAGCTGGCGGCGACCGCCCGGAAGTTCGCCTAGGGGAACGCCGCGTCGATGTGCGCCGTCACCGCGTCGAGGGCCGGGGCGAGATCGGCGGCCGTCATCGTCCCGCCGGGCCGGAAGGGCAGCCGCGCGAGCCGCTCGACCCCGCCGGCCCAGATGGTGCGCTCCTCCGGCGCCGGCGCGTGCAGCTCGGTCTTCTCGCCGCAGCAGGGGCATTCGAAGTACGCCATGTTCTCCACCCCGCCCAGCACCGGCGTCCGCACCCCGCGCAGCGCGGTGAGCGCGCGGCCGGTGTCCAGGTGCGACACCTCGGCCGGCGTCACGACCAGGATCGCCGCGACCCGTCCGGCGCCGGACAGCACGCCCTGCTGGCTGACGCTGATGCCGGGCGGCAGGTCCACGACGAGCGCCTCGACGTCACCCCAGTCGGTCTCCTTGAGCAACCGGCCGAGCAGCAGGTCACCCAGATCGGACCCGAACGCCAGCGCCTGATTGCCGGCCATGAGGAAGCCCGCGGACGCGACCTTGAGGCCGTCCACCTCCATCGCCTCGTGCCGGGAGCCGCCCCGGCCGCCCGGCGCCCACCCGGTGAGCGTGACCGACCGGGCCGGCACGTCGCGGCGCAGGCCGAGCATGCGGGGCACGTCGGGCCCGGAGATGTCGGCGTCGACCAGCCCGGTCTTGCGGCCGCCCCGAACCAGCTCGCGGGCGATCGCGACCGCGACGCTCGACTTGCCCACGCCACCCTTGCCGCTGCCCACCGCGATGATCGGCAGCTCACCCGGTCCACCCATGCGGCGACCCTACCCGCCCGGCAGGTCGAACGGCGGCCGCGTATCGATCTCCATCCACCGCTCGGGATGCCCGATCGGCGCGAACCCGGCCTTCGCATAGACGCCGTGCGCGTCGAGCGTCGCCAGGATCACCCGCTTGATGCCGTGCCGCCCGGCCCACTCGACGGACCAGTTGGCGAGCACCGTGCCGAGCCCGCGGCCGCGGTGCGCACGGTCGACGTACACATCGCAGAGCCAGACGAAGGTCGCGCGATCCGACACGATGCGCGCCACCGCGACCTGCCGCCCGTCCGGAGCGTAGAGGCCGACCGGCACCGAATTCTCGAACGACCGCTCGATCACCTCGCGGCTACGGCCCTTGGCCCAGTAGGCGTCCGTGCCGATCCACCCGGCCACGCGCTCCATGTCGAGGTCACTGGCGTCTTCACTCAGCCGGTAGTCGCTCACCGCCCGATTCTCGCCCGGCGCGACACGATCAAGGAGATCCAATCGCGGCCCGGTGGCCTTCGGCGGTAATACTGCCTGCGTGCAGGGTCCTTTCATCGCCGCCGGAAGACGACATTCCTTGGCCGTACGCGTCGACGGCACCGTGGCAGCGTCCGGTTCCGGGACGTCCGGCGAGTGCCGAGTCGAGGATTGGACCCAAGTGGTCGCCGTGGCGGCCGGCAACGTCCACACCGCGTCGAACACCGGACGATCCCACAGCGTCGGCCTCCGCGCGGACGGCACGGTCCTCGCGACGGGTTGGAACGGCGACGGGCAATGCGAGGTCACGTCGTGGCGCGGCGTGACCCTGGTCGCCGCCGGCTGGCGCCGCACGCTGGGGCTGGCCGCTGACGGCACCGTGCTGGCCGCGGGGCGCCGCCGCGACGGGGCATGCGACGTGAGCCCGTGGCGTGAGGTCGTCGCGCTCGCTTGCGGCGACTGGCATTCGGTGGGCCTCACCGCCGACGGGACCGCCCTCGCGGTCGGTAACAACCGCCGTGGCCAGTGTGCGGTCGGCACGTGGCGTGACATCACCGCCGTCGCCGCCGGCTACCTGCACACCGTCGGCCTCACCGCGGCCGGACGCGTCCTCGCAGTCGGGGATCCTTCGACGGGCGCCTGTGACGTGAGCGCCTGGCGAGAGGCCGTGGCGGTCGCGGCCGGCAGCTACCACACCGTCGGAGTCACCGCGTCCGGCCGAGCAGTGGCCGCCGGAAGCAACGACTCCGGCCAGTGCGACGTGGCCGGCTGGCGCGATATCGTCGCGGTGGCGGCCGGATCGACCCACACCCTGGGCCTACGTACGAACGGAACAGTCGTCGCCACCGGAAACAACGAGCACGGCCAGTGCGACACCACCGGCTGGCACAGCATCCGGACGCCCGGCTAGACGTTTTCCTGTTCCTGCCACGCCGTTCGCCGGGGTTACCGTCGTGCCGATGCCGACCGTCCCGAGCAAGTGCAGACCGTCGACGTCGCAACATCACCGATGCATTCGACCCGAACAGGCCCCCGCTCGTCTGACAACACAAAAGGCAGGCGCGCCGCCTGCTGGTCAACCGCTGAACAGCCGCGCCCAGTCCCCAGGAGGGGCGAGGGTTGCCAGGTGCGTGCCGACGGCCTGCCGGGGTTTGCGGCCCGGGTCGAAGAAGGCGCGGCAACCGGTCGGGTGTACCCGGACCTCCTCCCAGCGGCCACCGGCGAAGGAGAAGTAGAGGTCGACCTCGCCGCCGGTGTCGTCCGGGCAGTTGTACCGGCCCGCCGGAAACGGCGGCGCGGCGCGGATGTCAGCGGCCAGGGCGGTCGCCTCGGCACGGTCGCCGGACGTGGACACCACCCGGCAGGCGTGGTCGTTCATCGTCGGCCACCACACGGCCGTGACCGACAGCGGATCGGGGTCGACACTGACCAGGAACAGCCCGAGCGATCCGGCGCCGCCGGCCCGGTCGACGCAGACCTGCCCCGGCGCGGCGGCCGGGAGCCGGCTCGGCGGTCCGGCCACGGTCAGCGCCCCTGACTCGTCCAGCAGTGCCCAACCCACCACGAGCGCGCAGGCAGCAGCCGCACCGATCCACACCCTTCGGTTCATACTGCTTGGACGACCGGAACCGGGGTTGCGGTTGCACTCCTCGATCCTCTCGACCGACGAGCTATGACCGACGTCCCGCCCCGGCCGCCTGCCAGCGCAGTTCCGCCGCCTCCTCCGGCGAGCATTCCCGCGGTGAGCGGACACTTACCGCGGCAATGACCGTCGACGCAGTATCAGCACCGGCGCGAGGAGCAGGGTGCCCACCGCGGTAGCCAGGAGAGCGTCCGTCGAGCCGAATCGGTCGGCTGCAATGCCCGCCGCGGCCGCACCGACGGCGATAGTGCTCAACCCGGCGGCAGTGATCATCGTAAATGCCTCAACGGCGTGACCGGGCGGAGCCAGACGTCCCACCAGGCTGTATCCCAGCACTCCCGCCGGGCCGAGACAGGCCCCGAGGGTGAGAAGCGAGACAGCGAACGCGACGGGCGTCGCCGTCAGCGATGCCGCAGCAAGGGAGAATGCGCAAAGTACGGTCAGCGCAGCCATTCGCCAGGCCGGGCGGCCGCCCTGCAGCCGGGTGCCGAACGCTACGGCTCCCGAAAGGCTGCCGGCGGAGAACGCCGCGTACATCAAGCCGGCGTAGCCGATGAAGCGGGCCGCGGCCGACACCTGGACCACGCCGACGATCACTCCGTTGCCGGCGGCGGCGAGCAGCGCGGTTCGCACTCCCGGGCCGGCCAGCGCGCCGGCCAGATCGGTGCGGCGGGCCGTGCCGCGCCAGGCTCGGGACGCGCGGCTGGTGGCCAGAGTCACGGTCCCGGCGGCGAAGAGCATCGCGCACAGCAGGATCGCCACGGCAGGCCCGGTCACCTGAAGGATCGCCGTCAGGATCAGCGGGCCGAGCAGGACGGGTGCCTCGAACAGCACCGACGACAGGGTCATCGCCATCGGGAGTAGCCGTGGTGGCACCAGGGTGGGCCACAACGCACGCAGGCTTGCATTCACCTGCGGCTCACAGGCGCCGCTGAGGAAGGCACAGACGAGCATCCCGGGGACCGTGGCGAAGTGGCTTGCCACCACCAGGCCGGTCATCCCGAGAAATTGCGCGCCGGCCGCCGCGAGCAGCACCGGAGTCTGACCGAATCGATCGATGAGCCGGCCCTGAAACATCATTCCCAGAGCGGTTCCGGCCCCCAGCATTCCGACCGCCAGTCCCGCCGCCGCGAAGCCACCCCGAGAACGCTGCACAAGGAGGAGCACCGCGAGACCGAGCATGCCGATCGGGATGGAGGCGATCACCGCACCGGCCGTCGGACGACACACGCCGGGCCGGCGGAGAACAGCGACGAAAGCGCCCGCAGCCAGCCGGATGCACTCCCCGAAGAGAAGGTCACCGGTGTCCGGGCGGGCACCGCGCACGGTCACGACGAACGCACCGTGGCGCATCGATTACTGAACACCCGAACACCTCCCGGCGCAACTCGTGCGTCGGCCCGCCCGGTCGGGGTGCCGACCGCGCAGCAGTTGCGTGACACGCAGCTCTTGCGTAGTCGGCAAGTTAGGGCCTACCGTCGGCTCATGGATCCTTCAACGGGCATGTCCGTACGCCGGCGGGATCGCCAGCGCGACGACACCCGGCACGATCTCGCCCTCGCCGCCTTCGAACTGGCCACGCGCCACGGGCTCGGTGGCGTGCGCGTGCCCGACATCGCGGCCGCGGCCGGCGTCTCCACGCGTACGTTCAACAACTACTTCGCCAGCCGGGAAGCCGCGATCGTGTGGCCGGCGGCGTGTCATGCGATCGGGGTGGCCGACCAGTTCCGGGGCCGCCCGGCCGACGAACCGATCGGCGAGTCCCTGGTCGAGTCCGTCACCGCCCTGTACGGCCCGGGCGCCGGTCAGCAACTGCCCCCTGACTGGCTGCGCCGGTTCCGTGCCCTCGTCGCGGCCGAGCCGGCCCTGCACGGCGAGTACCTCAAGGCGACCGCCGCCGCGCAGGAGGCGCTCGGTGACGCCATCGCCGAACGGATCGGCGGCGGCCAGAGCGGAGCGTTCCGGGCACACGTCATCGCCGGGATGGTGGCGGGCGCCGAGCGCGCGGCCGTCATGCACTGGATGCGGCACAACGACGGGACGCTCGCCGATGCCGTCCGCACCGCCGTACGCCAGGCGGTCGCCGGGCTGGAAGGCGGGACCCGGTGAAGGCGCTCCGGCGGGTCGCGGTCTTCGCCGTTCCGGCAGTGTTGTATTTCGCCGCGCGGCCGTTCACCACCTCCGACACGGTCGCGCTGGCGCTCGCCGGCGCGCTGCCACTGGCGTACCAGGTGCTTGTCGGTCTGGTCTCGCGACGGGTCGACCGGTGGGCCGTCCTGTCGGGAATCAGTTTCGTGCTGGCCTGTGTCGTGTCGGCGCTCGCCGGCGGGAGCGCGCTGCCGCTGAAGTTGCCCGAGGCCGCCGTCACCTTCGTGCTCGGGCTGGTACTCCTGGTCGCGGCATTGATCCGCCGGCCGGTCCCGCTGGGCCGGCTGCTGAAGGCGCCCGCCGCCGACGACGCGACACTCGGCGTACTCGTCGGGGTGTTTCTCATCCTGCACGCGCTGCTGCATCTGGCGCTCGCCATCGCCCTGCCGACATCGACATATGTCGTGGCCGGGCGGCTGATCAGCTGGGGCACCCTCGCCGTCGGCGCGACGGTGCTGTGGATCTACCTACGCCGGATCCGCGCCATCGCGGCCGGAGCGGCGTCATGAGAATCGGCCGGGTCCGGGTCTTCGACGGCGAGCGGATGCGCGACGCGCAGGATGTCGTCGTTCGGGACGGCGTGATCGCATCGGTCCGCGACGCGACGCCCGAGCCGGCCGACATCGACGGTGCTGGCCGTACCCTGCTGCCCGGGTTGTTCGACGCGCACGTGCATGTCTCGCCCGAGCCGGACGAGCCGCTGCGGCAACTCGCCACCATGGGAGTGACCACCGCGCTGGACATGTTCTGCGGCGGCCGGTCGCTGCAACGCATCCGGGAGCTGCGGACGGCCGAACCGGCCGGGCTGGCTTCGGTCCGCACGGCCGGCACTGGCGCCACCGGCCCCGGGAGCATGCTGGAACGGATGGGTGGAGAACCGCTTCCGGCCGTCGACCGCCCGCAGGCCGCACCCTCGTGGGTGGATGCGCGGCTGGACGAAGGCTCGGACTACATCAAGATCGTGTACGACCCGCGCGAAGGCGGCCCGCTCGACCGAGCCACGCTGGCGGCGCTCGTCCGTGCGGCACACGATCGCGGTGTGCTCGCCGTGGCGCACACGCTCGGCGAGCGGCAGGCGCGCGAGGCCATCGCCGCCGGTGTGGACGGACTGGTGCACCTGTTCATCGGCGAGCTCACCGGCGCCGGCTTCGGTGCGTTCGCGGCCGCCCACGGGGTCTTCGTGATCCCGACGCTGGCGATCCTGCGCGGACTCTGCGGGTACCGGCTCGGCGAGGAGTTGGCGGACGACCCTTGGCTGGCCGCCCGGGTGCTGGCGGCTCGCCCCCGTACCGCTGTCCGGCCCGCGGAACCCGGCCGCAACCGGCTCTACGCCGCAACCGTGGAGGCGTTGAATCAGCTGGTCACCGAAGGTGTCCCGATCCTTGCCGGCACCGACACCGCGCCGATCACCGCCCCGTTCGGGGTGTACGGCTTCGGCGCGACCCTGCACGCCGAACTGGAACTGCTGGTACGCGCCGGATTGCCGCCCGTACCGGCGTTGGCCGCGGCAACCTCCGCACCGGCCGGAGCGTTCGGGCTCACAGATCGTGGTGGCATCCGGCCGGGCCTGCGGGCCGACCTGCTTCTGGTCGAAGGCGATCCCCGTACGGACATCCGGAACACCCGCAAAGTGGTCGCCGTGTGGCAAAGAGGCGTCCCCTTGGACCTGAGTCCACCACCAGAGTCACCCGCCGGCGATCGCGGGCTATGACCGGCGACCCACCCCGGCGGCCTGCCAGCGCAGTTCCGCGACGTCCTCCGGCGGCGAAGCATCGGCCGAGCCGGGTGGCTGCCACCTCGGCAGGAGCGTCAGCCCCGGCCCGATCAGCTCGAAACCCTCGAAGAACGGCAAAATCTCTTCCCGCGTACGCGGATACCAGGCGGGCGCCCCGGCCGCGTTGAGGATGCGGCCGATCTCGTGCGGGCGCGGGTCGTCCAGGATGTGCGAGATCACCAGGTAGCTGCCCGGCACCATCCGTTCCCGCAGGCGGCGCAGGATGCCGATCGGGTCGTCCTGGTCGCCGATGAAGTGCAGGATCGCCACGACCAGGACCGCGACCGGGCGGTCGAAGTCGATCAGGCCGCGGACCTGGGGATCGTCCAGGATCTTCGCGGGCTCGCGCAGGTCACCGTGGATGTAGCGGGTGTTCTCGTCGACCGCGAGCAGCGCCCGGCCGTGCACCACCGCCAGCGGGTCGTGGTCGGCATACACCACCCGGCTGCCGGGGGCGGCCGCCTGCGCGACCTCGTGCACGTTGCGCCGGGTCGGCAGCCCCGAGCCGATGTCGAGGAACTGCCGGATGCCCGCCTCGGCGGCCAGGTACCGCACCGCGCGGACGAGGAACTCCCGGTTGGAGGCGACCATCTGCACCGACTCGGGGACCGAGGCCATCATGGCGTCGGCGGCGGCCCGGTCGACGGCGTAGTTGTCCTTGCCGCCGAGGTAGTAGTCGTACATCCGGGCCACGCTCGGCCGGGTCGAATCGACGCCCATCGCCTCGGAACTGTCCACCTCGAGAGGTTAGCCGACCAGGGCCGGCTGCGGCGGAACCGCCCACCGCAGTCGCGCCGCGGCCCGAACCCGCGAGGCCTTGTAGAGCCAGACCGTGTCCCGCCCGAACGACCACGTCAGCGACGCCAGCGCGACCAGCAGCGCGCCCTCGGCCACGACCGGCGGCAGCAGGTTCGCGGTCACCAGCGCCAGCACGATGCCCTGCAGCGCCGCCACGACCTTGCGCGAGAACCGCGGCGGCAGGGCCGCGTTGAGCCACGGGAGCGCCCAGGACGTCGCCACGAACAGGTACCGGTACGCGCCGAGCGCCACCGTCCACCACCCGAACCGGTCGCCGGCGTACACGCTGAGCACCAGGATCAGGAACGCGTCGATCTCCATGTCGAAGCGGGCACCGAGCGCCGTGGTGGTCCCGGTGCGGCGGGCCACCTGGCCGTCCACCCCGTCCAGGGCCAGCGCCACGCCGGCCACCGTCACCAGGGCGGTAGTGCTGACCGGGTGTGCGAAGGAGGTCACCACCAGGGCGGTCACGCCGCCGACCAGGATCGCGCGGGCCAGGGTCACCGTGTTCGCCGGGCCGAGGGCGGCCATCCGGGCGCGCTGCAGGCCCGCGCCGAGCAGACCGCAGAGCACGAGGCCGTACGCCGCGCCCGCGGCCAGGCCGGCCGGGGTGAGCCCGAGCGTCAGCGCCAGGGCGGCCAGCAGGAGAACCTGGGCCGCGAGACCGAACATCGGTCCCCGGGCGGGCGCCGTCGGCGTCGCTGCGAGTGTCACCGTGCCTCCTGTGCAAGATCGGCTGCGTATGGTTGCCGCTGTCAGCGCTTAACACGCGCGCAAGCGACGATCGGTTCAGCAGAGTTGAGGAGACAGCCGATGGCGGGTGACGCACGGGCGTTCTGGCTCGCCTCCCCCGGACGGGGAGAGATCCGTCCCGAACGGGTGCCGGCGCCGGCCCGCGACGAGGTCCAGGTCCGCACCCGGCACACCGGGGTGAGCCGGGGCACCGAGACGCTGGTCTTCACCGGCCGGGTGCCGGAGAGCCAATGGCCGCACATGCGGGCCCCGTTCCAGGAGGGCGACTTCCCGGCGCCGGTGAAGTACGGCTACCTGAACGTCGGCGTGGTCGAACAGGGCCCGGACGCTCTGCTCGGCAAGACCGTGTTCAGCCTGTACCCGCATCAGACCCGTTTCAACGTCCCGGCCAGTGCCGTGACCGTGGTGCCCGACACGGTGCCCGCGCACCGGGCGGTGCTGGCCGGCACGGTGGAGACCGCGGTGAACGCGCTGTGGGACGCCGCCCCGCTGATCGGCGACCGGATCGCGATCGTCGGTGCGGGCATGGTGGGTGCGGCGGTCGCGGCCATCGCCGCGACAATTCCGGGCGTACGGGTGCAACTGGTCGACATCGACGAGTCCCGCGCCGAGCTGGCTCGGACGCTCGGCGTCGACTTCACGCTGCCGGACGCGGCGCTGGGCGACTGCGACGTCGTCGTGCACGCCAGCGCCACCTCGGCCGGCCTCACCCGGTCGCTGGAGCTGCTCGCCACCGAGGGCACCGTCGTCGAGCTCAGCTGGTACGGCGACAAGCAGGTCAGCGTCCCGCTCGGCGAGTTCTTCCACTCCCGCCGGCTGACCGTCCGGTCGAGCCAGGTCGGCGGCATCGCCCCCGGCCGCGGGCGAACGTACGGTGAACGCCTGGCGCTCGCGCTGCGCCTGCTGGTGAACCCGGCCTTCGACGCGCTCGTCACCGGCCGTTCGCCCTTCGACGAACTGCCCGAGGTGCTGCCACGGCTCGCGGCGGGTAGCCTACCGGCCCTGTGCCACCTGATCGACTACCCCGAGGAGTAGGCAGCTTGTTCAGCGTCACCGTCCGCGACCACATCATGATCGCGCACAGCTTCACCGGCGAGGTCTTCGGACCGGCCCAGAAGCTGCACGGCGCCACGTTCGTCGTCGACGCCACGTTCCGCCGGCCCGAGCTCGACGACGACAACATCGTGGTCGACATCGGCCTGGCCGGCCAGGAGCTGCACGCCATCTGCGGCGGCCTGAGCTACCGGAACCTCGACGACGAGCCGGACTTCCAGGGCGTGAACACGTCCACCGAGTACCTGGCCAAGGTGATCGCCGACCGGCTCGCCGCCAAGGCGGCCGCGGGCGACCTGGGCGCGGGCGCGGCCGGGCTGACCGGCATCGCGGTCACGCTGCACGAGTCGCACATCGCCTGGGCCTCCTACGAGCGAGATCTGTGAGCTCTCCGCTGTGGGCGGTGCTGCCGGGTTCGATCGACGACCCGGCGGCACCGAGCGGCGGCAACCGCTACGACCGCGTCGTGCTCAACCTGCTCTCCGGCGCGGCGACCCCGCAGGACGGCCGGGCGGTGGCGACCCGGCCGGTCTACGAGGTGGCGGTGGACGGCTCCTGGCCGACCCCGGACGCCGAGGCCCGCGAGGCCCTTGCCCGGGCGCTGTCCGACATTCCCGACAACACGGACGTACTGCTGGACGGCCTGGTGGCCTGCGGCGTGCCGGAGATCCTGGGCCCGCACCGCAAGCGCCTGCGCCTGTTCGTCCTGGTCCACCTTCCGCTGAGCGACGAGACCGGCCTCTCCCCCGCGGACGCCGCCGAACTGCGGGCCCGCGAGCGGGCCACCCTGCACATGGCCGCGACGGTCATCGCCACCAGCAAGGCCGCCGCCGCCCGCCTTTCCGATATGCACGATCTATCGCGCAAAAACGTCAAGGTCGTCGAGCCCGGGGTCTCTCCCGCCGAGCCGGCCGTGCCGGACAAATCCGGGAAACGCCTGCTGTGCGTCGCCGCCGTGACTCCCCGGAAAGGCCAGGACCTGCTGGTCAGGGCCCTGGAGGAGCGGCTCGCCGATCTCGAGTGGACCTGCGTGCTCGCCGGCCGGGTGGTCACCCCCGTCCCGCACACCAGCAGGAACATCCACTTCGCCGGGGCCCTGCAGGGCACGGCGCTGGACCACGCGTACGGGAAAAGCGATCTGTTCGTTCTCCCCTCGCGCAACGAGACCTACGGCATGGTGGTGACCGAGGCGCTGGCCCGCTGCCTCCCGGTGATCGCGACCAGGGTCGGGGGCGTCCCCGAGGCCCTCGGCGAGGCGCCCGACGGCACCCCGCCCGGCATCCTGATCCCGCCCGACGACCCGAGCTCGCTGGCCGCCGCCCTGCGCGCCTGGCTCACCGACGCCGACCTGCGCGCCCGGCTGCGGACCGCCGCGGCGGCCCGCCGCGCCACCCTCCCGACCTGGGACGACACCGCCCGACGACTGAGCGAGGTACTGGACAGATGACCGGGGAATTCAGCGAGAGCTGGCTGAGCCTGCGCGAGCCGGCCGACGCCGCCGCCCGCAGCGCCGAGCTCGTGGGCCTGCTGCCCGAGGGCATCCACACCGTGCGTGACCTGGGCTGCGGCACCGGCTCCCTGGCCCGCTGGCTGGCCCCGCTGCTGCCGGGCGCGAAACGCTGGATCCTGGTCGACCGCGATCCCACGCTGCTCGCCCACGCCGCCGCGATCACCCCGTTTCCCGTGGAACCGGTCCGGGGCGACGTCACCGAGCTGACCGCCGCCGACCTGGCCGAGTCCGACCTGGTCACCTGCTCGGCGCTGCTCGACCTGCTCACCGCCGGCGAGGTGACCACCCTCGCCCGGGTCTGCGCCGAGGCCCGTACCCCGGCCCTGTTCACGCTCTCGGTGGCCGGCGAGGTCACGCTCGACCCACCACGGCCGGAGGACGAGGCGATCGGGGCGGCCTTCAACGAGCACCAGCGCCGCACGGTGGGCGGCCGGCGGCTGCTCGGCCCGGACGCCCCGGCCGCCGCCGTCGCCGCCTTCCAGGAGGCCGGCGCCACGGTGATCACCCGTCCGAGCCCGTGGCGGCTGGGGCCCGATCGGGCGGCGCTGACCGCCGAATGGCTGCGCGGCTGGGCCGAAGCCGCCGCCGAACAGCGCCCTGACCTGCGCCTCGAGCGTTATGTCAGCGAGCGGGTGGGTAACCCGCCCGTCGCGACGATCGGGCATGTCGACCTTTTGGCGATCTTCGGCTGAACCCTTTGTGCCCGTCCCGGCGTACTAGGGGAAGACGGGCAAACAGAGGGGGACGGCGAAGTGACGCGATCGATCTGGCCATGGCTGCGGCTGCTGGGTGGGGCCGGCATCCTCGTGGTGCTGCTGTGGCGGCTCGGCACCGGCGCCTTCCTCGACGGTCTCCGGGTGCTCAACGCGCCGACGCTGGCCGTGGCATTCACGATCGGCGTGGTCACCACGGTGTTCTCCGCCTGGCGCTGGTGCCTGGTGGCGCGCGGCCTGGGCCTGCGGCTCACCCTGCGGGGCGCGGTCGCCGACTACTACAAGGCGCTCTTCCTGAACGCGGCGCTGCCCGGCGGCGTGCTCGGCGACGTGGACCGGGCGGTCCGGCACGGGCGCGACGAGGGCGACGTCGGGCGCAGTGTCCGGGCGGTGGTCCTGGAGCGCACGGCGGGGCAGATCGTCCTCGTCGGCGTGGGTCTGACCGTGCTGTTGTCCGTACCCTCGCCGGTCCTGACCTTGCTGAAGGCGCACGGAGCGGTGGCCGCCGTCGTCACCGCGAGTGTCGCCGCGGCCGCGCTCCTGGTCGTGCTGGCCTGCCGCGGGCTGCGGCAGGGCGGCTCGAAGGTGGCCGCGGGCGTGCGCACCGGCCTGGCCGAGATCCGCACCGGGCTGCTGGCCCGCCGCAACTGGCCCGGCATCACGCTCGCCTCGACCGTGGTGCTGGCCGGGCACCTCGCCACCTTCGTGGTCGCCGCCCGCGCCGCCGGCTCGACCGCCTCGGTGCTGCGGCTCACCCCGCTGATGCTGCTCGCGCTGCTGGCCATGTCGCTGCCGCTGAACATCGGCGGCTGGGGCCCGCGCGAGGCCGTCACCGCCTGGGCGTTCGGCGCGGCCGGCCTGAGCGCCACCCAGGGCCTGACCATCGCGGTCGTCTACGGCGTCTTCGCCTTAGTGGCCGCCGTCCCGGGTGCCTTCGTCGTGGTGGCCCGGGCCGTCCGCCCGCTCGCGGTGGACCAGGCCGTACGCGCGGCCGCGCCCGTCTCGCCGGCGCCCGCGATGTACGTCACCACCCAGCAGCGTGAGCTGGCCCGCACGGGCGCCTGATGTCACTCCGTATCGCTGAACCGGTCGGAGAGGGCGTACCGCAGGAGGACGACGTCGCCGATCTGCCGCACCGAGGCCAGCCGGGCCCGGTGCCCGGGACCCCACGGGAAGTCGCCGTCGCCGACGAACCGCGGGGCCCGGGAGTCGCCGACGAAGAACGGCGCGACCACCAGCTGCAGCTCGTCGACGAGCCCGGCGGTGAGGAACTGGGTGTGCATCGTGCCGCCGCCCTCGACCATGAGGCGCCGTACACCCCGGGCGGCCAGGTCCTGGGTGACCAGATTCAGGTCGACTGGGTCGCCGCCGTCGATCACCGTGGCCACCTCGCCGAGCCGCTCGCGGGCGTGGCCGAGGGCGGGCGTGGCGCAGTACACCAGCTTGTCGACCTCGCCGAGGGTGAAGAAGCGGGCCGCCGGCTCGATGTCGCAACGGCCGGTGACCGTGACCTTCACCGGGTCTGGACGCTCGCCACGCGCCACCCGGGCGGCCCGCCGTTCCGCCGAGCGCACCAGCAGACGCGGGTCGTCCTGCCGGATCGTGGCCGCGCCGACCAGGATCGCGTCGCAGCCGGCCCGCACCTCGTCGACCCGGTCGAAATCGGCGTCATTGGAGAGCAGCAGTCTCTCCTGCCGGGCGTCATCGAGGTACCCGTCGATGGACATGCCGCAGCTCAACAGCGTGTAAGGACGATCAACCACCGATGACGCCTCCTGTAGAGCGACGATCGTCACCCCGGTCGAACAGTTGCGTACAAGATAATCCGCGCGACGATGGCAGGCACGTTCGCAATCTGTTGCGTTCCGGTGACCTCGGCGGCGGGCATAGATCAGCGGGGAACCAACGAGGAGGACCGATACCGATGGACAAGGCCAAGGTGCGTCAGCAGGTCACCGTTCCGCTGCGCTTCCCGGACGGCTATACGACGACGGCGCGCGTGATGACCTTCGACAACCTGGTCGACGGCAAGGAGCACATCGCGCTCGGCCTCGGCGACTGGCAGCGGGCGCTGACCAAGTCCGCGGCCGGCGGCCGGGCGCCGCTGGTCCGGCCGCACAGCGAGTGCCTGACCGGGGACGTGTTCGGCAGCCAGCGCTGCGACTGCGGGCCGCAGTTGCGCGAGGCCGCCGAGCGGATCACCGACCAGGGCGGATTCCTGCTGTACCTGCGCCAGGAGGGCCGCGGTATCGGGCTGTACGCCAAGCTGGACGCGTACGCGCTGCAGGACGCCGGGCTGGACACGTACGAGGCGAACGTCGCGCTCGGCCACGGCGAGGACGAGCGGGACTACACGGCCGCCGCGCAGATGCTGCTGGCGCTGGGTGCCGACCGCGTACGCCTGCTCTCCAACAACCCGGACAAAGCGGTCCAGCTGGAGTCCTGCGGCATCGAAGTGGCGCAGCGGATCCCGACCGGAGTGCACATGTCCGCGGCGAATGTCCGGTACCTGGCCACCAAGGCCTCGCACACGGCTCACACGATCGAGCTACCACTGGCCGAGTAGCTCTCCGGCACGATGGGGGAATGACCGACGACCCCCGGCTCGTCGCCCTCGACCAGGTGCCGTTCCTCCTGGCCGTCTGCGAGGGGCCCGACCTGCGCGTGCTCACGCTCAGCGAGACGACCCGGGCGTTGCTGCCCGGCCGGCCGTGGGACGGGGTGCCGATCCGGGACGTGCTCAGCGACCTGATCGGGCAGCAGGTCGTCGACAAGTTCCACGAGGCGTACGACACGGGCGCGCCGGTCGCCGCGCAGGAGTGGCGGGTGCACCTGGACCAGCCGGACGGCTCGGTGCGCGAGATCTTCGTGAGCTTCACGATCACCCCCTGGCTCTCCCGGGCCGGCGCGGTCCAGGGGGTGATCGGGGTCGGTTCCGACGTCACCGAGCTGGTCCGCCAGCGGCAGGCCACCGCGATCGCCCAGCAGCGGTACGCGGAGACCCTCGAGGTGATCAACTCGCTGCAGCGGGAGTTGCTGCCGGCCGGGCTGCCGGTGCTGCCCGGCCTGCGGGTGGCGGCCAGCTACCTGCTCGCCGACGCGGGCACCTCGGCCGGCGGGGACTGGTTCGACGCGGTCGCCCAGCGGGACGGCCGGGTCGCGCTGATCGTCGGCGACGTGGTCGGCCACGGCGTCGCCGCCTCCGGCGTGATGGGCCAGCTGCGGGCGGTGCTGCGGGACCGGCTCGACGACGGCGCCGGGATCCTCGAGGCGCTCGCGGCGGCCGACCGGTTCGCGAGCCGCTCCCCCGGCGCGCACGCCACCACGGTCTGCGTCGCCGAACTGGACCCGGTCTCCGGCGAACTGACCTACTGCACCGCCGGTCATCCGCCGCCCCTGGTCGTGTCCTCCGCCGGAAAAACCCAATTCCTTTCCGGTACGGGCGGCAGCCCGCTGGCCACCGGCGGGTCGTTCCCGATCGGCACGGCCCGGCTGGCCCCCGGCGACCTGCTGCTGCTCTACTCCGACGGGATCCTCGAGCGGCCCGGCCGCGACCACGTCACCGGCGGCGCGGAACTGGCCTCGGTGGCGGCGGACTGCGCGGCCGGGCGGGCGCTGCGCGAGCCGGGGTCGTCGGCGGCGGCACGGGTCTGCACCCAGGCGGTGGAGCTGCTGGTGCGGGCGACCGGGCACCACGACGACATCACGCTGCTGGCCGCCGAGCGGGTGCCGCTTCCCCCGCCGCTGGTCCTCGACCTGCCGCCGGAGCCGGCCGTCCTGCGGGCGGCGCGGGAGGAGATCGGTGGCTGGCTGGCCGCGACCGGGGCCGGCAGCCAGGACGCCTTCGTCCTGCAGCACGCGCTGGGCGAGCTGATCACCAACGCGATCGAGCACGCCCGGACCATGGTCACCGTGCGCGGGTCGCTCACGGCGGCGGGGCAGATCTCCGTTTCGGTACGGGACGAGGGGGCCTGGCTGGAGCCGTCGGCGTCGCCCAACCGGGGCCGGGGGCTGGCGATGGCCGCTCGGCTCGTCGACAGTCTCGTCGTGGAGCCGGCCACCTCGGGTACTACCGCCCGGCTGTCGCACACGCTGGTACAGCCGGCGCGACTGCTCGACGCACCCGTTTTGGGCATTTCCGATTTTTCGGTTAACTCGGTTTACCGGATCGTCGAGGAACCGGGCGGGGACGAGACCCGGGTGCGGATCGAGGGCGAGGTGGACACGATCACCGCCGGGAACACCCTGGCCGAGCTGCTGCGGCGCAGCCGGGGCGGCACGGTGCCGATGACCGTGGACCTCTCCGGGGTGACCCACCTGGCCAGCGCCGGCGTGTCGGTCCTGCATCAGCTGACCGGGCGGCACGACGAGCAGAAAGCCCCGCTCACGCTGCACGCCTCCGCCGGCTCCCCGGCCCGGGTCATCCTCGAGCTCGTCGGGTTGTCCACAGCCCTCCGCGAAATGTCGGCCGGTCTCTCTAGTATCGCGGGGTGACTTCGGCTCCCATGGTTCCCGCGTCCGCCGCCACCGAGGTGCTCAACCGCGTCTTCGGCTATCCCGACTTCCGGGGCAGCCAGCGCGAGATCATCGAGCACGTGGTCGCCGGCGGCGACGCGCTCGTGCTGATGCCGACCGGCGGCGGCAAGTCGCTGTGCTACCAGATCCCGGCCCTGGTCCGCCCCGGCACCGGCGTGGTGATCTCCCCGCTGATCGCGCTGATGCAGGACCAGGTCGACGCGCTGCGCACGCTCGGCGTCCGGGCGAACTTCCTGAATTCCACGCAGGACATCGGCGAGCGCCGCGTGGTCGAGGCCGAGTTCGTCAACGGCGAGCTCGACCTGCTGTATGTGGCGCCCGAGGGCCTCGGCGTGCCGGCCACCCAGCGGCTGCTCGACCGCGGCAAGATCTCGCTGTTCGCGATCGACGAGGCGCACTGCGTCTCCCAGTGGGGCCACGACTTCCGCCCCGACTACCTCGGCCTGTCGATGCTGCACGAGCGCTGGCCCGACGTCCCGCGGATAGCGCTGACCGCGACCGCGACCAGCGCCACCCGGGAGGAGATCGCCACCCGCCTCCAGCTGACCGGCGCCCGGCACTTCACCGCCAGCTTCGACCGGCCGAATATCCAGTATCGGATCGTCCCCAAGGCCGAGCCCCGCCGCCAGCTGCTCGACCTGCTGCGCGGCGAGCACCCCGGCGACTCCGGCATCGTCTACTGCCTGTCCCGCGCCTCGGTGGAGAAGACGGCCGAGTTCCTGGCCCAGCAGGGCATCCCGGCGTTGCCCTACCACGCGGGCCTGGACAGCCGCACCCGCGCGTCCAACCAGGCCCGGTTCCTCCGGGAGGACGGACTGGTCATGGTGGCGACGATCGCGTTCGGCATGGGCATCGACAAGCCCGACGTCCGCTTCGTGGCCCACCTCGACCTGCCGAAATCGGTGGAGGGCTACTACCAGGAGACGGGCCGCGCCGGCCGCGACGGGTTGCCGTCCACCGCCTGGCTGGCGTATGGCCTGCAGGACGTGGTGCAGCAGCGCAAGATGATCGAAAGCTCGGAGGGCGACGCCAACTTCCGGCGCAACGCGTCCCAGCACCTCGACGCGATGCTGGCCCTGTGCGAGACGGTGACCTGCCGCCGGGCCCAGCTGCTGGCGTATTTCGGGCAGAAGGGCGAGGCGGCCGGCTGCGGCAACTGCGACACCTGCCTGACCCCGCCGGAATCGTGGGACGGCACGGTCCCGGCGCAGAAACTGCTGTCCACGGTGCTGCGGCTGCAGCGCGAGCGCGGCCAGAAATTCGGGGCCGGCCAGTCGATCGACATCCTGCTCGGCAAGCAGACCGACAAGGTGCGCCAGTTCCGCCACGACGAGCTGAAGGTCTTCGGCATCGGCGCCGACCTACGCGACCAGGAGTGGCGCGGCGTGGTCCGCCGGCTGCTGGCGGCGGGCTACCTGGCGGTCGAGGGCGAGTACGGCACGCTGGTGCTGACCCCGACCAGCGCCGAGGTCCTGCGCGGCGATGTCAAGGTGATGATGCGCCGCGAGGCCCCGAAACCGCCCCGCCCGCCGCGCTCTCGCGCCTCCACTCCCGCCGCCGCGGGCACTCCCGGCGCCGCGGCGGCCCCGGCCGATTTCCCGCCCGAGGCGGCCCCCGACTTCGAGCGCCTGCGCGCCTGGCGCGCGGCTACGGCCAAGGAGCAGGGCGTCCCCGCGTACGTCATCTTCCACGACGCCACCCTGAAGGCGATCGCAACGCTCCGGCCGACCTCACTCACCCAGCTGGCCACGGTCAGCGGCGTCGGCCAGAGCAAACTCACCAAGTTCGGCCAGCAGGTCCTCGACACCCTCGCCGCGGGCGGCCCAGCCCCAGCGACCGCCGCCCCCACGACCTCCGCCCCGGCGACGCCCGCCCCCGCACCGGCCGTGTCCTCCCGATTCGGAGCACCCGAGCCCGCCGCGGCCCGGCCCGGCACTCCCCCATCGTCGGCCTCCCGGCCCGAGGCCCCCGCCTCCCGGCCCGAGGCCCCCGCCTCCCGGCCCGAGGCCCCCGCCTCCGGGCCCGAGGCCCTCGCTGCCCCGGTCTCCCGGCCCCAGGGCCGCACCGCCCCGGCCTCCCGGTCCGGCGCCCCCGCAGCGCCGTCCACCCGGCTCGGCATGACAGCCGGGCCCGCCCCCTCGGGCCGCCCGGCCGCGTCGCCTCCCGAGGCCGACGACTTCTGGGCAACCGACGAGGAGCCGCCGGATGAAGAGGGCCCCTACGACGCCTACGATCCCTACGACGACCGGGCGTACAGCTGACACGCCGATCACGGCCGTCCGTTGCCGGCGGACCAAAGGTCGCGGCCGGCCGTCCGGTCGGAGAAATATTTCGGTTTGAGGCGGCAGGTCTGTTCGCGGAGGAGGGCGGCGTGAGCCGACGCGGGCGCCTGCATCATCGGGAACTGTGGATGGACGACGCGACCAGCGACCACGGACCGTGGCCCTGGCTGCTGCAGCGACTGGGCCACACCCTCGACAGCAGCTGGGCGACCGGCCGTAGCTGGGCAGGAAATGGCAGTAACACACCATCGCCGCACCACTGACTGTCAAACATGTCTCAGGCGTCGGCAATTCGATGGAAGCGCTCTAACGGTGGGCGCGCATCCATACTCCGCCGGCCTGACTCAGCTCGGATCGGGCGGCACGTCGGCGGTACGCCATCTGCGCGTCACGTCTGGATCGGCGGGCACGTCCGGCCCAAGGTCGAATCCGATCCCCTCCCCGGTACGCCACCGCAGATCGTCCGGATAGGGCGGCGGCGCGTCGAACCGTTCGATGTATGCCGCCCACCGCCGAGCCACCACATCAGCGTCCGCGCGAGGCATGGGCCGGCTGCGCCGCATCCGCATCTCGACGTCGAACGGAACCGTCACGTAGCAGATCACCGGCCACCGGTTGGTGACCGCCCGGCACGGCAACACCACTACGGTCGCCAGCAGGCAGAACAGGGCGGAGTACGGATTCGCGCTGTATCCGGGTGGCGCGGACGGCCACGACGACTCGTAGCGAGCAGGCCGCCAGGCGAGCCGCTGCCGCCCGACCCGCCACATTACCCACTCGCCCCGAGCTCGGGACACAACCAGCACTCCCACATCGTCCGCCCGCCCCGCAACCTCGCACCGCAGGATCGCGGCACGCTCAGCAGATCGCCGACCGTGCCGCGGCGCCGGCAAGCGACAACTTGGCCCAGGCGGCGCTTGCGGGCGAACGATCGGAAAGTGCCACGCCACGATGGAGTCCGCGGACAGCGTCGAACGCAGTGACTCCCGGTTGCTGGTGCAGATTCCGGTACGCCGGAACATCCGCGCGGCGGTCCGGCGCAGTAGCCTGCCGAGCGAGCGCCACCTCGGCAGGTCCAGTCCGCCCACGAGGCCGGCACGGGCGAGCGGCACCTCGCGCCACTTCCCGTACGCCGAGTCGAGCACCCAGGCGTCACCCGAACAAATCGCTGAGATCCGCTGCCGCTGCACATCGTCGGGGACGGCGACCCAGCCCGGCTCCCCCGTCAGGTCGTCGACGCTGTGATACGGCGGGTCGAGACGCTCGCCGCGGACAACGCGGCTACCGGCCTGCGGCGGCGGGGATGTCCGCCGTGGTGATGCGGGCCGGTTGACACGATTCCTTGTGACGGTACCGGCTCACGCCCGCCTGAGACGCTACAGGGCGATGTCGACGGCGCCGGTGATGTGGGTGAGGTGCAGGCGGCACAGGGCTTCGCCGTCGACGGCGTTTCGTTTGCCGAAGTCGGGGGCGAGCCGGGGTGGGACGTACCGTTCGGCGATTTTTGTGGTCCAGGCGAGCAGGTCCGGAGCCTGCCGTTCGAGGGTGACCGGGCCACGGACCACGGCGAAGGCGTAGGGGTACTCGGAAATGTCCACGGTGACCGCCGCGTGTGGATTGGCGCGCAGGTTGCGGCCCTTGACGGTTCCCTCGTTGGTGGTGAACACCAGGTCGTCGCCGTCGACCACGAACCACACCGGCGCCACGTGCGGTTTCCCGGTCGGCGACGCGGTGGCCAGTTTGCCGGTGCGGGTGCCCATGCCGATGAAGTCGATCGCTTCCTGCCGTGTCATTGATCCCATCCGCCCAGCATGCCCCGGGAAGGTTCAGCTCGCAGGCGACAGGGGACGCGTGGGCGCACGGGGCAGGCTGATGTGGAACCGGTCGCGGTAGGCGGCCAGCAAGGTCTCGTCGGTGTCGAGCTCGTGTTCCGTACGCGAGTCGCCCCGGGTCTCGATGAAGGTGCGGCCGCTGATCGTGATGCGGCCGTCGCCGTCGAGGCGGGTGCAGATCGTCTTGCGGGTGAAGTGGGAGTCCGGCGAGGTCGTCTGCCACCAGCACGTCGGGACGAAGTCCGGCAGCTCGCGCCTTCGCATCTCGATGCGGTACTCCGGCTTGCCGTCCTTGACGACGTCGACGTCGCCGTCGGCGGCGGGGACGATCGTGAACTCGCCACCGGGGTCCGGCTGCGGCGAGCGGCCGTCGAAGCGCAGCGGGTACGTGCTGTGTGCGCCGAAGCCCACGTCGACCAGCCAGACCCCGTCCACCAGCAGCGTCAGGTGGTCGAACGGCGGACCACCGTCCACCCGGGCGCCCAGCCGGGTCACCTCGTGCCCCAACTCCTCCAGCAGCAGGGCGAACAGGCCGTTCAGCTCGTAACAGAAGCCACCCCGGCGGCGGCGGACGATCTTCTCGTGCAGATCCGCCGGGGCGAGCGAGACGGGCTCGCCCAGGTGGATGCCGAGATTCTCGAAGGGCACCGCGGTCTGGTGCAGCCGATGCAGTTCGCGCAGGCCGGTCGACCGGTCCGCGCCGATGCGCTCGAGGTAGGCGTCCACATCCATGCGCGCCAGCATCAGACCTCAACCCAGGTGCATGTCAAGGGGCCGCTGTCCGCCCGCCGGACCGGGCAGAATCACGGGGTGATCCGAGGGCTGCTGCTCGACTTCTACGGCACCGTCCTCCACCTCGGCTGAGTGGTTCGCCGGCTACCGTCTCAGGCGGGCCGGGCAGCGAGCGAGCCGCCCGGCCCAGAGCCCCGTCACGCGCCGACCACGTCGACCATCCACTGGATGCCGAACTTGTCCTTGCACTGGCCGAAGGTGTCGCCCCACATCTGCTTCTCGAAGGGGACGTGCACCTCGCCGCCGTCGGAGAGCTTTGCCCACACCTCTTCCAGGCCCTCGCCCGGGTCGCCGCTGAGGCTGACGGTCACGTTGTTGCCGGGGTTGAGCGTCATGCCGGGCGCGGTGTCGGAGGCCATCAGGCGGTAGCCCTGGGGCGTGTCGAGATTCGCGTGCATCACGAGGTCTTTCACCGCCGGGTCGGGGTTGCCGAACTCGCCGAACGTGTTGATTTTGAGCTCGCCGCCGAGGACGGACTGGTAGAACTCCATCGCCTGGCGGGCATTGCCGTCGAAGGTCAGATACGGGTTGAGCTGAGACGCCATCGCAGGCTCCTTTGGCTGGTGATGTCCTGTCCAGCCCGAACCTAGACCCGCCGTACGACATTTGGCGCCCTCCGGCGGAGACATCCACCGGAGGGCCACGAACAATTCGTCAGCGGTGGTCGGAACCGGCCGATTCCACCGCCGCGCGGCCGGCCTCGAGCCGGGCCACCGGTACCCGGAACGGCGAGCAGGACACGTAGTCGAGGCCCACCTCGTGGAAGAAGTGCACCGACTCCGGGTCGCCGCCGTGCTCGCCGCAGACGCCCAGCTTGAGGCCGGGGCGCGCGGCCCGGCCCTCCTCCGCGGCGATCCGGACCAGCCGGCCGACCCCGTCCCGGTCGATCGACTCGAACGGGCTGATGCCGAAGATACCCAGCTCCAGGTAGCGCCAGAAGAACGCGCCCTCGACGTCGTCCCGGGAGAAGCCCCAGCCCATCTGGGTAAGGTCGTTGGTGCCGAACGAGAAGAACTCGGCGGCCTCGGCGATCTGCCCGGCGGTCAGCGCCGCCCGCGGCACCTCGATCATCGTGCCGATCAGCACCTCGACGCCGGAGTCGCCGACCACCTCGGCGATGATCCGCTCGGCCTCGTGGCGTACCGTCTCCAGCTCCTGGACGGCGCCGACCAGCGGCACCATGATCTCCGGCCGCGGGTGCCCGCCCTCCTTCGCCAGCGCGACCGCCGCCTCGGCGATCGCCCGCACCTGCATCGCGAACAAACCCGGAATGACCAGACCCAGCCGTACGCCGCGCAGGCCGAGCATCGGGTTCTGCTCGTGCATCCGGCGCACCGCGGCCAGCATCCGCTTGTCGCGCTCGGACTCCTCGCCGCGCGCCTCGGCCACCGCCACCTGCACGGCGAGCTCCTCCAGCGACGGCAGGAACTCGTGCAGCGGCGGGTCGATCAGCCGTACGGTGACCGGCAGCCCGTTCATCTCGCGGAAGATCTCCAGGAAGTCCGCCTTCTGCAGCGGCTGCAGGGCGTCGAGCGCGTCCTTGCGCTCGGTCGGGTTGTGCGCCAGGATCAGCCGCTCGACCAGCTCCCGGCGGTCGCCGAGGAACATGTGCTCGGTGCGGCAGAGGCCGATGCCGTGCGCACCGAAGCGCCGCGCCCGTGCGGCATCCGCACCGGTGTCGGCGTTGGTGCGTACCTTCAGCTTGGCCTTTTCATCCGCGTGCGTCATGAGCAGGTGTACGGCGGCGACCAGCGGATCATTCGCCCGGGCGGGGTCCAGGTCGCCCTCGAAGTACTGCACCACCTCGGACGGCCGCACCGGCACCTCGCCGAGGTAGACCCGGCCGGTGGTGCCGTCGATCGAGATCGTGTCGCCCTCGCGCACCACGTGCCCGTCCACGGTGAACTGGTCCCGGCCGACCTCGATGTGGTCGGCGCCGCAGACGCAGGTCTTGCCCATGCCGCGGGCGACGACGGCGGCGTGCGAGGTCTTGCCGCCACGGCTGGTCAGGATGCCCTGCGCCGCGATCATGCCGGGCAGGTCGTCCGGGTTGGTCTCCCGGCGTACGAGAATGACGTTCTTGCCCTTGGCCGCCTCCTCGACCGCGTGCGCGGAGGTGAAGACCACCTCGCCGACGGCGGCACCCGGCGACGCGCCCACGGCCCGGGTGATCGCCTGCGGGTCGCCGGAGAGGTCGAAGCGGGGGAACATCAGCTGGGCGAGCTGGGCGCCGCTGACCCGGACGAGCGCCTCGTCCAGGTCGATCATGCCCTCGTCGATGAGCTGGGCGGCGATGGTGAACGCGGCGGCGGCGGTCCGCTTGCCGACCCGGGTCTGCAGCATCCACAGCTTGCCGCGCTCGATGGTGAACTCGATGTCGCACAGGTCGTGGTAGTGCCCCTCGAGGGTCGCCATGATGGCGAGCAACTCGCCGTACGACTTCTGGTCGATCTTTTCGAGGTCGGCGAGCGGGAGCGTGTTGCGGATGCCGGCGACCACGTCCTCGCCCTGCGCGTTCTGCAGGTAGTCGCCGTAGATGCCGCTCTCGCCGGTGGCCGGGTCGCGGGTGAAGGCGACGCCGGTGCCGGAGTCGGGGCCGAGGTTGCCGAAGACCATGGCGACCACGTTGACCGCGGTGCCCAGGTCGGCCGGGATGCGCTCCTGGCGGCGGTAGAGGACCGCGCGGTCGGCGTTCCACGAGCGGAAGACCGCCTCGATCGCGAGGTCGAGCTGGTGCCGCGGGTCCTGCGGGAACTCGTGGCCGACATGCTTGACGAAGACCTTCTTGTACGCGGCGACCAGCGCCTTGAGGTCGTCGGCGTCCAGCTGTACGTCGTCCTTGACGCCCTTGGCCTGCTTGGCCTTGTGCAGGGCGTCCTCGAACTCCTCGCCGGGCACGTCGCACACGGTCTTGCCGAACATCTGGATCAGCCGGCGGTACGAGTCCCAGGCGAACCGGTCGTTGCCCCCCGCCTGACGGGAGAGCCCGGCCACCGACTCGTCGTTGAGCCCGACATTCAGGACAGTCTCCATCATGCCCGGCATCGAGAACTTGGCGCCGGAGCGGACCGAGACCAGCAACGGGTCGGCCGCGTCGCCGAGCCGGCGGCCCATCGCCTCCTCCAGCTGGGCGAGGTGCCGGTCGATCTCCGCGTCGAGACCGTCGACCTGGGTGCCCTGGGCGAGGTAACGCTGGCACGCCTCGGTGGTGATCGTGAAGCCGGCCGGCACGGGCAGGCCGAGGTTGGTCATCTCGGCGAGGTTCGCGCCCTTCCCGCCGAGCAGATCCTTCATGTCCTTGTTGCCCTCGGCGAAGTCGTAGACGTACTTCTCCATGCCAGCCACCTCCGGCTTCGAATCCGCGGTCGAACTGGTTTCTGCCCCGCGATTCGTAAGGCTATGCAGACGCGGGCCGAATAGTTAACCGTCACGTGGGGTTTTCCACAGCCCCCCGCAGCTCCCTGTTCGGGAAGCGCTCTCTTCGCGCAGTTCCGTGCATACCCGCCCCCGGGTAACGTTTCGCCGGTGACGG
The DNA here is from genome assembly GCF_000721705.1 of Actinoplanes subtropicus. Classification (GTDB taxonomy): domain Bacteria; phylum Actinomycetota; class Actinomycetes; order Mycobacteriales; family Micromonosporaceae; genus Actinoplanes; species Actinoplanes subtropicus. The sequence continues at coordinate 55,961 of NZ_JOJL01000043.1, forward strand.
TTCTGCGGTGGCGGAGCGAGCGGCGCCTGCGGGGCATCCGGGTCCCCCGGCCGTTCGACCTCGACGCGTTCTGCGCCGAGGTGGCCGCCCGCCGCGGCCGCCCGCTGATCCGGCGCCCGGTCCCCGGGCTGGCCGCCGAGGCGCCCTGCGGCCTGTGGATCGCCACCGACCGGGCCGACCACGTCTTCCACGACCCCGGCACCTCGCCGCTGCACGCCGAGCACATCGTGCTGCACGAGCTCGCGCACATCCTCTGCGGGCACTCCGGCTCGGCGGGCGCTCTCGACCGGCTCTTCCCGGACCTCGACCCGGCCACCGTACGCCGGGTGCTGGGCCGGGTCAGCTACCCCACCCAGCAGGAGCGCGAGGCCGAGATGCTGGCCTCGCTGATCCGCGGCCGCTCGGCGCCGCCGGGACGGATCGGCCCGCTGGCCGACGCCTTCGGCTTCCTCGAGTGATCTTCGAGATCCTCCCGCCGGCCGTGCTGTGGGGCGCCACCGTGCTGCGGCTGCCGACGCTGCTGCGGGACCGGCGGCAGCGGGCGATGTGGGCCTGCCTGTGCGCGGGGTCGGTGGCCGAGACGTTCACGTTTCCCGCCGTGGCCCGGGCGACCGGCCGGCCGATCCTGATCCATCTGCTGGTCGTCGTCTCGGCGTTCCTGCTGCTGCGGTTCCTGGCGGTGCTGACCGGCCGGGGCGTCCCGCGCGGGCAGTGGGCGCTGACCGGGACGGTGCTGGCCGCCCTCGTGGCGCTGGACGCCGTGGCGGGCGGCATCGGCCCCAGCCCGGACCGGCCGGACGACGCGGCGGCCGCCACGGTGGCGTTCTGGGTGGTGCGCGAAGGCTACCTCGTCGCGGTGCTGACCGGCGGCATCGTGCTGTTCTGGTCGGTGGCCCGGACGGCGCCGGCCGGCCTGCCGCGGCTCGGGCTGCGCACCATCGCGGCCGGCTGGGCGCTGATCGCGCTCTCCGCGGCCGCGGCGCTTCCGCTGCTGCTGGGCGCCGGCGGCCTGACGGCGCCCGCCCGCCACCTGGCGGGCGCCGGGACGCTGCTGGCGGTGGGCGGGGCGCTGGTGCCGGCCGGGCGGCGGGCCCGGGTGGTGCTGGCCGAGTACCGGTCGCTGCTGGCCCTGCGGCCGCTGTGGACGGCCGTGCGGGACGCGTTTCCCGAGGTCGTCCTCTTCTCGCCGCGCCGGGCGGTGGTGGAGCTGGCCGGGGTGGACGACGTGCGGCTCCGGCTGTACCGGCGGGTGATCGAGATCAGGGACGGGATGCTGGCTCTCCGCCCGTACGTCCACGGGGTCTTGCCGGAAACGCCGGAAGCGGAAGCCGCGGCAATCGCGGAAGCCCTGCGGCGTCGCGCGGAAGGTGCGCCGCCGTCGGGTAGCTCGCCAGGGTTCGCCATGGTCGGGCCGGAGATGGCCGACGAGGTGGCATGGCTGAGCCGGGTGAGCCGCGCCTATCGCCGGATCGAGGTCACGCCGGCGGCTGCTGCTCCGACTCCCAGATCTTCCGGATCAGCTCGCTGATCGTCTCGCGGCCCTGCGGCGACACGTCGGCGGCCCGCAAAGCGATCTCGGTGACCCCGGCGTCGCGGATGCTCTGCAGCAGATCCAGCTGGGCGTCGACCCGCCGGGTCTGCTCGTCGTCCAGAAAATACGCCACCGGCACGCCGAAATAGGTGGCCAGGGCGGTCAGGTGCTGGATGGTCGGATTGTCGCGGCGGCCGGTGCGAAGCTGCCAGATGTACGTGTGCGAGATCGGCACACCCTGCCGCGCGCGGATCGCCTCGGCGACCGCCATGTAGCTCGGCTCCGCCTGGCCCGGCACGCGGACCTGGCGGAACAGCCGGTCGAGCTTGGCAGCGATCGAGAAGGCGCCCACCACGTGCACTCTACCGAGCCGGACGACCATGAACAGGCCCCGGGTACGGTCGATCGCGTGGTGGACATTGTGGAAGGACCCGAGGTGTCGGCCCTGCTCGGCGAGCTGACCACGCTGGTCGGGCGGGAGGATCCCTATCCCCGGTACGAGCGGCTGCGGGAGATCGGGCCGGTCGTGCGGGCGGACGACGACGCCCTGGTCGTGACGAGACATGCCGATTGCGCGGCGGTCACCCGGGATGCCCGGCTCGGCCACCTGCCGGCCGACATGCTGGCTTTCGTCGGGCTGCCGGACTGGGCGGAGCATCCATCGCTGCGCCTGCTGTTCACCAGCATGCTGACGCTCAACCCGCCCGATCACACCCGGCTGCGGCGGCTGGTCAGCTCGGCTTTCACGGCCCGCCGGGTGGAGGCGCTGCGGCCGGCGATCACGCGGATGGTCTCGTCCCTGCTGGACGAGCTCGACGGGGCGGTCGACTTCATCTCGGCGTTCGCGTTTCCGTTGCCGGTCAACGTGATCGGTGAGCTGCTCGGGGTGCCGGAGCCGGATCGGGCGCAGTTTCAGACGCTCGTGCGGGATTGGTCGCAGGTGCTGGACACGATCACGCCGGAGGTGATCGCCGCGGCGGATCCGGCCGCGGCCACGATGCGCTCGTATTTGTCCGATTTAGCGGAAATGCGGCGGCAGGATCCTCGGGACGATCTGATCAGCGCCCTGGTGGCGGTCGAGGAGCTCAGCTCCGATGAGCTGCTCACGATGGCGGCGCTGCTGTTCGGGGCCGGGTTTGAGACGACGACCCATCTGCTGGGCAATGGGCTGGTGGCGCTGCTGCGCCATCCGTCCGAAATTCCGGATTTATCCGGTGATCCGGTCGCCGCGGTGGAGGAGTTGCTGCGCTTCGACTCGCCGGTGCAGCTGGCGGCTCGGGTGGCTTGGCAGCCGACGGTGATCGGCGGGGTGGACATTTCGCCCGGCGACCGGATTGTCGCCTATCTCGGCGCGGGCAATCACGACCCGGCGCGGTTCGATTCGCCGGATGTGCTCGATCTGTCCAGGCCGGACAACGCGCCGCTCTCGTTCGGCGGCGGGATCCACTACTGCCTGGGTGCGCCGCTGGCCCGCCTCGAGGCGCAGATCGCCTTCCCGGCGCTGTTCCGTCGTTTTCCCGGCGTACGCCTGGACGGCTCGCCCACCCGTCGCGACAGCCTGACGATCCGCGGATACACCAAGCTGCCGGTCGTCCTGGCACAGTAAGACGCCGCTGCGAATTCCACGGGGGAAGAACTCGCAACGGCGCAGCCCGAACAGTAGACGACCCCGGGCGGGTCTGTCTATCCCACCCGTTGCACGACGGTGCCGACCAACTTCTTCCAATCGGTATCGAAAGTCGCCGCCGGGCTCGCGCTGTTCAGCTGATAGATCGCATACGCGTCCACGAGCACCACATTCGCGGTCTGTACCACGGTCACGGCGGTGTCGGCGGTGCCCGGGTGGGACTTGTCGTAGCTCTTGTGTCGGATCACCACGAATCCCGTCCAGCCCTCCTCGTTGATCGGCTGGACGGCGGCCGTCTCGGTGTAGGCCGGCTCGTTGCGGTCGCTGGTCTGGGTGGCCGGCACGTTCATCGTCTTCTGACAGCTGTCGGCGACGCCACGCAGCCCGGCCAGCGCCGCGTCGGCACCGGACTTGTTGCCGTAGACCAGGGCGACCTGCTCGAGCGTCTGGGCGCCCTTCTCCCCCTCGTCGACCAGCGGCGCGGAGACGACCTCGCCGCCGGGCGGGGCCTGCGGCGCCGGGGTGGTGCCGCCGCAGATGCTGACCAGCTCGTTGGGATCGGCGCTCTCGTCCGGCGCGCTCCAGGTCGGGCCGAGCTCGGAGGCCTGCATCAGCGCGCCCCGCATCGTGGTCGCCGAGATCAGCTTGCTCTGGTCGGGCTGCTTGTTGTCGTCCTCGGAGTCGCTGCAGGCGGCCGTCACGGCGAGGGCGCAGAGGGCGGTGACGGCGATGCGGGCGGCTCGGGCGGTCACGAACATCGGGCCATCTTTGCAGAAGATTCGCCCCTCGCCGACGCCGGTTTCGGGTTATCCACAGGCCGTCACGAGACCGTCGCGCTGGGCCGCCCGGCGGGATACGTTCTCTTCGTGAGCGGGATTCAGGAACTGGCTGAGGGACTCCGGGCCGTGCTCGGGCCGGCGCGGGTGATCACCGACCGGCAGGAGCTGCGGACGTACGAGTGCGACGGTCTCGCCCACTACAAGGTCGTCCCGGCGCTGGTGGTCCTCCCGCAGGACACGGCGCAGGTCGCCGCCGTGGTCCGGGCCTGCGCCGAGGCGGGCGTGCCGTTCGTGGCCCGCGGTTCGGGCACCGGCCTGTCCGGCGGGGCGCTCCCGCATGCCGACGGCGTGTTGATCGTGACCGCCCAGATGCGCCGGCTCGTCGAGGTCGACCCGGCCGACGAGCGGGCCGTGGCCGAGCCGGGGGTGATCAACCTGCAGGTCACCCGTGCCGCGACCCCACACGGCTACTACTACGCGCCCGACCCGTCCAGCCAGCAGATCTGCTCGATCGGGGGCAATGTCGCGGAGAATTCCGGCGGCGCGCACTGCCTGAAATACGGCTTCACCACCAACCACGTGACCGGGCTCGAGGTGGTCACCCCCGACGGCGAGGTGACCCGGCTCGGCGGGCGCGCGCTCGACCCACCGGGGTACGACCTGCTCGGCGCGTTCGTCGGGTCGGAGGGCACGCTCGGGGTGGCCACCGAGGTGACCGTGAAACTCACCAGGCTGCCCGAGTCGGTGCGGACGCTGCTGGCCGGCTTCCACGGCACCGACCAGGCCGGCGCGGCCACCTCGGCGATCATCGGGGCGGGCGTGGTGCCGGCCGCGATCGAGATGATGGACGCGCTGGCCATCGAGGCGGCCGAGGCGGCGGTGGCCTGCGGTTATCCGGCGGGCGCCGGCGCGGTGCTGATCGTCGAGCTGGACGGGCCGGCCGCCGAGGTCGCGGCCCAGTTCGGCGAGGTGACCCGGCTGTGCGAGGCGAACGGCGCGTTCGAGATCCGGATAGCGGCCGACGACGCCGAGCGGGCGCTGTTCTGGCGGGGGCGGAAATCGGCGTTCGCCGCCGTCGGCCGGATCAGCCCCGACTACATCGTGCAGGACGGCGTGATCCCCCGGACGGCGCTGCCCGAGGTGCTGCGCCGGATCGAGGAGCTGGCGGCCGGCCATGGCGTACGGGTGGCAAACGTCTTTCACGCCGGCGACGGGAACCTGCATCCCCTCGTGCTCTTCGACGACGCGATCGAGGGCGCGGCCGAGCGGGCCGAGGCGGCCTCCGGCGCGATCATCGACATCTGCATCGAGTACGGCGGCTCGATCACCGGCGAGCACGGCGTCGGGTCGGACAAGGCGAGGTTCATGCCGCGCATGTTCACCGACGACGACCTCGACACGATGCAGCTGCTGCGGTGCGCCTTCGACCCGGACGGGCTGGCCAACCCGGGCAAGGTCTTCCCGACGCCGCGGCTGTGCGGCGAGCGGCCGGGCCGCCACCGCGGGGCCCTGGAGTATCAGGGCGCCGAGGTCTTCTGATGTCGGTGCTGGACGAGCTGGCCCGCCCGGCCGGTGATGACGACGTGGTCGGCGGCGTGCCGGCCCGGTTGGTCGCGGCGCCCGCCGACACGGCCGAGGCGGCGGCGCTGGTCGCGGCGGCCCGGGAGTTGACCGTGGTGGTCCGGGGCGCCGGCACGAAGATCGACTGGGGTGTCCCGCCACGATCGCTCGACCTGATCATCGACACCCGCCGGCTGACCGGGGTGGTCGAGCACGCGGCCGGCGATCTGATCACCATCGTGCGGGCGGGGACGCCGCTGTCCGAGATCTCGCTCGGCGCGCAAGTGCTCGCGCTGGACGGGCCGGCCAGGGCGACGGTCGGCGGGACGGTGGCGGCCAACACGACCGGCCCGCGGCGGCTGCACTACGGGAGCGTGCGCGACCTGCTGATCGGCATCACCGTGGTCCGGCCGGACGGCAAGGTCGCCAAATCCGGCGGCAGGGTGGTGAAGAACGTCGCCGGGTACGACCTGGGCAAGCTGTACACCGGCTCGTACGGGACGCTGGGGTTGATCACCGAGTGCGTGTTCCGGCTGCATCCGCGGCCGCGGGCCGCGGCGTACGTACGGGCGCAGGCGCCGGCCGCCGACGCGGCGCGGGTGCGGGAGGCCCGGGTGGCGCCGGCGGCGATCGAGCTGGATTCGGCGACGGGCGAGCTGGCGGTGCTGCTGGAGGGGACGCCGGAGGGCGTACGGGAGCGGGCGGCGGCGCTCGCCAAGCTGCTCGGCGGGGAGGTCGCGGAGGAGCCGCCGGCCTGGTGGGGCGCCGACCCATGGCCGGCGGGCGGGATCGGGATGAAGCTGTCGGTGCCGTTGTCCCAGGTGCCCGCGCTGGTGGCCGGCGGAGATCCGGTGCGCGGGTCGGCCGGCACGGGGGTGCTGTATGCGGCGGCCGAGGGGATCACCCAGGTCGAGCGGTTGCGGGGGCTGTGCACGCGGCTGGGTGGGCACGCGGTGGTGCTGACCGCGCCCGCCGCGTTTCGTGACATTTTGGACATGTGGGGGCCGGTGCCAGGACTGGCCCTGATGCGGCGGGTGAAAGACCAGTTCGATCCCGCGCACCGCTTCGCGCCGGGCCGATTCGTGGGAGGCATCTGATGGTTGACGCCACGTGGGGCACCGGCGAGGTGCCGCGGGACGTGCTCGGGCCGGTCGACGGGCCCGCGGCCTTCGACGGCGATCATCCGCCGCGGAAGGACCTGATAGCGGACTGCGTGCACTGTGGATTCTGCCTGCCCACCTGCCCGACGTACGTGCTGTGGGGGGCGGAGGCCGATTCGCCGCGCGGGCGGATCTACCTGATGAACGAGGGGCTCAACGGCGAACCACTGAGCGACTCGATGGTCGAGCACTTCGACAACTGCCTGGGGTGCATGTCGTGCGTGACGGCCTGCCCGTCCGGGGTCGAGTACGACCGGCTGATCGAGGACACCCGCGCCCAGATCGAGCGGCGGCATCCGCGAACGGCCCGGGAACGCGCCCTCCGCTCGGCGATCTTCGCACTGTTTCCCTACCCGCGGCGGCTCCGCCTGCTGCGCGGGCCGCTACGGGCATACCAGGCCTCCGGACTGCAGAAGCTAGTGGCCCGCAGCGGCCTGCTGCCCCGGCTCGCGCCGACGCTGGCCACGCTGGAGTCGCTGGCGCCCCGGCTGCGCGGCGTGCCCCGGCCGCCCCGCCGGATCCCGCCGCGCGGCGCCCGGCGCGCCATCGTCGGCATGCTGACCGGTTGCGTGCAGAGCGCGTTCTTCCCCGACGTGAACTCGGCGACGGCCCGGGTGCTCGCCGCCGAGGGCTGCGAGGTGCTGATCCCGCCGTCGCAGGGGTGTTGCGGCGCGCTGAGCGTCCACAACGGCCGCAAGGCGGAGGCGCAGCGTTTCGCCCGCCGCCTGATCGACACGTTCGAGCACACCGGCATGGACTTCTTCGTCGTCAACGCGGCCGGCTGCGGCTCGTCCCTGAAGGAGTACGACACCCTGCTGGCCGACGATCCCGCCTACGCGGCCCGCGCGGTGGCCTTCACCGCAAAGGTCCGCGACCTGGCCGAGTTGCTGGCCGAGTTGGGCCTGGTCGCACCCCGGCACCCCCTGGACGTGACGGTCGCCTACCACGACGCCTGCCATCTGGCCCACGCCCAGGGCATCCGCGCCCAGCCCCGCTCCCTGCTGGCAGGCATCCCCGGCCTGACCCTCAAGGAAATCCCCGACCCGGAAATCTGCTGCGGCTCGGCCGGCATCTGGAACGTCCTCAACCCCACCCCGGCCGCCGAACTGGGCAACCGCAAGGCCACCAACGTCCTGTCCACCGGCGCCGCCCTGCTGGTCACCGCCAACCCGGGTTGCCTGATGCAGGTAGCCGCGGCAATCCACCGCCAGGGCGGCTCGATCGCCTTGGCCCACACCGCCCAGGTCCTGGACGCCTCCATCCGCGGCCTCGGCGCCCGCTCCCTCCTGAACCGCCACTGACCCACACCCAACGCCATCCACCGCCCGCCAGCCCCTCCCACAACAGTCGGCCCTCCGCCCGTTACCCCGCACAGCGCGGCCCCACCGTGGCCCGGCAGCGTGGCCCGACCGCAGCCCGGCAGCGCGGCCCGACCGCAGCCCGGCAGCGTGGCCCGACCGCAGCCCGGCAGCGTGGCCCGACCGCAGCCCGGCAGCGTGGCCCGACCGCAGCCCGGCAGCGCGGCCCGACCGCAGCCCGGCAGCGCGGCCCAACAGTGGCCGGCAGCGCGGCCCAACAGCGGCCCGGCAGCGCGGCCCGACCGCAGCCCGGCAGCGCGGCCCAACAGTGGCCCGGCAGCGGGCCCAACAGTGGCCCGGCAGCGGGCCCAACAGTGGCCCGGCAGCGGGCCCAACAGTGGCCCGGCAGCGCGGCCCTGGCACGCGGCCGCCCTCGCCCGTCAGCGCCCTCGCCCGTCAGCGCCCTCGCCCGTCAGCGCCCTCGCCCGTCAGCGCCCTCGCCCGTCAGCGCCCTCGCGGCGCTCGGTCAGGCGTTTGGACTTCGCGTGCGTGCCGCAATCGTCCATCGTGCACCATTTGCGGGACTGGTTCCGGCTGCGGTCGAGGAACAGCCACCCGCACCCTCCCTCCGGCACCGGACACTCCCGCAGCCGGCTCAGGTCGGCATTGCGCACCAGGTCGACGAGCGCGTCGGCCAGCCGGTCACCGATCATCATCGCCGGGTCGGCCCCCACCACGAGCGTCGCCGCTCCCCCGTCGCCCGCCACCAGCTCGGCCCGCCCCATCGCCTCGGCCCAGCGCCGGCTCAGCTCGTCGAGCCGCCGCCCGGCCAGGACGTCGTCGACGAGCCCTCGCAGCTCGAGCACATCAGCGAAGACGAACTCCGGCTGCCACGCCCGCGAGACCCTCTCCGCCTCGCCCGCGTCGACGACCTCGGCGCGCCGCGCCCACTCCAGCAGCCCGGCCGGATCGGACAGATAATCCCGCTCCGGCGGCCCCGGCGGGCGCGGCGCCACCGTGTTCGCCAGGTCGAGCGCCCGATGCCCGCCCACAAACCGCCAGTCCGGATGCGACCACTCCGCGCCTCGCCGTTCCATGCTTCCACCATAGCGCCGCATGGTGGTAGCGTCTAGCTCAGCTACCACCTAAATACGTTGAAGGAGGAAGCATGCGAGCAAGGATAGTCCTGGTGGCCCTGGCGGTCGCCACGTTCTTCTACGTCACCGTCGAGACCCTGCCCATCGGGCTCCTGCCCCAGATCGCGGAGGGCGTCCACGTCCCCGATTCCGCGGTCGGGCTGCTGGTCACGGCGTATGGCTTGGTCGTCGTCATCGCCACGATCCCGCTGACCCGGCTGACGCACCGCTGGTCCCGTCGCCGCCTGCTCGGCGCGCTGATCCTCACCGCCGCCGTCGCGACCACCATCTCCGCGCTCGCCCCTGCCTATCCCGCCCTGCTGGCCGGTCGCGTGCTGGCCGCGCTCTCCCAGGCCCTCTTCTGGGCAGTGGTCACGCCCGCCGCCGCCGGCCTGTTCCCCGCGGCGGCGCGGGGGCGCGCGATTGCCATCCTTTACGCGGGCAGCTCCGCCGGCCCGCTGGTGGGCGTCCCGGCCGGCGCCTGGCTGGGCCAGCAGGCCGGCTGGCGGGTCCCGTTCCTGGCGCTGGCCGGGGTCGGCGTGGCCATCGCCGCGGTGATCATCATGTTGATGCCCCACGTCCCGCCCGGCGCGAGCCACGCCGACCGCGGCAGCGAGCCCGACCGCGTCCGCTACCGCACGCTGGTCGTCGCCACCGCCATCACCGTGACCGGCGCGTTCACCGCGATCACCGTGATCACCCCGTTCCTGACCGGCGTGACCGGCGTCAGCGACACCTCGATCAGCCCGATCCTCCTGATCCGCGGCCTGGCCGGCCTGGCCGGAGTGCTGGCCGCTGGCTTCGTCCCCGAGCGCCGCACCTGGCATGCCCTGACGGCACTGACGGCCCTGGAGGCCGCCGCTCTCGCCGCTCTGTTCGCGTTCGCCGCCACCCCGCCACTGGCGATCGCCGCGATCGCCGCCGCGAGCACGGCCCTGTCCGGCATAGTCACGGTGATGGGCACCCGGGTCCTGCAGGTGGCGCCCGGCACCACCGACATGGCCGCGGCCGGCACGTCCACCGCCTTCAACGTCGGCATCACCTCCGGCGCCCTGCTCGCCAGCCTGATGCTCACCAGCGCCCTGCGCGAGTCGGCCCTGCTGGCAGCCGCCTTCGCCGCCGCCGGCGTGGCCACCCTCCTGATCGAGCCGCGCCTGGCCGCCCGCAACGGCCCGCCGACTCACGTCTCCGCCCCCGGCGCAGATCCCCGTGCGCCCTACCCCAGCCGACAGAGGAGTGTGGAGCCCCGGGCCCGAGGGTTAGCCCGCGCCGGAGCGCTGACGCCCCGACGGGAGACCTGAGCCCGTGCCGGAACGCCGAGAGAGACGCGAGCCGGAGCACTGACGTCCCGCGCCGCGCCGCCCCGCGCCGCCCCGCACCGCCCCGCACCGCCCCGCACCGCCCCGCACCGCCCCGCACCGCCCCGCACCGCGCCGCGCCGCGCCGCTCAAAGCTTGCGCGCCGCTGGCCGCCACCTCCATGACACCAGCGCCAAGCCGGCGAACAAGGACAGGCGCGATCAACGCCGTCGCCGCTTGACGCATCGCCATGTCCGGCGATGACGGTTACCCGCGGCGCCGGGTCGCGCCGGCGAGTGCTCGGCGCGGCACTGCAGGGGCTCGACGAGCACGGTCTCGCCGGGTTCACCATGGAGGCGGTCCCTCGGCGGGCGGCCGCCAGCAAGGCGACGCTCTACCGGCACTGGCCCACCTCGAACGCCCTGCTGGTCGACGCCATGGACGCGACGTTCCGGCCGCTGCCGATCCCCGACACCGGCAGCGTCGCGACCGACGTATCCGACCTGCTCACCGCGTATGCCGCCCTGCTCGAGAGCACGCCGTACCCGCGCCTGCTCGCCGCTTTCATCGACGCCGCCGAGCGCGATCCCGCCCTGAAGTCTCTCCACGCCGACCTGACCCGGCGCCGCCGCGAGCCGCTGCTGGCCGTGCTGAGCCGCGCCCGCGATCGCGGCGAACTGCCCGCCGGCCTCGACTCGGAGCTCACCGTCGACCTGCTGGCCGCGCCCCTGTTCTACCGGCGCTTCGTCGCCCACCGGGACATCCCGCCCGCCCTCATCGCCGAGGTCATCGCGAGAGTGCTGGGAATATCGCGATGACGGCGATCCAGCCCGCACGATCCGCTGGATCTAGGGTCTTCGATGGAGCGGCCAGATCCCACCGGCCGGAATCGCGCTTGCGTACGCCGAGGGGCCAGGCCGTCGAGGCCACTGTGGAGCGACAGCGGAAAAGTGTCGTACCCCGCGGGCATACTGCGAGCGCAACTCAAGCAACGAGGAAGGCGGGCCGCATGGCGGAAACAGATCCCTTGGTGGAGACGTGGCGGCAGATCATCGTCGGCGACGAGAAGTCGTGGGTGCTCTTCAAGCACGGCACCTGCGTGGTCCTCGTCGAGCCCGGCGACGACCTGTCCGCCCAGGCCGTGGCGGTCCTCCGCGAGTCCGGGCCGGTCGAGCCGGGCGGCCCCACCGCGGACTTCGGCACCATCCCGCTGGACACCGCGCCCGGCTGGGTGGTCACCGGCCACCACCCGGACGTGCTGACCTACGTCTCCCCCACCGAGGTGTCCCAGACCGGCGACAACCTCAACCTGGCCGTCGGCCTGACCGGCCGCGCCAAACGCGACCAGGACGCGCGAGACCTGACCATCACCCACGTCGAGGACAAACGCACGAAATAGCGGCGTCCCTGCTCACCGGATGCCCCAACAGCGCCCGGTGAGCAGGGATCAGCCAGAACAGAGAAGCAGGACGCCCCAACGGCGCCGACGGGTCAACCTGCTCAGATCAGGGGAACGGAGGGGTCGTCGGTCGCGCCCGCGTCGGCCGTGTTCTCGACCGAGCAGAAGCGCCAGTGCTTGTCGATGCCGAGGTCGAGTGTGACCTGCAAGGCCGACTGGGGGTAGGCGTCGAAGGTGCTGATCGTGTTGCCCTTGGCGCGGCTCGCCACCGGCTCGGCGGGGCGGGCGGCGATCACCTGCAGGACCACTCGGCTGCCGGTCACCGGGGACGGGCCGAGGACGCTGGTGATCGTGGCGGGGGCGGTGCGCACGTAGGCGCGGCTGCCGAGCAGGCCGTCGATCTGGTCGCTGAGCAGGTTCGCGACGGCGCAGCCGGGGGTGGCGACCGTGCCGACCAGGGCCGGGTCGGGGTTGGCGAGCAGCCATTGGCCGTAGGCGGAGAGTGAGGTGAGGATCGGCATCCAGGACGTTCCGGTGTTGCGGAGCGCGGGGGCGGCCGAGGTCGCCTTGGGCACCGAGACGGTGACGACCCGCATCGGGCTGGGCGACACGCTGACCGCGGGGGCCGGCGTGGCGGAGACGGCGGTGGCGGTAGCGCCATTCGTGGCGCCGCAGCCGCTCAGCGCGGCCGTCGCGGCCAGGCCGATCAGGGCGGGGTGAGCACGCATGGCAACCCTTATCGGCCGCGCCCGACGCGACTTGAGAACGGCGAGGCAGACCAGACCGAGAGCGAGTGCCGTGATCGGGCCCCAGCGATCGACTGCACGGGCGAGCCTAGGACCCCGTCCCGGAGGGCTCGCTGACCGGCAGTGGCAGGCGGATCCGCATGGCCGCACCCTCCGCCACGTCGTCGACCGTGAGCGTGCCCCCGTGGGCCTGCACGATGTCGCGGGCGATCGACAACCCCAGCCCCGTTCCGCCCCCGGTCCGCGACCGGCTGTCGTCCAGCCGGACGAAGCGGTCGAAGATACGGGCACGGTCGGCGGCGGGGATCGGCGGACCGTCGTTGCCGATCACGATCTCGGCCCAGCCGGAGCGGCTGCCGACGCTGATCGTCAAGCCGTGTGCGGCATGCCGGGCCGAGTTGTCGACCAGGTTGCGGACCACGCGCAGCAACGCGTCCGCGTCGCCGGTCACCCGGACCGGCTCGACGGCAGCGCGTACGGCAAGCGATGGTCTCATCTCCGCCAAGCGCTCGCGTTCCATGAAGGCCAGGTCGTCCAGGTCGACGTCCTGCCGGCGCAGCCGCAGCTCGTCGTTGTCCACCCGGGCGAGCAGCAGCAGGTCCTCCACCAGGCGGGCCATCCGGGCGCTCTCGGTCCGGATCCGCCCCACCGACCGCGCCGCCGAGGACGGCAGCTCGGCCGCCTCCAGCAGGTCCGCGTTGGCCTGCACCGTCGCCAAGGGGCTGCGCAGCTCGTGCGACGCGTCGCCGACGAAGCGCCGCTGCGCCGCCGTGGACGCCTCGATCCGGTCGAGCATCGTGTTCATCGTCGAGGCCAGCGCCGCGATCTCGTCGTCGGCGGCGGGGACCGGCAGGCGCTCGTGCAGGTTGCGCGAGCTGATCGACGCGGCCTGCCGGCGCATCGCCTCGACCGGCCGCAGGGTGCGCCCCACGAACAGGAACGCCGCGCAGCCGGTCGCCACCGTCAGCAGCGGCAGGCCCAGCAGCAGCGCCACGATCACCGCGCCGATCGCGTCGTCGACCGTGTCCAGCGACTCGGCCACCAGCACCGTACGGTCGCCGGACGGCGTGGTCACGCCCTCGGCGACGATCCAGAACGGCTCGTCGTGGTCGCCCGGCAGGCGGCCCTGCCACTGGTCGTGGTCGCCGGGCGCCGGGCGCATCGGCGCGATCGGGCCCTGCCCGGCCAGCGCGTACGACCGCCCCACCACCTGGCCGTAGCGGTCGATCACCTGGACCACCGTGCGGTCGCTGGTCGACGGGCGCAGCAGCGTCATCAGGTCCGACCCGGTCTTCAGGCCGGCCGCCACCTGCGCGGCCCGGTCGTTGGCCGCGGTGCTGATGTTGTCCAGCAGGATGCTCCGCGCGGTGACCAGCAGCACCGCCCCGGCCAGCAGCGACGCGATCGCGACGACGACCGCCGCGGCGAGGGCGGACCGCAGGCGTACGCCCAGGCGGCGGCGGATGGAGACGAGCATGGCCGACACGGTAGCCGGGCCGGGGGCCGCGGCATCGGGTCGTTCAGCGCATTTTCAGGGGGAATGGGGTCACGCTTGCACCATGCGAGTGCTGGTGGTGGAGGACGAGGTCAGTTTGGCCGAGACGTTGCGGGACGGGCTGACCGAGGCGGGGTTCGTCGTCGACGTGGTGCATGACGGGGTCGACGGCCTGTGGCAGGCCACCGAGACCCCGCACGGCGCGTACGACGTGATCGTGCTGGACATCATGCTGCCCGGGCTGAGCGGCTACGAGGTGTGCCGACAGTTGCGGTCGCGGGAGGTGTGGACGCCGATCCTGATGCTGACCGCCAAGGACGGCGAGTACGACCAGGCGGACGCGTTCGATCTGGGCGCCGACGACTACCTGACCAAGCCGTTCTCGTTCGTGGTGCTGATCGCCCGGCTGCGCGCGCTGGTCCGGCGCGGCGCCCCCGAGCGACCGGCCGTGCTCGCCGCCGGCGACCTGTCGCTCGATCCGGGGCAGCGCAAGGTCTGGCGCGGCCAGGAGCCGGTCGCGGTGACGCCGCGCGAGTTCGCGATGCTCGAGTTCCTGATGCGGCACCGCGGGCAGGCGGTCACCAAGCGGGCGATCCTGGAGAACGTCTGGGACGCGCACTTCACCGGCGACCCGAACATCGTCGAGGTGTACATCGGCTACCTGCGCAAGAAGATCGACCACCCGTTCGGGCGCGCGTCGATCGAGACGGTACGCGGCGCGGGTTACCGGATCGTGCCCGACGGGGAGGTGACCGCCGAGCACGGGCTTCGATGAACTGGGCATTCAGCGAATTCTTAGGTTGACGGAACCACAGTGTCGGCGTGTGGTTCCAGGTCTCCCCGGAGATCGACGCGGTGCTGGACTCCGCCGCCGCCGATCTCGCCTATGTCGTCTATGCCATCGCCGGCGCCCTGGCGGTGCTGGCCCTGCGGCAGCGCCGGTTCCGCCCGGTCGTGCTGCTCGGCGCCGCTCCGCTGGTCGCCTACGGCCTGGCGCGGGGGCTCGCGCACCTCGATCAGCATCGGACGGTCCCGCAGGCCACGGCCGCCTTCGCCGTCGCGTACGCCATCTTCCTGTTCTTCGATCGTCGGGCGGGGATTGCGCTGGCGGCCGGCGCGGTCCTGGTCGGCGTGGATCACCCCAGTGACCTGGCGGTGGCGGCCGCCATCGCGTCGCTAGCCGTCTTCGTCGTGCACCTGGCGGGCGCCGGCCGGCAAAGCGCCGACGTCATGACCGCAAGTCACGACTCGGCCCGCAGCTGACGACGGTCGGCCAGCCCGGCGAGCGCGGTCGCCGCGCCCAGCGCCAGCACCAGGCCGAGCCAGCTGGGCAGGAACGGCGTAGCGAGGAAGCCGGCGGCGCCGCGCGAGCGGACCTGCAGCCCCCAGACCAGCGCGGCCACCGTGGCCAGGCCCATCCCGGCGGCCAGCACGGTCAGCGCCACCGGACGGAGCCGGCGCGGCGGCGAGGCCGGCACCCGGCGCAGCACCGTGTCGGCGGCCCAGGCGGTCGCGGCGACCACCCCGACCCCGGCCAGCGCGAGCAGCACGAAGCCGGGCTTGCCGCCGATCGCGACGGCCACTGCCAGCACACCGAACCACAGCGCCACGCCCACGACCGGCACGGCCACGTACTTCCAGGCGCCACTGTCGCGCCCACGCAGCAGCGCCAGCCCGCTCGGCGCCGCCGCGGCCACCAGGGCCAGGAGCGCCACCGCGGACATCAGGACCACGATGGCGTGCGCCGTGCGCCCCGGTCCGCGGAAATCCTCGGCCAGCTTCGCGAACCCGATGCCCGCGACGGTGAACAGTCCGGCCGCCCACACGGCGACCGTCATCGGTGCGGCTCTGCTCATCAGCTCTCCTCCGTGGGCGCGGACCGCGCCGCGCAGCGAATCGATGATCAGCGCGGGCCGGCGGTGGATCCGCAGGTCGGACAGCAGCTGGGCGTACTCGTCGCCGTACCGGCGGCGCCACCCGGCCGGGTAGCAGGCGACCAGGGCCCGGACCAGCCGGGCGTCCTCGCTCACACTGAGCCGGCCGGGCGTGGACTCGTGGCCCTCGCGACGGGCGTCACGCGGGGCGGTCCACTTGCGGCCGGTGCGCTCGCTCACGCCGTCGCCGGCCGGAGCCGGCCGAGGCTGAGGGCGGCCAGCTTCCGCATCCGGGTCGCCTGGGCGGTCAGCTCGGCCACGCCGGCCGCGGTCAGCCGGTACGGCCGGCGCCGCCCCTCGGCCGGCAACCCCTCGATCAGCCCGCGCTCCTCGAGGCGGGCCAGGGCCGCGTACAGCGTGCCCGGCCCGAGCGCCACGCCGACCTCGGCGGCGATGTCCGCGGTGATCGCGTAGCCGTGTTTGGCGCCGTCGGCGAGGCTGGCCAGCACCAGCAGGCCGGGCTCCGCCCAGCGCCCGAGTTCGTCCGTCATCTCTTGCTCCGTTCCGCGCTATAACGCCGAACGTACTACGTGAGGCGTTGCAGCGCCAGCCCGTCCACCGGTGCCGCCTCGACGATCCGGTTGCGGCCGCTGTTCTTCGCCTCGTAGAGGGCCTTGTCGGCCCGGTCGGTGAGGGCGTCGGAGGTCTCGCCGCCGTTCCACACCGCGATGCCGGCCGAGAACGTCTGCCCCAGCGGAGTCGCGAGCCGCATCCGGTCGACGATCTCGCGGGCCTGCGCGGCGGTCGCGCCGGGCAGCAGCACCACGAACTCCTCGCCGCCGTACCGGGCGAGGTGATCGGCGGTCCGGAGCTGGTCCTGCCAGGCGGCCGCCGCCTCCTTCAGCAGCCGGTCACCGGCCGGATGCCCGTACGCGTCGTTGAAGTGCTTGAAGTGGTCGATGTCCAGGATCGCGACGACCAGCGGGTCGCCGGTGCGCCGGACCCGCTCGATCGTGCGCGGCAGCTCGGTGTTCCAGGCGCGCCGGTTCGGCAGCCCGGTCAGCTCGTCGGTGACGGCCAGCTCGCGGACCTTCTCGGTCTGCACGTCCAGCTGCTTGATCAGCTGGGCCATCCGGGTCACCACCAGCAGGAACAGGGCCACGCAGCCGAGCGCGATGGACAGCACGTCGGTCACCCGGTGCCGGGCCGCCTGAAGGATCAGCAGCCCGGGCCCGACCAGCGAGGCCGCGGTGAGCGCGAGCAGCAGCGGCCGGCTGATCCGGCCGGAGCGCGGCTCGACCGCGCGGGTCAGCGAGCGCATGCCCGGGTGCGCCGCCGCCGCGCCGAAGAGCAGGTAGCCGGCCAGGAACGCCTCGGCGAGCAGCTTGTGCGCCGTCGGGCCGGGCGACCAGCCCATCTGGTTGACCACCGCCCAGGCGCCGTCGCCGGCCAGGAACGCCACCAGCGCCGCGCAGACCAGGCGGAACGCGACGTTGCGGGCGCCGCCGCTGATCATCAGGCGTACGGTCATCGCCAGCAGCACGATGTCGCCGACCGGGTAGGCCACGCTGACGATGTGGCCGAGCAGGCCGATCGACGGGTCGGCCGCCGCCGGCTTGACCATGAAGACCCAGGCGAGCAGGCCCATGCCGGTGGTCAGCGTGGTCGCGTCGACCAGGCTGGACCAGTCCCGGTGCGCGGTGCGCCGCCGGATCAGCAGCACCAGGCCGATCGCCACCGCCGGGTAGAGCGACAGGTACGCGGCGTCCGCCCACGAGGGGAAGCCCGGCTCGGTGTCGAGGCGGGTCAGGACCCACTCGACGACGATGCCGCTCGCGTTGCCGAAGACGCCGAGCGCGAACAGCCACCAGGTCGCGGGCATCTCCGGGCGGCGCTGCCGGATGCCGGCCACGACCATCCCGGCCGCGAACCAGCCGCAGGCCACCTGCCAGATCACCTGGAGCGTGCCGCCGTCCGGCACGAGCAGGAAACCGGCCGACGCGATCGCCGCGACCACCAGATGGAAACGCATCAACCGGCTACCCATGGCCCTATGGCAACCCGTCCGGGTTGCGCGACGGTTGCTCCGCCGGATCAGCTCAGGTGCGGATCAGCTCAGGTGCAGTGCGACCGCCCGGGTCGCCCGCACGGCGCCGAGCCGTACGGCGCGCTCGGCCGTCCACCGGTCGGCGCGCAGCCGGGTGGTCGGCATCGAGATCGCGACCGCCCCGACGAACCGGCCGGCCGCGTCGGTCACCGGCGCCGCCATGCAGCTGAGCCCGGCCTGGAACTCGTCCACCTCGACCGCGAGCCCCGTGGCGTGCACCTGGCGCAGCTGGCGGGAGAGCACCGCCCGGTCGGTCACCGTGGCCGCGGTGACCGCCGGGGTGCCGGTGTGGTCGAGCAGCGCCTCCCGGTCCACCGGCCCGAGGGTGGCCAGCATCAGCTTGCCGAACGCGGTCGCGTGCGGGGCCTGGTGGAAGCCGATGCCGATCGGCCGGATCCGGGGATGCTCCGGGCACTCGGCGACGTGCGCGACGATCATCTCGGCGTCCCGCAGCGCCGCGTAGTAGGCCGCCGCGTGCGCCTGCTGGTGCACCACCTCGGCGACCCGCTGCACCTCGCGCGGCACGGCGATCTGCCGGTACAGGCCGCGGGCCAGGTCGTCGACGCGGTGGCCGAGCGCGTACGCCCGCTCTTCGGGAAGATGGACCAGGTAGCCACCCGTGACCAGGGTGGTGAGCAGGTGGTAAGTGGTAGGGAGGGTCAGGCCGAGCGACCGGGCGACGTCGCGCGCCGCCACCGGGCCGGAGGAAGCCGCGATGTGGTCGAGCACCCGCATCGCCCGTTCCACCGACTGGAGGTGACCAGCGCCCTTGCCGCTCATGCACCCAGCGTCCGTCCACGCCGCCGGGGAGGGAACCCCGATGGCTGATCGCGCGAAAGGCGAACCAACGATGATCTTCATTACCGCCAAGTTCCTGATCAAGCCGGAGCACGCCGAGCGCTGGCCGGAGATCGCCGGCCCGTTCACCCGGGCCACCCGCGGCGAGGCCGGCTGCCTGTGGTTCGACTGGTCACGCAGCCTGGACAACCCCCAGGAGTACGTGCTGGTGGAGGCGTTCCGGGACGGCGACGCGGGGGCGGCGCACGTCGGCTCGGCCCACTTCAAGCAGGCCCAGCAGGACCTTCCGCAGTACCTGGTCGCCACCCCGAAGATCATCAGCCAGGCCGTCGACCAGGACGACTGGTCCGAGCTGGGCGAGCTGGCGGTCAAGTAGTCAGTCGTAGTGCTGGGCTCGGGTCCACAGGGCGGCCCACGATGCGCGCGGCCCGCGGCAGACCCGGATCGGGACGCCCTGCTCCTCGTTGTCCACCCCGACCCGGTTGTCCAGCTCACCCATCGTGACGCAGCTCGCGAAGGCGGTGGCGAGGGCGGCCGGGTCGATGCCCACCACGACCACGACGGTCGTGGATTCCGGCGGCGGGCCGTAGTTGTACAGCTCGTTGTGTCCGCTGTAGACATTCGCGACGCCGTACCGGTCCAGCGCGCCGGCCTCGCCGTAGTTCGCCGTCAGCACCACGGCGTGGGCGCGGTCGGCGGCGGGCAGGCCGGCCACCACCCCGGCCACCTCGCGCGCGTAGACCGGCCAGCCGACCTGGTCGCCCACCACGGAGCTGACCGCGGGCACCGCGGTGGAGCCCAGCGAGCTCAGCGGGATCAGCGGCAGCGCCACCACCAGCGTCGTGGCCGCCGACAGCACCACCGCGGCGATCGGCCAGACCCAGCGGGCGCGGCGGCGGCCGGCCCAGCGCGCGACGACGACCGAACCGGCCGCGTACAAGAAGATCAACAATCCGACCGGATAGTACGGCTGGCCACCGCTCACCAGCGTCAGCAGGCACGCCACCAGGTACGCCCAGGCCAGTGCCCGCACCGGCCGCCAGCCCTCGTCGCGCAGGACCCGGACGAGCCCGATGATCCAGATGGCCGCACTGGGCAGGCCCAGGAGCGCGAGTTGCAGCGGGACGAAGGTGACCCGGTCGTCGTGGCCCTTGTTGCGGGCGATCGCGCGGGCCATCTCCAGCTGCGGCCAGCCGTGGGTGATCTGGTACACGATGTTCGGCAATGCCAGCACCAGGGCGATCGCCGCACCCGCCCACAGCCACGGCTCGCGGAGCTCGCGCCGGGGCCCGCCGATCAGCAGCCCGGCCGCCAGCCCCACCAGCAGCAAGGCGACAAGCTGCTTGTTGTACGACCCGAGCCCGGCCGTGATGCCGACGGCCAGCCACCAGCGGGGCCGGCCGCGCAGCAGCGCCCGGCAAGCGAACAGGATGGCCAGCAGCCAGAACACCACGTCGACGGTCGCCGTCGCCAGGGTGTGCCCGAGCAGGACCGCGCCGGTCACGGCGAGACCGGCGGTGGCCAGCACCTGAGCCCCCCGGCCGCCGCCGAGCTCGCGGACGATGAGCGCGACGACGACCAGAGTGGCCGCGGCGCAGAGGATGGCCGGCAGCCGGAACGCCGTCAGGCTGTCCCCGAACAGCGTGGTGGCGGCCCGGCCCAGGAGCGGCGTCAGGGGCGGCTCGTCCACATAGCCCCAGGACAGGTGCCGCCCGATGACCCGGAAATACAGCTCGTCGCGGTGGTAGCCGTACTGCCCGGCGGTGGCGGCGAGGAGCGCCACGCAGAGCCCGGTGACGGCGGCGACGGGCACGGCCGCGAACCGCGGTAGCTGGCCACTATCGCTCACACAGCTCAGTGTCCACCATGGATCCCGATCTCGTCAGCCCGGGAACCTCGATGTCGTAGAGGCGGGCCGCGTTGAGCCCCAGAATCTTCTTCTTGATCGTGGGAGTCAACACGCCGTACTCGCCCTGCATGTCTTCTGGAATTTGGCAGTCGACGAACTTCTCCACCAGCCATTTCGGCTGCCAGATGGCGTAGTCGCTGCCGAACAGCAGGCGGTTCTCGTCGAGCCAGTAGAGCAGCTCGCCGATGATCCGCGCAAAGTATCGCGGCCGGGTGTGCAGGAACGGCATCGCCACTGCCAGCCCGCCGTACACGTTCGGCTCCTGGGTGGCGATCCAGCAGAAGTCCTCCAGCCGGGGCAGCCCGACGTGCTCGACGATGAACCGCAACCCCGGGAACGCCGTCGCGGCGTCGTCCACATCGGCGACATCGAACGCGTCCCGGTTCATCGGGTAGACCGTCGGGCCCTTGTGCACGTGGATGTTGCGGATCCCGAGCGCCTCGCACTTCTCCAGATACCGGTACGCCCACGGATCGCTCAGTTTCCAGCCCTTGCTGTCGCCCTTCCACTCGGCGGTGTACAGCATGACCCCCTGGAGCCGCCAGCGCTCGTGCAGCCGCTCCAGCGCTTCCAGCCCGGCCTCGCCGTCGCGCGGGTCGAAACGCCCGTTGACGATGAACCGGCCCGGGTGCCGCTCGGCGAGTTCGCCGTTCTGCTCGGTCGTGTTGAAGCCGTTCACGAACCAGTCGGTCAGGTACGTCGACTGCAGGATCGCGACGTCGTCGTACCCGGTCTCGAACAGGTCGTGGATCATGCGCTCCTCGGGGTACCGCTCGAACTCCTCCAGCGTCCACCGGTATTCGGCCGGCGAGAGACTCGCGTGGTAGTCGTGGAAGCACTTGATGAAGCCCTCGCCGTACCGGTTGATCTGGTTGGCCGGGCTGCCGTCCCAGAAGTGCGTGTGCCCGTCCACCACGAAGTAGCTCTCCCCGTCCTTGCGGTACATCAGGGCACCAGGATCCCGCGCCCCTGCAGCCGGCCGGCCTCGAGATCGTCCATCGCCTCGTTCACCGCGGTCAGCGGGTAGGTCCGGGTGTGCAGGGTGACCTTGCCCTGGGCGGCGAGCGTCATCAGCTCGTCGAGGTCGTTGTACGAGCCGACCAGGTTGCCGATGATGTTGCGCTCGGTCGAGATCAGGTCGATCGTCGGGACGTTCACCGCGCCGCCGTACCCGATCACGAAGTAGCTGCCGGCCCGGCGGGTCATCGCCAGGCCCTCCTTCTCGGCGCCCTGCTCGCCGACGAAGTCGAGCACCACGTGCGCGCTGTCCACCAGGTCGGCCGTACGGTCGGTGACCTCGTGCGCGCCCAGCGACCGGGCGAGCTCGCGGGCGGCCGGATTGGGGTCGACCACGACGACCCGGGCGGCGGTCATCGCGAGCAAGCACTGGACGCCGATGTGGCCGAGCCCACCGGCCCCGATCACGACGCAGGTGGTCCCCGGGTACAGCAGCGGCACCGCCTTGCGGACCGCGTGGTAGGCGGTGAGCCCGGCGTCGGCGAGCGCCGCGACGGCGGCCGGTTCCAGGCCGTCGGCCAGCTTGACCACCGATCGGGCGCTGGTCAGCAGGTACTCGGCCATCCCGCCCTCGGAGTCGATGCCCGGGAAACGGGAGTTCTCGCAATGCACGTCGTCGCCCGAGCGGCAGGGACGGCACAGGCCGCAGGTCACCAGCGGGTGCAGGATCACCGCGTCGCCGGCGGCGACGTTGGTGACCGCGCTGCCCACCTCGCGCACCCAGCCGGCGTTCTCGTGCCCGATCGTGTAGGGGAGCTGCACGCCGGACTTGTCGGCCCACTGCCCCTCGACGATGTGCAGGTCGGTGCGGCACAGCCCGGCCGCGCCGACCTGGACCAGCACGTCGAGCGGCCCGGTCACGCGCGGCTCGGGCACCTCGTCGACGGACGGTCGTTTTCCGTAGGAGTGGACCCGGACAGCCTTCATCAGCCTTGCCTCCTTGCGGGGTCGGTGTCTCCCGACCCTGCAAGGAGCGGCGGTCAGTGCGTTAGCTCCGGTTCAGATGCTGACAACGCCTCCCGCGTGCCGGCCGCGTCGTCGCCGGGCCCGTCGGGCACCCGGGTGAGTCTGCCCGGCCACCAGATGCGCCGGCCGATGTCCAGGTTGAGCGCGGTGACCAGCACCGACCGGACGATCAGCGTGTCGAGCAGGACCCCGAACGCGACCGCGAACCCGATCTCGGCGAACGCGACCAGCGGCAGGCTGGCGAGCGCCGCGAACGTGCCGGCGAGGACGATGCCGGCCGAGGTGATCACGCCGCCGGTGGCGGCCAGGCCGATCAGCGCGCCCCGCCGGGTGCCGTGCGTCCGCGCCTCCTCCCGGACCCGGGTCATCAGGAAGATGTTGTAGTCGATGCCCAGGGCGACCAGGAAGACGAAGACGAACAGCGGGAACGACGTGTCCTCGCCGGCGAAGTGGAAGACGTGCCGGAAGACCAGCGCGCTCACGCCGAGCGCCGCGGCGAACGACAGCACCACCGTGCCGATCAGGATCAGCGGCGCCAGGATCGCCCGCAGCAGCAGGCCGAGGATCACCAGCACGACCAGCAGGACGAGCGGGATGATCAGCTTGTTGTCGTGCCGGTTGGCGGCGTTGATGTCGACCACCATCGCGGTCGCGCCGCCCACCTTGGCGTTCGCGCCCGGCACCGCGTGCACGGCCTCGCGCACCCGGTCGACGGTCGCCTGGGCGGCCTTGCTGTCCGGCGCGCTGGCCAGCGTGCCCTCCAGCCGCACCAGGTCGTTCTTCCTCTCCGCGGCGGCGACCGCGCTGATCCCCGGCACCGCGGCGAGAGCCTGGCGCACCTGGTCGGCCTGCGGCCAATTGGCGATGACGGTGACCGGCTGGCCCTGGCCGGCGGCGAAGTGCCGGGCGAGGGCCTCCTCGCCGAAGACCGAGGGCTGCTTGGTGGTGAAGCTGTCGGCCGTGGACAGCCCGTTCGCGTTCAGCTGGAACAGGCCCAGGGCCAGCGCGCCGAGCGCGAGGGCGGTGCCGATCCACACCGTACGCGGGCGGCGGGCGATGCCGCCGCCGAGCCGGGCCCAGAAGCCGGTCGCGGTCGGCTCGGCCGTGCCGTACCTCGGACGGGCCGGCCAGAACAGCCACCGGCCGCAGATGACCAGCAGCGCCGGCAGCAGCGTGATCATGGCGAGCAGGCCGACCACGATGCCGAGCGCGGCGACCGGGCCGAGGCCGGAGGTCGAGTTGAGGTCGGCGAGCGTGAGGATCGACATGCCGATCGCGACGGTGGCGGCGCTCGCGATGATCGCCGGCCCGGCCCGGTGCAGGGCCAGCATCATCGCCTCGTGCCGGTCGTCGTGCTTGCGCAGCTCCTCGCGGTACCGGGCGACCAGCAGCAGCGCGTAGTCGGTGCCGGCGCCGAAGACCAGCACCGTGAGGATGCCGGCGCTCTGCGCGTTCACCACCAGGCCGGCATGCTTGGCCAGCAGGTAGATGACCGACTGCGCGGTGGTCAGCGCCGCGCCCGCCGTGAGGATCGGGAACAGCCAGAGGACCGGGCTGCGGTACGTGACCAGCAGGATCACCGCCACCACGATCAGCGTCGTGTACAGCAGCGTGCCGTCGATGCCCTTGAACGCCGAGGCGGAGTCGGCCGCGTTGCCGGCCGGGCCGGTCAGGTACACCGACATGCCGTCCGAGCCGTTGGTCGCGACCGTCTTGAGCGAGCCGACGGTGGCGGCGATCTTCTGCCAGCCGGCCTCGTCGACCTTGATCGGCACGATGGTCTGCAGGGCCTGCCCGTCCCGCGCCGGGATCGGCCGGCTCACCTGGCCGGTCACGCCGGCGACGCCCGCGAACGCCGTCGCGTCGGCGTTCGCCTTCGTCCGGTCGGCGTCGGTGATGCCGCCGGCACGCTCGTAGACGATCACGGCCGGGGCGATGTCGCTCGCCGCGAACTGTTTCTGCAGGTCGGCGACCTGGGTCGCCTCGGCGCCGCTGGGCAGCCAGGCCGAGTTGTCGTTCTTCTCCACCCCGCTCAGCTTGCCCGCCAGCGGGCCGGCGACGACCAGCACCACCACCCACGCGGCCAGCACGATCCACTTCGACCAGCGGCCGCAGACCAGCCTCGCCATCCCACCCGTTGTCATAGCCGTCTCCCCCTCGGCGGAAGGCTATGCCGGGCGCCGTGGGCACCCCAACCCTTAATCGGCCAAGCTCAGGGTTGTCTCAGGGACGGGTGTCCGGATCGGACAGCGCCCGGGTCGCGGTACCGGCATAATCGAACGGGTGACGAATTGGGAGTACGCGCGTCTGGAGTACCGTGCCGCCGGCACGCTCGGCACCGATCGATTCATGGACTGGACGGCCACCTTCCATCACCCGGGCGGCGTGCTGCGCTGGGGCACCGACGAGCGCTTCGACGACCTGCGCCACCTCAACCGGGCGGGCGCGGCCGGCTGGCAGGCGTATGCGCGGGCCGCGATTCACGTGAAGGACGAGCCACACCGGCTGAGCAGCGTCACGTACGCGATGCGGCGCCCAGTCCCGTAGGGACCCGGGTTCTCCGCGCCGTCCGTAGGACCAGGCGCCGGTAGCAACCCAGTCCCGTAGGGACCCGGGTTCTCCGCGCCGTCCGTAGGACCAGGCGCCGGTAGCAACCCAGTACCGTAGGCGGGTGGCAAAGGAACAAGGCCGGAAACTGATCGCCTCGAACAAGAAGGCGCGGCACGACTACGCGATCCTGAAGACGTACGAGGCGGGCCTCGTGCTGGCCGGCACCGAGGTGAAGTCCCTGCGCGAGGGCCGCGCCTCCCTGGTCGACGCGTTCGCCCAGGAGCACGAGGGCGAGATCATGCTGTACGGCCTGCACATCGCCGAGTACGGCTACGGCAGCTGGACCAACCACGCCCCGCGCCGCACCCGCAAGCTGCTGCTGCACCGCGCGGAGATCGCGAAGATCCTCGGCCAGTTGCGGGACGGGAACGGCTTGACCCTGGTTCCGCTGTCGATGTATTTCAGCGAGGGCTGGGCCAAGGTCGAACTGGGCATGGCGCGCGGCCTCAAGTCGTACGACAAGCGGCAGATCCTCGCCGAGCGCGACGCGCAGAAGGAGATCGCCCGCGAGATGGGCCGGCGCCTGAAGGGCCGGCGGTAGGTTTCAGGCATGAGCGCGCGCCTGGATTGGGAAGACCCCACCCTGCGGGAGTGGGACTGCACCGTCCTCCGGTCCGATCCCGACGAGGGCATCGTGCTGGACCGTTCCGCCTTCTACCCGGGCGGCGGCGGCCAGCCCCCGGACCATGGCGTGCTGCTCTGGCAGGGCGTGCAGACCCGGATCGTCGACACGCGCAAAGGGGACGCCAGTTCGGGGAGGCCCAGTCACCTGATCCCGGCTCCGGGCGATCCCGTCCCGCCGGCCGGGACGAAGGTGCGCGGCGCGATCGACGACGAGCGCCGGAGCACCCTCATGCGTACCCACTCCGGCCTGCACATTCTCTGCGGTACGGTGTTCCGCGACTTCGGCGCCCTGGTCACCGGGGGCAACATGCAGCCCGGCGAGGCGCGGATGGATTTCAACCTGCCCGAGGTGCCGCCCGGCTTCAAGCAGAGCCTCGAGGACGCGGTGAACGCCGAGATCGCCGCCGACCGCAAGATCGTCGCCCGGATCCTGCCGCGCGAGGAGGCCCTGCGGATCCCGACGCTGATCCGCACCCAGGACGCGCTGCCGCCGCTCGAGGAGCCGGAGATCCGGGTGATCGACATCGTCGGGCTGGACGTGCAGGCCGACGGCGGCACCCACGTGGCCTCCACCGCGCAGGTGGGCCGGGTCGAGGTGGTCAAGGTCGAGAGCAAGGGCCGGCAGAACCGCCGTGTGCGGATCCGCCTGGCCCCGGGCTGACGGTTCTCGGCCCTACTTGACGTCGTTGGCCGCGCAGAGCGCCGCGTACTTGCCGGCGCACAGGTCCTTCTTGCTGACGAAACCGTCGGCCACCACGGTCTTGACGTCGGCCTTCTGGATCAGCACCGGCTGCAGCAGGGCGGCCGGCACGTAGGCGCCCGACTCCGGGTCCTTGATCTGCCCGTCGACCGGCGGCTTCTTGCCCTGGAACAGGTTGATGGCCAGGTTCGCGGCGGTGTCCGCCTCCGGCTTGAGCTGCTTGTAGATGGTCAGGCACTGGTCGCCGCTGAGGACCGCCTTCAGGCCGTCGAGGGTGGCGTCCTGGCCGGTGACCGGCACCTTGCCGGCCAGACCCTTCGACCGCAGCACCTTGATCACCGCGCCGGCGATGCCGTCGTTGGCCGCGAGCACCCCGCCGATCTTCGGCTGCTGGGACAGCATCTGCGAGAAGATCCGGCCGCCCTCTTCGTTGTTCCAGTCGGTGACCCACTGGTCGGGGCCCTTGGTGAACTCCGCCGAGTCGTACTTCGGGTCGAGGAGGGAGTCGTAGCCCTTCTTGAACAGCGTCGCGTTGTTGTCGGTCGGCGAGCCGTTCAGCTCGGCGATCACCGGGTTCACCACGTTGTCGGCGCTCAGGCAGCTGATCAGGCCGCTCGCCTGCAGCTGGCCGACCTTCTCGTTGTCGAAGCTGACGTAGTAGTCGGCGCCGCCGTTGAGGGTGAGCCGGTCGTAGTCGATCGTCGGGATCTTCTTCTCTTTGGCCTTGTCGAGCACGGCCTTGCCGGTGTCCGAGTCCAGGTTCGCGATGATCAGGACCTTCACGCCACTGTTGATCATGTCGGTGCCGATCTTCACGAAGTTCGCCTTGTCGCCCTCCGCGTTCTCGATCTCGGACGGGATGTTCTGGGCGTCGAACGCCTGCTTCAGGTACTTCGCGTCGACGTCCTTCCACCGCGTGGAGCTCTCCGTGTCCGGCAGGATCACGCCGATCCGGGCCTTGCCGGAGCCGCCGCCGGAGCCGCTGCTGCCACTCGCGTCACTCGACTTGTTCGAGTCGTCACACGCTGTCATCGTGGCGGTGGCGAGCAGCCCGACCGCCGCGATCGCCAGCAGCTTCTTGCGCATTTCCGAGAAGTCCTCTCAGGTGGTTCCCGACCTGTGTGGTCCGCCGAAACGTGGCCCCAAGTATCGAGCAGCGCGGGATGCGCTCGACAAGGGGTACGGCCCGGATGTGAAAGATAGTTCACTGCCGGTGCGTAAGGATCGGCCGACCACCCGAAGTGCGTGCGAACCCTACGCCACCCGACGGCGAATCCACCAGAAGCAAAAGGTCGCGAGAACCGCCGAAACCGCCAGGAAAACCCCCAGTTCGCGCCATTGGAGCGGCCAGAACTTCTCCGGGCCGAGGTAGATCACCTTTTGTTGCAGATTCTGCGAAGCGATCCACCGTTCGCAGCTCTCCCGTCCGTTCGGCGCCTGCGGGCCGCACTTCGCCGGGTCGTAGGGGCCATGCCACACGAGGCCCGCGGACGTGACCACATCGTTGCTCAGGATCCACGCGTTCCGCACCGGCGCTTCGGTCTCGACATCGATCCGGCGCTGCGGATCGCTGAGGCTGAGCCGCAACCCGCCGATGCTCTCGGCGGTGACCGGGCCCTCGTACGTCGTCCGTGCGGTCAGGTGCGGCCGGAGGAAACCGGCCGACAGGAACATCGCGGCCGCGACCACCACCAGGGTCACCGCCATCGCCGGTGAGCCAGATCATCGCTGCTTCTCCAGTACGCGGTCAGGGCCGGACTGCGCGGCCTCGGTCATGTACGCCAGCACGAGGTCCTCCAGGTCGATGCCGTCGACGCTGAACGCCGGGTCCTCGATCGGCGCCGTGCTCCGGACCATCAGGGTCGACTGCACGTCGGTGTGCCGGGCCAGGATCACCTGACGGCCCGGCCCGAGCCTCGCCGGGTCGATCCGGGCGCCGGTGATCCGGTGCTGGCCCGCCAGCAGCTCCTCCACCTCGCCGGTGACCCGCACCCGGGACCTGACCAGCACGATCAGGTAGTCGCAGACGCGTTCCAGGTCGGCGACCAGGTGCGAGGACATGACCACGCTGGTGCCGGACTCGGCCACGTACTCCATCAGGCCCTGCAGGAACTCCCGCCGGGCGAGCGGGTCGAGCGCGGCCACCGGCTCGTCGAGCAGCAGCAGGTCGGGCCGTGGTCGGCTGGAGGAGCCCGCAGATCATCTGGAGCAGCGTGGACTTGCCGGCGCCGTTCGGACCGACCAGGCCGACGACGTGGCCGGCCGGGATGTCGAGGGTGCAGTCGGCGAGTGCGGTCCGCCGCCCGTACCGCCTGGTCAGGTTCTCAGTCACCACCGCGCTGGTCATCGTCCCGCTCTTTCCGCCGAAAACTGGCGAAACGTGTTCACGAACAGCGCCTCGATGCTCTCGTCGTCGAGGCCGGCGTCGCGGGCCTTGGCGAGCCAGCCGTCCAGATCGCGGCGCAGCGGCTCGTGCGCGGCGAGTTCCGACTCGCCGCCGAGGGTGCGGGTCACGAACGTGCCGAGGCCGGGCCGGGGCTGCACGAGCCCCTCGTACTCCAGCTCCCGGTACGCCTTGAGCACCGTGTTCGGATTGATCGCGACGCGGGCCACGACCTCCTTGACCGTGGGCAGCTTGTCGCCCTCCTGCAGCAGGCCGAGCCGCATCGCGTGCCGGACCTGCTGGATGAGCTGCATGTAGGGCGCGACGCCGGAGCGCGCGTCCAGGTGGAACTCGATCATCCATACAGCCATTCCACTAGTCTCCTAGCACAATAGCAGTAAAAAACGGGCCGGAGGCAATGCCCCGGCCCCGGCTCCCAGCCCACTACCAGTTGACGGCGATGTATTTCGACTCCAGGTACTCGAGCAGCCCCTCGTGCCCGCCCTCGCGCCCGATGCCGCTCTGCTTGACCCCGCCGAACGGTGCCGCCGGGTCGCTGACCAGCCCCCGGTTCAGCCCGACCATGCCCGCCTCGATCGCCTCGCTGACCCGCAGCCCGCGGGCGAGATCCCGGGTGAAGACGTACGCGACCAGCCCGAACTCGGTGTCGTTGGCGTACCGCACCGCCTCGTCCTCGGACGTGAAGGTCACGATCGGCGCCACCGGCCCGAAGATCTCCTCCCGCAGGATCGGCGCATCCCCCGGCACGCCGGTCAGCACCGTCGGCGGGTAGTAGAACCCCGGCCCGTCCGGCCGCGTCCCACCGGTCACCGCCGTCGCGCCGCCCTCGACCGCCCCCTGGACCAGCGAGTCGACCTTGGCCACGGTGTCCTCGTTGACCAGCGGACCGACCTGCGTCTTCTCGTCCGTCCCCGGGCCCACGACGAGCCCCGACATCCGCTCGGCCAGCCGCCGGGAGAACTCGTCCGCCACCGACGCCTCGACGTAGAACCGGTTGGCCGCCGTGCACGCCTCCCCGCCGTTGCGCATCTTCGCGATCATCGCCCCGTCCAGCGCCGCGTCGAGGTCGGCATCGGCGAAGACCAGGAACGGCGCGTTGCCGCCCAGCTCCATCGACGTGTTCACGACGTTCTCCGCCGCCTGGGCGAGCAGGATCCGCCCCACCTCGGTCGATCCCGTGAACGACACCTTCCGTACCCGCGGATCCTTGAGCATCTTCGAGACGACCTTGCCCGAACCGCGCGACGGCAGCACGTTCACCACGCCCTCGGGCACGCCCGCCTCGGCCAGGATGGCGGCCATCGCGAGCGCGGTCAGCGGCGTGTCACTGGCCGGCTTGAGGATCACCGTGCATCCCGCCGCCAGCGCCGGCCCGATCTTCCGGGTGGCCATCGCCGCCGGGAAGTTCCACGGCGTCACCAGCACGCACACCCCCACCGGCTGCCGCACCACGAGGATCCGGTTCGCCCCGCTCGGCGCCGTGCTGACGAGGCCTTCCCCGCGCACCGCCTCCTCGGCGAACCACCGGAAGAACTCCGCCGCATAGGTCACCTCCCCCTTGGCGTCGGCGAGCGCCTTCCCGTTCTCCAGGCTGATCAGCTTCGCCAGCTCATCGGCCCGCGCGGTCATCAACTCGAACGCCCGCCGCAACGCCTCCCCCCGCACCCGCGGCGGGGTAGCCGCCCACCCCGGGCCGGCCGCGGCAGCAGCATCAACGGCCGCACCCGCGTCGCTCTCCCCGCCATCCGCCACCGAGGCGATCACATCCCCGGTAGCCGGATCGATCACGTCGAAACGCCCCCCGGACGCCGCCGGGACCCACTTACCACCGATGAAGAGTTCAGTTTCCACACCCCCAGCATGGTCCCGGCAGCCCGCTCATGCCATGTCCAACCCGGCGAACCATCAAGATCAAAATCGCCATATCGTACGGTCGGCCACGAGTCCCCGCCTTTCCGCCCGGTCGGCTGCAGCTCACCCTCCGCGCGCGGCCGCCGGGCTGTTCCCGGCCCCACCGGCGCTGCCGCGCCTACCCCCATGACCCGCGTCCGCTACCTTCGCCCGATGAGGTCACGGGGTCTGTCCTTCTCCGACGCGGTCAAGCTCCTCGACGGCGACCCGAGGTGGGTGAGCCGCCTCGACACGGCGGGCGGGGTCGTCGCGGGTACGGTAACGATCGGCAGCGCCGGAACGGTCGACTTCTTCGCCCTCCGCGACGAGGTCGTCCGGTGGGGCCGCGCGGCCGCCGGCGTGTGGCGCGACCGGGTGCACCGGCTGGGCCGATTCGATCGGACCGAGCGGCTGATGGCGGCACACACCGTGATCGTCCTGGTCGCCTTCTACGAGGCGCTCGACGCGTGGGCCGCGAGCCGCGGCGCGCGGCTCGACGCGGCGGAGCTCTCCGCGGCCGAACAGGCCGCGATCGCCGCCGGCAGTCCGCCCGCGCACAGCTACGAAGGCATGGTCGCCCAACTGGCGAACACGCCGGCACCCTACCCGACCCCCGTTCGGCCGGTGGAGTCCGTGGAGGACGAGGTCGGAGCCTACTGCCGGGAGATGGGGAGGTTCGTCGCCGAGTTCCTGAACGGGCTTCGGGTCTTCGAGTACATCGATCTTCTCCACGGTCTGAACACGATCCGGGACGACGCCGTCCGGCGGTATCGCGCGGCCTACCGGCGGCTCGCGGCCGAGATTCCCGAGTTCCGTCTGTGGATCGAGATCACCGACGCCCAGGCCACCCGCATGCTCGTCCGCGAGGTGATCACAGCACAGCACACCGCGGTGGACGCGACACTCGCCGGCCTGGCGCGGATCCACGAGGCGCGGATGGCCAAGCCGATCCTCAACGCCGCCGACGTCCCGGGCGACCTGCGGTTGCCCACGCTCCGCGACGGCTATCAGGAACCGGCGGGCAAGAGCGCCGTCGCCGGGCCGGCCAGCCTGCCGGCGACCGAGCGCTGGTGGGCCGAGGAGGGCCGGCCGGTGCCGGCCGTACAGGACTTCCTCGTCGCGATGCTGACCACCCCGCGCGTCACCGACCAGCCCATTGTCGTGCTCGGCCAGCCCGGCTCGGGCAAGTCGGTGCTCACTCGGGTGCTCGCGGCCCGGCTGGCCGGGAGCGACTTCCTACCGGTCCGGGTCGAGCTGCGAAGCGTCCGCGCCGACGCGCCCGTCGCCAAGCAGATCGAGGAGGCCCTCCTTCGGCAACTCGGCGAGACGGTGACCTGGCCCGAGGTCGTCCGGCGGGCGCAACCCGCGCTGCCGGTGGTGATGATGGACGGCTTCGACGAGCTGCTGCAGGCGACCGGGCAGAACTGGGCCGGCTACCTGGAGCAGCTCCAGGACTTCCAGGAGCAGCAAGCCGCGCTCGGTAGGCCGCTCGCCGTACTCGTGACCAGCCGCACCGTGGTCGCCGATCGGGCGCGCTTCCCCACCGGCACACCGGTCGTCCGGCTGGAGCCGTTCGCTGACGACCAGGTGGCGCGGTGGCTGGCGGTGTGGAACGAACTGAACGAGCCCGGCCTGACCCGCCGCGGCCTGTCGACCTTGCCGGTCGCGGTGGCGCTCCGGCACCGCGAGCTGGCCGGCCAGCCCCTGCTGCTCCTGCTGCTCGCCATCTACGACAGCCGCGCCAACAACCTGCAGCACGGGGCCGGCGGTCTGGAGCGGGTCGAGCTCTACGAGAATCTCTTCGCCGATTTCTTCGAGCGACAGGTGGACAAGTTCGGCGCCAGGCTCGGCACCGAGGAGCGGGAGGCCGAGGTCGCGGCCGAGTGGCGCCGGCTCTGCGCGGTCGCGATCGCCATGCACAACCGCGGTCGCGACGTGATCCTCGAACCGGAGCTCGAGCAGGACGCCGGCCGGCTGCTCAGCGAGGAGGACCGAACGCTCCCCGGCGCGGAAGGCCGACCGCTCGGCATCGGGCAGCTGCTCGTCGGCCGGTTCTTCTTCGTCCACGAGTCCCAGGCGACCCGGGACACCGGCGGCGGCTTCGTGCGCAGCTTCGAGTTCCTGCACGCCACGTTCGGCGAGTTCCTCGCGGCGCGGCAGATCGTGAACGCGATGGTCGAACTGGCCGAGGTGCGCGCCCTCCTGCCCCGCCGGGTGGGTACGACCCTGGACGCCGGCTTCTTCCACACCCTCACCTCGTTCGCGACGGTCGCCCGGCGAGCGCCGCTCTGGGAATTCTGCCGGGGCATGATCGCCCGGCTGGACCCTGGCACCCGGCGACGATGCCGCGACCTGGTGCTGGAACTGCTCCCCGACGCGGGACTCCCCCACCCGACCTGGTCGTCCGGCGGATACGAGCCGGTCCGGCACACCATGGCGCAACGCCAGGCGTCCTTCACCGCAAACTTGATCTGCCTGGCGGTACTGCTGAACGACGGACCGGTCGATGCCGAGGAACTGGTCGGCGAACCGGCCGCGGTCAACTGGCGACGGTTCGCCCTGCTCTGCATGGGGCAGCTCCAGCCCGAGGACGCGCGCCGGTTGTGGCAGTCCCTCCGGGTCGAGTGGGATCTCGTCGCCGTGCCTCCCCGGCTGAGGATCAGGGTCGAGGACGGCTCGGAGGTGGCGCTGTACGGCTCGCTGCCCTGGCCGCCCGAGGACCGGCCGAGAATTGCCCCCGGCGACGACCTGATCGTGCCGAGCGAGACGGCGACCGGACGCCTGATCCGCAAGTCCGCCTTCAGCCAGACCGGCATCGACGCCCGGGAACTGTTCTACGCCCTGGCACCGTTCTGGCGAGAGTTCGGAGACATCACCTTCCGCCCCGACGGGGAGTGGGACTCCGATCTCCGCACCCTGCTTGGCCTCCTGTTCGAGGCGCACCGAACCCGGGAGAACGCCCTCGAGATCGCCCTCGATCCGGAACGGGCAGAGGTCTACATCTCTTTACTGGAAAGGGCCCGCGACACCCTGACTGCCACGCTCAACAGCCCGACGGCGATCTGAGGATCGGTGCACGATCGCACACCCGCCGTTTACCGGCCGGGGCGGCGGGCATCCGGCGGGCATGGGATTCATGGATGAGGCCAAGGATTTCGCGGACAAGCACGACAAGCAGGTCGACGAGGGCATCGAGAAGGCCGGCGAGGAAGTCGGCAAGCGTACCGGCAACAAGTACGACTCGCAGGTGGACAAGGGCGTCGACGAGGCGCAGCGGCGCACCGGCGGCGGCGACACCCAGCCGTAGTCCGGGGCGGCCCGCGCCGGGCATGCGGCGGAGCGGGAACCCGTCGGGGACCACGAGCCGGCCGGCGACGACGAGACCAAGCGGGGACAACTGGCCGGATTACGGCGCGGCTTTGCGACGCTCCGGGGCCGGTCGACGCCGTACGTTATGGGTCATGGCGCTGGGGTTTCTGGGTCTCGGGGTGATGGGCCGGCCGATGGCGGCCAACCTCGTGGCGGCCGGGCACGATCTCGTGGCCTGGACGCGGTCGGGTGTGCCGCTGGCCGGGGCGGAGACCGCAAGCGGCCCGGCCGAGGTCTTCGAGCGGGCCGGGATCGTGTTTCTCATGCTGGCCAACGGCGAGGCGATCGACAGCGTGATCGGGCCGCACGTCGCCGGCCGGATCGGCGTGCACATGGGGACCACCTCGCCGGAGTATTCGGCCGGGCTCGGCGAGCGCATCCGGGGGCACGGCGGCCGCTATGTCGAGGCGCCGGTGTCCGGGTCGAAGGGGCCGGCCGAGGCGGGACAGCTGGTCGCGATGCTGGCCGGGGAAGAGCAGGACCTTGCCGCCGTACGCCCGCTGATGAGCCCCATGTGCCGGCAGACCTTCGACTGCGGGCCGGTGCCGAACGCGCTCCTGATGAAGCTGGCCGTCAACACCTTCCTGATCAGCATGGTCACCGGGCTGGCCGAGGCGTTCCACTTCGCCGAGGGGCACGGCCTCGACCCGGGGACGCTGCGGGCGGTGCTCGACGCCGGGCCGATGGCCAGCTACGTGTCCCGGGGCAAGGCCGGGATGCTGGCCGAGCGGGAGTTCCCGGTGCAGGCGTCGATCCGGGACGTGCACTACAACAACCGGCTGATCGTCGAGGCGGCCCGGGCCGGCATGCCGCTGCTGGAGGTCTGCCGGGAGCTCTTCGCCGAGGCCGAGGAGCAGGGCCACGGCGCCGAGGACATGGCCGCGGTCATCCGGGCGATGACGGCGCGAAGCGGGCGCGGTACGCCGTCGGGGAACAGCCGAACCGCCGCTGGAAGTGCTGGCGGAGCAGCGCCGCCGAGCTGAAGCCGGCCCGGCCCGCGGCCTCCTCGACGCCCATCGACGGGTCGGTCTCGAGCAGGGTCTGGGCCAGGCGGACCCGCTGGTCCAGCACCCAGGCGTAGGGCGAGGTGCCGGTGGCCGCCCGGAAGCGGCGGGCGAACGAGCGGGTGGACAGGAACGCCCGGCGGGCCAGCACGTCGATGGACAGGTCCTCGTGCAGGTTGCCGAGCGCCCAGTCGAGCAGCTTGTCGATGCCGCCGTCCGGCCGCTCGAAAGCCGTGCCGCCGCCGGCGCCTGGTCCTACGGACGGCGCGGAGAACCGGGGCCCCTGCGGGGCCTGCGTGGCAGTGCGGTAGGGGCCGACCAGCATCCCCTGGGCGACCGCGGCCGCCGCCGCGGCGCCGTGGTCCTTGCGGATCAGGTGCAGGCACAGGTCGATCCCGGCGGCGGTGCCGGCCGAGGTGAGGACCGGGTCGTCGTCGGCGTACAGCAGCGACGGGTCGACCGTCACCTCCGGGAACCAGTCGCGCAGGCGGTCGGCGTACATCCGGTGGGCCGCGATCGTACGGCCGGCAAGCAGCCCGGCCGACGCCAGGAGGAAGGCCGCCGAACAGACCGCGACCAATCGCGCACCTCGGTCCTTCGCGGCGTGCAGCGCCGCGGCGGTCGCCGGCGAGACCGAGCGGGACGGCTCGGCCGGCGGGGCCACCGCGACCAGATCGGCGACGGCGAGGCGGGACAGGTCGTGCGCCGGCGTGACGTGCAGGCCGCCGAACGTGGGCACCGGGACGCCCGGCCGCTCGGAGCAGATCGCGAAGTCGAAGGGCGGCACCGCCCGGTCCGTCCGGTCGACGCCGAAGACCTCGCAGTACACGGCCAGCTCGAACGGGCGAACGGTGGGTGGCATCAGCACGGCGACGTTTCGCACGTCACCGACCCTGCCAGCGGAAACAGCGGGGCGACACAGCCAGTCGCGCGGCGGTGGCTCGAAGTGGTCACTAAGCTGCCCCGGTGGCGAAGTATTTCGACGTGCATCCGGTGAACCCGCAACCCCGGGCGATCCGGCAGGTGGCCGACATCGTGCGGCAGGACGGGCTGATCGCCTACCCGACGGACTCGTGCTTCGCGCTCGGCTGCCGGATGGGCAACAAGGACGGCCTGGACCGGATCCGGGAGATCCGGCACCTCGACGACCGGCACCACTTCACGCTGATGTGCCACGACTTCGCCCAGCTCGGCCAGTTCGTGCAGATCAACAACGCCTCGTTCCGGCTGGTCAAGGCGTCGACGCCGGGGCCGTACACGTTCATCCTGCCGGCCACCAAGGAGGTGCCGCGCCGGCTGCTGCATCCGAGGAAGAAGACCGTGGGCGTACGCATCCCGGAGCACGTGGTGGTGCAGGCGCTGCTCGCGGAGCTGGGCGAGCCGCTGGTGTCGAGCACGCTGCTGCTGCCCGGCCACGAGGAGCCGATGACCAGCGGCTGGGACATCAAGGAGCTGCTCGACCACGCGGTCGACGCGGTCCTCGACGCCGGCGAGTGCGGCGTCGAGCCGACCACGGTGATCGACCTCTCGGACGGCGAGCCCGAGATCATCCGGGTCGGCTCGGGCGACGTCACCCGCTTCGAGTAGCCGGCTCGCCGGACAGGGTGGCGGCGAGCGCCTGCGGCCGGCCCGGCGCGGCCGGGCCGCCGATTCCAGCCCGGCCGCCGATTCCAGCCCCGCCGCCGATTCCAGCCCCGCCGCCGATTCCAGCCCCGCCGCCGATTCCAGTCCGGCCGCCGGGCCCGGCCTGGGCGCCGGGCCCGGTCGCGTCGAGACAGGGGTCCGTGCCGCCCGCCGCCAGGGCGAATCTCATCCTGGGGTGGGCGCGGTGGGTGTCGACCAGTTCCCGGAGGATCCGCAGGACGCCGCCGTCCTGGCAGTCGGTGGCGATGCCGCGGAGCCGGTCGAGCCGG
The DNA here is from genome assembly GCF_000721705.1 of Actinoplanes subtropicus. Lineage (GTDB taxonomy): Bacteria > Actinomycetota > Actinomycetes > Mycobacteriales > Micromonosporaceae > Actinoplanes > Actinoplanes subtropicus. Next base: position 93,175 of record NZ_JOJL01000043.1, read on the forward strand.
GCCCCGGCGATCCGCCACAGATCGCCGCGGTCGTAGAAGGCCGCCAGGCAGGCGGCCGCGGCGCCCTCGTAGAGGCCACGCCGTGGCTGGTCATGGGTGCGGCGCGCCAGACGGAGCGTCTCCTGGCAGTCGCGTCGCACGAAGGAGCGGTAGAGCGGATCCTGCCCGCCGCCGTCGCCCCCGCCGCCGCCATTCATACCGCCCCCGTTGCCACCACCACCGCCGTTGCCGCCCCCGCCGCCATTGCCCCCACCACCGTCGTTGCCGCCGCCATTCATACCGCCGCCATTGCCACCACCACCGCCGTTGCCGCCCCCGCCGCCGTTGCCGCCCCCGCCGCCGTTGCCACCGCCGCCGGGGGTGAATTGCATGATCCACCGGATCAGGTGCCATCCGCCCATCGACGTCTGCCAGTCGACGGCCACGATCGCGCCGGTCCGGACGGCGGGAGTGCCGCCCGCCGGGGCGCGACGCTCGAGGCCCCGCCCGCCGGCCGGGATCGCGCCGACCACCAGCAGCAGGATGAGGATGGATCTGGTCAAGGCTTCACGTCCGATCCGCGGGTGCCGACGAACTCGATCCGCACGTCGGCGCTCTCGTTCACGATGATCACTCGGCCCGGGTGGTCGGTGATGAGGAAATACCGGTTGCCGGAGCGCTCCAGCAGGTACAGCCCGGAATAACGGAACCCGTAAGCGGTACGGGGCGACGGCTCTGGCGTGGCGACCACCCCGGGCGCGTCGAGGCGCAGGTCCTTGGCGCTGTAGAGCACGACGCCCGTGAGCTGGGACGGCTGCGCCGCGATCTCCGCGCCGAGGGCCTGCCCGACGGTGCGGGCGACCCGCTCGGTCGTCCAGAACGTGGCGAGCGCCAGCAACGCGCCGACCAGGATCCGGGTGCCGGCCGGCCACGGATCCACTCCGGTCCGGGACTGGCTGATCATGCGGCCGTACCGGGCCAGCAGCAGTGCCGTCACGAGGCACAGCGGCAGGGCGTATCCCTTCAGGGGCGTGTACATCAGCAGGACGGCGACCACCGCGAGGGGAAGCCAGGCCAGGCACAGCAGCCGCGCGGCCAGCAGCACGGTGGTGCGACGCCCGGCGGCGATGAACGGCGCCGCGATCCGGCGATGGATCCGTTGCAGGCCCAGCGCCACCAGCAGCAGGAGAAGCACCGGCACGAACAGGACGTTGAGGCTCTTCATCAGGCAGTCCGGGGTGCTGAGATCCAGCGCCGAGACGTCGAAGCCCAGTCGCCACGCCTCGTTCTGGGCCTTGACCCAGCCGAAGTAGTAGAGAAGGCCGGTGATGGTGCCGATGACCACGCTGAGGTCGGCGAGCAGCCGCGGTAGCGAGGACTCCGCTTTCCCGCCCGTCGGGCGTGGTGACCGGTGCGGAGCGAGCCGCCTGGTGCGCATGCCCACCATTATGGACAAATAGGACGTTACGCCCCGTCGACCCGCGACGCGATCACCCGGTCGTGGATCTTGCCGCGGTCAGGACGCCGAGAGGACGTCGACGACGAAGCGCAGGGCGCCGGCCGGTTGCCCGCCGGTCGGGTGCTCGCCGTACGCCAGGTCGGCCGGGATGTCGAGCTGGACCCGGCTGCCCACCTTGACCCCGATCAGCCCCTGGTCCCACCCCTTGATGACCTGACCGGCCCCGATCGGGAAGCTGAACGGCTGCGAGCGGCTCCAGGACGAGTCGAACTCCTTGCCGTCGCTATAGGTGACGCCCACGTAGTTCACGTTGATCGTCTGCCCCGACCGGACCGCCGCGCCCGAGCCCTGGATGAGAGTGGTGGTCGTGAGCCTGGTGAGGGCGCCGGCGCCCGCGGTCACCGCCGGCTTCTTGCTCAGGGCCGGGTCGGCGCCGGCGGGCAAGGGCGGGAACGCCGCGCTCGGCTGGGCCGAGACGGCGGTCGCCCCCGCGGCCGCGCTCGGGGTGGCGGCCGGGTGCGACGACGAGTGGCCGACCCACAGGACCAGCCCGACGACGAGCGCCAGCACGGCCGCCGCGGCGCCGCCGACGGCCATCGCCCGCCGGCGCTTCCGCACAGCCAGGGCACGCGCCTTGGCCGCCTTGGCCGCGGCCCGCTTCTCGGCCTTGCTCCGGAGCGGCTGTCCGCCGGCGGTCTTCACAGAGGAATCGGGCACCGCACGACAATACGACACCGGCCGGCGGCCTGTTTCCCGCTCCCGCCCGAAGTCCTCCCGTCGGCTCCCGACAAATGTGTTTCACTACTGATGAATCCCCGCAATTACCACGATCCCCTGCGGGGGTGGGCCGATCGGTCGAACGCTCCCGAGCGGGGGAAAGAGATGCACGCGAAATTGACGGACAATTCCACCACGACCGGACGCGTCACCTTCCGGTGGACGATCGCCCGGCGGATCGCCGCGCTGGTCGCGCTCGCGGTCGCGCTGATCGCCGCCCTCGGCGCGCTCGCCATGACGTCGGTGTCCACGTTGCATCGCCTCGCGGACGGCCAGGCGACGCTCGGCGTCGCGCAGGCCCGGCTGATCGACCTGGACATGCAGGAGAGCAACGCCACGATCGCCTTGAACCGGGCGCTGCTGGCAACCACCGATCCGGAACGGCAGCACGCCGAGGACGTCTTCACCGCCGCGGCCACCGACGCCCGGCGCGACCTGGCCGACATCGCCGGCATGAACCTGTCGCGGGCCACCTCGGCGGCGCTGGCAACGGTGTCGGCACAGTACGAGCAATATCTCGGCGCGGAGAAGACCGCCCTCGAGGTCACCAAGGCGGTCGATCCGGCAAGCCCGCAGGCCAAGACGGTGCTGGCCGCCGACGACAAGCGCGCCACGGACGTCGAGCAGCAGTTGACCGGCGCGCGTTCGCTCCTGGACGCCTCCGTCGAACAGGCGACCGCTCAGGCCACCAGGAAAGCAGCTTCGGTGCGGAACACCGTCCTGGTGACGCTGGTCGTCGCCGTCGTCGTGCTCGGCGCGATCGGCTGGTCGCTGGTCCGCTCCGTGCGCACCGCGCTGTACCGGCTGCGGGACCGGATGACCGACATCGCCGAGGGCGACGGCGACCTGACCGCACGCCTGCCCGAGCAGGCCACCGACGAGACCGGCGAGGTGGCCCGGGCCGTCAACAAGTTCATCGCCCGGGTGCAGCGGGTGGTCGCCCAGATGGCCGGCGCCGCGGACACGCTCGACGGGTCGGTACAGACGCTCTCCGCGATGACCACCCAGATGTCCGGCAATGCCGAACAGACCAGCGACCAGGCCGCCGCGGTCACGCGATCCGCCGAGGACGTGTCCCGCAACGTGTCCACCCTGTCGGCCGGCAGCGAGCAGATGACCGCGTCGATCCGCGAGATCTCGGTCAACGCGTCCGAGGGGGCGCAGGTGTCCTCCACCGCGGTGGCCATCTCGGCCACCGCCCGGGAGACCGTCGCGGAACTGTCCACCGCCAGCGTCGAGATCGGCAACGTCGTCAAGCTGATCACGTCGATCGCCGAGCAGACCAACCTGCTGGCGCTCAACGCCACCATCGAGGCCGCCCGGGCCGGCGAGTCCGGCAAGGGTTTCGCGGTCGTCGCCGGCGAGGTCAAGGAGCTGGCCCAGGAGACCGCCAAGGCCACCGACGACATCACCCAGCGGGTCACCGCGATCCAGTCCGGCACCAACGCCGCGGTGGACTCCATCGGCACCATCACCGACATCGTCGGCCGGATCAGCGACTTCTCCACCACGATCGCGTCCGCGGTGGAGGAGCAGACCGCCACCACCAACGAGATGTCCCGCAACGTCACCGACACCGCCACGGCCGCCGGCCGGATCGCCGTCACCATCACCCAGGTCTCCGAGGGCGCGGCCAGCACATCCGAGGCCGCCGGCGAAGCCGCCCGCACGACCGGCACGGTGGCCACCGTCGTCGGCGGCCTCAAGGAGACCGTCGGCAGCTTCCGCTTCTGACGCCGCGACGGGCGCGGGGACACTTCGACGGAAGCGGGGACACTTCGACGGAAGCCGTCAGCCGACGTGCACGTGCGGGCGGCGGCTGCGGTCAGGCTCGGCCTGGCGCAGCATCTCGCGGGTCACCGGGGCGACCTCGCCCTGCCCGAAGATGAGGTACCGCACGAAGTTGGCGACCGGGCTGCCTTCGGTCCACTCGAAGTAGACGTGCGGCCGCCGGTGGGTGGTGTCGCGGATCCAGAGCAGCAGGGCGGCCAGCGCACTGGGCACCGACGAGCTCTCCAGCCGGAGCACGCGGTAGCGGTGGTGCATGACCTCACCACGTACGGGAAGGTCGGTTTCGAAGTCCGAGGCGTCGCTGACGGTGACCTCGACGAAGATCACGTCCCGGTCGTCGGCCATGTCGTTGTCGGCGAGGATCTGCGCGATCTTCTCGCTGTACTCGCGGACGTCCCGGCTGTCCGGCTCGTTCGCGACCAGCCGGATCTGCCGGCGCCCGCACTCGCGCAGGAAGCCCTGCGCCCGCTCGTCCGCCTCGATGTGGGTCACCCGCAGCTCGAACGCGCGGTAGAGCCGGGACAGGAAGGACACCACGAGGAACGCGGCGATGAAGCAGGCCGCGATCTTGACGCCGTCGGGCCGCTCGTACACGTTCGCGATGGTGGTGTACGCGAAGATCAGCGAGATGACCGCGAAGGCGATCATGCGGCCCTGTTGCTTCTTGCGCCGGGCGGAGAGGGTCACGGCCACGGCGGCCGAGGTGATCAGCACGAGGACGCCGGTGGCGTACGCGCCGCCCTGCGCGTCCACGTTGGCGTCGAAGATCCAGGTGATCAGGAACGCGGTGCCGGTGAAGACCAGCACGAGCGGGCGTACGGCGCGGGCCCAGGACGGGGCCATACCGAACTTCGGCAGGTACCTCGGGACGAGATTGAGCAGGCCGGCCATCGCCGAGGCACCCGCGAACCAGAGGATCGCGATGGTGGACAGGTCGTACACCGTGCCGAAGCCGCTGCCCAGATTCTGGTGGGCGAGGTACGCGAGGGCGCGCCCGTTGGCCGGACCGCCCGGCTCGAAGGCCGACTGCGGGATGAGCCAGGTGGCCACCAGGCTGCTGGTGATCAGGAAGACGCTCATGATCCCGGCGGCCGCGGTGAGCAGCTGCTTGGCGCCGCGGATCCGGCCGGGCAGGTCGCCCTTGATGTGCGGCATGACCGCCACGCCGGTCTCGAAGCCGGACAGGCCCAGCGCCAGCTTGGGGAAGACGAGCAGGGCGATGCCGACCATGACCAGCGGATTGCCGTGCGCGGTGGTCAGCGCGTCGGTCCAGTTCCCGATGACCGACGGGTGGGTGACCACCCGCCACAGCCCGTCGCCGATCACCACCACGTTGAGCGCGAGGTAGATCCCGACCAGGCCGACCGCGATGCCGATCGCCTCGGTGAAGCCCTTGAGGAAGATCCCGCCGAGCAGCGCCACCAGCACCAGCGTCACGATCACCTCGTGCCCGCGCAACGAGGCGGGCCAGAACGGGTTCTCGTCGATGTGGGCGGTCGCGTCCGCCGCCGAGAGGGTGATGGTGATGATGAAGTCGGTGGCCGCGAACCCGAGCAGCACCAGGACGAACAGCTTGCCCTTCCAGAACGAGAGCAGCTTGACCAGCATCGCGATCGAGCCCTCGCCGTTCGGGCTGTCCACCGCGACCCGGCGGTAGACCGGCAGCGCGCCCAGCAGCGTGACCAGCACGAGCACGAGCGTCGCGATCGGCGACAGCACGCCGGCGGCCAGCGCCGCGATGCCCGGCTGGTAGCCCAGCGTGGAGAAGTAGTCGACGCCGGTGAGGCACATGACCTTCCACCACGAGTGCGGCTTGTCCTCGTGCGGCTCGCCGTGCGGCCCCTCGTGCTGCAGGGCCTGCTCGTTGAGGCCCTTCAGCAGCCAATCACGAAGGCCCGGTCCTTTGCCCGCCGGCTCGGCCTTCTTGGCGACGACCGTCATCAGCCCTCCCGTTCCACGGGCCGATAGTTGCATCGCGGTAAGGGGAATAGCTCGTGGTCAGGCGTTAACAACGCGTCAAAACCGGGCGGGCGGCCCTCGGTGTCCTCCTCGTCGAGCAGGCGCAGCGCGGGTGGCAGGTCGGGTGTCTCGGCGTACCCGAAGCGGACCGTGACGTGCACGATGCCGTCATCGCCGTGGCCGAGGACCGCGACCACCGCGGCGAACAGCCGGAGGAGCGCGGGCGTCCGCCACCTGTCGATGTGCACCGAGTGATCGTTGGGGCCGGGGGCCGGTCGTGCCTAGGCCCGTTCACGCGGCGAACACGCCGCGGCGGCGTTTTTTGACGCGTTTTTCACGCCCGCCCGCGAGGGCGTTAATGACGCGTATCAGAACGGCTCCCGGGCGTAGGCATCGCGTCAACGCCGATGACGGAGCGGGCTGCGCCGCGCTGTGCTGGTCGGCGAAAGCACCGTGTCCTTCCCGAGGAGCCTTCTGTGGCTGATCTCCTGTTCGTCGTTCTCACGGTGGCGCTGTTCGCCGCGCTGACCGTGCTGATCCGGGCGGTCGAACGCTGGTGAACGCCGTCAACCTCATCGGCGGCATCGTCGCCGCGCTGCTGGCCGCCTTCCTGGTGGCCGCCCTGCTCTTCCCGGAGAAGTTCTGATGGCCGGCTGGCTGTTCGTCATCACGCTGGTGATCGCGCTGGTCGCGGTCTACCGGCCGTTCGGTGACTACCTGTATCGCGCGATCTCCGGCAACCGGGATCTGCGCGGGGAGAGGCTGATCTATCGCCTCGTCGGCGTGGATGCCCGGGCCGAGCAGACCTGGGGCGTCTACGCCCGCAGCGTGCTCGCCTTCTCCGCGATCTCGATCCTGTTCCTGTACCTGTTCCTGCGCGTCCAGGACAAACTCTGGCTCTCCCTCGGCTTCTCCGCGGTACCGACGCACATCGCCTGGAACACGGCGGTCAGCTTCGTCACCAACACCAACTGGCAGGCGTACTCGGGTGAGTCGACCATGGGTCACCTGGTGCAGATGGCCGGTCTCGCGGTGCAGAACTTCGTCTCGGCAGCCGTCGGCATAGCCGTCGCCGTCGCCCTCGTCCGCGGCTTCGCCGCCCGCAGGACGGCCACGCTGGGCAATTTCTGGGTCGACCTGACCCGGATCACGCTGCGCGTGCTGCTGCCCGCCTGCGTGCTCATCACGCTCGTGTTCATGATCGCCGGGATGGTGCAGAACCTGTCCGGCGGCACCGACGTGACCACGCTGACCGGCGCCACCCAGCACATCACCGGCGGCCCGGTCGCCTCCCAGGAGGCGATCAAGGAGCTGGGCACCAACGGCGGTGGCTTCTACAACGTCAACTCGGCGCACCCGTTCGAGAACCCGACGGCCTGGACGAACTGGCTGGAGATCTTCCTGCTGCTGGTGATCCCGTTCAGCCTCCCCCGGGTGTTCGGCCGGATGGTCGGGCAGAACCGGCAGGGCTACGCGATCGTCGCGGTCATGGCGATCCTCGCGATCGCGAGCGTCGCCCTCACCGTCGGCTTCGAACTGCACGGCGCCGGGACCGTGCCGCAGGCGGTCGGCGCGGCCGTGGAGGGCAAGGAGGTCCGCTTCGGCGTCCCGGACTCGGCCACCTTCGCCGCCGCGACGACCCTCACCTCGACCGGCGCGGTCGACTCGTTCCACGACTCCTACACGGCCCTCGGCGGCATGATGCCGATCGTCGACATGATGCTCGGCGAGGTCGCGCCCGGCGGCACCGGCTCCGGCCTGTACGGGCTGCTCGTCCTCGCCGTGATCACGGTGTTCGTGGCCGGGCTCATGGTCGGCCGCACCCCCGAATACCTGGGCAAGAAGATCGGCGCGCGGGAGATGAAGCTCGCCTCGCTGTACTTCCTGGTCACCCCGACCCTCGTGCTGGCCGGCACGGCCGCGGCCTTCGCCACCGGGAACAACCGCACGGCGCTCAACGTCGGGCCACACGGGCTCTCCGAGGTCCTGTACGCGTTCACCAGTGCCGGCAACAACAACGGCTCCGCGTTCGCCGGCATCACCGTGAACACCCCATGGTGGGACACGGCGCTGGGGCTCGTCATGCTCCTCGGCCGCTTCCTGCCGATCGTGCTCGTGCTGGCCCTGGCCGGCTCGCTCGCCCGGCAACGGCCCGTCCCCGAGTCCGAGGGCACCCTGCCCACCCACCAACCCCTGTTCGTCGGGATGGTCGCCGGCGTCACCGTCGTGCTGGTCGCTCTGACCTTCCTGCCCGCTCTCGCTCTCGGACCCCTCGCGGAGGGCCTGTCATGACCTTGCTGGCCGAAAAACCCTTGGAAAAAGCCAAACCCGCGGCCGTACGCGGCGGCCTGCTCGACCCGGCCCAGCTCTGGCACTCGCTGCCCGGTGCGCTGGTCAAGCTCGACCCGCGCACCCTGTGGCGCAACCCGGTCATGTTCATCGTCGAGATCGGCGCGGCCTTCACCACGATCCTGTCGACCACCGACCCGACCGCACTGGCCTGGATCATCACGGTCTGGTTGTGGCTCACGGTGGTCTTCGCCAACCTGGCCGAGGCGGTCGCCGAGGGCCGGGGCAAGGCACAGGCCGCCGCGCTGCGGGCCGCCAAACAGGACACCGTGGCCCGGCTGCTCAAGGACGGTGAGGAAAGCCTCATCCCGGCGACCGGGCTGAAACTGGGCGACGTCGTGGTGGCCGAGGCCGGCGATGTCATCCCCGGCGACGGCGACGTCATCGAGGGCATCGCCAGCGTCGACGAGTCGGCGATCACCGGCGAGTCCGCCCCGGTCATCCGCGAGTCCGGGGGCGACCGCTCGGCCGTCACCGGCGGCACGAAGGTCCTCTCCGACCGGATCGTCATCAAGATCACCCAGAGGCCCGGCGAGAGCTTCGTGGACCGGATGATCGCCCTGGTCGAGGGCGCCAACCGGCAGAAGACGCCGAACGAGATCGCGCTGAACATCCTGCTCGCCGCGCTCACGATCATCTTCCTGCTGTCGGTGGTGACGCTGCAGCCGCTCGCGATCTTCTCGAAGGCGTACCAGGCGGCGGCCCCGAACACGTCGGCGATCAACGAGCACGGCGTCACCGGGATCGTGCTGGTGTCGCTGCTGGTCTGCCTGATCCCGACCACGATCGGCGCGCTCCTGTCCGCGATCGGCATCGCCGGCATGGACCGCCTCGTGCAGCGCAACGTACTCGCCATGTCCGGCCGCGCGGTCGAGGCGGCCGGCGACGTGAACACCCTGCTGCTCGACAAGACCGGCACGATCACCCTCGGCAACCGGCAGGCGTCCGAGTTCGTACCGGTGGATGGGCTTGATCCTGAGGTACTCGCAAGCGCGGCGCAGTTGTCCAGCCTGGCCGACGAGACGCCCGAGGGGCGCTCGGTGGTGGTGCTCGCCAAGAACGAGTTCGGCCTGCGCGAGAGCGAGCCGGGCCTGATGACCGACGCGCACTTCGTACCGTTCAGCGCACAGACCCGGATGAGCGGCGTCGACCTCGGCGGGCGCGAGATCCGCAAGGGCGCGGCCGCGGCCGTCATGAAGTGGGTCCGGGAGAACGGTGGGCACCCCACCGAGGAGGTCGGCGAGATCGTCGACATGATCAGCGGCACCGGCGGCACTCCCCTGGTCGTCGCCGAGCACCTCGCCGGGCAACCGGCCCGGGCCCTGGGCGTCATCCACCTCAAGGACGTGGTGAAGTCCGGCATGCGGGCCCGCTTCGACGAGATGCGCAAGATGGGCATCCGCACCGTGATGATCACCGGCGACAACCCGCGGACAGCGGCGGCGATCGCGGCCGAGGCCGGCGTCGACGACTTCCTGGCCGAGGCGACGCCCGAGGACAAGCTCGCGCTGATCCGCAAGGAGCAGGAGGGCGGCCGGCTGGTCGCGATGACCGGCGACGGCACCAACGACGCGCCGGCGCTGGCCCAGGCGGATGTCGGGGTGGCGATGAACACCGGCACGTCGGCCGCCAAGGAGGCCGGCAACATGGTCGACCTCGACTCCGACCCGACCAAGCTGATCGAGATCGTGGAGATCGGCAAGCAGTTGCTGATCACCCGGGGCGCGCTGACCACGTTCTCGATCACCAACGACATCGCCAAGTACTTCGCGATCATCCCGGCCATGTTCGCCGCCGTGTACCCCGGCCTGGACAAGCTGAACATCATGCGGCTGCACTCGCCGGGCTCGGCCATCCTCTCCGCGGTCATCTTCAACGCGCTGGTCATCGTCGCGCTGATCCCGCTCGCCCTGCGCGGCGTGCGGTACACCCCGTCCAGCGCCTCCGCGCTGCTGCGCCGCAACCTGTGGATCTACGGCCTGGGCGGCGTGCTCACGCCGTTCCTCGGCATCAAGCTCATCGACCTCATCGTCCAGTTCATCCCGGGAATCTGAGATGCGCCTGCCCATGTGGCTCTCCCAGCACGTCGCCGCCCTGCGCGCGCTGCTCGTCCTGACCGTCCTGCTGGGACTGGCCTATCCGCTCGCTTTCGTGGCCATCGGCAAGCTGCCGGGCCTGTCCGGCAAGGCGGGCGGCTCGCTCGTCGCCCACGGCAGCACGCTGATCGGCCAGGCCTTCACCGACTCCGACGGCAACCCGATCCCGAAGTACTTCCAGAGCCGGCCGTCCGCGGCCGGCAAGGGCTACGACCCGACCGCGACCTCGGCCAGCAACCTCGGCCCGGAGGACGTCGTCGACACCGCCGATCGCAAAAGTCTGCTCACCCAGGTCTGCGCGCGGAGCCAAGCAATCGGCAAGCTGGAAGGCGTGGACGGCAGTCGGCCCTACTGCACCGCCGGCGGCGTCGGTGCGGTTCTCGAGGTCTTTCACCGGGACGGCCTGACCGGGCCGGTCACCCGGGTGATCTCGGTGAACGGGCCGGCCTTCATGCCCACCTACGACGGTGTCACCGTCGAGTCGGGAACCGGCGAGATCCCGGGCGGCGTGATCACCCCGATTCGCGGCGATGCCCCGGCACACCCGGTGGTGCCGTCGGATGCGGTCACGGCCGGCGCCAGCGGCCTCGACCCCGACATCAGCCCGGCCTATGCCGAATTGCAGGCCCCGCGCATCGCCCGCGAAAGGGGAATATCCGAAAAATCCGTCCAAGAACTCATCGAGAAGTACACCGTCGGGCGGGCGCTCGGCTTCATGGGTGAGCCCGGGGTCAACGTCCTTGAACTCAACATGGCGCTGGACAAAGGCTGAGCGATGGCGCGCGGGGAACTGAGGATCTATCTGGGCGCCGCGCCGGGCGTCGGCAAGACGTACGCCATGCTCGAGGAGGCCCACCGCCGCGCCGAGCGCGGGACCGACGTGGTGGTGGCCTTCGTCGAGACCCATGGCCGTAAGCACACCGCCGCCATGCTCGGCGACCTCGAGGTCGTCCCCCGCAAGCACGTGCGCTACCGGGGGGTGGACCTCACCGAGACGGACCTCGACGCGGTCCTCGCCCGCCGGCCCGAGGTCGCCGTCGTCGACGAGTTCGCGCACACCAACGTGCCGGGCTCCCGCAACGCCAAGCGCTGGCAGGACGTGCAGGAGCTGCTCGACGCCGGGATCAGCGTGCTGACCACGGTCAACGTGCAGCACCTGGAATCGCTGAACGACGTGGTCGCCCAGATCACCGGCGTCGAGCAGCGGGAGACCGTGCCCGACGCCGTGGTCCGGGCGGCCGAGCAGGTCGAGCTGGTCGACATGACCCCGGAGGCGCTGCGCCGGCGGATGGCGCACGGCAACATCTACCAGCCCGAGAAGATCGACGCGGCGCTCGGCAACTACTTCCGCACCGGCAACCTGACGGCGCTGCGCGAGCTGGCGCTGCTCTGGCTCGCCGACAAGGTCGACGAGCAGCTGGGCAAGTACCGGGCCGACCACGGCATCGACGCCACCTGGGAGACCCGGGAGCGGGTCGTGGTGGCGCTGACCGGCGGGCCCGAGGGCGAGACCCTGATCCGGCGGGCCTTCCGGATCGCCACCCGGACGAAGAGCGCCGACCTGCTGGCCGTGCATGTGGCCCGCAACGACGGCCTGGCCGGCGCCGACCCGGCGGCGCTGGCCCGGCAACGGGTGCTCGTGGAGAGCCTCGGCGGCAGCTACCACCAGGTCGTCGGCTCCGACGTGCCCCGGGCGCTGCTCGACTTCGCCCGGGCGGTCAACGCCACCCAGATCGTCCTCGGCGCGTCCAGCCGGGGCAAGCTCGCCCAGCTGTTCTCGGCCGGCGTCGGCGTGACCACCACGGCGCTGTCCGGCCCGATCGACGTGCACCTGGTCACCCACGAGCGCGCGGGGCAGGGCCGGCGCCGGTCCCGGCTGCCCGCGGCCCTGTCCCGCACGCGCCGGCTCACCGGCTTCGCCCTCGTGCTGCTCGGCCTGCCCGCGCTGACCGCGCTGCTGTGGGCCGGCCCGGCCATCTCGCTGACCAACGACATCCTGCTCTTCCTGGTCGCCGTGGTCGGCGTGGCCCTGGTCGGCGGCCTGTGGCCGGCGCTGCTCGCCGCGGTCGCCGGCTCGCTGCTGCTCAACTACTACTTCATCCCGCCGATCGGGCGGTTCACGATCGCCGAACGGGACAACCTGCTCGCGCTGGCCATCTTCGTGGTGGTGGCGCTGGCCGTCAGCTGGGTCGTCGACACCGCCGCGCGCAAGACCCGGCAGGCCGCCGAGGCCTCGGCCGACGCGCAGACGCTGTCCACCGTCGCCGGCGGGGTGCTGCGCGGGGAGCGGCCCCTCGGTGCGCTGCTCGACCGGCTCCAGGAGACCTTCGGGTTCGACTCGGTGACCCTGCTGGAGGACGGCGTGGTGGTGGCCGAGGTGGGTCAGCCGGGCTGCACCCGGAGCGCGGACGCCGATGTCGAGGTCAATGTGGACGAGCGGGTGGTGCTGCTGCTCAAGGGGCACACGCTGGAGGCGTCCGACCGGCGGATCGTCGAGGCGTTCGCCGCGCAGGCCGCCGTCGCGCTGCGGCAGGAACGGCTCAGCGCCGAGGCGGCCGCGGTCAAGCCCCTCGCGGAGGCCGACCGGATGCGGACCGCCCTGCTCGCCGCGGTCAGCCACGACCTGCGTACTCCGCTCTCCTCCGCCAAGGCCGCCGTGGCCGGCCTGCTCAGCGAGGACGTGCACTTCGACGCCGCGGACCGGCACGAGCTGCTGCTGACCGCGGACGAGTCCCTGGAGCGGCTCGACCGGCTGGTCGCCAACCTGCTGGACATGAGCCGCCTGCAGGCCGGCGCGCTCGGCGTCACCGCGATCGACGTGGGCGTCGAGGAGGTCGTCCCCCGCGCCCTGGACGACCTCGGCCCCGACGGCCGCAAGGTCACTCTGATCCTGCCCGACGAGCTGCCGCCCGTACGGACCGATCCGGCTTTGCTCGAACGGGTGCTGGTCAACCTGGTCGCGAACGCGCTGCGCTACAGCCCGCCCGAGCGCCCGCCGGTGATCACCGTCAGCCGGCACGGCGACGCCGTCGAACTACGCGTCATCGACCACGGCCCCGGCGTCCCCCGGGACCGGTGGGACGACATCTTCCTGCCGTTCCAGCGCCTCGGCGACCGCGACAACCACACCGGGGTCGGTCTCGGCCTGGCCCTGTCCCGCGGCCTGACCGAGGCGATGGGCGGCACGCTGACCCCGGAGGAGACCCCCGGCAGCGGCCTCACCATGGTCCTCACCCTGCCCGAGAGCGCCGATCAGTGAACCCCGGCGCCGCCGGCGGACAGGCGCCGCGGATCGCGCGGCCGAGGCAGGCCAGGAAGAGGATGAGCGCCGTGTACCGCCACGCCGACCCGTCGCCGGCCAGATCGCCGTAGCGGTGGGCCAGGAATCCGACGAACACCAGCGTGCCGAAGACTGCCACGCCGGCGCTGTGCCGCCAGTCCCGGATCGCCACCGCGGCCCCGCCCGCGACCAGGCCGATCACCAGGGCCCGGGCGCCCAGCTCGTGCGGCCCGAGCAACGCCGCGTCGGTCAGCGCCGCCACGGTCACCGCGGCGCAGCCGGCCGCCAGGGCAAACGCCTGGGCCAACGTCGTCTCGTCGCGTCCACCCGCCATGACCAGCCACCGCCCGGGTCCGTGCGCCCGGCTTCGTGCCGCCGCGCCCAGCACACATGGCACCTCGCTCCCCGCGCGCGGGCCAGGGGTGTTCACGCGCCGTATACGCGTACCGGCCGGATGTTGACGCCGTGTTGACGCGGCCCCGTCCCGGGTCAGTACCGGAACGATTTCACCAGCTCGTCCACCCGCGTGGCGAGGTCGCACAGGTTGGTGGCGGACTCGTGCGTGACGCCGGCGCCCTTGGCCGTGGCCCCGGCGGCCTCCGCCACCTCACCGATGTTGCGGGCGATCTCCCCCGAACCGGTCGCGATCTGACCGACATTACGACTGATCTCCGACGCCGTCGCC
>NZ_JOJL01000044.1 GCF_000721705.1 Actinoplanes subtropicus
TGATGATGGCCAGGGTGGTACGAGCGGAGTGACGGGAGACTGTCACGCTCCGTTCCGTGGGAGCCCGGAGGTGAAATCCCTCCGGGCGACCCGACCCTGCGTTCACCGGAGACGTCGCGCATCCCCGCCAACGAGCAACCTGGGACGAGTTGCGGCGTCGGAATGAGGCTCGAACAGCTCAGCGAGCACCGTGACGATCCGCGATAGCCCCCTCCGGAACGCAGTACGGGTTCCAGCCAACTCGCGACCGGTAAACAGCGACCCGCGATCTTCGATCGAGTACCGCGTCAGCTCGCAGACCGAGAGCAGCTGTATCCGCCCGCCCGGACGGTTTCGTCACGAACCGGAACCGAGAGTCCCTTGATGACTGCGATAGATGTGCATGAAAGGAGAATCGATGGTGAACGCGAAGATTTCCCCTGCGGAGCCGGGCCGCGAGATGCTGTTGGTCCGCTATACCTGGACGGCGACCGGCGACGTACTGAGCCTGGCACAGGCCCGCGCCGAGCGCGGCAAGGACATTCTGCCGTGGACGCGACCCGGCTGGTTCTGGGTGGGCGCAACACCGGCGTCGGCGGCACGCATCCGCGCCGAGGGGCACCGCGCGGTCGGAACCGCGGTCACCACCTGGATGCCACCGCAGACCGCGCCGACGATCATCGACGTGCCCGAGCCTGAAGACGACCATCGCCCCTGGTCGCCCCACGAGCACGCCTAGCCGTTCAGTCCACGGAGCGGACCGCCCACCTCGCCGGCCCCCGGTCGGGTGCCGTGCGGCGCCGCGAGCCGACAACGACGAAACCTCACTAAGCCGACACGACGCGGAATGTCCCAGCCGCCTGGATCGCAGGCCGTTCCGGCGACGGATGGCGGGGTCCTATCCCGACAGCCGACCGCGATATCTGCCAAGCCATTACAGGTCTTGGCCATCCCCTTCTGCCCTTCTGCGGCACGAATCGGTGAGAACGCGGCACGGTCCCTCGACGCCGGCGTGCTCCAGAAATAAGCGGCGCGGCCCTCGTGCGGCCACCCGCTGCAGAAATACGTGCGGCGCCCGCCTCAGCGGCCCGCGCGAAAGACAAGTCCATCCCGTACGAGGTGACGAAGGGAAACCACGAATGAAGCGTAGTAACTATCTTGAACTTCATCAGATCGGCACCCGCACGATGCTCGCGGTGGCACCCCGCGGTGTCGCCATGGGCACCGACGAAGTCCACATCGGCATCGGCGGCGCCGTCTACGACACCTACGGCAAGTCCGTCCTGCTGTCCCGGGCCCAGGTCGAGGACCTGCACGCGTGGCTGACGCAGTGGCTCGCCGAAGGCTGGGACGGGGTGACGCCCGTGCAGGGACCGACCAGCGCCGACGTCATCGAGCACTACCGCGACATCGCGGGACGGGAACGCGTCCGCGCCGACCACGAACGCATCGACGGCGGCCGGCGGCTCGAAGCGGCGATGAGCCTGGTCCCCGCCGAGGTCCTGTCCACCCAACCCGACCTCGAGACCATCGCCGCCGACCACGCGCGCGTGTGGCAGCACCTGCAGGACGACGCCGACCGCGGCGAACAAACACGGCTGATCTTCATCACCGGCCTCCACCAGATCGAACAGGTGCTCTCGCACCGTCACGACCAGCAAATCCTCGGACAGGCCGTCGACGACGCCGAGACGACCCTGGCCACGGTACGCAAGGCCTTGCGCAAGCTCGTGGACCGCGGCGCGCACCACAAGACCGCAGCCAAGCGCACCTGACCTGGCCGACACCAGCCCTCGCCCGTCCGGCCGGGCGCCGACCAGTGCGGCACGACCCGGTCGCGCTACCTCACCTATCCGTGCCGGCGCCGGCATTGCGGCTCATGGGCCAGGGCGCCGGGCGCATGCCCGGCCTACGTCGACGGCCACCTGGAGGCCTTGACGGCTCCGGCCCCACCTGGAACCAAAGCCGAGCTGGGCTCCGGTCCGGCTCTTCCCGCAGCGCCGCGTACCGCGGCCCAACACAGGAATGCGGCCCGCCGAACGGCGGGCCGTCGTCGTATCCACGGAGCCCGGGACGCGTCGCCCACGAACCCGGCGCGTCCCGGGCCCTTCGACAGGACCGGACCGGACGAACCCTGCGTGACCAGCGCCCTCGTGCACGCGTCGCGCGTGCGCTCGGGCGTCCCGATGACCGGAAATCGCCCGATGGACCAGAAAGGCCAACAACGTCATGATCACGTTGGATTCGTCAACCCCCGGGTTCCGGGAGATCCTCCTGCTGGCCGCAGCATGGAACATCAGCCCGCCGCAGGTCATCGGCCGGCTGGTGGACCACTACTACCTCACCCAAGCGGAGAACACCCCGACTCGGCGCTCACCGGAGCCGTCGGACGTCGCCGTGCACCGGATCTACGCCGGTCAGCGTGTCGAGGGCCTCTACCACCCGGAGACCCAGAGCATGACCATCACCAACGGGCCGCTGTCGGGACGCGTCTACCGCAGTCCCAGCGGTGCCCGCGGGGCCGCGGTGACCACTCTCAATCCCGGGGTGGCGCCGAACGGCTCCGGGTGGGACTTCTGGATCGTCACCGCGACGGGCAAGACCTTGCGCAGCATCCGCTTCGGCATCTGACCCGAGTCGCACATCGCGTACAGAACCAGCTGTCTCGCCGGACTGCTTGCGACAGGCCGGGGTCGGACGCCGCGATCCGCTCATCCAGGCAGGGGCATCCCAGGCGATGCCCCATTGCCCCGCGCAACGAAGTCCTGACCACGGCCGGGCTCCCCGGTCCCCGCACCATTCCGACCGTCTGCGGCCGTGAACGCGCCCGTGCGAGAACACGCCGGGCCGATCACCGCGAACTTCTCGGGCCGCAACGACACACGAACGCCGGGGACCTGCCGTGCCCCGGCCGTCGGCCCCGGCGACTCCCGTCCGCGTGCAGCCGCACCCCGTAAATCGTGACATCAGAAGGAGAGATCCGTGACCCACTACCAACCCGGCCAGCGCGTCGCGCTGACCCACACCACCGACCCGGACCACCCGCTGCGGCCCGGCGAACGCGGCGTCGTGCGTGCCTTCGACACCGGCCGACAGGTCGTCTCCGTCGGCTGGGACAACGGCACCGTCTCGCAGATCCACCTCGACGCCGGTGTCCGCCTCGATGTCCTCGCCGCCCCGGCCGCGATCACCGCCGACGCCTGGAACCGGGTGCTGGCGGCCGTGACCAGCCGAGGAAGGCTCGACGGCCTCCGGGCTCTGGACCAGTGGACGGCCGAGACGCTCGACGAGCACGTCGCGGGGCACAGGACGACGGCGCGGCGGGTGCTGGCCGCCGTCGCCGACGGTAACCCCGACGAGGCGGAAACCCTGCCGGCCTCCCACAGCAGCACGTACTCACAACCGCTGACCGACTGGCAACTGTCGGACCTGCTCTGCGGCGGCCAGCCCGCCTTGTGGCAGCCGGTGAGCACCGACGAATGGGAACAGGCCGTCTGGGCGTACCGCGACGGTTTCGACACCGTTGTCTGGGAAGCAGCCCCGGTGCGCTGCCGACGCGCCCTCGCGCCCGCCGCAGGCGGACGCGACCTGCACGAGATGGATCCCAGCCAGGTGCGTCTCGGCGGTGTCGGGGTGTTCTCCGGCGACTGGATGTGGACCGACGGAGGTGAAGGCCCGGACTACGCACGAATCGGATTCGTCGGCACCCTGATCGACACCTGGAAGGAGTGGGCGGTGTTTTCCTGCACCCGGCGGGTCGCCGAGGCGATCGTCGCCGAGTTGCAGGAGCGACGCGACGACGAACGCGAGAGATTGCAGGCCGCCGGGGCCGCCGAGCAGGACCTGGACCGCTGGGTCGACGCGCAGTTCGCGGTGTTGTCCTTCGACGGTGACACCCTCGTGGTCGATCAGCGGGTCCGGTCCGAGGACCCGGAGGCCATCGAGTACATCGCACCGGATAACGACGGTCGATATGTGGTGATGGGCGGCATCTGGCGCTGGGAGGCGATAGCCCCGTACCGGTGCGACCGCATCGTCGGTGACCTGCCCGGCCCCGGCGAGCACCAGGAGTTCGTGACGCTGGCCCACACCCCGGCGCTGCGGCTGCCGCACGCCCGGCTGAGTCTGGAACTGCTGCGCCAGTGGCCTGCCGCGGACGGCATCGCGTACGTCGCCGCTCTCACCTGGGACGGCCGGCGGATCGGCACCGTGGGCTGTGACGGCGCGGGCGGCGACGTCGACCTGCTGTTGACCCACGGGGTGTTCGGGCCGCAGCAGATGGCCGGCTACCTGAGCGGCTGTCGCCGGCGAGATGAACCTGTCGGCCAACAGCGGCTGCTCACCGCCCTGGCCGACGAGGCGCTGCTGGCCGCCGCCCTGGCCCAGGCAGCCGCGGACGGCGCCACCGTGGTGCGGCGCGTCGCCGAGGACGGCTCGACCGGCACCATCCGCCCGATCCGGCCGATCCCGCACGACTGGGCCGCGTTGACCCGACTCGGCACGGACCTGGCCCGAGAGGCCGGCGACGGCCGGTGGGAGATCTGGCGAGGCAGCGGATGGCTCGCCCTGCCGACCAACGCCACCACGATCGCGTAGACCGGGCCCACCCGCCCACCACCTCGGAGCCTTCGGTCCTGCCGCACACCTACCTTCGCGGTGCTCGGCCCGTCACCGCCGACCTGCCGGCGTCAGCCGGCCGGAGAGCTGCCGGGCATCGCGAGGCGGAGCAGCCCGCGTGCACCCCGCGGCGGCGTAGCCATCCGTCACCTCACCTCACCTCTGCCGCTGACCGGAACAGTGCCGGCCAGCAGTCCTTTCATGACCTCCAACCGAAAGGGAACGGCGACACCGCCGTCCGCTGTCGCCACGGACGTCACCGACCCGCGCTGTGGCGGCCGGCCATCGCCGCGCCCGCCGCCCACCAACCCCGGCGGCGGCTACCTGCCCTGATTCGCCCCCGTGACCGGCTCGATGTTCGCCCGATGCCGCCTCCGGCGGGCCGCGGGCCGGGCCGGTTCGTGTCACACCAACCCTGCACGAAAGGAAGCAGCATGCGATTGCTGCGCGTCTACCACCATGCCCGCGGCGGGGACTTTGCCCGCCTTCAACCCGACCTCGTGGCGTTCACCACAGCGGTTCTGCGGGTCGCCCTGCGGCTGGCGACCCTGGAGCTCGACCCGCCCGCGGTCCCCGTCATCGCCCACGCCATCGGCGGCGAGACGATGGTCTGGGTGCTGGAGGCACCCGTGCCGACCCTCGTCCGCCCCGCCCGGTGGATCGACGGTCCACCACCCACGGTGGAACTGGCCACCGACGTCGGCCCCTACCTCACCCCGGTCCTCACCTGCGAGCAGGCACTGGCCTCCTGCTGGCGGCTGTGTCCACCGCAGTCGCCGCCGACGTCGCGGACCGTGACCGGCGCGGCGGACCTGCTGCGCACGGTCTACCTGGAACTGCACCAGCTGGTCGGGGAACCGATGGATCCGGGCACCGTGGCGCATCTGCTCGCGTCCCTGACCGTCTGCGCCCAGCTGCTGCCCGCCGTCCTGCGCGGCGTCGAGGACACCGTCCGCGAGATCGCCGCCGACCCGGACCTCACTGCGACGCCGCTGCCCGGCGCCGACAACCCGTACGGCGACCCCAGCGCGGCCGGGGCCTGCCTCGACGCGCAACGGCACCTGCAGCAGATCATCGCCCGGGTCGCCGACCTGGCCGATCCGCTCGCCGACGCCCATCAGCAGATGTTCCGCGTGCGTCACGGCGCGAGCGCAGCCCCACGGCGGACGGCCTGATCACCGCCTCTCGCGTGAACACCGCCGTCTACCGGCGTGTGCCTGCCGGCTACTGCGTGTCGCCATCCACCTGCCATCGAAGCATTCATCAGAAGAGAGGTTCCGCCATGGCGTACGACGCCGACGAACCCGAGTTCGATCACGAGACCGTCCTGCAAGACGTCATCCGATACCTGCTGACCAGCGACGACCTTTATGCGCTGAGCTGCGACGCCGGCACCGCCGCCCTGGTCGACGGCGACGGCGACCCGATCGACGTGGTCAGCGCGCAGACCTACGCCGACGCCGGCGTCCTGACGCTGGACCGCGGGGTGTACCTCGAGTTGTCCGACGGCAGCCGCTTCGGTGTGACCCTCAGCGTCTCGGCCCGCGGCAGCCACGACACCACCGTGAGCCCGCCCCCAGCCCACGAACAGCAGCGCGCGCCGCGGCCGACATCGGGCGCCCGGCGAGACCCGAGCACCGCAACCGAGCCGGCCCCCGGTGCGCACGCACCCGCCGCCGTGGAAACGGAGACCCGATGACCTACCGCAGCGGCCAGCGCATCGTGCTGGTCCACACCGACGACCCGTTCACCGATCTGCGTCCCGGTGACAAAGGCACCGTGACCGCGTTCGACGCGCACCAGCAGATGGTCGCCGTGTCCTGGGACAGCGGCTCCGAACTGTCGATGTGCCTGGACGCCGGCGACCGCATCCGCGTACTCGCCGAGCCTGCCGAACCCGGCCCCGTCGCCTCGTCCACCAGCGACCCCTCGACCAACGGTGCCGAGCACGGCCGCCTCCACTGGGGACAGGTCCTGCACGCGCTGCGCCTCACCGGCGCCGAAGCCGGACACTCGGCAGCCGACTGGTGGGCGCAGGACAGCGTCGGCGGACGCGCCGGAGGCGACACCGCCGTCACCGCCCGGAAGATCCTGACCGGCATCGACGACGGCGACCCCGCGGTGCTGGACGTCCTGCCCACCGTCGCCCGGTCCGCCGCTGACGGCGAGCCCGACTTCTACACCACCACGGTCGACAGCGGCCCCCGCTGGCACGAGCTGACCGCCGCCGAACAGCAGGAGGCCCTCGACGCCTACCACGACAGCGCCGACACCGCCGTCCACGACCGGATCACCGAACACTGCCGCGCCGCTGCCAGCCCGGACCCGTCCGGCCCTGAACCCGAACCCGCTCGCCCGGCACCTGCCACGCCGCGCGCAGGTAGGCCATGACGGGCCGCCCCGCGGGAACCCCCGCCACGCTGGCGCCGGTCGTGAACCGCGGCCCGCTTCGCCGCCGACACGCCGCACCTGCGGCCGATCCGGACCGGGACACCCACCCCAGCAAAGAGCCGACCGACGACAGGACAACCGACACCATGGACGAGTCCCAACTGATCACCAAGTACACCGGCCACCATCTCGACCCGGCCGCGCTGATCGCCACCCGCGAGGTCACCGGCGTCGCCGCCGCCCTCGCCGCCGCCATCGGCCAGGCAGCCCTCAGGCTCGACGACGCCGAAACCGAACTGACCCGCCTCACCCCGTCGATCATCCACAGCCTCACCAAGGTGACCACCACCATCACCACCGAACCCGGCCAGCCTGCACCCGGCCTGAACCCGGTCGGTGAACTGCAGGCACACGGCCCGCGCTTCGACACCCTGATCGCCGTGCGCGAAGAACGGATCCAGCAGCTGCGCGCCCTCGTCCAGCTCTGGCTCCAGCTGCCGGCACCGAGGACCGGCCCACAACACACCTGACCGGCGGCCTCGCAGCTCCCCGCCGGCCCAGTGGGCCAGGTGAACGCCCGTCCCAGCGCAACGAACAACGTCTGATGGGTTCCGGGTAGGCAACCACCGCGGCGATCGCACGCACAGGTCGACGACCTACAGACGGCCCCCTCCACCACCGCATGATCTGGCCGTTGCCCGGCCGCCCGCGCATTCCACGCACCACCTGCCCGGGCACGGCCGAACGGTCGTGCCCGGGGATCGCCTCCCACGTGACGACGCATGAGGAAGCCGCGATGGACGCGGCACCCGACCGCACCCCCGACGCCGTTGTCGCCATCGACTCCGGCCAGGTCCGCGTCGTCGCGCCGACCACACGAGTCGGATCGCGGCGCCGGCGTGCCGGCGCCGTCAATTCCCGACCACTTTCAAAAGGGAGCTCAAGCATGTCGCCAAATGACCCGGTAAGCGGGTACACGCACTCCCCGGGCGCCCCGATCTTGGACCGCGCAGCCGCCCGCCTATCGCTGAACGGCTTCGGGCGGTTGGGCAGCGCCATCGCCCGCGGCGATCGAGTCGTCGTGGCGGCCACCGGCCGCACGGTGATCGTCACCGCCGTCGACCACCAGACAGGACGGGTCCTGGCCCGGCCCGAAGACGGCGGCCGAGCCGTCGAGTACGCCGGCATCGACGTCGAGGTCACCGCCGCGGCCCACCACCCGCCGCTTGCCGACGACTGTCTGGAGGGGCTGACGATCCAGCAGGCCCGTGCGCTGATGACCCCGGTCGCCTCCGACAACGGCCGGTACCCGCAGTACGGCCCGGAGCACTTCGACCGCTGGGTGTTCGGACGGGCCCGTCGCGACGTGCCGCTGCGCGGCGAGACGATCCTCGTCGCCGGGCAGCGGTGCCTGATCAACCCCGTCGGCCCCGGCGCCGGCTGCGGGCTCGGGCCCCGCGCGTACACGGCGTGGATCACCCGCCGGGCACATCACGGCGGAGCGGTCAGCGTCTGGGCTTATGACATCGACCTGGAGCCGACCGGCGGTGACCGGTGATGCACGGCCGGCACACCGCCACGACTTGACCTTCACCAAGAGATAAGCGTCGATCAACGCTGGTCGTCGTCCGGCCCGGCCGTCAGAACAACGCACCCCCGCAGGGGCCGAGCCGGCGGCGATCCGCGCACGCCGCGACCAGCCGACGGGAGGTCAGCCCACAGCCATGATCCACCAACCCCCTCCGGACCGTCCGCGGGATCGGCCCAGCGACCGCATCGCGCCACCCGCCGACGTCACCGACCGGCTCCTGTGGGCGCTCGCGACCGATGTGGCCGCCGCCCACCAGCCGGGGCCAGACGGTGCTTGCCGCAACCTGCAATGCCGCGGTCAACGCGGCCCGTGCTGGGCGCTGCGCGCCGCCTGGACGGCACGCAGCCGATCAGCCACCCCGTCGTCGTGTCCGGCATCCGGGCCGGCAGAGGCACCGCCGCCGCGCCTTCACGCGCGCGGACGTGCCAGCGTCGGCGACCCATCGGATCGCTCCGCCAACCGATCCGACACCGCGCCCGATGCCCCGCCGCGTCCCCGGACCGCAGCCCATCCGTTCGCCTCGTTCCGGCGGCCGACCGCGGCAGCGCCCGCCGCCTGAACCACGATCCACCAGACCCGGCGACAAGGAGCCGACACCCATGCCGACGATACACATCGATGACGACGTGTACGCGCTGCTCATCCGCGGAATCCCGTACGGGATAACCGTCAACGCGGCCCTGCGGGCGATACTGCGCCTGCCCGAGTCGGCGCAGCCGCCGCAACCAGCCGATCCCGCGCCACGGTTCTCCGCCGCACGCCCCACCCCTTCCGGCCTGCAGCGCACCGACCACGGCAAACTCGCCCGGCTTCTCGACGCCGGTCTGCTGCACGACGGCCAGGTCGTCACCTGGCACCGCCGCGACCTCGGCCACACCCACACCGCCACCGTCACCGCCGAAGGCCACCTGCTCACCGGTGACGGCACGCTGCATCTGTCACCTGGCAACTGCGCCACCGCCCTGGCCGGCTATCCGTGCCGAGGCTGGAAGCAGTGGCGTACCAGCGACGGGACCTCCCTGAGTCAGCTTCGCGACAAACTCAGCGCCGACCTGACTCCCGCGCCCGGCGCACGTCACGGGGGCTGACCCGTCCCTGAGCCACACCGACCGTCACCGCCAAGGCCAGGACGGCAGCTGCCAACCCACATGACAAGCGCGAGGTGAGCCGGCATCCGGGCCTGCGCAACCTCGCGCCCGGGTTGCCGGCCGTGCCGCCCGGACGGGCGCAGCGAACCCCGCCGATGCCGACCGATCTCGCCCACCGAAGGAGCAGCCGATGACCCGACAGACGACAACACCTCTCACCTTCGTGCCCACCACGGTCAGCCTGTGGTCCATCGAGGAGTACACCTCGCGAATCCGCGACGGACGGATGATCCTCGACGCCCCTTACCAGCGGGGCAGCGTCTGGACCCCCGACCAACGACTCGCCCTGATGAAGTCATGGTTGACGGGCGTCCCGGTGGCCGCCGCCGTCCTCAACACCCGCACCGGCCCGTCCTGGCGCGCCACCGAAGCCTCGGGAGTCCACTACGCGGTCATCGACGGTCGGCAACGCATCGAGACCGCGATCGCGTGGCAGGACGACGAGCTGGCCATCCCCGCCTCCTGGCTGCCCGGCGACTGGATCCGCGCCGCCGAGGACACCGACGACGGCCCCTACGTGCGGGTCTCCGGCCTGCACCACGGCGGCGAGACGATCCTGCAGCGCATGGAGCTGCCCTGCGTGCGCGCCCACCTCGGCTGGGTGGTCCACGAAGCGGCGATCTATCGGCTGCTCAACCGTGCGGGCACCGCCCACTCCGAGCAGGACATGTCCCGGGCCGAGCACATCGCCGAGGTGTAGACCCGGCACCGGCGTGCCGTCGCCCGTCCGACGCGTCACACACGGCGGGCCTGGCGGTGAATGCCGGCGTACCGGAGTCCGACGCGGCAAAGACCGGCGATCGCGCCGACCCGATCGTCGGGCGGGACGTCCATCCCCACCGGTGCTTGTCCGCCCACGCTCGGCCGCGGCAGCCGCGCCGCGTGACCGCACGGTCTCCGGAACTACGGCGCACCACAACCCCCGCTCACGTCCACACCGGCTGTTCTCACGGCCGACAACCCTGTCCATCGAAGAAGTTCACCGCGCACAGGAAAGGCAGATCGATGAACCCGCTGCAGGACAACACCACCCCGGACGGCGAGGATCGAATCCTGGATCCCGGCACCATCGTCACCGTCGCCCCCGCCGACTGGATCGACGAACCACCGGAGCGCCCCTTCGTCGTCATCGACGGCTTCAAGGCGCCGCTCTACACCATCGCCGTGCTCGGCGGCGACGGCTTCCAGTACCCCAACCAACCACGCGAGCTGCTGACGGTCGTCACCCCCGCCCGCATCGTCCTCGATGAGCAGGCCGACCCGCCCGGCTACCTCATCGCGTGACCTGCTCGCCGGCCCTGGTCCGCGAGGACACGGAACCGGGTCGCAAGCCGACAACCGGACCCACGTCCTGGCGACCACGGCAACCCGGCAACCCGACTCCCACCACCGGGCGGGGACTGCCCGTCACAGAAGGAGACCTCTGATGTCGATGCAATGGGGAAGAGCGGCGACCGCCGACTTCCACACCTACACCGAAGGCGGCGACAACCTGACCGCGCGATCGAGCCCCGGCAACGGCCTCGACCCCGGTGAATGCGCGGTGGCCTCCGCGAACGCCGCCATCTGGGGCAGCCCTGAGGAACTGGCGGCCCTCGGCCGGCGCCTCGCCGCGCACTTCGGCACCCATCGGTGCCTCATGTTCACCTCGGACACCCCCGACGCGCTCGCCAGGATCGTGAACAGCTGCCAGGGACTGACCGCCTTCCTCGGCGACGGCACCGCCACGCCGAGCGCCGACGGCACCCGGGGGCCACGCGACGTCCAGCTGCACGACGCCGACGAAGCCGGTGTCCGCGGCTGGATCCTCACCCCGGACGGCCGTCGCACCGGGGAACTCCTCACGGTCGCCTGGCACGAAATCACCGAAATCCGCCTCTACTGACACCCGTCTCGAGCCGCCGCCGAAGGCGACCAGAGACACCCTGACCCCGGTGGCCCGGCTCACGACGGGGCCGCCAGCTGCCCGAACACCCCTTACCGGGACGCGGCACCTCGCGACCGCGCGTGCGCGATAACCGCACCCCCACTGCCTGACCCGATGTCCGCCGCGCCGGTCTGCCCAGCGCGGCGGACATCGCCATGCCCACCTGGCCCCACGAAAGGACCGCAATGAGCACCGCACCCGAGCGACCTACCTATTCCGAGGACATGAGCCGACACGACCGTAAGCCGGATGCCGCGCGAGAAGCCGGTCTGCGCGCCGGCCGCGACAGCGCCGACCGGTGGGCGCAGGACGCCCTTGCCGGCCACCCGGCCGACGTCACCGCCGAGGCCCGCCGGATCCTCGCCGGCCTCGCGCACGGCGACCCCGCCGCCCTCGACCTGCCCGCGCCGAACCTCAACGACCTCGACCGGACCACCCCCGCGGCAGACACGACGGCGACCCTGGACGTCCCGGTGCCGACCGCCGAGTCCCCCGAGCGGCACACCGAGGCCACCACTGCCTACCTCGTCGGCTACATCACCGGCCTGATGCAGCGGGCCGGCGAGCGTTGCCGCGCCGTCCTGCAGGTCCTGGCCGCGACCGACGACCGCACCGTGCTGCCCGCGCCGACGATCGCCGCGTCCGGGACCGATGATCGCGACACGCTGGAGTATCTGCACCCGGATCGGCTCCGGGTCGGCGGCATCGGTGTCTTCGCCCGCGACTGGGCCTGGATCCGCGACGCGCACGGCCGCGACCGGGTCCGGGTCGCCTTCGTCGGAGTGCTCGTCGACGTGGTGAACGGCTGGGCCGTGTTCGCCTGCTCCCGGACGGTGGCCGAGGCGATCGTCGCCGACCAGGAAAGCATGCGCGAGGCCGAACGCGCCCGGCTCAGCGCAGCCGGCCTCCGCGGCGCCGAGCTCGACACCGCGGTGGACGAGCGCGTCTGCCCGATGCGGTTCGACGGCGACGACATCATCGTCGACCAGCGCGCGACCTACCTCGAGCACGGCGACGCCGCTATCGAACGCCTCCGCCCGGACGAGAACGGCCGGTACGACGTGATGGGCGGGGCCTGGTGCTGGAGTGCCGTGGCCCCCGGCTACTGCGACCGGATCGTCGGGGACCTGCCCACCCCGGCAGCGCAGCAGCAGTACGTCGCGTTCACCCACGTCACCGGGATGCACGCCCCGCACCAGCTGCTCCAGATCACCACGCTGCAGCAGACCCGGACCCGAGACGGCGTCGCGTTCACCGCCGAGCTCAGCCTCGACGGCGAGCAGGTGGCCACCATCGTCAACCGCGGCGGCGACCCGACCGTATGGACCCCGACGGGCGAGGGCCTCGGCACAGCGACGCTGCAGCGGTACGCCGACGCATGCCGCCGCTACGGCACGCCGACGACCGTCGAGCAGGTCCTCGCGGCCCTGGTCACCGAGTACGACCTGACCCGTCGGGCCGCCGCAGCCGATGCCGCCGGTGACACCCTGCTGCGCGCCGTCGACGACGACGGCGCCCTGCTGGACCTGCTCACCGTCACCGCCGTACGCCCCGGACACGGCACCCGTGAAGCGCTACGCCACCTGGTCGCGGCCCGACCGGCGCACCCCGACGCCACCCAATGGGAGGTCTGGGGCGGCACGGCATGGCACCACCTGCAGCACATACCGCTCGCGGCCCCCGCACCCAGAGACGGCGTCGTACCGGAAACCCCGCACTGACCGCCCACCCCGACCCGACCGCAGAACCACCGACCCCGAGGAGCCCACATGGAGATCGACGCCATCACGGCCAAATACACCGGCCACCGCATCACCGACAGCGACCTGAGCGCCGGGCACCGGCGCGGCGGACTCGCCGCCGACCTCGCCCGAGCCCTCTACCACTGCTGCCACGCCGTCTTCACCGTGGACGCCGACCTGGACCGGATCGGCGCCACGCTCGCCGACAGCATCGCCGTCGTCCGCGCGAACACCGCCGCCACACCCGGCACCGGTACCCCGACCATCACCCCGCTCGGCAACAGCGGGCCCCGCTTCGACGCTCTGCTCGGAATCCGCGACGAACGCCTCAGCCACCTACGCGAGCTCGTGCACCTGTGGCTGAACTACGGCGTCGAAGCCACACCCACCGATGCCGACCCCGTCGGGCAGTCCCAGCCGAACCCGTCGTCGACGACCGAGCCTCCCCTCGCTCGGGACGGGCATTGATGTCGCATCGACCGGCCCAGCGACTCAGCGATCCCGCGCCGGTGCTGGCCGCTGTGCCGCATCTGATCGAATTCCGGCCCGTCAACCGCGTCGTGGCCATCGGACTGCGCCACGAGACGATCGTGGCCGTCGGTCACCTCGGCCTCAGCGAGGAAACGGACAACAGCACTGCCACGGCAGCGATGCACCGTCTCGCCAGTCACCTCAGCCGGGCGGACACCGGCTGGGCACTGCTGCTCGGCTACGGCCCCGCCACCCCGGTCGCCGCCACGGTCGCCACCGGACGCGACTGTCTACAGCAGGCCGGGATCGTCGTCGACGACCCGCTGCGTGTCGCGGGCGGGCGCTGGTGGAATCTCGCCTGCACCGAGCCGTCGTGCTGCCCGCCCGAGGGCACCGCGTTCGAACCCACGCCCACCGCCGTGCTCGACACTGCGGCGCCGTCCGGCCGCTACGCCGTGCACCTCGCAGGCGTCGACGGCCCGGCCCGCGCGGCGTTCGCCGCCGCTGAGTCGATCGCCCGGCAGCGGCTGACGTTCATGGCCCGGCAGCTGCCCGCGATCGAGGACGCGACACTGTCGGCCATCGCGGCAGGCCGCACGTTGCCGCAGACCGCAGTCCAGGAGATCGACGAGACCCTCGCCGACCAGCTCCGCCACCAGCAGGTGTCCGCCGCCCAGGCCGCGCTGGTCGCGATCCTGCTGCGCAGTCCCACCGTCCTGGACGCGGCCATGCGCCGCGCTACCGGACAAGACGCACAGATCCGCCTCTGGACCCTGCTGGTCCGCCACGCTCACCACAGCCTGGTCGCCGGCCCGGCGACCCTGCTCGCCGTCAACGCCCTGCTCGCCGGCGATCAGGTCCTCGCCCGGGCCGCGGTCAGCCGCGCACTGGCCGCCGACCCGGACCACCAGGGCGCACTCATGGCGCAACGCCTGCTCGCCGCCGGCACCGGCCCGGCAGCCGTCGTTCGCGCTCTCGACACCTGAACCAGCCAACAGATCCCCGCAGAACGACGCAGGCAACCGCGGCTGGCACGGGCCGCCGCGCTCATCTCGTCGCAACTGCTGATCCACCGCCGGCCACGCCCCGACCCGGGGTGTGGCCTTTGTCGTATCCGCAGCGGGGCCTCGACGCCGATCGCCATACCCCGCTGGCGATTCACCGTCCCAGGGCCGCGAAGAACGAGGTCTGCGCGGGGGCGCAACCGACAACAGCCGGGCCCGCCCGCACGGCCTCGGCCCGGGGCACTTGACCCATCCGGTCACCGAAGCGTGGATGCACCACGCCTCGGTGACCGCACCCGGCACCGACGTGCCACCACCGACAAAGGAGTTGATCCATGCACGACGACACCACACCGCACCCCGGCAGGGCCCGGCCCTACGGCGTCCGATCCCCGCACCAGCGGCGCGCGGCCGAGATCCGTCGGGTGCGCGCCGCCAGCGCCGTCGGACGTGACCGGTGAGGCGGCCCGAATCGGTCGCGGCGGGCGCCGCCGCGCTGCCCGCCCCGACCGGCTGGCAGCAACCCGCCGTCTCCGCTGCCGTCACCGCCCTGGCCGGCGGCGGCCGGGGCCAGATTCACGCCGCGTGCGGCACCGGGAAGACCATCACCGCCGCGCACATCGCCGCCCGACTGTGCCCGCCCGGCGGGATCGTCGTGATCGCCTGCCCGACGGTGGCGCTGCTCGCGCAGACCCTCGCCGTGGCCGGCCCGAACACCACGGCGACCCTCGCCGTCTGCAGCGACGACACCGTCGCCGATACCGCCGTGCACACCAGCGACCTGCCCACGACCGTCACCACCGACCTCGACACCATCGTCTCCTGGCTGCGCCGGCCCGCTGCCGGGGCACGGCTGATCGTCACTACCCACCGATCCGCCGGCCTGCTCGGCCAGGCGCTGATCAGCGCCGACCGCGCCGTGGACGTCCTGGTCGTCGACGAAGCCCACCACAGCGCCGGGAGCGAGGAGAAGGACCTCGCCCTCCTGCACACCGACCGCACCTTTCCCGCCCGGCGTCGCCTCTACCTGACCGCCACACCCCGCATCGACGACACCGGCGACGACACCGGCCTGTCCATGGACGACACCGACGTGTTCGGCCCGGTCCTGCACCGGTACACGTTCGCCCAGGCCATCGCCGACGGCTGGCTCGACGACTACCGCGTCGCCGTCGTCGGCGTCAGCCGCACCGACCTGCTCCCTTTGATCCGCGAGCTCACCGTGCCAGCGCTCGACCCGCGGACCGGCCGCGACGGGCCGCTACGCACGGCGATGGTCGCGGCAGCGCTCGCCCGGGCCGCCGCCGAGTTCGATCTGCGCCGCACCATCGTCTACACCCCGCGCATCGTGGCCTCCCGTGCCGTGGCCGCCGCGCTCGCCCCTGTCGCCGCCGCCCTGCGTGACCCGGCGCGACCAGCGCGGACGCTGACCTGCCACCACGTCGACGGGCGCCACAACAACACCCAACGCACCCGGTTCCTCGCCGACCTCGCCGCACCGCCCGACGACGGCTGGACCGTGCTGTGCAACGTGCGCTGCCTCGGCGAAGGCATCGACGTGCCTGCCGTGGACTCCGTCGCGTTCAGCCACCCGAAGTCCTCGACCCCCGAAGTCATCCAAGCCGTGGGGCGGGCTCTACGGCGCAACCGGTCGGGCACCGGCGTCGCGACCATCCTCATCCCGGTCCTGGTCACCGACGACGCCGAAGCTTCCGCGCAGGCCGACGCCGACGGCTACGCCACTGTCTGGCAGGTCGTGCGCGCGTTACGCGCGCACGACGAGTCCCTGGCCGCCGCCCTGGATCTGCAACGCCAGAGCATCGCCACCGGAGCAGCACGACTGCCGGACAAGATCACCGTCCGGCTGCCCGACGGCTACGACATCGAGAACTACCTGCGTCACCTGACCGTGCGGATGATCACCGCGACAACATCGCCGTGGTGGGAAGGCTACGGATACGCCGCCCGCTTCCACGCCGAGCACGGCCACCTGTTCGTGACCGTCGACCACGTCACCGACGGCGGCTACCGGCTCGGGCAGTGGGTCCGTTCGCAGCGCAAGACCCGTCAGGGCGGCCGGCTGTCGTCGGCGCGGATCCAGGCGCTTGAGACCCTCGGCATGCTGTGGGATCCCCGCGGCGCGAAGTGGGAGGCCGGTCTGCTGCAAGCCGCCCGATACCGCGACCGCGAAGGACACCTGAGGATCTCGCCCGAGCACATCACCGACGGCGGCTACCGGCTCGGGCAGTGGGTACGGTCGCAGCGCAAACGACACACGGCCGGCAGCCTGGACGCCGCGCGCGTCGTCGCCCTCGACCGGCTGGGCATCGAGTGGGATCCCTACGCCGCGATGTGGCAGCGCGGCATCACCCACGCCGCCGCCTACCGGACCCGCACCGGCGACCTGCAGGTGCCGTCGGACTACGTCGACGCCGACGGCTACCGGCTCGGCCAGTTCATCGTCGCGCAACGCATGCTCTACCGGCGCGGCACCCTGGCCGCCGACCGGATCAACGCCCTCGAGGACCTCGGCATCATCTGGCACCGCGGAACCGACCGGTTCATGGCCGGCCTGGCCCACGCACGCGAGTACCACCGGCTGCACCACACGCTGCGCATGATCAAGGCGACGACCTTCGACGGGTACCGGCTCGGCGATTGGCTGGCCACCCAGCGTCTCAAGCTGCGCGCGGGCAAGCTGGCCGAGCAGCGGATCACCGCCCTGGACGAGATCAGTCCCACCTGGCGCGACTGACCGCACAGCGTACGGCCTCGCCACGGCCCCAAACCCCCGAGGCGAGCAACAGCTCAACCCACACACAGGACGTCGCCCAAGGCGGCGCCGAACGCTGACCCCGTTCCGTCCCGCCGGCCCCGGTCCCGACCGCCCGCCTACCAAACGCCCGACCAGCGGTGGCGAGGAACCCCGCCGCTTCGTCAGCCCGGCGGTGCGTACCCGACGGCACCCGGCGCCAGAGCAACGACCGGCGCGATACCGCTGTGCGGCAGTCGTGCCCGTTTCCGATGTACCACCCGGCGTGACGGCCAGGCCCTGCGTGAAAGGCGCGCGGGCCAAGCCGGATCGCCCGTCTCCGCAGCGCGGATCTTCAGCCCGCGCACCCGGAGACGGGTGCGCGGGCTCCCAACCCTCTCCAGGGACAGGAGCCACACGATGCACCCAGACCCCCACCCGGCTACCGGGAAGCAGCCAACCACCGGCGACGCCACCGACCAGCCCACCACGGCCGGCCGCCGATCCGGGCACCTCTACCCCCTGGTCGCCAAGTACCTCGCCGACCACCCCGGCGAGCCGCTGTCGCCCGGTGAGATCACCAAAGCGCTCGGCGTCCCCTCCTCCGGGGCGGTGTTCGAGGCGCTGAAACGGATGGCCGCCGCCGGGTACGCCACCCACCAGCCGAATCCGCACCGCTTCACCGTCACCCAGGCCGGCATCGACGCCGCAGGGGCGCTGCCGCCGCCCGCACCCCGGCCTGCCGGCAGCTCCGCGGCCCGCACCGGCCGGCGGCAGCCGGTGACCCGCCCGAACGGCGACCCGTACTTCCCCCGCAAACTGGCCGGCTCCACCGACGTCGACGTCCTGCGCAGGCTGCGCGACAAACGCATCCCGGTCCTGCTGTTCGGGCCGCCCGGCACCGGCAAGACCGCCGTTGCCGAAGCCGCCTTCGACGACCTGCTCACCGTGGCCGGGACCGGCGACACCATCGTCGAGGACTTCGTCGGCAACTTCATCCCGCTGCCCGACGGCGGCTACGAATACGTCTACGGCCCCCTCGTGACCGCGATGCGCGACGGCCGGGCGCTGCTGATCGACGACGCCACCCTCATCCCGCCGAAGGTCCTCGCCGTGCTCTACCCGGCGATGGACGGCCGCGGCGTCATCACCCTGACCGGCTACCGCAACGAACGCGTCGAGGCCGCCGACGGCTTCTACATCCTCGCCGGCCACAACCCCGGCGTGCACGGCGCGATCCTGACCGAAGCCCTCGCCAGCCGCTTCGACGTGCACATCGAGGTCACCACCGACTTCGACCTCGCCCGCCACCTCGGTGTCCCCGCCGCCGCCGTCCAGGCCGCGATCCGGCTCAACGCCGACCTCGACGCCGGAAAGCTCAGCTGGGCACCGCAGCTACGCGAACTGCTCGGCTTCACCCGCGTCCGCAAAGCCCTCGGCCACAAGGCCGCCGTCGCGAACCTCGCCGGCCGCGCCCCCGAAGACGACCGGGCCGAGGTCATCGCCGCCCTGACCGCGCACTTCGGCACCGAGATCACCCCGCTGCGCGTCGGCCCCCAACGCTGACCCACTCACCCGGAAGGACTGCTCATGACACATCCGGCTCACTTGCAGACCGGCCACCCCGACCTGACCAAGATCGATTCGGCCTGGGCCGCTTGGAACGAGGCCTGGACCCGACAGCTGGAGGTCCTCACCGACCAGCGCGGTTTGCGCGTGGTCGTCGCTCCCGGCGCCGGTGGCGGCGCACCCGCCTGCTTCTACCCCGACTACCGGCGCGTCGAGATCGACGCCGTCCACGTCGCCGACAACCCTGGGGTCACCGACCCGTCCAAGGCCCGCCACAAGGCGATCGTGGCGACCGGCTACGGCCTGCTCGTGCACGAAGCCGCCCACGCCGCCCACAGCCTGTGGAGAACTCCCGAGGACACCCCGCCGGTCGTCGCCGAGGTCGCCGGACAACTCGAGGAAGCCCGCGCCGAGTACCGGCAACGCGGCCGACGACGCGGCGACCGGCGGTGGATCCGCCACACCGTCACCACCCTCCTGCTCCCAGACACCGCCCGGGTCGACGACCTGTGGCACGCCGGACAACTCGCCGCGCTGCTGCTGGCTCGCGTCGACGCCCGCATCCTGACCAGCAAGGACGTCCGTAGCATCCGCGCCGCGGTCACGGCCGTCGCCGGCCGAAAACGCCTACGCCGGCTCCGCGAGCTCTGGCGGCAGGCGCTGGAATGCGCCGACCGCGACGCCGCCACCATGATCCAGATCGCGTGGCAGTGGTGCTACGCGCTGGACATCGATCCCGCCCGCCGGCCGGACGTGCCGCAGCCCGACCTCGGTGTGTTCGCCGGACGCCTCGCCGCCGCGCTCATCGAGTACCTGGCCGCCGCCCTCGGCATCACCCCTGCGGAACTGGTCGACTCGCAGATCGTCACCCGCCACGCCGCCCCGGCGACCTGGACGCGCCGCGAGCCCACCGAAGTAGAGGCTGAGGCTGCCCGGCGCCTGGCCGCCCGGCTCCGGCAGGCCCGCACCCAGCACCGTGAGGCCGCCGTCGTGCCGGCGCCGGTGCCGCCCGGCCGGCTGCGTACACGGCAGGCCATCACCGCCGACGCACAGACGGCGGCCGGGATGATCCCTACCGCTCAACGCTGGCAGCGGCGCACGACCGTGCCACCGCGCAAGCCGACCCTGCACCTGGCCGTCCTCGTCGACGTGTCGTTGTCCATGCGCAAGTACCAGAAGCCGTTGTCCACGGCCGGCTGGATCCTCGCCCACGGGGCTCGCCGCAACGAAGCCGTCACCACGACGATCGCGTTCGGGGACACGGCGACCCTGCTCGTGGCGCCGCGACAGCGTCCCGCGCAGGTCCTCGACATGCAGGTCGGCGGCGGTACCACCGCGTTCTGCGAAGCGGTCAAACTCGCCGACCAGCTCCTCGACCTGCGCAAACGCCACACCGTCAGAATGGTCGCCGTCGTCTCGGACGGCGACCTGCCCGACAAACCCGCCGCCCAGAAACTGATCACCACCCTGCACCGGGCCGGCTGCGCCGTCCTCTGGCTGCGCCCCAAGGGCATCACCGGGCACACCTTCGCCGACACCACCACCATCCACGTCGCCGATCCCGTGCAGGCCGTCGATGAAATCTGCACCGCCGCCGTCACCGCGCTGGCTCACGCCTGACCCTGGCCGGCGACCCGCCCGGCACCTGGACGCAGAGAGCTGGACCCGCGTGCGGCGGCTCGCCGAGGCCCAGCCCGACCCCGAACACAGCGGCCCCTGTGTGATCTGGCGTCCTACCACCTCGGGCTCGACCCGCTCCGGCGGGTCGTGCTGCGGTGCGCTTTCTGCCCGGCACGGCGACCCAGCGCACGGTAGTCTGCAGCGCATGCCAGCTGACCACCGGCCTCCCGCCAATACACCCGATGACCCGGCCCTCAGCGATCGCGTGATCCGGTCCTGCATGGATCTCGGGCTCTTCGGCGCCGCAGCCCAACTGAGCTCCTTGGTCGCCCAAGCCGACCAGAACCATTGGACGTACAACGAGTTCCTCCTCGCGTTCCTCGAGGCGGAGATCAGTCATCGCCGCTCGAGCGAAGGCCCATCGCGGGTTTCCGTAGCCACATGGCCTATCCAGAGATCTCCGAGCCGCGTGCAGTAACAACCCGGATTCCATACGCCATCCGGCAACCGTTCACCGCGCCTCACGCGTCCCGCGGTCCGGCTGTGCGCTGCGAGTCAGCCGTACCTGTTCTCGCCGTCGCCCTGATCCGATTCACCGACTACACCGGACCGGCCAGCCAGGGTGAACGGCCACGCCAACAAAGTGGTCATCCCAGCCCTGCTCAACCCATCCAATCATGATCAACAGGCTCGGCGTTGGCTCCAGGCGGTGGTGCGCCCTCGATCCTTCACCGTTCTGGATCCGATCTGCTGGTGGCGAGCTCATGTCGGTTGGCGGCGACCCAGCCCGCCAGTGCGGCCCGGTTGGCCAGCCCGAGTTTGGTGCTGATGTTGCTGATGTGGGTGTCGACGGTGCGCGGGCGGATCTGCAACGCGCTGGCTATTTCGCGGCTGATGCGTCCCTCAGCTACCAGGATGGCTATCTCTGCTTCCCGGGCAGTGAGGGTGGTGGCCGGTGATGCGCTGGCCCGCCGCGAGATGGCTTCACCCAGGGCGATCCGCAGGGCATGGCCGTTGTCCCGGGCGCCGGCAGCGAACACCTCTGCGGTGGTGACTTCGCCGAGAACGGCGACGATCTGGTTGTATGCCTGCTCGTCGCCGGCCGCTAGTGGGCGAAGCCCGGACAGGACGACCCCGAGCCGTTTCTGCCGTGCCGAGGCCGCACCGAGCAGCCAGGCCGCGCGGCGGGCCTCGTCTTCGGTGCTCGCGTCGACGGTGGCGGCGATGATCCTGGCACGTAGGTGGATGGACCAGGTCTGGCCCCACAGGTCGGTCATGTCGCGCTGCAGCCGCAGTGCGCGATCGATGCTCTCGGTTGCCGGCCCGTGCCGGCCGGCGCGGAGCGCGGCCAGTGCATGCGCCCACAGCGCCCAGGAGATCGCCCAGGGCGCGCCGGCTTGCTCGGCTTCCTCGAGGAGTTGCTGGCACGCGGCCTCGGCGGCGCCGATGTCGTCGGCGAACCCGGCGGCGATCGCCCACATCATCGTCGCCATGTGCCGGTCCCCGCGGTTGGCCTTGCCGGCGAAGAGGTCACGGGCGTCGGCGAGCCGGCCGATGGCCTCGCGGGATCCGTTGAGTAGGGCGGCGCTGCCTCCGGCGGCGAAGACCAGCGGCGCGATCGTCGGCAGGTCTCGCTTGGCCAGCAAGCTGCGTGCCTGATTGAGCAGGCGCTCGGCCTCCTCGTGTCGGCCCTGTGTGGCGGCGATCCAGGCGGCGGAAGCGAGGGTGGCGACCAGGTCGTACGTGTCCAGGTCGTTGCCGGTCTGGGTCTCGGACAAGGCGATGACCCGCTCCAGCCGGCGAACCAGGATGTCCAGGAAGCCCCAGAAGTGTGGGGCCCGGCTACGGGCCAGGTCGCGGGCGAGGGCCCGGGCGGCGGGAAGGTCACCCACGCCGATGCTGTGATCGATGGCTGCGAGGATGTCGGGCAGGTTGCGGCGTACGCGGGCCAGCACGATCAGCTCATCGGCGCCGAACCAGCGGGCCACGTCGCGGGCGAGCAGGTCGCGGTGGTAGTCGCGATGCCGGTCGCGGACGCGGCGGGTGCGGCCGGCCCGTTCGAGTTGGCCGAAGCCGTATTCGCGCAGCGTTTCGAGGAGCCGGAAGCGTGCCGGTTCGCCGTCTACACGGGTGAAGACACTTTTGTCGACCAGGCGTGTGACGGCGTCGACCACGTCGTTGGTGTCCACGTCGGCGTCCGCGGCGACTGCTTCCGCGGCCACCATGGTGAAGGCCTCCGGGAAGACGGAGCAGGCGATCCAGACCGCCTGTTCGGCCGGTGTGCACAGCTCGTAGGACCACTCGACCACCGACTCCAGCCGGGCGTGCTGGCTATCGGCACTGTCCGCGCTGCTGGCGGCGCTGGCGTCGCTGAGCAGCGCGAAGCGGTCCGCGAGCCGCTCCTCGATCTCCCGGGTCGTGAGCGCTCCAGCTCGACCCGCCGCGAGTTCGATCGCGAGCGGGAGCCCGTCGAGGCGCTGGCACAGCGCCTCGATATCCGACAGCCGCAGGACATCGTGGCTGACTCCCACCTTGGCGGTGAGCTGCAGGAACAGCTGCACACTTTCGCTGAGGTTCAAGGGCGGTACCTTGACGACGCGCTCGCCGTCGACGCCGAGCCGTTCCCGGGATGCCGCGATGACCCGCAGCTGGGTCGTGGCCTGCAGCAGCGCGGTCGTCACGACGCGGATCTCCGGGACGAGATGCTCGCAGGAATCCAGCACCAGCAAGGCCCGGCGATCCCGCAGATGGGTCAGGATGACTTCGAGCCCGGCGTCGCTGTGGTGTCGGATTCCCATGGCCAGCGCCATGTGCGCGTAGAGACCGGCGGTGGAGACCTCACCCCGGATCGTGCTGAAGTCGACCAGCCACGAACGGTCGGCAACGCCTCGCGGTAGCTGGTTGCCGGCCCGGATCGCCAGCCGGGTCTTGCCGACGCCCCCAGGGCCGGTCAAGGTCAGCAGCTGCACGTGCGGGACAAGGTGTGTGATGGATTTGAGGAGATCGTGCCGGCCGACGAAGGTGCCGCGGTCGGGCGTCAGGTTGCCGCGCGGATCGGCGATCATCGCTGCACGATACCGCGAATTACGTAGACCCTTCAGCGCCTTTTACGTGAATGCGCCGATGTGGATGGCACGGTCCCCGGGCAACACTACGTGACCTCGGGGGAGTGCTCGTGCGCTCCGCCGCTGGCCGAATCGTCACACGGGCCCGGGAGGGGAAGGCGCGATGACTGCAACGGACGAGTCGCACGAGGCAAAGGTCGCCAATTTCTACGACGAGGACACCGGGGAGGGCGCCGGCCTGGCGTACACGCGGTTGATGGGGCAGGTGTGGCATCACGGCGACGCTCAGGTGGAGAAGGCCGGTGGCTCGCTGCAGGAGGCGGCCGAGGCGATGCAACGCCGGCTCCTGCGGTATGCGCAGGTGGGGCCGGGCGATCGCGTGCTCGACTTCGGAAGCGGTCCGGGCGGAGCCTCGGTCGCAATGGCCGCGATATCCGGGGCTGTCTTCGTCGGGGTGTCCAACACGGAGTCGTTGTCGCGGCGTGCCCGCCGCTTCGCTGCCGATCGGGCGATGAGCGACCGGGCGACCTTCCTGACCATTGGTGATCTTGACTATCGGACTCTCCAGGCGTGGCCGGATGGCAGCTTCGACGCGGTGATGTTCCTGGAGAGCGTTTGCCATCTGCCGGACAAACAGGCGTTTTTTCACGCCGCCCACCGGGTGTTGCGCCCCGGTGGCAAGTTGGTCGGACTGGACTGGGTGCAACGGCCGTGGGGCGACTACCAGACCGCCGAGCAGCGCGCGCCGATCATCGGACCGGTCTGCGAGTACATCCGGCTCGCCGGGCTGGGCACGGTGCGGCAGTACGCGCAGATGATGCAGGTGGCCGGTTTCGAGGTCGAGGTCGCCGCCGACGAGTTCGAGGGTGAATTGTGCTGGGGCTCGACCCCGCCGGACGACCAGCAAGGGTGGCTGAGGTACGGGCCGTCCGGGAATCTCTTCCATGACGGCAAGCAGGCCCTCGATCGGGCTCGCGGCGCAGGCGTGTTCTCGGTCGCCTGGTGGGCTGCCACCCGCCGGGCGGCCGTCAAGGTCGAGTCGCAGCAGGGAAGCCTGGGTTCCTTGACCGTGGAAAATCCTTCTGCCGCCGCCGTTCCCGGCCGGCGCTGACTGACCTGCCCCGTGTCCCCGGCCAGGCGATTCCGGCCGGGGACATGATCCCGGCCTACCCCCGTTTGAGGAGGCATGATGCGCAGGATTCTCATCGTTGGCGCCGGCCAGGCCGGCCTCCAACTGGCCCTCAGCCTGCACGCTGAGGACATCAACGTGACCCTCATATCAGCTCGCACCCCAGACGAGATCCGCAACGGGTGGCCGCTGTCCACCCAGGCGATGTTCGAGCCCGCCCTCGCGCTCGAACGGGCGTACCGCCTGAACCTGTGGGAGTCGCAGACCCCACCCCTGGCCGGGCTGCACATGACGCTGCGCCAGCCAGGAGAACCAGCCACCGTGCACATCCGCGCACCGCTGGAGTCCCCTGGCCGCTCGACCGACCAGCGCGTCAAGATGGCCGGCTGGCTGCAACTGTGCCAGGAACGGGGCGTCAACGTCCGCTACCGGGCAGTCAACGCACATGATCTCGCCAGGCTGGCCCGATCGGGCGACTACGACCTGACGGTGGTCGCGGCCGGCAAGGGAGAATTCGCGCGCCTGTTTGAGCGAGACCCGGCCCGTTCCCCCTTCACGGAGCCGCAGCGCGCCCTGGCCGCCGTCTACGTGCACGGCCTGCAACCCGACCCCGGCTGGCCGGACAGTCATGTCGCCAGCCACACGGTCACGGGGCTCGGGGAGTTGTTCCTCATCCCGGCCCTGGCCGCGGCGGGACCCTGCGACATCCTGTTCTGGAGCGCCGTGCCCGGCTCCCCGCTCGACCAATGGGCGGCCGAACCAGGCCAGCTCGACCCAAGCACCCATCTGGCCCGCACCCTGGCCTTGATCCGCACATATCTACCGGATGTCTACCAGCAGCGCTGCACCACGGTGGAGCTCGCTGACGCCCGGGCCAGCCTGCACGGCCGCTACGTCCCCACCGTCCGCCGACCGGTCGCCGCGCTTCCGGGCGGCGGCTTCGCGCTGGGCATCGGTGACGTCATCCTCGCCAACGACCCCGCGACCGGCCAAGGAGCCAACACGGCGGCGCGCGCCGCCGCCCACTACCTGCACGCGATCGTCGGCCGCGGCGAGCAGCCGTTCGACGCAGCCTGGGCGGCCGAGACAGCCGAAGCGTTTTGGACCTCCCACGGCCGGTCGGTCACCAACTGGACGAACCTCATGCTGCGCCCCACACCGCACGTTCAGCACCTGCTGCACGCAGCCGCCCAGAATCCGGCAACCGCACGGCGCCTGGCCGCAGGCTTCGCCGACCCTGTCACCCTCGACGACTGGTTCACCACCCCCGGCCCCGCCCACCACTACCTTGCATCCCTGCCCGGCCGACCGGTGACCTGCCCATGAGCGCGGCAGCATGCCCG
The DNA here is from genome assembly GCF_000721705.1 of Actinoplanes subtropicus. Lineage (GTDB taxonomy): Bacteria > Actinomycetota > Actinomycetes > Mycobacteriales > Micromonosporaceae > Actinoplanes > Actinoplanes subtropicus. The sequence goes on from NZ_JOJL01000044.1 coordinate 26,349, forward strand.
CTATCGCCAGCAGCCAGGCGCAAATACGCACGGCAAAAGACCGCCACAGCAATCCCCCATAAACCAGATCAGACGCAATACCGGCGGACCAAACGGGACCACGCGAGACAAGCGCGTAGCCCATCGCCGCCGAACACGAGAAGGAGCTGCCGTGGAGTTGGCAGACGACCCTCTGGAGGAGCCGGCACGCCAGCCTGCGGCTCTTGCGGGAGGCGAGCGGCTGAAATGCCTGCGAGGGCGGATGAGATGGACCCAGCCGCAGCTGGCGCGTCGCTTTCAGGAGGTCGGGGCGTGGTATCTGGGTGCTCCGATATGGATCAGCTCGCTGGTGTCGATGATCAGCAAATGGGAGAAGGACGTCATCGTCCCCGACTCCTACAACCTGAATATCCTGGCTGAGTCGCTGGAGGTACCGGTCGAACAGCTCGGATTCCCCATAGATCCGCACTACGTGCACCCACCGCGTCGGGCGACGCCGCTGCCGCTCGACTAACGGCAGCCGCCCAGCGCTGGCGCGCCCGAAGCTTCCGTACTAACTCGATATCCGTCAAAGCGGCCTATTGTCGGTACATCTGACAAGAAGTGACAAGTAGCGACAATGGATTAATGCCGTGTTGGTCGCGAGGCTGATCCCATGAGTGATCAACGTTTCGACACGGCTCGTATGGGTCGGGCGGTCTGTCGGCCGACGACCGTGGTCCGCGCAGATCAGCCGCGACCGGATTCCGCCACGGCGCCATCGGCTACTGGCCGGGCCGGCCTCCGTGGGCCGCAGCGGTCTTGGGTTCCCGGGATGGTCGCGGCAGCGCGGCGGTTCTCGTACCTAATGGCCCCGCTGACGGGCATCCGTGTGCCGCCTTCGGTCCAGGCTGATCCCGGCGAGGCACGGCCGCAGCCTCCGTTCGCGTACGCCGCCGCGGCCCGGCGCGCTTTGCCTGAGGTAACCAGCGATGCCTATCTGGCCGGCGGCCCGCTCGACGAACATCCTCGCGGCAATGGGCCGGCAGCGATCGCCTGCGTCGCGGATCGGTTGCCCGTCTACGACGTGCCAGCCGGCGTCCCGTTCGCGATCATGAGCGGCCGGCCAGTGCACCTTCCGGTCATCGATCAGCAGCGAGGATGGGTGCGATTGCTGCTGCCTGCGCGGCCAAACGGCTCAAGCGGGTGGCTGGACAGCGAACGGGTCAGGATCATCCCCCCACCTGCCGCGACCGTCCGACCCGGCAGGGCGAGCGATACCTGTACGTGCGCCACTGCGCGTCCGGACCCGCCGTTGGCGATCCACCCAGCCAGCACCAAAGTCGTGACCATGACAATCCGACCGGCTTCACGATCCACCTCGCGCAGTCCCCGTTCCTGGCCGCGCGGGCGCGCCGGCGCCGGCTGAGGCCGCACCGATCGCGACGGTGTTGGTGGCGAAGCTGCCGGGTGCCTCGCCGTGCCGCACGCTGGGCTCGCGGTGACGGTTCACCCACTACCCCCTGAAACGCAGGCACGTCGTCATGGCCATCGACTGGCGCGCTGTGCGGTCACGTGATGACTGCGACGCGTTCGTCGGCTTGCTGGGCCTGGGCCGCATCAGGCTGGGCCTAGGCATTGTCGAGTCCTCTGGGGGCCTTGCGGTACACCTCATCCCGCCCGCCGCCCTGCCCGAAAGAACATCTGAGAACTTGGCAATGTAGATACAGGCGACAATACGTGACAACAGGTGACAATAGCTTCGTAGCGGTTGCAAGGCCACGCTTGATCGCATGAGAGATCACCCCACCGACACCGCCGCGGAGCGAATCGATGGCGCGGCGCCGCGCCGCAGCAGTCGAGGCGCTGCCGCAGGCGTCGTCGACCCGCTTCGGCCGGAACTGGTGAACCTGCCCGCTATCGATGAGCAGCCGGGCCGCGTCCTCGTCACCCCGGTCACGCCGGCGACGTCATCACGATCCCCCGGGCTGCCGGAAGTTTTGCGGCACCCGTCTGCGGCGTTGTCCGGCGCCCGCGCCCGTCCTCGGGCGGGTGTCCGCATCCGCCGCTGACTCAACTGAGCTAACGCCAGCCCTCACTACCCCGGTCCAGGAAAGGACACGACCGTGAAGACCACTACCACTGTGCTGCTCGCTGTTGCTCCGCTCGCCGCTGCGGCGGCGCTGATCGCCGCCCCGGCGGCGCCGACGCTGATGTGCGCTGCCGCTGCGGTGCCTGCGTATGCCGAGACGTTCAAGTTCACTTCTTCGGCCCTCGCGGGCATGACGGCCGGCCGCAAGGACGCTCCCGACCAGCTGGCCGTCGCGGGACCACGTGGACATTCACGCGCTCACCCGACCACCTCGGTGATCGTGACCGTGCCCAGTTCCTGTCTCTGACCGGATGCCGCCCTGCCATTCGGGCGTGATCCCAGAGGAGCCGGACAGGCGAGCCGTCGATCAACCGAAGCTGATAGCCGCACACGCCGACGACCATGCCCGACCTGGACGGGCCGGCCGCCGCGTCCGAGTGGGACTTACCCGCTGCTGGGTGGCCGGTCGCCGATGTCCACAGCCGGTCCGACGGGCTCACTGTCAGCAACCGCCCAGCGGTGCGGGACAGACCCCGGATCACCGCGTCAGCCTGCGGTTGCAGGGTGGGCTGCTGCCTTCGCCCCTGACGCTTGACAGCGCAGGGCTAAGGCTCCCGAACGCCGCCGGGTACAGGCCGGTCCCCCCGTGCCGGCCTGCCCGGCGGCCCCACCCCAGCCAGAACTGAACCACCAGTACCGCCGACCGGCGCCGTGAGCCGCTTGACCGGGGGCCGGCCCGCAGGCCACTGCATCCGCCAGCTCAGCAACCCAACGCCAACCCATTTAGGGCTGTGCCGTGCCCGGACTCCGTCGCCGCCGGCCCCGGCCAACCACACCCGTGCACCGCGACCCGCGGCGCACCTTCTCCTGGAGGAGCCAATGATGCGCTTTGACCCGTTCGATATCGGCTATGACCGGGACCCGGCCGCCATGTGGCGGCGGCTGCTCGCCGAGGGCCCGGGGGTCGGTTTCGACCCGGATTTGGGCCTGTGGATCATCGCCGGTTACGACAACGTCCGCGACGTGCTCGGCGACGGCCGCCGGTTCAGCAACGCCACGACGCTGACCCCGGTAGCCCCGCTGTCCGGGGCGGCGCTGGCGCAGCTGGCCGGTGTGCAGTGGACACCGGGCATCGTCAGCGCCGATCCGCCCCGGCACGCCGGGCTGCGGTCGGTCCTGCGGTCGGTCGTGCCCGGCACCGCCGAGCTGGTGCGCGACCGGTGGCTGCCGTTGTTGCTGCTGCGCGCTGGACAGGTGGCCGAGGAACTCGGCGAGCAGGGCAGCGTCGATCTGGTCGATCAGGTCAGCCGGCGGCTGCCGCTGCTGGTCATGCTCGACGTGCTCGGTCTGCCGGCCGAGGACGCCACGATGATCGGCCACTGGACTGCCAGCACGGCCGAGCTGCTCTGGGGCCGGCCCACCGCCGCGGAGCAGCTGGCCGGGCTGTACCGGCTGCTGGAGTTCCGGGATTACTGCCGGGCACTGATCCGCGTCCGGCTCACCACGCCCCGGCCAGCGCCGGGCGTCCTCGGTGACCTGCTTGCCTACCGCGCCGGCCGGGAGGCGCGGCTGGCCGTCGAGCAGGCCGCCTCGCTGCTGCTGGACCTGCTGCTCGCCGGGTCGGCGTTCACCACGGCCGCCCTCGGGCACGCGCTCGAACACGCCCTGGCGGATCCGCGGCGGTGGAGCCGGGTGGCCGGCGACGCCCATCTGCGGGCAACGCTGATCGAGGAGTCGCTGCGGTTCAGCCCGGCCGTGGACGGCTGGCTGCGGCTGGCGCTGTCCGACACCACCGTCGGCGGAGTCACCATCCCGGCGGGCAGCCGGTGCCTGGTGCTGCTCGGTAGTGCCGGTCACGACGAAACGGTGTACACCGACCCGCAGATCTTCGACCCGGGTAGGGCGCGGCTGTCGCGGCACCTGGCCTTCGGCTACGGCCCGCACCAGTGCCCAGCCGCCGCGCTGGCCCGCCTTCAGCTGGACACCGCGCTGGCCGTCCTGGCCCTGCGGCTTCCCGCCCTGCGGCTGAGCGCCGACCACGTCCGCCGGTTCCGGCCGTCGGTAGCGGTCCGGGCGCACACCGCGATGCCGGCAGTCACCGTCGGCAGCCGCTGCCCCGTCACGCACGGCGGGGAGGTCCGGTGATATCCGCGGAGATGCTCTGCCCGCCGCCGGAAGTCGCGCCGGCGCGGCCGTCCAGGCTGGACCCGTACCTGAGCGAGGTCCTGGCCCGGATCAGGGCGGCGGACGCCACGAACATCGGCTATCAGCGCGCGACCGACATCGACTACACCCCGTTGACGCCGTTCTTCGGGCACATGCTCAACAACCCGGGTGACCCCCGCGTCGACCCGCTCTACCCGCTGCACACCATGGACGTGGAGCGACGTGTCCTGGCCTGGTTCGCGCGGCTGTTCCGCGCCGAGCGCGGGTGGAGCGGCTACCTGGCCACCGGCAGCACCGAAGGGACCCTGCACAGCCTGCGGCTGGCCCGGGCCAAGCTGATCGACCCGATCGTCTACTACTCCAGCGCCGCGCACTACTCCGTGCCCAAGGCCGCCCGCGTGCTGGGCCTGCCGGCCATTGCTGTCGGCGCCGAACCGCACGGCGAAATGGACTACGCGGACCTGCAGGCCAAGGCGGCCCGCAATCGGTCGAGGGCAGCGGTCGTGGTGGCCACCATCGGCACCACGATGACCGAGGCGATCGACTGCGTTCCGGCGATCCGAGCCAGCCTGGATGCGGCCGGGGTCGCCCGGACCTGGATCCACGCCGACGCCGCCCTCGGCGGCGCCCCGGCCGCGCTGACCGGACGCCACGACTTCGACCTGCACCCGGGTGGCTCGGACAGCATCGTGGTATCGGGGCACAAATGGTGGGGCACCCCCATCCCGTGCGCCGTGACCCTGGCCGCCCACCGGCCCCTGGCCGACAGCCGCTTGGTCGCCTACATCGGCAACGCGGACACGACCATCGCCGGCTCCCGCGCCGGCCTGGCCGCCGTCCTGCTCTGGCACGCGCTCACCGAGCATCCCCTGGCCGGTCAACGGCTGCGCGTCCAGAAAGCCCGCGCGACCGCCGGCTACGCCCGCCGGCGGCTGGCCGCCAAAGGCTGGGCGTGCTGGCGCAACCCCGACGCCGTCACGGTCATGCTGCGCCCCCTGCCCGACGCGGTGGCCAAGCAGTGGCCCCTGCCCACCGAGGCGGACTGGAGCCATCTCATCTGCATGCCCGGCGTCACCACCGCCCACATCGACCGCCTGGTCGCCAACCTCGAAGGAGCCATCCGATGATGAACATCAGCCCCGCCCGCACCAGCACGGTGGCCGACGCCGCCGCACCCATCCCGGCCCAGCACCCCACCAGCGCAACCCGCGTGATCGCCCGCACCCGAACCGGACACGCGCTCGTGATGGTCATCGCCGCGCTGCTCGCCGCGACCACCCTCCTCGCCGGCGCGCCACCGGCACAGGCCGCCACCTATCGAGACATCAGGTCGGTCCGGTACGGCGTCTGCGCATACAACCTCGGCGACCCGCTGGAGGACTTCCGCAACCAGAAATGCGGCTCCGCCCCCACAACCAGAGGCAAGTGGACGGTCACCCTCGTGGGCTACTACAACAACCACAAGCTCTGGGTCCTGCACCGCCAGGCCGGATCATGTCTGGGCGTCGACGGCACCCCCGGCAGCCGCACCGACCCATACCTGTACATGAGTTGCGACCCCCAAGGCAGCCGCAACGTCTGGGAAATCTTCACCACCGGCAGCCGCTACGTCTTCAAAAGCTTCGGCGCCTACACCACCTTCGGCGCTCACCGCTGCCTGGTCTTCAACGCCCCCGGCCGGGCCTACAAACCCCAGCTCGGCGCATGCAGCCTCACCAATACCAGCGACATGATCTACCAGTAGGCCGCTGACCACCGACCGCGGCTACCTCGGCCAGCAGGCCCACCTCGCCACCGCTGACATCCAGCGCCCCAGGCGAAGCCGCAGCGCGACCCGTCCAGCCGAACGCGCCTGCGACGGAGTCGTCGGCTGCTGCCTGACCGGCCCATCTCCCGGTCGACACCCCAATCCAGCGCCTTCACGGGGCCGCCCCGCGCCACCACGGTCCGGGCGGCCCACTACCCCTGGTCCGGATCGCAGGCCGGCTCCCGCGCCACCTTCGCACACCCACGGAGATCCCGATGACCGTCACCCCGCACCGCGACCCCCCAGGCCCGGCCGTCGACGATCGGCGGGCGTTACGCCGGTACCGGGTTGCCATCAGCGCGCTGTTCGGCATCGCAGGAGCCGTGCTCGGCGCCTGGACCGCGCGGATGCCGGCCATCCAGCACCACCTGCAGCTCTCACACAGCCAACTGAGCATCGCCCTGCTCGCCCTGGCCGCAGGCGGACTGGCCGGCATGCGATCCGCCGGCCGGCTCGTCGACCGCTACGGCAGCGCCGCGGTGGCCATCCCGACCGCGCTGATCCTCGGCCCCGCGCTCGCCGCCACCGCGTACGTCCCCTCATTGCCGACGCTGGCAGCGGCGCTGCTGCTCCTCGGCAGCGTGCACGGCCTATTGAACGTGAGCATGAACGCCGCCGCGTTGACCTGCCAGAACGCCTACCAGCGGCCGATCATGAGCGGCATCCACGCCTGGTTTAGCATCGGCGGCGCCCTGGGAGCCGGTGCCGGAGCCGGATGCGCCCACCTTCAGCTCAGCTGCCCGGCAACGTACACCGCCATCGGCGCCGCCATAACAGTGATCGCGGCCCTGGCCGCGCGCCGACTGGCCCCGCCGGTCCAGGTGGTGCTGTCCGAACCTGACCCCCCGGCCGGGGCGCGGCCGTCGCGGCACCGTGGACGCATCCTGCTGCTCGGCGCGCTCGCGGCCTGCTCACTGCTGTGCGAGGGCGCGATCGCCGATTGGTCCAGTGTTTACCTGGACGGGATCGGCGCCACCTCGACCATCGCCGGGGCCGGGTACGCTGCGTTCGCCGGGGCCATGACCGTCGGCCGGCTGGTCGGCGACCGGATCAGCGCCCGCGTCAAGCCGGTCACGCTGCTACGCGCCAGCGGCCTGCTGGCCTGCGCGGGCATGACCACCGGCCTCCTCACTGGTACCCCCGCGGCCGCCGTCGCCGGCTACGGACTGCTCGGCGCCGGACTGGCCGGCATCATTCCCCAGATCTACACCGCCGCCGGCACGCTCGACCCCGACCACCCCGGCTCCGGACTGTCCCGCGTCGCCGCTCTCGGCTACGCCGGCTTCGTCGTCGGCCCAGTCCTCGTCGGCGCCGCCGCCATGCACGTCGGCCTCGGCCAGGCGCTGCTGATCCTGCCCGCCCTGGCCGGGCTCATCGCCGTCGCCGCGCCCGCCGTACGCGGCCCACGACACACGCCGGCGCACCGACGCATCGGAACCGCCGATCGCCGCCTCCTGGGCACGCTGGAACCAACCCCGCCGCAGCCCCCTACCCGGACACACGTCCGCGCGGAGCCCGACGCCGTGCTCATCGAGGTTCGGCTCATGGTGCCGGCCTGCGCCGTGCACGGCAGCCCCGGGCGGGAATTGGCCGTCACGACCCGTCACCCGATGACAACTACCGCCATGCCCACCGATCGCGAAGGCTGGATCTCATGAGGATCGATCATCGTCCAGAACGTCGTCGCCACTGGAACTCGAGCCCCGCGCTGTTCCAGGCCCCCGGTCAAGGCCGCCGCACTGTCGAGATCCGGTCTCCCGGCGGCCTGCCGGCCGGCCCGCGGGTACGCGAGCCGAGCCCGGCCACCGGCGGCGACCCGCATCCTCCGAGGGCGAGATCCGCGATACCGACGTTTCAGCGCCGGCCCTGGACGTGGCCTTGTGCAGCGATCATGGCGGTAGCGCTTACCGCGTGTGGCTCAGGCCGAACACCGGGCCCTGCGGTGTCAAGTCCGCCAGCGCCGCCGCCGACAGCCACCGGATCCAGCCAGGAACCGCAGCAGCAGGCCCTTGCTGCCTATCAAGGGATGTGGCGGTCCTACGCCAAGGCAGGCCTTACCGCGAACCGCGACGAACCGGACCTCGCCGTATACGCGACCGGTCCCGCGCTGAAGCTGCTGCGTGACGGCCTCGCGGGCTACCGGGCCAAGGGGCAAGTGTTCCGGGGCGAATACCGATCCAACCCGTCGGTCGCCGCAGCGACGCCGGCCGCGCGTCCCTCGACGGTCATCATTGCCGATTGTCTCGATAGCACCAATTTCCTGGTCTACAAGACTTCGGGGGAGAAGGCCGACGACGTGCCGGGCGGGCGCCGTTCGACGAGCGCGACAGTGAGGATGCTGGGCGGGGTCTGGAAGGTCACCAGCTTCGCGGTCCGGAAGAAGGGCACATGCTGAGCCGTCCGATCACCACAGTCGTCACCAGCGCGGCAGTCCTGGCCGTCGTCCTGCTGCCGGGCGCCAGCGCATCGGCCGACGACCCGTGGGAGCCGGTCGACTGCACCGCCCACCCGCAGTCGCCGGGGTGCACGGTCACTGTGGGCACCCCGCAGCGGCGAGGCGGCGACGGCGGTGGCGGCGACCATTCCGGTGGCGGCTCCGGCGCGGGCCACGATGCATGTCGCTGGGTCAGGGCCGGTGATCGGCCACCGCCGGCCGGGGCCGATCCCGCCGGCGGCGGCTGGTACATGCAGGTCTGCGGAAACGACACCAGCGCACTGGGCACAGCGCCGCAGTGGATAGCGAATCCGCCGGCCGCCGCACCGGCCGTTCTTGCCCGCCGGGCGTCAGCGGACCTCACCCTGCCGTCCCCGAGGATCCGGGCGAATCCGGATCCGGGACACGACCTGCTCGTCCAGGTACCGATCTGGCTGTGGATCGACCCGTCGAGCTGGGGTGCCCGATCCGCGAACGCCGCCGTGCCCGGCCTATCGGTCACCGCGACCGCCCGGCCCACGCAGGTGCGCTGGGAGATGGGCGACGGCACCACCCTGACCTGTACCGGGCCGGGCACCGTCTGGCGGGCCGGCGGCGATCCGAGCGCCGCCTCACCGGATTGCGGTCACGTCTACCGCCGCTCGTCAGCCGGAGCCTCCGGCGGGGCGTTCACGGTGCGGGCGACGGTGACCTGGAGCGTCTCCTGGGTCGGCGCGGGGACCGAGGGCACTCTGGCCCCGCTGACCACCACCTCCACCGTGGACGTCCACGTGGCCGAATCACAGGCGATCAACGGGGGAACCGCATGAGGGCCATGACCGAACGACCCCGCACCCCGGGCACGGGGCCCGAACTGAATCCGCCCGTCGTCGGCACGCTGCCCGGCAGCCGCCGGCCGGGCCGGCGCAGCGGCCGCAGGGTCGCCGCCGGACTGCTGATCGTCATCGCCACGGTGGTCGTCTTCTGGCAGGTGGACTTGCGCCGGCACGCCGACGAAGCGTTCCTGTCCACCGTCCGTCCGGTCGCCGCGGGAAAGGCCATCAGCGACGGCGACCTCACCGTCGTGCGCGTGGCCAACACCTCCGGCCTGGCGCTGATCGCTGCCAGCCGCCGCAGCGAGGTCGTCGGCCGCTCCGCCGCCGCCCCCATACCGGCGGGGGTGCTGCTCACCGCAGCCCAGGTCGGGCCGTCCGCGTGGCCACCGAGCGGGCAGGCCGTCATCGCGTTGCCGGTCAAGCCCGGCCGGGCACCGGCCGCGCTGACGGCCGGCGCCACCGTCGTCGTGCTGGTCGTGCCGAGCACCGCCGGCCAGAACAGCTCGTCCGGCGGCGCGAACAGTGGCGACGGCACCCTCCGGGCGGTGGCCACCGTCGTGTCGGTGTTGACCGGAGGAGACCAGGTCGGCTCGCAGTTGGTGACCCTGCTGCTGGCTGCCGACAGCGCGGAGACCGTCGCCTCGGCCAGCGGCGACGTGTCCCTGGTACAGATCGGAGCCCAGCGGTGAACCCGGACCGGTACCCCGAACCGCTGGTGACCGCCGTCGGATCCGTGTCCGGGGCGCCCGGGGCGTCCTGTGCGGCCCTCGGGATGGCCGCGCTCTGGTCGCCGCGTCCCGCGCTGGCGGTCGAGGCGGATCCCGGCGGCGGGGTGCTCGCCGCCCGATTCGGGTTGCCGCAGGGACCCGGCCTGGCCCGGCTGGCCGCGGCGGCCCGTCACGGCGCCCCGGTCGTCGGCGCCGCACGGTTCGTGCAGCAGGTCCCGCTCGGGCTCAACGTGATCGCCGGACCCGGCGACGCCCGGGAAGCGGCCAGCGCCGTGACCATTCTGGCCGCGCGCCCGCAGGCGGCGGTGCGCCACCTGGCGCCGGTCGTGGTCCTCGACCTGGGCCGCCTCTATGTCGACAGCCCCGCGCTGCGGCTGCTGTCGGCCGCCGACGCGGTCGTGCTGGTCACCCACCCGACCGACGAGCACCTCCACCACCTCTACACCCGGCTGCCCGACCTGCACGATAGGGCCCGGCCCGGCGCGCTCGGGCTCGCCGTGACCGGCAAGACCCACTACACGGCGCAGGAGATCGCCGGCCAGCTCGGCGCCCCGGTCTGGGCGTACCTGCCGCGCGACCGGTGGGGCGCGGGCGTCCTGACCGGACGGATGACCGGTCGGGTCTGGTTCCGGACCCGCCTGGCTCACACGCTGAAGGCCCTCGCCGCGCAGCTGTCCGCGACGCCCCGGCCGGCCGGCCTCAGGACGGTGTCATGACCGCCACCCCGCACCCCGTCCCCGCCAGCAACGGCCACAGCACTGTACGCGGCGGCGAGCGGACGACGGCACCCTTGGACGTCGTCGCCCGGCTCCGCTCCGCGGTCAGCGCCCACCTGGCCGGCGCCGGGCCGCTGGCCGACACCGAACGCGACCAGAAGATCGCCGTGTTCATCGCCCAGGAGATCGACGCCAACGCCCGCGCCGACATCGCCGCGGGCCGAGCCCCGCTGTCGCCGCACGTGGAGGCGGCGGTCGCCCGCGCCCTGCGGGACTCGTTCACCGGGCTGGGCGCCCTGCAGCGCCTGATCGACGATCCGAACGTCGAGGATGTCTTCGTCAACGGCTGCGACAACGTGTGGGTGTACACCGTCGACGGGCAGCGGCTGCGGGTCGCGCCGGTGGCCGGCAGCGACGACGAGCTGATCGAGCTGATCCAGATCGCCGCCGCCCGCAGCGGCCAGGAGGAACGCCGCTTCGACCGTGGCAGTCCGTCGCTGTCGCTGCGGCTGCCCGGCGGTCAGCGGCTGTTCGCGGTGATGGCGGTCTCCAAACGGCCCTGCGTGTCGATCCGCTGCAACACGCTGCGCAGGGTGACCCTCGACGACCTGGTCTGCCGGGGTGAACTCACCCCGGCGCTGCGGGCTCTGATCGGTGCGATGGTCCGTGCCCGCAAGAACCTCGTCGTCTCCGGCGGGACCGGGATCGGCAAGACCACCCTGCTGCGGGCCGCCGCCTACGAGATCGATCCGCTGGAGCGGATCGTGACGGTCGAAGACGCCTTCGAGGTCGGCCTCGACGAGGACGAGAACGCGCACCCGAACGCCCCCGCCCTGCAGCGGCGGGAAGCGAACCTGGAAGGCGTCGGCGGCATCGGCTTGGGGACCATGGTCCAGTGGGGGCTGCGGATGCGCCCCGACCGGGTCATCGTCGGCGAGACCCGAGGCGCCGAGGCCCTGGCGATGCTGTTCGCCATGTCCCAGGGCAACGACGGGTCCATGTGCACCATCCACGCCAGCACGTCCAAGCAGGCTCTGCTGCGCCTGGCTCTGTACGCGAGGACCGCCGACGCGGACGGGTTGGAGTTCGACGTGTCGAACATGCTGATCGGCCAAGCCGTCGACTTCGTCATCCACCTCGACCGCGCCACCGACGGCACCCGCGTCGTGTCGTCGATCCGGCAGGTCCTGGAGACCACCGGCGAGCAGATCCCATCCAACGAGATCTACCGTCCCGGCCCGGACCGGCGCGCCGTCCCCGGCGCGCCCCTGCGCACCGACACCCTCGACGACCTGATCGCAGCCGGGTTCGACCCGAACCTGCTGCACCAGGACCGGTGGTAACCCATGCCGCTGATGCCGATCCTGCTCGGGCTGATCTGCGCCGCCGGACTCGCATTGATCCTCGACGGGCTGCGCCGGCGACCCGCCCGACCCGCCCCCGCACGGCGCCGACGCGTGTTCACCCCCGCCGACCGCACCCGGGCACTGCTGGCCGCCGCCGCCGGCCTCGGCGCGGCCCTGGCCACCCGCTGGCCGGTTGCGGCGATCCTCACCGCCGCGGGCGTGTGGGCGCTGCCGCGCATCCTGGGCCCCGACCGCGAATCCCAGCAGGCCCTGGCCCGCATCGAGGCGATCGCCACCTGGACCGAACTGCTGCGCGACACCCTCTCCTCGGCGGCCGGGCTCGAGCAGGCCATCGTCGCTACCGCACCGGTCACCCCGCTGCCGATCCGCACCCAGGTGAACGCCCTGGCCGCGTCACCGCGAGCGGGCATCCGCCTGCCGCACGCGTTGCGCATGTTCGCCGCCGGGCTGGCCGACCCGACCGGCGACCTCGTGGTCCGGGCGCTGCTGCAGGCCGCCGGCTACCACGGCGGGCAGCTGACCGACTGCCTGAGCAGCCTCGCCAGCACCGCCCGCGAGCAGGCGTCCATCCGGATGCGGGTCGCCACGAAACGGGCCGCCACCCGCACCACCGCCCGGATGATCACCGGCACCACCATCGCCATGATCGTCGGTCTGCTGGTCCTCAACCGCGGCTTCCTCGCCCCGTACGGCACCGTCACCGGACAACTGGTGCTACTGGTCATCGGCGGCATCTTCACCGCCGGCTTCAGCTGGATGGCCCGCAGCTCCCGCATCCAGCAGCCCCCACGCATCCTCGCCACGACCGACGCCGTCGCGACCGGGAGGCTCGGATGAACATCTCAGCGTTGCTCGTCGGCGTCGCCTGCGGTCTGGGCCTGCTGCTGGTCGTCGCCGGGCTGATCCCGGCCCGGCCGACCCTGGCCGAGACCCTCGCCGGGCTGCACCGCCCACCCGCCCCGATCGACGCGCCGACCACCATGCGCACCCGTGCACTGTCGACGCCGTTGCGGGCGCTCGGGCTGCCTGGTACCCGCACCCGGGCTGACCTGGCGGTGCTCGACCGCCCGAGCGCCACCCACCTGGCCGATCAGATGCTCGCCGTGATCGCCGGGCTCATCCTGCCCCCGCTGGCCGTCGCCGTCCTGACCGACGCCAGCAGCACCTTCGGCCCGACCACCCCGGTGTGGGTGTCGCTCGCCGGGGCGGCGGGAGGCTGGTGGCTGGCCGAGACCACGGTGCGCAACGAGGCCAAACGCCGCCGCGCCGAACTACGGCACGCCCTGTCCGCCGTCCTCGACCTGGTCGTCATCTCCCTGGCCGCAGGCGCCGGCCTCGAACAGGCACTCGACGACGCCTGCGCCGACACCCACGGCTGGGCCGCCGCCCGCCTGCACGAGGCCGTGGCCACCTCCCGCCTGCTGCGGGTTCCCCCGTGGCGCACCCTCGGCCAGCTCGGCGAGGACACCGGCGTGATCGACCTGCAGGAACTCGCCGCGACGATGAGCCTCGCCGGTGCCGAAGGCGCCCGCATCCGCGTGTCGCTGACCGCCCGCGCCGCCACCCTGCGCGCCCACCAGGGCACCGCGCAGGAAACCCAGGCGAACTCCGCGACCGAACGCATGGCGCTGCCCGTGATGCTGCTCGCGGTGGCGTACATGGGCTTCCTGCTCTTCCCCGCCGTCGCCGCCATCAGCCGCTTCTAACACAAACCCGAACCCGTACGGACCCGTAGCCAGACCCGATAACGACGACCTGCGCAGCCACCCGACTGCGCGGGGGAGTACCACGCTGCCCGAGACACCCGCCCGGCCACCAAACCGGCGCCCCGCGAAGGAGTCCATGATGGACCGCCACCGCTTCATGACCACGCTGATCCTGCTGCACACGGCCCTGGCCGGCCGGCTGCGCGCACTGCGCGCCTCCGACGAGCGCGGCAGCGAAACCACCGAGAAGGTCCTCTGGATCTCCGCGGTCATCGCCGTCGTGCTGCTGGTCTACCCGATCCTCACCGGCAAACTGTCGGACTGGTTCAACAACCTCTCCTTCGGCGGCCTGTGAGCCCTCATGCCACCCATCCGACAGAGCCAGACCGGCCGACACCGGCGCGCCGGAACACCTGCGGACACGACCGGGCCGCCCGCCACCCGCGGGCGGGCACCGGCGAGCGCACGCCTGCGCGGCGACCGCGGGTCGGTCACCGCCGAAATGGTCGCGTCGTGGCCGTGGCTACTGCTGGTCTTCGCCCTCGGCATGCAGATCGGCATGTGGGGCCTGGGCCAACTCGGCGCGCAGTACGCCGCCAACCACGCGCTGCAGACGACCCGCGTACGCGACGGCACTGCCGCGGCCGGGCAGGCCGACGCGACCGCGATCCTGCAGCAGCTAGCCGGCACCTTCGTCGACGAATCAAGCGTCACCGTCGCCCGGACCGCCGACACCGCGACCGTCACGATCCGCGGCCACGCCCCCGCCCTGTTCGGCATCACCCTCCCGGTGCGCACCAGCGTCAGCGCCCCCACCGAACGGTTCCGACCCCAGACCCTCACCCTCGGCCCGATCGGCGACCGCCGATGAACGCCCCGCACCGCCGCGTCGCACGCCGGCGGCTGTCCGGCGACCGCGGCTCGGTCATCGTCGAGGTCGGCCTCGGCTACGCACCCATCATGGTGCTGGCCATCGTCGCCGTGATCGCCGTCGTGCGCATCGTGTCCGCCCAGATGGACGTCAACTCCGCCGCCGCCGCGGCAGCGCGCCAGGCATCCCTGGCCTACACCCCAGGCGCCGCCACCGCCGGCGCCCAGGACGCCGCCACCGCGACCCTGGCCGGCCGCACCCTGACCTGCCGCCCGCGCACCATGAACGTCAACGCCGGATCGATGGCTCCCGGCGGCCAGGTCACCGTCACCATCGACTGTACCGTCGCCCTGCGGGACCTGTTCGGCGTGGGCCTGCCCGGCGCTCTGACGGTCACCAGCCAGTCCACCCAGCCGCTGGACATCTATCGGGGACAGCCATGACACCCACGAACACCACACCCAGCTCTGTGGTATCGCCCACGCTGTCGCGTACAGCCCGGCTGCAGCAGCTGCGCCGCCGGCTGCGCGCGGACGACCGCGGCATGATCACCGCCTGGACCGCCGCCGGCGCCCTCATGATCATCCTGCTGGCCGGGCTCGTGTTCGACCCCGGCATGGCCATGGCCGACCAGGTCCGCCTCTACGACCGCGCCCAGGCCGCCGCCCGCGCCGGCGCCCGCCAGATCGACCTCGCCACCTACCGCACCAGCGGCGTCGCCCGGCTCGACCCCGACGCCGCCGCCCGCGCCGCCGAGCGTTTCCTCGCCGACTCCGGCACCACCGGCACCGCCACTGCCACCACCACCGCGGTCACCGTCACTGTCACCGGCGTCCGGCGCACCCAGCTGCTGTACCTGATCGGGTTCCGCACGATCCCCATCGACGCCACCGCCACCGCCACCCCGGCGACCGGAGTCACCGCCGCCACCTGACCACAGCATCCCCGTCGGAAGAGGCCTCATCGTGCTCGCGTCGCTCACCTCCACCCTGCGCCGGCTCACCGGCGCGACGGTGCTGGCGCTGCTGCTCGCCGCGCCGCCCTGGGCCCTGCTGCACTACCTCGACCGGCCCTGGCCCACCCAGCTGCCCACCTGGTCCGACATCAGCACCCTGCTCACCTCGCCGATGACCGACCACACCCTCGGCGCCCTGCTCACCGCGCTGCTGTGGGTCGCCTGGGCCGCGTTCGCGTGGTCCGCGCTCGCCGAACTCGCCGCCGCCCTCACCGGCCTGAACCTGCCCCAACCCCGCGCCCTCGCGCCCGCACGAGGACTGGCCGCCCTGCTCGTCGCGCTGATCACCGGCGGCATGCTCGCCACCGCCGCGCAAGCCGCCCCGGGCCTATCCCCGCCGGCGCAGGCAGCCGCCGCCTCGGCCGGCTCCCACTCCGCCGCCCAGCACCGCGCACCAGATCGGACCCTTGCGCCACCCCGCCAGGCCGGACCGGTGTCGGTCGTGCCCGTGACCGTCCCCCTGTACGCCGGGCCGCAGCACACCCAGGCACGCGACACCAGCCAGACCCGCACCACCCTCGGCCGGTTGACGCTCGTGTCCGCCGACCGCGAGTACACCTACATCGTCAAGCACGGCGACACCCTCTCCGAGATCGCCGGCCAATGCCTCGGCGACCCGAACCGGTGGCCCGAGATCTACGCCCTCAACCGCGGCACCCATTTCGCCGACATCGGCGGCACCCTCAAGAACCCGAACCTCATCTACCCCGGCTGGACCCTGCACCTGCCCGACGACGCCAGCCCACCCCACAATGCCCACAAGCCCACCGACCCCCCGAACCAGGGACACCCGAAGCCAGACCCGCCGCAGCCCGCCAGCGCGGCCAGCCCGCCCTCGAGCACCCACGCCACGACCGAATCCACGCCGACCACCCCACCACCCACCACCATGGCACCCGGAAACAGCACCGCCCCGGCAACCTCACCGGCCACCACCACCGATCCCGGAACCACCGAGCCGAGCAGCACAGCGCAGCCGAGCCCCGGCCCGACCCACGCGGCCACCGACCACCACACCGGCCCCCGTGGGGTAGCGCTGTCCACGGGCAGCTGGATCGACCTCGGACTCGGCCTCGCGATCGCCGCCGCCGTGGCCCTGGTCTGGAAACACCGCCGCCGCCGCTACATCCCCCAGCCAGCCGGGACGCGCTCGAGCGCCGACGACCACGACCTGGCCCCCATGCCGACGGTGGTCACCCAGATCCGCCGCGGCCTGCGTCAACACCTCCCCAGCCCGACCGACATCGCCCACGCCACCCCGTTGGCTGATCCCGACGACCAGGACCGCGACGACGATCGGGGCAGCGACGCCGGCGCCGGCCCAGCCCCCGGCACGCACGAGCAGGACACCACAGACCCCGACAGCGACGACGGCGACGAACCCGCCGGCCCACGGCCCGCGCCGGTCCCCGTGGTGCCGGCCCTGGCCCACCCCCTCGCCGCGGTGTGGCCCCCGGCCGGAGTCGGCCTGATCGGGCCGGGCGCCACCGCAGCAGCCCGCGGATTCTTCGCCGCCGCCCTCGCCGCCGGCGGCCTCGACGACCCGGACGCCCGTACCTGGGTCGTCATGGCCTCCACCACCGCCGCCACCCTGCTCGGCGCCGCCGCCGTCGGCCTGCCCCACACCCCACGGCTGACCGTGACCGCCGGCCTCGACGAAGCCCTCGACCTGCTCGAAACGCAAACCCTGCACCGCACCCGACTGGTCTACCAGCACGAAGTCGACGACGTCGCCGCGCTGCGCCTCGCCGACCCCTACGAAGAACCCCTACCGTCGATCCTGCTGATCGCAGACACCACCAGCCGCCACGAACGCACCCGCGTGGCCGCCCTGCTCACCCAAGGACAACGGCTCGACATCCACGGCGTCCTGCTCGGCGACTGGCCCGACGGCGACACCATCGACGTCGCCGCCGACGGCACGACCCGCCCGGCCGAGCGCGACGCCACCCACCACGGCACCCACCCCGCCGACGTCGGACGCCTCACCGTCATCGACCCCACCGAGGCGGCCGACCTGATCACCACCCTCGCGGAATCCCACACCGGACGACCACAGCCACCCGCCCCCACCGATCCGCACCCCACGACCCGGGCCACCGATCCCAACGCCGACCACGGGAAAGCCGCCAGTGCGGCCACCGGCGAGGCCACCCCGATACCCGCCACCGGTGCCGGCCGGCACGACCCTGCCATGATCACCGAACCGGCGGCGGCCGAGCCGATCGGCGGACCGGAGCCCACTCTGGCCCGTGAGCCGGCGGCGACAGCGGGCCCCGACACCCCAACGCCGGGAAACGGCGACGCGTCGCCCGGCTCTGCCAGCAGCGACACCACCGGCGATGCGGAGCCGACCGGAATCGCCCCCGGCAGGGTCGAGGTGACCGTCCTGGGCGGCGCCGCGATCCTCGACGCCGACCCCCAACGCGCGCCCCGCCCCAAGTCCCTGGAACTGCTGGTCTACCTGGCCGCCAACGACGGCATCGCCACCGTCGACGCGATCCTCGAGGACCTGCTGCCTGACGCGCCCAGGAGCAAGGCCGGGCACCGCCTGCATACCTACGTCTCCGACCTGCGCGGCGTGCTTCGCCACAACGGCGGACCCGGCGAGTACCTCTCCCACCCGCGGCTGCACTACCGCCTCAACCCCGCCACCGTCGGCGTGGACCTGTGGCAGATCCGCGCCGCGATCACCGAAGCCGCCGTCGCCGACCCCGACGAGCGGATCGCCCTCCTGCGCCGCGCCGTCGCCGCCTACCGAGGAGTCCTCGCCGAAGGCTACGACTACCTGTGGATCGAGCCCTACCGCGAGGCCGTCCGCCGGCAAGCCCTCGACGCCACCACCACCCTGATCGACGCCCTCGCCGAAACCCCTGAGGAACAACTCGTCATCCTCGGCCCGGCGATCAAGCTGCACCCCTACGCCGAAACCCTCTACCAGGCCGCGATGCGCGCCCACGCCCGACTCGGCCACCTCGACGACATCCGGGCGCTGCGCCGCGCCGTCACCGCCGTCGCCGCCGAGATCGACGTCGAACCCGGCGACGACACCCTCACCCTGGCCGACAAACTCGTCGCCGACCTGCAGACCCGCAACCCCCGCATGCCGCTGCAGCCCGGACCCGGAGGCGCCGCATGACCGCAACCACGCTCAACGGCAACCATCCGGCCCTCCGCACCGACACCACTCATTCAGCTCCACCTCTGATCACGGCCCCAGCCGCCCAGGCCCTGCCCGCGCGGCCCGCTCGCCACGAGCCGCCCGACGAGCAGACCAGCCGATGGAAACGGCTACGTTGGGGCGTCCGCGGCGCGCTCGTCGTCGGTGTCGCCGCGTCCGTCGCGGCCAACATGCTGCACGCCCGCTCCAACCCGATCAGCCAAGCCATCGCCGCCTGGCCACCCCTCGCGCTGCTGCTCACCGTCGAACTGATCTCCCGCGTACCCGTCTACCGGCGCTCCCTGGCCGCCGTCCGGCTGCTCGCGACCACCGTCATCGCCGGCATCGCCGCCTGGGTCTCCTACTGGCACATGACCGCGGTCGCCGCCCGATACGGCGAAACCGCCGCCTCCCCCTACCTGCTGCCGCTCTCCGTCGACGGCCTCATCGTCGTGGCCAGCATCTGTCTGGTCGAACTCTCCGGCCGCATCGACGCCAACGACCGCACACCACCGAACCCTCCACCAGCACCAGCACACCCGACCCGGACCGTCACAGCCGCGCAACCGGCAGACGCAGCCCCGCCAGCACCCACCGCGACACCGCACACCGCACCGGGGAGCTTCCCGGCGCCCGCTGCCCGCAACGCGAAGCCCACCGGTGCCGAGCCGAGGACCGACCCGGCCACCGGAGCCCACGACGGCCCGCCGGCCGACGCGGGCGAACGGGCCCAGCGCGAGCCGTCGAAGCCAGCCGAAGCCTTCGCCGAGGACGGCGCCACCACCGCATCTGCCGATGCGGGCACTGCACCCGCCACCGCCGTGCCCGAGACCCCCGTCGACCGGGCCGACGACATCCCGGCGGACCCACCCCAAGCACCACAGCAGACGCCACCACACGACGACCGTGACATCGTCCCCACCGAGACCGGCGCAGCCGTCGCCTACTGGCTGCAGCGCGACCCGAACATGCACCCCAACGACATTGCCGCGCGCATCGGCAAATCCAGCCGCCAAGTCCGCCGATACATGGCAGCTGACCCAGCGGGCGACCGGCGTCGCATCAACGGCGAGCAGAGAAAGCTCCCCACCGACACATGACTGCCCACATCATCGGGTCCCCGCCCATCTCCGTGGGGCCACCGTGCGCGACCAGCTGATCCTCGGCGCGGCCGTCGGGGTGCTCGCAGCAATAGCGGTACCCCGAACCGCCGCCATCTGGACCATGGAGCCGACCGGAAGAACGCCGAACCGATGGCTCAGCAGGACGCTGGCCGGCGCCTGCGCCGCGCCCGTGGCAGCTGCACTGGCGTGGCGGCATCCACCCCATGGATCGCACGAAACCCTCCTGCTCACGGCCTGGCTGCTGTTCACCGTCGCCGGCCTGTCGTTGGCGTGGATCGACATCGTCCTTCAACGGCTACCCACTCGCCTGATCGCCGTCGCCGCGGCCGCCGTCGCCGTCGTCCTGAGCCTCGCCGCGGCCCTCGCCGGCCAGCCGGCTCAGTTGCTCGTCCCTGTGCTGGCCGGCGCTGTCCTCGGCTCCGGCTACACAGCATTCGTTGCCGTCGGCGCGAGCCGGATGGGCATGGGCGACGTACGACTCGCAGCCCTCACCGGGGTCATGCTCGGCACCGGGGGATGGGCGACGCTCCTGCTCGGAGCCGTGCTGCCCTACGTGCTGTCTCTGCCTATCGCCGTTGCCATCCTGTTCCAGCAACGTCAGACAGGCGAACAGAAGCCGTTCCCCTTCGGACCGTTTCTCATCGCCGCGACGATCATCGCCGATCTGCTCACCGGCGACCCGAGGTAGGTAGGTCGCCCCTTACAGCGATAACCGACGAAGTCGCGTCGCCACAACCACAAACCGCAACGAGGAACCGTGACCGCTTGCGGTTCGAGGCCACGCCCCGACGCTTGATCAATCTGGGCGATCAGCTGCTGCGTGAGGTGACTGACACGCTGTCGAGCGACTACACCGGCGTCACCCGGACACGTGCATGGACCTGCACGCGGCCTGCTTCGCAGCGAGGAGCGCAGCTCGACGGGCGAGCTCAACGCCAGCCCCCGTCGGGCTGCGGCGTCCCTCGGGCGTGGGCGCGCATCGCGTCGGGGTTCTGGCACTGGCACACTGAGCCGGGATGGCAGGGTGCGGGTCATTGGAGGAGACGGTATGGCGCAGGACGACCTCGGCGCGGCGCTGTTGCGCCGCCATCCGCGTGCCGCCCAGTGGCAACAGCTCGAAGTCACGGTGGCGAACCTGACCTTCGAGCAGACGTTCGGCCTGGCCGATGCCGCACCGCAGGACGGCAGCCGGGAACAGGCCCGCAGCAGAGTCCTGGCCGCAGTCTCGGGCGAAATCGGCGGACGGCTCGCGTCCCGTTGGGTCCGCTGGGCGGACACGTTCGGGCTGCCCACGCCCGACCCGGACGCGGCACATTCCGAGCAGCTGGCCTATCCGTACCAGCCGGCGGCCACCGCCCAACGGCAGGCGTATCTGGACTCATTGATGCCGCTGTTCGATGCGGCGTTGGGTATCCTCGCCGCCGCGTGCGACCGGCAAGGCGACGACGACTGCGCTGCTCTGACCGCGCCGTGGCGGCGGGTGTGCCTGCCCACCTCGTACACGCCGGCCACCGCGTACGGACCCCATACCCAGGCGGCCTTGTCCGTGCTGCGCTTCGCCGTCGGCATGCCCACGGCCGCCCTCGCACGCATGGTCGAGGCACGCTGCGGGATCGACGAGCAGGTCTGGCAGGACGCCCGCGTCGAGGTCGACACCGCGGGCATGGACGCCGGCTACCCATACCGCACGCGCAGCCTGTACTGGGAAGGCGTCCCGGTCGCCGAGCAGGCCACCCAGCAGTGCCCCACCGACCGTGAGCTGGTCGACGCGCTGTGGGGGGCGGCCGTGGTCCAACTTCTGCCGCGCAAGCTCCCGCCGGCTGCCGTCGGCCTGCTGTGCGCCCCGTACCGGGCCAGCGGCGCAATCCTGCCAAACTAGCGCGGCGCCCTGCAGGCCAAGCCCCAGCACCCACAGAAGTGACCGCCTGCGTCGGGCGCCGGGGCCGTGAGCCGGTCATCAGTTCAGGTAGCTGGCGCGAGGGCACGGGACGACAGGTCGCCGGTGCGCTCCGTCAGCGGAACACTGCCTGCGCAACGGTACGGGTCACGAGGTGACGGCACCGCAAGACCGTTCCGGTCGTGGCGGCGGGCCGATCGCGCGGAACCCGCCCGGCGCGGTGGCGGTCGAGTGATGCGCCATGTTTTCCAGGTGGTTGCACACGCAAAGCTCGGCGTCCCAGCGATGGGAGTCGATGGAGGACGCCGACGCGTGAGCGAATTCTTTCCCGCCCGGCTCACCGCGCGGTCGAGGAAGGCGAACGCGAGGACGAACAGGCTGCTCACCGTCGTGGGAGATCACTGCACTGCGGGTATCCGGGAGCAGGTGACACGAACGAGTGAATGCCGGCGCCCCCATTGACGCTCATCGGTCGCTCTGATCGCATCGTCGGATGCGGACCATCCAGGACTACGCCGACGAAGTGGCCGCCGACGACCAGGGACAGTGGGGTGCCGCGACGCGCCGCGCCGTGGAGTTGATCCGCCACCGTCACCCGACGGTCGACCTGAGCCGACGCCTCCCGCTCACGCAGATCCTGCTGCAGACGAACGCGTTGATCCTCTACGGCCTCGCCGCCAGCGACAGCCGGCACCCCGCCGAGGTCTCCCCGCTCGCCGTGACCAACTGGGCTGCCGACCGCATGTTGCCGCTACCACCGCACCCCGACGGACCGCTGAGCGACACGCAATGGGTCGACGCCGACCGCCGATGGCGGCACGACCTCGACCGGGCCGTCGAACGCGTCCGCCAGGACCTGGCCGAGCTGCTGCGCCGCGCCGGTCACGCGATACCCGACGCCGACCTACGCAGCCTGGACCGCTACTCCGATGACCCGGTGACGATGACCTGGATCGACCTCGCGGACACCGACCCACCCGAGTCACCGGCACGCTACGGCGTCTTCGAACAATTCCCCGTGCCCCGGCTCGCACTCGGCGTCACCGCACTCAACGACCTCCACGACGAAGACGACGAAGACTGAACGGCCCGTTCCGCGCTCGTGCCACGCATGCTCGCCCAACAGTCCTGCAACTCCAGGACGGCCACCCGCGGCCGGCGCTTAACCGCGAAGGCAGCGTGAGCGCGGGCAAACCGTCCCGAAGATCGACCGTCGACGATTCGCGTGTGCGCCTTCTGCCCCTCCGCCGTCATCGATCGGCGGAGTCATCAGCCCCGTACAGGCGTCGATAGAAGTCGGCCATCGCGGCTTCGTGGGCTTCGCGGCGTTGTTCACCGATCACCACGAGCAAGACCACGACGGCGCTGGCCGCAGCCGCCGCACTCACCAGCGCAACCAGGTGCAGCAGCCGATCAACCACCGCGGGCCGATCCACCACCAGCACGGCGACACCCGCCACAACCGCCGCCACGACTTCAGCACCGGCGACACGGCGCAGCACACCGTTGATCCGCCGCAGGTCGTAACCGTCCACACCGCGCCGTACCCACCCGAAGCCGGCGCGGCACAACACCACCGCCGCCACACCGAAGACCACCGCCAGGACAATCTGCCAGGCATACCCGCCAGTCCCGGCCGCGCTGCCAAGGGCAACCCACAACACGGCATCGACCACGGCCGTACCGACTCCGATTGCCGCGATCAGCCACGCGGCGACCGGCCGGCGCCACCGAACGACCGCCAACAGCAGTGCCCCGGCGAACGCTTGACCCGCAGCGGCGAGACCGGCGACAGCGCCGCTCCACCCCAGCGCCGAGGCGGGTAACCCGCCACGGCTCAGCACCCACACCACGACTCCGACACGAACCAGGCCATATCCTGCCAGCACGATGAGCACTGGCGCCCAGTCCATCCACGGGTAGCCCACCCGTCGTGGCGGCTTGGCGCGCTCCTTGCTCGACGGCATGATCGCCCCCGTCTGTCGACGTTGCACACCGACCATAGGCAGGCTACGTGCGGTACCAGCCGCGCAGCCAGTCCATTACCCGGGTGCCCGCGTCGTCCCACGGTGACCGATCGGCAGGCCCTCGGCCGGACGGTCTCTCGCCAGGTCACCGTTCATGAACGCTGACGCCGTCCAGCGGGCATGTCACCGGACCTAACTGCGACGGCTTGGCGTCCAAAGCAGGCGTGTGCCCGTCGCCGCGCCGCGACCAAGGCTGCAGGAATCGACGGCCGCGAAAGGGGATCGGCATGCCGTCACCGTGACGCGACGGACACTCTCATGGCCGTCGACGAATTGACCGTCGAGGTGCCGTGGGGAGCAGGGTCGCTCGACGGCACGGCAGGTTGTCGACGGCGGCTGTGCAGCGGCGAAAGCCCTTGCCGACGCCTGGCGGGACACTCTCCAGACGAGGGGAACATCCGACCTCATCGACTCTCACGACGTACTGATCGTCTACGTCAACCGGACAGGCTTCTTCCCACGGCGGAACAGCGAGTTTCGACTGCTGCGGCGCGCGTTTGCCGGCCGCCGATCGAGGCTCGTGATTCATCCCATGTAGGCGTGCGCGCATCGGCACGGCCGGAGGTTGACCAGGGCACCGACGACAACGCAACGTGACCAATGGTCGCAGCCAGGCGACCCGATCGAGAGCCGATGATCGGCCTCAGTTTGGATGCGTGCTTACGGTCAGATTCGCAAGCTATCAATGCGCGCGACGGCCGGAGAATCGCAATGGCTATGATTGCCTGAATCGTTTTCCTGCCGCGGCTTGTGCCGCGCCTACGGGAGTGGGACATCATGGCCAAGCAAGTCATCACGGTGCTGACCGATGACCTCGACGGCGGTGACGCCGACCGGACGATCGAGTTCGGGCTCGACGGGGTCAACTACACCATCGACTTGTCCGACAAGAACGTCGGGAAACTTCGCAAGGCGCTCGAGCCGTATCTGACGGTCGCCGCGAAGGTCGCCCGTACCAACGGCCACAGCCGGATCGCCTCAAGGAAAACGGCAGCGCCGGTCCGGTCCAACCGTGACCAGAATCAGGCCATCCGGGAATGGGCGACGAAGAACGGCTACGAGGTATCCGAACGGGGCCGTATCCCCAGCTCCATCGTCGAGGCGTTCCACGCGAAACGGTAACCCCGGCCCGACCGGACCGCCCAGACGAGCTCGACCCGGCCGGCGGACCCGGCAAACGGCGATCAGTTAAGGCCGGTTCGGCCGGCGAAGATCATGACGGCCACATCGCTGCCGACATGACGTCCCGCGCCGCGACACGGCTTTTGGACGCAAAGATGTCGGCACCTGTCCGCGGCGCGATCGCGGTCGTCATCCGCGTTCAATACCTCTCGCCGCTGTGTTTACGATGCCGCCGTTCCCCTGATGATCGCAGAATTGAAGACGGAGAAAGCATGACTTTCCGAGAACTCCAGGCGATGCAGGTCGCGTACGAGCTGCTGGCTCCCCTCGACCCGAGTGCGCAACAACGCGCCATGACCTGGCTGTCGGCGGCGCTCGCGGACACCAACGGCGCTCTCACCGCCATGGCCGAGCCGGCCGCTGCGGTGAACCCAGCCGCGGAAGTGCCAGCGGACGTCGCACTCGGGGACAGCGTCGCGCAGGGCATGACTGACCACGAAGCGGCCGCGCCGGAAACAGAGACCACAGTGCCGGCGGTGCGCGTCGCCGAGCTTGCCGCCCCGGCCGAACCCGAGGGCAGCCTCGAACCGGGCCCGGGCCCGGGCCCGGGCCCGGAGCCGGTGGCCGAGCCGGTGCCGGAGCCGCGGCCTCGGCGAGGCCGGTCTGTCAAAGCGGCCGGTCGGCGTGCCCCCAAGGCGGCCAGATCCGCCGCGACCGCGAAGCCGGCACCGGCAGCCCCGGATCCCCGCGGCGACCGGCCCGCAGGTGACCAGTTCATCGCCGACCTCGCCGCCGTCGGCTCGTTCAAGGCCCTCGCCGAGAAATACGGCAAGTCGATCGGCACCATCGGCAACTGGGCGAACCAGCTCCGCGAACAAGGGTTCGACATCCCGGTCGGCCGGCAGAAGAAAGCCTGAAACACCCGTCATGGGCGCAGGGACGAAGCCCCGCGGGCGCTCGTCCCCACCCCGCACGCCTCTGTTCCGCGTACCCCGGCTATCGGCTTACAGAGTGTGCCGGCGCGTGGCCCGCTGCGGATGCCGTTACCCCGGCCTCGAAGGTCATGGGGTTGACCGCAGTTCCGAAAGGTTCCCGACGGGGCGTCCGCAGCGGAGGGCATGATGACCCGGGCAATTGGCTGAGCCTGCCAAGCGAACCGGTTCTGCCACGGATGGTCGCCAGGAGAATCCGCGAGGCCTTGGCGTCTGGCTGGCGCGCCTCCGTACCTGGACCGCCCGTCAGGCTAACGGCCGAGGCGACCTCTTCATCTTACGCAACGTTAAAGATGGCGCGCACTCTGCGCGGCAAATGAGGATGTTCACCGAGCCGCCGGATGGCATCCTTCCCGGCCTGCAGATCGGCCAGTACCGCACACCGAACGGATTAGTCCTTCCGGATGATTTCTTACCCAATGCCCCGCAAATCGTCCCTAGTGAATTGCGGCGCGTCCTGCGACGGCACTATGCATCCCCGAAACGACACCGCCTGGTCCGTCAGACCCGTTCAGCCGACCGGGAGACCGGCTGCGACAGGGAAGGGGCCGACATGGCGCTCGTCTTCAACATCGTTCTGCACATCCTCCTGATCGGATCGATGGGTTGCTTCATCGTTGCGGTCATCGCGGATGCGATCGCCGACCCCGACCGCCGGGAACGGGTCTTGCGGATCGCCGCGCTCGCCGCCGGCGCACTCGTCGCGGTCGGCGCTCAGGTGGCCGGCGTCAGCTACGCCTCGTTCGTCGTCGACGCGCTGGCCAACGGCCACGGCCCAAGTGCCGCGGCGGCCGTGGCCGCCGCGACCGTGCCGGCGATCGGCGGAGTCGGCCTCGGCTGGTTCCTGGTACGGACCTACCGGCGCAGCACCCGCATCGGCGCGCGAGTCTTCGCCTTCATCGGCATGCTCGCCGCGTCGGGCTTCGTCGCCATCTATGCGCGGGCAACCCAGACCAATGGGGTCATGCTGGGCGCGACCGCGCTGCCGAACGTCTCGTTCGTGGTGGGCGTCATCCTCACGATCATCTTCACGTTCGACCCCGATCTCCCGCATGGTGGTGGCCGGAAGACGCAGATCCGCGTGCTTCTGGGCGGAGGCCGACGGACGGCGTCGGCCACCATCGGCCCGGACCCGTCCGTGGCCGCTGAGTCGCCGACGCGGCGCCTCCGGGACCCGTTCTCGGACGCCCAATAACGGCGACGCATCTCTTCACGAGGGGAATCGAACGACATGGGAAATGCGGTGCGTCGTGTATGCCCGTGCTGCGGAAACAACATCGTGCTGAACCGCTGTCCGATCTATGCGACGGCCGGGCAGCCCGCGCGGCGGGAGGCCCCGGTGCCGGAGCCGGTTGACGCCCTGCTGTCCGACGTTCCCGGCGATCCGTCGGACGACGACCTGACCGGCGAGGTGCGGGCCACACCGCGTCCGGCGCGGAGCGGCCGGTCGTCCTCCGGTCCGCTCTGGTCGTGGACGCCGCCCGGGCCACCCGAGCAGGTGCGGCGGGGCAGCTGGTTCAGTCCGACGCCTGCGCGCCCACCGGAGCAGGGCCTCGTGCCGTTGACGGCGTTCCCACCCGGACTTCTGCCGCGCCGTTTCTGCTACCTCGAAGACTGCCGGCAGCCACTCCCGCCGGACCTCGACGAACGTCAGGCGCACATTGTGTCGGTCGTCGGCCTCAACGCGGCCGGCAAAACTTACTACCTTGCCACCGCACTGACCGAGGCGCTCAACGGGCCGGGTCTGGACATCGCCGGGTTCCGGGAGTTCGAGCCGGACGAGGAGACCGCTCAGCGATTCTTCGTCAACTACTACAGCCCGGTGTACCGGGACAATCAAGCGCTGCGGTCGACGCCGGAGGCGGGCTCGGCCGGCCAGAAGTCGCTCAACTTCCGGGCTCGTATCGATGGCGGCCGCCCAATGCTGGTGATGACCCATGACATCTCGGGCGAGACGCTGATGAACTACGCCAAGCGGGCCCGGGACGCAGGCTTCCTGCGGCACTCCTCCGCGGTGATCTTCCTTGTCGACCCGCTCGAGTTCGACCCGATTCGCGAGCAGTCGAACGAGCACATCCAAGGCCGCACCATCCACCAGCGAGACCTGCTTGCGGCGACCCTGCGCGAGCTCGAATTCGAGCTCGGCCGGCAGAAGGTGCCGGTCGCCGTGGTCGTCTCCAAGGCGGACCTGCTCGAGCCGTTCCTGCCGGCGAACGCCCAGTTCCTGGGACTGCCGCCTCGTCATCGCGAACAGACGCTGCAGGAGTGGCTCCGCGAGCTTCAACAGACCAGCGTCGCGGTCCGCGAAGTCCTGATCAAGATGGGTCAGGATCGGCTCGTCCGGGCAGCGGAGTCGTACGGACCGGTGAGCTTCCACGCGGTCTCGGCGCTCGGCGGGCAGCCGCGTCCGGGCGGGCCGGCCCGGCCGAATCCGCGCCGGGTGCTCGACCCGTTGGCTCTCGTGCTGTGGCGGCTCTCCAACGCGCTGGCCTAGGCCTATGAGCGAGCAATTACTGTTCACATGGGCCGACCGCGGCCTCGAAGGCCGCGGAATGTGGCAGGTGGTAGCCGCCAGTGAGCATCTATACCGCCGCCTTCCCCGCGCCCTGCACCTGGCCCGCAACCTGTGCGTCGAGTTCACCTATCCCTTGCACTGGCAGGATCAGGCGAAGACCCCGGTCTCATTCGGCTGGCGGGACATCCGCGGCATGCGCTTCGCTTTCCGGCGCGTCTATCGCGGCAGCGACGCGTTCGGGCGCCCCGGCGTCTTCGCCGCCCACGTGCTCGTCGACACGCCGGACCGGCTGCCCGCGGACCGCCTGCTCGACGCCGCGTGCTCCCCGGCCTGGTGGTCGGGGGAACCACGGCCGGCGGACGATGGCGAATGGCTGCCCGGGGTGACGCTCGACGACTTCCCCGGCGGCCCAGACGACATCGTCGGGACCGCCGAAACAGCCGATATCGAAGCCGTGTTGACCGCGCTCCTGGCGCACAAGGGGCGGCCGGTCCGGTTGGGAATGGACGCGTCGGCCTTCCGCAACGCGCTCGGCAGGGCCGCCGCGCTGCTACCGGGAGCTCTCGACCGGCTTAGCGTGTCGACCTACGAGCCGCCGGACACCCGTGCATCGTACGGGTTGACCGCGGTCCAACCCCCGGACGAGGACCCGGTCGCGATCACCGTCGATGCGCTGGCCGCGGCACCCGGGCTCGCCGGTCATCGCGCCGTCGCCCAGCTCATGATGAACGGAGACGCGCGCTCGCAGGCGTACGTCCGGACCTCCTGGCAGGAGGCGGGCCGCACCGACATCTTCCTCCGTCTTTGCGCCGCCTTCCTGGCCGTCCGAGCCGGGGGCACCGTGCGACTCGATGACGTGCTGCCTGCCCTGCAGTACCCGGGAACCGCCGCCGACCTCCTGGACGAGATCTCGGTGCGCACGATGGTCGCCCATGCCCTCGGCGCGGGCGATGCCTCGGTCGTCGCCGCGATGCGCACCGTCGGGCGAAGCCTCGAAGCTGAGACGTGGGCCTCGCTCGGCGAGCTCACGGCACGTGCGGGCACTACGAAACGCGGACTCGCCGTGGCGGCCGACATCATCCGGGCCTCGTCCGGCCCGGGTGCTACGGCTCTGATCCGCGAACTAATCCAGCTAGCGCGCGCCGACCTGTCGCGAATCGCAAGCTGGCCGCCCGAGTTGCTCGCGGCCATCTGGGCGGAGCCCCAGGCCCACGATCGGACGAGCCTGGAGGCGGCGATGGTCCGCGCCGGCGCGCCGGACGTCCTCGTCCTCGCGGGACAGGCCTCGATGCCGGCCGATCTGTGGTCGCGCCTGCTGCTCGAGGCCTTGAACACGGGCCAGGTCGAACGCGGCCCGGCGGCCGAGGCGGTCCACGCGAGGGCAGCCTATGCCCGCGCGGTCCGCGACACTTCGCCGGCCTCCGTACTGGAACTGCTCCTCGACTCCCTCCCCGCCGAGAAGGCGCTCGGGCTGCTCTCGATGTGGGTCGATGCCGCACGAGCCGACCGGTGGATCGACCTGGCCGGACGGGTGGCGTCACGGCTAGACGACAGCCAGGCTTGGCGAGCCGCGGCCACCGTCGCGCCCGTCCTGCGCCGACCGGTCGCCGCCGGCTGGTCATCGCTGCGCGACACGGCCCTACGGCGTCAATTGGTCCATCAGATCGACGATCCGCGAGCGCGGCCGTGCCCTCTGACCGAGATCTGCCGGCCGGAGCTGGGCCCGCCCGACCACGCCTGGCACGGCTATTTCCGGATGCTCTCCGCCGGTGGGGCCGACATCGCCGCCGGTGTGCACCGGCTACCGCCGGAAGACCGCGAACTGGCCAGTCGATTCGCGTTGTACACCCTGGTGGCGCAGGCGGTCCGGCCCACGGACGTGGCGTTCGCGGCCAATACGCTGGCCTCGACGCTGAAGGCCGACTCGGAGCAGATCGCCGAACTGGTGCTCCGCGGCGGACTCCGGGGAATCCTCGGATGCGACCGTCGGGCGCCCGGCTTCGCGGCGCTGGCCTACGTCGCGGTGTGTCTGGTCGAACCCGGTCGTGTCGGCCGCCGCAGGATGACCGGGGAGCTTGCCTCGCAGCCCGCCCAGCGCCTGGCGGTCAGCCTTCGCGCGGCGCTGGCAGCACACGACCCTGCCCTCGACCAGCGGTGGAAAGCCTGGACCGAGCACCGCCCGCGAGCCGACCGCTGGCTGCGCGGCCTGGCCGGCTGACGGCTCGATCTGAAACTGACGAAGTAGTCACAACTCACGGTGCGTCACTGTCAGTACGAGCGCCACTGCCCTCGACGCGGCAAATCAGGATGCCTCGCGTGGGTGGCGGACGGCGCTTGCGTGCCTCACTGTGCGGCGTCCGCAAGACAGTCGGCATTGAGATCGATCCATCGCGCGTCACGTCGATACAGGTCGACGTGCTCGTACAGATCTCGCTGTCCGGCTTCGGCGCGAGCCAGGGTGAAGTCGGCAAGCTCATGAAGCCGTTGCACAGCTACCGTCAGCACCACGGCGGGTTGAAGACCGTGGCCGTAGGTCGTGCAGAGCAGCCGTAGCCGGTCTGCCCGGTCGGCCAGAGTACTGGTGATGGCGTCGCTGTTGGTCGGGACGGTCAGCGGCACCAGCCGGTACGCCAGGTACGCGGCATCCCACACGCGCGGACCGGGTGACGCGGTGTCCCAGTCAATGACGCCGACGAGTCGCTCGGCGGCGAACACCATGTTGTAGGGCGCGAAGTCGTTGTGGCAGATGACTTCGGCAGGACGATGATCGGGAAGCTGCCACACCGCGCCGGAAGCGTCGAAAGTGGCAGAGGCGCGGTGCAACTCCCGCAACCGTGTCGTGGCCTCGACCAGCACCGAGTCCGCCCATATCCAGGAGGGCAACGGGTCCTGCGGCACGTGGCCGGGAAGGTATGAGACGCAGTCACGACCGGCATGGTCGGCGCCCAGCGGTTGCGGGACCCAGCTGAGGCCCTGGTCCCGCAGGTGTCCGAGCAGTCTCTGGATGGTCGGGCTCCACGCGCCGGCGGTGCGCCTGACGGTCGTGCCGACACGTACCGCGCCGCCCATGTTGCCGCCCGCCAGCACCTGCTCCTGCGAACCCGCCAGGTCATCGACAACGGTGCGCCGGTAGCGGACCTCGAACAACGAAAAGCCGCGCGAGTCGTCGGTCTTCGTGGCGCCGTCGGGCCGCCAGCCGCCGGCTTCGTAGAAGCGTCGTGCACGATTGTTCGTGGCCAACACCCACAGGGTGCTATCCCGGTAACCGGCCTCCGTTAACCGGCGGAGGCCCGCGGCCATCAGTAGTTGCCCGGCGCCGTGGCCCCAGTACTCCGGCAGTAGGTAGACGGCTTGGACCTCGCCGGTCAGTTGCGAGTCGGCGTCAGCATCACGGCTCGGCGAGACCCGGATGAATCCGACGACGCCCTGGCTCTTGTGCTCGGCCACAAGGGTGATCGCCGGCCCGGGGTCCTGCAGGATCCGCTGCCAGACTTCCTGCCGCTGTCTGGGATCCAGCTGGTCCAGATACTGCTGAGGTACCTTTCCCTGATACGCCTTCCGCCAGGTTCGCACATGAACGTCGGCCAGCGCTTCGACATCATTCACGGTTGCCTCCCGGACAATCACGGAGAGCATTGTGCTTGGCCGCCATTTCACGCGCATCAGCATTTCCGCGACGCGCTCATCTCGGCATGACCGCGAGCCGAGCCTTCGAGCTAGTCGTCACGCTCCGTAGTGATCGGATCGCGGCTACTTGTTTCATTGATCTACGACCGCAGCCCGGCCAGGCTTGGTCGAGGTGATCGACAGGGTCGCTCTTATCGCGGCTGCCCACCGCTGTTT
>NZ_JOJL01000045.1 GCF_000721705.1 Actinoplanes subtropicus
CGCCGCGACATCACCGAAGCCACCCGATGGGCCGGCCGGAACATGACCAGACCCTTCGCCATCCTCGGAATCACATCATGATCTTGAAACGGCCGTGGCCGGAGGGCATCGCCGTCCTTGCCGGCAGCGTGTTCTACGTAGCTGTTTCCGGCCAGCCGGTAGAGATGAAGCGAACGTGCGCCGGGGTCGACCAGCAGATACCAGACGATGCCGGCGGCCGCGTAGTAATGCATCTTGAGGACTTTGTCGGTGGCCTGGTTCGACGGCGAGAGGATCTCGCAGACGAGGTGGACGTCGCCCGCGTCGATGACCAACTCATCCAGGTCGATGTCGGCGGTGATCGCAAGATCGGGGATAGGAATCCGGTCCGGCGCGAGTCGGACATTCACCGCCTCGAGCACCTGTAGGTCGGCGGCCTGCGCACCGATGTCCAGCGCGTTGGCGAGGCGACGTGAGATCAATTGATGGCGAGGAGTCGGGCTCGGAGTCACGTGGAGGCTCCCGTCGAAGAGCTCGATACGCTCAGGCGTCTCGCCGATGTTCAGGAACTCCTGCTCCGACATCGGAAGCCCGTGGCTGAAGATGGAAGTCGTCATGGCGTCTCCCTGGCGATCGAGGTCTGACTCTCTCACGAAGACTAGTCTCATGCCAACTCTCCTCGCGACTACCGTTCGAGGGGTCCTCGCAGGAAGGCTAACTCCTCGGCCAGGGTTGCGGCCGGGAGCGAGGTGAAGCCGGGCAGGGTCGCGCCGATCAGCAGCAGGGGGCGGGAGCGGTCCGACTGGGCCGCCGCCTCGGCCAGGCTGTGGTGGGCGTAGACGTCCGAGGCGTCGCTCCGGTCGCCCAGATAGCGCTCCGCGAACGGGGCCGGGAGCTGGTACCAGTCCGTGATCGGGTCGCGGGCCACCGCCCGGTGGAAGACGTCCGGCCGGCGCAGCACCGCCATCGCCGCCAGCCAGCCGCCCAGCCCCGAGCCGCGGACGGACACCGCGGTCAGGTCCAGGTCGGGGTGCTTGCCGACCAGGGCGTGCAGGGCGTCCACCTGATCGGTCAGCGCCACGTCGCCCAGGCGGCGGTGCACCACCTTCTCGAAGCTGGGGGCCACCCCGGGCGTACCCCGGGAATCGACGCTCACCACCGCGAAGCCGGCGTCGGCCCACCACTGCCGCTCCTGCCACGCCGACGGGTCGGTCACCACCTGTTGGTGGCCGGTGCCGTCGCCCAGCGTGACCAGCACCGGGATCTTCGCCCCGCCCACGAAGCCGGCCGGGTACAGCACCGCCGCCGGCAGCCGCCGGTCGGTGATCCGTTCCAGGATCGGGCTCGGGTGGTAGGGCAGCGGCGCCGCCAGGTTGCGCAGCGTGGCCACCCGGGCCTCGCCCCGCCACACCGTGTAGTCGAGGACCAGCACGTCGCCGTTGGCCTCGGCGCGATGCCAGCCGGGGGTCATGCTGATCTTCCGCGCCTCCGCGCCGCCGCCGCCCAGGGACGTACGCACGCGGAACACCGACTGCGCCGACGGGTCGCCGTCGGTGCCCTCGACGACCAGGTCGGGCGCGCCGCTCGGGGCGTCCGACCGGGGCAGCGTGCCGACCACCCGCCGCACGTAGAGGCCGGGCGGGGTGAGCAGGCTGCCGTCGGCGAACAGGCAGCGCGCGTCGAAGCCGTCGTGCGCGAGCTCGCCGCCGACCAGCACCCGGCCGTCCGGCAGGTGCCGCGGCGTGCCGGCCACCGGCTCCACCCAGCGGGCGTCGGCCAGTTCGGCGTGCACCTGGGTCTCCCCGGTCCGCGGATCGATCGCCAGCACCAGCCCGTGCTGCTGCATCCGGCGCAGCACGGTGATCAACGGGCCGCCGCCGTCGGCCCAGCGGACATTCACCACGTACGGGTAGGTCTCCCGGTCCCAGTGCACGTCCACCCAGCCCTCGTCGAGGTCGAGCAGGTGCAGGCTGGTCGCCCCGGCGGTGCGGGTGGCCAGGATCTGCCGGCCCTCCGGCGACCACCACCAGCCGCGCCGCCGGCCGAACTGGACGGCGGCCGGGTCGGGCACGCCCCACGAGATCAGGCCGCCGTGCTCGCGCCAGGCGGTGCCGGGCTCGCCGGCCAGCAGTCGGTCGCCCTCCGGCCCGACCACGCGCAGCGAGGCCGAGCCGCCGGCCACGGTCACGTACCCGATGTGCCGCCCGGCCGGGTCGGGCCGCGGGTCCTCGACCGGGCCCTGGGCGGGGACCTCGGCGACCGTGAGCGTCGTCAGGTCGGCGCGGAACAGACGGCCGTCGCTCGCGAACGCCGCCGTCCGGGCATCGCGGTCCACGGCGTACGCCGAAATTGGTCCTTCCGCTATTTGTTTCTCTTCGCCGGTGGCCACGGTGAGCGTCCAGAGCGCGGCGGCCGGATCCTGCGGGCCGGCCGTGCGCAGGAAGACCACCCGGGCACCGTCGCCGCCGATCGACACGGCGTGCGGCGCACCGTAGCGGAAGTGACCGGTGCGATCGGCGAGCGCGGGGTAGTCCACGTGTCCAGCATCGCTGATCAAGGGCGCACTCCGCCGTGCAAACTCCCAGCCCGGCTCCGAAAAGGCGCGCACGCCCCCGCGTAGAGTTGCGCGCGTGATTGACGCCCTGCCCGCACGCCGCCTGCTGCTGGTGCACGCCCACCCGGACGACGAGGTCACCGGCACCGGCGCGACGATGGCTCACTACGCCGCCACCGGCGCCCACGTCACGCTCGTGACCTGCACACTCGGCGAGGAGGGCGAGATCCACGTGCCCGAACTCGTCCAGCTCGAGGCGAAACAGGCCGACCAGCTCGGCGGCTACCGCCTGGGCGAGCTGAGCCGGGCCTGCGCGGCGCTGGGCGTGACCGACCACCGCATCCTGGGCGGGCCCGGCCACTACCGCGACTCGGGGATGATGGGCCTGCCGACCAACGATCATCCGCGCGCGTTCTGGGGCGCCGACCTCGACGAGGCCGCCGCCCTGCTGCTCGAGGTGATCCGCGAGATCCGGCCGCAGGTCATGATCACGTACGACGAAAACGGCTTCTACGGCCATCCCGACCACATCCAGGCGCACCGGGTCGCGATGCGCGCCGCCGAGCTGGCCGGGCCGGACGGCCCGCAGAAGATCTACTGGACGGCGATGCCGCTCAGCGTCCTGCGCGAGGGCATGGAGGCGTTCCGCGGCCTCGACGACAACCCCTTCGCCGACGTGGAGAAGGTGGAAGACCTGCCGTTCGGGCACACCGACGAAGAGATCGCGGCCCGGATGGACGGCACCGACCACTACCAGCGGAAGGTGGCGGCGATGCGCGCGCACGCCACCCAAATTCCGGACAATTCCTGGCTGTACGGCATCGCCGGGGACTTCGGCGGCGAATTCATGGGCGTCGAGTACTTCCTGCTGGCCAAGGGCGAGCGCGGTCCGGGCGAGGGCCCGCACAACTGGGAGAGCGACCTGTTCAGTGGCCTGCAGATCGAGGAGCCGGCGAGAGCGGACGCGGCCACCAGATGATCGACTCGCGGGAAGAAGCGCAGCCCGAGGCGCCCCCGGCGCGCAGCGGGTGGGAGCCGGTCGTGGTGACCGGCGGCCTGGTGATCGCGATCCTCGCCGCCTTCTTCTCCGGCGTGCTGGAGCTGTTTCTCACCCCGCTGCGCTGGGGCGACCTGACCACGATCTGGCGCGGCGACGCGATCGGCTCCGGCCACGGCCCGCTGCTCGGCCTGTCGATCGTGCTGGCCGCGGCCGGCAACTACGCGATCGCCTGGTTCGCGGTCAGCACCACCGGCGGCCGCCGCTGGGCGCTCGGCCCGCCGTGGGCGCTCTGGACCCTGATGATGCTGCTGGCCGCCGGGGTGCGCACCAACGAGGGCGACTACCTGCTGGCCGGCAACGACTGGATCGGGCTCGCGATGATCCTGGTCGGCAGCCTGACCTTCGCCGTCTACTCGTACCGGATGATCTTGCAAAGGCTCCCGCGGAGTTAGCCGAAGACGCTGACTCGCAGCGGACTCTCAGGTTTCAACCAGGAACTCGTGGCGCGTCATCCGCAAAGATGGCCCACGAGGTCGAGCGCCGGAAGTTCACTTGGCGTTACGATCCCGTGCCACGGATAGCGGTTTCGGGGAGGACTCATGAGGGAGAAGCGCTGGTTCGCGCCCGCGGCGCTGGCGATCGGCCTGTTCGCGATCAACGTGGTCGCCCGGCTGGTCATCCGCTTCTTCGCCAAGGACAACGACTCGGCGCAGACCGCGGCGACGGTCATCATGTTCGCGCTGATCGGCCTGACCCTCGCCGTCTGGACGTTCCTGGTCTGCCAGCGCAGACGCCCGAGCGAGTGGCTGCTGCCCGACCTGGTCTTCGGCGCGGCCGGCGGCCTGCTGCTGACCGTCCTGGCCGGACCGTTCATCAGTGGCGGCAAGCCGTTCGACAGCGGCGCCGGCGACTTCTTCTTCCAGGTCTGGCTCTACAGCGGCTTCGCGATCGGCGGCACGCTGCTCGGCTACTGGATCGCGATGGTGTTCGGCCGCGACTTCCGCTCCCGCTCGCTCAACGCGTACACGCAGACCCGCGCCGCGAAACCGCGCAAGGTCGTCCGCCGCTAACCGAGCGGTGCTTCGCGGGTCAGATAGGTGTGGTGGGTGCCGAAGCCGAGCCGGCCGTAGAGCGTGACCGCGGCCGTGTTCCGCTCCTCCACCTGCAGGTAGGCGCGGGTGCTGCCGCGCTGCGTCGCCCACTGCGCGAGGCCGCCCACCACCTGCTGGGCGATGCCGCGGCGGCGGGCGGCCGGAGCGGTCTGCAGCAGCGAGATGCCGAGCCAGCGATCCGGGCCGGTGACCGCGCCGCGCGCCACGGCGATCAACGAGCCGTCGGCGTCGTGCACGTGAGCAAAAACAATTTCCGGTACGCCGGTGAGAATGCGCACCGCGTTCGCCGGCAGGTCGCCCTTGTGCTCGGCGACCATCGCGAACCAGTCGTCGCCGGGGGTGTCGGCCAGCTCGACCGGGGGCAGGTCGCCGCGCGGCGGAACCGTGGTGAGCAGGGCGGACAGCGGGGCGGTCTGCACCAGGGTGAGCGGCCGGGCGGTCCAGCCGCGCCCGTCCAGGGCCGCGTTGACCGGGGCGGCGAGCGGCATCGGCGCGTTGATCAGCGGTTGCTGGCCGTGTGCCTCGTACCACTCCTCGACGGCGTCGATGGCGGCCTCGAGCGTACGGTCCGGATCGCCGACGGCCAGCGCGGAGTTCGCCCGGCCGGTCCAGTTGCCGGCCGCCCGCAGGATCCAGCTGCCCAGCCGGCCCTGGACCGGCGCCGGCCAGGCATCGTTGGCGGCGAGTTCGAGGGCGACCACGTCGGCGGCCGGCGGCCGGCGCGCGGGCGGGACCCGCTTGGCCCGGTGCACCTCCGCCAGGGGCACCCGTAAAGTCCCTTTTTCCGTGGCGATAGTGAGATCCGTCTCGGTGAGGGCGACGAGCTCTCCCAGTGCATCGGAATACAGCGTTCGCTCGTGGGAGACGCCTACAATCCGGCGTACTACCACCCGGTGTCCCACATCCTGCCGACGGAGCACGTGTCACCTCCTCCGGCGGAGATACTAGGCTCTGCATTCGTCGCCGGCGGTTCGCGCGGCGTGGCTTTGGAGGGAAAGACCCGTGACCTACATCATCGCTGAGCCCTGCGTCGATGTGCTCGACAAGGCATGCATCGAAGAGTGCCCGGTCGACTGCATCTACGAGGGCAATCGGATGCTCTACATCCACCCCGATGAGTGTGTGGACTGCGGGGCGTGCGAGCCGGTCTGCCCGGTCGAGGCGATCTTCTACGAGGACGACGTCCCGGAGCAGTGGAAGGACTACACGAACGCGAACTACGAGTTCTTCGAGGACCTCGGTTCGCCCGGCGGCGCCGCGAAGAAGGGCAAGATCGACAAGGACACGCCGTTCATCGTCGCCCTTCCGCCCATGGGCGAGCACTGAGCGCTCTCGCGTCGGCCCTGCCGGATTTCCCCTGGGACCTCCTGGAGCCGGCGAAGACCAAGGCCGCCGGCCACCCCGGCGGCATCGTCGACCTGTCCATCGGCACCCCGGTCGACCCGGTTCCGGCCCTGATTCGCCAGGCGCTCGCCGACGCGTCGGACGCGCCGGGGTACCCGCTCACCGCGGGTACCCCGGCGCTCCGCGCGGCGATCGCCGGCTGGCTGGCCCGGGCGTGCAACGCCTCGGGCGAGCCCGGCGTGCTGCCGACGATCGGCTCCAAGGAGTTGGTCGCCTGGCTGCCCACACTGCTCGGCGTCCGTCCGGGTGACGTCGTGGTGATCCCGTCGGTCTGCTACCCGACGTACGAGGTCGGTGGTCTGCTCGCCGGCGCGACCGTGGTGCGCAGCGACTCGCTGACCGCCCTCGGCCCCGACCGGCGGATCAAGCTGATCTGGATCAACTCGCCGTCCAACCCGACCGGCAAGGTGCTCCCGGTCGAGCACCTGCGCAAGGTCGTCTCCTGGGCCCGCGAGCGCGGCGTCACCGTGGTCAGCGACGAGTGCTACCTGTCGCTGGGATGGGAAACCCGGCCGGTCTCGGTGCTCGACGACGCGGTCACCGGCGGCGACTACACCGGCGTGCTGGCCGTGCACTCGCTCTCCAAGCGATCCAACCTCGCCGGCTACCGGGCCGGCTTCCTCGGCGGCGACCCGGCGCTGGTCGCCGGCCTGCTCGCGGTCCGCAAGCACGCCGGCATGATCGTCCCCGCCCCGGTCCAGGCCGCGATGATCGCCGCGCTCGGCGACGAGACGCATGTGGAGCACCAGCGCGAGCGGTACGCCGCCCGGCGTGACACGCTGCGTACCGCCCTCGGCAAGGCGGGCTTCGAGATCGACTTCTCGGAGGCGGGCCTCTACCTGTGGGCGACCCGCGGCGAGGACTGCTGGCAGACCGTCGACGGCCTCGCCGAGAAGGGCATCCTGGCCGCCCCGGGCGCCTTCTACGGCCCGGCCGCGGCCCAGCACGTCCGGATCGCGTTGACCGCCACCGATGAACGGATCGCCGCGGCCGCGTCCCGCCTGGCCTGACACGGGGTGATCTCGCCCTGACCGGGCGGGGTTTCGCGATGTCGACGCCCATCGTTACCCTCGGGGTCGGAATCCATACGACGCTGCGGGGAGGCGGTCGTGGCTGACGGGGTACGCGTCGAGACGGACGGGCTGCACAAGTTCTCCAATCAGGTCCCCACCGACACGTCGACGACGCTCGCGTCGGGGTATTCGCGCGCCAGCGTGGATCTCTCGACCGGCGTCGCGTTCGGGGCCAACAACGCGAGCGGCGGGGTGGCCGCGGCCAAGCAGCGCTACCAGCAGAGCCTGAA
The DNA here is from genome assembly GCF_000721705.1 of Actinoplanes subtropicus. Taxonomy (GTDB): domain Bacteria; phylum Actinomycetota; class Actinomycetes; order Mycobacteriales; family Micromonosporaceae; genus Actinoplanes; species Actinoplanes subtropicus. The sequence continues at coordinate 7,353 of NZ_JOJL01000045.1, forward strand.
GGCCTCGACGCAGAACATCGAGGCATACCTGGAGGCGGCGGAGATCCTGGCCGCGGCGGCCGGCAAGGTGGCCGAGGCCCTGGAGAAGAGCGACGGCCGCTCGGCGCAGAGCGCGTCGCAGGTGAACGCCCTGATGGAGCAGGCGGTGGCCGAGGCGCAGGCCCGCCGGGCCAGGGCCGACGGGCACCCGTCCACCCGGGGAGGTGCGCAGCCGAGATGACCGACGAACCCGTGATGACCAGCCTGTACTGCACGAACTGGGGCGCCTTCAACACCCCGCGGCTCTGGTCGATGGTGGAGCACGAGAACGACGAGCAGGGCCGCCAGCAGGTGACCGCGTGGCGCACGCTGGCCGGCTCGGTGCGCAGCCAGCAGGAGGCGCTGAAGACGGCCAAGGCCGATCTGGTCGCCGCCTGGCCGCCGGACCAGAACGCGTCGTCGGCGGCCTTCGTCCAGGAACTCGACGTCCTGATCGGCCGCCTCGACTCGGCATCGGCGGATGCGGACGCCACCGCGAGCGGCCTCGACAACATCATCTCGGCGATCCAGACCGCGAAGACCAAGCTGCAGCCGCTGTGGGAGCAGTACAAGGACAAGAGCACCGACCTGGTCCCACACTGGTGGGACAAGGCCGAGGACGGGATCGACTCCCAGGCACGCAGCGTGATGATCGAGGCCGAGCGGGCGGTGGAGGACTCGGTCTCCCTGCTCAAGGTCCCCGATCCTTATCAGCTGAAGATCGACAACAAGGTGGAGAAAAAGCCGCCCGCCGGTTCGAGCAGCGGCTCATCCGGCTCGGCATCCCGCGGGGGAATCGACGTGTCGGTGCCACACGACCCGCCACCGCCGATGCCCGGGCACGAAGCTACTGTGCCCGACGGCAACCAGGGTGGTAACACCGGCGGCTCGACCGGCGCCGGCAGCGCAGGTGGTGGCGGCAGTGTGGGTGACGGGGATGGTCCCGGCCTGGCCGGCGTGATCACCCCGAGCACCCCGCCGGGCGCGCCGGGCGGCGGTGGGTCCATTCCGCTGCCAACCGGCGGTGGCGGTGGCTTGCCCACGGGAGGTGCGCCGATCAATCCGGTTGTTCCCGGCCTGTTGCCCACCGGCGGCGGCGCACCGATCAGTCCGGGTGGTGGCGTTCGTCCCGCACGGTTGTCGTCGGGCGTCATCGGCGAGCCCGGGGTCGGCGGCGGTCGCGGCGGTCTGGGACCGCTCGGCGCGACGGGCGGACGCGGGGGCGCCGGCGGCAAGAGCCGGATTAGCAGGACCGGCACGATCGGCGGCATCGAGGGGGCGTCCGAGGGCGGCCGGGGGGTGCGCGGCGGCCTGACCGGCATTCCGGAGGAAGGCCTCGGTGCCGCGGGTGGTCGCCGCGGGTCGACGAGCGGTCGCAGTGGCCGGCAGCCTCGACCGTCGTGGCTCTCCGAGGACGAGATCGGTCCCGACCGCAAGAGGGGCATGACCGGCATGCCGGGCCGTGGCGGGCGCCGAGGACAGAACGAGGGCGAATTGGCCTTCGACCCGGACAACCCGTGGGAGGTCGCCGAGGGCGTCGAACCGGTGATCGCCCCGTCCACCGACAACCCGTGGCATGACCCCGGCCCCAACGTGATCGGCTGGCGCTAGTGCGGCGAAGCCTTCCTGCGGGCGGCGCCGCGATCGGCGCCGCCCTGCTTACCGTCCTGATGACCGGCGTACCGGCCCGCGCCGACGCTGAGCGGGACAGCCAGTGGTACTTCGCCCCCATGCAACTCGCTAAGGCTCAGGCGCTGGGCAACGGCGGCGAGGGGGTGACCGTCGCCGTGCTCGACAGCGGCGTGGACAAGACTCATCAAGATCTGCGCGGCGCGACCGTCGCGGGCTGGAACACAGTGCGCAAGGTGCCGGACGACAATTCGGACACAGGGCCACACGGCACCAGCATGGCGACGCTGATCGCGGGCCGCGGGCACGGCGATGGTGCCGGTCTGTTGGGGGTTGCCCCCCGCAGCAAGGTCATGTCGGTCAGTCCGACCGAGGATCCGGTATATGTGGCCGACGGCATCCGGTGGGCGGTCGCGCACGGCGCCAAGGTCATCAACATGTCGTTTGTGCTGGATGTGGGCGACGACGCGGTGCAGAAAGCGGTTGACGATGCGGTGGCCGCGGATGTCGTGCTGGTCGCCGGGTCCGGCAACGACCACAAGGCGGTGGCGATGCCGGCTCGACTGCGTGGCGTGCTCGCGGTCGGAACAGTGGACAGGAACAACAAGATCGCCGACTTCTCCAACTACGGCCCGCAGCTCGACCTCGTCGCCTACGGCACCGACATTCCGGCGGCACGTCCGCACAACAAATACGAAATCGCGGAGGGCACGAGCGACTCGACTGCCCTGGTCTCTGGGGTTGCGGCGCTGATGCGGGCCCGCTATCCCGACATGTCTGCGGCCGAGGTGGTGGATCGTTTGACTCGCACCGCGACTGATCGTGGTGCCAAGGGGCGTGACGACTACTACGGGTACGGGCAGCTGAATCCGGTCGCCGCGCTGACCGTGCCGCGGGTCAAGCCGAGCGCGACGACGGCCGCCCCGACCGACGCCCCGGCCACCGCCGCCCAAGGCTCGACGGTGGATCCGACGGCGGCTACCCCGGCGGCGGGTGGTCTGCCGGGCTGGCTGTTCTTCGCGGCCATCGGCGGGCTGCTGGTGATCGTCGCGGGGGCCGTCTTCATGATGGTGCGGGTGCGTCGAAGCCCCTGATCGCCGGGCGCGGATTGGCACGAATGCCTCGCATTTGAGGACTCGAATGCGTTACCGCCGTGCGTTACTGTCAGTGCCCTCAGATCTGGGGGGATCGACGTTGTTTCCATCCGTTCAAGCGGAACGGGACGACGACGCGCGCGTGGGGGACGCGCGCCGGTTCGTGACCGAAATAGAAAATATGGTGATTCGCGCCCGAGCCGGTGGCCCGCCGCCGCGGCTCGACCGGATCGCCGGGCCGGACCGCACCGGCACCGCGTTTGCCGTGGTCGACGCCGTGGGCCGGTTCGTCGACCTGAGCCTGCACCCGGGCTGGTGGGCCGCGCTCGGCCCGGCCCGTGTCGCGGCCGGGCTGCTCGAGGCGCTGGCGACCGCCCGCCTCAAGGCCGCGCTGGTTCCGATGATCCTGCGCCGACATGGTTACCAACTGTTACCACGGGAGGGCGAGGCGCCGCCCGCGTTGCGGCCCGGCGACGACGGCTTCCTGGATGCCGCCCGCGGCCGGATCGCCGAGGCGTACCGGCTGATCGACGATGCCGACAAGCGGCTGCGCGGCCGGCAGGCGGTCCGGGTGGTGGCCGGGCCGCGGGGGCTGTTCCGGGCGCAGGCCCGCGGCGGGCGGATCGAGCGGGCCGAGGTCACCGCGGTGCTGGTCCCGGGCGACACCGACCGGCTGCTGGCCGACGCCCGGCACGTGCTCGCCCAGCTGGCCCGGTGCCGGAAGGAGATCTGATGGCCGCGCACCGGGTGTGGTGAGGCTGGGTGTTGTCATGGGCTCGCCTCGCGGGCCGGACCCCTGACCTGCAGAATCAGTTTGCCGCCACGCCGGCCCGCGCGGAGGAGCCGCGGCCGGCCGGCTGGCCCGCGGCGACCGTCGAGTAGGGAGGCGAGGCATGCAGCCGACGATCTTGGTACGCGGCGAGGCGACCCGCGAGGTGCCGCCCGAGCTGGCCGTCTTCTCCGTCTCGGCGACCGTCCGGGGCCGCGACCGGGCGACGGTCGTGACCCAGCTGACCGAACGGGCGGCCGGCCTGCGTGCCGCGCTGGACGCGTACGGCGAAGCGATCGAACGCCGCGAGACCGGAAGCGTGCAGGTTCATCCCGAGGTCAAGCCCGGCCACGCCCGTCCCTCCGGCTATGCGGGAAGCATCGAGACGACGGTGACCGTGGCCGACTTCGGCGCGCTCGACGAGATGCTGCCGAGCCTGGCCCTGCGGGACCAGGTCTCGATCTTCGGACCGTGGTGGCGGCTGCGGCCCGGCAGCACGGCCGGCGCCGAGGTGCGCCGGGCCGCGATCGCCGACGCGCTCACCCGCGCCCGGGACTATGCGGCGGCCGTCGGCGCCCACGTCGATCGGTTGGTCGAGATCTCCGACGAGGTCGCCGGCCCGGTGATGCCGATGGCGACCCGGATGATCCAGGAGTCCGCGCCGACGCTGGAGCTCGACCCGCAGCGGCAGACCGTGGAGGCGGCCGTGCTGGTGCGGGTGACCATCACCGAGCCCGACATATCGGGAAAAGCCGAATAAAATCCGGATGATCGGTAAGACTCGGCATCATGCCCAAGGGTCGCCGAGACGTCCTGCTGAGGGTGGCGAACGTCAACCCGGACAGCGTGATCACACATACCGACCGGGTGCTCTACTCCGCGATCGGCGTCTTCATCCTGCTGTATTTCGTGTACGCCACGGTCGGCGGCGCGGCGTTCATCGACGCCAGCTCCGGCTACGAGCGGCCGTGGTACCGCTGGCTGGTCGGGCCGCTGGTCGCCTGCGGGGTGGTGGCCTTCGACCGAGCCGTGGTCGGCCGGGTGTCGATCAGCTACGACGACCTGGAGTCGACCGACCCGCGCGAGTTCCTGCGCAAGCCGACCCTGGGCCTCTACCTGGGCCGCCTCGGCCTGGCCGTGCTGTTCGCCGTGATCATCACGGAGCCGCTGATGCTGGCCCGCTACCAGGGCGAGATCGACGCCCGGCTCAACCAGGTGCACAACCAGCAGCTGAGCCGGATCGACACGAGCGGCGCGATCGGCACCTGGACCGCCCGGCTCGACCAGCTCAAGCGGGAGAACGACGCCGACGACGCGGCGGTCCGCGACCTCACCGACCGGTCCGCGCAGAAGCGGCAGGACGCCCGCGTGAGCTATCAGCAGGCGGTCGACGACTCGGCCGGCAACGGCGTGACCCGTTCGCCCGGCTGTCCGCCCGGCGGGTACTGCGACCAGCTCGTCCAGCGGTCCCGCATGCTCGACGCCGAGGCCACCGAGCTCGACCGGCAGGCCGGCGACCTGCTCGCCACCCAGCGGGCCGCCCGCGACGCCCGGGCCGCCGAGCAGGCCCAGCTCACCCGGCAGATCGGCGACCAGCGGCTGGCCAACAGCCGGGCGGTGGCCGACGACGCCGGCTTCGGCGCCCGGACCGCGGCGATGTGGCACCTGGTGACCAGCGACTTCTGGGGCGTCGGCGTCTTCTACCTGGGCATCACGCTGCTGCTGGTCTCGCTCGACTGTGCCGCGGTCGGCCTCAAGTTCGTCTCCCGCGGCAACGCGTACGAGCGGAACGAGGCCCGGATCGCCCGGCGCCGCGAGCACGAAGCGGCGCTGCTGCACGAGCGGGAGATCCACGACGCCCGGTCGTACGGCGCGGCGATGGCCAAGGTGGTGGCCGAGGGCATCGCTGCCGCGGCCGCCGACGAGCGGGTCGCCCGGGAGTCGGCCGAGCGGGCCGGCGAGGTGTTGCGGGCGGCGATGACCGTGCCCGAGGAGATCCGCCGGCTGATCGCCCACCCGGGCCGGCATCATCTGAACGGCGAGCTCGTCGAGGGAGCCGGCCGGCACCGCCGGACGCCGGTCTTCTACCGCGACGAGGACGTGCGGGCCCTGCCCGCCGCCGAAGCGGACTGATCCGGTCTCAGGACGCGTTGCGGCTGGTCCCGGAGGCCTGGATCGGCACGGTGAACACCGCTCCGTTGCAGACCGCGGCCGCATCCGGCCGCATGACCAGGGCGTCGGGGATGGTGAACGCGCCGATCGTGTTGCGCGGCACCTCCCACGAAACCACGAACCGGTCCCGGCTCAGCCGCACCCGGGGATCCTTGCAGCCCGCGTCGCGATGCTCCGGGTCGGCGATGATGGTGCCGGCGCCGGCCGTGACCGACGTGATCCGGATCGGGAAGTCGTAGTCGTTGGTCACCGTCACCGCGAGGTTGCCGCTCTGCCCGGCGATCAGCGGGTGGTTGAGGTCGGAGCGGGCCCGCAGCGCGATCTCCACCGTGGTCGCGCCGGCCCAGTGCCCGGTCTCCGAGCCGGTGACCCGCCAATAGATCCAGGCCGCGCCGGCGTTCACCACAACCGCGGCCACCGCGGCCAGCGTGAGGATTGCGCGGGTCCGGCCGTCCCACCGTCGGGACCGCTGGTCGCCGGGGTGCCGGACCTCCCAGGTCGGCTCCTCGTGATCGGCGGGGCGCAGCTCGATGTGCCCGTTCCTCGCCCGGCCGGCGGCGCCACGCCGGCGGGTCAGCGCGTCGAGGCGGATCACGAGCGGGCCTCAGGGTCGTGCGTTCGCATGCGGGGCGCGTTCCTCCCTCAAGGACCGACAGAACTGGTTGTTCAACGGTCCCCGACGAGGAACGGTCATGTGATCGGCATTCCGTCCGTCCTTGTGCGCGCATATATCGCACAGGTGCGGCTGTCCGGCCTAACCCCAACGGGGGACGCCCGGCGGTCGCCGGCGTATTGTCGCCGGTGAAGCGGCGAACCTGAATCCCCGGTGGTCAAGCCGGGCGATCAGGTCACTCTCCCTTGGCCGTACGGCCGGTGCACCGTCCCCGCCGGACCGGATCGCCGAACGCCGGAAAAGACACCCGGACGGCCTAATCCGTACGCGTCCAAGGAATTGACCGAGCCGTCGCCTCATCCAATTTCCTCGCCCGCACGGCACCCGTCAAGACCATTCCCCGAAAAGAGGTAAAAGGCGAACGCCTATGTCACTCGACGGGCGGGCGGAGGGCCGCGATCGCCTCGATCTCGATCCGGAAGGCCGGATGGACCAGCCCGCTGACCTGAACCAGGGAACTGGCCGGCGGGCGCTGCGGGTCGACGAACTCGTCGCGTACCGACCGGAACCCGGCCAGGTCGGCCATGGTGGTGAGGAACACGGTCAGTTTGACCACGTCACCCATCGTGGCCCCGGCCGCGGCCAGCACCGCCTCGAGGTTGCGGAACACCTGGCGGGTCTGCTCGGCACAGTCGTCATACCCGACCAGGCGCCCCTCGGCATCCAGCGGAACCTGCCCGGAGATCACCAGCATCGGCCCGGCGAAGGACACCGCGTGGCTGTAACCGTTGGTCGGCGGCGTGCCCGCCGGCCGGACATGGTGCTGCATGCGGCGAGCCTAGTCGCCGCTCGCGGTCAAAGCCGGGCGAGGGATTCGGCGACCATCGTGGCCCGGGCGATCTCGCCCGGCTTGCGGCCGGCTCGCGCCGCCACCCGGCCGTCCGGCGTCCAGATTCCCGAGCGGCCGGCCGACTCGGCGTACCCGCCGCCGGTCGGCCCGGCGAACGACGACACGGCGACCCACACGCCGTGCCCGGTGGTGACCCGGCGGGCCCGCTCGGCCACCACCGCCTCGCCCTCCGGCGCGTCGAGCACGCCGGCCACGTACGCGTCGATGCCCAGCGCCACCGTGCGCGCGACCTGCTCCTCCACCCCGGTGTCCCGGCAGATCGCCAGGCCGAGCCGCCAGCCGTCCACCGTGAGCACCTCGGGCGACGGCCCGGCCAGGAACCGCTCCTCGCTGGTGTGCGGGTGCTGCTTGCGGTACGCGACCCGCACCCCGGTCCCGTCGACCGCCAGCATCGCGATGTACGGCCCCTCGACCGGCGCGCCGACCAGCGCCACGGTGTTCCGCGCCGCGCATGCCTCGACCAGCGGCGCGAGCCGTGGATCGTCCGGCGCCACGGTGGGCGCGTCCAACTCGTACCCGGTCAGCGACATTTCGGGGAAGACCACCACCCGGGCGGCGGCGGCGTGGACCGCGGCGGCGTGCCGTGTCGCGTTGAGAGCTATGTCGAGGGGTTCTACTCGGGGCTGGGCGACGGCGATGACCAACGAGCGCATGGGCCCATCTTCCTTCGGGGGCGGGGGTGGGGGCTAGCTGCGTACGGCTTGGATCAGGAACCGGTGCGCGGTGACGGTAAGCGCCCCGTGCAACCGGATGAACGAGTCGACCCGCCCGAGGGCGTCCGCGTACTTCTCGGTGCTGAAGTCGCGAATCTGCCAGGGCAGGTCCCGCAGTTGGCGTACCACCTCGCCGACGCTGTGGAAGATCACGTCGGGGTGTTCCTCGCGCACGTCGGTGACGTGCAGCCCGGCCTCCTCGAGGGCGGCCGCCACCACCTCGGCCGTCCAGCGGTGGTGGGCCCCGGGGGCGCCGAGCGCCGCGTTGAGGCCGGCCAGGTCGTCGCTGCCGACCTGCTGGCTGAGCAGGTGCCCGCCCGGGCGCAGCAGCCGGAAGATGTCGGCGGCGGGCAGCCGGCCGTGCCGGCTGAGCACCACGTCGAACTCCTCCTCGCCGCCGGGCAGTTCGGTGAGCACCGGGACGCCGAACGGCGCGAGGCGGTCGCGGGCGACCGGGGTGTTACGGGCCCAGCTCTCCACCGCGACGGTGTGCGGCGGCAGCGGGGCGAGCTCGGCCAGGAGCTCGCCGCTGCCGGTGTCGAGATCGAGCGCGGCGCCGGCCCGGCGCAGCAGGTGCCGGGCGAGATTCGGGTACGACCAGGACGGCCCGCCGGGGCGCCCGTCCAGCCAGGCGAACTCCCAGCCGGTGGCGCGCTCGCCGAGAGCCGTGGTCGCCGAGTCGACCGGCTCGCCGTACTGCTGCCCGATGCGCACCCGCAAGACGTTAGTCAGGCGGGCTGTGCCCCCGCCGCCGTTGTGACGCGACTCAAGCTCGAAACATGGTTACGGTATGACAACGGCCAGGTGGGTCGCGTCGGAAATCTCCGACACGTCAAGGGCGCACGGGCATCAGGATCGAGAACCGCGACTCGCCCGGCACCCGCACCGCCAACGGCTGGATCGGCCCGTCCAGCTCCAGCACGAGCTGCCCGGCGCCGCCCGCGTCCAGCGCCTGCAGCAGGAACTCCCGGTTCACCGCGACGTGCTGCTCCGACCACTCGCTCTCGGCCGCCAGCCGTACGCTTCCGTCCCGATCAACCCCAAAGATCACTATTTCGTACGGGTGTCCCTCGTGCTCCCGCGGCGTCCCGGGTGCGGCCGCCACCAATTCCCGGAGGCGAGCCGTGTCGATCGTGACGCGGGTGGCCGGCTCGCGCCCGTGCTCGACGAGCCGGCGGTAATCCGGGAAGTCGACCGGCAGCGGCTTGTCGTCGAGCACGGTCCCGCCGGCCTCGGCCCGCACCCCGCTCTCGGCCAGATCGAGGGTCACCGCCCCGGACAGGCCCCGCAGCCGTTCGACGAACGCCAGCGGCAACGACACCCGGGCCGGCGGCCCCTCGACGTCGGCCGCCACCTCGGCCAGCGCCATCCGGAAGCGGTCGGTCGCCACCAGCGTGAGCAGGCCGTCGCCGGTCTCGAAGAGCACGCCGGGCAGCAGCCCGGCCGGGTCGGCGGCGGCGAACCGCACCGCGTCCAGGCTGGCGGCGAGCGCGGCGGCGGGCAGGGTGACTCGGGTCATCAGGTTCTCCTCCAGATCCAGCAGGGCATGAATGCGCAGGAGCGCCCGCTTGGCGTCGGCCAGCCCGTCCTCCAGCCGCCGGCGATGCCGATCGAGCCGGCGCCGAACCGCCGCCGGCTCGCCCATCTCGCGAACCGCTTCGGCGATCTCCGCAACCGGCAGACCCACCCGGCGCAGCCCGGCGATCAGCCGAGCCGCCCGAACCTGCTCGTCGGAGTACCGCCGATACCCGGTCACCGCGTCGACCTCGGCCGGAACCAGCACACCCGCGGCGTCGTAGAACCGCAGAGCGCTGACCGCCAGGCCGCTGGCCCGAGCCACCTCGCCGATGCCGCGCATCTCTCCTCGCACTTGAAAGACCCTGCTGTCTCACCCAGGTGGAGAGTCAAGCACCCGGCTCGGCTCGCAGTTGCGCGCGACCCCTGCTCTCACGCCGAGCGAGATACTCGCGGAGCGAGATACTAGCCCGGAAAGATACTCGCCGAGCGAGATACTAGCTGCGCGAGATACTCGCGGGGCGAGATGCTCGCGGGGCGAGATGCTCGCGGGGCGAGATACTCGCTCAGCGAGACAAGCGGGCAGTGGGCGTCGGGCGGGCTATCCGGCGAGGAGGCTGGCCGCCACGCCGAGCATGACCAGGGCGATCAGGCCGTCGAGGACGCGCCACGCGGCCGGGCGGGCCAGCAGCGGCGCGAGCCGGTGTGCGCCCGCGCCCAGTGCCGTGAACCAGGCCAGGCTCGCCAGCGCCGCGCCGGCGCCGAAGAGCCAGCGGTGCGGGTGTCTCTGCGCGAGTGAGCCGAGCAGCAGGACCGTGTCCAGGTAGACGTGCGGGTTCAGGTAGGTCAGCGCCAAGCAGGTGAGCACCGTCGCGCCGAGGGTGGCGGGCGCGCGCTCGGCGGGTGTCAGCTGGGCGGGGCGCCATGCTCTGCGGGCCGCCAGGATGGCGTACGTGATCAGGAAGGCCGCGCCGACCCAGCGGATCACGGTGACCGCGCTCGGCCGGGCCAGGACCACCGCGCCGAGGCCGCCGATGCCGGCCAGGATCAGCAGCAGGTCGGAGAGCGCGCAGACGGCCACCACCGCGAGCACGTGTTCCCGGCGCAGGCCCTGGCGCAGGACGAAGGCGTTCTGGGCGCCGATGGCGATGATCAGGGCGGCGGAGGCGGCGAAACCGGCGAGTGCGGAGGTGAACACGGCAACGACGCTAGGAGCCGGCCCTAGGCGTACGCAAACTAAAGATTTTGAACTTGGGTTAGATTTTCTTACGTGGACCAGGTGCAGTTGGCGACCTTTCAAGCGGTGATCGGCACCGGCAGCTTCGAGGCGGCGGCGCGGCAGCTGCACGTCACGCCGTCGGCGGTGAGTCAGCGGATCAAGGCGTTGGAGAGCGCGGTGGGGCAGGTGCTGGTGCGCCGGGCCAAGCCGTGCGTGGCGACCCCGGCGGGGGAGGCGCTGGTCCGCTTCGCGGGGCAGGTCGAGCTGCTCGAACGGGAGGCGCTGGCGCAGGCCCGGGACGGCTCCCGGGTGTCGATCGTGGTGAACGCGGACTCGCTGGACACCTGGTTCCTGCCGGCGCTCGCCGCGGTGCCGGGGCCGAGCTACGAGCTGCACACCGACGACCAGGACTACACGGCCGATCTGCTGCGATCCGGTACGGCGATGGCCGCGGTGACCGCCGAGCACGTGGCGGTGCAGGGCTGTCGCCTGGAGCCGCTGGGCGCGATGCGCTACCTGCCGGTCGGCTCCGGTGATCTATCCGCCCCGATGATCGTCTACAACCGCAAGGATCACATCCAGCATCGGTTCCTGGCGTCCCTCGGGCGGGACGCCGACGGGCCGATCCATTACGTGCCGGCGGCGGCAGCCTTCGTCGAGGCGATCCGGCTGGGCCTGGGCTGGGGCATGGTGCCCGAGCAGCACGCTCTGCCCGACATCGCGGCCGGGCACTATCGCCCGCTTTTTCCGGATAAATTCCTGGATGTGCCGCTGTACTGGCAGTACTGGAAGATCGAATCGGCGGTGCTCAGCGACCTCACGGCGGCAGTCAAGGCCGCCGCAGCGGTCCTGAGAAGAAAGCCGCGATCCTGAGCAGAAAGCCGCAGTCCTGAGCAGAAGCTAGTCGTTCGCGTGCAGGGCCGAGTTCAGCTCGATGCCCGTGCCCGAGCGCGGCCGCGCCTCCAGCGTGCCGGTGACCGAGTTCTGCCAGAAGAGCAGATTGTCCTGCCCGCTGAGCTCGCGCGCCTTGACCACCCGGCCGTCCGGCAGGGTCAGCTTCGAGCCGGCCGTGATGTAGACGCCGGCCGCCACCACGCAGTCGTCGCCGAGCGAGATGCCGATGCCGGAGTTGGCCCCGATCAGGCTGCGCTCGCCGACGCTGACCCGGTCTTTCCCGCCGCCGGAGAGGGTACCCATGATGGACGAGCCGCCGCCGACATCCGACCCGTCGCCGACCACGACGCCCTGGGTGATCCGGCCCTCGACCATCGAGACGCCCAGCGTGCCGGCGTTGAAGTTGACGAAGCCCTCGTGCATCACCGTGGTGCCGGAGGCCAGGTGGGCGCCGAGGCGCACCCGGTCGGCGTCCGCGATCCGCACGCCGGTCGGGGTGACGTAGTCGGTCATCCGCGGGAACTTGTCCAGCCCGTACACCTGCAGGTGGCGGCCGGCGGCGCGGTCGAGCAGGCGCAACTCGTCGACCCGCTCCGGCGGGCATGGGCCGGCCGACGTCCAGGCGACGTTGGCCAGGGCGCCGAAGATGCCGTCCAGATTGACCGTGTTGGGCCGGACCAGGCGGTGCGAGAGCAGGTGGAGGCGCAGGTACGCGTCGGACGCGCCGGTGATCGGGTCGGCCAGCGAGTCGATCGTGACAGTCACCTCGACCACCGAGAGGCCGGGCAGCGCGCGCGGCCCGGTCAGCCCGGCCGGCAGCACCGGCGGCTCGGCCGGCGCCGGGCCGAGACCGAGGAAGCCGGACGGATACCAGGTGTCGAGGACCTGTCCGTCGGCCGTGACGGTGGCGAGGCCGATGCCCCAGGCGGGCGAGATCGCGGTTTCCACGAGGAGACCCTACTAAACGTGATGAGGATCTTAACTCCGAGGGCGATTCACCCTGGCCCGGTAGGGTGCGCCCTATGGCCAACCCGCTTACCCCGGACGTGTTGGTCGACCCGGTCGTGCTGACCCGCGCCCTGGTCGACGTCGAGTCCGTCTCCCGCAACGAGAAGGTGATCGCCGACTGCGTCGAGGAGGTCCTCCGCTCCGCGTCGCACCTGAGTGTGGACCGTCATGGCAACACCGTGATGGCGCGCACGAATCTGGGACGGGAACAGCGGGTGGTGCTCGCCGGCCACCTCGACACGGTGCCGATCAACAACAACTTCCCGTCGACCGTCGTCGATGACCTGATCTACGGCTGCGGCACCTCCGACATGAAGTCCGGGGCCGCGCTCGCCCTGCACCTGGCGGCGACGCTGCCCGACCCGGGCTACGACGTCACCTACTTCTTCTACGAGGCCGAGGAGATCGAGTCCAGGTACAACGGGCTCGCGCTGGTCGCCGAGGCGCACCCGGAGTGGCTCGAGGCCGATTTCGCGCTGCTGCTCGAGCCCACGTACGGCGTGGTCGAGGCCGGCTGTCAGGGCACGCTGCGGGCGCTGGTGCGCACCCACGGCCGCCGGGCGCACACGGCCCGGGCCTGGCGCGGGGTCAACGCGATCCACGCGGCCGGCGAGGTGCTGCGCCGGCTCGGGGACTACCGGCCCCGTACGGTCACCATCGACGGCTGCACCTACCGCGAGGGACTGAACGCGGTGCGGATCTCCGGCGGCGTCGCCGGCAACGTGGTGCCGGACGAGTGCACGGTCGAGGTCAACATGCGGTTCGCCCCGGACCGGACCGAGAAGCAGGCCCTCGAGCACGTGCAGGAGGTCCTCGAGGGCTTCGAACTGGAGCTCACCGACTCGGCGCCGGGCGCGCTGCCCGGGCTGACCGCCGCGCCGGCCCGCGACTTCCTGGCGGCGGTCGGTGCCGAGCCCGCGGCGAAGCTCGGCTGGACGGATGTGGCGCGGTTCGCGGCGCTGGGCATTCCGGCGCTCAATTACGGGCCCGGCGATCCGCTGCTGGCGCACGCGCCGGACGAGCACGTGGAGATCGGCAAGATCCGGGATGGCGCGGCGACGCTGCACCGCTGGCTCGCGTCCCCGTCTGACTAGATCACATGCACCGCCACGCGGCCGATGGCCCGCAGCGCCTGCGGCGGGATCTCCACCGTCTTCTCCGGATCGTGCGGCGGCCGGCTCTCGGCGCGGGACAGGCGGCGTTCCTCGACGACCAGTTGGATCCGCCGCTGCATGCGGCGCTGTGCCCTCAGTCGCTCAGATCGGTTCGTCACGGTGGCTCCTTAAGCCCAGGAACCCGGCCGAGGCCGGGCGCCGTGCCGTCGATTTCGTAACTGTACAGACGCGTCAGAGCTACCGTCCGTTGCTTCAATCTGGCAAAAAGGTTCGCTGGTCGCAATCCTCTTACCGAAACCCAACCGGTTATTCACCGGCTACTGACCGTCCGCACTACCTTGGTGGCATGACGGACAGCACCAACGGACGCCGCCGGGCCGAGCCGGAGCGTCATCGCGGAGCGGTCACGCTGCGCCGCGAATCCATCCCGCCGAGCACCGCCGACGAGAAACTGCTCGACTCGCACCACCGGCGCGAGTGGAAGACCAAGGACGCCTGGCGGGCGCTGCGCATCCTGTCCGAGTTCGTGGAGGGCTTCGACACGCTGGCGGACCTGCCGCCCGCGGTCAGCGTCTTCGGCTCGGCGCGCAGCAAGCCGGACAGCCCCGAGTGCGAGATGGCGGCCGACCTGGGCGCCGCGCTGGCCGAGGCCGGCTACGCGGTGATCACCGGCGGCGGCCCGGGCGTGATGGAGGCGGCCAACCGCGGCGCCACCGAGGCCGGCGGCATGTCGGTCGGGCTGGGCATCGAGCTGCCGTTCGAGCAGGGCCTCAACGACTGGGTGGACGTCGGCATCGACTTCCGCTATTTCTTCGTACGCAAAACGATGTTTGTGAAGTATGCCCAGGCCTTCGTGGTGCTGCCCGGTGGGTTCGGCACGCTCGACGAGCTGTTCGAGGCGATCACGCTGGTGCAGACCAAGAAGGTGACCCGCTTCCCGGTGATCCTGATGGGCGCGGAGTACTGGTCCGGCCTGGTCGACTGGATCAAGCAGACGCTGCTGAAGGACGGCAAGGTCAGCGAGAGCGACCTGGATCTGATCCAGGTGACCGACGACGTGGACGAGGCGGTGCAGATCATCGTGGACGCCGACGCCGCCCTGGCCGCCGCCGACGGGAAGCGGTGACGTGGCCGCCATCTGCGTCTTCTGCGCCTCGTCCAGCACCCTCGACCAGAAGTGGATCGACCTCGCCACCGGCACCGGCGCCGAGATCGCGGCCCGCGGGCACACCCTCGTCTCCGGCGGCGGCCGGGTCGGGATGATGGGCGCGGTCGCCGACGGCGCCCGGGCCGGCGGGGCGCACACGCTCGGCATCATCCCGCAGGCGCTGGTGGATCTCGAGGTGGCCGACCTCAACGCCGACGAGCTGATCATCACCGACGACATGGGCACCCGGAAGAACCTGATGGTCGAGCATTCGGACGCGTTCATCACGCTGCCCGGCGGCCTCGGCACGATGGACGAGCTCTTCGAGGTGTGGACCACGGCCACCCTCGACCTGCACGCCCGGCCGATCCTGCTGCTCGACCCGGAAGGCTTCTACGACGGGCTGCTCGACTGGCTGGCGGAACTCGCCTCGACCGCCTTCGTCCGCCGGGCGGCGCTCGACCAGTTGATCGTCACCCGCTCGATCGGCGACGCCTTCGACGAGATCGAGAAGCGGCTCGTTCAGTGATCGTCACGCCGGAGTGGGTGTCACCACACCACACTCCGGCGTGACTTTCGGCCCCGGTGAGCCCGCCGGGTAGCCGGGGCGCGCCGGCGACACGCTCTCACCGGACGTGCTCGGTGCGCTCGCGCCGGTCACCAGACGGGGTCGCAACTCGCCGGGGCACGCCATCGCAAAATTGGTTTAGCGTCGACGCTTCTCCCCGTTCGGGGGACACGTCAAGACATGTCGATCAGTAATCGTCCGGTTACTTTTCGTGAAACGGCCCGGTTCCCGCCTCGATTCGCGCCTCTGGTCGTATGTGGAACACTCCTGACATGCCGCCGCAAAGGGCGACCTTGCTACAGGTCGCGCAGCGGGCCGGCGTGTCCCGCAGCACGGCCTCCTTCGTCCTGACCGGGCGCCACCAGGACATGAGGATTTCCGAAGACGCCCGGCAACGGGTGCTCCGGGCGGCCCAGGAGCTGGACTACCGGCCCAACTTGATGGCCCGCAGTCTGCGGACGAAGGTCACGAAGACGATCGCGCTGGTCTCCGACACGATCGCCGCCGACCCGTACGCCGGGCGCGCCATCCACGGCAGCCTCGCCGCCGCCATCGCGCACGGGCATCTGCTGTTCATCGGGGAGACCGACGGCGACCCGGTGGTCGAGCAGCGGCTGATCGCCGACTTCCTGGACCGGCAGGTGGACGCCTTCATCTACGCCAGCATGTTCACCCAGTACGTACGGCTGCCCCGGCAACTGCGCGAGCGGCCGGTGGTGCTGCTCAACTGCCTGATCCGGGGCGCCCGGCCGCTGCACCACTCGATCATCCCGGACGAGCTGACCGCCGGCCTGACCGCGGCCCGGACGCTGCTCGAGGCCGGCCACCGCCAGGGCATCTACGTGGTCGGGCACGCCGACAAGGGGGTCTTCGCGAGCCGGGAAAGGATGACCGGGATCCAGGAGGAGCTGGGCACGGCTGGGGTGCGGCTGGCCGGGGTGGTCGACTGCAACTGGTGGCCGGATTCGGCGTACGACGCGGTCCGCCAGGCGCTGGTCGACGGGCTCGCGCCCAAGGCGCTGATCTGCGTCAACGACCGGGTGGCGCTCGGCGCGTACCAGGCGTTGCGCGAGGGCGGGCTGGCCATTCCGGACGACGTCTCGGTGATCTCGTTCGACGACTCCGAGCTCGCGGCGTGGCTGCGACCACAGCTGACCAGCATCGCGCTGCCGCACTACGAGCTGGGCTGGCGCGCGGTCGAGACGCTGCTCGGCCCGTCCGCCGAGCCCGGGATCACCCGGCTGGCCATGCCGATCCGCCGCCGGCACTCGGTGGCGAAACCGACCGTCGAATAACGTCGTACCCGCGTGGTTTCCTTGATGCCGTGAGCACGCCGGCCGCTTCCGCCTCGGTGCGCCGGCCGGTCTACCGCCTGGTCCGGCGCCCGGCCGCCGCGCTGCCCGCGTTGCGGGCCGACGAGCTGCAGCGGTATGTGTCGGAGCACGTCGACGGGCCCCTCCTCGTGGTCGGCGGCCCGGGCACCGGCAAGACCACGATGCTGGTCGAGGCGGTGGCCGCGCGCATAGCCGAGGGCGTCGACCCGGAACGCATCCTGATCCTGACCTTCGGCCGCCGCGGCGCGATGGCGCTGCGCGACCGCATCGAGGCGCGGATCGCGGGCGACCGCGGCCGCATCATGCACGAGCCGCTGGTGCGGACCTTCCACGCTTATTCGTATGCGTTGCTCCGCCGCGCCGCGGCCGAGCGCGGCGAGCCGTCCCCCCGCCTGCTCACCGGCCCGGAACAAGACTTGATCATCCGCGAGCTCCTCGAGGTGGTCGCCGATCCGGATGCGCCGGACGAGATCGGCTGGCCCGAGGGCCTGCGCCCGGCGCTGCCGACCCGCGCGTTCGCCCAGCAGCTGCGCGACCTGATGCAGCGGGCGGCGGAACGAGGCATCGGCCCGGTCGAGCTGGCCCGCCTGGGCGAGCGCCTGGGGCGCGACGACTGGCCGGCGGCGGCGCGCTTCCTGAGGGAATATGTCGCGGTCCTGGCCCTGCGGGACGTGACGACGCGCGGCTCCACGGCGTATGACCCGGCCGAGTTGGTACGGGCGGCGTCCGGGCTGCTGGCCGACGATCCCGAGTTGCTGGCCGCCGAGCGAAACCGGCTGGCGCAGGTGTATGTGGACGAGCTGGCGGATACCGACCCGGCGCAGGTGGAGCTGCTGGCCCAGGTCGCCGGCGGCGGCAAGCCGCTGGTGGCGTTCGGCGACCCGGATGCGTCGATCTACGGCTTCCGGGGCGCCGACCCGGGCGCCGTGTCAGCGTTCCCGGCGAAGTTCCGGACGGCGTCGGGCGCGCTCGCCGAGACGATCACCCTCCACACCAACTACCGAGCGGCGGCGCCATTGCTCACGGCCACCTCACGCGTGGCCCGGCACATGCGCGGCCCGATCACCCACCGCCCGATGCACCCCCCGGCGCCGCCCCCCACCGAGCCCGGCGAGCAGCCCAGCCACGACCCAGCCGCGACGGGCCCCACCAAGTCCGGCCACCCGCCCAGGGTGCCTGGTGAGCAGACCGACGGCCTGACCGAGGGGGCAATTGTCCGGACTTTCCGGGCATCCACCGCCGAAAGCGCCTACGTAGCCCACGCCCTACGCGAGGCCCACCTCCTCCACAAAGTCCCCTGGTCGAGGATGGCGGTCGTCCTCCGCTCCACCTCGCTGCAACTGCCGTCCTTCCAACGAGCCCTGGCCGCCGCCGGCGTACCGACCGTCACCCACGCGGAGGACCTCCCGCTCCACCTTCAGCCGGCCGTCGCCCCGTTCCTCCTGCTTCTCCGCTGCGCCCTGGACACGGAGTCGCTGACCGAGGAAGCCGCCGTAGCCCTCCTCCACTCCCCCCTGGGCGGCGCCGACCCACTGGCCGAGCGCCGCCTGCGCCAGGGCCTCCGCGCACTGGCCCTGGCCGCCGGCGACCGACGCCCCTCGGGCGAGCTGCTGCTGGATGCCGTACGAGACCCCGCCGGCCTGGACCTGGTCGACCGCCGCTGGGCCCGCCCCGCCCAGACCGTGGCCCGCCTGATCGCCACCGCCAAGGAGGCCGCCGCCGAGCCCGGCGCCAACGCCGAGCAGGTCCTGTGGACGGTCTGGCGGGAGAGCGGCCTGTCCGACCGCTGGTTCGGCATGAGCACCCGGGTGGGCCTCTCCGACGACGCCGACGTGGCCCGGGCCCGGCAGTGGCGCGCCGAGGCCGCCGACCGTGATCTCGACTCGATGGTGGTCCTCTTCGACGCGGCCGCCCGCTTCGTCGACCGCCTCCCGGGCGCGCGGACCGAGGTCTTCCTCGACCACGTCCTCGGCCAGGACCTGCCGGCCGACTCGATCGCCCCGAGTGCCGACCGTGGCGAAGCGGTCCGGCTGCTCACCGCGCACGCGGCCAAGGGTCTGGAGTGGGATGTGGTGGTGCTGGCCGGCGTCCAGGAGGGCATCTGGCCCGACCTGCGCCTGCGCGGCAGCCTGCTCGGTTCGGAACGCCTGGTCGACGTCCTGGCCGGCCGCGCCGCCACCGGGACCGCGGCGGTGGTCGGCGAGACCTCGGCGCTGCTCGACGAGGAGCGCCGCCTCTTCTACGTGGCCGCCACCCGCGCCCGCCGCAAGCTGATCGTCACCGCCGTGGCCTCGGCCGGCGTGGGCGGCTCCGAGGGCGAGGAACAGCCGAGCCGCTTCCTGACCGAGCTGTCCTTCCCGCTGCCCGGCCCCGAGTCCCCGCCGCCCCCGCCGAGCCCGCCCGACCCCGACCCCTGGGCCACCGGCCCTCCCGACCCCGACGCGACCGACCCGTCAGACGCGGCCGACCCGTCAGACGCGGCCGGCCCGTCAGACGCGGCCGCGCCGTCCGACGAGGGTGCGGCGAGCTATGACGCTGGTCCGCCGACCGTTGCCGAAGAAGAGATTCCGGTGGGTCGGGCACCCCGCGCGCTCACCCTCGCCGGCCTGGTCGCCGAGCTGCGTACGGTCGTGGTGGGAAGGGACCAAACGCCCGCCCGGCGGTGGGCCGCCGCCGCGGAATTGGCCAGGCTGGCCGTGGCCGGGGTGCCCGGCGCTCATCCCGACGAGTGGTGGGGCTTGCGGCCGCTCTCCGACGATCGGCCGCTGGTCGACGAGGGTGAGCCGGTCAAGGTCACCCCGTCCTCGATGGAGAGCGCCCTCCGCTGCAGCCTCCGCTGGCTTCTCGAACGACACGGCGGCGCCGCCCCGCCCGGCCCCGCCCAGGGCGTCGGCAACCTCGTGCACGCCGCCGCCATGCTCGCCGAGGACGCCAACGCCGATCGGGAGAAGCTCGTCGAGTATGTCGACGCCCGGTTCGACGCGATCGAGCTTGCCGCCCGCTGGCTGGCCGGCCCCGAGCAGGAACGCGCCCAGGGCATGGTCGACAAGCTGCTGCGCTGGCTGGCCGCCAACCCGCGCCGGCTGCTCGCCATCGAGCACGAGTTCACCGTGCGTCTCGAGGACGAGAAGCGCCCGATCCAGCTCACCGGCCGGGTCGACCGGCTCGAGGTGGACGAGAACGGCCGGCTCGTCGTGATCGACCTCAAGACCGGCAAGACCACCACCGTCTCGTCCGCCGACGTCGAGGAGCACGCCCAGCTCGCCGGCTACCAGGCCGCCGTCGAGGCCGGCGCGTTCGCGGAGCAAGGCCACGGCGCCGAGAGCGGGGGCGCCGCGCTGGTGCAGCTCGGGCCCGGGAAAGATGCTCGCGAGCAGATGCAACTCCCGCTGGCCGACGCGACCGACCCGCAATGGGCGTACGCGATGGTCCGCCGCACCGCCGAGACCATGGCCGCCGCCACGTTCTCGGCCGTGGCGAACAGCCGGTGCCGGGTCTGCCCGGTCCGCACCAGCTGCCCGATCTCCGGCAAGGGGCGCCAGGTAGTAGAAGATACGCAGTGACCCAGCCCAGCCTCTTCGCCGACGAGCCGTCGGCGCCACGTCGTCGTGCCGACTCGGGACCGCGCTACACGCCGGCCGAGCTGGCCAGGCTGCTGCGCCTGCCGCCGCCGACCGGGGAGCAGGAAGAGATCATCTCGGCGCCGGTGGAGCCGCTGCTCGTGGTCGCCGGCGCCGGTTCGGGCAAGACCGAGACGATGGCCTCGCGGGTGGTGTGGCTGGTCGCCAACGGGTACGCGCACCCCGACCAGATCCTCGGCCTCACCTTCACCCGGAAGGCGGCCGGCGAGCTCGCCCACCGGGTCCGCACCCGCCTGGGCCAGCTGGTGCGGCGCCTCGGCCGGGACGACGCGCTGGTCGGCGAGGCCACGATCGCCACCTACCACTCGTACGCGGCCCGGATCGTCACCGAGCACGGCCTGCGCGCCGGCTTCGAGCCCTCCGCCCGCCTGCTGACCGAGGCGGCCCGCTGGCAGATCGTCGACTCGCTGGTCCGGTCGTACACCGGCGAGATGACCGGGCTCAACCGGGCGCCCGGCACGGTCACCGACGACGTGCTGGCGCTCGCCGGCGAGCTCGCCGAGCACCTGGTCACGCCGGACGACCTGGCCGCCTGGACCGGCCGGTTCTTCGCCGAGGTGCAGGAGCTGCCGGGCCGGGTCTACAAGGACGTCTCGGACGCCCTGCAGCGGCAGCGCCAGCGACTCACCCTGCTGCCCCTGGTCCGCCTCTACGACCAGCGCAAGCTCGACCTGGAGGCGATGGATTTCGGCGACCAGATGGCCCGGGCCGCCCGGGTGGCCCGCGACCACGCCGAGGTCGGCGAGATCGAGCGCGGCCGGTACCGGATCGTCCTGCTCGACGAGTACCAGGACACCAGCCACGCCCAGGTGACCATGCTGAACGCTCTCTTCGGCGGCGGACACCCGGTCACCGCGGTCGGCGACCCCTGCCAGTCGATCTACGGCTGGCGCGGCGCCTCGGCCGGCACCCTCGACCGCTTCCCCGGCGAGTTCATCACGGCCGCGGGCGAGGACGCGGCCATCAAGACCCTCACCACGAGCTGGCGCAACCGCCCCGAGATCCTCGAGGTGGCCAACGAGCTGTCCCGGCCGCTGCGGGATTTCGGCGCGCAGGTGGCCACGCTGCGGGCCGCGCCCCGGGTGGCGGCGAGCGTGGGCGGGCGTACGGTCACTTGCGCGTTGCTGCCCACGTACCAGAACGAAGCGGACTGGATCGCCGACCAGATGCTCACCGCTTGGCGGATCGCCGCCGGGATGTTCGACGCGTCGCCCGAGCAGATCCCGGTGGAGAAGCGTCCGACCAGCGCGGTGCTGGTGCGGGTGCGCAGCCAGATCGCGGTGATCGAGCAGGCGCTGCGGGCCCGCGGGCTGCCGGTCGAGGTGGTCGGCCTGGGCGGCCTGCTGGACACCCCCGAGGTCCGCGACGTCGTGTGCACGCTGCGGGTGCTGGCCGACCCCACCGACGGGGCCTCGCTGCTGCGGTTGCTGACCGGCGCCCGCTGGCGGATCGGGCCCCGCGATCTGGTCGCCTTGCATCGGCGGGCGCGCGGGCTGGCCGCGGCCCGCGCCGAGGTGGTAAACCGGGCCGACCCGGAGGAGGTGCTCGCCGACCGGCTCGACGACGCCACCCTGGTCGAGGCGATGGCCGACCTGGGCGCCCCGCAGCAGTACTCGGCCGAGGGCTATCTGCGGCTGCGCGCGTACAGCCGGGAGTTGGGCGCGCTCCGGCAGCGCCTGGACCAACCCCTGCCCGACCTGGTCGCGGACATCGAACGGACCACCGGCCTGGACGTCGAGGTCGCGGTGCGCGGCTGGCGGGCCGGCGACGCGGGCCTGGCCCGGGGTCACCTGGACGCGCTGGGCGACGTGGCCGCCCGGTACGCGGCCGAGACCGACGGCGGCACGCTGGCCGGCTTCCTGGCCTTCCTGGCCGCGGCCGAGGAGGAGGAGCGCGGCCTCGAACCGGGCCAGGTCGACGTGGTCGAGGGCGCGGTGCAGATCCTGACCGCGCACGCCGCGAAGGGCCTGGAGTGGGACGTGGTCTCGGTGGCCGGCCTGTGCAAGGGCGTCTGGCCGGGCCTGGTCCGCGGCACCGACCACTACCTGATGGGAATCGGCGTGCTGCCGTTCCCGCTGCGCGGCGACGCCGAGGGCCTGCCCCGGCTGGATCTCTCCGAGGCGGAGGACCAGAAGGGCGTGCTGGCGGCGGTCACCGCCTTCGGCCGGGCCTGGCGGGAGCATGACGAACGAGAAGAACGAAGGCTTGCGTACGTGGCGGTGACCCGTCCCCGCCGCCTCCTGCTGTGCTCGGGGTACTGGTGGGGCGACGGCGTCAAGCGGCCGCGGGGCCCGTCCGTCTTCCTCGACGAGATCCGGGCGAGCTGCGAGGCCGGCGCCGGCCTGGTCACCGAGTGGACGGTGGAGCCCGCCCCGGAGGCGACCAACCCGTCCGGTGAGGAGGTGACCTCGCAGGAGTGGCCGCTCGACCCGCTGGGCCGCCGCCGCCCGGCCATGACCGCGGCCGCCGACCTGATCCGCCGCATGATCGCCGACCCGGACGCCTCGGCCGCGACCGCGTTCGCCGAGCTGGCCGCCCACGAGCCGGAGATCGCCGCGCAGGCGGGCTTCGCGGCCGACCTGGTGGGCCTGCCGACGCCGGACGACCCGGAAGACCCGGACATCGTGCGCTGGCGACGGGAGGCCGACCTGCTGCTGGCCGAGCGGGACGAGCGGTCCCGCCGGGACGGCCCGGTCAAGGTGGCGCTGCCCGCCCACCTCTCCGTCTCGCAGCTGGTGGTGCTGCGCCGCGACCCGCAGGCGCTGGCCCGTTCGCTGCGCCGCCCGCTGCCGCAGCGACCCGCGCCGTACGCCCGCCGGGGCACCGCCTTCCACGCCTGGCTGGAGCAGCGCTTCGGCTCGGCCCGGCTGATCGACATCGACGAGCTGCCGGGCGCGGCCGACGACGACGCGGCCGCGGACGACGAGCTGGCCGCCCTGCAGGAGGCGTTCCTGACCGGGGAGTGGGCCGACCGTACGCCGATCGAGGTGGAGGTGCCGTTCGCGACCTCGGTGGCCGGTGTCGTGGTGCGCGGCCGGATGGACGCCGTCTTCGCCGAGTCGGGCAACCGGTACGACGTGATCGACTGGAAGACCGGCCGGCGGCCCAGCGGCGCCGAGGCGGAGGCGGCGGCGGTGCAGCTGTCCGCGTACCGGATCGCCTGGGCCTCGCTGGCCGGGGTGCCGATCAACCGGGTCCGGGCCGGCTTCCACTACGTACGCGAGCAGGTGACCGTCCGCCCGGCCGACCTGATGGACGCCGACGCACTCGCGGCGCTGCTCGCCGACGTCCCCGAATCGAGTGACTAGGCGACGGCCGCCGCCAGCAGGTGGAGCAGCGCGCCGGCGTACGCCTCCTCGGCGCTCGCCCCCTCGAACCGCCGCTCCTCGCCGAGCAGGTCGATGGTCACCTCGAAGCCGTCGGCCGCCCGGCGCAGGCCGCGGAACGTCCCGCCGAGCAGCTCCCGCAGCTGGTCCTCGCGGGGCAGCCAGAGGGCTTCCTCCAGCTCCACGTCGTCGAGGGCCCACTCGGTGGTGCCGTTGAAGCCGATCATGCGGCCCTCCGGCACGGTATGCACCTGGATGGTCATGTTGCTGAGCACGAAGACCTCGTCGTCCAGATCGCGGTCCGGAACCGCGAAGCGGTCGCCGAGAGCCGGCTTCCAGCTCAGACCCGCCTCTCGGAGCCGCTGTGCCAGTTGTACGCCGATCACCGCTGAGTCCCCTCTTCCGTGCTACGCTCCGGACGTTGTTCGTTTGGTTCCCAAGTACTCAGGAGCGCCTGTGGGGTTATCTGCCCAAGGCGCTTTTTGTCGTAACCCGGGTTTCTCCGGTACGGGCGATCAGTACGGCGACACGAGACTCGGGGAATCCGGGTCTTACCACCTCGCTCCTGTCCATAATGGCCTGGAGCGATCGACCGTCGAGGAGACGATCATGGTTACCGGCGTTGTGAAGTGGTTCAACGCGGACAAGGGCTTCGGGTTCATCACCCCGGACGACGGCGGGGCCGACGTCTTCGCCCACTTCTCCGCGATCCAGATGTCGGGCTACCGCAGCCTGGAGGAGAACCAGCGAGTCGAGTTCGAGGTCACCCAGGGCCAGAAGGGCCCGCAGGCCGCGAACATCCGCGCAGTCTGATCTTCGTAAAGGTCAGATCTCGATGTGACGGCGCCGCATCTCTGGTGGGGTGCGGCGCCGTTCCGGGCCTCCCGGGGTGCCCCGTATCCGGCAACGGCCCGCGATCAGCCCCGAAGGGGCGATCGCCCGCGGCGCCGGAGGCGACGCCAGCCAGCTCAGCTCAGACGGCGGCTGCCTCGGGCAGCGGCGCCGTCCCGCCCAGGTGCGCCGGCAGCCACCAGCGATCCTCCGACCCGGCGGGCTTGTCCGGGTACGCCTTCTGCACCGCATCCAGCAGGCCGGAGAGCCGCTCCTTGAGCGTCGCGGTGAGCGCGTCGGGCGAGATCCCCTTGGGCATCTCGATCGCCTGACCCACCTTGATCAGCACCGGCACGTGCCGCTTGGTCAGTTCTTTCTTGTGCCCCTTGGTCCACAGCCGATGCGGGCCCCAGACCGCCATCGGGACCAGCGGCACCTTCGCCGTACGGGCCAGCCGTACCGCGCCGGACTTCAGCCCCTTCACGGTGAACGACTCGCTGATCGTCGCCTCCGGGAAGACGCCGACCACCTCGCCGTCCTTCAGCGCGGTGGTGGCCTCGCGGAACGACGCCGCGCCGGCGTCCCGGTCGACCGGGATGTGCCGCATGCCGCGCATCAGCGGACCACTGATCTTGTGGTCGAAAACCGACTTCTTCGCCATGAACCGGACCAGACGCTTGGTCGGCTGGGCGGCCAGGCCACAGAAGATGAAGTCCAGATAGCTCACGTGGTTACTCGCCAGCACCGCCCCGCCCTCGGTGGGGATGTGCTCGGCGCCGTCGATCTCGATACGCAGATCGAGCACGCGGAACATCGTCTTGGCTAAGGCGATGACCGGGGGATACACGAGTTCCATGGAAAGACGGTAGCCGAACTCACTGAAGATCGGCTGTGTCGGGGTGCAACCGTCCCCGCCCCGGCTGCGTCTTTACTTTGTGACGCCTGTGTTCAGACCCCGGGGGAGGACCCGCATGCGCAGCACGCCCGGCCGTCGCGAGCTGGCGTTCGTGCTGGCCGTGGCCGCCGCGGGCCTGGCCCTGGTCCTGGTCGTGGTCTTCGCGCCGTGGTATCCGGCGGCCCCGCCCGCCCCCGCCCGGGTCGCGACCGTCCGCGACCACATCGTCCGCCTCGTCGACGATCAGCCGGCCGGGGCGTCCACGATCACCCGCTGACCCGCGCCGCGTCCGGGCGGCGCTCAGGTACGTGGTGTTCACTGGGATTCATGTCTGAGCCGACCCCGGAGACGTTCGCCTGGCAGCGCCCCGGCGACCGGTTCGCGTCCGGCATGGTGACGGCTCCGCCCGGCCCGCCGGTGACGCCGCCCTCCGCCCCGCCCGAGCCGCCCCGGCCGGATGGCCCGCGCCGCCGCCGTCGCCAGCTGCAGATCTTCGCGGGCGTCGCCGGCGGGATCGTGGCGATCGGCCTGACCATCATCCTGGTGCTCGCCTTCTCCGGCGACACCAGCGTCTTCCACCGCAAGGAGTCGGCGCCCACCGACGTGCGGCCGCCGCTCGCCCAGGCCTGCCCCGAGCCGACCTCGTCGCCGAGCGCCGCGCCCACCCAGGCGCCGAGCGCGTTGCCGCCGGCGACCGGGGCGCGCACGGTCGACAAGGAAGCGGGCATCTCCTACAAGGCCTATGGCGCGCCCTGGGTGCCGTGGGACGAGGTGTGGCGGGCCGGCACGCTGGAGGTGCCCTACAAGACCGGCCAGCACTTCATCACCGAGACCTACGCGGGCGGCGACTACCACGCGTCGATCCTGTCCGCCGCGGTGCCGGCCGCCGACAACGACGCCATGACCCTCAACCTCGAGTGCGTCGGCCAGCAGGTGGCCGCCGACGTCCGAGCCGAGTACTACCCCCAGCCGAACACGCTGGACCGCATCAAGGACGGCCTCACCACGCTCGGCGGCCGCCCGGCCTACCTGAGCGAGTTCCGCCTGCACTTCCACGCCCAGGGCCTGACCGCCACCGACGAGCTCTCCGCGGTCGCCGTCATCGACGTCGGCAAGCCCACCGCAGCCGTCCTTTACGTCTCCATCCCCGGCACCCATAAACAATGGGACTACGTGGTCGATGACGTCATGCAGAGCGTCCGGGTGGTCTGAAACCATGCAGGACAGCCCGGCGGCCGCGCGCGGAGGGCGACCAACGACGGCGCTGGGCGCTGAATCGGGGACTGGTGTCCAGCGTACGGTCGAATGGTCTGGCTCTTAATTGCCGGTCAATCCCCAACGCTTTCGGAGGGCGTTGTCGGCGGTGTTGAAGAGGACGTCGATCAGGATGCCGATGACCAGGACGACGATGATGTAGCAGATCACCAGGCTGGAGTCGGAGAGGTCGCGGGCCTGCTGCATGCGGACGCCGATGGAGAGCGCGCCCGGCACGATCACCAGGAGTTCGCCGGCCATCAGGCTGCGCCAGGAGAACGCCCAGCCCTGCTTCAGGCCGGAGATGAACGACGGCAGCGACGCCGGCAGGATCAGGTGGCGGTATTTCGCGAGGCCCTTCATGCCCAGCACCTGGCCGACCCGCAACCAGGTTCGCGGCACGTAGTCGATGCCGCTGATCAGGCCGTTCGCGACCGACGGCGCGGCGCCGATGACCACCACGAACAGGATCGCGCTCTCGCTGATCTGGAAGAGCAGGATGGCCAGCGGGAACCACATGATCGACGGCATCGTCTGCAGGCCGGTGATCAGCGAGCCGATCGCGGCCCGCAGCGGCGCGAACCGGGAGACCGCGGCGCCGACGATCGTGCCGATCAGCACCGCCAGGCCGAAACCGGTGAGCGCCCGGATCAGGGTGAGGCGCACGCCGTCCCAGAAGTCGCCGGTGGTGATCACGTCCTTCAGGTCGCCGAAGACCGTCCGCGGGCCGGGCAGGACGTATTCCGGCTTCCACCCCGACCAGACCACGACCTGCCAGAGCAGCAGCACGATCGCCACGGCCAGCAGCTTGGGCCAGGTGCTCTTCCAGATCCGCTTGCCGAGCGTGCCCTTGTCGGACTTCGGCGCGAGCTCGAGGTTGTCGAGGCCGTTGACCTCGGCGGACTCGGCGACGGTGGTCTCAGTTGGCATGGCGGGCCACCTCCGCGCGGAGCCGGTCGGTGATCTCGGCGGCCTGGCCGGAGACCTCGGGGGAGTCGATGCGCCGGGGCCGGCCGTGGGTGACCGGGAAGTCCTCGATCACCCGGCCGGGCCGGCTGCTCAGCAGCACGACCCGGTCGCCGAGGCGGACCGCCTCACGCACGTTGTGGGTCACGAACAGGACGGTGAGCTCCTGCTCCCGCCAGATCCGCTCGAGCTCGTCGTGCAGGATGTCGCGGGTCATCGCGTCCAGTGCGCCGAACGGCTCGTCCATCAGCAGGACGTCCGCGTTCTGGGCCAGCGCGCGGGCCAGTGCCACCCGCTGGCGCATGCCGCCGGAGAGCTCGTGCGGCCGCTTCTCGCCGAAGCCGCGCAGCCGGACGATCTCCAGCAGCTCCTGCGCGCGCTTGCGGCGCTCGGCCTTGCCCACCCCCTGCAGCCGCAGCGGCAACTCGACGTTGCCGGCCACCGACAGCCAGGGGAAGAGCGCGGCCTCCTGGAACATCAGCGAGACGTTCCGGCCGCCGATGTCGAAGGTGCCGCCACTGATCTTGTCCAGCCCGGCGACCAGCGAGAGCAGCGTGCTCTTGCCGCAGCCGGAGGCGCCCAGCAGGCAGACGAACTCGCCCTGCCGGACGGTCAGCGAGACGTGGTCGAGCGCCAGCAGCGCCGAGGCACCCGACCCGTACTGCTTGGAGACATTCTCAAGGCGGACAACCGCATCGGTCGTACGGACGTGGGTCTGTTCCAGGAGGCTCATGCTGTTCCTACCTTCAGGCCGCGGCGTCGCTGACCGCGGGCTGACCGGCCGCCGTGAGCAGCTCGTTCAGCGGGCCGAGGTCGTAGATGCCCTTCAGGTCGACCGGCTTGAGCAGGCCGACGTCCTGCGCGTGCTGGGCGCTGGTGAACAGGGAGGAGGCGATCGGGTCGGCGGTGAAGCTCAGGTTCTGGAAGGCCGCGGCGAGGATCTTGTCCTTCAGCGGCTTGCCGGAGAGGGCCGCGATCTGGGCGTTGGCCGCCTTCTGCGCGTCCGCGTTGTCGTTCTTGATGTAGTCCAGCGCCTTGAGGTGCCCCTGCAGCAGCTTCTTGACCGTGCCGGGGTACTTCTTCAGAAAGGTCTGCGAGACGATCAGATGGGTGGTGACGAACTGGCCGCCCGGCCACAGGTCCTTCTCGTTCACCAGCACCTTGCCGCCGGATTCGAGCTGGAGCCGGCTGAAGTAGGGCTCGGGCACCCAGGCGCCGTCGATCGCGCCCTGGGCGAACGCCTGCAGCGCGGTCGCGTTGTCCTGCGGAAGGATCGAGACGTCGCCGCCGCCCTGGGCGTCGGCGTTCAGGCCGTTCTGCTTGAGCCAGGCGCGCAGCGCGACGTCCTGGGTGTTGCCCAGCTGCGGGGTGGCGATCTTCTTGCCCTTGAGGTCGGCGGCCGAGGTGATGCTCGGCTTGACCACCAGGCCGGCGCCGCCCGAGGTGCTGCCCGCGATGATCTTCAGGGCGGTGCCCTTCGACTGCGACCAGCCGTTGATCGCCGGGTTCGGGCCGATGTACGTGGCGTCGATCGCGCCGGAGAGCAGCGCCTCGAGCGCGGCCGGGCCGGCGTTGAAGGTCTTCGCCTCCAGCTTGGTGCTGCCCAGCGCGTCCTGGAAGAAGCCCTTGTTCACGCCGATCAGCGCGGGCGCGTGGGTGATGTTCGGGAAGTAGCCGAGCCGGAGCGTCGACGCCTCGGCCGTGCTGCTGGCGGCCTTGTCGTCGTTCTTGCCGCAGGCGGTGAGGGCGGTTGCGGTTATCAGCGCGGTGGCGATGGCGAGCGCACGTACGGTGCGGGAGCTCATGCTCACTCCTAGTTCTTCGTTATCGGGGAGAGTTCGGCCAGGGTCCGGTGGTCGACGACGCCCTCGATGGCTTCCTCGACGGCGACCCACACGTCGCGCAGCCCGGTGGCCGCGCCGTGGTAGGTCGTGGTGGCGGTGGGCAGCCCGCGCACGGTGGTCAGCGCGCCGCCGACGGCCCGGACCACGTCGCCCACCGTGATTTCTTCAGCCGGCCGGGCCAGCGCGTATCCGCCGTCCACCCCGCGGTGGCTGTGCAGCAGCCCGGCGCGGCGCAGGTCGAGCAGGATGCCCTGGAGAAAGCTGAGCGGGATGTCCTGCGCGGCGGCCAGGCCGGCGGCCTTGACCAGGCCGGGCTGCTCGGCGGTGATGGCGAGCATGGCCCGTACGGCGTAGTCGGTGCGTGCCGAGACGTACACCGGTTCTCCTCCGCTCCCAAACTCTGCTTCCCCTATCTGATGCATGGGAATAATGGATCAGATGGGAAAGGGTCGTCAAGGCCGGACCGCATCGCGGGATCCGTCAGATCGGCGGTGACCTGCCGTGGGGACGATGAACACGGAGCGCGCTAATGTCAGTCCGTGGCGCGCAGAGGCAAGATCCCCGCAACGAAGTACCCGGTCGAGCGATTCACCCTGGAAAACGGCCTGCGGGTGGTTCTCACGCCCGACCGCAGCGCACCCGTCGTGGGGGTGGCCGTCGTCTACGACGTGGGCATCCGTTCCGAGCCCGAGGGGCGGACGGGCTTCGCCCACCTCTTCGAGCACCTGATGTTCCAGGGCTCGGAAAACTTGGAGAAACTCGCCCACTTCCGGCATGTGCAGGGCTCCGGGGGCACCTTCAACGGCTCCACCCACCTGGATTTCACCGACTACTTCGAGGTGCTGCCGGCCGGCGCGCTGGAGCGGGCGCTCTTCCTCGAGGCCGACCGCATGCGCGGCCCGCGGCTGACCGAGGAAAACCTGCTGAACCAGATCGACGTGGTGAAGGAGGAGATCCGGGTCAACGTGCTGAACCGGCCGTACGGCGGGTTCCCCTGGCTCAAGCTGCCCCCGGTGATGTTCTCCACCTTCCCCAACGCGCACGACGGGTACGGCTCGTTCGGCGACCTGGACAGCGCGACCGTCGACGACGCGAAGGCGTTCTTCGACCGCTACTACGCCAGCGGGAATGCGACGCTGGCGGTGGCCGGCGACTTCGACGTGGCCGACGCGACCGCGATGATCCAGCGGCACTTCGGCGACGTGCCGGCCCGCCCGGCGCCGCCACTGCCCGACTTCGACGAGCCCGCGCCCGACGCCGAGCGGCGCGACGTGTACACCGACCGGCTCGCCCCGCTGCCCGGCGTGGCCAGCGCCTGGCGGGTGCCCGACCCGATCGCCGGCTTCGACGAGTACCTGCCGTACGTGGTGCTCGCCGAGGTGCTCACCGACGGCGAGGCGTCCCGGCTGGTCGAGCGGCTGGTCCAGCGGGACCGCTCGGTGACCAGCATCGGCGGCTACATCGGCTTCATGGGCGACGAGTTCCAGGTGCGCAACCCGACCGCGCTGCTGCTGCAGGCGCACATGCCGCCCGGCGGCGACGCGGAGAAGGTGCTGCGCACGGTCGACGAGGAGCTCGACCGCCTGGTGCACGACGGCCTCGCCCCGGGCGAGCTCGAGCGTACCCAGGCCCGGATAGCGACCCACCTGCTGCGCGACACCGACGCCGTGCTGGGCCGGGCGCTGCCGATGGCCGTGCTGGAGTTGCAGCGTGGCCGCCCCGAACTGCTCAACGAACTACCCAAGCTGGTCGGCGAGGTCACCGAGGCACAGATCGTCACCGCCGCGGCCGCCCTGCGCCCCGACCGGCGCGCCACCGTCGAGGTCCTCCCGGGAGCCGCCCAATGACCACCAAGAAGCTGCCCGACCTGGTGCCGGACGCCAAGCTCAAGCTTCCGAAACAGGCCGAGCGCTCGCTGCCCGGCGGGCTCACGGTGATCGCCATCCGGCGCACCTCGGTGCCGCTGGTCGAGCTGCGGCTGCGGGTGCCGTTCAGCAAGGCGCCGCTGCCCCGGGCCACCCTGCTGTCCCAGGCGCTGTTCACCGGCACCGGCGCGATGTCGAGCGTCGACATCGCGGCCGAGCTGCAGTCGGTCGGCGGCGGCCTCTCCGCCGGCCTCGACCCCGACCGGCTGCTGATCACCGGGAACGCGCTGGCCACCGGGCTGGACCGGATGCTCGAGATCCTGGCCGCCGTGCTGACCGACCCGGCGTACCCGAACGCCGAGGTGGCGACCGAGCGCGACCGGCTGGTCGACCACATCAACGTGGCGCTCAGCCAGCCGGCCCACATCGCCCGGACGGCGCTGCTCAAGCGGATGTACGGCAACCACCCGTACGCGGTGCAGACCCCCGAGCCCGAGCAGGTGCGCGCGGTCCGCCCGGCCGCGCTGCGCAGCCTGCACGCCGACCGGGTCCGCCCGGAGGGCGCCGTGCTCGTGCTGGTCGGCGACATCAGCCCGGAAAAGGCGATCGACGCCGCCGAGAAGGCGCTGGGCAGCTGGACCGGTCCCGGCCGGGACGAGTCGCTCCCGGCCACCCCGCCGCTCGAGCCCGGCCCGCTGCTGCTGGTCGACCGCCCGGGCGCGGTGCAGTCCTCGCTGCGGATGGCGCTGCCCGCGCTGCCCCGCACCGACCCGCAGTACGCGGCCCTGTCCCTGGCCAACATGATCTTCGGCGGCTACTTCTCCTCCCGGTGGGTGGAGAACATGCGCGAGGACAAGGGCTACACGTACGGTCCGCACACGGCGATCGAGCACTACCTGGCCGGCTCCTCGCTGATGGTGGCGGCCGAGGTGGCCACCGAGGTGACCGGCCCGTCCCTGCTCGAGACCCTGTACGAGCTGGGCCGGATAGCCAGCCTCCCGCCCGGCGAGGACGAGCTCGAGCAGGCCCGGCGGTACGCTCTCGGCACGCTGCGGCTCGGCATGTCCACCCAGGCGGGCCTGGCCGGCCTGGCCAGCATGTACGCGAGCTTCGGCCTGCGCCTGGAGCATCTGCGCGAGCATTCGGCGGCGCTGGCCACGGCGACCCGGGAGCAGGTGGCCGAGGTGGCCGCCAAGTTCCTGGCGCCGACCCAGGCGGTCACCGTCGTGCTCGGCGACGCCGAGAAGGTGGCGGCCCCGCTCTCCGCCCTCACCCAGGTTGTGCGCGGCACCGCGTGAGGAGCCCCGAGTTCCCCCCGACCCCGCCGCTGGCCCGCAGCACGCTCGATCGCTCCGCCGTACGCCGCCGGGACGAGGCCTGGCTCGCCGAGGCCTGGTCCCGCGGCCTGGTGCTGGTTCTCGACCCGCGTGGCCGCGCGCAGATCGAGGACCGGCCGGACGGCCAGGTCGGGCTGGTGCTGGTCCCCACGGCCGAGGCGCCGGCCGGCGCCGAGCGCTGGTTCCTCGGCGTCGACCCGGAGGGCACCGCGCTCTGGGCGGTCTCCGCCGAGCTGCCGGAGGGCGTGCGGGCGGCCTCCCTGCGGGACGTGGGTCACCTGCTCGATGCCCGCGACGCCGGACTGTTCACCACTGCGGCGGCGCTGGCCAACTGGCACGCGAGCCACGGGTTCTCGCCGCGTACCGGGCTGGCCACCACGGCGGTGGAGGCCGGCTGGGTGCGGCGCGACACCGACGGCAACGAGATGTGGCCGCGCACCGACCCGGCGATGATCGTGCTGGTGCACGACGGCGTGCCCGGGCCGGAGGGCCGCTGCCTGCTCGGGCACAACGCCACCTGGCCGGCCGGGCCGGACGGCGTGCGGCGCTTCTCCTGCCTGGCCGGCTACGTCGAGCCGGGCGAGTCGGCCGAGGCCGCGGTGCTGCGCGAGGTGGCCGAGGAGGTGGGCATCCCGCTGTCGAGCCTGACGTACGCGGGCAGCCAGTCCTGGCCGTTCCCCGGCTCGCTGATGCTCGGCTACCACGCCGTCGCCGACCCGGCCCAACAACTGCGGCTCGAACCGGAGGAGATCGACGAGGCGCACTGGTTCACCCGGGACGAGATCGCCAAGATGATCGCCGGCGATTTCGTCCACCCCGAGACCGGTGTCCGAATGAGCCTGCCGATGCGGTCTTCGATCGCTTTCTTCCTTATTGAGACGTGGTTGGGTGGTTTCGCCCGGTAACGTATTGATATCGGTCGAAGCAGAAAAAGTTTTCTCCTTCCCGGGTAACCAAAATGCGGCCATGCTGCGTCTCGAACTACAAAGACCGAGAGGTGGATTTTTCGATGACGCAGGTGGAGGCGCCCGCCTGGGCGCCCATGACGGACGACGAGCGCGCCCAGTTCGACCGGGACGGCATCCTCGTCGTTCCCGGTGTGCTCAGCGAGAGCGAGGTCGAGACCGGGCGTGACGCGCTCCAGACGGCCTTCGAACGGGCCCAGCAGCCCGGCGGCCACGGGCTGAACGCGACCGGTTCGCTGCACCAGCTCTCCGCGGTGACGTCCGTCCCCGAGCTGGCGTTCCTGATCGACCACCCGGCCGCGTTCAAGTACATCTGGTCGCTGCTCGGGTGGAATATTCACATCTACCACTCCCACGTGGACGTGCACCCGCAGATCCACGAGCAGCAGAAGGAGTGGTGGCACTGGCACCAGGACGGTGGCCGGCAGAACCGCGAGATCGAGACCGACCCGCGGCCGATGCTCTCCGTCAAGCTGGCGTTCTGGTTCTCCGACGTGAGCGAGACCGGCCGGGGCAACTTCACCGTGATCCCGGGTAGCCACAAGACCAACTGGCTGCCCGGCCCGCCGAGCCGTGGCGTCCCGTGGCCGCAGCCCGAGGGCGCGACCCAGATCACCGCGAAGCCGGGCGACCTGGTCGTCTTCGACCGCCGCATCTGGCACGCCCGGTCGGACAACTACTCGACCTGGACCCGGATGGGCGCGTTCTTCGGGTATACGTACCGCTGGATCGCCGGCCGCGACGACGTCGCCCACCTGCCGAACGAGCCCTGGTTCGACGGGCTCAACCCGGTGCAGAAGCAGTTGCTCGGCCACTGCCCCGGCGGCCAGAGCACCGGCGACCACGCATGGGGCCACGACCCGTCGACCGTGCCGCTCTACGGCGCGCTCAAGGAGCGGGGCCTGCTCGACTCCAGCATTCCGGCTCTCATCCCGTAAGACCCCCGTTAGAGTCCCCTATGTGGGGCAAACCGGGACATTAGACAAAGCGGCGACCGCGGCGGGCCGGCTCATCCTCGAGGCACTCGGGGAGGAGCGCCCGGCGCGGTCGCTGTCGCGTCTCATTGACTCGCCGCGCGCCGTACGGCTGCTACGCGAGCTGTTCACCGTGGCGGTCCGCCGCAGCTTCGTCGGGCGCGAGTCGCGCGACGTCACCCGCTACGTTCGCGACCTGCTGGACTACCAGTCGCTGCCGGCCGCCGGCGAGCTGGCCCGGGAGACCGAGGCCATGATCCGTGGGGCGATCGGCGAGCCGGAACTGGCCCACGGCGTGCCCGAGCTGCGCCGCTTCGAGCTGATCTGCCACGTGGTCGGCGACCTGGCCCGCCCGCCCGGGGTGCCGCCGGCCGAGCTGTTCGCCCTGGTCGATCAGGCCGAGCAGCGGGTGGCCCGGTTCGACCGGCCGCGTAACCGGGTGGTCGGCCGGAGGGCGATGTGAAGAAGAACAGGCGCCGCTCGCACCTCGAGCCGCCGGTCACGGAAGAGCCGGCGGAACAGCCGGCGGCCGAGAGCGCCCGGCGGCGCCTTCGCCGGGTCGAGGAAGAGCCCCCGCCGGAGTCACCCGTCATCGGCGCGCTCTCCGGTCAGCTGCCGCCCGGGGTGCCCGGTGGCAGCGGCGCGATCGTCACCGACGCGGGCCGCTACCTGCGGCAGGCCGCGCGGGACGAGGCGCCGTCCCGCTTCGGCTCCCCGGCCGGCGACGTGGACGAGTCGGCGCGCCGGGTCTGGGAAATCGCATTCGGTCTGATGGTGCGCCGCCGCTTCGACCCGGAGGCGGCGCTGGCCGAGATCAGCCGCACGGTCGCGGTGGCGGCGCACGACCACGCGGCGGCCGGCCTGGCGCTGCTCGACGCGGAGATGCTGGTGCGCGCGGCGCTGGGCGAGTCGGTCCCGGTCGGCGACATCGACGAGGGCGTGGTCATCGCCGTACACCTGCTGCTCTTCGCTTCGCTCGCGGACGAGCTCGCGCTGGGCGACGCCGAGTTGGACGCCATCATCGCCGAAGCCGAGGAGAAGGCCTCGGCGCTGATGGCGGTGTGCGCGAGCGTCAGGCGGCCAGCGCCGCCAAGTGCTCCTTGACCTGGACGATCGACGGGTTGGTCAGTGCCGAGCCGTCGTCGAACTTCAGCGTCGGGACCGTGCGGTTGCCGCCGTTCACGGTCTGCACGAACTCGGCGGCTGCCTCGTCCTGCTCGATGTCGACGACGTCGTAGGCGATCCCCTCGCGATCGAGCTGCGACTTGAGCCGGTGGCAATAGCCGCACCAGGACGTCGAATACATGGTCAACATCGGTCAGGGATCCCTTCGGCTGGGTCACTTGGCACTCCGCCTTGCGGCACAACGTCAGACCGGGGTGCCATGATTCCCGCGTGCGGACTGATGCGGTGCTGGCCGGGCTCGACCCCGAGCAACGGACGGCGGTGACCGCCCCGGCCGGCCCGGTCTGCATCCTGGCCGGCGCCGGGACCGGGAAGACCCGCGCGATCACCCACCGCATCGCGTACCGCACGCTCACCGGCGAGGTCAGCTCCCGGCACGTGTTGGCCGTCACGTTCACCGCCCGCGCCGCCGCCGAGATGCGGGCCCGGCTCGGCGCGCTGGGCGCCACCGGCGTGCAGGCCCGCACGTTCCACGCCGCGGCCCTGCGTCAGGTCCGGTATTTCGCGCCCCGGCTGCTCGAGGGGCGCCAGATGCCCGAGCTGCTGGAGTCCAAGGCGAGGATGGTCGGCCTCGCCGCCGCCCGGGCCGGCGTCCGGACCGACCGCACCGGCGCGCGTGACCTGGCCGGCGAGATCGAGTGGGCGAAATCGTCGCTGGTCGAGCCGGGGGAGTATGCGGTCGCCGCGACCAAGGCGCTGCGCGAGCCGCCGTACGAGCCGGCCAAGGTCGCCGAGGTCTTCGCCGCGTACGAGACGCTGAAGCGGCGGCAGGGTGTGATCGACTTCGAGGACATGCTGCGGGCCGCGGTCTGGGGCATCGAGGAGCACCCGGACGTCGCCGAGGAGATCCGCAACCAGTACCGGCACTTCGTGGTCGACGAGTACCAGGATGTGAACCCGCTGCAGCAGCGCCTGCTCGACGCGTGGCTGGGCGGGCGCGACGACGTGACCGTGGTCGGCGACGCGAGCCAGACCATCTACTCGTTCACCGGCGCGACCTCGGCGTACCTGATCGATTTTCCGCGCAGGCTGCGCAACGCGGTGGTGGTCCGCCTGGTCCGCGACTACCGCTCGACGCCGCAGGTGGTCGGGCTGGCCAACGCGGTGATCCGGCAGGCCCGCGGCAGCGAGGCGCGGCTGCGGCTGGAACTGGTCGGCCAGCGCCCGCCCGGCGCCGAGCCCGAGCTCAAGATCTTCCCGGACGAGGCCGGCGAGGCAGCGGCGGGCGCCCGCCGCTGCCGCGAGCTGATCTCCTCGGGCACCTCGCCCAGCGAGATCGCCGTGCTGTTCCGTACCAACGCCCAGTCCGAGACGTACGAGGAGGCGCTCGCCGAGGCCGAGGTGCCTTACGTGGTGCGCGGCGCCGAGCGGTTCTTCGAGCGGCCGGAGATCCGCCAGGCGATGATCGCGCTGCGCGCCGCGGTGCGCTCCACACCCGGCGAGACCCCGCTGGTGCCGGCGGTGGTCGACGCGCTCGCGGCGACCGGGTGGGCGCGCGAGCAGCCCCCGGCCGGTGGCGCGGCGCGCGAGCAGTGGGAGGCGCTGGCCGCGCTGGTCGCCCTGGCCGAGGAGTATGCGAAGGCGCCCGCCCTCGTGCCGATCGGCGAGGCCGGCGCCGTGCAGCGGGACGTGTCGCTGACCGAGTTCAACGATGAGCTGTCCCGCCGGGCCGAGCAGCAGCACGCCCCGACCGTCGAGGGTGTGACGCTCGCCTCACTTCATTCGGCCAAGGGCCTCGAGTGGGATGCCGTCTTCCTCGTCGGGCTCTCCGACGGGACGTTGCCCACGACGTACGCGAAAACGCCCGAGCAGCTGGAGGAGGAGCGCCGCCTGCTCTACGTCGGGGTGACCCGCGCCCGGCAGTGGCTTTGGCTTTCCTATGGTCAGGCCCGTTCGGCGGGGGGCCGCGCCCGGCGCCCGTGCCGCTTCCTGCCGCAGCTGGAGCGCCATTCGTCGACCGAGCGGGCCGGCGACCGCAGTCGGAAACCCGACCGGCGCCGCCCGCAGGTCTCCTCCTGCCGGGTCTGCGGCGCCACCCTGCTGGCCGGCGCCGACCGCAAGCTGGGCCGCTGCCCGACCTGCCCGTCGGACCTCGACGAAGACCTTTTCGAACGGTTTCAGGTCTGGCGCAAGCGCACCGCCGAGGAGCTGAAAGTTCCTGCGTACGTGGTGTTCACGGACGCCACTCTGGTGGCCCTGGCCGAACGCCGCCCGAGCAAGCCCGCCGAGTTGCTGGCGATCGCCGGGATCGGTCCCCGAAAGCTCGGCCAGTACGGCGATGCGGTCTTCGCCTTGGTGGGCGGCGCGAGCCCCGACGAGCTCGTGACGAAAAACTTTGAAAACTAGTCCGTAATTCGTTTGCCCTCCCTTGAGCGGGAGGCATAGCCTCAGGACACGCCTTGCGGAGCGCCCTGCTCCACGAGAGAAAAACGACGAGTGCAACGCATCTGGAGGAGGTGGCAACGATGGAGATTTACACGATGACCACGCGACCGTCGGCGCCGCTGAACCCTGCCTGCGCTCCGACCGCCATCGAGCCGAAAGCTCCGGCTCAGGCTGTCCGGCCGGTAGCGATTCTCGCCGCCGAGCGGGCCCCGGTTTCGTGGGCGCACCAGGTCCAGGTCCAGGCCGAGCTGGCCCAGGCCCTGACGTCTGCCGACGGGATCAATGGCACCACTGGGTTCATGGGCCTCGATGTCTCCAAGAAGCGCTACGCGGATGGTGGCAGCGGTGTCCC
The DNA here is from genome assembly GCF_000721705.1 of Actinoplanes subtropicus. GTDB lineage: Bacteria > Actinomycetota > Actinomycetes > Mycobacteriales > Micromonosporaceae > Actinoplanes > Actinoplanes subtropicus. The sequence goes on from NZ_JOJL01000045.1 coordinate 45,891, forward strand.
GCCTCGAGGAAGGCCGGTCTGATCAACCAGACCTACCGGCTCACCTCGAGGCCGCGGAACCCGTACAGGGTCCGCGGCCTAATTTTTTTGCCGGCTCACCGGCCGGTGCGCGACCAGCACTGCGATCCAGAAGATCGAGTTAGAAGAGAGAGGTGACCGGGCTTTATGAGTCTGGCGCTGGCCCCGATCGACGTGAGCGTCGACATCGAGGCAAACCTGCCCTGTCGGAAGTTCGACCCGGACCTGTGGTTCTCGGACTCCCCGGCCCAGCTGGAGCTGGCCAAGTCGCTCTGCGGGGACTGCCCGCTGCGCGTCGAGTGCCTCGCCGGCGCGGTCGAGCGGAACGAGCCCTGGGGAGTCTGGGGCGGCGAGATCTTCGAGCGTGGGGCCGTGGTCCCGCGCAAGCGGCCGCGTGGCCGTCCGCGTAAGGCGGACGTGGCGCGCGACGCCGAGCTGGCCCACGAGGTCGAGGAGCGGCTCGCCGCGAACGGCCTCGAGTCCCGCAGCCAGGTCCGTCTCGCGGCCTGACAACTCCAGCACACACCAGCCCTCCCCGAACGGCCAAGAGGCCACAACCGAAAGCAGAGACCGTGATGAGCACGAATGGAGCTTCCCGGATGAGACTTCTCCAAGAGGCGTTGTCCAGGGCCCGAATGCGTCGGCCTCAGAGTGGCTTTTCACCTGAGGCACACCGCCCCGCTCGCCAGGTAGCCATGGAGGCCCATCGCCGGGCCTCCCGCGAACTCGGCGGTGGGCGCTACTAAGACCCGCTGACAACCGATGAGAAGCACGAAAAAGGCCCGTCCGCGTGTGCGGACGGGCCTTCCGTGATTCCGCCGGACGCTTGCGCCCGGCGGGGATGCGGTCATGCGCCGGTGAAGAAGACTGTCGCGGCGGCGGCCAACGATGCCGGGTCGTTGAGGTGGCAGAGTTCGCGGGCCGAGTGCATGGAGAGGACCGGGGTGCCCACGTCGACCGTCGGGATGCCGATTCGGGTTGCGGTCAGAGGGCCGATCGTGGAGCCGCAGGGGACCGCGTTGTTGGAGACGAAGGGCTGCCAGGGGACGCCGGCCTCGGCGCACATGCGGGACCACAGCGCCGTGCCGATCGCGTCGGTGGTGTAGCGCTGGTTGGCGTTGACCTTCAGGAGGGGGCCGCCGCCGACGATCGGGCGGTGGGTCGGGTCGTGTTTTTCCGGGCGGTTCGGGTGTACGGCGTGGCCGGCGTCGGCCGACAGGCACCACGAGCGGGGTAGCGCTCGGGACAGGTCGATGCCGAGGGCCGCCGCGACCCGGTCGAGCACGTCGGCGAGCAGTGGGCCGGACGCCCCGGAGCGGCTCTCCGACCCCAGCTCCTCGTGGTCGAAGGCGGCCAGCACGGCGATCGCGCCGTCGACCGGCGTAGCCAGCAGCGCGGTCAGGCCCGCGTGCACCGAGGACAGGTTGTCCAGCCGGCCGGCGGCGAACAGCGCCCGGTCGGCGCCGAAGCGAGCCGGCGCCGCCGAGTCGACCGCGACCACGTCGTGGCCGGCGACCTCGGTGGGCGGGACGTCCGCGAGCCGGGCCAGATGGGTGAGCACGTCCGGGCCCTCGACGGCGAAGACCGGCTGGACGTCGCGCTGGCGGTCGGGGGCGAACGACGAGTTCAGCTCCCGGTCGAGGTGGATCGCCAGGTGCGGGATGCGCGCGAACGGGCCGGTGCGGACCAGGTGGACCGTGCCGTCCCGGGTGACCAGCCGGCCGGCGAGCTCGAGCTCCCGGTCGAACCAGGAGGCGATGATCGGGCCGCCGTAGATCTCGACGGACGCCTGCAGCCAGCCGTTCGAGGCGAGCGCCGGGCGCGGCTTGAGTTTGAAGGTCGGCGAGTCGGTGTGCGCGCCGAGGATCCGGAACGGGGTGACCGGGCCGACCCGCTCGGGCACCGCGACGGCGAGCACCGCGCCGTCCCGCACGATCACCAGACGGGCGCCGGGGTGGACCGCCTCGCGCCAGTCGGCGGTCTCGTCCAGCACCGCCCAGCCGGCCGCGGTCAGCCGACGGGCCACCTCGGCCGCCGCGTGGTAGGAGCTGGGCGAGGCCGTGATGAAGCTGCCGAGATCGTCGATGTGTGCGGTGGCGTCCATGCCTCCCATCGAATCATGGTGAGGGCGGGGCCGATCACCCGACCGGGGCGAAACCGGGCAGCCACTTCGCCACGATCGACCGGTACGGCGCGGACGCCTCCAGCTGGCAGAGCACCCCGATCGAGCCCAGCGTCACCCGGTGGATCAGCAGGTACGACGGCGGCAGGTTGAGCTTGCGGCTCAACTGGTACGCCGGGGAGCGCGGGCTGCCCAGCCGGGCCGCCTCGCCGCGCAGCCAGGACCGGGTGAACCGGAACTCGTCGACCGCGAGCGGCTCGATCATCGGGCGCAGGAACTTCAGCACCGCCTCGGCGTCCAGCTCGTCGTCCGGCTTGATGAAGCCCTCGTCGCGCAGCCCGTCGGCGACCGCCTCGGCGTCCCCGTCCAGCGCGAGCCGCACCAGCCGGCCGATCGGCTCGGGGTGGCCGCCGGGCAGCCGCGCCACCGCGCCGAAGTCGATCACGCCGAGCCGGCCGTCCGGCAGGATCCGGAAGTTGCCCGGGTGCGGGTCGGCGTGCAGCAGGCCGGCCCGGGCCGGGGCGGAGAAGTGCAGGGTGGCCATCAGCCGGCCGGCCTCGTCGCGCTCCTCGGGCGTGCCGTCGGTGATCACTTTGGCCAGCGGGGTGCCCTCGACCCACTCGGTGACCAGCACCCGTGGCGCGGAGGCGATCACCCGGGGCACGTAGATCTCGTCGTCGCCGGCGAACGCCTCGGCGAAGGCCGACTGGGTCCGCGCCTCGAGCGAGTAGTCGAGCTCCTCGGTGATCCGGGCGCGCAGCTCGGCCAGCAGCGGCTTGATGTCCATGCCCGGCTGAATGATCTTGAACATGCCGGCCAGCAGGGACAGCTGCTTGAGGTCGGCCAGCAGCGCCTCGCCGGCCCCGGGGTACTGCACCTTGACCGCGACCTCGACCGTCTTCTGCCGGGCATTCTTCCGCGCCTTCGGCAGCTTCCACTGCGCGCGGTGCACCTGGCCGATGCTGGCCGCGGCGGCCGGGCTGTCGTCGAACTCGGTGAACTTCTCCCGCCAGTCCTCGCCCAGCTGCTCGGCGAGCGCCTTGTGCAGGCTGGCCGCCGGCATCGGGGGCGCGGCCTCCTGCAGCTTGGTCAGCGCCTGCCGATACGGCCCGGCCATCTCTTCCGGCAGCGCCGCCTCGAACACCGAGAGCGCCTGGCCGAACTTCATCGCACCGCCCTTGAGCTGCCCGAGGACGCTGAACAGCTGCTCGGCGGTGCGTTGCTGGATGTCGGCCGAGATGACGTCGGTGGCGATCCCGACGGCCCGCTTGCCCAGGCCCAGGGCCGTCCGCCCGGCGAAGCCCAGGGGCAGCGCGGCCAGCCTCGCGGTGCGGGACGCGGCACGACGCGGTATGTCGCTCACCAGATCATTGTGACCGACGGATCGCCGGTCATCCGCCCGCGCGGTACCGCTTCGCGGCTTATACGAGGAAAGTCCGCCAAACCTCAGCGGGCGCACGGGCACTCCGGATGCGGCGCCCAGCTGCGCCGCCGCACTCGGCCGGGGCCGGCGACCTCGGCGGTCGCGCCCATCGTCTGCGGGACGTCGCCGTCGAGAAACGACAAAACCTCACCGACCGCGTACGCCGTGGCCGCCAGCAGCGTCGCGACGGTGCACGGCTCCTCCCCGGAGGCCCCCGAGACCCGCCCCGGCCAGCCGGCGTCCCGCTCGCGGCGGTGCAGGTCGAGGCAGTTCAGGCAGGGCCGCCCGGCCGCCGGGACCAGCGGGCCGATCACCGCCACGCCCTCCCGCACGGTGACCGCCAGATGGGGGCGCCGGTGGCCGGCCAGCACGGCGGAGCGCAGCGCCGTGGGCTCGTCATGATCGAGCTGGACCAGCAGGAACGGGACCCCCGCCCGTACGGCGGCATCGTCTTTTCTCTTCGGCACCGAGCGTGACCGGGCGTCGATGATCGCCGCCCGCCGGGACCGCCCCACGTCGCCGGCGAGCAGCGGCCCGCCCGCCAGCTCGCCCGGCCGAACGTCGCCGGTGACCTCGGGCTGCACGTCGCCCACGCCCGCCTGGGCGAGCGCCACCGCGATCGGCGCGCCGAGCCGCCCATGCCCGCTGATCACCACCCGGGCGGCGGCCCGCCGGCGCAGCACCTGGGCCGGCCGGGGAACGCCGTGCAGGGCCAGGGCCGCGGCCTCGCCGGCCAGTCGCCGCTGGGACTCGGCCGACAGCGTGTGCGGGATCAGGGCGGTGGCCGGGAGGATGAGACCGGCCTTGGCCAGCGCGTCGAGCAGGACCCGGCACTCGTCGGCGGGGACGCCGAACTCAGCGGCGCGGATCATCACGAGCCGCTCGGAGCGGGTGCCGTCGAGCAGGTCGAGAACCCGCTCATAGCGCGGGTCGGGCAGGTGCAACAGCAGCGCACGGGCCGGATCGGAGCCGAGCTGCAACTCGTCGGGGCGGCGCCAGACCCGGGGCAGGCCGGGAATCAGGGTGGGACGGTTCACCGTGACAGGTTGTCATCGGCGTGACGCGGAGAGCGTCGTTGTCCACAGGGCCGCGGTGGCCGTGACACGCGTTGTCCACAGGAAAACGCGAGTTATCCACAGGGCTCAGGCGGTATCCACATTCACTCAACGTGCCCGGTTGGACACGGTTATGGGTAGAGCGGAGCGTTCGCCACCGCTCTACCCACCCGGGTGAATCAGGCCTTGGCCTTCCCGAGGATCCGGTTCACGGTGGTGCCGCAGACCGGGCACTTGCCCTTCGCCATGTTCATGCCGGTCTTCGAGACCTCCACGGTGCCCTGGAAGTCGCGCTTCTCCTTGCACTTCACGCAGTAGCCGTTGTACGTGTTGTCGGCCACGGTTCCTCCTAGTCAGTGTCGTCGGCCCGGGTCGGCCCGATGAATGCCTCTCGGTGGCGGCGCTCGGCCGTTCCGCGGCCACGTGGACGTGACCTCCCCGCCAGGGGCGGTCACTACCCAACTCCGGCCGTTTCCATGTCTCGTCAGCGCCGCCGTCGTGAGTGTGCCGGAGAATTCGTCCTTTTTGCGAAGTTGAGCCCGAACACGCCGGAAATTACCGGCAAAGTGGATCAAATAGGGCGTTGGTGGCGGGTTGTCCGGGTGCGCTAGGTTGGCCGCTCCGCAACGATGTTGCGACCATGGAAAATTTTTTCGGTTATACGGGGAGGAAGCGCCCATATCCGGCGGGTGTCATCGGCCGTACTCTTGCGGTGACATGGGTCTCACGGATTAGCGTCTCAACGTGAACCCGAATCTGGGCCACGCGAGCCGGTAATGGCCCGGACGCGTAAGCCTGTCGTCGAAGTGCGGCGCAGCCAGCGCCGGCGCCGGACGGTGTCCGCGTATCGCGACGGTGAGCGCGTGGTCGTGCTCATCCCGGACCGCTTCTCCCGCGCCGAGGAAACCGAGTGGGTCGAGCGCATGCTCGCCCGGCTGGCCGCCCGCGAGGAACGCATCCGGCGCACCGACGACGAGTTGCTGGCCCGGGCCCGCCGGCTCACGGCGCGTTACCTGCCCGACCACGTCGACCAGGTGATGCCGGCCAGCGTCCGCTGGGTGACCAACCAGAACGGCCGCTGGGGCTCCTGCACCCCCGACGACGGCACGATCCGCATCTCCCACCGCATCCAGGAGATGCCCGACTGGGTGATCGACTACGTGCTCCTGCACGAGCTGGCCCACCTGGTCGTGCCCAGCCACAGCACCCGCTTCTGGGAGCTGGTCGCCCGCTACCCCAAGTCGGAGCGCGCGCGAGGCTACCTGGAGGGCATCTCCGCCGCCACGGGCCTGGTTCTCCAGGACGACTAAGGTTGACCCGTGGTGCGACGGGTTGTGGCTGCTCTGTTGGTGCCGGTCGAGTGGAGCCCGCCCGGGGTGGGTCTCTTGGCCTGGCGGGCCGCGCTCGCCGAGGACGTGGTCGACCTGCTCGCCCGCCTCGCCCAGGCCGAGGCCGCGATCGCCGCCACGCCGGAGGACCGCAAGCTGGCCGAGGAGATCGCCTGGCCCGGCATGCGGATCTACGAGGTGCCCACCGCGACGTATCTGCCCGTGCTGGCGGCGGCCGCCGCGGACGGGTTCGACCAGGCCGCGGTGATCGCCGCCGACGCCCCGGACGTGCCCGGCATGATCCTGGGCAAGCTGCTGCGCCCGCTGGAGAACAAGGCCGTGGCGGTCGCCGCCGGCGGCCCCGGCAACGGGCTGCTGGGGCTGGCGACGAGCCTGCCGGCGCCGCCCTGGCTGATCGATCACGACCTGGACGGCGCCTCCGCCGCACTGCTGCGCAGGACCGCGCCGCAGCCGGGCGATGTCAGTTCGGCACCGGAGTGGCGCCGCCTGCGGGGGCCGGCCGAGCTGGCCTCGCTCGACCCGGCGCTGGAGGGCTGGGAGAACACCCGAGCCCTCCTCGGCGGCTGATTGCTTCTCTTCCTCCGGTTACTTCTCTTCCTCCGGGCCCTCGCCCTCCTCGGGGGCTTTGCCCAGGTTTTCCAGCTCGCTGATGTCCCAATCCAGCGAGCTCTGGGCGAAAACCTGCGGGTTGGCGAAATCCTCCTCCGTCGGGAGCAGGTCGGGGTGGCCCCAGAGCGCGTCCCGGCCCTGGATGCCGCGGTGCTCGGTGACCGCCGCCCACAGCGCGCCGGCCTCGCGCAGCCGGCGCGGCCGCAGCTCGAGCCCGACCAGCGCGGCGAAGGTCTGCTCGGCCGGACCGCCCGCGGCCCGGCGCCGGCGGAACGCCTCACCCAACGCCGCCACGCTGGGCAGACGCTCGCCCGCGGCGATGTCGACCACGTGACCGACCCAGCCCTCGATCAGCGCCAGCGCGGTCTCCAGCCGGGCCAGCGACGCCTTCTGCTGCGGGGTGTCTTCCGGCGTGAAGATGCCCTCGAGGGCCATGGCCTGCATCGACTCGGGGTCGCTCGGGTCGACGCGGCTCATCGCCTCCTCGATCGCCTCGCGGTTGACGGTGATGCCGTTCGCATACGTCTCGACGGCGGTCAGCACATGCGCCCGCAGCCACGGCACGTGGCCGAAGAGCCGCTGGTGGGCGGCCTCGCGCAGGGCCACGTAGAGGCGCACCTGGTCTTCCGGGAGCTCGAGACCCTCGCCATACGCCTTCACGTTGGCCGGGACCAGCGCGGCCGTGCCGGTCGGGCCGAGCGGCAGCCCGATGTCGCCGGCCGAGAGCACCTCGGCGGCGAGCTGGCCGAGCGCCTGGCCAAGCTGGCCGCCGAAGAGCGCTCCGCCGAGCGTGGCGACCATCGACTGCATCGGGCCGAGCTGCTCCTTCGCCTCGTCGGGGACCAGGTCGCCCATCGCGCCGACCATGCGCCCGGCGATCGGGTCGCACAGCTTCTTCCACACGTCGAGGGTGTTGTAGATCCACTCGTTGCGGTTCCACGCGGCGGCCAGCCGGATGCCGCTGGGCAGCGCGGAGACCGGGTCGAGCCACAGGTCGGCCAGGCGCAGGCTCTCCTCCACCTGGTGGCGCTCGAACATGTTCACCGCGGGGTCGCCGGACGCCGAGAGCTGGCTCGCCGCGATCTGCCGGGCCATGTCCCAGTTCACCGGGCCGCTGTCGGGGCCGCCGGCGAACATCCGCTGCAGATCGGCCATGAACTGCTGCATCTGCTGCGGGTCGGAGGGGTCGGGCGGCTGGGCGCCCGGCAAGGAGAAACCGAACGGGATATCAGGCACGTAGACAACCGTACGCGCGAAAGGCACGGTCCGGACCGATGGCGGTGTCAGCTCAGAGAGAACTCAGGGTGAGGCGATAGGCTCCCGCGCATGAGACGTCGCGGTGTAACCGTCATCCTCGGCGCCCTGCTCACCGCCCTGCTGGCAGTCGGTGTCATGGCGGCGCCGCTGCCCTATGTCGTGCTGAAGCCCGGCCCCACGGTCAATACGCTCGGTTCCAGCGACGGCACCGAGGTCATCCAGGTCACCAACGCGAAGACCACGCAGTCGGCCGGGCAGCTGCGGCTGACCACGGTGAACGTGCAGTCGCAGGTGGAGCTGGTCTGGGCGATCAGCAGCTGGTTCAGCAAGAAGGACGCGGTGGTCCCGCGCGCGCTGATCTACCCGCCCGGCCAGACCGAGAAACAGGTGGAGCAGCAGAACGCGCAGGAGTGGCACCAGTCGCAGGACAGCGCCGTGACGGTCGCGCTCACCAAGCTGGGTTACCCGGTGCAGACGTTCGTCAAGACGGTGACCGCCGGCGGTGCCGCGGTCGGCAAGCTCCAGCCCGGCGACGTGCTCACCACGATCGACGACGCGCGGGTGACCAGCCCGACGACGCTCACCGACGCGGTGCGGGCCAAGCCGGCCGGCACCACCTTCACGGTCGGCTTCAACCGCGGCAGCCAGGCGATGACCGCCAAGATCACGACGAAGACCATCGGCAGCGACAAGACCCCGCGCCTGGGCATCGAGATCGACACGAAGCAGAACGCGCCATTCAAGGTCACGATCGACCTCGACAAGATCGGCGGGCCGAGCGCCGGCCTCATGTTCACCCTCGGGATCATGGACAAGCTCGAGCCGGAAGACCTGACCGGCGGCAAGATCATCGCTGGGACCGGCACGATCGACGACGACGGCAACGTCGGCCCGATCGGCGGCATCCCGCAGAAGCTGGTCGGCGCCAAGAGCGCCGGCGCCCAAATCTTCCTGGTGCCCAAGGACAACTGCGCCGAAGCGCTCAAGAACGCCGTGTCCGGGCTGCCGATGGCCGAGGTGGCCACGGTGGACGACGCCCTGACGGCGCTCAAGACCTTTACGTCCGGCGGCACTCCGAAGCCGTGCTCGGCGTCGTGACAGATGTCGTAATGTGAGACACCGGTCGCCCCAAATGATGTGTGGAGCCCACGTTGGTCATGCGTAACAGCCCTCTTCCGAGGATGAGCCGGCGCGGTCGCGTCACGGTCGGCGTCCTGGTCGGGGTCTTCCTTCTTTTCACGCTGCTCGGTTGGGGCATCGACGCGTACACCGACTATTTGTGGTTCAACGAGGTCCACTTCGTCAACGTGTTCTCCGGCGTGCTGGTCACCCGGCTGCTGCTTTTCGTGATCATCGGGCTGCTCGTGGCCCTGATCATCGCGGGCAACCTCTACCTGGCGTACCGGCTGCGGCCCCTGCTCCGGCCGCACTCCGCCGAGCAGGCCACCCTCGAGCGCTACCGGATGGTGATCGGCCCGCGCCTCGGCACCTGGATCACCGTGCTCTGCGTGATCATCGGCTTCTTCGCCGGCCTGTCCGCCCAGGGCCAGTGGAAGGAGTGGATGCTCTTCCGCAACGCGCAGCCGTTCCACGTCGACGACCCGCAGTTCAAGATGGACATCGGGTTCTACGTCTTCAACTATCCGCTGTGGCGTTACCTGCTCGGCGTCGCGTTCACCGTGGTGGTGCTCTCGGTGCTCGGCGCGCTCGCGGTGCACTACATCTTCGGCGGGGTGCGCCTGCAGGGCGTCGGCGACCGGATGACGACCGCGGCCCGGGCCCACCTGACCACGCTGGTCGCGATCTTCGTGCTGCTCAAGGCGGTGGCGTACGTGCTGGACCGGCGCGCCCTGCTGCTCGAGCAGCACGTCTCCCCGGGGCTGTACGGCGCCGGGTACACCGACGTCAACGCGCTGCTGCCGGCGAAGGAGATCCTGGCGTACATCTCGATCGTGGTGGCCATCGCGATCATCGTGTTCTCCAACGCGGGCATGCGCAACCTGGTCTGGCCGGGCGTCTCGCTGGCGCTGCTGGCCATCTCGGCGGTCGCGATCGGCGGCATCTACCCGCTGGCGGTGCAGAACTTCTCGGTCAAGCCGAGCCTCGCCGACAAGGAAGCGCCGTACATCCAGCGCTCGATCAACGCGACCCGGGCGGCGTTCGCCTTGGACGACACCAAGGTCGACCCCTATCAGGCCAAGAACGTCGTGCCGCCGCCCACGCTGGCCAGCAACACCAGCGCGCAGAACGCGCGGCTGGTCGACCCGCAGCTGGTGTCCCAGGCGTTCACCCAGTCCCAGCAGTCCCGCGGCTTCTACGACTTCGGCAAGAAGCTCGACGTCGACCGGTACACGATCAACAACGTCACCTCCGACTACGTGGTCGGTGCCCGCGAGATCAACGACGACAAGCTGACCGCGCAGCAGCACAACTGGCTCAACCGGCACACCGTCTACACCCACGGCTACGGCCTGGTGGCGGCTCCGGCCAACGAGGTGGTCTGCGGCGGCTTGCCGTACTTCGTCTCCGGCTTCCTCGGCGACGCCCGGCAGAGCGGCTGCTCCTCCGCGACCGACGAGATCAAGGTCGACCAGCCGCGGATCTACTACGGCGAGCAGTCCACCGAGTACGCGATCGTCGGGCAGACCGACAAGACCAAGAACGTCGAGTTCGACCGGCCGCAGGAGGGCAACAACAACGCCGAGGAGCTCTTCACGTACAACGGCACCGGCGGCGTGCCGATCGGCTCCTTCTTCCGCCGGCTGGTCTTCTCGATCAAGCTGACCGAGAGCAACTTCCTGCTCTCCGACGCGGTCAACGCGAACTCGAAACTGATGTACATCCGCGACCCGCGCTCCCGGGTGGAGAAGGTCGCGCCGTTCCTGACCATCGACGGCGACCCGTACCCGGCGGCCGTCGACGGGCGGATCGTCTGGATCCTCGACGGGTACACGACGTCGGAAAGCTACCCGTACTCGCAGAAGATCAACCTGGCCAACGAGACGCGCGACGAGCTCACCGGGCAGGGGCAGGTCGCGCTGGCCCGGGACGACGTCAACTACATGCGCAACTCGGTGAAGGCGACCGTCGACGCGTACGACGGGACGGTCAAGCTGTACGAGTTCGACGACCAGGACCCGCTGCTCAAGGCGTGGAACAAGGCGTTCGGCGGGCACCTGATCGTGCCGAAGGCGGACACCCCGCCCGACCTGGCCGCGCACTTCCGCTACCCGCAGGACCTGTTCAAGGTGCAGCGGAACCTGCTCACCAAGTTCCACGTGACCGACCCGCGGGCGTTCTTCTCCGGGCAGGACTTCTGGCAGGTGCCGAACGCGCCGGACGAGCCGTCCAGCAACGTGAAGCAGCCGCCGTTCTACCTCAACGTGCAGCTGCCGACCCAGGAGGACACCCGGTTCCAGCTGACCGCCGGGGTGACCCCGTTCAACCGGGAAAACCTGGCGGCACTGATCTCGGCGTCGTACGAGAACAACGAGCCGAAGCTACAAGTGCTCGAATTACCCGATCAGACGGTGATTCCCGGCCCGGTCCAGGTCCATCAGAAGATGACCAACAACGCCTCGGTCAGACAGCAGCTCAGCCTGCTCTCCACCAACAACAACCAGGCCCAGGTGCTCTACGGCAACCTGATATCCCTGCCGGTGGAGAGCGGCATCCTGTACGTCGAGCCGGTCTACGTGAAGACCGGGAACCAGGACAGTGCCGCCCCGCTGCTGCAGAAGGTGCTGATGTCGTACGGCGACGGCGGCACGTACGTGGTGCTCGCCGACAGCCTCAAACAGGGCCTCGACGCGCTCGTCCAACAGGGCAAGCAAAACCCCAACCAGGGCCAGAGCGGCAACACGGGCAACACGGGCAACACGGGCAATACGGGCACGCCGCCCGCCCAGCTCAGCACCCAGCTGTCCCAGGCGGCCGCCGAGGTCGACCAGGCGATCAAGAACGTCCGGACCGCCCAGCAATCCGGCGACTTCGCCAAGTACGGCGAGGCGCTGCAGGCCCTCGACAACGCCATGACCAAGTTCCAGGCCGCCCAGCAGGCCGCCGCGGCGGGAGCCACCGCAAACCCGACACCGTCCGGCTCGGCCAAGCCATCGGCGCCGGCCACGCCATCCCCCAGCGCCGGCGGCTGAGGTGACGAGCGCAACCGGGGGCCGTTTTGCAGGCGGCCTCCGGGTTGCGCTAGTGTTAACGAGCCGACGCGGGGTGGAGCAGCTCGGTAGCTCGCTGGGCTCATAACCCAGAGGTCGCAGGTTCAAATCCTGTCCCCGCTACGAGTCCTGAGGCCCTCTTGTCCGCAAACTGCGCGGACCAGGGGGCCTCTTCGCATGCTGGCCGGGGGGCCGAGCCCCCCGAACCCCCCACGGGTGTGGTTGTTGCGCTTGTGGGGGGTCGAGGGCCTTTGCCCTACCCGCGGGTGTGGTTGTTGCGCTTGTGGGGGGTCGAGGGCCTTTGCCCTCCGCGGGTGTGGGCAGCTCAATTCGGGGTGTGGTGTTGGTCGCCATTGTTCTGCTGATGATGTGTGGGGCTGTGCGGGCTGACGATCAAGTGGGTGGGCCGAGGTCAGTGTGGACGGCGGGGCGCCGCCGGGCGGTCAGGGCCGTCCGGCGGCGCGGGTTCGCCGATCGGCCGCTCAGGAGGCGTCGAGCTGGCCGAAGATCAGCGAGCAGGAGCCGGTCTTGCGCCAGGACACCGACCACGAGTAGGAACCGTCGGCCCGGCCGGTGAGATAGGCCGGGTCGAAGGCCACGGTGGCGGCCGACCCCGAGCAGTAGGTGTTGTTGTAGAAGCCCTTCGAGGTATAGCTCGTCACGCCGGAGCAGGAGAACGACGGCGTCCACGAGTTCAGGTTGACCGACCAGCCGGCCAGCGTCGAGTAGTAGTCGCTGGCGTACGAGCTGCCGTACGTGGCGCACCCGTTGGCCGGGTTCCACTGCACCTCGTTGGCGAGGCCGACGACGTGCACGCCGGTCGTCGGGTTGGCGAACCAGAAGATCACGCAGGCGTCGTCGAGGTAGGTGGTCGACGTACTCCTGCCCGGGTTGTAGCAGTTCGCCACCTTGGCGCCGGCCGCCTTCTCGGCCGTCGCCGTCCTCGCGCCGGAGGCCTTACCCTCAGTTCCGGACCGCACGGCGCCGCCGACGGCCGCCACCGGCGCCGAGATTGCTTTCCGGTCCACGTAGGACGTGCAGCTCGCGGCGTCGAACGCGGTTTCCACCTGCTTCACGGCGCCGTGCCTCGCCGACGACCCCGTGCCCGTCAGGGTGAACGCGCACCCGTCGGCCACCTTCGTTCCCTTCAGCACCACGTGCGTGGCCGCCGGATCCTGCTGTACATACCGGACGAGCTCCCCGTTCGTCCCGCCGCTCGGCGCCGCGGCAGCCGGCGCCTGGACGGCGGCCAGAGCGGTGGCGGCACCCATCAAGGTCACCAGTGCGATCTTTGCTCCGTGCTTCTTCACGGCTTTCTCCCCTTCGTCGGGCCGGAGCGCCGGAAGATATTCACGGGCATCTCGCCGGGCGCCGGGTCAGACGTTGCCGGGGCGACGACACGCGAAGCTGTCATGATTCTGTAGTTGCCTGGCGGCGACGGTATACAGCGAGGAGAGTCGATGCGATTGCGGCCGCTGTGCGGGAGGGCGTTTTGGGGGTCGAATTCCGGGTGCTCGGCGATGTCGAGCTGCTCGTCGGGGGTCGCCGTGTGGACGTCGGTCATGCCCGCCAGCGAAACGTGCTGCTCGCGCTGCTGATAGACATCAATCGGGTGGTGCCGGCCGATCAGATCGTCGAACGGGTCTGGGCCGGTCGTCCGCCCCAGCGGGCGCGTGGCGCCCTCTACAACTACGTGTCGCGGCTGCGGCGGATCGTCGCGGAGGGGCAGGACGCGTCCATCGTGCGGGCGACGGGCGGATACGTCCTGTCCGTCGACCCACTTGCCGTGGACCTGTACCTGTTCGACGATCTGATCGGCCGCGCCCGGGCGACCCAGGACGTCGACGCCGCGGCGGGCCTGTTCGCCCAGGCGCTGGAGCTGTGGCGCGGGGATGCGTTCGCCGCCGTAGACCTGCCGTGGCTCAACAGCGTCCGGGACGCCGCGGCCGCCCGGCGTGTCGCGGCCGAACTCGACCGCGACGACCTCGAGCTGCGCCGCGGCCGGCACCACGATCTCCTGCCCCGGCTGTCCGCGCATGCCACCCTGCGCCCGCTGGACGAACGCCTCGCCGGCCAGCTCATGCTCGCTCTGTACCGCTGCGGCCGGCAGGCCGACGCGCTGGAGCACTACCAGAGGACCAGATCCCACCTGATCGGCGAGCTCGGCATCGATCCCGGGCCTTCGCTGCGCGAGCTGCACCAGCAGATCCTCGCGGCGTCCCCGGTGCTTGACGTCGTACCGCACGACGGCCGGCGGCACGCACCGGCGGTGCCGCAACAGCTGCCCGCGCCGTCGCCATCGCTGACCGGCCGCGGCGAGCAGCTCGCCCGCCTGGACGCGATCCTCGTTCCGGAAGGGACCGGACCCGAGGCGGACGTCGTCGTCATTTCGGGCACCGCCGGAGTCGGCAAGACCGCCCTGGCCGTCCAATGGGCGCGCCGGGTCTCGGCAGCCTTCCCGGACGGCCAGCTCTACGTCAATCTCCGCGGCTTCGCCCCGGGCGGCGACGCGATGGATCCGGCCGCGGCGGTGCGCGGATTCCTGCGTGCGCTGGGCGTACCCGAGGACGGCGTGCCGGTGAGCCTCGACGCCATGGTCGGGCTCTACCGCGGCCTCCTGGCGGGAAAGCGGGTCCTGGTGCTGCTGGACAACGCCCGCGACAGCGAGCAGGTCCGATCGCTGCTGCCCGGCATGACCGGCTGCGTGACTGTGATCACCAGCCGTACCCAGCTCGCCGGCCTGGCCGTCACCCACCAGGCCCGGAGCCTCCCGCTCGGGCTGCTGTCGCCGGGGGATGCGCGAGAGCTGCTGATCGGGCGCCTCGCCGGAGAGCGGCCGGCCCCGGATCCGGAGGTCGTCACGCGGATCGTCGACCGGTGTGCCGGCCTGCCGCTGGCCTTGGTGATCGTCGCCGCTCGGGCCGCCTACCAGCCGCACCTGCCGCTGGCTCTGCTCGCCGACGAGCTCCACGAGGCGCAGCCGCTCGACGCGTTGCAGACGGGGGATCCGGTCACCGACGCCCGAGCGGTGTTCTCCTGGTCCTACCGCGCGTTGTCACCGGACTCGGCCCGGTTGTTCCGGCTGCTCGCCCTGCACCCGGGCCCGGACATCGGGGAGGGCGCCGCGGCCAGTCTCGCCGGGATCAGCCCGGCCGCGGTCCGGCCGCTGCTGGCGTCGCTGTCGCGGGCGAACCTGCTGACCGTAACCGCTCCCGGCCGGTACGGCCTGCATGACCTACTGCGGGCGTACGGGCTGGAACTGGTCGCGGCGTTCGACGCCGATCGGCACCGAGCCGAGCGGCGGCTGATGGAGCATTACGCGGGAACGGCCACGGCGGCGGTCCGGCTGCTCGACCCGGGCCGCCCCAGCCCACCGGCCGACCCGCCATCGGCCGGGGTGACCGTGCTGCCGCCCGCCGACCAACCGGCGGCGCTGGCCTGGTTCGCCGCCGAGGACGCGAACCTGCAGGCGGCCATCGCGGCCACGCACCCCGGCACCGACCGGCAGGCGTCGCAGCTGGCCTCGGCGATGACGACCTACCTGGACTGGATCGGCCACTGGCACGATCTGGTCAACACCCAGCTCGCCATCCTGCCGGCCCTGGACCGGTTGGCGGACCGGCCGGCGACGGCCAACGCGCACCGGGACATCGGGCGGACCTATGCGCAGCTGGGCCGTTACGCGGAGGCGGCCACTCATCTCGGTCGGGCGCTGGAGTCCTACCGCGATCTGGCCGACCCGGTCGGGCAGGGCCGCTGCCACCACAGCCTGGGCTGGATGCACCAGGCCCAGGGGGACTACCGGACGGCACTGGGCCACTCCGAGCTGGCGCTGGAGCTGTTCCGGACGGCGGGCAACCGGTTGTGGCAGGCCCGCGAGCTCGACGCGATCGGCTGGCTGAGCCTCCAGCTGGGCGAGCCGGACGCCGCGCTGGACGGCTGCGGCCAGGCCCTTCCCTTGCTGAGGGAGCTGGGCGACCGGCACGGTGAGGCGGGCACGCTGGACACCCTCGGCCTGGCCCACCACCGCCGCGGCGAGCACGAGGAGGCGATCGGCCACCTCGACCGGGCACTGCAGATCTACCACGAACTCGGCGACCGCTATTCGCAGGCTCAGGTCGGGCTGAACCTCGGTGACTGCCACGCCGCGTGCGGACGCGCCGAGCTCGCCTCGCGTTGCTGGCACGCCGCTCTCGAGAGCCTGCGAACGCTCGATCAGGCCGGCACCGAGAACCTGCGCGGCCGGCTGGCCGAGCGCTGCCGGGACGTGGCGCTCACCAATCCACACCGCCACGCCGGGCGGTAGGCCGCACTTCGCGGGTCCGGCGCGGATTCTTCATTCATGTGTGACGATTTGGCGGGGTTGCTCGCTGGCCATGATGAGGGATGGAGGCCGGCGATGGGGATGCCGATTGGTGGGCTGCGGGCGGCCTGTGCCGCGTTGGCTGCTAGCGAGGACGCGGGGTGGCGGGAGGAGTACGCGCGGGAGTGCACCGGGCGGCTTACGGCGGATGGGCCGACGTGGGTGCGGGAGGGGACGTTCGGGGACTTGGCTGAGGTGGTGGAGGTGGATCCGAGCGGGATTCTGTGGGTGGTCTCGGCCTTTGACGGGCGGCGCTACTGGACCCGGTCGGAGAATCTGATGGCGGCGCGGCCGCCGAACCTGGGTGCGAGGGTCTGGTCGGTGGGGCCGAGCGCCGTACGGTCAGCTTTCGGGAAGGTCGACGATCGCCACTGGGCGGTCGGCGTCGTTCAGGAGCTGGCGGCTCACCGAACCGAGTAGGACGCGGCGGATCAGGCCCTTGCCGTGTGTGCCCACGACGATCAATTGCGCGTCTTCGGCGTGCCGCAGGATCGCGTCGGTGGCGCGGCCCTCCACCGCGACCGGGTCCACAGTCACCGGCGCAGGGTCGGCGGTCCCGATCTCGTCAAGTGCCCGGGTGCTGGTGGTGGCGGCCTCCGCCTCGATGGCCGCCCGCATGCGCACGGCGAGCTCCGGGTCGCCGGGGAACTCGTGTGGTGTGACCTCGTGGGCGGTGACGGCGCGCACGAAGGATTTGCGTACGGTTGCCTCGGTGATGGCGTAGCGGAGCGCGTTCGTGCCGAACTCGGAGCCGTCGACACCCACCACGATCGGACCGTCCGCGGGGAGGTCGCACTCGCCGACGACGATCAGTGGGCATCGTGCCTGGACCGTCAGCTGGTTGCTCACCGAGCCCAGCAGGGCGCTTGCGGCGTTGCCCAGGCCGCGACGGCCGACCACGACGGCGTCCGCGGACTCGGAGGCTGCCGCCAGGATGTGGGCGGGGTGGCCCAGCTTCGAGGTCAACGTGCAGGTCAGGTCAGGGGCGCGGGTACGGACGCGGCCGGCCGCGGCCTCGAGCAGATGTTCGGAGAGCTCGATCAGCCAGTCCGCGTCCTGGGCCGCCGCCACGCCGTGATAGCCGAAGAAGTCGATGGCGGGGGTGAGGTTGTAGGAGTTGACCAGCTCGAGCCGCTCGCCGCCGAGCTGGGCCCGGGCCACCGCCCAGTCGAGCGCGTTGCCGCTCTGCTGCGAGCCATCGATGCCCACGACGATCCGACCGGTCATGTGCCGTCCTCCCGCGCGAGAGAGTCACCGCTTCCGAACCTAACCCGCCGGGCGCGCGGGGGCATCTCCGGCGTCGTACGGCGTGTCGCCGCCGAACGGCGAAGACACCGTGCCGGGCCGGCCCCGAGACGTTCTCCTTGCCTTTCGGATAGGTCGCGGGGCCGGCGAGGGGTGCTGGTCAGGAGGCCAGGGTGATCGCGATCGAGGTGGCGCCGGGGTCGGCGGTGACGGTGTGGGTGGTGGTGTTGTAGCTGCCGCCGGTGACTGATGTGACGCC
>NZ_JOJL01000046.1 GCF_000721705.1 Actinoplanes subtropicus
GGCGACTGCAGCACCAGGCACGAGCCAGACGAGCCCACTACGCCCGCCGCCTCAGCCTCGAATTCCAGCCATGATCACGAATGGCGGCTGCCGTACTAGGTCACCAGTTCCTTCGCCCAGTCGACGGCGACCTGGGGTGGTGTGCCGGTTCCGCCGTAGAGGGCGTCGATGAGCAGCCAGATCCGGTCGCCGGTGACTCCGGGTTTTCCGAGTGTGGCAACCAACTCGTCGACCTGCCGGCGGGTGTCGCGCAGATAGTCGCGGGCGACCGCGGCGGGTTCGTCGTCGCCCGCGGGGAACTCGGTGAGGTAGTTCCGGAACGCGCAGCCCCGGTAGTCGCGGCGTTGCACCCAGGCCGCGACCTCGGCGACCAGGGCGACCAGTTGTTCTCCTGCCCGGGTCGTGCCGATCCCTCGCGCCGCGTCTCCGGCGCTGGTCGTTTTGCTCGCGCCGGCCGCCGCGGCGAGCGCCCGGGTGGTGGATTTGTCGCGCTCGGCCCGGACGCGTCGCAGATATGCCGCGGCCAGGGCCGCCTTGCTGGGGAAATGCCGGTACAGCATGTGTTTCCCGCACCCGGCGGCGGCGATCACCTCGGCCATGCCGACCGCCCGCACCCCGTTCACGTAGAACAGGTCGGTCGCCGCCGAGAGGATCCGTTCGCGTCCCGCGGGATCTTCCGTCCGTGCCATGAGTGACAAGTGTAACGGACCGATCGGTCCGGCGAGCGCATAGTATCGGACCGATCGGTCCGTCAAGGGATGGGCCGGCGCGCGACGCCCGAGCGGGGCACGCCAGCCGAGTGCCTCGCTGAGTGAGTATCTCGCTCAATGAGTATCTCGCTGGGCGAGTAACTAGCTCAGCGAGTATCTCGCCGGGCGTGCGAAACCGGACCCACCTACCCGAGGAGGCCAGCATGCGAGACGCAGTCATCGTGGACGCCGTCCGCACCCCCATCGCCAAGGGCAAGCCCACCGGCGCCTACCACGACATCCACCCCGTCGACCTGCACGCGCACGCCCTCCGCGCCCTCGTCGACCGCACCCCCGGCCTCGACCCGGCCGACCTCGACGACATCATCGGCGGCGCGGTCGGGCAGGTCGGCGAACAGTCCGCCAACACCACCCGGCTGGCCGCCCTCGCCGCCGGCTTCCCCGAGTCGGTGCCGGGCGTGACCGTCGACCGGCAGTGCGGGAGCAGCCAGCAGGCGCTCAGCTTCGCCGCCCAGGGAGTGCTCGCCGGCGCGTACGACCTGGTCATCGCGTCCGGCGTGGAGTCGATGTCCCGGGTGCCGATCGGCTCGTCCACGCTCGTCGACGGCCGCCGCGCCGACGTGGGCGGCCCGGCCCTCGCGCGGCGTTACCCGGGCGGCCTGATCCCGCAGGGCATCGCCGCCGAACTGATCGCCCGCAAGTGGAACCTCTCCCGCGCCCAGCTCGACGAGTTCTCGGCGACCAGCCACCAGCGGGCCGCCGATGCTGGGAAACGCGGATATTTCGACTCCCAGATCGTCGCGGTCAACGAGCTGGCGACCGACGAGACGATCCGGCCGGGCACGACGGTCGAGACGCTGGCGCCGCTGCGGACCGCGTTCGAGGACCCGCGCTGGGTGGAGCGGTTCGGGCCGATCGACTGGAAGATCACGGCCGGCAACTCCAGCCCGGTCAACGACGGCGCCGCCGCGCTACTCATCACCACCAGCGAGATCGCCCGCAAGCACGGCTGGCGCCCGCGCGCTCGGATCCACACCGCGACGGCGGTCGGCGACGATCCGATCTACATGCTCACCGGGATCATCCCGGCGACGGCGAAGGTCCTCGCCCGGGCCGGTCTGACCATCAAGGACATCGACGCGTACGAGGTGAACGAGGCCTTTGCCCCGGTAGTGCTGGCCTGGCAGGCGGAGACCGGCGCCGATCCCGCGCGGGTCAATGTCGACGGCGGCGCGATCGCGATCGGGCACCCGCTCGGCGCCAGCGGTGCGCGGCTGGCGACCACGTTGCTGAGCGTTCTGGAGCGCACCGGCGGACGATATGGACTCCAAACCATGTGCGAGGCCGGTGGCACGGCGAACGCGACGGTCATCGAAAGACTCGGTTGATGATGAAGACTGGCGGGCATGTCTCCCGCGCACCCGAACTACCCGAGCCTCCTCGCCCGCACCCAGCGCTTCCGCCTCGGCCGTCCGACGCGCCTCACCCTGACCCCCGACGGGCGCCGGGTGTTCTTCCTGCGCTCGCGGGGGAGTGAGGACCCGGTCCGCTGCCTCTGGCAGCTCGACCTGGAGACCGGGGCGGAGCGCCTGCTCGCCGATCCGCGCGCGCTCGGCACGACCGAGGCCGAGCCTTCGGCGCAGGAGCAGACCCGGCGGGAGAGAGCACGCGATCAGGGTTCCGGCATCGCGGCCTACAACTTCGATCAGGCCGTACGGGTCATAGCGTGCACGATCGGGGAGGAGCTGTACGTGGTCGGGATGCGGACCGGCACGGTCACCCCGCTGGCGGCGCGCACCCCGCTGACCGACGCCACGATCAGCCCGGACGGCGTGCGGGTCGCCTACGTTCACGACGGCGAACTACGTCTGATCGGGACGGACGGCGCGGACGACCGGTCCCTGGCCACGCCCGAGTCCCCGGACGTGACCTACGGGCTGGCCGAGCACGTGGCGGCCGAGTCGATGGAGCGGCACCGCGGGTACTGGTGGTCCCCGGCCGGCGACCGGCTCGCCGTGGCGCGGGTCGACAACGCGCCGGTCGGCGTCTGGTACCTGAGCGACCCGGCCAGCCCGGAGAAGCCCCCGGCCGCGCATCGCTACCCGGCCGCCGGCACGAACAACGCGCTGGTCACGCTCTGGGTTTACGGGGTCGGCGGCGAGCGGGTCGCGGTCGACTTCGGCTGGGACGACTACGAGTACCTGGTGGACGTGGTCTGGGACCGGCACGGCCTGCTCGCCGTCCTGCAGAACCGCCCGCAGACGGTGTTGCGCACGGTCGCGGTCGACCCGGACACCGGCCGGGTCAGCACGCTCGCCGAGTCCCGCGACCCGGCCTGGACCCAGATCGTCCCCGGCGTGCCCGTCCGCACCGCCTCGGGCGCCCTGGTCGCGACGGCAGACCTCGAGGACACCCGGCACCTGACCGTCGACGGCAACCCGGTCACCCCGGCCGGCCTGCAGGTCTCCGAGGTGCACGGCGCCGACGACGAGACGGTGCTGTTCTCGGCCACCGACGAGCCGACCGAGCGACACCTCTGGACCTGGTCCCCGGCCGGCGGCCTGACCCGGGTCACCACTACGGCTGGCATACATTCCGGCATCCGTACTGCCGGGACCACCGTCATCAGCAGCGCGACCCTGGACGGCCACGCGGTAACCGCGACGACGCGGAACGGCCACGCGGCGACCCGTACGGTCAAGGATTTCTCGGCGACGTCCCCCGTCGTACCGCAGGTGAATTTGATGCGGACCGGTGAGCGCGAGTTGCGGACGGCCGTGCTCCTCCCGTCCGGATGGCGGGGTGAAAGCCTGCCGGTGCTGATGGATCCCTACGGCGGGCCGGCCGACCAGCGGGCGCTGGCCGACCGGGACCGCTATTACGCGTCCCAGTGGTTCGCCGACCAGGGCTTCGCCGTGATCGTCGCGGACGGGCGCGGCACCCCCGGCCGCGGGCCGCGCTGGGAGCGGACCGTCCACGGCGACCGCGCGACGCTGCTGCTCGAGGACCAGATCGCCGCCCTGCACGGCGTCGCCGAGCGATATCCGTCGCTGGAACTGGGCAGCGTGGCGATTCGCGGCTGGTCGGCGGGCGGCTATCTCGCGGCGCTGGCGGTGCTGCGCCGGCCGGACGTCTTCCACGTGGGGGTCGCCGGTGCGCCGGTCACCGACATGCGGCTCTACGACACGCACTGGCAGGAGCGGTTCCTCGGCGACCCGCGTACGGACGCCGGAACTTATGAGAACAGTTCCCTGATCGCCGACGCGCGGCGGCTGACCCGGCCGCTGATGCTGATCCACGGCCTGCGCGACGACAACGTCTATCCGGCGCACACGCTGCGGCTGTCCGCGGCCCTGCTGGCGGCCGGCCGCCCGCACACCGTGCTGCCGCTGCCGGGCGGAAGCCACATGCCGCCCGGCATCGACCTGCTGACCCAGGAGCTGATCTTCATCCGGGAGGCGCTGGCCATCGCCCGCACCGGGAGCTGATCTTCATGGCGGAAGGGCCGGCCATCGCCCGGCCCGGGAGCTGATCTTCATCCGGGAGTGGTAGACCATCACCTGATCGGCCGGAGGCGGGACGTCTCCACAGTGGATCCACAGGAAGGCGGCGGCGGTCTAGCGTGTGCGCCCATGCGGTTGCTTCTGGTCACCGGGAGCGGCGGGGTGCTGCTGGACCTGGTCGCGCTGCGCCCCTGGTGGGAGCGGCACGAGACGTCGTGGGTGGCGAAACGCGCGGCGGACACGACGATCGCCCTCGACGGGTTGCCGGTGACCTGGGCGCCGGAGTCGATCGGGATGTGGCGGGCGCTTCTAATGCTGCGCCGGGAACGGCCGGAGCTGCTGGTGTCGGCCGGCCGGATGGCGACCCCGTTCTTCCGGGCGGCGCGCCTGCTGCGGATCCCGACGCTCTGGGTGGAGCCGCTCACCCGGACCGGGCCGCGGCCACGGGTGGCCCGGCTGGCCGGCGAGGTGTTGACCCAGCGCCCGTCCCGCCCCGGCGTCTACGTCGGCGAGCTCTACTGATGGCCGTCCTGCTGGTCACCGTCGGCATGGGGTCCCGCCCGTTCGACCGCCTGATCAGCGCGGTGGCGCCGCTCTGCGCCTACCACGACGTGTTCGTGCAGACCGGCGCGTCGTCGGTGGTCCCGCCGTGCCCGCACGAGCGATATGTTCCGCTCGCGGAAATGCGGCAGCGACTTTCCGAGGCCGATATCGTCATCACCCACGCCGGCGCGACCGTCCGGCTGGTGCAGCGGCTGGGCGGGGTGCCGATCGTGGTGGCCCGGCGGCGTCCGCTCGGCGAGACCGACTCGACCGAGCAGGAGCAGTACCTGCGGCTCGAGGAGCGGACCGGCCGGGTCCAGGCGGTCTGGGACGTGGCGACGCTGCCCGCGGCGGTGGCCGCGCACGGCCTGCGGGCGGCGGAGCTGCTGGAGACGCGGGACCTGCCGCCGGTCGCCGAGCCGGCCGGGCTGATCGTCCAACTCGACGAGATCGCCGAGCGCCTCCGGGGCGGCCGTCGCGGGCGCCCTGCCGGCCAGTTCCCGGGGCCACGCGCGTGGTGGTGCGGTAGACAGCTGTAAACATCTATGATCGCGGGCCGCGGCGGCGCAAGATGAGCGTGGATGCCCTGTTGAGAGGGCTCGCACGAGGCGGTGGACGATGGCCCGTACCGAGCAAGTCACGCCGGCGGTGATGGCCGGCACCGGCATCGAACTGATCGGCATCGAGGTCGTCCCGGAGAGCTCGCGCGCCGGTCGGCCGAGATCGCTGTTCTGGCCCTGGTTCGCGTCGAACATCTCGGTGCTCGGCATCAGCTACGGCGCCTTCACGCTCGCCTTCGGCGTCTCGTTCTGGCAGGCGGTGATCGCCGGGATCATCGGCGTCGTCGTCTCCTTCGCGCTGTGCGGCGTGATCGCGCTGGCCGGCAAGCGGGGCTCGGCGCCGACCATGGTGCTGTCCCGGGCCGCCTTCGGGGTGAACGGCAATCGCCTCACCGCCGCGCTGTCCTGGCTGCTCACCGTGGGCTGGGAGACGGTGCTGGTCATCCTGGCCACGCTGGCCACCGCCACGGTCTTCACCCGGCTCGGCTGGGGCGGCGGCACCGGCACGAAGGTGGTCGCGCTGATCGTGGTCTCGGCCGTCACCGTGCTGGCCGGGGTGGCCGGCTTCACCGTGGTGATGCGCCTGCAGACGGTGATCACCGTGGTCACGGCGGTGCTCACGGTGGTCTACATGGTGCTGGCCGCCGGCCACATCCACTGGTCGACCGTCTCCGCGCTGCCGGCCGGCTCCACCCAGCAGGTGATCGGCGCGCTGGTCTTCCTGATGACCGGCTTCGGCCTGGGCTGGGTGAACGCGGCCGCCGACTACTCGCGCTACCTGCCCCGTACGGCATCGGGTTGGGGGGTGTTCGGTTGGACCACGTTCGGCGGAGCGCTCGGCCCGGTCGTCCTGCTGACCTTCGGACTGCTGCTGGCCGGCTCGTCGAAGGACCTGTCGACCGCGATCGGCGCCGACCCGATCGGCGCGTTGACCAGCTTGCTGCCCACCTGGTTCCTGGTGCCGTTCGCGATCGCGGCGGTGCTCGGCCTGATCGGCGGCGCGGTCCTGGACATCTACTCGTCCGGCCTGGCCCTGCTCACCGCCGGCGTCCGCCTCCGGCGCCCGGTGGCCGCCGCCGTCGACGGCGTCCTGATGATCGCCGGCACCATCTACGTGGTCTTCTTCGGCACCAGCTTCATCGGTACGTTCCAGGGCTTCCTGATCACCCTCGGCGTCCCGATCGCGGCCTGGTGCGGCGTGATGCTGGCCGACGTGGCCCTCCGCCGCCGCGACTACGCCGAGGCCGAGCTGTTCGACCCGCGCGGCCGCTACGGCAACGTGCGCGCGCTGCCGCTGACGCTGGTCCTGGCCGGCACCGCGATCGGCTGGGGCCTGGTCACCAACACGTATGCCGGTTGGCTGTCCTGGCAGGGCTACCTGCTCGGACCGCTCGGCCTGGGCGGAAAGCAGGGCGCTTGGGCGTACGCCGGACTGGGCATCCTCGTCGCGTTGGTGATCGGCCTCCTCGGGACACTGATCGGCAGCGCGAGGGAGGTCCGCCGCCAGGAGGACCGAGTGGACGCCGCGGCCCGCCTGCGCGCGACACCACACGCCCCGTAGCCCACCGCCCCGGCAGGCCCGCGCTCCCCACGCCTCGGCCGATCCGACACGACGACGCCCGCAGCCCACGCGACGGCCACGGCCCACACGGCGGCGCCCCCACCCGGCGGCGCCCCACCCGGCGGCGCCCCACCCGGCGGCGCCCCACCCGGCGGCGCCCCACCCGGCGGCGCCCCACGCGGCGGCGGCCATGCTCCCGTGGCGGCCGCGCCGTAGCGGCGGCCGGGGCCCGGTTGGGCGCCCCGGCTGGCGGCGCTCCGGCTGGCCGTGCCCCGGCGCGGTTGCTGTCCGCGGCCTGCGAGGCGTTCTTCGCCCTGCCTATGCGGCGACGGGCGTGTTCTCCAGGTCGATCACCTCGTCCACCCGGTCCAGGCCCTCGGGGCGGTGGGTCAGCAGCAGGACCGTGCGTCCGGCGGCCGCGTCGAGGAGGTCGGCCATCAGGGCTTCGGCCAGGTCGGTGTCGAGGCCCTCGGTGGGTTCGTCGAGGATCAGCACCTCCGGGTCGGCGAGCAGTGCCCGGGCGGTGGCCAGCCGCCGCGCCTGACCGCCGGACATGGTGGCGCCGCCGGTGCCCAGCCAGGTGTCGAGGCCGTCGGCGAGCGTCGCCAGCCAGCCGTCCAGGCGCACCCGGCGCAGCGCGGCGACGAGCTCACGGTCGGTGGCGGCGGGCCGGGCCAGCCGGAGGTTCTCGCGCACGGTCGAGGCGAAGATGTGCCCGGTCTCGTCACCGACCAGCACGATCCGGCCGCGGATCTCTTCCTCGGGCAGCGCCCGGAGGTCACGCCCGTCGGCGATGATCGTGCCGGCCCTCGGGTCGAGGAGACGGGCGACCACGGCCCCGAGCGTGGACTTGCCGGAACCGGAGCGGCCGACGACCGCGACCCGGGCGCCGGCCGGGAGGTCGAGGTCGAAATCCTGGAGCGCGGGAGTCTGCCTGCTGTCCCAGCCGGCGCTGACGCCACGCAACGAGATGTCGCCAAGCACCCGGCCGGGCATGAATCCGGAAATCTCCGCCGGGAACGCCGCGGGAATCGGTGCGCTGGTCAGGTCGGCCAGGCGGGCGGCGGCACCGGCCTCACGACGGCGGGCTGTCGCGGCGTCGGGCAGGGGCAATGCGGTGTCGCCGAGCGCTACCACAGTCAGCAGCAGGACGGCCGTCCACTCGGGGGAGAGGGTGGCGGCGTTGGTCAGGGCCCAGGCGACCCCGGTGACGGCGATTCCCCAGCCGAGGTGGGCCAGCGCGGTGGCCCGGCCGGCGGCCTGCGCGGCCCGGGACTCCAGGCGGGCCAGGGCGCGGCTGTGCTCCTCCGGGACACGGCTGCCGGTCGGCAGCTCCTCGATGCCGTCGACGGTCTCGACCATCGCGTCGTGCAGGCGGGTCCGGGCGGTGGCGGTGGTGGCGTCCTCGTTCGCGGCCTGCCGGGCGGCCAGGGCGGGGGCGAGAACGACCGTGGTGAGCAGTCCGATGGCCAGCGGGACGGCTACCGGCGGGGCGATCGCCACGGCGGTCAGGGTGGCGATCGCCAGGGTTGCGGCCGCGGCGAGGGCGGGCAGGCGTCCGCGGAGGAGGCCGTCGACCCGGGCGTCCACGTCGTCGACCACCCGGGTGAGCAGGTCGCCCCGGCGGCGCAGGCGCGGGCCGGGCACGCGGGGGATCAGCGCGGCGTAGACGCGGGAGCGCCGGGCGCCGAGCCGGGCGAAGGCGACGTCGTGGGCGACCAGCCGTTCCAGGTAGCGCAGGAGCGGGCGGGCCACGGCGCTTCCCCGCACCAGCACCACGGCCGCGGAGAGGGTGAGCACGGGTGGCAGCGTGGCCGCCCGCACCAGCAGCCAGGCCGCCGCCCCGGTGAGCACCAGTCCGGCGAGCGACGACCCGCTGCCGAGCGCCACCGCGACCGGTGTTGAGCGGACACGCCGCCGCCCGGAAAGGGACGGCAAGGGCCCATAGGGGTCGGCCGTCGAGGCCGGGGCGGGTGGTTGAGGGGCGACGGGGTCGGCGGTCGGGGCGGGGCCGGGTGGTTGAGGGGCGACGGGGTCGGCGGTCGAGGCCGGGCCGGACTGACGAGGGGCGACGACGTCGACTGTGCGGTCGGCGGCGGCCAGCAGAGCCGAGCGGTGGGCCACCACGAGGACCGCTGAGCCCCCGGCTGCCGTCTCTCGGAGGCGGGTGATGACCAGGCGTTCCGTTTCGGCGTCCAGGTGGGCGGTGGGCTCGTCGAGCAGGAGCGTGGCGGGGGCGGCGCTCGCCTTCTGCAGGACCGCGGCCAGGGCCAGGCGGTGGCGTTGGCCGGCCGAGACGCCGGAGCCGTGTTCGCCCAGCGGGGTCTCGGGGGAGAGGGTGAGGCCGACGGCGGCAAGGGCGGCCTCGGCGGATCCGGGCGGGAACAGGTCGGCCACTCGGCGGGCGTGCGGCAGGGTGGGGCGCTGCGGCAGGTAGAGCGGGCTCGGCGCGGTGAACTCCCCGGCCGTGGCGGGGTGCAGGCCGGCCAGCACCCGCAAGGCGGTGGTCTTGCCGGCGCCCGAGGGGCCCCGCAGGGCGACGATCTCGCCGGGTGCGACGGTGAGCGCGGGCAACGAGAGGGCGTCGACGGTCGCGCCGAGATAGCGGGCACGCAGCCCCGACACGGTGACCCCGGCCGGACCGCCCGGCGCGGATTCCGCCCGGCCGAGGGAAGCGTGGCCGACGGGGGCGCGGTCGAGGAAGGCGGCGCCGAGGACAGTGCGGCTTGGGGAGGTGCGGCTTGGGGAGGTGCGGCTTGGGGAGGTGCGGCTTGGGGAGGTGCGGCTTGGGGAGGTGCGGCTTGGGGAGGTGCTAGGCCTCGGGCGCCAGCAAGATCACCAGTAGGGCCGGCCCGAGCGACAGGTGACCGGCCGCGACCCGCAAGCCGGCCTCGACGGCGATCAGGCCGACCGAGAGCGTGCCGACCAGGTCGAGGGCGGTCGACGAGAGGAAGGCGACGCGCAGCACCCGCAGCGTGGCCGAGCGGTGCTGGTCGGTCAGGTCGGCGATGACCTGGGTCTGGCGGGTCGCCCGGCCGAAGACGCGCAGCGTGGGCAGGCCCCGCACCACGTCGAGGAAGTGGCCGGCCAGGCGGGCGTCGGCCTGCCAGCGTTCGCGGGCGCGGGCCGCGGTGGCCCAGCCGATCAGCGCGCCCAGCAGCGGGATCAGCGGCAGGGTGGCGAGGGCGATCAGGGCCGACGCCGGGTCGACGACGGCCATCACGAGGATGACCAGCGGCGGGAGGGCCACGCCGAGGATCAGGGCGGGCAGGTAACCGGCGAACCACGGGCGCAGGGCGGCCAGCCCCGAGGTGAGCACGGCGGTGAGCCGGCCGGCCCCGAAGGACGCGACCCACGCCGGGCCGCGGCGGGGCAGCACGGCCAGGAGGCGGCGGCGGAGTTCGTCGGTCACCCGGGCCGCGGTGCGCACGGCAACGACCTGCTCGGCCCACGACAGCAGGGCCCGCGCGGCGTAGGCGGCGGCCAGCAGGACCAGGGCCCACCGGTGCGGCGCGGTGAAATGCCGGAAAGGACCGGCCACGAGCAGGGCCAAGGCGACCGCCACCGAGACCGTCGCGGCGGCCTGGGCGGCACCGAGCACGGCGAGCAGGGCAATCCCCGAGCGGCTGGAGCTCGCGTGCCGCAGCAGCCGGGGATCGAGTGGTGCGCGGCTCATGACGGGACCCGCTCGCTGGCGACGCGGCGGCGGAAGACGAAGTACGAGTACGCCTGGTAGGCCAGCACCCCGGGCAGGATCACCACG
Organism: Actinoplanes subtropicus; assembly: GCF_000721705.1. Taxonomy (GTDB): domain Bacteria; phylum Actinomycetota; class Actinomycetes; order Mycobacteriales; family Micromonosporaceae; genus Actinoplanes; species Actinoplanes subtropicus. The sequence goes on from NZ_JOJL01000046.1 coordinate 10,641, forward strand.
CCGAACGCGGTGAGCAGCGACAGGGCCGACGGTGTGGCCGCCGCGGCGATGCGGGTCAGGGACCACGACGCGTCAAGGGTGCTGGGCAGCACGACCGAGCCGTGGGCCAGGAGCACCGCGACGACCGAGCCGGCCACGCCCGCGCAGGTCAGCGCGAACGCCAGGGCCTCGCGCCCCTGCCGGGCCAGCATGCCGGCGGCCAGGGACACGGCCGCGGCGGCCAGCACGAGGCGGGAGCTCGTGGCGAAGCCGGCGACGAGCAGCGCGACCGCCCCGCCGGCGCCCAGCCACCGGGCCAGGTCGCGCGCCCGCCGGCGGACCGGGCCGCTGGTGCGCAGCGCCAGGAACGTCGTGCCGAGCAGCAGCGCCGCGAACAGGGCGGCGCCGGCGCCGAGCAGGGACTGCCAGGTCAGGATCGGGGCGAGGCTGCGTGCCAGGCCCGAGCCGTGGACCGAGCCGTCGGGGCCGAGCGCCAGGCCGCGCACGAAGACCGCCAGCAGCGCGCCCCACAGCGCCACGATCGCGGCCGAGCTGACCGCCAGGAACGCGTCGCACCGGCGGCGCCAGCGGGGGCCGTCGCCCTTGCCGCGGAACTCCAGGGCGACGCCGCGCACGGCCAGCAAGAGCAGCAGCCCGGCGACCGGCAGGTAGAGGCCGGAGAGCAGGGCCGCATACCAGGCCGGGAAGGCGGCGAAGGTGACACCGATCGCGGCGACCAGCCACACCTCGTTGCCGTCCCAGAACGGGCCGATGGTGCGGACGACCGCGCCGCGCTCGTGGTCGTCCCGGCCGAGCAGCGGGCCGAGCAGGCCGACGCCGAAGTCGAAGCCCTCGAGGACGAAGAACAGCACCCAGGCGAGCACGACGATCGAGAACCAGAAGGTGATCACGACGAGGCTCCTCAGTAGACCGGCGCGAGTTCGGGCGACTTGTCGGAAATATCTGCGGAAGGCGCGAGCGGCTGCCGGGCCAGATGCCGGATCAGCCGGAACCAGACCACCGCCACGACGCCGTAGACGAGGGTGAAGCCGGCCAGCGACGCGATCACCTCGGCGCTGGTCAGGCCGGGGGAGATGCCGTCGGCGACCTTGGTGAGCCCGAAGGCGATCCACGGCTGCCGGGCCGTCTCGGTGAAGATCCAGCCGAGCGTGTTCGCCGCCGCGGGCAGCACCGGGATCAACGGCAGCCACCGGGTGAGCCGGCGAGGAGCTTCACGACCTTTGCGCGTACGCCAGAGGTAGAGCGCGCCGATCGCGGCCGCGAGCATCCCCGCGCCGATCATCAGGCGGAATGTCCAGAATGCGACGGGAATCATCGGCACATAGCTGCCCGGCCCGAACTGCGCGACATACTGCGCCTGGAGGTCGTCGATACCTTGCACGGTGGCCGTCGGGGACCCCTTGGCCAGGATCGACAGCAGGTAAGGGACCTCGATCGAGAACTGGGGCAGCGGCTTGCCGGTTGCGAAGATCGAGAACGGCGCGCCGGAGGCGGAGGAGTAGAGGGCTTCCGCGGCGGCCATCTTCATCGGCTGCACCGAGGTGATCACCTTGCCCAGGTGGTCGCCGGTCAGCGCCGTCGCCGCCCCGCCCGCCACCATCACCCACGCGCCCAGCCGGGCGAGCGTGCGGTGCGCCGGCTCGGCCGCCATCCGCCAGACCGCGATCGCGAGCAGCAGGGCGCCGCCGATCATCGCCGCGCCCGACAGCGTGTGCGGGAAGGCGGCCAGATTCACCTTGTTCAGCAGCAGCTCGGTGAAGGACGTCAGACGGGCGCGACCGGTGGCGGGGTCCATCTCGTACGCAATCGGGTTTTGCATGAAGCTGTTGGCGGCCAGGATGATGAACGCCGACAGGATCGTGCCCAGCGAGACGATCACGATCGTCGCCGCGTGCGCGAGCCGCGGCAGCCGGCCCCACCCGAAATACCACAGCGCCAGGAACGTCGCCTCCAGGAAGAAGGCGAGCATCCCCTCGATCGCCAGGGTCGGGCCGAAGACGTCGCCGTAGAACTTGGCGAAGGCGCTCCACCCCATGCCGAACTGGAACTCCTGCACCAGGCCGGTGACCACGCCGACGGCGAAGGTGACGATCAGCAGCTTGCCGACGAACCTGGTCAGGTCGCGCCATTTGTCGTCGCGGGTGCGCAACCAGGTGATCTCCAGCCCGGCCGCGACCGCCGCCAGGCTGATCGACAGCGGCACGAAGAAGTAGTGGTAGATCGTGACCACCGCGAACTGCAACCGGGTCAGGTCAAGCACGTCCATTGAGTAGTTCCCCCCATCTACGACGGCTCGTAGTAGATACTATGCCGCGTAGTACGACGGTGTGCAGTAGACTTTGGTATATGGCGCTGGGAGACCTGGAACGCGAGATCATGACCGTGCTCTGGGAGACATATCTGCCGATGACGGTGCGCGAGGTGCACCAGGAGCTGGCCCGCGAGCGTCACCGTGATCTCGCTTACACCACCGTGATGACCGTGCTCGACCGGCTCGCCAAGAAAGGTGTGGTCCGGCAGATCAAGGACGGCCGCGCCTACAAGTACGCGCCGATGCAGTCCCGCGCCGAGATGACCGCCGCCCTGATGATGGACGCGCTGAGCGGCACCCCCGATCAGGACGCCGCGCTCGCCCACTTCGTCGGCCGGCTCCCGCCGGAGGCGCTGCGGGCCGCGCTCGAAGCCATCCAGCGGCAGGGATGACCGCGCTGCTGCTCGGCGCGCTCGGGCTGACCCTGTCGCTGATCGTCCCCGGCCCGCTCGCCCGGGCCCACTGGCCCGACCGGGCGCCCGCCGCCGCCGTGCTGCTCTGGCAGGCGATCACCCTCGCCGCCGTGCTCTCCGCGCTCGGCGTCGTGCTCGCCGCCCCCGAGGAGCTGACCCGCGCCCTCGGCTCCGGCAAGCCGGTCGCCGCCGCCGCGCTGATCGGCGCCCTCGCCGTGGCCGCGGTCATCGTGCTGCGGCTGCTCGTCTCGCTGTGGGGCGTCTCCCGGCGCTCCCGGGCCCGCCGCGCGCGCCACCGGCTGCTGGTCGACCTGCTCGACCGGGCCGAGCAGCGGCAGGAGCTGGACGCCGGCCACGTCCGGGTGCTGCAGGGCAACCTCCCGCTCGCGTACTGCGTGCCCGGCCGGGAGGCGCGGGTGGTGCTCAGCGACGGCGCGCTGCGCCTGCTCGACCGGGAGCAGGTCGACGCCGTGCTGGCGCACGAGCAGACCCACCTGCGCCATCGGCACGAGGTGGTGATGGAGTCGTTCACCGCGTTCTACCGCGCGGTCCCGGCCGCACTGCGCAGCCGGGCGCCGCTGGACGCCGTACACCTGCTGCTGGAGATGGTGGCCGACGATGCCGCCAGCAAACGCACCGGCCCGGCTCCGCTGCGCGGCGCTCTCGAACGTCTGACCGACGCCGTCCCCCTCGCGGAGGAAGTCATGCCCGAAGAGGATTCACGACGGCGCCGGACGGCTCGCCTCGCCGCCCCACAGCGGCCGTCCAGGATGCTCACAGGTGCCGTGGTGGCGGCCGCCGTCGCCCTCCTGGTGCTACCCACCGTGATCCTCGTGGTGCCCTGGCTCGGCCAAGCTCTCGCGGTATGGCCGCTCTGACTACTCCGCGTGTTGGTGGGTGCGCAGGAAGTTTCCTGGTCGTGGCAGCTTCAGTTACCGCGTTGATCCGGACTATGGTGGTCCCCGGTCCGGCAGCCCCCCATCGTCCATCCGGATGATCTGCGGGACCACCGCCTAATCGCCGCACGCGGCGAACCGGGGACCCGAGTAGTTGGGGTGAAGCCGCGAATCCCTTGCGGCCGGGCGCGCTTCCCGCCCGAACCCGTCAGCTAACCCGGTCGGCGGCCTGACGGAAGAAGGGATAACGCACCTAACGTGAAACGGATTGGGGCGCGCCGCGCCGCAGTTCTGCGCAGCCTGGCCTGCGCCGTCGCCGCGGCCGGGCTCGTTCTCACCGGGCCGTCCGTAGCGCACGCAACGCCCTCGGCAAGTTCCATCGAGGCACAGATCGACAAGCAGTGGAACCAGCTCGAACCGGTCATCGAGAACTACAACGACGTACACAGCAAGCTTCTGCAGAACCAGGCTCAGCTGAAGAAGCTCACGTCGCAGATCGGCCCGCTCGAGCTCCAGGTGGACGTGGCTCTCGCTCAGGTTCGTGGCATCGCGGCCGACGCGTACATGCAAGGCGCGCCGAACGCGTTGAGTGCCATGCTCATCAGTGGCTCGCCCACCGGGCTGACCGAGAAACTCACGTATCTCGATCAGCTGTCGCGTCACCAGCAGGACCAGATCGCCGGGGTCGCGAAGCTGCGCGACAAGTACACGGCGATGAAGTCCGATCTGGCCACGCTGACCCAGTCCATCGCCGCCCGCGATGCCGACCTGGGCCAGCAGAAGAACGCGATCCAGAAGAAGATCGACGCCCTGCAGAAGCTCCGCATCCAGGCGTACGGGGCGAACGGCGGGGACGACGGGAACTACCGGCTGGGGCCCTGCCCCGCGACGTACACCCCGGACAAGGGCGGCCGGGCGGCGCAGAAGGCTTGCTCGCTCATCGGCAAGCCGTACGTGTTCGGCTCCCAGGGGCCCGGCTCGTACGACTGCTCCGGTCTGACCCTGACGGCCTGGGCCAGCGTCGGTGTCTCTCTGCAGCACTACACGAAGGACCAGTGGGCGGAGACGACACCGATCTCCCGGAGCGATCTGCAACCGGGTGACCTGGTCTTCTTCTTTCCACCCACGCTGCATCACGTCGGCATCTACGTCGGCGGCGGGTTCGTGGTGCACGCGCCGCACACGGGTGACCATGTGCGGATGGCGGTCATGGACAATGTCGGGCCGATCGCCGGGTTCCGGCGACCAGGGTGACGTTACCGAAGGGCCGCCCTTTGCCGGGCGGCCCTTCGGAACGCCTCAGCCGTCGACCCGGTGCGACGTCCAGAAGGACGTGAGGCTGGTCGAGCCGGCGGCGGCCTGCGCGGCCGCCTTGAAGTCGGCCACCGTGGAGATCCCGTACCAGTGGCTCGCCGCGTACGACTTCATCAGGTTGGTCATCGCGGTCGTGCCGATCAGCCGGCGCAGGTCGTGCAGCGTGCACTTGCCGTACCCGTAGACGACGGTGCTGTAGCGCGAGGAGTGCGCGTCCCAGTAGGCCATCGAGTTGGTCAGCCGCTCGGCCGAGGACTGCCAGGTGATCCCGCAGCCCGAGCCGGTCTTGCCGAAGTACAGGTCGGTCATGTAGTCGGTGAAGCCCTCGTCCAGCCACGGCGTGTTGTACTCGTCGTCGCCGACGATGCCGTAGAACCACTGGTGGGCGAGCTCGTGCGCGAGCGCCGTCGTGCTGACCAGGTCGAGCACGAAGCCCGGATACTCCATCCCGCCGAACCAGAAGCCGTTGTCCAGCACCACGTCGGCCTCGCCGTAGGGGTAGGCGCCGAGCCGGCCGGCGTGCGCGTCCAGCGCGGCCTTGGCGGTGCTCAGCATCGAACTGGCGCTCGAGGTGCTGATCGAGCTGACCGAGTAGACGTTCACCGCGACACCACCCGCGGTGGTGCCGGAGATCTTCCGGAAGGGTCCGGCGGCCCAGGCGAACTCACGCACCTGCTTCCCGGCCGCGGTGGTGACCGTACGCCCATTCGTGCCGACCTGATCCACTGACGTGCCGGTGGCCGGCACCGAGATCGTGCTCGGATGGTCCAGGCTGACCGTGTAGTCGGACGCGAGCGCGTAGAAGGACTCCCCGTTGTCGGTGTACGGGTCGAGGTGCCACCCGGCCGCGTCCCGCACCGCCAGCACGGGGATCGCGTTGCCGATGAAGTAGTAGCCGCCGTCGTGCCCGAACCGGTCCACGCCGTCGGTCACCGTGATCGACAGGTCGAAGCCGACGCTGCCGCTCGCGCCCTGGGCCAGCGGCGCCGGCAGGGTGATCTTCAGGGCGGTGCAGGCCACTTCGAGCGCCCCGGCAGTGCCGCCGGTGACGTTGCTGACCTTGATCGGCAGCGTACTGCAGGTGCCGTGCGCGTTGTCCCAGAGTCGCAGGTAGACCTCGGTGAGCGGGACGGCGGAGGCGTTGGCGAACGAGATGGACTCGTGCCCCGTCCAGACCCCGCCGGTGGCGTTGCTGGACAGGCTGATCGTGTACGCCGGGGTCGCCGGGGTACGGGTGGCGTCGGTGGCCGCCGCGAGTGCCGGTCCGGCCGGCACGGCGATGCTCGCGGTGATGGCGAGCAGCGCCGTCAGTGTTCGTCGAATCATTCGACGAGCATGAATCCAGTCCTACATGCTGGGCAACGGGGGAATCCCTTGCGCTCCAAACGTTAGTCGAACTAACGTTAGTTACATGAACGAATTCACGATGCACGTCCCGCAAGCCGACCTCGACGACCTGCACGACCGCCTCGCCCGCACCCGCTGGCCCGACGAACTGCCCGACGCCGGCTGGGACTACGGCATCCCGCTCGACCGGGTCCGCCGGCTGGCCGACGCGTGGCAGAAGCTGGACTGGCGCGCCCACGAGGCGCGGCTCAACGCGTACCCGCAGTTCACCACCGAGATCGACGGCGCGACCGTGTGGTTCCTGCACATCCGCTCCACGGCGCCGGACGCCGTCCCGCTGATCCTCACCCACGGCTGGCCGGGCTCGCCGGTCGAGTTCCTCGACCTGATCCCGCTGCTCACGCCGCACTTCCATCTGGTCATCCCGGCGATCCCCGGGTTCAGCTTCTCCGGCCCGACGCGCGAACGGGGCTGGGGCCAGCAGCGGGTGGCGGCGGCGTGGGCCACCCTGATGGCCGGGCTCGGCTACGACAAGTACGGGGCGCAGGGCGGGGACTGGGGCTCCGGCATCTCCCGGCTGCTGGCCGCCGCCGCGCCCGGGCACGTCATCGGCGTACACGTCAATTTCATGCCCACCGGCGGAACCTACGACGGCCCGCTCGGCCCGCAGGACCAGGAGCGGCTCGCCAGGACCGCGAAGCTGGCCGCCAACCGCCACCCGCACCAGATCCTGTTCGCCGCCGCGCCGCAGACCATCGCGTACGCGTTCACCGACTCCCCGGTCGGGCAGCTCGCCTTCCTGGCCGAGAAGTTCACGCAGTGGGCCGACCCGACCACCCCGGTACCGGACGACGTCGTCCTCACCGACGTCATGCACTACTGGATCACCCGGACCGGCGGCTCCTCGTCGCGCCTGGTCCGGGAGAGCGGCCTCGGCGGCGGCCCGATCCCGTGCCCGGCGCCGCTCGGGGTGGCCGTCCTTCCGCGCGACATCGTCCTGCCGGTCCGGCCCCTGGTCGACCTGCGGCACGACGTCCGCCGGTGGACCGAGTTCCCGGCCGGCGGGCACTTCGCCGCCCTCGAGGTGCCCGACCTGCTGGCCGCGGACATCACCGCCTTCTTCGGGTCGCTGGGGGCGCGGGCATAATTCGTTGTCATGAGCGACTCGCCCCTCATCGACAGCCTGTCCGCGGCCGTCGAGGCCCGGCCCGACGACCTGACGCTGCGGCTGCACCTCGCCGAGCTGCTGGTCGGGGCCGGGCGCGGGGCCGAGGCGATCGGGCATGCCGCGCAGGTCCTGGCCCGCGAGCCGGGCAACGCGACCGCCCAGCGGCTGATGACAACCGCCCTGGGCGGCCCCCCGGCCACGGCAAAAACCGACGAAACAGTCGACTGGGCGGCGATGGAGCAGGATCTCGGCGACGTGGTGCCCCCGCGCTTCGCCAAGGCCACCGACGAGCCCGACCCGGTCCAGGGTTACGCCGACCGCACCTTCGACGTCGAGCGCTCGACCATCACGCTCGCCGACGTGGGCGGCATGCAGGAGGTCAAGAAGCGCCTCGAGGTCTCCTTCCTGGGACCACTTCGCAACCCCAAATTGCGTACGCTGTTCGGCAAGTCCCTCCGTGGCGGTCTGCTGCTCTACGGCCCGCCCGGCTGCGGCAAGACCTTCCTCGCCCGGGCCGTGGCCGGCGAGATGGGCGCCGCCTTCATCTCGCTCTCGATCACCGACGTGCTGAACATGTGGGTCGGCAGTTCCGAGCGCAACCTGCACGACCTGTTCCAGTCCGCCCGCGGCCACGCGCCCTGCGTGCTCTTCCTCGACGAGATCGACGCGCTCGGCCACAAGCGCAGCCAGCTCAACTCGTCCTCGATGCGGACGGTCGTCAACCAGCTGCTCACCGAGCTGGACGGGGTGGACGGCAACAACGACGGCGTCTTCGTGCTGGCCGCCACCAACGCGCCGTGGGACATCGACGCCGCGCTGCGCCGCCCCGGCCGCCTCGACCGGACCCTGCTGGTGCTCCCGCCCGACCGGGCCGCCCGCGCCGCGATCCTGGAATACCACCTGCGCGACCGGCCGGTCGCCGGGATCGACCTGGGCAAGGTCGCCGACGTCACCGAGCACTACTCGGGCGCCGACCTGGCGCACGTCTGCGAGACCGCGGCCGAGTTCGCGATGCGCGACTCGATCGCGACCGGCGACATCCGGATGATCTCCCAGGCCGACATGCTCGCCGCGGCCCGCGAGGTGCGGCCGTCGACCGACGCGTGGTTCGGCACCGCCCGCAACGTCGCGATGTTCGCCAACGAGTCCGGGGAGTACGACGAGCTGGCCGCCTACCTCAAGAAGCGCAAGCTCCGCTAAGGCCTGTTTCATGACTGGGGTGGGAGCGAGGCGGGGTCCAGATTTCGTCTGGCGGCGTCCCGTGGAAGCCCGGCTCCCGGTGTTGGAACCGGGCTTCCACGGGACGCCGCCAGGCGGGATCTGGGCACCTCCGCAGCCCCGCCCCAGTCATGAAACAGGCCTTGGATGAGCGACGCCTACCGGCGGGCCCACCACCTGGCCCAGGCCGGGCGGTACGAGGAGGCGGAACGCGCCGCCCGCGACGGTCTGGCCGCCGCCCCCGGGGACGGCCGGCTGCTCACCCTGCTCGCCTCGGTGCTGCGGCTGCGCCGCGACTACGCCGCCGCCCTGGCCACCGCCGACCGGGCGGTGGCGGCCGCCCCGCAGCTGGCCGACGCGCACGCCGAGCGGGCCGAGATCCTGATCGTGCTGCTTCGCGCCGCCGACGCGGTCGCCGCCGCCGGGGAGGCCGCCCGGCTCGCCCCGCTCGACGCCTCGGTGCGGCTCGTGCTGGCCCGGGCGCACGCCGCCGCGCACCAGCACGACCGGTCCCGGGCCGCCGCCGCGCAGGGCCTCGCCCTCGACCCCGGCTCGGTGGCGGCCCTGCTCACCGTGGCCGACGTCGAGCGGCAGGCCGGCAACCGGGACGCCGCCCTGGCCGCCACCCGCGCCGCGCTGGCGATCGAGCCCGGGAACACGTACGGCCGCTGGTTGATCGCCGTGCTGGACGCCGAGCGGCTGCGGGTCCGCCGCTCGATGCGCGGCCTGCGCGACGTGGCCCGGGCCGATCCGGCCCGCCCCGACCTGGTCGCGATGGCCTGGCCGATCCGGGGCGTGCTGAGCGGGCTGCGCCGCGGGCTGACCGTCGGCGCGGCGCTGGCCTGCGCGCTGCTGATCCTCGGCCACTGGTGGTCGCCCGCGGGCGGCTTCGCCCGGATCGTCTCCGCGGTGCTCGCCGCGGTGCTGGCCGGTTTCGCGGCCCGGGTGTTGCTGCCCGCGGGCCGGTTGCCGTGGCGCTGCCTGCGCCTGCTGCCCGCCCTGATGCGCCGGGCGAATGTGGCCGGCCTGGCCACGGTGGCCGTCGCGGTGGCGCTGCTGCTGGCGCACGCGGCCACCGGACGAGGGTTCTGGGCCGTGCTCGCGCTCGCCCTCGCGCCGGTGCTGTGGGCGTACAGCATGATCGAAGCTCTTGGTTTCGGTTTGGATGATCCAGGCGCCCGCGGGGCCCTGCTCAGCCTCGGCGACGAGTTCCGGGACTGGTGGGTGACCACGAAGCGCGACCTGCGGGACGCCTGGAAGGACTGACCGGCTCAGCAGTTGCGCAGCTCCGGGGACTGGTTGAGCAACTGGCCGCGCGGCGAGACGAACCGGCGGTAGCGCTCGCCGCCGACGGCCTCGGGGGAGAACGCGGCGACCCGGTGGCAGTTCTGGAAGGCCAGCCGCGCGCCGAAGTGCCGTTCGAGCCCGCCGCGGATCGCGTCGCTGGCCAGGGCGCGCAGCAGCTGACCGCGCTCGGCCTCGGTCGGCGGCGGCACCTCGTGGTCGGCGAACTCGCCGCCGTTCGCGCGCAGGTCGGTCATCACCGTGCTGACCACCTGCCACGCGTACGGGAGCGACTCGCGCACGCAGGCGACGAACTCGGCATCGGTGACCTCGCCACGTCCGGCGGTCTCGAGCAGGGCTGGGGAAACGTTGAGTGACATGCCACCATCTTGTTGGAAATGATTCCCATTAGCAAGTAGGGGTCACCCGTTCGGTAGCCTGTAACGCATGACCGCCCTCGACTGGCCGGCGTGCCAGAACGCGCGTGACCTCGGCGGATTGCCCACTGTGGATGGCCGGGTGCTGCGCGCGGCGGTGCTCTACCGCAGCGACGGGCTGTTCCGGCTGAGCGCTGCCGGGGTGGCGGCGGTGCGGGCGGCCTCGCTCGCCCGGATCATCGACCTGCGCTGGCAGCGGGAGCTGGACCGGGAGCCGTCGCCGTTCGCCGGCGACGCGATCTACCGGCACGTGCCGATGCTCGAGGAGGAGCTCACGTACGAGGTGCCGCACGACACGTACGCCCCGATGCTCGACCACAACCAGAGCCGGATCGCCGACGCGTTCCGCGCCGTGGCGGCGGCGCCGGCCGGGGGAGCGGTGGTGGTGCACTGCCACGGCGGCCGAGACCGGACCGGGGTCCTGGTGGCGCTGGCGCTGGCGATCGCCGGGGTGCCGGCCGAGGAGATCGTCGCCGACTACGGCCGGTCACCGGAACGGCCGCCGGTCGCGATGACGAACACGCTGGCGTATCTGGCCGATCGGCACGGCGGCGCCGAGCCCTATCTGTTGCGCATCGGGGTGACCGCCGAGGAGATAGCGGCCGTCCGGCGACGGCTGGTATGAGCCGGCCCTCGCACCTCAGGTCGCGCTGCCGAGAACATGGCCCAGCCGTTGGTCGAGCCTGCGCGCGCTCGCCGACGGGTCGGCGCCTTCGAGGATCGCGTTCAGTGTCTCTCCGAGCAGCCGCCAGATCAGGAGCATCCGGGGATGGCTCGGCAGGGGAACGGAGTGGTCGGGGCCGCCGCGCAACACATCGAGGTCACGATCGCCGGGTTGAAAGTCGCGCAGACAGCTTGGCATGCAGAGTTGGGCGGTCTGGTTCCGGGCGACGTCGACGCGAGCCAGATAGTCGGGAATCAGGTCTCGCGCGATGAGCCGATTGGCCCCGCGGCGGCTGAGGAGAAACCCGCGGACCGAAGCGTACGGACGGGTCGCGTTCCGGTTCCGGAACGGTGGGATCGCCGAGACGGCGCATCGCAGGCCGGCGGCACGCGCGTCCATCAGGTCCTCGGCCAGGCCGATCAGGTGTGGCGTGCGGCCGCCGAGGAACTCCTGACGAGCGCCGTTCTCGTCGAGTCGCCGGCGCAGCGGGCGCACGGCCGCGAGTGACTCGAACGCCGCGATCGACGTGGGTGCTGCTCCCCGGAAGCGGTTCGGGTCGGGGGTGCCGTCGGGCCCGACGCCGAATATCTCACCGCCGGCGGCTGCGAAGATCGCCAACAGGTGGAACGGTTCGCGTTGCACGGCGAAGTCGTCGATGGCCTCGAAAGTGGCCGGGGCGTCGGGCGCCAGGTCGAGGTTGCTGATCAGGACCGGCACCTGGGCGGTGAGAGGCACGCCGTACAGCCGGTTCTGGTAGGTCAGTGCTTGTAGCGTCCACGGCAGAAAGCGGTCGAGTTGGTCGGCCGCCAGCACCACGGGCTCGATGACACGCTGCTCGGCCAGGACCGCGATCGTGTCGTTCGGTGCGTCCAGAACGTCGGCGATCGTTCCGTCCAGGCCGGCCCGGACGTACCCCTGCCAGCGCGTCGGCCAGTCCGGGGTGTGGCAGGTGAGGGCGATGCCGTATCGGGCCGCCAGATCCGCGCTGAAGTGCTGGTGGACGGCTTCCATTCGCTCGGCGCCGGCGATCGTGAGCCGGGACTCCAGCTCGCGAAGCCTTCCGTACGCGTCCCGGTGCCAGCGGACGCCGGCCGCGTCGGTGAAAGTCACAAGCACGCGAGGCTCGGCGGTGCCCGGAACGGCCGCGGGGTGCGAGGTGGCTTCCGCGCCTGGTGGCAGGACGTCCGCCCGCACGTGGTGCAGCGGGGCCGCCTCCGGCTCGGCGAGATCGACCACCGTGAGACGCGCCTGGTACACCGGGCTGTGCGAGGCGTTACGGACCCGCAACCCCAACTCATCACACCATGCCGAGACGAGAATCGCCTGCGCCCGGCGGCTCGCCTCGACGGCCACCTGATCACGCCGGGATTCGATTCGGAGACTCCGGCGGGCCACGACGACGGCAACCGCCGCGAACGCCAACGCGGACAACGCCGCCACGGCGGACAGCCAAGTCGGCAGATCACCCCAGTCGACGGCGGTGCTCACCAGTCCGAGGCTAGCCACGAGGAGCAAACCTCAGGCTACCCGGCGTCATCGCGCCTCGACGGCGGGAATGCGTTCCGGGCATTCCCGCCGAGGGCGAACGGTCGTATTCAGCTGGACATGACCATCAGCATCGCCATCATTCCCTCGTCCTCGTGGACGGTGTTGTGACAATGCAGCATGTAGCCGTACGTGTCGTCGGAATAGTCGGTGAATTTCATCGCGATCACATTGGTGCTCTGCGGTGCGATGAGAATGGTGTCCTTCCACTGCGCGTACGCACCGGTCGGCGCGGTCCCGTTGATGGTCTGCACCTGGAACGGCACGTCGTGCAAATGGAACGAGTGGGTCAGGCCGGATGTGTTGGTGATCGTCCACACCTCGGTGGCGCCCACCGTCGTCATGATCTCGGCGGCCGCCATGGCCGACATCGTGGTTCCGGCCACCCCGTTGATCATCATGGTGTTGCCGCTGTTCGACAGGGCGATGGTGCGGGTGGCGCTCGGGCTGCTCACGTCCAGCGCGGTGAACGTGTTGAGCGAGCTGGGCAGGGAGTCCGCCGCGGCGGTGGCGGTCGACGTGAGGCTGAGGATCTTCGAGGTACCGCTGCCGCCCCGCGCGCCACCGGCGGTGACCGTGGCTTGCAGGACGACGGCGCTGTCCGAGCTGGTGAGGTCGATACAGATCTCGGCCCGCTCGCCGCCGACCAGCTGAAGGCTGGTGACCGAGATCGGTGCGGACAGCAGCGCCGCGTCGGTGGCGACCTGGGTGAAGGTTCCCCCGTCGGAGCGGGTGAAGGTGATCAGGTCGGCGATCGAGGCGTTGAGCAGGTGGAAGCGGACCCGGCCGGCGGAGACCGCGAGCGTCGGCGTCCCGTCGACCGCGACGTTGGAGCCGTTGACCAGCACCGGGAAGGACGTGGTGCTGGCCAGCTCGCCGGCGGTGGTGGACTGGATGACACCGGCCGAGCTGATCGGCAGGGACTGCACGATCAGCGGGAACTGGTCGGTGCCGTAGTCGGTGGGCAGCGCCGCGGCGCCGTCGGAGTCGTCGTCGACGATGAGCATGCCGACCAGGCCGCTGGCGACCTGCGCGGACGTGGTGCCCAGGGCGTGCGGGTGGAACCAGAGCGTGCACGCGCCCTGGTTGATCTCGAACGACGGGGAGAACGTGGCGCCGGCCTCGATGGTGTTCTGCGGTCCGCCGTCGACCGAGGGCGGGATGTGCGCGCCGTGCCAGTGCACGGTGCTCACGGCGGAGAGGTTGTTGGTGATGTCCATCTGGACCGTGTCGCCCTGCGCCACCTTGAGCACCGGGCCGAGGAAGGCTTGATTGAAGCCGCAGGTCGCGCTGCTGACGCCGCTGAGGATCTCGGTCGTGCCGGATTCCATGCTCAGCGTGTAGACCTTCGTGCCGCTGCTGTCGGTGGTGGGGTCGAGCAACGTGGGGATGTTGAGGGTGCCACTGGCGGTGGCCGCACGAGCGGGCGCCGCGAATCTCATGCTGGTGCCCACCGCGACACCGGCGAGGGCCAGCGTGCCGAGCAGGCTTCGCCGGGAGATTCCCGGCATTCGGTGATCAGTCATGGCAGGGGAAGCTAGGAACCGATTCTGTGATTCCGGTGTGGGCTTCTTATCAAATCGATCAGACTGATCATAGAAAAGTGCCTCGGATTGTGTACGAGCTGTAGTAAGGCCTGATCGGGCCTGGGATTTGGGCCGGAAATTGTGAATTCACTGTGCATTCCGCACATTGCTCGCGGACAGCTCGCTCCCACTGTCCTGCCAGGAATGGCGGCCACGGTGATGCGTCGTCCAGCCCATCCATCGGAAGGAAAATCCATGCGCAGACGTACGCTGGGTAATGGGGCGATCATCGCGGCCTCGTTGCTCACCCTCACCGGCCTCGGCGTGGCGATCGCCAACGCCGCGACCAACAGCGGCGGGGCGTCCACCTCGGCCGGCGCCGGCCCCTCGGCCGGCGACAGCCTCCCGGAAAGCGCCGGCCCGTCGCCCACCGCCACCCGTACGGCGACCGCGAGCCCGTCGGCCTCGTCGAGCAGCGGCTCCGGCGACAGCCAGTGTGCGGACGTGTTCCTCACCGACAAACCGGCCGGCGACTCGGCCGGGAAGTTGTGCACCACGCTGGATGTGGACGGCACCGCCCTCAGCGGCGTGACGGTGACCTTCACCGCGTCGTCGGCCTGCAGCGGCAGCCTCATGCTGCGGGTCTCGGGCATCGACTCGTCGGGCGCCGAGTTCGGCAAGGTCGAGAAGGTCACGTGCAGTTCGGAGAAGGCGACCGCCTCGTTCACGCCGGCCTCGAAGATCGCGGCGAACACCTTCGTGTGCGGCACCCTGCTGGCCGACAAGTACACCGCGGCACAGGCCTGCGTCGCGGTCTCCTGACCCGCGGATCGGGGCTCGGCGGTCATCGCGCCGGGTCCCGATCCGCCATCCGCTGCCGCGCGCCTTCTATTTCGACGAAAGTGAAGGCAAAGTTCCTGGTCAAGAGGCACTTTCAGGTTTGAACCGGCGGTCGTCGCGGGCCGTATCCGAGGCTGCAAGGCCGGCTCGGGCGGGCCCGATCCGGCGCGGAAGCAGGCAGCAGGGAGTGTTCCTATGCGGACACGAAAGTACGCGGCGATCGCCTTCGCGGTCCTCGTGGTCGGGGCGGTCGGTGTCGGCACCGAGATGTCGTACGCCGGTCAGAACAAGCAGCAGGCAGCACCGAACCCGGACTGCTCCCTGATCGTGCCGCCCAAGCCCCTCACCGCAACCGGCCTGGCCACCCCGTACCAGCTGGTGGCCACCAACCGCCGGCAGGGCGCGTGCCACGAGGCGAACAGCGCCCAGGCCGCCTTCGTGCAGGCCAGCGTGGTCGACCCGGCCACCGGCCGGGTGACCGTCTACAACCCGCTGGTGATCGACCAGGGCACCCGCCCGGCCGTCGCCCCGGTGGTGCCGGCGCTGCCGAAGAACGCCGTCGTCGGCATCTGGTTCGGCTTCAACGGCGCCAACCTGACGCTGAACGACGACCGGGGTAGCCTCCAGGCGGGCGCCTGCGTCAACGGGCAGGGCAACTCGATCTTCACCCAGTTCGCGTACTGCAACGCCCCGGCGTTCTTCAGCACGGCGAACGCCGCGATCAAGGCCGGCAAGCTGAAGGTGCCGCCGCTCGGCAAGGGCCGGGACGGCAACCCCTGCCCGACCACCCGGGACTTCACGGTGATCGACCAGGACCAGAGCGACAACGTGACGAGCGAGTACCTGATCCGGGGACGGTCCGTCGCGCAGGACACCGCCGCCGCCCGCGCGAAGCTGCCGAACGCGACCGTGCAGACCAACGGCAGCGACAACCTGCTGCTGGTGCAGTTCGTCGACCAGGCCCTGGGTTGCACCCCGTTCGAGGCGCCCGACCTGGCCGACAACGGCACGCCGACCACCTCGCTGGCCCTCGACGAGCTGCAGGCCGCCGCCGATCAGGGCGCCCCCGTCGCGGTGGTCCCGCCGAACGACCCGATGACCCAGGTGAACGGCCACGGCAACACACCGAAGCTCAACCTCTACCGCCAGGGCGTCGACATGCCGACGATCAAGCACGCGGGGGGACTGGCCGCGCCGTACTGCCAGAGCATGGTCGACCTCGCGCCGAAGCGCCTCCAGCAGGACCGCCGCTTCACCCAGCGGGTCGGTTCGCCCGACCCGGCCGCGGCGAACAACCTCTTCACGTTCCTGGCCCAGCGGCTGAGCGCCTCGTTCACCAACCTCGGCTGCGACCAGCTGGTCAAGGGCGGCAACCCGGTCAAGCTCAAGACCCGCAACGGCGTGGCGGTCGATGCGACCTTCGCCGCCGCCCCGGGAGGCAGCGGCCGGGGGAGCAGCCCGGCGCCGACGGTGTCGGCCTCCAAGTACTGAGATCTACTCCGTGGTCGATGGCGCCAGCTGGGCGTCCCACTTCTCCTCGATGCGGCCGTACCGCCACACCGCCAGCGCCACCGCCCACGTCAGCACGAACAGCCCCACGATCACGAAGCCGACGTAGTTCAGATCGAGGCCGCCGATCACCGCCAGCGGCCCGCTGCGGATGCCGAGCTTGTCGGTCACGATCGAGACCAACTCGATCGTGCCGATGAGCAAGGCGACCGCCACCGACAGCCCGGTGATCGTGAGGTTGTAGTAGACCTTGCGGACCGGCTTCGCGAAGGCCCACCCGTACGCGAAATTCATGAACGCCCCGTCGATCGTGTCGAGCAGGCTCATCCCCGCCGCGAACAGGACCGGCAGGGTCAGGATCGCGTACCAGGGCAGGGCGAACGCGGCGGCGCCGCCGGCCAGCACCAGCAGCGAGATCTCGGTGGCGGTGTCGAAGCCGAGCCCGAAGAGCAGGCCGATCGGGTACATCTGCCACGGCTTGGTGACCGCGCCGGTGGTCCGGGAAAGAATGCGGTTGAGGAAGCCCCGGTTGTTCAGGTGCGCCTCGAGCTGCTGCTCGTCGAAGGTGCCCTGGCGCATCCGGCGGAACACCTTCCAGATGCCGACCAGCAGCACCAGGTTGATGATCCCGATGACGTACAGGAAGACGCCGGAGACGCTCACCCCGACCACCCCGGTGACGTGCTGCAGCGTCGAGGAGTCGCTCTCCACCTGGCCGGCCAGCGACCGTACGCCGAGACCGAGCAGCAGGCACAGGACGAAGACGACGCTGGAGTGCCCGAGCGAGAACCAGAACCCGACCGAGAGCGGCCGTCTGGGGGCGCCCATGAGCTTGCGGGTGGTGTTGTCGATCGCCGCGATGTGGTCGGCGTCGAAGGCGTGCCGCATGCCGAGGGTGTACGCGGTGACGCCCAGCCCCACCCCGTACACGCCGGCCGTGCCGACCTGGTAGTGCGCCGGGACGATCACGAAGAACAGCAGACCCCAGCCCACGACGTGCAGCAGCAGCACGAACGCGCTCATCCCGCCGAGGCTGGCCCACCCGTTCGGCCCGACGGCATCGCGTACGCGCTCCCGGGTCATCATTGACGTCGCCACGATCAACCTCCCTACGCGTCAGTCTTGCTGTTGCCAGTCATTTGCAACAGCAGGCCGCAGGCGAAAGTGGCGTGCCTCACGTCCGAGCCTCATTCGGCGTGCGGGGCGTGGCGGATGGGTGGCGCTCGGGAGCGGCGGCGCTCGGGTCCGGGCTCGGGGCTCAGGGCTGGCGGCTCCACTGCATCGACAGGCCGGAGACGGCCCGCTCGGTGCGTATCTCCAGCAGATTCCCCAGGATGGTGGCCCGATCGAAGACCAGCGGCGCGTCGTCGAGCCCGTAGGTGATCCGATCGGAAACGAACGCCGGCGTCCCCACCGCCTGCCCGAGCAACTCGGCGGTGACCGCATCGAGCGCCCCCGGCCGGATCACTTCCGACGCCCGATGCACAACGATGCCGCGTTCGGCCAGCGCCGCGTACAGCGAGATCCCACTGAGATCCGCGTCTTTAAGGTCAAACCCCAAAATCCATGACAATTGGTGTACGGCCGGCCGCCCCGCCAACAACCGCACCCGCTCCAGCCGGACAACGCTCCCGTCGCCCTTGTCTCCGCCCGCCCCGATACGGAGGTGGGCGCTGACCCAATCCGGCGGCCGGCGGACGTCCTGCCCCAGGATCAGCGTGCTGACCGTCTGCCCCTGGGCCCGCAGATCCTCGGCGAAGCCACGCAGCGAGTCGAGCCGATACGCGGCCCGCGGCTCGGCGACGAACGTCCCGCGCCCGGCCTGCTGCGAGACCAGCCCCTCGTCCTCGAGCCGCTGCAGGGCCTGCCGGAGCGTAGCGAGCGTGACCCCATAGGCGGCGCTGAGCTCCTTCTGCGGCGGCAGCGCCGACCCGGGCGCCAGCTCGCCACCGCGGATCTTCCTGGCCAGGTCGGCGGCGATAGCCTGGTACTTCGGGGTGCGCGGGGCAGTCAGCGAATCCTCCCAGAACGACCGGCACGCGGACCGAGTGGCGACCCGCGTGCCAGACGATATCCGAGGCCCCGCCGCCCGCCCCGTCAATGTTGACGTGTTGGCCCCATCAATATTGACGTCGATATTGACGACCCCCATCAACATTGACGACCCGAATCAACATATCGGCACCCCATCAACAAGGCCGGCGTCACGTCACCCCGTCAGTACGTGCCTGTCGCTTCACCGCGCTCGGGGTTGCGTGAATGCGGATCGGCACGTCAATGACCGTCGTGGCGGTCAGCCCAGCGCCGCCCGCAGCGCCGCGACGTCACGGCCCAACTCGTCGGGGGTGGCGCCGTCGAGCACCCGGCGCATCAATGCGGATGCCACCACGACCCCGTCCGCCACCGCAGCGGCCGCGGCGGCCTGGGCCGGCGTGGACACGCCGAAGCCGATCAGCACCGGCAGATCGGTCACCGCCTTGACCCGGGTCGCGAGACGGGTGGCGGCGTCGTCGAGAGTGTCCCGCTCGCCGGTGGTTCCCATCAGGCTGACCGCGTAGACGAACCCGCGGCTGCGCGCCCCGATCTCGGCGAGCCGCTCGCCGGGCGTGACCGGCGCGGCCAGCAGCGTCAACGCCACCCCGGCCTCCTCCGCCGCCCGGGCAACCGCCGCCGCCTCGTCGACCGGCAGGTCCGGCACGATCAGCCCGGTGATCCCGGCCGCCACCAGCCGCCGGCAGAACGATGCCGGCCCCGCGCGGAACACCAGGTTCGCGTACGTCATCGCGATCAGGGGCACGCCGACCGAAACCCCGGCGACGTCACGAAGGATCGCCTCGACGGTCGTGCCCCGACCCAGCGCCCGGTCCGAAGCCCGCTGAATGGTCACCCCGTCGAGCATCGGGTCGGAGAACGGCAGCCCAATCTCGATCGCGTCCGCCCCCGCCGCCGCGTAGGCGAGCAGGTACTCGGTCCAGTCCGCACTGATCCCGCCGGTGATGTAGGGGACCAGCGCCTTCCCGCCACCCGCCACCCGACGATCGAGCGCTTCGTCCGACGCGTACGCCCTCATGCTTCCGCTCCCTCGCTCAGGGCGACCATGTCCTTGTCGCCGCGCCCGGAGAGCGTGAGCAGCACCTTCGACCCCGCGGGCAGCAGCGGGGTGCCCGCCTCCCGCAGCACCCACGCCACCGCGTGCGCCGACTCGAGCGCGCAGATGATGCCCTCGGCCCGGGCCAGCCGGTGGATCGCCGTCACCACCTCGGCATCGGTGACCGTCCGATACGACGCCCGCCCGATCGCCCCCAGATGCGCGTGCTCCGGCCCGATCCCGGGGTAGTCGAGCCCGGCCGCGATCGACGACGCCTCGGCGACCTGGCCCTCGGCGTCCTGCAGCACCATCGAGCGCGTCCCGTGCACCACCCCGGGCGCGCCCCCGGTCATCGCCGCCCCGCCGGACGCCTCCACCCCGATCAGCCGCGCCGTCGTGTCGGCGAAGCCGGCGAACGTGCCCGCCGCGTTCGAGCCGCCGCCGACGCAGGCCACCACCGCGTCCGGCAGCGACGGCGCCTGCGCGCGGGCCTCGGTGCCGATCACCCGCTGGAACTCGCGGACCATCCACGGGTACGGGTGCGGCCCGCCGACCGACCCGAGCAGGAAGTGCGACGAGTCGACGTCGGCCACCCAGGCGCGCATCGCCTCGTTGGTGGCGTCCTTCAGCGTGCGGCTGCCGCCGGTCACCGGCACCACCTCGGCGCCCAGCATCTCCATCCGGAAGACGTTGAGCCGCTGCCGCTCGATGTCCCGCGAGCCCATGTAGATCGTCGCGGAGAGGCCGAGCAGCGCCGCCGCCGTCGCCGTGGCCACGCCGTGCTGGCCGGCGCCGGTCTCCGCGATCAGCCGGGTGCGGCCGAGCCGCCGGGCCAGCAGCGCCTGCCCGAGCACGTTGTTGATTTTGTGGCTGCCGGTGTGCGCGAGGTCTTCCCGCTTGAGCCACAGCGTGATGCCCAGCTCCGCCGACAACCGGCGGGCCGGGGTCAGGGGAGTGGGCCGCCCGGCGTAGACCGCGAGCAACTCGTCGAGCTCGTCACGGAAGGTCTTGTCGGTCCACGCGTCCCGGAACGCCGCGGCCAGCTCCGCGCACGCCGGGACCAGGGACTCGGGAACGTAGCGGCCGCCGAAGTCGCCGAACCGGCCCGCGGCCGGCTCCGCCATGAGGATCATCGCTGCCTCCAACAGTTATAGAACTCTCCGCCGCAGTGTTGCACATCGCGGCGGAGAGTTCTAGAACTTTGATGGAGCGGCGACAATTACTTGGCGGCCGCCTCGTACAGCTTCTGCGGGGTCACCGCGCCGGCGAAGACCCGGCCGTCATCGGTCACCAGCACCGTGAACAGCGTGCCCGCGAACTCGTGCCCGCTGCCCCAGCTGCCGCTCACCTTCGGCAGCATGCTCAGCACCGAGTCGAGCTGCTGAGCTTCGGAGCCGGACCCCTTGGGCAGCTTGGCCGACACGATCGCCGTCCAGCCCTTGCCGATCACCTGCGGCTGCACCTGGTCCTTCCCTGCCTCGGCCTTCTGCGCCTGGGCCTTCTGCGCCTGGGCTCGAGCCTTCTGCGCCTCGGCCTTGTGCTGCTGGGCCAGGCCCTCGGCCGAGCCCTGCTGCACCGTCGTGCCCGGCGGCGGGTTGAACGTGAACTGCTCGGCATCCGGCACCGCGAAGCTGATCTGCTGGAACGCCACCCGGATCGCCGGGGTCGGCTTGTTCTTCGCGTAGACGTCCACCCGCAGCGGGATGTGGTGCTCCGCGTCGATCGCCAGGCGCACCTGGCCGATCAGCGAGGACGTGTCCTTCGGGCTGAGCACCAGCTCGTACGCGTTCCGCCCGGCCACCTTCGCCGCGCCGGTGGTGGTCACCTTGGTGGTCGGGTCGATCGCGGCGAGCGCCGCGTCGGCCGCCTCCTGCGGCGTCTTGGGCGCCTGCCCGGCGATCGGGCCGGGGTGCTCCACCTTGTCGGCCGGCAGGGTCAGGTGACTGGCCGTCTTCTCCTTGCTGCTCCACAACCAGACGTCCTTGCCGTTGTGGATCACGTCGGTCTCGCCCTGGGTGCTGACCAGCGCGATGCGCGCCTTGGTCTCGCCCGCATACCACACCTTGGCGGTGTTGGTGCCGCTCAGCAGGGTGGCCAGGTCGGCCAGCCCGGAGGCCCCGGCGCTGCCGCTCGCGCCGCCGGGCGTCCCGGCGCCGCCGAGCGACGACGCCCCGCCGGCCAGGCCCGCGATGGCGGGCAGGCCGAGGTCGGCGCTCTCCACGATGGTGCCGGACAAGCCGTCGACCTTCGCATTCTGAATGTCGACGAGCAGCTGAGCCGCGCTGCGATCCGGCAGCGACGGGTCTGCGCTCGCGACGATCGTGCCGGCCGCGGCGCCACCCCCGATGACGACGACCGCGGCGGCGGACGGTACGAGCCAGCGCAACGCCGGCCTGGACCTGAACACGGACACGATGTCCACCTCCCGTTTCTCTGCCACAAAGCGTGCGCCGAAGCCGCTGTGACAGCGCTGAGAGCATCCCCTAGGGGAAGCACCGCACGTGTAAAGGTATATCGGTGCGGTTGCTGGTGGTGGAGGACGAGGCGCGCCTGGCGGCGGCGCTGCAGCGCGGCCTGCAGGCCGAGGGTTTCGCGGTCGACGTGGCCGGCGACGGGCAGGACGGTCTCGAGATGGCCCGCCACGGCGGCTATGACGCGATGATCCTCGATGTCATGCTGCCCCGGCTCAGCGGTTATCGGGTGGTGCGCCAGCTGCGTGCCGAGCGCAACTGGGTGCCGGTGCTCATGCTCTCCGCCAAGGACGGGGAGTATGACCAGGCCGACGGCCTCGACTGCGGCGCCGACGACTACCTGACCAAGCCGTTCTCGTACATCGTGCTGCTCGCCCGCCTGCGCGCGCTGCTGCGCCGCGGCGCGCACGAGCGCCCGCCGGTGCTCAGCCACGGCGACATCGAGCTCGACCCGGCCGAGCGCCGGGTCCTGGTCGCCGGGTCTCAGGTGGTGCTCACCACCCGCGAGTTCGCCCTGCTGGAATACCTGATGCGCCGCCCCGGCGAGGTGGTCAGCAAGATCGAGCTGCTCGACCACGTGTGGGACGCCGCGGTCGAGACCGCGCCGAACGCGGTGGAGGTTTATGTGGGGTATCTCCGCCGCAAGATCGGCCGCGAGCGGCTGGAGACCGTGCGCGGCGCCGGTTACCGCCTGTCG
The DNA here is from genome assembly GCF_000721705.1 of Actinoplanes subtropicus. Classification (GTDB taxonomy): domain Bacteria; phylum Actinomycetota; class Actinomycetes; order Mycobacteriales; family Micromonosporaceae; genus Actinoplanes; species Actinoplanes subtropicus. The sequence goes on from NZ_JOJL01000046.1 coordinate 33,369, forward strand.
GGCGGCTGACGTGCGCCGCCCCCGCGAGTTCAGCCTGCGGTCCCGGCTGATGTGGCTGAGCGTCACGGTGGTCGCCGCCGGCCTGGCCGCCGGTGGCCTGCTGCTGCTCGGCGTGCTCAATTTCGCGTTGCTGCGCGCGGTCAACGCGGAGGCCGGCGACACCGCGGCCGGCGTGGTCAAGCTGATCGACCAGCATTCGCTGTCCGAGATCATCCAGGTCAACCCGTCCATGCAGGTGCAGGTGATCGACGGCCAGGACCGGGTGCTGGCCATCTCGGCCGGCGCCGACCGGCTGATCCCGATGCTGCACGACGACGAACTGCGCGGCCTCAAGGACGGCGAGATCACCGAGATCCCGGGCGACCGGATCGGGCTGCCCGGCGGCGCCGCCCGGGTGGTGATGCGCACGGCCGGCCCGCCCGGCAACCCGGTCCGGGTGCTGGTCGCCCGCTCCACCGACGACCTCGACCAGGGCGTACACATCCTGCGGGTCACCCTGCTGATCGCCTTCCCGCTGCTGCTCGGCATGCTGGCGGCGGTCATGTGGCGCGTGCTGGGCGCGGCCCTGCGCCCGGTCGACGCGCTGCGGGCCGGCGCCGAGGAGATCACCGGCGGCACCCGGCACGGCCGCCTGCCGCTGCCCGAGGCGCGCGACGAGGTCTACCGGCTGGCCGTCACGCTCAACGGCATGCTCTACCGGCTCGAGGCGGCCCGCGCCCGGCAGCGCGCGTTCGTCGCCGACGCCGCGCACGAGCTGCGCAGCCCGCTGACCAACATGCGGACCGAGCTCGAGGTCGCCCAGCGGCTGCCCGACACCGACTGGCCGGCGCTCTCCGCCGACCTGCTCACCGACGTCGACCGGCTCAGCCGCCTGGTCGACGACCTGCTGCTGCTGGCCCGCTCCGACGACGCCCGGCCGCCCACCCGGCTCGCCGACGCCGACCTCGGCGAGGTGGTCGGCAGTGTCGCCGCCCGCTACGACAAGGTCGCCTACACCCCGCCGCCCGAGCCGGTGACGGCCCGGGTCGAGCCCGACGCGATCGGCCGCGTGGTCGCGAACCTGCTGGACAACGCCGACCGGCACGCCCGCTCCCAGGTCGCCGTCGAGGTGGCCGATGAGGACGGCTACGCCCGGGTGACGGTCCGCGACGACGGCCCCGGCATCCCGCCCGCCGACCGGGAACGGGTCTTCGACCGGTTCACCCGGCTCGACGACGCCCGCGCCCGGGACGCCGGCGGGACCGGGCTGGGCCTGGCGATCGTCCGCGAGCTGGTCCGCCGGCACCACGGCACGGTCACCCTGGGTGATGCGTCACCCGGCCTCCGCGTGGACATCCGACTGCCGGTCACCTAAAGGGAGCCGAACGGGAGCCGGAAAGATCGGTGGGAACTATTCGGACGAGCATGCCGACCAACGGGGCATATCAACCCTCCGGCGGAAGGTATCGACACCGATGTCCCTGTTCAAGCGCTCGGCCCTGGTGGCCGCCGTGGTCGGCGGCCTGACTCTCGCGCTGGCCGCCCCGGCCTCCGCGCACGTCACGGTCAACCCGAACACCGCCACGCCCGGTGGCTACACCAAGGTGACCTTCCGTGTGCCCAATGAGAAGGACAACGCGAACACCACCAAGCTCGAGGTCGCCCTGCCGGCCGGCCAGCCGATCGCCTCCGTCTCGACCAAGCCGATCCCGGGCTGGACCGCGGTCACCGAGAAGACCAAGCTCACCACCCCGATCAAGTCCGACGACGGCGACATCACCGAGGCGGTCACGAAGATCACCTGGACCGCCGACGCCACCTCTGCCATCAAGCCCGGCCAGTTCCAGGAGTTCGACGTCTCGCTCGGCCCGCTCCCCACGTCCGGCCAGATGGTCTTCAAGGCCCTGCAGACCTACTCGGACGGCGACGTCGTCCGCTGGATCGACGAGCCCACCACGGACGGCACCGAACCCGACCACCCGGCCCCGGTGCTCAAACTCACCGCCGCAACCGCCCCCGCCGCGCCGGCCGCCACCACATCATCGGCCAAGGGCACGGACGCGTTCGGCATCGCCGGCTTCGTGGCCGGCCTGCTCGCCCTCATCCTGGCCCTGCTGGCCTACCAGCGCGCCGCCCGCAAACCCACCGAAACCGCCGGATCCGCCGACGAGAGCTCTCCCGAAAAGGTCACGGCCGCACGTAGCTGAAAAGACCCCTATCGTACGAGCGGCGACAAGTCCCGTGGTGTGTGCAGCGGCCTGATCGCATGGCCGAGGCCGTTGCGCCGCCGCCGGGCTGACCTGCCCACTCACCCTCCCGGCTGGCGAGCGTTACGCAGAGTATTTCTTTCGGGTGGAACAGGTTCGCCCAGTACATTGCACGCCGTGGATAGCGTTGATCGTCTTCTGGGGCGGTTCGGAACGCCCGGCGCCGACCAGGTCCGGCTGATCCTCGACGCCGAGCCGCTGCTGCCCGATCCGCGGGTCCACGCCTTCCTCATCGCCCTCGCCGCCGACCCGGCCGGCTACGACCTGGCCCGGATCGAGTGCATGAAGATCCTGCGGCTCTCCCCGCCGGCCGGGCCGGCGGTGTGGCGGCAGGCGGGCCGGGCCGTGGCCGCGGCGCTGGCCGAGGACGACCGGCTGGTACGCCAATTCGCGGCGATGTCGCTCGGCCCGTACGCCCAAGATGAAGTTGTCTTTCGAGCCCTCGCCGCGGCGGCCCTGCACGACGAGGATCTCGACGTCCGCTACAACGTGCTGGACGCGCTCGAGGAGGCCGGCCCGTCGGACCGCAACGCCGGCCTCCTACGCCGCCTGACCGACGACCCCGAGGTGGGCAACGCCGCGGCCCGCGTGCTGCGCGCCTGGAATCACGGCGTGTCCAGGTAGGACGGCAGCACCGTGCCGTCCCGGCTCACCAGCCGGGTCGTCTCGATCCGCCACTCGCCGGCCAGCGCCCGCCCGGTCCCGCTCACCACCCGGTAGAACCCGTCGCCGACGGACACGAACCGCCACTCCTGGCACAAGCCCCGCCCCGGCGACCGGAAGGCGATCGTCCGGCCGCAGGCGTTCAGCGCCCGCGTCCCGGCCGGGTCGGCGATCAGCACCCTCCCGACCGGCTGCAACCGGAACTGCTGACACGTCGCGCCGGTCGCGGTCGCCGTCTGGATCGCGTCCCCGGTGCACCCGGCCGGCTGCAGCACCCGCCCGTTGAGCTTGCTCCGGATCGTGGACCAGCCGTCCGTGGCCGGGTCGACCGCGAACTGCTGGCAGTCGTTGTGCAGCCAGCCCCACTGCGCGACCCGGGCGCCCTCCGCGTTCACGCAGGCCGCCACCTCGGCGATCTTGTTGCTGAACCGGTTGTCGATGCTCACGTAGCCGGGGTCGCGCGGGTCGAGCCGCCATTGCGAGCACGTACTCTCCGACGGGGCGGCCAGCGTGATGTCGGCCCCCTCGTACCCGCAGGTGGCGTTGGACACGACCCGCCCGTCCACCCGGTTCACCAGCTGCAGATAGGCCGGCCCGTGCCCGATCCCCACGCTCCCGGAGAGCGGGTCGCCGAGCGCCGGCCAGTCGCCCGCCCAGCGCAGCGGCCGCACCGACAGCTTGGGGGCGCCGTTGTCGTACAGGTCGTAGTAGTGGTGCACGTACAGATTGCCGTAGACGTCGCCGCCGCCCGGCCCGCGGAACTCGTTGTAGCCGCGCAGCAGTTCCGTCCCGCCGCCGGTCAGCATCGGCGTGCCGGACCGGTCCACATAGGGCCCGGTCACGCTCGCCGAGCGCCCGACCACGACCCGGTAGTCGCTCTCCACCCCGCGGCAGCAGTAGTCCAGGCTCGCGAACAGGTAGTAGTACCCGCCGTGCCGCACGATCGACGCGCCCTCGATCGAGGCCCCGCCGCGGGAGGCGAGCGAGTAGATGGCCGGGTCGCCGGCCAGCCCGGTGGCCGGGTCCAGCCGCCGCATCTTGATCCCGTCCCAGAACGAGCCGAACGCGAGCCACTGCCCGCCGGCCGCGTCGGTGACCAGGTCGGGGTCGATGGCGTTGAAGTTGTCCGAAGTGGCGGAGCGCAGCACCATCCCGCGGTCCACCCAGTGGTAGTCCGGGCTCGACGGGTCCAGCGTCCGGTTGGTCGCCAGCCCGATCACCGAGTTGTTGGTCCCGAACGAGCTCGCGGCGTAGTAGAGCCGGTATTCGCCGTGGTAGTAGGAGATGTCCGGGGCCCAGAAGTCGCCCGGCGTGACGCCGAGCTGCTGCGGGATCCACGCCGGCGCGGTCGTGAAGACCGGCCCGAGCTCCTCCCAGTGCAGCAGGTCGGCCGACCGTTTCATCGGCAGATAGGTCCGGGTGGCGATGTCCCCGGTGATGAAGGCGTAGTAGTACCGGCCCTGCTTGATCATGGTGGGGTCGTGGGCGATCGGGTCGTTCGCGATCCGTCCGACGGGGGAGTTCGAGGCGAGCGCGGGCTGCGACAGCACCGCGATCGAACCGACGATCAAAAGCAAGATTGCGTACGCCCGGCAGGCAGCTCTCCGCATTCGAGCATCATCATCAATGTTCCGCGGAAAGGCCATACCCGGCGGCGCGGCGGCCCCGTGGACCGCCGCGCCGTGCTTCCGGCTCGGGGGTCAGGCCGGGGCCACGGCCCGGCCGGTCTGCGGCGAGATCATGCCGGCGCACAGGCCCCGGCTCGCCAGGCCCTGGGCGATGCGCGGGATCGCGGCGAGCGTGTTCGCCGGCCACTCGTGCATCAGGATGATCTGCCCGTTGGTCAGCCGGGCGTTGGCCGCGACGATCGCGTCGACGCTGGCGCCGTTCCAGTCCTGCGAGTCGACGTCCCAGATGATCTGGGTGAGGCCGTACTTCGCCGCCACCGCCCGTACGGTCGCGTTGGTTTCGCCGTAAGGCGGCCGGAAGAGCTTGGGCCGTCCGCCGCCGGCGTTGGCGATCGCGGTCTGGGTACGCGAGATCTCCGAGTCGATCTGCGCCTGGGTCTCGGTGGTCAGGTGCGGGTGGGTGTAGCTGTGGTTGCCCACCCACATCCCGGCGCGGGTCTCGGCCGCCACCTGGGCGGGGTAGGCGGCCGCGTACTGGCCCTCGTTGAACATCGTGGCCCGCAACCGGTTGGCCGTCAGGGCGTTCAGGATGGCCGGCGTGTGCGCGTTCGACGGCCCGTCGTCGAAGGTGAGCCCGACGTACCCGGTGCAGGCGGCGGCCTGGGCCGGCGTGTTCAGCGCCACGACGGCGACCCCGCTGGTGGCGACGGCCAGCGCCGCCACGGCGATCCTGGGAATCCTCATCACGCACCGGCCAGCGTGATGTTCGAGCTGCCGCTGCTGTGGTAGCCCTCGGTCGCCAAAATCATGTAGTTGAACGCGCCCAGGTTCATGCCGTGCTGCGCCCACGCGTTGAAGTGGTTCCCGGTGGTGATCTTCCCGCCGGTCCGCTTCGCCTGCCGCACGCTCCAGTACTGGTTGAACGTCCGGATGCCCTGGATGGACGGCGCGTTGTACCGGGTCGTCTCGTAGATGTCGTACGTGCCGCCGTCGCTGGTGACGGTGCCCTTGTACGTCCCGGTCGGCCGGTACGTGCCGTAGTTGTCCACGATGTAGTACTCGACCAGCGGGTTCGTCGTCCAGCCGTAGAGCGACAGGTACGCGTTGCCGGACGGGCTGAAGCTGCCGCTGTAGCTCACCGTCCGCCGCCCGCCGGTGCTCCAGCCCTTGCCGGCGACGAAGTTGCCGACGTTGCTCCAGCTGGTGCTGTAGTTGCCGCCGGAGCCGAGGGTCATCGAACACGACCCGCTGTCTTTCCAGAACGAGTAGAAGTAGCCGTTGTTCATGCCGGTCTGGTTCGTCGTGATCGCCGCGTGCGCGACGCCCGGCACGAGGAACACGCCGGCGACCACGGCGGCCATACCGGCCAGCACCCGCCGGCGAGTGCGGCCCTTCGGGGGAGCGTTCATGTGCACACCTCTCGTGACGGCCGGCGGCCGGGGACGCCGCCGGCAGGGGACGGGCAGCCCGCATCGAGCCGGCCGGTGGAAGCCGACGTGCGCTGCGGTTCGGGGGATGTCATCGAGCCTCGTCGATGGCGCCAATATTGGCCGGTCGCCCGTCCGGTGTCAACAACTTCCGGAGAGTCACCGTAATTCGCGGAGGCCGTATTGCCAGGCCCAGCCGCCGTGGTCTGGCCGTTTCCGGGCGTGACCCGGCTCTGAGCTGCGCCGCTAGCCGAAACTTCCGGAGCGCTTGCACCTGGGGGGCACTATCGGATCATGACGTACCAGTACGCCCAGCCGAACGTCCACGTGACCGGTCGGCGGATCGTCGCCACCATCATCGACGGCATCGTCCTCGGCGCCCTCGGCTCGGCCGCAAATGCCGCCGTCGACACCGGCCGGACCACCTCCGGCTTCGACATGACCACAATGAGCTTCGGCGGCAGCCTGCGCCTGGGCGTCGTGGTACTGCTCTACTACACCCTCTTCGAGGGCCTGACCGGCCGCACGGTCGGCAAGTTCTTCACCGGCATCCGCGTCGTCGACGCCGGCACCGGCCGCGCGCCCGGCCTGCTGTCGGCCCTGGTCCGCACCCTGCTGCGGGTGATCGACGGCATCTTCGCCTACCTGGTCGGCTTCCTGATCGTCATCAACTCCGACCGCCGCCGCCGGCTGGGCGACATGGCCGCCAAAACCCTGGTCGTACGGGCGTAGGCCGGCCCGAGGAGGCAGAACCATCACCCCTCCGGGTCGGCTACCGGGGCGGTGCCTCGCCCGCCCCAGCTGTCCAGAGTCCGGGCCGCCGCGCGGCCCAACTCGGCGTCGCCGGCCAACCGCCGGAGCAGGTCGGCGCGCCGGTCGGCGGGGCCCGCCTCGGCGACCGCGGCCAGCGCGCTGTGCCGTACGTCAAGGTCGTCGTCGTGCAGCACGGCGGCCGTCAGCGCCTCGAAGACCGGCGGGTCGTCCAGATAGGGCCCGAGAGACATCGCGGCGTGCTGCCGGACCAGCTCGTCGTCCTCCCGCAGCGCCGCCGCGACGGCTCGCCCCGCGTCACGGCGGGCGGCCGGCATCGGCGGCGGCCACCACCGCAGGATCTTCATGCACTCGATGCGGGCCAGGTCGTACTCGCCGGGATCGGCGGCCACCGCGGTGAGGAACGTGATCACTTCCGGATCCGCGGCGTGCTCGTCCAACGAGGCGACCGCCTCGGCCTTGACGTCATCGTCGGGCGTCGACCGAAACAGCTCGATGAGACGACTCTGCCGCATCCCAGACCTTCCGCTCACCGAACCCCTGCGATCGACGATGATAGGCCGGTGCCGGCCGCTACGGCTGGAGGGCGGTGCGGGACGCCCGGTCGGCGGCCACGTAGAGATCGGCACGGTGGTTGTTGCCGGCTTCGGCGGCGAAGGCCGCCACGCGGCTGGCGAGCACGAGCCGGAAGCGGAGCGGGCCCGTCCGGGGTGGCTTGCAGCAGACCGTAGTACTCCGGCGCGGCCGGCTGCTTGCCGTCGGCAGCCGAGGCCGCGGTCCAGAGCGTCACGGTCGCCCCGGCCGGGACGCCCGCGCGTACCGCCGTGACATTGCCGTCGGCCGGGAGGTCCAGCCAGCGGCGATCGAGGATGGGCGTGGTCTCCAGCAGGGCAGCGCCGGGCGAGGTCCGGGCCGCCACGGCAACGGTGCTCCAGAAGCTGTCGTCGGCCGAGGGCAACCCCGTGGTCTCGGGCGACGCGTCGTAGCGCACCGTCGGGCCGGACACGATCGGTGGCAACAAGGCGGGATCCTCGGTGTACGGCGCGATCTCACCGCTGACCACGCCGCGTACCACCTCGCGCACCTTGACCAGGCCGAACAGGCTGGCGGCCAGCGAGGCCGCCCACCGGACGGAAGAAACCAGGACGACGCGCCCCAACCCGGAGATGACGACGTCGATCAGGACAAGTGCCCAGGACAGCTGAAATGCCCAGTGCCTCGTCAGACCGCTCGCGTCGTCGCCGAAGGAACGCAGGATGGGCTTGGTCCACAACAGCCAGCTGAGCGCGACAAGCTGCAGAGCGACGATGTCGGCCCGATCGATAGCATCCCACGACGTCCCGGACGCGACGAGCACCACCGCCGCGACAACGTGCAGCGTGGCAACCAAGACGCCGAGGACGAGCACAGTGCCGGCCAGCATCTCCCACCGGCGCATGGTCTGCGAGGTGGAGGTCAACGTCGTGGTCATGCTTACTGCCTTCCCCCTATGCCGGCGCGCCCATCAAACAGGGCGAAGCATGATCTGGTCAACGAATATCAACTCGCGCGGGGCCTGCCTCAGGAACGGTTCGTGTGGCCGGGCAGTCCAAGCGGAATGCGTGTGGTCCTGCTCGGCGCCGCTGTCCTGCTGTTGTCGGCATGTTCGGTGGGTCGCATGTGCCCGATGTACCGGGTCGCCGACGGCGGCGGCGTCACGGTCGACGCCTCCGCCTACGTGACCGCCCACCCGTCCGTGGCCAAGCTGTGCCTGCCCGCCGGCTTGTGCCGGCCGATCGAGCGGTTCACCATCCCCGGCGGCGGCCTCGACCCCCACCACATCGACCTAACGGTCACGACCGCGACCGGAACGGTGCTGCTGCACGCCACCGCCATCGTCCGGATGCATCACGTCGACCCCGACCCGGGCTGCGGCAACGACTTCGACGCCGGCTCCATCACCATCGCCGCGGACGGCTCCGTCGCCACCTCCTGAGCCTACGAGCGCAGGAGCCGGAGGAGGGTGTCGGCGGGGTCGCCCCGGTGGTCCCGATGCCGGGACACATAGCAGGACGGGGACACTCGCACGGAACTGACGTCCCCTGCCGCCGGGCGGGCGTCGGTGACGATCAGGTCCGCCTCGTGGCGGCGCAGCACCTGCGCGCCGTCGTGGTGGGCGAGCGGCACACGGCGTACGCAGGTCCCGGGCCGGATCGCACGAAGCGCGAGGAAGGCCGGCCGGAGGCGGTGGTCCGAGCCCTGGATCGCCACGCGCAGCGTGGCCGACGGGCCCTCGCGCACCGACTTGTGGATCAATTCGATCGCGGTCAGCAGCCGGGGCGCGGCCCGCAGGACCCGTGCCCCGGCGGGCGTGAGACCGGTGACGCCACCGTTGTCGCGGATCAGCAGGCGGCCGCCGGCCTGGCGTTCCAGCGTCTGGATCCGCTTCGTCAGCCCGGACGGCGAGATGGCCAGCTCGCGGGCCGCCGCCGTGAAGCTGCGCGTGCCGGCCAGCACGACGAAGCTCCGCAGCGAAGCGAATTCGAGGTCGGGCATGCGGTCACCGTCGCACGCGGCGCTGAAGCGAGCCTGAAACGGCCCGGTCAAGGGGTGCTGCCGAGCTGGAACAACCCGTTGTGCGCCGGATTCCGCGGCCGGAGCATCGTGGCGACGCCATACGAGGGGAGAATCATGCGCAGATCGATTTTCATGGTGGCGATGGCGCTGGTGGCCGCCTCGCTGGGGCTCGTGCCGGCCGCGCCGGCCAGCGCGGCGCCGCCGCCGGGCGAGACCTATCTGGAGCTGTTCTGGAACGGCGACCGCGAGGACAACCTGCTGTGCGGGACGCTCGCCTGCGAGAACGACCAGTTCGGCTCGGGTTACCGCTTCATCCGCAACGAGGGGCTGGCCTTCGATCACCCGGCGCCGGGCACGGTGCCGCTCGAACTCTTCTACAACGGGAACCGTGGTGACAACGCGGACTGTGTCACCGACACGTGCATCAGCGCCCAGCTGAGCTCGGTCTACGACTTCATCCGCAACGAGGCCTGGGTCTATCCGACGCAACAGCCGGGCACCGTGCCGCTGCGCATGTGGTGGAACAGCGACCGCGAGGACAACGCCCTGTGCGTCACCACGACCTGCAACAACGACCAGGTCAGCAGCGGCGGCTACAAGTTCCTGCACATCGAGGGCTGGGTCTTCCCGGCGAGCTGAGCGCGTGACTGCGAACGTCGCGGTCAGCCGACCGGCCAGGAGGAGGCGGCGGCAGTCGGTCGAGGCCGAATCCGGACCCGGCTCAGGAGGCGTAGCGCTTCTCCGCCCGGGCCCGGGCCTTCGCCGCCTCCTCCTCGCGGTTCTTGGGGGCGGCCGTGGTCACCAGCTCGCCCAGCAGATCGGCGGTGGCCGCGGCGACCGCCGCCACGGCTCGGTCGAACGCCTCCTGGTTCGCCTGGGACGGCCGGGTCGTGCCGGCCACCTTCCGCACATACTGCAGGGCGGCGGCCTGGATCTCCCCGGACGTCGCCGGTGGCTCGAAGTTGTGCAGCTGGTGGATGTTGCGGCACATCGCGTCTCGTCCTCCCACTCGGGCTGCCGCCAACCTACGCCCCGGGTCCGACAAAAACTTCGCCCGCGGCCGAATCGCCGGCGTCCTACCGTCGAGAGCATGCCCGACTTCCGCGATCTGCACCGCCCCGGCGCCCCGCTCCTGCTGCCCAATGCCTGGGACGTGGCCTCCGCGCTGGCCCTGGCCGACGCCGGGTTCGCCGCGATCGGCACCACCAGCCTGGGCGTCGCCGCCGCGCACGGCCTCCCGGACGGCCAGGAGCAGGGCAAAGACCAGACCCTCGAGTTCGTACGGGCATTGCACGGTCGCCTGGAGATCCCGCTGACGGTCGACGCCGAGGGCGGCTTCGGCGGCTCCCCGGCCGAGGTCGCCGACCTGGCCGCCACCCTGCACGCCGCGGGCGCCGCCGGCCTCAACCTCGAGGACGGCCGCCCGCACGGCACCCTGGCCCCGCCGGACGACCAGGCCGCCCGGATCGCCGCCGTGAAGGCCCGCTCCCCGGGCCTGTTCGTCAACGCCCGCACCGACACCCACTGGACCGGGACCGGCGACCTGGCCGAGGCGCTGTCCCGGGCCCGCACCTACCTGGAGGCCGGCGCCGACGGCATCTTCGTCCCCGCCGTCGCGGCCGACGACGACATCCGGGCGCTGGTGGCGCTGGGCGCTCCGGTGAACGTCCTGCTGCTCCCCGGCATGACCGTCCCGCACCTGGCCGGCCTCGGCGTGGCCCGGATCAGCACCGGCTCGCTGCTCTTCCGCGCGGCCCTCGCCGCCGCGGTCGGCGTCGCCCGGGAGGTGGCCGCCGGCGCCCCCGCCCCGGCCGTGACCCTCACCTACGCGCAGGCGAATGCCCTTTCGCGCTGACCGTCCCACCGTTATGGCGCCGGGGCAGGGTGGAGGCATGGCAGAGACGAGAGGGAAGCCGGGACCACGCCGGACGCTCACCGAGCAGGAGATCCTGGACGCCGCGCTGGCCCTGCTCGACACGGGCAGGTCGGGCGCCGCCTCGATCCGCCGCATCGCCGCCGCGGTCGGGGTGGCGCCGAACGCGGTCTACACCTACTTCCCGGACAAAACGGCCGTCGATCGCGCCCTGGTCGAGCTCATCCTGGCCGAGGTGACCGCGGAGCTCACCGGCGGCTGGCGGGCACGGGTGGAGGCACTCGCCGTCGACCTGCGCCGGCAACTGATCGCCCACCCGGGCGCGGTCCCGCTCCTGCTCGGCGGCCCGCTGGACGGCCCCAACTCGCTCCGGCTGGGCGAGTCCCTTCTGGGTCTGCTGGCCGCCGGCGGACTCGATCCGGCGTCCGCGGCCCGGGGCTCGTACCTCCTGATGGTCTATGTCCTCGGCGCGGTCGCGCTGGAGGTCGACGACGTCCCGCCGGGGATGCTCGCGCCGGAGGCGGAGCGGATCGCGGCCCGCCGGGCCGCCCTGTGCGAGGTGCCCGCCCAGGCCTTCCCGCGGATGGCGGCCGCGACCGGCGTGCTGGCGGCCTCGATCGGCACCGAGCAGTTCCGATGGGGGCTGCGCCGGTTGCTGGACGGACTGCAGGCCGAGGCGGAACTAAACTGAATCGGCATGGTGCACTGGTACGAGTCGTCGATCGACCGGCAGCTGCGGGAGGCGACCGAGCGCGGCGAGTTCGACAATCTACCTGGCGCCGGCCGGCCCCTGCGCGACCACGGCCGGGAGTATGACGAGGACTGGTGGGTCAAGGACTGGCTGGAGCGCGAGGGCGCGACCGCCGGCGTCCTCCCGCCCACCCTGGCGCTGCGGCGCGAGGTGGAGGATCTCGAGGCCCGGGTCGACCGGCGGCGCACCGAGCGCGAGGTTCGTGAGTACGTGGCCGAGCTCAACGAGCGGATCGGCCGGGCGCGGGTGGGCCGGATGGACGGCCCGCCGGTGCTGCTTCCGCCACGCGACGCCGACGAGGTCGTCGCCGCGTGGCGGAAGCGCCGTTCCTAGTTCTGGATCACGAGCGGGTCGCCGGTCAGCGTGTCGCAGCGGACGTACGCCAGTTGGATGGTCACGTCGGTGAACCAGAGGATCGGCAGGGTCAGCGGCGGCGGCGAGTCCGGCGTGAAGGTCACCGGGATCAGGCCGAAGAGCTTGCCCTTGAACTCTGGGGTGTAGAACTTGACCGTCCCGGTGGTGGTCAGCTCCTTGCTGCTGATCACCGTCTGGCTGCCGTTCTTCTCGGCGATGGTCAGCTTGAACGGCTTGTTGACCGCCTTGTCCATGCTGAACTTCAGCGCCTTGAACGACCCGCCGCCGGTGGTCGGCATGTTCACCACGCCGTCGTAGGTCGAGTTGTACATGGTCAGCGAGTCGACCTGCATGACGCCCGGCTTCTGGGCCACCTGCGGGATGTCGTCGGCGCCGGCCACCTTGCCGTAGATGCGGGGGCCGAGGCAGGGGATCACGTCGCCGCTGGCGGTCGTCGTGGCGGCGGCCGGGGTCGTGGTCTTCGTCGGGTCGGCGGAAGCGGACGAAGCCGAGGACGTGCCGGTCGCCGGGGACGTCGTGGTCGGATCGGCCCCGGGGGTCGTGCTCGCCGACGGCGACGGCGACGTGCTCGGAGACGCCGACGAGTCGTCGCCGATGCCGAGCAGGTTGCCGATGCCATCGATGACGCCCTTGATGCCGCTGACGACGGTATTGCTCTCGGACGAGGCCGAGGGCGAAGGGGTGGCCGAGGTGGTCGTCCTGGCCGACGTCGACCCCGCCTTCGTGGTCTTCGCGGTCTTCGGCGCCGTGGTCTTGGCCGTCGTGGCCTTCTTGACGGCAGCGGCCGCCGCGGCGGCGGTCGTGGTGGTGGCCGTGGCCGAGGGCAGGCCGTCGGGGCAGGTCTCGTCGGCACTGGCCGGGAGGTTGCTGCCGGCCACGACGACGATGGCGGTCACCGCGACCGGAATGAGCGCGAGCGCCATGGCCCGCGGGTTACGGGCCAGGCGCTGGAGACCGGTCGCTCGCGGCTTTTCGGCCTGCGGCGGCTCCGGCTGCGCGGCCTGGCCGGCGGGGCGGATCGGCTGCTGGTCGTGCGGGCGGTCGTCGTGGCCGGCCACCTCGATCTGCTCGGTCGGCGTCTCGGCCGGCCAGTTCTCGTTGAAGATGTCGTCGCCGACGTCGACCGGCCCGTCCTCCTGGTGGTCGGTGGGCTCGCCGGCCGGCGGGCCGGCGATCTGGTCGCCCGGCTTCGAGCGGGGCGGTCCCCAGGAGATGACCAGCGCGCCGCCGACGATGCCGAGGATCATGCCGACGATGAAGCCGCCGAGGTTCACGCCGATGAACGAGTAGAGCGCGGTCAGCACGCCGACGATGCCGTAGAACAGCCGCTGGGCCGGGGTGATGGCACAGAGCACCGCGCACAGGATCAGCACGACCGGCACCACGTACGAGAGGAAGCCCTGCTGGCCCATGTGGATCTGGAGATTGCCGAGATCCATGTTCGCCGTGTAGAGGATCTCGAGGCCCGCCAGGAGGAAGAACAGGCAGCCCCAGAACGGGCGCCGCCGCCGCCAGTGCCGGAACTTGGCCCAGAAACCGTCAGTCGCTGCCACTACATGCCCTCTCACACGGGTGTGTCGCTCACATGGGTTGGGGCCCGCGAGGAGGTCTCGCGAGCCCCGGGGGTTGCCGGATCAGCCGTTGAAGCAGTCCTTGTTCTGGCCCACCAGCAGCTGCAGGTGCATGCCCTGGAGGACGAAGGTCGACGCCGAGGTGGATTTCGCCGTCTGCTTCAGGTTGTCGATGTGCACCGTCTTGGCGCCCTGGCCGAAGCCACCGGCCGTGCCGGCCGGCACCTTGTCGCCGGCCTGGTCGAGGGTGCTGGCGTCCTGACCGATGTTGATGTCGCCGAAGGTCGCGTCGCCGCTGAGGTCGGACATGCCGATCAGCAGGTCGTTCGCGCTGACCGCCTTTTTCTCCGCGGTCTTGCCGGCCTCGATCCGCAGGGTGAGCGGAATCGACGTACCCGGGATGTTGCCGACGACCGACTGGCACAGGTCGTGGATCGTGGCGGACTGGATGCCCGACATCGCCAGCGGAACCTTGGTGCCGTCGGCCGTAGCCTGCGCACCGCTGTACTGGGTGAAGCCCGTGCCGTCCAGCGACGTCGCGGTGAGGTGGAAGTCCTGGCCGGAGATGGAGAAGCTGGCCGCGAGCGCGCCCTGAGCGAGCGCAACGACCAGGCCACCCGCGACAACGGTGGGCACGCCCACCGCGACCGCGAACCGGCGCCAGTTGGTGCGCCCCTCCGTCGCGGCGTCTTGCGAATCCTTCACGGATCCTCCTAGGGAATATCTGACGGCGCGCAGGCCTCACCGCAGGGGCTCGCATCGACGGGCGACCCTGTCGATCTTCCGCCAGCAGAGAGTTCCGTCGATGCCGTCGTTTAACGTTCGGGAAATGTTGCCGTCCCAGGTCAGCGGTTACAAGTGGCAGACCTACCAGTCAGTAACCCAGCTCACTTCACGGCGATCACACACGGTGACATTCACCATCTGGAGGCCGGGATTTCCCGGCCTAATCTGGACAGAATCGCCGCCGATGACTGCTGTGACGGTCACCACGTGTAAGAACCCGGGAAAGATTACGGATCGGTAACGAATCCCAGGGAGTCTTAAGGAATCGGTGCTACGGACTAGAGGTCGGACCGTTTGACGGATCTTGGGGAAGGATCTTGGGGATGACACCGGAAGCAACCGGACGCGGACGCGGGCCGGGGGGCGCCCTGGCCCGGCTCAGCGGCGTGCTGATTTTGATCGGCGCGCTCGTCGGCGTCGCGGCGATCCCGGCGGGAGCCATCCTGCTCACCGCGGCGCGCTGGTCCGACCAGCAGCGCGCCCAGCTGCCCACCCAGTTGCTCAACCCGCCGACCGCCCAGGTCACCCGGGTGTACGCGAACGACGGCAAGACCCTGATCACCACGTTCTACGACGAGGACCGGCACGACGTCGCGCTCGGCCAGATCGCCCCGGTCATGCAGCAGGCCATCGTCGCCGCCGAGGACGTGCGCTACTACCAGCACGGCGGGGTCGACCTCAAGGGCGCGGTCCGGGCCCTGGTCACCGACGCGCGCAGCGGTGCCGCCGCCCAGGGCGCGTCGACGCTGACCATGCAGGTGGTGCGCAACGTCCTCAAGGAGGACCCGACACTGACCCCGGCCGAGCGGGCCGAGGCGACCGCGGACACCCCGGCGCGCAAGCTCAAGGAGGTCCAGTACGCGATCGAGCTCGAGCAGCGGCTGACCAAGCAGCAGATCCTGCAGAACTACCTGAACATCGTGTATTTCGGCGACGGCGCGTACGGCATCGAGGCCGCCGCCCGGCGGATCTTCGGGGTCACCCCGGCCAAGCTCGACCTCGCCCAGGCCGCCATGATCGCCGGCATCCTGCAGTCACCGGAGGCCGACAACCCGGTCGGCGGGGACAAGGCCAAGGCCAAGGCCAGGCAGCTGTACGTGCTGGGAGCCATGCAGAAGGCCGGCATGATCACCGCGGCCCAGCAGCAGAAGGCGGCCGCCGAGAAGCTGACGTTCAGCGGCCAGACCACGCCGAACGGCTGCGTGGACGCCTCCGGCACGACCGACGGCTGGGGCTTCTTCTGCGATTACGTGCGCAGCTGGTTCGACGCGCAGCCGCAGTTCGGCAAGACCGTCGCCGAGCGGGACACGGCCCTGCGCCGCGGCGGCTACTCCATCGTCACCACGCTCGACCCCGACGTCCAGCAGAAGGCCGCCGCCGAGTCCCGCTCCGTCTACGGCCTGACCAGCAAGCGGGTGCTGCCGATCGCGGTGGTGCAGCCGGGCACCGGCAAGGTGCTGGCGCTGGCCGTCAACCGGCACTACAGCACCGGCAAGGGCACCGAGAACACGGTGAACCCGCTGATCAGCGGCGGCCCCAAGCTGTACGGCTACCCCTCCGGCTCGACCTTCAAGATGTTCACCATGCTGGCCGCCCTGGAGGCGGGCATGCCGCTGAACACCGGCTTCGACTCGCCGGCCAAGCTGCGCACCCAGTGGCCGGACACCGGGCCGGGCAACTGCGGCGGCATGTACTGCCCGGGCAACGCCAACCCGAGCTGGATGGACGGCTACCGCACCATGTGGAACGCCTTCGGCCGCTCGGTGAACACGTACTTCGTGCACCTGGAGGAGCAGGTCGGCCCGGCCGCCGCGGTGGCCGAGGCGAAGAAGCTGGGGATCAGCTTCGCCAACCCGCAGGACGCGAGCATGGCCAAGAACAGCGCGGCCGGCTGGGGCTCGTTCACCCTGGGCGTCGTCGACACCACGCCGCTGGAGCTGGCCTCGGCCTACGCGACGGTGGCCGCCGAGGGCACCTACTGCAAGCCGCTGCCGGTCGAGTCGATCAAGGACGCGGACGGGCAGGCCGTTCCGGTCGCGAGCACCTGCAAGAGGGTGCTCAGCCAGGACGTCGCCCGCGCCGCCACCGACGCGGCCCGCTGCCCGGTCGGCCAGCAGGGCGCGTTCGGCAAGTGCGACGGCGGCACCGCCACCCAGGTCACCTCGATCATGAGCGGCCGCCCGGTGGCCGGCAAGACCGGCAGCACCGAGGACCACCGCACCGAGACGTTCGTCGGGTTCACCACCACCGCGGTCGCCGCCGGCATCGCGGCCGACCCGACCAACCCGTCGGACGCCGTCGGCAGCGCGGTCGAGACCGACGTGGTGACCGCGGTCGGCAAGGTGCTGCGCACCGCGGTCGGCGACGCCGACATGGGCTACTTCAACGCGCCCAGCGAGCAGATCGCGTTCGGCGGGTAAAAAGGTCAGATAAGGGTGGTCACCGCCGAATTGACTGAGGTGACCACCCACGACGAACCGCGCGGATGAACCTCCAGCGCCGCGTCGCCGGGGGATTCGCGCTGCTGTGCGCGATGTTCCTGGCGCTCGTCCTGCTGCAACTGGTGGCCGGCGACCGGGTGCGGGCGGGCCATGAGCAGCGGATCGGCCGGCTCGACCGGTTGCTCGACGGCAACCGCCGGGTGTTGCAGGACATGACCGACGCGGAGACCGGGGTGCGCGGGTTCCAGCTCACCGGGGAGCCGGCCTACCTTTCGCCGTACGAGAGTGGCAGTCGCGAAGCGTTCGCGGCCCTCGACGACCTGGACGCGGACGCCACCAGCACCGCCGTCCGGGGGCTGACCCGGGCCGAACGGGCGGCGGCGAAGCGGTGGCTCGACGCGTACGGGATCCCGATCGTCGGCGCCGGGGTCGCGGACGCCGATCCCGAGCTCGCCGCGAGCGGCAAGCGGATGTTCGACGAGCTGCGCGCCGCCAACGGCACGCTGGACCGGGCGCTCGAGGCCGAGCGCACCACCGAGGTCGCCGCCGGCCGGCGCGACGCCCATCGGATCGAGCTGCTGTTCGGCGTGCTCGCCGGGCTCGTGCTGCTCACCGCGTTCGGCATCGCCGGGCTGCACCAGCGGCACCTGCTGCGCCCGCTCGAGCACATCCGGCACACCCTGCGCCGGCTGGCCGACGGCGACCGCTCGGCCCGGGCCCGCCCGGCCGGGCCCAGGGAGATGCGCGCGGTCATCGGCACGCTCAACGACCTGGCCGCCGAGACCGAGCGGCTGATCACCGCCGAGCGGGCCCGCGGGCTGCTCGGCGAGCTGCGCCAGCGGATCGCCACCGAGTTGCGCCGCGACCAGGACTTCGAGGAGAAGGGCCGCCGGGTCGCCGAGATCCTGGTGGAGGCGCTGCGGGGCGATGCGGCGTACGGCCAGGTGAGCGTGGGCCGCGGCGCCGGCCTGGCGGTGTGCTGGCCGCCGGACGCGCCCCCGCTGGACGCGGAGCTGGTCCGGCGGATCCGCTCCGGCCGTCCCGGCTCGGTGTACGAGCTCGAGGCCGGCCTGGCCGTGACGCTCGACGGCGACGACGACTGCCCGCCCGGCCTGGTGCTGGTCACCCGGGCCGGCGGCGCGGGCTGGACCGAGGACGAGCGGGTGCTGCTCGCCGGCCTGTGCCGGGAGATCGGCCACGCCGTCCGCCAGGAGCGGCTGCGGCTGCGGCAGGCCCGGCTGATCACCGAGCTGCGCCTGCTGGACGAGCAGAAGGACGTCTTCGTCTCGACCGTCACGCACGAGCTGCGTACCCCGCTGACCAGCATTCTCGGCTACACCGAGATGCTCACCGACGGCGACGCCGACGGCCTGTCGCCGGTGCAGCTGCGCAGCCTGGACGCGATCCTGCGCAACGCCGGCCGGCTGCGGGACACGGTGGCCGACCTGCTGCTGCTCGACCGGGCCAACGGCCGGACCGGCGCCGAGCCGGCCCCGGTCGATCTGGCCGCCGTGCTGGCCGGCGTGCACGACGACGCGTCCACCGCGGCCCGGGCGAAGAACGTCGCCGGGCGGCTCGACGCCACGCCGGTCTGGGTGCTCGGCGACGGGCCGCGACTGGCGACGGCATTGCGCAAACTCGTCGACAACGCGATCAAGTTCACTCCTGCGGGTGGCAGATTCGAGCTGCGACTTTCCGCCGATGGCGAACGCGCGACGCTGACCGTCACGGACACCGGCATGGGCATCCCGGCCGACGACCTGCCCGGCCTGTTCACCCCCTTCCACCGCGCCGCGAACGCCATGGACCAGGCCGTTCAGGGCCCGGGGCTGGGCCTGGCGATCGTCCGGGACATCATCGTCGAGCACGGCGGCACGGTCTCGGCGCGGTCCGAAGTGGGCCACGGTTCCGTCTTTACGGTGACGTTTCCGGTACTCTCCGCGAGCCGGGTCGAGGTCGCACTCAGCTAGACGGCAGCTTCTTACCCACCGTTTCACAGCTCCCGCACAGATGATTGCGTCATGATGCAACCCCGGTTGGCGCGTCCACCGCTGTCGCGGCGGACAATTGCCCGACTTGTCCAGCTGGCCGGTCTTTTCGACGTCGTGACCACCCTGGCCCCCCGCCCGCACGGCCGCATGGCGATGGTGGCGCACTTCATGCCGGCGGCCGGCGTGCTCTCCGCCCGGGCCGCCACCGTCGCGGTCGGCATGCTGCTGGTCTACCTCGGCGCCGGGCTGCGCCGCGGCAAGCGCCGGGCCTGGCAGGTCGCGGTCGGCCTGACCGCCCTCTCGATCGTGCTGCACCTGGTCAAGGGTCTGGACTTCGCGGCCGCGGGGGTCGCGGGAGTCCTGCTGATCATGCTGCTGGCCACCCAGGACCGGTTCACCGCGGTCGCCGACCCGACCAGCCGCTGGCGGGCGCTGACCGCGTTGGTCGGCTTCGCCCTGGCCGGTTTCCTGCTGGGCTTCCTCGAGATCGCGGTCCGGATGAACCACCTCGTGGGTACGCCGGGCGTCATCGCCTGGGCGCAGGAGGCCGCGCTGGGGCTGATCGGCATCGACGGACCGGTGCAGTTCCAGTACCGGGTCGGCGCCGACGCCGTGGCGTACACGACCGGCGCCTGCGGGCTGCTCGCCGCCGGGACAGCGCTGGTGATCCTGCTGCGGCCGATGCCGCGCCGGCCCGAGCGCGACGAGCCGAGCGAGGAGCGGCTGCGCGAACTCCTGCGGCGGTACGGCAAGGCCGACTCGCTGAGCTACTTCGCGCTGCGTACCGACAAGGCCTTGATCTGGGCCCCCAACCGGGCCGCGGTGGTCGCCTACCGGGTGGTCAACGGGGTGAGCCTGGCGGCGGGCGACCCGATCGGCCCGGAATCGGCCTGGCCCGAGGCGATCGGCGCCTGGCTCGAGGACGCGACCCGGCACGGCTGGACCCCGGCGGTCCTCGGGTGCGGGAATGCGGCCGGCAAGGCGTACCGCAAATGGGGTTTGGACGTTGTCGAGCTGGGCGACGAGGCCATCGTGGACACGGCGACGTTCTCGCTGAACGGCCGGCCCATGCGTGGCGTGCGGCAGGCGGTCAACCGAATGCGGCGGGCCGGCTACCAGTGCCGGGTCGTCCGGCAGCGCGACCTCACCCCGGAGGAACTGGCCGACGCGATCCGGGCGGCCGACGTGTTCCGCGACGGGCCGGTCGAGCGCGGCTTCTCGATGGCGCTGTCCCGGCTCGGCGACCCGCGGGACGCCGACTGCCTGCTCGTGCTCTGCCACGACGAGCAGGGCGCGCTGCGCGGGCTGCTGCAGTTCGTGCCGTGGGGCGCCGACGGGCTCTCGCTCGACCTGATGCGCGGCGACCGCACGGCCGACAACGGCCTGACCGAGCTGATGGTCACCGCCGTCCTGGAACAGGCTCTGCAGATGGGCGTACGCCGGGTGTCGCTGAACTTCGCGGTGCTGCGCTCGGTCTTCGCCCGGGCCGAGGAGCTGGGCGCCGGCCCGGTGCTGCGGGTCTGGCACCGGCTGCTGATGG
Source organism: Actinoplanes subtropicus (assembly GCF_000721705.1). Lineage (GTDB taxonomy): Bacteria > Actinomycetota > Actinomycetes > Mycobacteriales > Micromonosporaceae > Actinoplanes > Actinoplanes subtropicus. Next base: position 53,988 of record NZ_JOJL01000046.1, read on the forward strand.
CCGCCTCCAAGCTCTGGCAGATCGAGTCGCTGTACCGGTCGAACGCGAAGTATCAGCCCGAGTGGGCGCCGCGCTACCTGTGCTTCCCGACCGCCCGCGACCTGCCCCGGATAGCGATCGCCGCGATGACCGCCGAGGCGTTCCTGCCCGAGCCGCGGCTGCCCCGGCTGCCCAGGCTGCGCCGGCCACCGGAGAACGAGGCGGCCGCGCAGGCGACCGCGTGAGGGATCGGCGACATCTTGGCCGTAACGCGGCGGCGGCCGGACTCGGCGGGTAGTCTTCTCCAGGCACCGCTCGGAGATCTTCTCCGGGCACCGCTCGGAGACCACCGGCCGTGATGGAGGGACCATCATTCGACTGGCTCGCCGCCCACCCGCCCCGGCCGACTCCCTGAGTCGGTCGTTGCTGCTTCCCACCGTGCTGGTTCTCGTCCTGTTCGTGGGGGCTTGCACCGGTGTGTCCGAGGCCACGGTGATCCATCCCGCGGCGCCGGGAACGCCGACCGTCGTGACCCTCGGCGACTCGGTCGCGGCCGGCGCCGAGTGCGACTGCGATCCCTTCCCGGCCCTGTACACCAAGGACCAGCACGCCATCGACGTGAACCTGGCCGAGTCCGGGGCGACCGCCGCCGACGTGCGTGCCCAGCTGCCCACCGACAACGGCGCCCTGTCCCAGGCGGCCGAGGTCCTCATCATGATCGGCGCCAACGACGTGGCCGACACGATCGACGACCCGACCACCTACGCGGCAGCCGCCTCCGGCGTGCAGACCGACGTCACCGCCACGATCGCCGATATCGAGAAGGCGCACAGCGTCCCGGTGATCGTCCTTGGCTACTGGAACGTCGTCCAGGACGGCCGGGTGGGCCAGAAGAGCTACGGCCCGGACGGGGTGCGGGCCGCCACCGAGGCCACCAACATGATCAACAACGCCCTGGCGGCGGCCGCCTCGACCAACGCCGAGGCCGAGTACATCAGCACCGAGCCCGCCTTCCACGGCGACGACGGCAACCAGGACCCGACCGACCTACTGGCCTCGGACGGCGACCACCCGAACGCAGCGGGCCAGGCGGCGATCGCGGCCCTGCTGCCCGCACTGCCGGGAAATCGCGCGTCCTCCAGCGCGGCGGCGGCCGCCAAGCGCTGACGCCGGCCCGAGTTCGACGGTCGTTGACTAGATCATCCATCTCCCTGTCTGATGGGCGGCGTGTCGTCGACTGGTGGGCAGGTTGTCTTGATCGGTGCGTTGAGCAGGCGGTCGGTTCGGATTTGGCTGGTCGGTGGGATCGTGCTGGCTGCCGGTGTCGGCCTTGTTGTCTGGCTGGTGGTAGGTCGGCCAGCGGCTCCGGCTTCCGCGGTCCGTGACGTGTCGGGCAATTTCCGGGCTTGTCTTCTGGTGCCGTCGGGGCGTACAGCGGAGTCGTCGCCGCGAGCGGCGGTGTGGGCGAGTCTGCAGCGTGCGGCCGCGAAGGGCGGGGTGAACGTGCAGCAGTTCCCGGTTGCTGGCGACGCGGCGCATGCGGGACCGTACGTGAATGGTGCTGTTGCGGGTGGCTGTGACGTTGTTGTAGCGGCCGACGTCGCTCTCGTCGGTCCGGTGGAGAAGGCCGCAAGCGCGGCACGGCAGCAGCGGTTCCTGCTGGTGGGCGGCGGTGTTGCTGCCGGCAACGTGGATGTGGTTGCGGATGCTCCGGCTGTCAGCGCCTGGCTGTCGAAACACGTCGCCGGCGCTTGACCAGCAGGGCGGTGACCGCCGCCGCGATGAGGGCTGCGACCGCGACGGCGGTGGCCGTGAGAAAGCCGCCGATCGAGCCATGCGTGGCGGGCGGCTGCTTTCGGGCGGCTGCTGGCAAGGCTTGGAGCAGGGGGTTGGCGGCGGCAGAGGTCGGCGCCGGCATGGTGAGTGCCCGGTAGGGGTCGATGACGCCGTATCCCCATCGGGTGTCGCGTTGCACGCCGGCGGGGTGATGGGCGCTGCTGGTGAGCCGCTGGATGATTTGCGCGGCGGTTTCGGTGGGGTAGCGCGCGCGTAGCAGCGCGGCCGCGGCGGCGACCTGCGGCGCGGCGAAGCTGGTCCCGGTGGCCTTGGTACGGGTGCCTTGGAGACCGGCGGTGTAGATGTCGACGCCGGGCGCGGCGAGGCCGAGGTAGGCGCCGGATTCGTTCTTGGGCCAGAGTGCGCCGGTGCTGTCGGTGGCGGCAACGGCGATGTGTCAAAGAGCGCACCAAGGGCCCGGCCCAAGCAACCGGCAACGCCAAAACCGCCAAGCAGTCCGACCCCAACCTGCCGCCGGGCGTCACCGCACCCCTCGACGCTCCTGGCGCCGACACCACCGGAAACCAAACCGGAAGCCAAGTCTGGTGGGACGAAGACGGATGCACCGTCCTCGGCCTCAAACGCTACGGCAAACAAGCCAAAGCCATCGCCTGGGACTGCGGCGAGAACGGCGATGCCGACGGTGCGCCGGGCTTTGAAGCAGCCGCGTCGTTCCACAGCGTTCCGATCGGTCCTGTCGAAGCGAATGGACGACGGCCTGCGTGGGCTGATCGCCCTGAAGGGCCGGCGCCCAAGTTCGATCGTCGGCGGCAATACAGCAACATGTCGAGCGTCAACCGCCGGGATGCCTTGGCGGCTGACCCAATCTGCCCGTACTGCGGCAAGGCTCGCAGTACTCAAGCGGATCACATCTATCCTGTGCGGGAACATCAGCAGAAAGGTGGGTGGGCAGACGACAAGGCCGCGCGACAGCCGATGTCAACCAGCGAGGTAACCTTGTCGGCGCGTGTGGACCCTGTAACGGTGGGGGCAAAAGTGGAATGGTGTTAGGGCCCGCGGCGGGTGAGTACTGGCCGCCGGCCTGGCCGGTCGGGCAATGGTGGCCGTTCGGAGGAGGGCCCTTCAATGCTGGCTGATCTTGTTCGTGGCTACTACGAGGCGAAGTGGGGGGCACCGAATCGTATAGCCCGCTTCGACGCGTTCGGGCATACAATAGAAATCTACAAATGGGAGCCGGATGCAACGGGTGAGGAAGTGACTATCTACGCAACGAACGGCGCAAGTGCCAGCCGCGTCCTACCTGGCGGGCACCGAGTCGAGTTCTTCGTTGGCTTCCATCCCGAGTTTGACGGAATCGCTCCGGCTCTTTCGTTGTTGGCCACCTACCCATTGCAGGAAGGCGACCTAAGGCCAGGTGACACGGTTACGATGGGTGACCCGCTGTGGGCGGGTGCTCCAGCCTCCACCTTTCTGATCGTGCCGCAGATCGAAGAATTGCTAGAACCTCTCCTTTTGCCCGATGCCAGCCACGTTCAGTTCTGCGAGGTTCTGCCGATTTCGGAAACGGAGTTGGAGATCAAGCGGCAGCGGGGTGCCGTCTGGTTATTGGGAGATCTAAATGACAGGGGCATTGCGACGTGGGAACATCAACGGGCATACCTTTAGCGGCACTGCTCGTCGGGCAGGAGATCGTTTCAATCAGCTGACAGCCGACCGGCTATGCGTCCAGTCGTGTTTTGCGGCATTATGGAATTTGTGGCCGGGGCTCTGCCGTTTACCCAGGGTCATTGCCGGGTAGCCCGGCATTGCGTTCTGGGATTACTACTGGTGACGGCGGTGGTGAGGTCGTGAGGGCGGCGGTCGGCACGAACGCGGTGTAGGTGGTTTCGGCGATCTGGGCGTCGGAGATCCAGCGGTCAGGATCGAGGTGATCAAGCCGTCGGGAACACGCCGACAGCAGTAACGTGACGGCGCCGAGCAGAGCTACTCGCATTTCCCTACGACTGTATGGGCGCGCGAACCGTTCCTACGGGGAGCGGCGCGCTCGCTGCAACCCCTCCCAGACCCGGTCCCGGGTGAAGGGCAGCGCGGTGAACCGCACCCCGGTGGCGTCGCGCAGGGCGTTGGCGAGCGCGGGGGCGACCGGGTTGAACGGGCTCTCGCTCATCGACTTGGCGCCGAGCGGGCCGATCGCGTCCGTGGTCGCCGCGAAGTGGACCTCGGTGCGCGGGACGTCGGCGAAGGTCGGCAGGTGGTACTGGCGGAAGCCGGTCGTGGTGACCTGGCCGGTCGCGTCGATGTCCACGTGTTCGGCCAGGGTGGCGCCGAGGGCCTGGGCGACGCCGCCCTCGATCTGGCCGCGGCACTGGAGGGGGTTCATGACCGTGCCGGCGTCGGCGCTGTGGACGCTGCGGAGGATGCGGATCTCGCCGGTCTGCGGGTCGACGGCCACCCGGAACCACTGCGCGTTGAACGCCACCGAGCGCGGCGACCCGGCGAAATGGCCGGCGGCGGTCATGCCCTCGATCGACTCGTCGCCGGCGGCGAGGATCTTCTCGTGCAGGGCGGTGGCCGCGTCGAGGACCGCGCGGCCCGCGACCACGACACCGGTGGAGGCGAAGGCGCCCGTGTCGTGTCGCACCACGTCGGTGTCGGATTGGCGTACGCAGATGCGGTCCGGTGTTGTTCCCAAGGCGTCGGCGGCGATCTGCGCGTGCACGGTGGTGCTGCCGTTGCCGAACTCGGCCGTGCCGACGGCGATCTCGTAGCGGCCGCCGGGCAGGACCGTGACCGTGGCGTCGGCGAAATGGCCGCCGGGTGGGCCCGCGGCGATCATCGCGATCGCCATGCCGTCGCCGACCAGCCAGCCCGGGGGAGCGGGGTCGGTGGCCGAGGATGCCGTGCGGATGTGGGAAAGGCACTGGTCCAGGCCGAAGCTGGCGATCGACAGGTCGTCCACGTGGTCGCCGGGAGCGAGGAGGGGCTCGCCCGCCCGTACGATATTGATCTCTCGCATGTGCACCGGGTCGATGCCCAGCTGCCGGGCCAATTCGTCGAGGACCGACTCGACGGCGAAGGAAACCTGGCCCAGCCCGTAACCGCGGAAGGCGCCGGACGGCACCGTGTTGGTGTAGACCGCATAGGCGTCGGTCGATTTGTTCGGGCAGCGGTAGACGGCCAGGGACTCGTGGCAGCCGTGGTACATGACCGAGGGGCCATGATTGCCGTACGCGCCGGTGTCCGCCACCACCCGCAAGCGCATCGCGGTCAGCGTCCCGTCGCGCCGCGCCCCCGCCCGCAGGGTGACCTTGAACGGGTGCCGGACCGTCGCCGAGGTGAACTGCTCGGCGCGGGTGTACTCGAGCTTGACCGGCCGCCGCAGCCGCAGCACCGCGAGCGCCACCAGGTCCTCGACCAGCATCTCCTGCTTGCCGCCGAAGCCGCCGCCGACCCGCCCGGTCAGCACCCGCACCCGGTCGGCCGGCAGGTCGTAGAGCTCGGCCACCGCCCGCCGGGTCAGGAACGGGGTCTGCGAGCTGGTCCGGATCACCAGGCGGCCGTCGTCGTCGAGCCAGCCGACCGCGCCGTGCGTCTCCAGGCTGGCGTGCTGCACCCGGGCGGTGGTGAAGGTCTGCTCGTAGACGGCGTCCGCCTCGGCGAAGCCCGCGTCGACGTCGCCGAGCGTGGCGTGCAACTCGCCGACCACGTTGTTCGGGGCGGCGTGCAACTGCGGCGCGCCGGGGGCCATCGCGGCCTCGGGGTCGAGCACCGAGGGCAGCACCTCGTACTCGACGGTGATCGCCCGGCAGCCGGCCTCGGCGGCGGCCTCCGAGGTGGCGACCACGGCGGCGACCCGCTGGCCGGCGAAGCGGACCACATCGTCCAGGACGCGGGTGTCGGCCGGGTCCTCGGCGGCGTTCTCGTGCTGGGCGGTGGAGAAGAGCTTGGCGGGGGCGTCGGCGTGGGTGAGGATCGCCTCGACGCCGGGAACGGAGAGGGCGGCCTCGACGGAGATGGCGGCGATCCGGGCGTGCGCGTGCGGGGAGCGCAGCACCTTCATGTGCAGGACGCCGGGGACCTCCAGATCGAAGGTGTAGCGGGCGGTGCCGGTGACCACCTGGGGGCCGGCCGGGGCGCCGAGGTTCGCGCCGACGGCCGTGCCGGGTTCCGGGGTGGTCGCGTTGACCACGCCCGCTACCGCGTCGGCGATGGCGCGGTATCCCGTACACCTGCAGAGGTTGCCTTTGAAAGTGCGTGGAAGATCGGCGCGCTGGTCCTCGGTGAGGGCGGCCGTTGTCATGATCAGGCCGGCGGTGCAGAAGCCGCATTGAAAACCCTGGGCGGCGAGGAACGCCTGTTGTGCGGGATGGCCTTTCAGGCCTTCGATGGTGGTTACGCTGCGTCGTTGCGCGCGGTGGGCGGGATAGAGGCAGGAGTGCACCGGTACGCCGTCGACATGCACCGTGCACGCGCCGCAGTCGCCGGTGTCGCAGCCCTTCTTGACCCCGAAGCAGCCTTCTTCCCGCAGGTAGGTGCGCAGGCACTGGCCGGGACGGGGCGCGCGGTCGTGCTCCTCGCCGTTGATCCTCATGCGCTCAGCTCCTGGCGGATCTGCTCGGCGTAGAGCCTGGTCAGGTGGCGGCGCCAGGTGGGGGAGCCGTGTACATCGGTCACGTATTCGTGCTCGGGAATACGCTCGGTGAGAGCGATCTGCACGACCTCCGCCGAAGGAAATGCCCGAAATTTCAGGATGTACGGGCGTTTTGTCGCCGCCGTTACCGTAAGCGCCAGGCCCTGGTCTTCGACGCGGCCGATCAGCAGGGCGGCGGAGCGGCCGTGCGGGTGCAGGGAGCCTTGGCGGAATGCCGTTCTTGCCGCTAGGGCCGCCGCGGGGAGGTGGAGGGAGCGGAGTAGTTCGCCGTCGGACAAAACAGTCATTCCCTCGCCGGTGACGAAATCTCGCACTAAAACGGTGCGCTCACCTTCCGTGCCCTGCAGGAGGCACGTGCCGTCCAGGGCGGCGCCGAGGGCGATCATCGGGCCGGCCGGCAGCGCCGCGCAGAGGTTGCCGCCGACCGTGGCCACGTTCCAGATCTTGAAGGAGGCCAGGAAGGCGTGGCAGCACCGCTCGGCCAGGTCGTGTCCGGCGGCCGCGAGCTCGGCGATCGTGCAGGTCGCGGCGATCTCCAGGCCGTCCTCGCGGCGGGTCACGGGCGGCCACCCCGCGGTGGTGAGGTCGAGCAGCCGGGTCAGATGCGGCCGTGGCTCGCCGAACAGCGCCGTCCCGCCGGCCAGCCACGCGTCGCCGGGCCGCCACTGGCCGACCCTGGCCGGGCTGATCACATCGGCGACGGTGTTCAGATCCACGTCAGTACGCTACGCGCCGGTTGTTTCAGATCTCAGTGGGAAACAGGATCAGGAGCGTAACCCCGACCGAGGCGAGCCAGGCCAGGTAGAGCGGCCACGGCCGGCCGGGGACCTCGATCGCGGGCGGCGGGGGCAGCGGGCTGATCGCGAAGGACCGGTTCCGCGCGTCCCGCAGCGCGGCGACCAGCTCGTCGGCGTTGCGCTGGCTGTCCGGGGAGGGCCAAGGCGGCGGCACCGGGACGGTGAGCACCGACTCGCCGGCGGTCAGGAGGACCGTGCCGGCGTCGTCGTGGACGACCGCGCTGTCGGTGGCCCAGGGCTGGCGGTCGGGGCCGCGGAAGCCGACCGCGGCCACCCCGCCGACGTGCCAGCGCAGGCGGGGGCGCAGTTGGGTGCGCCAGCCGAACTCGTACCCGAGGCCGGCCGAGACCGCGGCGACCAGGGTGAGCACCGCGGGCGGTACGCCGGCGATCATGGCCAGCTCGCCGGCCGCGAGGGCGGCGCCGAGGCCGATCGCGACGGTCGCCACCCAGGCGCGTTGCGGGGCGATGCGGTGCTCGCGGCACTGGTAGGCGTCGGCGCCGCGGTCGCCGGGGCGCAGGGCGGCCGGGTCGACCAGTTGCTCCTCGTCGTCCTCGATCTCGCGGGGGAGGCCCTGGACGACGTCGTAGGCGACCTCGATGACCCGGCCGACCGGGCTTACGGGGACGTGGATGCGGCCTTCGACCTCTACCGTGCACCAGGCGCCGGGGCGGGGATCGCCGTAGAGGGTCCCGGCGAGGGTGCGCGGCTGGTCGCCGGCGGTGTCTCGCTGGGCGAGTATCTCGCTCGGTGAGCTATGTGGGCGCTGCGGGGACGGGTTGCCTCGCTGGGCGAGTATCTCGCTCGGCGAGCTGTTGGCGCGTTGCGAGGGCGGGTTGTCTCGCTGGGCGAGTATCTCGCTCGGCGAGGCAAGTGGCTGCGGGGGGCGCGGCGGGAGCGTGGTGTCGAACCCGAACTCGCGCGCGATCAGCCCACCCGGATGAGGGAGCAGCACGTGCACGTATCCGATCTGCTCCACCACCCGCACCGCGTGCATCGGCTGCGCCGCCCCGAACAGCTGACGCAGCCGCGTCCGATGCGTGACCACCCTGGCCAGCAGCGCGCAGCCGAACCCGAACCCGCCGATCACCGCCACCAGCCAGGCCGGTCCCGCGTACCGGGCGAGCACCGCGACGAACCCGGCCGCCGCCAGCGCGAGCACGGCGATCCCGAGGACCTCGGCGGGCACGGCCACCTGCGGCAGGCCGTCCGGCGCCGGCGGCTGCCGCCGCGGGACCAGGGCGGCCACCGGGGACCGGTCGCGGCGGGTGAGGGCTATCGCCACCAGGGCGTACGCCCAGCAGACCAGCGCCGCGGCCGCCGTGTGGGCGAGCGAGGTCCACACCACCGCGGCGAGCACGCCCGCCCAGGCCGCCGCGCCCCGGTGCGCGTACACCATGAACGCCGGCGCGACCAGGACGCCCAGCCCGACCCAGGGCGCCACCGGCGACGGGTCGCCCGGGCCGCCGAGCAGGCCGAAGAGCAGCAGGAACGCCATCGCCCCGCTGACCGGCACGAGCCCCTCGACGCGCAGCAGCCGACCCATGCCCCTATCGTCGGGGAGATCCCCGCCGCCGGGGGCGGAATCGGCGGCCCTCAGCCGAACATCCGCCACCCGGCGCCGGCCGCGCCGGCCAGTGTGAGCACGCCCAGGTAGGCCAGCGAGAGCCGGACGCCGCGCGGCTTGCCGGCCGACTCGCGCGATCCGGACCGCCAGGCCCCCAGGTATCCGGCGAACGCCAGCGCCCCGAATCCCGCCACCGCGATGGGCCCCAGCCACCAGGTGAGCGCGGCGACGGTCGCGTAGACGCACAGCGGTAGCGGATCGCGCCTCATGACGCCGAGGAATGCCCGATATGCACGCTTTGACCTTACGTGGAACAGCGTGAAATGAGCCCACACGCTGCTTGACGCGCAGGACGTCGGCGCGTCGCCGCCGGCTTGGCTCAGGTCCGAGGCTCAGCGGGCGGTGACCCAGCGGGTGACGGTCCGGAAGCGGGTGAAGGTTTTGCCGTCAGCCTTGGCGCGGTAGCGGACCTTGGTGGTCACCGGCAGCTGCCACCTGTGGTCGCGCTGGAACCAGAGATGGCAGCCCTGGACGTCGGTGCCCAGCGACGAGCGCTGCAGGCAGTGGTAGCCGTACGCCGCCCGGTACGGGTCGTCGTCGGCGGGCCAGGCCGGGCCCGCCGGGTTCAGCACCGGCTCGAGGGCGCGGTACCAGTTCCAGGCCATCTTCCGGTAGCCGTAGTCGTTCGGGTGCTCGCGGTTCCACATGTCGATGCCGCGTACGCCGCTGTCGTCGACGACGTGGAAGTTCGCGCCCTTCGACGCCACGATGCCGGGGATGGCGGCGTTGAAGAAGTACGTCTGGTAGCGCTGCGCCGCGACGTCGTCGTAGTCGCCCAGCCCGACGATCTTCGCGACGAAGACCTGGGCGTCCGGCCGGTCGACGGCGATCTTGCCGAGCAGCGTGTCCAGGTCGGCGGCGGCGTCCTGGTTGCCGCGCACCATGTCGTTGGTGCCGATGTGCAGCAGGATCACGTCCGGCCGGTAGGACGCCAGCCAGTCGTCGACCCGGGCGGCCAGCTGCGCGATCGTCCAGCCCTTGTGGCCCTCGTTGTCCGGGTCGGGGGAGTTGCCCGAGCGCATCGAGCCGACGTAGTCGACCTGTACGCCGGCCTCGGCGAGCCGCCAGAGCAGCGCGCCGCGATAGGAGTCCAGGGTGGACGAGCCGACGCCGTACGTGATGGAGTCCCCGAGCGGCATGATCCGCACCGGCCCGGCCTGACCTGGCCCGGCCTGACCTGGCCCGGCCTGACCTGGCCCGGCCTGACCTGGCCCGGCCTGACCTGGCCCGGCCTGACCTGGCCCG
>NZ_JOJL01000047.1 GCF_000721705.1 Actinoplanes subtropicus
CCAGCGAGACGATGTTCGCCCGGTGCCTGGCCAGCACGTCACCGACGGCGGCGACGATGCCGGTGCGGTCCTTGCCGTACACGATCAGGGAAGCCTGATCGCTGGGCAGCATGGTGATGGGTTGCGGCGCCAGTGGGGCGAGAGTCACCTCGGCTGTCCTTTCGATCTGCGGTTCGCGGTGCGATGAGCGGCAGGGAGTCAGCCGGCCGCCGGCCGGGCGATCGGCCAGGCGCTGGCGATGTCCGGGTCTTCGCCCTCCAAGGCGATCGCCAACGCCTTGAGCTGGCCGATCAGTTCGTCGCGGGCGCCGTCGGGCAGCAGATCGGTAAACAATGCGTCCACCTCGGCGATCCGTTGCCGGCCCTCGGCCACACCGGCCAGGCCCATCTCGGTGAGCTCGTGCAGGACGACCCGCCGGTGCACCGGGTGCGGGCGCCGGCGTACCCAGCCGGCCCTCTCCAGTTGCGCCAGCGCGGTTGTCACGCTCTGCGGGGTCAGATGGAACCGGCGAGCCAGCTCCGACGCCGACATCAGGCCCAGCTCGTCGAGGTGGACCGCCAGTCCCAGTTGGGTCAGCGTCACGTCGAGACTGTCGATCGCCGCCTGGGCCCGCCGGTGCACCGCCTGCTGTGCGCGGTAGACGACGTACGGGAGGCCGTCCTGCCAGTTCGCCATCGAGTGTCTCCGTTCATCGGCACATTGCAACAGGCAGCTTACTTCATTTCAAGGGCTTTAATAGTTTTCAGGTGTCTGTTAACTTCGCCGAATGACTTCCCTGGACGAAGAGATCACCAAGGCCGGCGGCGCGATGCAGCTGTTGCGCCAGGGGCGCTCCGGCGCCTACCCGTTCCCGATCCAGCCCGAGTTCACCAACTGGCGCGACGAGCAGGAGGCGTGGCGCAACTCGGCCGCGCTCATGGACCTCTCGCACCACATGACCGACCTGATCGTGCGGGGCCCGGACACATACCGGCTGCTGGAGCGTCTCGGCGCGAACAGCTTCAAGGGATTCGGCCCCGACAGCGCCAAGCAGTTGATCACCTGCCGCCCCGACGGCTACATGATCGGCGACTGCATCCTGTTCGGCATCGCCGACGACCACGTCCGCATCGTCGGCCGCCCGCCCGCGCTGAACTGGGTCGAGTTCAACGCGGTCACCGGCGACTGGGACGTCGAGGTTCGCAAGGATCTGCGGACCGTGCAGAACCCGAAGGGCCGCGAGCTGTTTCGGCTCCAGTTGCAGGGCCCGCACGCCGCGGCGATCTTCGAGAAGGTCAACGGTGGCCCGATGCCGGACATCCCGTTCTTCCACATGGGCCGGTTCAAGGTCGGCGCCCACGAGGTCCGGGCACTCAACCACCGAATGTCCGGCTTCCCCGGGTACGAATTCACCGGCCCCTACGCCGAGTTCGAGGCCGTCCGCGACGCCATCGTCGAGGCCGGCGCCGAGTACGGGCTGCGGCTGATCGGCTCCCGGGCGTACGCGTCGGTCGCCACCGAGTCGGGCTGGATCGCCAACACGTTGCCCGCGACCTACACCGGCGACGACACCAAGGCATTCCGCCAGTGGCTGCCGGCCCGCTCCTTCGAGGGCAACCTCGCCCTCGGCGGCAGCTGGGTCGCCGACGACATCGAGGACTACTACCTCACTCCGTGGGATCTCGGCTACGGCCACGTCATCAAGTACGATCACGACTACATCGGCCGCGAGGGCCTCGAGGCCCGGCGCGACGAGCCGCACAAGCGCAAGGCGTGGGTTCTCTGGGACCGCGACGACGCGGCCAAGATCGTCGCCAGCTACTACAACCCGGGCACCGAGCGGTTCAAGTACCTGGAGATGCCGGCCGCGTTCTACACCGCCTGTCAGTTCGACCGGATCGAGAAGAACGGCGAGCTCGTCGGCGCCGCGATGCTGACCATCTACTCCGCCAACGTACGCGGATGGATCTCGCTCGGGCCGATCGCACCGGAGGCGGCGGACGGCGACCGGGTCGAGATCGTCTGGGGGGAACCGGACGGCGGCTCACCGAACCCGGCCGTCGAGCGGCACAGTCAGACCCGTGTCAAGGGCACCGTCATCTCCCGCCCTTTCCCGCAAGGGCACTGATCGCCATGGGCCCTCTACAGGACGGCATCGACCGGACCGGTCACCCATGAAGCTGCTCTGGGAGCCGAACCGGAGCAACCGGTCGTGACCATGGACCTCGTCGCAGCCGAGAAAGCGGCCCGCGACTTCCTGAGCGCTCTCGACATCTTCACCGACGACGAAACGATGAGCGAGACACCGCGGCGGATGGCCAAGGCGTACGCGGAGTTCTTCACCCCGCGGCCGTTCGACCTGACCACGTTTCCCAATGACGACAATTACGACGAGCTGGTGGTGGCTCGCGACATCCCGTTCCACTCGGTGTGCGAGCACCACCTGCTCCCGTTCCACGGCCGTGCCGCGGTCGGCTACCTCCCTCGCGGACGCATCCTCGGGCTGTCCAAGCTGGCACGCGTGGTGGAGAAGTTCGCGCTGCGCCCGCAGGTGCAGGAGCGGCTGACCAAACAGATCGCCGATTGGCTGCAGATCCAGCTCGATCCCAAGGGCGTCGGCGTGGTCATCGAGGCGGAGCACACCTGCATGACGCTGCGCGGTGTGCAGGCCATCGGTTCCACCACGGTCACCTCGACGATGCTCGGCAGGCTGCGCAGCGATCCCCGCTCGCGGCAGGAGTTCCTCTCCGTGGCCCGGCACTGATCTCCTCTCGGTCCCACCGGCGTCTGGCGCCTTGCCCCCGGCTCCGGACGCCGGTGCCGCGCTAAATCGAGTCAGTACAGTTTCTGGAGGTACGCCATGACATCGGTACCCGCCGCCCCGGTAGCGGCACTCACGACGCTGTTGCAGGACTTCTCGCTGGAGATGACCGGTAAGGACGTCGACGACCTCGCGGCGGCACGGGGAGTCATCCCAGCCGGCACCCGAGTCAACGTCACCTTCCTCGGGAACGAGGACCTGGCGATGCGTCTGTCGGCCGCGCGTGCGGTCAAGGCCACCGGCCTCGTCCCGGTCCCGCACATCTCCGCCCGCCGGCTGACCTCCGCCGAGATGCTGGCGGAGTTCCTCACCACCATGTCAGCCGAAGGGCTGGCCGACAGCGTCTTCACCGTCGGGGGCGACCCCGCCACCCCGCACGGCCCCTACGGGGACGCGCTCTCGGTCATCCGCTCCGGGCTTCTCGAGACGCACGGGGTGCGCCATGTCAGCATCGCGGGCTATCCGGAGGGACATCCGGACATCCCGGCCGAGGTGTTGTGGCCGGCCCTGTCCGACAAATACGCGGCCCTGCAGGTACGGCATTTGGCGGGCGACATCATCACCCAGTTCGGTTTCGACGTCGACCCCGTGCTGGACTGGATCGCCGCGGTCCGCGAACGCGGCGTGCACGCCCCCATCCGCATCGGCGTGCCCGGCCCGGCCGGCATCCGCCGGCTGATGCGTTACGCGGCCCGATTCGGCGTCGGCACCAGCACCAGCATCGCCAAGAAGTACGGCTTCTCGATCACCAACCTGATGGGCACGGCCGGACCGGACCGCTTCCTGCGCGCCCTGGCCACCGATTACCACCCGCAGGTGCACGGCGAGGTGAAGCTGCACTTCTACACCTTCGGCGGACTGCGGGCGACCGCACAGTGGATCGCCGACTTCCGGAAGACGAATTGACATGATGACCACCCGGGAAGCGCCCGTCCCGTCCGCCGCACCGGCCGTCAGGCCCGGCCGGGCGGTGCTCTCGCGCGCGGTGCTCCGGCCCAGCGAGGACCGCGGCATCCGGCACGCCAACCGGACCATCGTCGTCGCCTCAACCCGCGGGAGAACCCAGCCATGACCACTTATATCGACGGCAAGGCAATCGCGTTACGGGTCCGCGATCAGGTGACCGCCGACGTCGCCGCCGCCTACCCCGACCCGGACACCGCGCCCGGGCTGGCCACCGTTCTGGTCGGCAACGACCCGGCCAGCGCGGTCTACATCGCAGGCAAACGGCGAGCGGTCCGCGAGACCGGCATGCGGGATCTCCACCGATTTCTGCCGGCCACCACTACCCAGTCCGAGGTCGCCGCCGTCATCGACGAACTGGCCGCCGACCCGGCAGTACACGGAATCCTGCTGCAACTGCCGCTGCCCGCCGGCCTCGAAGCCAACCCGCTGATCGACCGCATCCCGGCCACCAAGGACGTCGACGGCCTCACTACCCAAAGCACCGGGTTACTGTCCCGCGGTGAGTACGGCCTACGCCCCTGCACTCCCAGCGGCGTCATCGAGCTGCTGGAGACCGAGGGCGTCAAGATGCGCGGCGCACACGCGGTCGTTGTCGGCCGCTCGGCGCTGGTCGGTCACCCGATGGCCGAAATGCTGCTGCAGCGCGACGCCACCATCACCATCGCCCACCAACTCACGACGAACCTGGCAGCGGTCGCCCGAACGGCGGACATCCTCGTCGTGGCCGCCGGCGTCCGGGGGTTGATCGGAGCCGAGCACGTCAAGGCGGGGGCTACCGTGATCGATGTCGGCATGCACCGCACTGCGAACGGCCTGTCCGGCGACGTGCGTACCGAGGAGCTGGACGGCATCGCCGCCCGCGTGACCCCCGTACCCGGTGGCGTCGGCCCGATGACCATCGCGATGCTGATGGTCAACACGCTCCGCGCCGCCCAGTGGGTGCGTTGACCTCGGCCGGAGCCCGAAGCCGCACGACGCCCGGCGCATCGTAAAGATGCGCTCGGTGGGCTGTGCCGGGTGATCGCCGTGTTGATACCGTCCGGCGTCGCCCCACTTTCGCCGTTGGGAGTTCGCATGCCTGTGCCCTTGCCCGACGAGGACGGCGATCTGCGCGTCGGATCGCCCGCCGACCATGCGGCCGGGCGCGCGGCGGTCCAGGTCAGCCTGACCCGGGCGGTCCGGCAGATGGGCGTCGCCAAGGCCGCCCGCAACCTGCTGGCGCTCAACCAGTCCGACGGCTTCGACTGCATGAGCTGCGCCTGGCCGGACCCGAGGGGTCACCGGCACACCGCAGAGTTCTGCGAGAACGGCGCCAAAGCGCTGTCGTGGGAAGGGGTCCGGACCACCGCCGGGCCGGAGTTCTTCGCCGCGCACACGCTCGACGATCTCGCCGCGCAGACCGATCACTGGCTGGAAAGCCGTGGCCGGCTCACCCATCCGATGGTGCGCCGGCCAGGCGCGGACCGCTATGAGCCGATCTCCTGGGACGACGCGTTCGCGCTGATCGGCAGTCATCTCGGCGGGCTGGCAGGCCCGGACGAGGCGGTCTTCTACACCTCCGGGCGCGCCAGCAACGAGGCCGCGTTCACCTATCAGCTGTTCGCTCGCGCGTTCGGCACCAACAATTTGCCGGACTGCTCGAACATGTGTCACGAGTCGACCTCGGTCGGGCTGGCCCGGACCATCGGTGTCGGCAAGGGTTCAGTGTCGTTGAACGACCTGCACGAGGCCGACCTGATCGTGGTCTCCGGTCAGAACCCTGGCACCAACCATCCGCGGATGCTGTCGGCGCTGGAGACCGCGAAGCGCAACGGGGCACGGATCCTGGCGATCAACCCGCTGCGCGAGGCGGGCCTGCTGCGGTTCGACAACCCGCAGAAGGTACGCGGACTCGCCGGCCGCGGCACCGACCTGGCCGACCGCCTCCTGCCGATCCGGTCCAACGGCGATCTGGCACTGTGGCAGGCGTTCGGACACCTGCTGCTGCTGGCCGAGGACGCGGCTCCCGGAACCGTGCTGGACCGCGACTTCATCGACCGGCACACCACCGGCTTCGCGGCGTGGGAGCGGCACATCCGGCAGCTGGACCGCGACGCCGTACTGCGTGCGACCCGCCTGCCGTGGTCGGAGATCGAGGCTGCCGCGGCGATGCTGGCCCGCGCCGAACGGGTCGTGCACTGCTGGGCGATGGGCATCACCCAGCACCACAACGCGGTCGCCACGATCAAGGAATTCGTCAACGTCGCCCTGCTGCAAGGCATGATCGGCAAGCCGGGAGCCGGCCTGTGCCCGGTCCGCGGCCACTCCAACGTGCAGGGCGACCGCACGATGGGCATCTGGGAGAAGGCGCCGGAGACGTTCCTCGACGCGCTGCGCGACGAGTTCGGCTTCGAGCCACCCCGCACGCACGGCCACGACGCGGTCGGCACGGTCCGGGCGTTCCGCGACCGGCGGGCGAAGGTCTTCGTCGGCCTCGGCGGGAACTTCGTGGCGGCTATGCCGGACACCGAGGTCACCGCCGAGGCGATGCGCGGCGCCGAGCTCACCGTGCAGATCTCCACGAAGCTCAACCGCAGCCACGTCGCCGCCGGCCGCACCGCCCTGATCCTGCCCACGCTCGGACGCACCGAGCGGGACCTCACCGGTGGCCGCGTCCAGCGCGTCACGGTCGAGGACTCGATGTCCGAGGTGCACGCCTCCCGCGGTCGCTCGGCGCCCGCTGGACCGCTGCTGCGCTCCGAGGTGGACATCGTCTGCGGCATCGCGCGCGCCACACTCGGCACCCGCCACGGCATCGACTGGGCCGGCTTCGCCGCCGACTACGACCAGATCCGGGTACGCATCGGACGGGTGGTCCCCGGCTGCCAGGATTACGCCGAGCGGATCCGCCGAGGCGCCTTCACCATGCCGCACGGACCCCGCGACTCCCGGACCTTTCCCACGCCCGAGGGCAGGGCGGTCTTCACGGTGAGCCCGCTGCAGGTCCTCGAGGTGCCGGCCGGCCGGCTCGTGCTGCAGACGGTGCGCAGCCACGACCAGTTCAACACCACGGTGTACGGCCTCGACGACCGGTACCGCGGTATCCGAGCAGGGCGGCGCGTGGTCTTCATCAACGCCGACGACCTGTCCGAGTTGGGCTTCGCCGACGGCGACGTCGTCGACCTGGTCTCGGAGTGGACCGATGGCCGGGTCCGCCGGGCCGAACGTTTCCGCCTGGTGTCCTACGCCACGCCGAAAGGTTGCGCGGCGGCCTACTTCCCCGAGACGAACCCGCTGGTCCCGCTGGACTCCCAGGCCGCCGAGAGCGGAACCCCCACCTCGAAGTGGATCGTCATCCGCCTGGAACGCCGCTGACCCGATCCACCTCCCGTTCCGCCTGCCCCTCCGGCCCGGCCACAGCATGGGGCCGACCGCGGCGGGGGCGTAGGCCGACGGCCGGGCCGGCGACCTACGCCGGCAGGATCAGCCGCGCCGGTAAGCGGTGCGGGCGTGCTCGTTGAACGGGGCGGGCTGCACCGTCGCCCGGATCCGCGGGAACTCGATGTCCACGCCGGCGCCGGTGGCGTCACCCCAGACGACCTCGACGGCGGTTCCCGGCACGGCGTGCTCGAGGCCGATCAGCGAGAGGGAGACGACCGCGTGATAGGGGTGCAGCGAAGCGGTTTGGTAGGTGCTGCCGACCAGGTCACCCCCGGCGGTCTCGATGCGTTGCCGGGCATAGCTGAGCACGAAGCCGGGATCGCCGCCGGCGCCCAGCACGCGACGAACGTCGTCGCTGTCGAAAACCAGGGTGACCTTGGCGAAGCGTACGTTTTCCTTGGCTTTGACCAGCGCGTCGCGACCGATGAAATCGTGATCGAGGTGGATCAGCTTGCCGTAGCCCAGTTCGTAGGGCGTGACGTAGTAGTCCTCGATGTTCTCGTAATAGAGGCTGCCGTGCAGCGGCCGCTGTCCCTCGATGCCGTAGAACGGCAGCCAGCGGCGGTAATCGGCCAGCTCAGGGTCGGTGTAGACAGCCGGTATGGGCGACGGGATCCAGCCGCTCTCCACCGACGCGGTGGTGTAGGCCAGCGCGCCGACGTGCACGATGCCGAAGGGCTCACCGGCCTGGAGCAGAGTCTCCTTGACGTACGCGCCGTCGGCCCAATCGCCGATGAACTCGTACCCGGCCTGCCCGGCCATCCCGTGCCGCAGGGCACGGAAGCTCCGGCCGCCGAGCGTGACCGGCGTGGTGTGGAAGAACTTGGTGGGCGGCAGCGGGCCGCCGAAGACGCTTTCGATCAACTGCTGCGCGAGCGGGCCTTGGACCTGGAAGCGGAACAGCGTGGGATCGCCGCCGCCGGGCCGGTACGCCGTGGAGGGGTCGCAAGTGAAGGACACATCGTATCCACCCTGCTCGCCGTGCCACTGGACCCAATGCTGCGAGGCGGGCACCCCGCTGAGCGTGTACTTCTGCGGGCCGAGTCGAGCGAGGATACCGTCGGTGATGATGTAGCCGTCGCGGTTGACCGGGACGATCTGCTTGGCCTGGCCGATCGCGAACTTCTCGTAGTTGTTGGCGCTCACCGCGGCGAGCAGCTCGGTGGCATCCGGGCCTTCGATGAACAGGTCGTACATGTGATGCGAGAGGTCGGAGATCGAGACGCCCTCGTGCCAGGCGGTCTGCTCCTGCCGCCAGCCGACATATTCCCTCTGCACGACCTCCGGCGTCCACGGCGCCGCGCCGGGCTTCCACAACATCCTGACCGTCGAGCCGGCCTTGTCGATGCCGTCCTGAAGACTCGGTGCTCCCATATCTGCTCCTTCCGGGCCTGTTATGCGTAATATCGCATATGCGGTGAATTAAGCTAGTTATGCTTTCGCGGGAAGCGCGACGCCGAGTTGCTCCGCCGCCGCCTGCAACTCGGCCCAGACCTTCGGGTTGACCGGGACACCGTTGGCAGCTCGCTCCTCCGCCGCTGCGGCGCTGTGCTCGCCCGGGTAGCGGATCGCCGCCGCCGGGTCGGCAGAGGGCAGGCCGTGCAAGGTGTCGAGGGTCTCGGTGACCGACGCGGTGAACGTGGCCGGATCACCGAACGCGGCCGGATCGAGGACGACGAGCAGGGCGTTCTGCCGGTGCGCCCGCCCGCCTGGGTCGGCGCCGTGGAAGGACGACAGGATGGGTGCGCCGACCAGGACGCTCGTGAGCAGTTCGAAGGCCAGCGACATGCCGGCGCCCTTGGCACCGCCCAGCGGCAGCGGCATGGTCGCCAGCGCGGGATCGGTGGTGGCGGTGCCGTCGGCGGTCGCGGCCACCCCTTCGGGCAGTTGCCGGCCGTTGTTGCGGTACTGGGCGATCTTGCCGAGCGCGATGCCGGCCGTGGCCATGTCGAGGAGCACGGCGGGTCGGTCACCGGTCGCCGGGACGGCGATCGACAGCGGGCTGGTGGCCACCGCGACGCCGGTCACGCCGGGGTAGCTCATGTTCGGCATGCCGGCCACGAACGCGATGCCGATCAGCCCGGCGTCGGCGATGCGCGAGGTGTAATAACCGATCGCGCCGGTGTGCACGGTGCGGCGGACCCCGACCGCGCCGATCCCCCGGCTCCGTCCCCGGCTGACCGCCTCGTCGGCGGCCGCGGTCAGCGCGACCGGCCCGGGCGCGCGATCGGCGTCCAGGACCGCGACACCGGCGGCGCCCGCGGTGAATCGCATCCGCGCGTTCGCGTTGGCCTCGCCGGAGGCGAGCAACTCCAGATACCGCGGCACCCGAGCGACGCCATGCGAGTCGACGCCGCGCAGGCTGGCCCAGACCAGCACATCGCTGATCGTGCGGGCCCGGCCGGGATCGGGGACCACCTCGGTGAACAGCGCGGTGACGAATTCGGCCAGGTCGGCGGCCGGGATGACGACGGGCACGGCGGAACCCCTCAGCGGGAGACGCGGACGTTGACAATCGCGGTCGTGCCGGCGCGCACGGACTTGAGCGCCCGGTCGAGGGCGGCCGCGAGTTCGGTGGCCCGCTCGACGGTCTCGCCATGCATGCCGAATGGCTCGGTGAAGGCGGCGAGCTCAGGTTGGGCGCTGAGGCCGCTGCCGAGGAACTCGCCGGTGTCCACGGCCGCGCCCCGCGGGTAGAAGCGCAGGTGGTTCAGCTTCATCGAGCGGTACTCGCGGTTGTTGAAGACGACGACGAGCAGCGGCAGGCCGTTGTCGCGGGCGGCCTGCAGCGACGGGATGACCGGGTTGTAGAGGAACGCGCCGTCGCCGATGGTCAGCACCACCGAGCGGTGCGGGGCGGCCAGTTTGACCCCGAGCGCGACCCCGATGCCCTGGCCGAGGCCGCCCTGCACGTAGAAGTACGAGTCGGGAGCGGTGCACCGCAGGTGCCGCTGGACGACCCGGCTGTGCGTGATGGTCTCGTCCACCACGATCGCGTCGTCGCCGGCCAGAACGTCGCGCAACGTCGCGGCGACCAGCACGGGGTCGATGCCGCCGGCCGCGGCGGCCTTCTGCTCCGCCGCGCGGACGGCCTCGGTCTCGGCGTGGTGGGCCTCGACCCGGGGCGGGCGAGTGGGTACCCCGGCGTTACGGGCCAGCGCGCGCAGCGTGGTGGCTACGCCGCCCTCGAGGTACGCGTCGGCCCGCAGCACCTGGTAGGCGATGTGCGGCCGCTGCGGCACGTCGTCGATCACCACGATCTTCGCCCGGGCCGGCGTGCGGCTCGGCGGGTAGAACGGCGCCCGGCAGCTGACCAGGATGATCAGGTCCGCGGTATCCATCCAGGGCTCCAGGTCACCGCCGGCATGCAGCTGGTGATCGCGCGGGAAGTTGGCGCAGACCGCCGAGGTCGGCTCCACCACGGGAATCGCGAGCGCCTCGGCGAACTCGACCAGCGCTGCCATGCCGCCGGGCTCGCGGCCGGCGGTCTCGGTGACGATCACCGGGTTCACCGCGGCGCCGATCAGGTCGAGCACCGCCGTGATCTCCTCGGCGGGGCTGACCGTGGTGCCCGCCGCCGCGACCGGTTTGACAGGTCGCTCCGGCCACGGTTCGAGCAGCACCTCGAGCGGGATGTTGAGGTAGACCGGACCGCTGGGGGCGCGGCAGGCTAGCTCGGCGGCCCGGGTCACCATGGTGGGCAGGGTGTGCACACTGGCCGCCTGGTTGGCCCATTTGGTGAACGGCGCGGCGATGGTGTGCGGGCCGCCCACCACCGACAGGTTGCGATACCACTGGCCGCCCGGGTCGGGCCCGGGACCGTCGCCGTAGGTGGTGGACTCGGAGGAGGCGACCACCATGGGCACGCCGGCCAGCAGCGCGCCGTGGATGGCGACGGAGCCCTGCAGCAGGCCGGGGCCGGCGTGCAGCAGGACGCCCTGGGCGCGGCGGGTGACGAGGCCGTAACCGGTGGCCATGCCGACGGCGACCGTCTCGTGCAAGAGGTCGAGGTACTTTGGGCAGGGCAGGCCGTCGCGGTGCCGGCGAGCCAGCGACTCCCAGACCGGGGCCCATTCCGAGCCAGGCGAGGAGAAGACGAAGTCGGCCCCCGCCGCGATGAAGGCGGCCAGGACGGCATCGCCGCCGTCGGTGGTCACGCCCGCGCCGGTGCTCACGACGCCGCCGGGATCGGCCAGTCGAGGCACTCGCAGATACCCCGGCCCATGATCAACTCAAGCTCCTCGGCGGTGAAGTCGAAGTGCTTGGTGAATTGCTCGATGGTTTCCACATAGCTGAGGCCGTGGCCGAGCAGGCGGGTGATGTCGGTGCCCCAGAAGCAGCGCTCGGGGCCCATCTTGTCGACCATCTCGCGTACGTACCGCTCGATGTTGAGGTTCGGGAACGGGTGCGTCGAATACCCCGGCAGGGCCGACACCTTCACGTAGATATTGGGATGCTCGTGCAGATCGGCGGTCTCCTGCACCCAGTAGCCGATGGCGTCGTCGACACAGCGCGCCATGATCCCCATGTGGTCAATTATGATCTTGAGTCCGCGGTGGCGGGCGGCGATCTGACCCAACTCGGCCTTCCACACCGGCGCGTGCACCATGGTCGGGATGTTCAGCTCCTCGGCCACCGGCCAGTACCAGTCGTTAGTGCCGTCGATCATCCAGTTGCGGTCCTGCGGGCGGTGGAAGGTGAGGCGAGTGCCCTTGACATACGGGTTCTGCGCGAAATCGCGCAGCATGGCCGTACCCTCCTCGGGCTTGTTCTGCGGGATCCGCGCCATGATCCCGAACCGTTCGGGGTACGCCTCGCACGCCTCCAGCGCGTAGTCGATGCGATCGCCTTCCCAGGACGGCGGCAGGATGAGGGCCCGGTTGACGCCGGCCTCGTCCATCAAATGGAGGCATTCCTCATAGCTGAACGGTTCCTCACGGTGGCCGTTGAGGCGGATCCGCTCGCGGGCGCCGGGGACCCACGGACGGTCCGGGGTCTCCTCCTTCCAGATGTGCACCTGGGAGTCGACGACGAACATGGGCCTCTTCCTTCCTCTTCCGGCTGACGTGCCGGATGTGTCTTGACGCTAGTTCGGCAGTCCGGCGGTGCGGAGTCCACGGCGCGCAACCGCTTCTTGCGTGGCGCGTGTGCTTCCCTGCGGACGCGACTAACCGCCGTCGAGCACGTCCACCACGTGCTCGGCGATAGCCATGCTGGAGGTGGCAGCCGGCGACGGAGCGTTGCGGATCGCGATCACGGCGCCCAGCCGGTGGATCCGGAAATCGTCGACCAGGCTGCCGTCCCGATCCACCGCTTGGGCCCGCACCCCCGCGCCGGCCCGCACCACGTCCTCAGCGCCGATCGCGGGGACGTAACGCCGCGCGATCCGCATGTACGCCCGCTTCGACAACGAACCGCGCAACTCGCCGATCCCGGTGCGCCAGTGCCGCGCCACCATCCGCCAGGTGCCCGGCCAGGCGGCGATACCATAGACGTCGCGCGGCGACAGATCACCCCGCCGATAGCCCTCGCGGGCCGTGGCGAGAACCGCGTTCGGGCCGACTTCCACGCTGCCGTCGACCCGGCGGGTGTAGTGCACACCGAGGAACGGATACCGCGGGTCGGGAACTGGATAGATCAGGCCGTGGACCAGACCGGCTTTCTCCGCGACAACCCGCATGTACTCGCCGCGGAACGGAACGATCCGCGGCGCTGGCACGTCTCCGGCCGAACCCGCCACCAGATCGGACTGGAGGCCGGCGCACAAGATCAACTCATCCACGCGCACCGGCTCCGCGCCGCTGAACACGGCGAGACCAGCACCGGCCGGCGCGACTCGACGGACCGGGAACCCGAACCTGATCTCCCCACCGGCCGCCACGATGTCTCCGGCGAACGCGCGGGCAATCGCCGGATAGTCGGTGATCGCGGTCCTCGGCGAGTGAAGCCCGGCCAGCCCGGCGGCGTGCGGCTCGATCTCCCCTATCTCCTCCGGCCCGACGCGGCGCAAGCCGGGCACCAGATTCACCCCGGCACGCACGGCCAGCGCGCCGAGCCGGACCACGTCATCCTCGGTGACCGCCACCACCAACTTGCCGCACTGCTCGTACGGCAGCCCCCGGCCGGCGCAGTACTCCCGCAACATCGCACCACCCCGGGCGCACAGTCGCGCCTTGAGGCTGCCCGGCCGGTAGTAGATGCCCGCATGAACCACCCCGGAGTTGTGGCCGGTCTGATGAACCGCGACCCGATCCTCCTTCTCCAACACCACCACCCGCTCCCCCGGCCGGCGCCGAGCCAGCTCCCGGCCGACTGCCAGCCCCACGATCCCGGCGCCGACAATCCCGACCGTCCGCTCGGCCACCTCAGTCACCCGCCCGCACGGATCGCGACGGACTTGACGCGGGTGTAGAAGTGCAACGCCTCGGTGCCCTGCTCCTTGAACGGGGAGCCGGATTCGCGGAAGCCGCCGAACGGGTGGTGCACATCCCAGCCGGAGGTCGTGGTGTTGACCGCGACCTGGCCGCATTCCACCTCCTCGGCGAACCGGTACGCGGCCGCCAAGCTGCCGGTGAACACGGCCGCGGCAAGTCCGTAGCGGGAATCGTTCACCTCGGCGATCGCCTCCGCCAGCGCACCGGTCGGGCGGATCACGAGCACCGGGCCGAAGACCTCGTGGCGCCAGACGTCCATCTGGGTGGTGACGTCGGCCAGGATCGTCGGCTGGACGTAGCAGCCGTGGGTCAGTTCTCCGGCCGGCGCTTCGCCGCCCACCTCGACCCGGGCGCCCTGCTTGACCGCGCCGGCGATGTCGCGCAGCACGCCGTCCTGATGCGCCCGGCTGACCAGCGGACCCACCGCGGTCTCCGAGTCCTGGCCGGGACCGAGCCGCAGCGCCGCCACCCTCTCCCGAAGCATGGTCAGGAACGGGTCGTAGACGGCGCGTTCGACCAGTACCCGGCTGGTGGCGGTGCAGCGCTGACCGGCCTGGCCGAAGGCGGCAGCCACCACGGCGGTGGCGGCGGCCTGCAGATCGGCGTCGGCCAGCACCACGGAAGCGTTCTTGCCGCCCAGTTCGGCCTGGAAGCGGACGTTGCGCGGCGCGATCCGGGCCCGCAGCGTCTCGCCCACCTCGTTGCTGCCGGTGAAAGTGACGGCGGCTATCCGCGCGTCGTCGAGCAGGGCGCCCGAGATTTCGCCGACATGACCGGTGACCACGTTGAGCACGCCGGCCGGCAGCCCGGCATCGTGCAGCGCCCGGGCCAGGCAGAGGCCGGAGCCGGGCGTTTCGGAGGCCGGCTTGAGCACCACGGCGTTGCCGGCGGCGAGCGCGGGGCCGACCTTGCGGGCCGGGGTGAGCAGCGGGTCATTCCACGGGGTGACGGCCAGGACCACGCCGATCGGCTCGCGATGGTACGAGGTACGCGTGTCCGGGCGGGCGTCGTGCACCAGCGACCCGTACGCCTCCCGGGCCTGCGCGGCGTAGTACTCGAGGAAGTCGGCAGCCTTCTCGACCTCGCCGCGGGCCTCCTTGACGGTCTTGCCGTTCTCGGTGACCACGCACCGGGCGATCTCCGCGGCCCGGGCACGCAGCAGGGTGGCTGCCTGGCCGAGAATCTTCGCGCGGGCCAGGGCGGGGGTGCGCCGCCAGGTCGCGAAGCCGGCCTCGGCGGCGGCGTAAGCCCCGGTGACCTCCGCTGCGGTGAGCGCCGGCACGCGGGCGACGGGGCGCCGGACGTCGGTCGGGTCGAAAACGTCCAGCCACTTCCCGGACGCGAACCATCGCCCGCCGACGAGTGTCTCCAGGGATTGCACAACATCACCACTTTCGCAGTCAAGGCCGAACACTAGAAACGCGATCGTGGGTCGACAACGTGGTTCGCGGCATGCATTGCTTGCGGGTTCCGAACTCTGTGGCGGGCGTTTCGACCTCGTGGAACTGAGGTCGGAACGACGGCCGCCGGCATCTGCGGCGATCGTTTCGAAATGGATCAGTTTGCGCTCGCGGTCCTCAGGACAGGGCCTCGCGGACCCGGATGACGGCGGCGTTGAACAACTCGGGCGCCTCCCAGTACATCGAGTGCGGCGCGCCCGGGACCAGCTCGAGCCGGGAGCCCTTGACCAGGGCATGCGCCCGCCGGACCGTGGCGGCGCTGAGCACGGCGTCCTTCTCACCGGCCAGGAACGTGACGTCCAGGCCGGAGGCCACCACCTCGTCGACGGTCGGCCCGCCGGTGGTCAGGTTGCGGAGGTCTGCCATCTTGGCCACGTTGAACGTGCCCATCTGCTGGAACAGGAAGGTCCGGGCCGGTTCCCGCTCCTGGAACTCCCGGCTGAGCAGCCGGTCGAGGACCGGCAACCGGATCGCCGCGGCCCGGTCCACGTTGACCGACTCGGACAGTTCCGGGTCGGCGAGGCCGCCGAGCGAGTGGGCCAGCACCACCCCGGCCACCCGGTCGGGCCGGCTCAGCCCGGCCCGCAGCGCCGCAACCGCGCCGATCGACTGGCCGACCAGCAGCACGCCGCGCAGGTCCTCCTGGTCCAGGACGGCGAGGACGTCGCCCGGGAAGTCCTGTCCATCGAACTCCGGCATGGACGAGTCGGAGTTGCCGAAGCCGCGCAAGTCGACGGTGACCACCGTGTAGCTGCCGCGCAGGGCGGCGACCTGCTGCCACCAGGCGGCGTGGTGGCCGCCGGAGCCGTGCACGAACAGAACAGCCGGGCCGCGGCCGTGCCGCTCGTAGTAGATCGAGGTGCCCTCGGCGCTCGCGATACTCATCAGGCGGACCGGTTTCCGTGGTAGACGAGCTCGATCATGGTGTGGTCGGGGTCGTGGATATAGCAGAACTTCGACCGGTTCTCCGGCCGCTCGATCGGGCGGGTGTGCCGGATGCCAAGCTCGGCCAGATGGGCGAGGAAACCGTCCCAGTCGTCCACCTCGATGGCGAAATGGTAGGGCGCCATCCGGTCCATCTCCTCGACCGGGGTGAAATGCAGGTCGAAGTCGCCGCGCGTCATCAACACGACCTTGGTGTTGCTCTTCGGCGTGATCGACTTGAGCCCGAACACTTTCGCGTACCACTCTTTGGTGCGTTCGGGATCGGTGGTCGGGAAGTTCACGTGGTGGATGTAACGAGGCTTGTTGCTCATCACCGGCGGCCTTTCAGACTTCGGTTGTTACGGGGTGGGGACAGCACGACGACGCGGCTGATCTCGATGCGGCGGTGCCTCATCAGTCCACCAGCAAGTGCGAGATCCGCTTGGTGACCAGGTAGCCCTCGAGGCCCTCGGGACCGCCCTCCTTGCCGTAGCCCGAGGACTTGACACCCCCGGACGGCGCCTCGGGCACCGACCCTCCGCAATGGTTGATCGACAGGATGCCCGCCTCGAAGCCCCGGATCAGCCGCTCGGCAGTGGCCGATGAGCGGGTGAACCCGTACGCGGCCAGGCCGTACGGCAGCGAGTTGGCCGTCGCGAGCGCCGCATCGAGGTCGGTGAACGCGACGATCGGGGCGATCGGTCCGAATGGCTCCTCGCACATGACCCGGCAGTCGTCCGGCACGCCGGTGAGCACGGTCGGCGGGAAGAAAAAGCCGCGCCGGTCCAGGCGCTCGCCGCCGCGAACCAAGGTGGCGCCCCGGCCCACCGCGTCGGTGACGAATTCGTCCATCGCCTTGAGCCGGCGCTGGTTGGCCATCGGGCCCATGGTGACCCCGGCATCCAGCCCGTTGCCGACCACGACCCGATCGGCGGCCGCCACGAACGCCGCGACGAACTCGTCGTAGACGTCCTGGTGCACCAGCAATCGGCTCGGCGAGGTGCACACCTGCCCGGCGTTGACGAATTTGGCGGCCGCCACCTTGCGGGCCGCGGCGACCGGGTCGGCGTCCGCACAGACGATGACCGGTGCATGGCCGCCCAGCTCCATGAGGCACGGCTTCATCTGCGCGCCGGCCGCGGCGGCCAGCAGCTTGCCGACCGGGATCGAGCCGGTGAAGGCCACGAGCCGGGTGATCGGGGACGCGATGAGGTGCGCCGACACCTCGGCGGGCTCGCCGAAGACGAGGTTGAGCGCACCGGCGGGGACGCCCGCCTCGGCGAAGCAACGGACCAGCTCGCAGGCCGTGCCCGGAGTCTCCTCGGACGCCTTGATCACGATCGAGCAGCCGGCCGACAGGGCCGCGGCGATCTTGCGCATCGGTGAGCCGGCCGGGAAGTTCCACGGCGTGAACGCCGCGACCGGCCCGATCGGCTCGTGCCGCACGGACAGCACCGTGTCATCGGCGGAGGGGATGATCCGGCCGTAGGCGCGGCGGGCGTCCTCGGCGTCCCAGCGCAGCGCGTTGGCGACCCGCAGCACCTCGCCGCGCGCCTCGGCGAACGGCTTGCCCTGCTCGCGGGTCATCACCCGGCCGACGTGGTCGGCCCGCGCGGTGAGCCGGTCAGCGGCGTCGTGCAGGATCGCCACCCGCTCGGCGATCGGGACGGCCCGCCAGCGGGCGAAGCCATCCACCGCGGCTTCCAACGCGCGGTCGAGGTCGGCCGGGGTGGCCAGCGGCACCTGCCCGAGGACCTCCTCGGTGGCCGGGTCGAGCACGCTCGCGGTGCGCTCGGCGCCGCTCCACTCGCCCCCGATGTAGAGGCCGAGGTCGGCGTACGTGTCGGTCATGGATTTCTCCGTTCAGGATGTCCAGCGTCGCCGCATCCGGGTGGCGGCCGGTGCGCAGCACACGACTACTTCGACGGGGGCTCGAACGCCGGAATGGGGTTGGCCGAGAACCAATCCGTGAGGAATCTCAGGAACACCTCGACCTTGCGCGGCGCCTGCTGGGCCGGCCCGTAGATGGCGTAGAGCGACCGGCTCGGCACCGGCAGCTCCGGCAGCAGTACCCGCAGCGTGCCACTCATCAGGTCGTCGTACGCCGGGCGATGCGGGATCAGGGCGATCCCGCGGCCGTGCACGGCCGCCTTCTGCAGCGCGATGTACGAGTTCGAGGTGAACGCGACGTTGCGGATCTTGTGCAGGGTGCTGTCGTGCCCATGCCCGATCCGCCACACCGGGTCGTTCGAGTGCACCAGGCAGTCGTGGCTGCCCAGATCGTTAGGGTTGGTGAGTAAGCCGTGCCGCTCGATGTAGCTCTCCGCGGCGCAAAGCACGAACGGCAGAGACGCGATCCTCTTGAGGCGGACGCTCGAGTCGCGCAGGTCGCGGGTGTGGAACGCGACGTCGAAGCCGGAGTCGAGGAAGTCGTACGTGCGGTCGGACATTCCGCCCAGCTCGAACCGTACGGCGATCTTGGGGTGCGCCACGGAGAACGCCGCGATCGCGTCGCCGAGGTCGAGACTGCCGATCCATTTGGGGCAGATGATCGACAGCGGGCCCTCAGGCCGATCGTGCAGCTGCGCGATCTTCTCGTCCTCGGCGTCGATGTCGTCGAGGATCCGGTTGGCGAACTCGCTGTACCGCTGGCCCGGCTCGGTCAGGCTGACCGACCGTGCGGTCCGGTTGACAAGCCGGACGCCGAGCTGCTTCTCCAGATCAGCCACGTGCCGGGAGATGAGCGAGCCGGAGGTGCCCAGCTGCTTGGCGGCGCCGGCGAAGCTGCCCACCTTGGCCACCGTCACGAAGCTCCGCATGACGAGTATGCGGTCCATGGTTCCTCCCCAGCTTCGGCCGCGTCGTGACAAACACGCGGCCGAAGCGTCAGATCGCTAACTCCCGGAGGTGTCGGTCACCCGGCGGTAACCGCGGACGTCCGGAAACGGTGGCTCCCGGTCCGGCTGCAGATCCACCTGAAAGGCGTTGAGACACATGCCGAGCATGCTGAAGTTGCCGAGGGACCCGACCGCGTCGACCAATCCCTGCGGGCCGAAGTACGAGCGCGCGCGCTCGAAGGTCTCGTCGGTCACGAAATGCTCATCGAGCAGTTCCCGGCAGAACTGAAAGAAAGCCTCGTCCTCGGGATCGTCGAACTCCGGTGTCCTTCTCGCGGCAATCGCCTCGACCGCGGCGAGCGGGATTCCGGCCTCCACCGCCTTGCCGGCATGCGCGTTCCACGAGTACTGGGCGTCCCAGTGCCGGGCGGCCATCAGCAGCGACAATTCCCGTAGCCGCAGCGGAAGGCTGGACTCGAAACGGACGAAGGCCCCGAGTGCCTCCACCCGGTCACATAAGTCCGGACTGTACAACCACACCTGGAAAGGCCCGCGCACGGCGCCCCGCCGTCCCGCGATTCGTGCCCTCATCTCCTGCTGCCGTTCGGTCATCGCATCCGGCTTGATGACGGGAAGTCTCATCGGCGACCAGGCCCCTTGCCTTGTGATCCCGAGCACGCGGGATGGGTGTTTCGTACGAACGTAACAACCCGGTGGTATCAGCTCACACCTCATTGAGCGCAAGGTAAGGCTGCAGTTCCCGTATCGGTGGCCGACGGATGTCCGGCCCTACCCTCGAGACCTCGGCTGTCCGAGCGGAAGGGAAGACCATGACCGTGATCATCAAGGCCTCGCAGGTCGCCACGCTCGACCGGGGCGCGTCGATCGCCACCACCCCGCTGGTCACCACGGCTACCGCGGCCGGCGAGAACCGGATCACCAGCGGAATCAGCGTCTACCCGCCGGGCACCGGCGCCCCGATGCACTCGCACAACTGCGACGAGCACGTGACGATCCTCGACGGCGAGGCGGAGGTGCTCGTCGACGGGACCGTGACTCGGTTGAGCCGGTTCGACACGACGTACATCCCGTCGCCCATCGCGCATCTGTTCCGCAACGTCGGCGACCAGCCGCTGCGGATCCTCTGGGTCTACACCTGCGGCCTGGTCACCCGGACCTTCACCGAGACGGGCGTGACCGTGGAACACCTGTCTCCGCAGGACCGGATGAGCCAGGACCACTGATTCGCCGAGCATGGCCTCCGAGCGTGGCTGCCGGACAGGCGGATTCGTGGTGCACGAATCCGCGCCCTGAAACGCGCCAGCACACCCTTGGAGCGCGAGCATCTCGCGTTCGGCGCCGCACGCGCCGGCGCGGCAGCGCGAATATTCGTGACGCTTAGGTTGCGCCCATGTGACCTACGCAACAGGCAGCATCATGGCACCGGATGGGCTCCTCCTCGCGGTACCAATCTCCCCGCCTCACCGCTCGGCGATCAGCCGCGGCGAACGGCGATCCGGGACCGCTGGACGACCTGAGGATTGCACACCATCCGGCACCAGTGATCACCAGAGAGGAGAGGTCGGATGGAGGTGTGTTTCCGGCGGCGAAGGATCCGTGCGACTTTGCTCGCGCTCAGCGCGACCACAGCCATGATCATCGCGGGCTGCGGCGCCACGTCGTCGACCGCCGGCGCGAGCGGGATGCAGTCGACTCAAATGACGCTGCGTATCGCCTACAACCCGAACCCGTCGAACACGACCATCGTGGTCGCCGACCAGCAAGGCTTCTTCAAGAAGTACGGCCTCGACGTCGAACTCACCACGACACAGGCGTCCGCGGCGCTGATACCCAGCATCGGCAAGCAGTTCGACCTGATCACGGTCACGCCGCCGTCGCTGCTGCAAGCGGCCGCGCAGGGCATGAAGCCGATTCTGGTGGCGGCGCAGGACGTGGAGAACGCCACCGACCTGCGCGACAGCTACCTGATCGGAGCCAAGGGCATCTCGTCCGTCTCGGATCTGAAAGGTAAGACGATCGGTGTGCCGGGCTTGAGCGGCAACCTGTACGAAGGCACCGTCATCCTGCTGAAGAAGGTGGGGTTGTCGAAGACCGACGTGAAGTTCCTCCAGGTGCCCTTCTCGGACATGGCCGGCGGTCTGGGCGCCGGCACGGTCCAGGCCGTGGCGACGATCCTCCCGTACCAGAACCAGCTGCTCGGCATGGGCTTGAAGGACATCGGCGACCCGACCGACGTGACCGGCACGGGTGCGGAGGCACTGTCTGTCGGCTGGGTCGGCTACGCGCCCTGGATATCAGCGAACAAGAAGGCGGTCGACGCCTTCAACAAGGCGCAGGACGACGCCCTGGCCTGGATGAAAGCCAATGAGAACGCAACCCGGCAGATTCTCGTCACGCAGTTCCACCTACCCGAGGTTGTCGCAAAGACGTACCCCATCACCCAGTTCGTGTCGTTCCAGACCAAGGAGTCGCACCTGCAGGCCTGGATCGAGCCGATGAAGGCGATCGGCGACCTGCCCGCCGACTTCAACACACCGGCCAGTGAACTCATCTACCAGCAATAGGCAAGCGACCGACCGCCGGGGCGGAGCCCATCCCGCCCCGGCGGCGCAAGGAGCTCGACGGACAACGGAGCGAAACATGCGTAAAGGCCCTGTGGCGCCCGGCCGTTTGACCGCTTCCGACGACACCGCGGCCGGTAGTGTCGTCTTCGAACTGAGGGACGTGGATGTCGCGTTGCCGGTCGGCTCCCACGATCGCGACATCCTCCATCACATCGACGCAACGGTCCGCTCCGGTGAGATCGTCGGCATCATCGGTCCCTCCGGGACGGGCAAGACCACCCTGTTGCGGGTTCTCAGCGGACTGGTCCGGCCGACCTCCGGTACAGTCCTGCTGGGTGGCGAGCCCGTCACGGGGCCGTCACGGGACGCCGTCACGGTCTTTCAGGACTACGCCACGGCCCTGTTGCCGTGGCGCACCGTCGCTCGCAACGTCGGCTTGCCCCTTGAGGGTCGAATGAGCAAGGCCCAGCAGCGTGACCGGGTGCACGAAGCACTGCGGATCGTCGGTCTCACCGGGCACGACCGGGAGTATCCGTGGCGTCTGTCCGGTGGCATGCAGCAGCGGGTGCAGATCGCCCGCGCGCTGGTCGTCGAGCCGCATGTGCTGCTGATGGACGAGCCGTTCGGCGCACTGGACGCGATCACCAAGGGCTCGCTGCACGACCAACTGATGCAGGTGCAGGCCGCAACCGGCCAGACCATCATCTTCATCACCCACGACGTGGACGAGGCCGTGTACCTGTCGGATCGCGTCGTGGTGATCCACGGGTCGCCCGGCTCCATCGTCCACGATGTCACGACGCAGCTGCCGCGCCCGCGCGATCAGATCGCCACACGTGACCTTCCGCGCTTCCACCAAGTCCGGCACGAGCTTGCCGAGGTGTTGCGCTATGGGCGCCTGGCTTAGGCGAACGAGCCGGTCCGCCAACTGGGCCGGTGTCGTCGTCGCCGCCGCCGTCCTGACGATATGGCAGCTGCTGGTCACCCTGCGCCTGATCGGGGACCCGCCGCTCCCCGGCCCGATCGAGATCTGGCGCGGATTCCAGGAGCTCACCGTGCCCGGCGGTGGTATGTGGCCGGCCATCGGGCACACCGTTCAGGTCGTTCTCACGGCCTGGTCCATCGGCGCCGGCTCAGGTTGCGTCCTCGGTCTGCTTCTGGCGGCGAACCGGACGGTCGCGTCGTGGGCTGTGGCCACAGTGGACGTGCTGCGCTCGCTGCCCGTGGTCGCGCTGATCCCGATCGCGATCCTGCTCTGGGGCACCGGCAACCTGACGGAGGTGGCCCTGGGGGCCTATGCGGCGCTCTGGCCCATGCTGATCAACACTGCCGGAGGTGCGCGAGCTGTGACGCCACGACTGCGCGACGTCGCCCGCACGATGGTCCTGTCGCGCCCGGCGACGCTACTCAAGATCGTGCTACCCGCGACCGGGGCGTCCATGCTGGTCGGCGCCCGGCTCGCGCTGTCCACCACTCTGGTCGTGTGCGTCGTCAGCGAGATGCTGGGGCTGCAGAGCGGCATCGGCAACCAACTGGTCCTGGAACAGGGTGCGATGCAACCGGCTCGCATGTGGGTCTACGTGCTGGTCACCGGCGTCCTCGGCGTCGTCGTCAACGCCGGACTCATCCGGGCCTTCCGTGTCGCCTTCCCCGGTATCGCCGGCACGATGGGACGGAGGGGCAGGTGACCCTACGGACTCTTCGAGGGCTTCTTCCGGTTGCCCTCGTCCTCGCGCTGTGGCAGGTGTTCGGTGACAAGGAATCCGTCAGTGCTCCTCCGCCGTCGGTCTGGTGGTCGGCGTTCACCACGATTCGGCAGAGCGGGGCTTGGTGGCCCGCCCTCGGCACGACTCTGCGGTTGTTCGTCACCGGACTGACTCTCGCCACGGCACTGGGCGTGCTGCTGGGCGGCGCGCTGGGCGCGTCGCAACGCCTGAACCGGGCGCTCAACCCCGTGCTCGAGTTCATCCGCGCCACGCCGGCAGCCGCGGTCGTGCCGGCAGCACTCCTGCTGTTCCATGCGTCAGCACGCACTGAGGTCGGCATCATCGTCTACGGATCGATCTGGCCCGTCCTGCTCAACACCGCGGCCGGGCGGGCTGCGCTGCCGGCGATCCGACTCGAGATGGCGCGGAGCCTGCGACTGTCCACGGGGGAGCGATGGCGCAAGGTGGTACTACCCTCACTGCTGCCGGACATCGTCGTCGGCATTCGCGTGGCGGCGCCGGTCTGCCTCATCGTGACGCTGCTGGTGGACTTCCTGGTGGCGACCGGCGGCCTCGGCTACGTGCTGGTCATGTACCAGCAGAGTTTCCAGGTCTCGAGCGCGTTCGCACTGCTGGCCACGATCGGCGGGGTCGGGATAGTGATCAACCTGCTGATCGGCGGTGCGGAACGCCTCATCCTGCGGCGCTGGCCGGCGCAGCGCGGCTGACCCCGATCGACCATTCTCCTCGACCTGCCGAGCCATGCCTTCGGCACGCCGGACCGTTCCCACCGGCCGAGGCGAGATCATAACGTCCGGGATGCGTCATTCCTCGCACGACCCCCGTCAGTTCGACGACAACATATTCGAGGTTCAGGTTGTGCTCGCGGGCCATATCAGACCTCATTGTATTTGTCCCAGCGCGGCAGAAAAGATTCGAGTGCACCGCTCCCGTATTGGCATATCCAGCCGCCTTCACGTGCGGATATATACAGATCGTAGCGACCCGGTAACGCTGCCGTGCCAGTATCCGCATTGACTCTTTCCGGTCGTGCTGCTCTACTCATTTTCGCACCAAGGCCCGGCGTTATTCGTTCGAATCCGACCCCTATCGCGGACAGTCTCCCGCGGGGCGGAAATTGACATTAACATCCCCGGCTTCGGCGCGTCACGCCCCCCTTGAGGAAAGGAGAAACTCATGAATGTCGCCGTTTCGCCCCGTCAGGTGCTCATCGGGTTACTGATGGCTCTGGCACTCGTGGCCGGCGCGGTCGGTGCCGTGGCAGCCACCCATCAGGGCTCTCGAGCCGGCATCTCGGCGACCACCGGTGTCGGGAACGCCGACGCCAGCGGCCCCAGCGGCCGCGGCGCCGGCCACTGACTCTCGACTCCCTTGACGGCACCGCTGCCGGCCGGCCGGCAGCGGTGGCGTGGCCGACGGCTCGATGGCCACGTCGCAGGCGCCGGCCTGCCCGTCGCCGGCACCGACTGTCCGGACCACGTGAGGAGCCCCGGCCGTGAACCCCCTCGCCCCGCCACCCTCCCCGCCCGGACCTGCGGCCGGCGCCCCGCGGACCGGCAACGACCCGAGCCTGCCCCGCAGCGCCTACTTCGTGGGCCCGGTGACGGACTTCCTGGCCGTCGGCGGCGCGGCCCTGATGGTCTTCGCCTTGTTCCTGGCTCTGCCGCGGCTGGCCACCGCTCCTGCCGTGGGCTGGCTGGTCGCGGTCGGCTTGTGGGTGTGCAACTATCCGCACTTCGCCTCGACGAACTACCGGCTCTACAGCTCCCGGACGTCGCGGCGTGCCTACCCCGCCACGGCGTGGCTAACCCCCGCGCTGCTGCTGGCGGCCGTCGTCGCCTGCTTTCTGCGCCCGGCCACCGCCGCCGACCTGGTGCTGATCTACTTTCTCTGGTCGCCTTACCACTACAGTGCCCAGGCCATGGGGGTGGCGATGGTCTACAGCCGGCGCTGCGGGCTGGACCTGACCCGGGCCGAGCGCCGTGTTCTCGCCGGACTCTCCCAGGTCAGCTTCGTGACCGCCACCGCACACATCCAGGCCGACCGCCACACCTACCACTACTTCGGCGTCGCCTACACCGGGTTGGGCATCCCCGGGCTGGTCCCGCGGTTGCTCGACGTCGTGCTGTGGGCCAGCCTGCTGGCCGTCGCCGCCGTGATTGCCCGGCGCGCCTTGACCGGGCGCCGGATGATCCCCTTCATCGTCCTGCTCCCGCTGATCACCCAGTTTCTCTGGTCCACAGCGGCCACCCCGGGCTACTACGCCGTGATCATCCCGTTCTTCCACTGCCTGCAGTACCTGTTCATCGCGTGGAACTACCAGCTCGCCGTGGCGGCCGCCGCACCCGACCGGAGGCGGTCGACCCGGTTCGCCGTCACCGAGACCGCGCGCTGGGCCGCCCTCAACGCGGCCCTAGGTTTCGCGCTGTTCTGGTGCCTGCCCTACGCCGGCCACGTCCTCGGACGGTCGCTGGCGTTCAGCACCGCGGTCATCCTGGCAGCGGTCCAGATCCACCACTTCTTCGTCGACGGGGTGATCTGGAAACTACGCGCCCCATCCACCCGCCAACCTTTGATGTCGACCCTGTCGGACGTCGCCGGACGTGCGCCCCGGGCTCGGCCATCGGGCAGGGCGCTGGCCGCGTTGGCAGCCGGCGCCTCGGTGGACCCTGACCTGTGACGGGAGACGTCCGATGACCTGGCCACACCTTTTCCTGGCGCTCGTCGGCTTGATCCTTGCGGTGACGGCGTACGTCTGCGCCTTCCGGCTGCGCCCCGGCTGGGTCAGCTCGGCCGGCCTCGCCCTGGTGCTGGCCGGAGCCTTCATCACTTTCACCGGCACACCCACCGACATCCGCGCCCAACCGGCGGTGGGACTGGCCTTCTTCGTCGCCTGGATCGCCCTGTTCCGGCTCATGGGACGGTTCGAGAGGCCGCGGTGACCCCGGCACCACGGGCGGCACCGCGCCAAGCAACGCCGGCGACGACCGACCCGGCCGTCGCCGGCTCCAGGCGCGGACGCTCCGGGATGCGGCGCCGGCGGGCCCGGCGCCGCCTCGTGGTGCTGGCGGTGGCGGTGACGCTTGTCGTCGCCACCGCGGCGACGGCGCAGACCCGGTGGCCGGTGGAGCTGATCACCGCGACCGGCGCCGGCGTGGCCGACCCGGACGGCGCTGAGACCCTGCCGGCGGACGCGGAGGCGGCGCTGACGATCAATCTGCCCCTGCGCGATCTCGCCGCCGCCGAGCGGCTCGCCGCGCAGGTCTCCGACCCCGCCGATCCCGGCTATGGCCGCTTCCTGACCCAGGCGCAGTTCACCGATCGGTTCGCGATCCGGCCCGACCTGCTGGCCAGGCTTCGAGACTGGCTGTCGCACGAGGGCCTGACCATCACCGCGACATCGCCGTCCCGGCGGTGGGTCAGGGTGCGGGCCCACGTCACGGTCCTCGAACGGGCCTTCCGGACCACCTTCCGGCCCGCGCCGTCAGCCACGGTCGGCTGGGTTCCCTCGCGGCCGCCGACCGTTCCTCGGGAACTCGCCGGCGCGGTCGAGTCCCTGGGCGGCCTCACTCCCCTCGACCCTGGCGTCACCGAGACGACGGTCCCAGGCCCACCGCCGCCCGCGTTCCGCCGCCCGGACATCTGCTCGCCGGCCCACGGCTTGCGCCGAGCCGAGGACGACCCCCGCACCCGGCAGGTACCGCCTTCGTACGCGGGCACTCCGCTGGCCGTCTGCGGTTACACGGCCCGGCAGTTGCGTGCCTTCTACGGCGCCTCCGCGCTGACCGCCGCGGGCGTGGACGGACGCGGGGCAACGGTCGCCGTGATCGGCGCCTACCGCTCGCCAACCCTGGAGCAGGACACCCAGCGCTGGGCCGCACGCCAGGGGGAGCCGGTCCTGCGCCCCGGCCAGCTGCGAGTGCTGCCCCCGGCCCGGTTCTCCTACGGCTCCGCTGACCACCGCAATGGGGACGCTTGCGACGAGCCCAGCTGGTACACCGAGCAGACCATGGACGTCGAAGCGGTGCACGGGATGGCTCCGGGCGCCGACATCGCCGTCGTCCCGGCCGTCAGCTGTCAGCTCTCCGACCTGTACGAGGCCGTCCAGCGCGTGCTCGACGAAAGCCTCGCCCCGATCGTCAGCTGCACCTTCAGCACCCCCGCCGACGCCCTGACCGGCGCCGACCTGGCGTCGGCGCACGCGACCTTCGTGCAGGCCGTCGTTCAAGGGGTCGGCCTCTACGCCTCCAGCGGCGACGCCGGCGACAACCTGATCCGCCGCGGGGCCAGGACCGTCACCTACCCGGCCGCCGACCCCTGGGTGACCGCGGTCGGCGGGACCTCGATCGGCGTGTCCGCCACCGGCGCCCGAATCTTCGAAGTGGGGTGGCAGACGGCGGCGTCGGAACTGGTCGCCCGCCGGCGGACCACCGCCGCCTCCGACGCGTTCGACGCCGGCGGCGGGGGCGGCGTCAGCCGTACCTTCGCTCAACCGGCCTACCAGAAGGGCGTCGTCCCAGCCGACGTCTCCCAGTACTTCGGCGGCACACCGGGCCGGGCCGTACCCGACCTGGCCGCCGTGGCGGACCCCACCACCGGCTACCTGATCGGCCAGACCCAGCTGTTCCCGGACGGCCGAAGCACCTACGTCGAGCTACGCGTCGGCGGCACCAGCCTGGCCACACCCCTGGTCGCCGCTGTGATGGCCCTCGCCCAGCAGGCCCGAGGCATACCCCTCGGCTTCGCCGCTCCTGCCCTCTACCGGCTCGCCGGCACCCCCGCCTTCCATGACATCGTGCCGGCGCCCCACACGATCGCCGTCATCACCGCGTCCTACCGCAACGACCGGGACCCGAGCGGGGGCACCCAACTGCAGCTGCGCACGTTCGACACCGCTCAGACCATCCACACCCGCGCCGGCTACGACGACGAAACAGGACTAGGCACCCCCGATGCGCGACCCCTCGTCATGGCGCTGGCGCGGCAGGCCGCCGGCGCTGCTTGAGCTGAGGTGGCGGCGTCTCACGTGTTTCCGGTGAGTTCGATGCGGGCCGGAGCCTGTCCGGTCGCCGGATCATGTTCGTCACGGAACAGGTGATGGGCGACGTCCAAGGCCAGCCGCACGGTCAGGGAGTCCATCTCGGCCGCGCGCCCCAGCAGTTCCACGGCTTGCTTCACGCGGTAGGCGACCGTACCGCGGGCGATGTGCAGTGCCTGAGCGGCTTGAGCGCGGCTTCTCCTGCAGGTGAGGTAGACACGCAGGGTCTCACGGAGTTCGGCAGATCGGCGGCCGGGTTCTCCTAGCCCTCCGAGAGTGTGCTCGACGAAGGCGCGGGCCGCGCCCGGATCCCGCATGACCAGTGCCAGCATCGCCACATCGGTGTAGGTGCAGAGCCAGGAATCGCCGTGTTCGCCGAAGAACTGTTCACTCACCAGTGCCGCCTCATGACTGCGGCGGATGCCGTCGAGCCCCACGACCACCCGTCCCGCGCAGGCTCGCAGCCCGGGTGGCGGCGACAGCAGGGCACGGGCCGTGTCCGGGAAGGAGGGGCCGATGGGACAGTCCCATCGCGTCCACATCCACAATCGGCCTGCTCGCTCGGAAAGCAACATGGGCGGCCCGCCGCGGAGCACGTTGCTCAGGGCTACCGCGAACCGAGCCAGGTCATTCGACGATAACGGGCTGGCCGGGTCACTGGAGAGGAGCACGGCAAGGTGGCGGTCCGCCGGATCGATCCCGAGCACCCGTTCGGCCTGGTGCGGCAGCACGCAAGCGCCGGCCAGGATGTCGTGCACCAGTTGGCGGGCGGCGTCGCTCAAAACACCACGGACATGGCGGCCTTCCTCGAGCCGGTAGACGTCGGCGATCGCTTTGCTGTTCGACTCCGCACTGGCGGCGGCAAGGTCGGCCAGTTCCCGGTTGCGGCGGATCTGGCGGTCGGCGTCCACCAGTTCCTCCCGGCCGGTGAGCACCTCCCCCATGACATGGGTGTGCGCCAGCCAAACGCTTCGCAAAACCGTGCCCAACGGAACCAGCCGCCCGGCAAGAACCGAGATCGCCTCGCGGACCTCTTCCGGCAACGTGGCCGAAGACTGCCTGCCCACCTGCGGTGATCGGCCCACGGCCTGCCGCACAGCGAGTAGACTGTAACGGCACACAGTCGTCAGGGCCCGCAATGTCACGCCGTCCAGGCTCTCCCCGGGAATCTGACTGACGATCGACTCGGCCGTCCGGGCAAGACCCGACCCTTCCGATGCCCGATCGACCGGCGCCGGGGCACGCTCAGCGGCGGCGTCCGATAACAGGACCGCCTCACCGGACGACCGTCGTGGGTTACGAGCGCGTCGGTTTGAATCTGGCATGCTCATGGCTTGATAGATCCTCATCGATCATCAGCAACACCTGATCTGGTGGAAATGAGGCGCCAGCCCCACACGCGTCAGGGATCCGGGCACCCTTGGGCGGCTTGCGCCCGTCCGCCGGCCCCGCGCTCGACCAACCAGCAAGCGATCAGACGGGGCCGGGCGACCAGCCGGGCCCCGTCCGCAGCAGTAATCGGAGCTCAGGACTACAACTCGTTGCCCCAGTAGTAGCGGGCAACGGTCTCGACGATCTGCAGCTTGTCGCGCTGCCGATCCGCGTTGAACCGGGTGCCCGCGTGGAACGGGCCGTTGGTGGACAGCGCGATGCTGTCGATGTCCATAACGGTGGCCGCCTTGTCCACCAGGTCCACCAGTTCGTCCGCGGACTCCATCTCGGGTGTGCCGACATCCACGATGCCGAGAGCGACCACGCAGTCGGGACGGAGCTCCTCGATCGGGAACCGGCCGGCGTCAGCGGCCAGGTACTCCACGCACAACCGCTCGAACGGTTGACGGTCTAGGAAGCCTGCGAGGGTGCGGGTGTCATAGCCCTGGCCCGTGTCCAACTCGCCGCACGTGGTGATATCCAGCGCGACCCGGAAGTCGGCGGGCGCGTCAAGGTCGGACAGCACGGCCCCATCGGTGCTCAGGATCAGGTCCAGCGTCGCGTCCGGATCGATGCCGAGCCCGCGGGCGCGCTCTCGTCCTGCCACCGTGAGCAGGAAAGCGATCACCGGGTTGTGCAGTTGCACGTACTCGATGCCCTGCGCGGCGAGCGCGGCCACCTCGTCCCGCACGATCGCGGCCAACTCCTGCCCGCTGCCCTCGTCACCGGTGGCGCATAGGGCCGCGACGTATCCGGGCGAGGGCAGCGCCACCACGCGGTTGCGCTGCTTGCAGTGGGCGACCAGGAACTCGGCCTCGCGCTGCGCCAGGCGTTCCCGCGGGACCGGCGATCCGCCGAGCGCCCGCCGCACGGGGGTGAGGCGCTCGCCGAGCAGCTCGGCGATCGGACCGCCCTCAAGCGCCGCGGCGAAACCGTCGACGTGGTCGTAGAACACCGACAACGGGCTGCGACGCCGGTACTGCCCGTCACCCATGGCGATGAGCCCGAGCCGGCGCTGCAGGCGCAGGGCGTCGCGGATCGCGGAGTCCTCGGCGGCGCGCAGCCCCGCATCGTCCAGCGCGCCCCGATCGTGATCGGCCCGGGCCTGAAGCAGGTCGGCCGGGGGCACCAGGCCGACGTGGTGGTCGATGTGATACCTGAAGTCGTCAGCCATGTGGGTTCGTCTCCTGCTCGGTGCCGGCCCAGGCCGGGAAGTCGTTAGCGAAGCCGGCGGAGGTCACAATCGCCTCACACACGATCTGGTCCTCCTCGGGGCTGCCGCCGGCCACGCCCACGCCACCGAGGATCTCGCCATCTCTTTTCAAGGTGTAGCCGCCCAGAGTGGCCACGATCGGGTGGTGGCCCATCCGGGCCACCTGACTGAAGAAGACCGGTTCGCCGTTCGCCCAGCCGCGCAACATCTTGGTGGGGCGCTGCATGACCGCCGCCGAGTACGCCTTGGCGATCGCGATGCTCGGGGTCAGCGGTCGAGCTCCGTCCATCCGCTCCACGGCGACCACGAAGCCGCCGTAGTCCACCACGGCGACGCTCAGCGCCTTGCCCAGCCGCAGCGCGTGCTGTCGAGCGTCCTCGATCAACGCGCGAGCCTCCTCCAGAGT
Organism: Actinoplanes subtropicus; assembly: GCF_000721705.1. Lineage (GTDB taxonomy): Bacteria > Actinomycetota > Actinomycetes > Mycobacteriales > Micromonosporaceae > Actinoplanes > Actinoplanes subtropicus. Next base: position 31,242 of record NZ_JOJL01000047.1, read on the forward strand.
CGGTCTGCTCATTGTTGCTGCGCTCCCGTCGCCACAGTGGAATACACCCGGCACAGGAAGCGCTCCAGCGCCGGGTTGAACAATTCCGGGTTCTCCCAATACATCGCATGTGGGCCGCCGGGAACCAGCTCCAACATCGCCCCGGTCACCCGCTCGGCGGCCGCTTGCACGGTCTGCGGGCTGAGCGCGGGGTCGCTGTCACCGGCCAGAAAGCACATCGGGATGCCAGAGTCGATCACCTCCGGCACGGTCGGTCCGTCGGCACCCAACGGACGCAACTGGGCGATGCCGGCGGCATTGAACGTACCCATCTGCTGGAACAGGAAGGTGAAATCGGGACGATCGCGGCGGAATTCCGGTGTGAGCAACCGGTCCAACAGAGGCAGCCGCTCGGCCCGCTCCCGATCCCCGCGCACCCGCGCGCTCAGGTCCGGGTCGCTGATCGCGCCGATCGACTGCGCGAGCACCACACCGGTGACGCGCTGCGGAGCGCGCAGCGCTGCCCGTAGCACGGCAGCACCGCCGATCGACTGGCCGACCAGCACCGCGCGCTGCAGTTGGGCCGCGGAGACCACCGCGGCGATGTCATCGGGAAGTGCCGCCGCATCGAAGCCGGCGATGTCCGTGTGCGAGCGGCCGAAGCCACGCAGATCCAAGGTGACGACCGTGTACCGATCACGCAGCCAACACACCTGCTGCCACCAGGACGCGTGATGGCCGCCTGAGCCGTGCACCAGCACGACGGCCGGACCGCTGCCGTGCTGTTCGTAGTAGATCCTGGTGCCGTCCGGGGATATCGCGTAGGTCATCAGTCTCGGTCCATTCGCCAGCTGTTCTCTCGGGGGCGGACCGGATGCCACACGAGTTCGATCATGGTGTGGTCCGGGTCGAAGATGTAGCAGAACAGCGAGTCGTCCGACGGGCGCTTGCCGGGCCGCGTGTGCCGCACGCCCAACACCTTCAGATGCCCCAGGAAACCTTCCCAGTCCTCCACCTCCACCGCGAAGTGGTACGGCGCCATCCGGTCCATGTCATCGACCGGCGTGAAATGCAGCGAGAAGTTGCCGCGAGTAAGCAGCAGGAGCCGAGAATTGCTGTTCGGATTCATAGACTTCATTCCGAACACGTCCCCGTACCACTTAGTCGTGCGTTCCGGATCACTGGTCGGGAAGTTCACATGATGGAGATACGCCGGAAGGGTGCTGCTCATTCCTGCTCCTCAACGATCGGATTGCTTAACACGCCAATCCCGGTGATAGCGATGCCGATCGTGTCACCGGGCACCATCTCCACCGTCCTGTCGGCCCCCATCCACAGCACATCACCGGGATGCAGGGTGATATAGCGCGATATCTCGGTCAGGTATTGATAAGGATCGAAGATCATCTCTCCGGTGCCGAATTCGGCAACCGGCGTGCCGTTGACCAGCACGCTGGTCCGAGCGGACAACGGGTCGGCGTCGGTCTCGATCCACGGCCCCATCGGCTTGAAGGTGTCGCTGTTCTTGGCCCGCCAGAGCGTGCGGTCGGTACGCTGCCAGCCACGGGCGCTGACGTCGTTGCCGATCGACCAGCCGAACACCGCGTCGGCCGCCTCGTCCCGGGAGCAACGCCGCAGCGTGCGCCCGATCACTACGACCAGTTCGCCCTCGGCCTCGAACTCACCCGGGCAGTCGGCGGGCTTCACCACCGGCCGGCCATGGCCGATCAGCGCGCTCTGCGCCCGATAGCCGACCTCGGGCCGCTGCGGCAGCAGCGCTGAGCTCCCCCGCCGTTCGGCCGCCTCCCGGACATGCCCGGAGTAGTTGTACCCGACGGCGTAGAACGTCGGGGGGACCACCGGCGGCAACAGGCTCGCCTGCGCCAGGGACAGCCGCTCGCCGGTCCGCCGGTGGCTGCCGAACGGACTGCCGTCGACGAGCTCGATCACGTCGTCGACGATCACGCCGTACGAGGCACCCTCGGCGATGCGAACCCGGCACCACTTCATCGGGACTCCCTTCTCGGGCACCCACCACATCTGCGGCTGTACCAAGATCGGCCGGTCGGGTCAGGTCGTCTTGTCGGGATTCTGGGCCGCACGGATCCCAACCGCGGCGCCCCGATGCGCAGCCTTAGCGTGCACGCCGCGGCTGCACCGCCGATGGGTCGCCGGTCTCACGCTCCACCCGCTCGTCGGCGTCCACGGTCAGTCGCTCCAGCAACCGCTCCAGGGCAGGAGCGGCGGCGATCAGACAATCCCGATCTGGCGCCGACAGCCCGCCCAGAGCCCGGGCCAGCGCGTCGCTTCGCCCGCGACCGAACTCGGCCAGCTGCTGACGCGCCCGTGCGGTCGGCGCCAGGGACACCGAGCGCCCGTCCGCGCTGGAGGGCTGACGCTCGATCAGCTCCGCGGACACCAGTTCGCGCACGATGTTGCTGACCGTCGGACGGGCCAAGCCCAGTTCCGACGCGACCCGCGCCGGCGTGGCCGGGCCGCCCGACACCAGGGTGCGCAGCAACGTGGCATGGGCTTCGGTCAACGTCCGCAGCCCGGCGGACCGCCCTGACCGGATCAAGACCCGCCGCAGCCGCTCCATCAGCTCGATCAACTGATCGCCCAGCTCGCGGTCGGGCCGGCTGATCCGCGCGGGTCCACCCATCTCGCCGCTCCCCGGTGCTCGTCACAACGCGACAATATCGTTTTGCCCACGAAACTAGCTACGGCTTCGACCGTCAAGGCGGGACCGAGCGTGCATCCTTAACTTGCAGTGCGTGACACGTCGCCGCGCAGTCACTCGGTGCTAGCTTGACGTGCTCGCTCCCGAGCCGAAACAGGCAACTCGCTGCGAGAACCGGCCAGGTCGCCACCGCCTGGACGGCTCACGACCGCAGCACCGCCCCGCCCGGCTCAGCCGGGCCCTGGCGAGAGCGGATCTTCCGACGAGCGCACACGAGCAGTACTCACCTGAGCAGAGAGGCATCCCGATCATGGACTTCACCCTCGAGGCCTTCCGCGTGCCGCCGCCGATGAACGTCCCAGCGATGCTGTTCGGCCAGCCCGAGTACACGGACTGGCTGGACGAGAGCATGTCGTGGAAACGGACGTGCTATATCGGGGACTGGTCGTTTCTGCCGCAGACCCACTTTCGCGGGCCGGGGGTGCTGGACCTCTTCTCGGACTTCTCGGTGAACTCCTTCGCGCGGTTCCCGATCGGCTCCTCCAAGCACGTGGTCCACCCCAATTCCGAAGGGAAGGTGGTCCACGAAGGGATCTTGACCCGTCTGGGCGAGGAGGAATACGTCTGCCACGCCGAAGCCGGATTGTGGGTCCGCTTCCAGTTGGAGCGCGGGGACTACCGGGCCACCGCCGAAGCCGACGACTGGTTCGTCTTTCAGGTCTCCGGTCCCACGTCGCTGCCGTTGCTTCTGCAAATGTGCGGTGACGACGCCCTGTTGGATGTGGCGTACATGCATGCCCGCCCGGTCACCCTGGCCGGACATCAAGTGTGGGCGCTGCGCCAGGGCATGGCCGGCGAGGTCGGCTTCGAACTCCAGGGCCCCCGCGAGATCGCCAAGCAGGTCTACGACGCCATCGTCGAGGCCGGGCAGAAGTTCGGCATTCGCCGCCTCGGTTCCCGCACGGTGCCGATCAACCACCTGGAGAACGCCGTTCCCACCCGAAGCCTCGACTACGTCCCCGCAGTCTTCGGGCCGGAGTGCGCGGACTACGTGGAGCAGGTCATGTCGCCGCGGATGTACCGTCATCCGCACCCGTCCATCGCCGGCAGCTTCGAGGGCCGATCCCTGGACGACTACTACCGTGACCCGGTCGAATTGAACTGGACCCGGAACATCAAGTTCGATCACGACTTCCTCGGCGCCACCCCGTTGCGCGAATTGGTGGACCGCCCCGTGCGGACCCTTCGGACCCTGGTGTGGAACTCCGACGACGTGGTGGAGATCTACCGGTCGTTCTTCCGGGAGGGCCCGGCCCACACGTTCCTGGACATGCCCCGGGACACCCGGGGATTCATGTGGGCCGATCAGGTCGAGCGCGATGGCGCACCGGCGGGAGTGTCCACGTCCTGGGGATACAGCTACTACTTCCGCCAGGTGATGTCGCTGGCGGTGATGAACGTGGCCGACGCCGAACTGGGCACCGAGGTGCAGGTTGTCTGGGGCAACCCGGGAGACCCCCAGATCCGGATCCGGGCAACCGTTGCCCGGGCGCCGTACAAGCCGGACAACGGCCGCGGCGACCTCCGCCAGCATCTGGCGTCCCTGGGACACCAGGCGTGAACCCGCTCTCCTGCGCCCCGGACGCCTTCGCACCGGTCCGGGCTGCGCCGCTGTGACCCGGATCGACTTTCACGTGCACGTGCTCACTCCCGGTTACGAGCAGACCCTCGCTCCCGCGCCGCGGCCGCCGCAGTCGATCAGCGGCTACAAGCGGTTCATGGAGCGGTACGAGATCGACGCCGCGGTCCTGTCGATGGGCGACGCCCTGCAAGCGCGCACCGCGAGCGCCGCGCGGACCGGGAACGAGGAGTTGGCCGATGTCGTGCGCGCCGAGCCCCACCGGTTCGGCGCGCTGGCGATCGTGCCGTTCACCGCGCAGGACCCGGAGGTCGCGATCACCGAGATCGCATATGCGCTGGACACGCTCGCCCTCGACGGAGTGGCGTTGTTTTCGAACCACGCGGGAACCTACCTGGGAGACCCCGCCTGGGAACCGGTATTGGCGGAGCTGAACCGCCGCGGGGCGTACGCGTTCGTGCACCCCGCGGTGCCCGCCAACGGCTTGGTCTTCCCGCAGTACCCCCGCTGGCTGTTCGAATATCCCTTCGACACCACCCGGGCGCTGGCCCACCTGATCTACAGCGGCGCTCTGGAACGGTACCCGCAGCTGCGGTTGCAGTTCGCCCATCTAGGCGGCAGCAGTCTGTTCCTGGCACACCGGCTGGCCTCGCTCGCCGAACGTGAGCCGGAAAAAGCCACCCGTGCGCCGAAGGGGGCGATGGAGTACCTGCGCCGGCAGTACTTCGACACCGGGCTGTCGAACAATACGGTCGCACTCGCCTCCACGCTGAAGGCGACCGCACTCGACCACATCGTGTTCGGCTCGGACTGGCCATATCTCGCCGAGCCCGCCGGCTCTGATCCGAGCGACGACTTCGACGAGTTGGACCCAGCCGTCCGTGTGAAGATCGACGTCGAGAACGCCGCAGCCCTGGTGCCACGCCTGCTGCACGGCCGGTGACGTCGTCACCAGCGGCCCCGGGGGACTCCTCCGTTCATCGAGCGGCCGGCCCACCTGCATCAGCGGCCGGCCGCCCCGAGGAGGCGAAGGCAACCTGCTTCCAGCTGCCCTCGCCATGGACCCATACCTGCAGGGCGTGCAGTTCCACCAGCCGAGGCTCTCCGCCCGGCTGCGCGGCCGGAAACGTGTTACGCAGCGCACCGGTCATCACGGCGACGTTTCCATAGACGCACACTCTCAGATCGTTCCCTCGAGTCGTCAGCCGTGGGCGGCCCTCGACCCCCGCGAGATAGGTGGCCTTGTCCTGAGTGAGGCCTGAGGCGTGCGTGTGGCTGAGATCGTCGGCCAGCAGTCGATCGAGGGTGGTGATATCGCTCGCCGAGATCGCCGTACAGCGCTCGCGCTCCAAGCGAATCAGCTCCTCCTCGGGTGCGCTTTCCATAAAATGATCAGCTCCTGACAGCTCATCGCGGGTCCGGCCCGGCCATGCTCGCACCGGCAGGGTGATACCGGTCAGAACGGTTCGTTCAGCAATGCTTGCTCGTCCGGCAGGGGCGGGCGGCGGCACCGGATTTATGCTCGCCCGGTGATCTCATCCAAGTCATTTTCCCCAGAAGACACCCTTATCGGCTGGATCGGCGCGGGCGTGATGGGTACGTCCATGTGCGGGCACCTCCTTGCCGGCGGGTTTCCGGTACTGGTCTGCTCCCGAACGCGAGAGCGGGCCGAGCCGCTGCTGGACCGCGGTGCGAGCTGGGCCGAAACCCCGGCGGCGGTGGCCGGTGAGGCCGACGTCGTGTTCACCATGGTCGGCTATCCCGCGGATGTTCGCGAGGTCGCGCTCGGCGCTCGTGGTGTCCTGACGTCCGCCCGTCCCGGTTGTGTGCTGGTCGATATGACGACCAGCGAGCCGTCGCTGGCGCGCGAAATTCATGCGGCGGCAAAAGAGCGAGGGCTGGACGCGGTGGATGCTCCGGTCTCCGGCGGCGACGTCGGCGCGCGAAACGCCACGCTATCGATCATGACGGGTGGCGACGCCGACACCGTCGAGCGGCTGCGACCGCTGTTCGGCCTGCTCGGCAAGACCGTCGTCCATCAGGGCGGCCCGGGTAGCGGCCAGCACGCCAAGATGGTCAACCAGACCTTGATCGCCACCGGGCTGATCGGGGTCTGCGAGGCGTTGCTGTACGCGCACAAGGCGGGGCTGAACCCGGAAACCGTGCTCGAGTCGGTCGGCGGCGGCGCGGCCGGATCCTGGTCGCTTGCCAACTACGCGCCCCGGATGATGCACGGCGACTTCGCGCCCGGCTTCATGGTCGAGCACTTCATCAAGGACATGGAGATCGCCCTGGCCGAGGCCCGCCGGATGGACCTGAGCCTGCCGGGGCTCGCGCTGGCCCACGAGTTGTATCTGGCGCTGCGCGCACAGGGTGGCGGCCGCGATGGCGTGCACGCGTTGATCCGGGCGCTGGCGCGGCTGTCCGCGGTCGACTGGACCGCATGAGCCCTGGGCAGGGCAACGATCGTGCACCCTTTGGTGAACCCGCGCGACGGTGGGCTCTGGGTATCGTCCGAGCCATGACCTTTGGACTGGGCACATTCGCTGCCGAGGAGTCTGACCCTTTCCCCGGGCTCGTGACCGGCGACCGGGTCACGGATCTGCGTTCGCATTTCGGTGACCGGGTGACGGTGCTGTCGCTGCTGCAGGACTGGGACCGGTCGCTGAGCCGCCTCGACGACCTGACCTCCAGGTCCGCCGGGAGGCCGCTGGACGAGTTGCGGATCCTGCCGCCGATCAACCCGCCGGGAGCGTTCCTGTGCGCCGGCGCGAACTACCGCATGCACATCATCGAAATGCGAACCGCGAACGCCATCGCGGCCGGCAGGGACGGTGAGCAGGCCAGGGCCGACGCCACCCGGGCCATGGACGAGCGAGCGGCGAACGGGATCCCGTTCATGTTCATCGGCTGGCCGGGTGCGGTGATCGGCGCCGACGATGACGTGATCATCCCTGGGGACACCGGCGTCAAACATGACTGGGAACTCGAACTCGCCGTCGTGATCGGCCGCTTCGCCCGCTGCGTGTCACGCGCGGAGGCGATGGACTACGTCGCCGGCTACACGATCCTCGACGACCTTTCCACCCGCGATCGGATGCACCGTACCGACCTGCGCTTCACCGACTTCCTGGCCACCAAGGGCCGCCCCACGTTCAAGCCGATTGGGCCGTGGATCACCCCGGCACGCTTCGTCGCGGACCCGCACGACCTGCGCATGACTCTCAAGGTCAACGACGTGGTGATGCAGGACGCCAAGTCCGACGACATGATCTTCTCGGTCGACCGGTTGATCGAGTACGCCTCCGGGGTCACGGACCTGCGTCCCGGCGACATCATCGCCACCGGCTCCCCGTCGGGAAACGCGGCCGAGCACGGCGGACGCTTCCTTCGTCCCGGAGACCTCCTCGAGGCGACGATCGAAGGGCTGGGGTCGCAGCGCAACCGCTGCGTCGCCGCCGCCGTCTCGCCCCACGGACCTGATTTCGGCGCGGCGTTCACCGCTCCCGGCGCGTGACCGTCGGGAATCTGCGAAGGGGAGACAGGTCTATGGCATACGTGGTAACGGCTAAATGGACCGCCAAGGACGGGGAGGAGGAGGCCGTCGCGAACGTGATCCGGCAGCTGCTCGGCCCGACTCGCGCGGAGCCCGGGAACCTCGTTTACCAGTGCCACCGGGATCCGGACGATCCGCGAGTGTTCTTTCTGTACGAGATTTACGTCGACCGGGGCGCTTACCTGGCTCACGGCGCCTCGCCGCACTTCCAGGCCCACGCCGTAGCTGAGGGAATCCCTCGGCTAAGCAAGCGCGAACGGGCCTTCTACGTGACCTGGGAGGGCGAGTGACGGCGTGGCCGGCTACACCGGCACCCGGAATCACCATGGCTGCGCTCACTTGAGATTGATGGAGTAACGATGACGATCGATCGAATCGAAGAACTCGTGTTCGGCGTCACCGACGTGCTGGAGTGCGCCAGGTTCTACGAGGATTTCGGGCTGGAGCCCGTCGATGTCAGCGAGGACCGGGCCACCCTGCGCACGATGGTCAACCAGCGCATCCACCTGCGGCGCGCGGATGATCCGTCCCTGCCCCCCTTCCTGGCGCCGCCCAAGAACAACGGGTCTGGGCTGCGAGCGGTGACCTGGGGCGTCGACTCGCAGGAGTCACTCGATGGCCTCGCGGCGAACCTGGCCACCGACCGCGAGGTCCGCCAGGACTTGGACGGCTCGATCCACACCTTCGACGAGACCGGCTATGCCATCGGATTCGCGGTCAAGGACGCCGTGGACGTGGCGTTCGAGGCTCGCGCGGGCAATGTGACCGGGAGCGTCTCGCGCTGGAACGCCGAGCTGACCGGCTATGGTCGCGCGCGGCCGATCCGGGTGTGCCATCTCGCGCTGGACATCCCCAAGGACGGCAGGGAGAAGGCACTGGCGTTCTACACCGAGCGGCTCAACTTCCGTCCGGTCGACATCGTGCTCCGACTCGGCACCTTCCTGCAGGCCGAGGGTGACTGGGATCAGCACAACTTCCTGCTCATGCACCGCGGGGACTGCTACGGCATCAACCACGCGGCCTACGAGTGCCGCGACTTCGACGAGGTCATCGAGGGCGGCAACTACATGCTCGGCAAGGGCTGGAAGGAAGCCCGCTACGTGGGGCGGCACAGCTTCGGGTCGAACATCTACCGGTTCTTCTACACTCCGTCCGGTGGCCGGGTCGAGTACGTGTGCGACATGACCCGGGTCGACGAATCGTACGAGACTCCTCGCATCTGGGAAGGCGACGCCCCACACCACGTCTGGCAGCTCAAGCCGCCGAGGGCCCAAGACGGACCGCGGATGGACGACGAATTGAAGTCGTCCACCGGCTCGGCCGCGGCCCCGACGCTGCCCGCCACGCCCGGGGTGGCTCCGTGACCATCACCCCGCGGGACAGCGATGCCGGCGACGGCGCCACCGAGGCCGCCGGGTCAGTAAGGCAGCGGCAAGAACGCAGATACCCGCCACGCCGCCCGATGGTGGTGGTGGAGGTCGGCTCACCGACCCCCCGAACAGTCCGCGTGGTCGTCCAGGGGGATCTGGCGGACTGGCCGGAACCTGGTGCGGCGGCACACACGAAGGTGTTCCTGCCGGACACTCCCTCGGGGCCCGTCATGCGCACCTATACAGTGCGCCACTTCCACCGAGCCGAGGGCCTGGTGACAATCGACTTTCTGCTGAACCCCGGGCTTGGACCGGCCACCCAGTGGGCTGCGCGTGTCGTGCCCGGCATGCGGATGGAGTTGGGCGGGCGGTCCCGGTCCGCCTTCAGCCCGGACCCGGACGCCGGCCGCTATCTGTTCGCCGGGGACGAGTCCGCCCTGCCCGCTATCGCCACCTGCCTGGAGTCCCTTCCCGCCTCCGCGCACGCCTGCGTCATCGCCGAAATCCCCGATGAGGCCGAGGCGCAATCGTTCACCTCACCGGCGACCGTCACCGGCCAGTGGGTCCTGCTCGACGGTGACGGCAGCGCTCTGAAAGGCGAGGTGATCGCAGCCGCGCGAGCCGAACGGTACGACCGGATCTGGGTCGCCTGCGAGGCCGCGACCATGCGCGCGATCCGGCGCGCCCTGCTCGACGAGGGTGTGCCGACCGACCGGCTCACCACGCGGGGGTACTGGAAACGCGGCGAATCCGACCACTCCGACCACGACACCGGCGCAGACGTTTCCTGACCCGGCCAGGGCGGCACCGTTGAAGCGTGGCTGCGAGAACGGACTCCGATGGATCGACTCCTGGTCATGCGTAGCTTCGTGACCGTTGCGGACAAGGGCAGCTTCGCGGGAGCGGCGAAGTCGTTGGGCACCTCCGGATCGCTGGTCTCCCGGCACATCGCGGATCTGGAGCGGCAGGTCGGTGCCCGGCTGTTGAACCGCTCCGCGCGCTCGATCAGCCTGACCGAGTCCGGGGTGGCGTACCGCGATTTCGCCCGCCGGATCCTGCAGGAGATCGAGCAGCAGGACCAGGACATCGCGCAAATGCAAGACCGGCCGGAGGGCATGTTGTCGATCATTTGCCCCAAGTGGATCGGCAGCCTCGACATCGGCGACGCGATCGCCGCCTTCGCGGTCGCTCACCCGAAGATCACCGTGCGCTTCGAGTTGAGCGCCACTCCCACTTCGGAGCGGACCTACGACTTCCTGGACAGCGGCTTCGACGTCGCTTTCCACACCCGCGACCTACGCGATTCGGCGGTACGACTGCGCCGGATCGCGGGCCTGCCGTTCGTGGTGTGCGCCTCCCCCGGCTACCTCGCCCAGCATGGCGATCTGCAGTATCCGAACGACCTCGCCGACCACGACTGCCTCGTGCATGTGAACGACTCGGTCTGGCGAATCGGACTCGGACCGTCCAGCACCCTGCACAAGATCCGCAGGGTGGCGTTCGTCTCGAACTCGTACATCACGCTGCAGAAGGTAGCCGTACACGGCCGCGGCATCGCGCTGCTGCCACAGCGTGCCGTTTACGACAACCTGGCAGAGGGCAGCCTGGTCCGCCTGCTGCCGGACATCCCGGTCCCGGAACGGTCGCTCTACGCGGTGTTCGGTCCCGGCGGCCGGGTTCCCCGCAAGGTGCAGGTCGTCCTGGACTTCCTGTCCATCTGGTTCAAGAAGAATCCGATTTCGCAGCCGGGCGCCTGACCGGGCCGGCGCCCTTGCACGCCGCGCAAGAAAGGCGTTCAGCATCGAGGGTGCTCACCGCGTTGAAGCGGTCAGGCCGCGTTCCTAGCATCGAGACACCCGGGTGGCCACGGCGCGAACCACCACAACTCCCTGTTTGCCCGCAGACCAAGAACCATGGACGCAAAGGACATCGCATGTTCATCGTCGACTCTCAGATCCACATCTGGAAGGCAGATACTCCTGACCGTCCCTGGTTGCCTGGCGCCCACGAACGGGTACGGCTCAACGGCCACCCGGAGAACCCGTTCGGCTACGAAGAATGCCTCGAACTGATGGACGAGGCAGGTATCAACCGGGCCATCATCGTGCCACCGTCCTGGGAGGGCGATCGCATCGACTACGCCCTCGAAGCCTGCGAAAAGCACCCCACGCGCTTCGCCGTCATGGCGCGCATTCCGCAGAACAAGCCGGCCGAAGCCACCGCGATGCTCAGAGACTTCAGCCAGAATCCCTACATCAAGGGCACGCGATTGACCTTCCACCGACCGATAGACCGAAACTGGATGATCGACGGGACCAACGACTGGTACTGGCCGCTGGCCGAAGAGCTCGGAATTCCGACCATGGTGCATGCCCCGATCTGGAAAGCGGAGCTCGGCGCGATCGCGGCTCGGCACCCGGCCCTTAAGATCATCATCGACCACATGGGCATCATGGCCCGCTGCGTGGACGACGGGATCGGCTTCTGGGTCACCGAGACCGCTGATCTGCACACACACCCGAACATCTACGTCAAAGTGTCGGCCATCCCGGACTACTCCTCGCAGCCTTTCCCGAACCTCAATGTCGAGAAGTACGTCCGGGAAGTGGTGGACAAGATGGGCGCCCAACGCTGCTTCTGGGGTACCGACATCACGCGCCTGCTCGGCCGTGGGATCACCTACACCGACGCGGTCGAGCAGTTCACGCAGCACTTCGCATTGACCCGGGAGGAGCTGGAGTGGATCATGGGCCGTGGCATTTGTGAGTGCCTCGACTGGCCGATCGACGAGTAGGCCGGATTGCCGCCTGTCGTGGACCCGAACGGTGGTCCGCTCGGCTTCGGCGAGGACCTGATCGACGATGGCCGGGTACTTCCCGTCGCGGTGCCGGATCAGGTACCTGACCTTGCGCCTGGCGCCGTCGAGAGCCGCGGCCCACGACCCGCTCGGTGAGGAGGGCCGGGTCAGCGCACCCAGCGCTCCACGCGCAGGTCGGTGTTCGAGCCGACCAACAGGGTGGCGCTCGCCTCGGTCCAACCGGCGTCCTTGAGGCGCTGCTCCGCCGCCACCACCGGCAGGCTGTTCTGTTTCAGCACGACCCGGACCAGCCACACGACAGTGGACGAGGTCTGCGTGGTGAACAGCGTGGGCGGCAGGACGAGGTCCTGGGACAGGCGCGGTTCGAGCGAGAGGTACGTCTTGAGGTCGAGCGAGGTGCGGCCGTCGGCGGGCACGATGGGCTCGCCGGTCCGCTGCTCGGCGGCGAGCAGTCGGATCGCGGCGGGTGACGGCTCCTTGGCGGCGTCGTTCGCGTGTTGGAGCACCCCGACCATTGACAGGGTGACGAGCAGCGCGCCCGCGGCGGTCCGCAGTCGGGCGGAACGCAGCGCCGCGACCCCGAGCGAGGCGGCTACCACGACCCCCAGCAGCGTGAAGAGGAGGTAGCGCGGGAAGTAGGCGGGTGACACGAGTTCGAGGCCGGTGATGAGCAGCAGCGGCACGGCGACCCAGCACAGCACGAAGGCCCGTCGGGGGCCGCGCCGCAGGCCGAGGAGGGCGGCGGCGAGCGCGACGGAGAGCGCGACGAAGCCCTCGGACCAGTCCCGGACGGCATCCACCGGCAGCCACAGGCCGACCGGGGCGGGGGATGGCGCGCCGTACGCCCCGCCGGCCATCGACCAGCCGACCAGCAGCGCCGCCGGCAGGCTCCCGGCGGCCAGGGCGAACGCGGCCCGGATGCCGGCCCGGCGGCGCAGCGCCAGGGCCGCGATCGCGAAGCCGGCCAGCACCGGCAGTGTGAACCAGTGCATGAGCCCGGCCACGGCGGCGGCGCTCCCGATCCGGAGCAGGCCGGTTCCGGTGCTGAGCCAGCCGGCGAACCACAACGCGCACAGCGCGAGCGCGAGCATGGCGGGGCCGTAGCTGCGAGCCTGGATCGCCTGGTCGACCAGGAGCGGTCCGGTGGCGCAGAGCAGCCCGCAGAGCAGCCCGGCGCCCGGCCCGGCGAGGCGGCGTACGAGCTCGGCGAGGACGGCGACCGCGCCGGCCGCGCACAGCAGTGAGGGCAGCCGCAGCGCGAACTGGCTTGTGCCGAAGGCGGCGCACCAGAAGTGCAACGCCACGTAGTAGGGGGCGTTGAACGAGGGAGGGACGTCCATCAGGTACGAGATGACGCCGACCCGGTGCCAGACGCCGTTGAACAGCGTGCCCAGGGGCACGCCCGCGGCGAGTCGGCTGTATGCCTCGTCGTACCACAGGGGCAGGTTGCGGGCGAGCTGGGCGAGGCCCAGGACGAGCAGGACAGCTGGTGGCACCGCCCGGGCCGGCGCCGGGCGGCGCCACCAGCGTGGGGCCCCGGCCCTAGCCGGCAACGGCACGGGCGTCCTTCGGCTCGCCGTTGCGGGTCTTCGCCGCGTACACGACAGCGAGCAGGAAGACCGTGCTGCTGACCAGGCTCACCGCGTCCTTGCCGAAGCCCGCGCCCCACGGGCGCGGCACCCAGAGGTAGTCGGCGAAGGAGGCGCCCAGCGGGCGGGTCACCACGTAAGCCGACCAGAACGCAAGGACCGAGTTGAGCCCGAGGAACTTGTACGCCAGCAGCGGCAGCACGATGAGGACGCAGAACCCGAGGCCCGATTCGAGGAAACCCCAGCCGAGCGTCGAGGCGAACATGTCACCGACTGCGGTGCCGAGTGCGAACGTCGCCATCACCGTGGCCCAGTAGAAGGTCTCGCGGCGGCGGGTCGTGATGCTGTGGATCGACAGGGTGCGTTCGGAGAGGTACCAGGTGCCGAGCGAGGCCGCGACGAGCACGCTGAACGCGATGGTGGTGTCGACGAAGGTGAGGCCGAGGCCCTTGCGCAGTCCGTCGGCGACCATCGTGCCGAAGACGCTCACCATCGCCACCGCCGTCCAGTAGGGCCAGGCGCGATAGCGGTCGGTGCGGAACTGCCACCACAGCGAGGCGACGAGGGCGGCGCCGCCGACCCCGAGGGCCCACCAATCCAGCCTTTCCATGAGGTCGTCGGAGACGCACTCGCCCATGCCGGTGGTCAAGATCTTGATGACCCAGAAGAGGGCGGTCGCCTCGGGGACCTTGCTGAACGGCGTTCGTGCTCGCGCGCCGGCGGCGGGCGCCGCGGACGTCTGGGGAATGTTCATGCGTTTACCTCGCAAGGGACAGGGTGGAAGGGGACCGGAAGAGCCACTGCCGAAGTAGCGTGAAGCGGGCCACGGTTGCGCCCGCGTTGGCCAGCACGAGGGCGGCGAGTTCGGCCCATCGGTCGGCCGGGCCGAGCAGTGACTGCTCGGCCGCGAGCAAGCCGGCCGAGACGACGGCGCCGGCCGCGAGAACGGCCAGCGCGCCGCCGTACAGGCGCCTCGCGGACACCTTCGCGCCGAACGTGTACCGCCCGTTGAGCCAGGTGGTGGGCACCGCTACGACCAGGCGCGCCACCACGTTGGCGGCCTGTGCCGGCAGCGCGAGACGCAGCAGCACGTAGGCGCCGAGGCAGGCGGCGGTGCCGACGGCGCCGATGACGAGGAACCGGGTGACCTGCCGGCTGGTGGCCGCGTTCACGCGCCGGCCCGCCGGCCCTGGCGCGCCGCCCACCACAGGGTTCCGGCGGACTGCCGCAGCCGGGCCCGCGACGTCCACGCCGAAGTGCCCTCGGTGCGTTCGTCCCGGCGAACTGGCACGCTGGTCAGCGGCAACCCACTCAGGCCGGCGGCGGCGACCACGCTCGGCGCGCCGCGCTGCAGCAGGCCCGCGACCACGGCGTCGCGGAGCGGGCGGTTCATGGCGAGGAACGCGCCGGCGTCGACCGGCAGGCCGATCAGCGCGGCGAGAACCCGCCGGTGCAGCGCGCCGGTGACCCGGCGGCCGAAGGGCTGGTACGCGCCCCGCCGTCCCGCGAATACGCCCGCGACCCGCTCATTGTCCAGGGTGGACAGCAGCAGTGGGATGGCCTCGGGCGGATCCTGGAGGTCGGCGTCCAGGCATACCCACACGTCCGCGTCCGTCTCGGCAGCCAGGCCGTGCACGATGGCTCGGTGTTGGCCGCCGTTGCGGGGCAGGTGACTCACCCGCACGCGGGGCTCCGCGGCGGCGAGGCTCGCGGCGACGGCACCGCTGCCGGCGGGACACGCGTCCACCACCAGGCGCAGCGTCCAGGCGCCGGTGAGCGCGGCGTCGAGGCGGGTCGCGAGCGCGGGCAGCGTCGCCGCGTTGCGGTAGACGGGAACGACGACGGCGACATTCATCGGTCGCTCCAGCAGCGGGCGAGACCCTCGGCCAGGTCTACGCGGGGCTTCCAGTCCAGGTCGGCGCGAGCTGCCGCCGGGTCGCAGACCCAGTCGCTGGTGTCCCATCCGCGCCCGGGGTGGGCGCCGGCGCGGGTCGCGATGCGCTGCCCGGTCACCCGTTCGGCGGTGGCGACGAGTTCCTCGTTGGCGGTTTGCACACCGGTGCCGATGTTGTAGACCGCACCGGGAGCGAGGTCGTCGCGGCCGGCGGCCCGCACGCACGCGTCGACGACGTCACCCACCCATACCCAGTCGCGCCGCAGGCCCGGCCCGGTCAGTGCAAGCGTGGTGCCGGCGTGGGCCGCCGCCAGCACTGCCGGGACGAAACGGGAGGGCTTGTCGCCGGGCCCGTACACCTGGAAGGCGCGCAGCACGCACGACCGGATCCCGCGTTCGGCCGCGACCGCCGTGAACAGCAGCGATCCGGCGGCCTTGGTGGCACCGAAGTATCCGCGCGGCCGCAGCGGCGTCAGCTCGTCCATCGGCGAGGTCTGGGCGGCGTACTCGGTCGACGAGCCGAGCCGGATCACCGCCCGGCAGCCGGGCGGCACGGCCTCGACCAGCCACATGCCGGCGACGGCGTTCACGGTCGCGGTGGCGGTCCGGTCGGCGCCGTCGCCGGCCTGACGCGCGGCGGCCAGGTGGAACATGACCTCCGGCCGCGCGGCGACGACCGCGGCGCGGACCGCGTCGGGGTCGGTGAGGTCGCAGCCGGTCCGGGTCAGCGCGGTGACGTCGGCGCCCTGTTCGGCGAGGCGGGCCACGAGGTGCCGGCCGACGAACCCGCCCGCGCCGGTAACCAGGACCCGCCGGCGGCCAAGGCTGGTCACCGTGCAACCGCAGGGGCTCGCCCGACCGCAGCGGTCTGCCCGACGGCCCGGATCAACTCGGTCCGGGCGCGATCCCGGTCACCTGCCGACCGGCCGGCCAGCCCGGCCAAGTGCGTCCGCATGACGGCCACGGCCGGAGCGAGCGGCTTTCCGGCCGTGTCGGCCAAAAACGAGCGCCGCAGAAAAGTGAAGTCCGCCCGGAGGCGGACCAGTTCGGCGGCGATCAGCCGGCTCGGCACCGGCGCGCCCCGATCGGGCAGCGTCAGCCCTGCGACACCGAACAACGGCCCGGTCACCCAGGATCGGACCTCGTCGGCCGTGCCGTCGACGAGCGGCTCGAAGAGGTTGTCGCTGCCTCGGTCGATGCGCAGGTCGTTGAGTCCCAGATAGACCCGGGAGAGCGGCCGCCGGCCCAGGCCCGGCGCCGCGGCGACGCCGGCCCGGGTCTCGATCAGGATGCCCAGGCCGCACCGCCCGCCGACGAATCGCAGCGCCCGGTCCACCTCGCCGGTGCCGGTCACCATCGGCAGCAGCACCTCGTCCGCGCCCGCGTACACGGCCGCGTCGATCTCCCGGCGCGTCCACGGCCCGAAGCCGTTCACCCGGCAGAGCACCCGCGCCGCGGTGGCGGACCGGACCCGCTCGAGATCGGCGAGCGTGTCACCGTTGATCTGGGTGTCCTGACCGGCCTGCCGGCGGCGTTTGCCGCGCCGTTCCCAATCGACGACGAATCCGTCGACGCCGGCCCGGGTCGCCTCGGCCACCACCTGGGGATCGGTGTGGAAGAGGAAGAACGCCGGCGCCTGCCCGCGTTGGGCCGTGGCCGCCTCGTGCCCGGCGTCGGCGATGCCGAGGGTCATGGCTGATCACTCCGTCTCCTGGTACTGGCTGCACCGAGGATCGACGGCGAAATTGGACGTCAGCTTTGCTCCGGCCATGAGTTCGCTATGAGCACCTACGGCACGTAGGAGCTGGTGAAGGACAGCAGCGACTGTCCGAAAAGGATGAGCGGCGCGGCGATCGCTGCCACGAGACGCAGGCGCGGCCGCTCGGCGAGCACGGCCGCTGCAGCGAGCAGCAGAGGCAGGGCCGAGCACGCGTACCGTTCGAACGAGCCGAAATTCCGCGCCGTGACCGCGAGGAAGACGGTAGCGGCGGCGAAGACGGTGAACGACACGGGCAACCGGCGGGCTGACACGACCAGGAGCGCGAGCGCCACGAGGATCCAGACGACCCGGATCAGCGCCGGCCAGGGCGTCTCCACCGCCCTCACCAGCGAGGTGAACGGGTTGACCAGCACCCCGCCGCGCAAGTCGGCCGCAGTCTGGACGCGAAACGGGGTGAGCGGGTCGCCGTACGCATGCCAGGCCCACCCCAGGTACGCGACCAGGCCGGCCGCCGGGGCGCAGGTGGCGGCCAGCCGGGCAACCAGGCCGCCCGGCGTGGCGGCCCGCAGACCCCGGGCGGCCTCGATGGCGGTCGGCAGGCAGAGCAGCACCCCGGTCGGCCGCAGTGCCCCAGCCACCAGCGCGGCGGCCGCACAGGCCCACCAGCGGCCGCGGCGGGCACCCAGCAACACCACGCACACCAGCACCCCGAACAGCGCCTCGGTGTAGCCCATGGCGAGGACGAACCCGGCCGGGGCCAATGCCACCGCGGCCGTCGACAGGTCAGCCGCCGGGTTGCCCAGGCCCGCCGCGAGCGCCACCCGCCGGGCCAGGAAGAGGTAGAGCAGGGCGGCCGCGTTGCCGATGACCACGAGCATGACGCCCGGCGGGGCGAGAACCAGCGCGGCAGACCATCGGGCCAGCAACGGCAGCACCGGGAAGAACCGGATCGCGCCGGCGGGACTGGCGGCGTACCCGTGCACCGCGATCGTTTCGTACCAGTACCCGTCCCAGGCCAGTAGGCTAGCGTGCCGGTGCGCCGGGATCAGCAGGGCCGTGAGGAGCGCGACCAGCACGATGACACGCGAGACGAGCCAGGCCCACAACACCGATGAGCGGAACACAGCAGGCATCCTAGGGTCGCGGTGGCCCGCGATCGGCTACGCCGTGCTGCTCGCCGCGCAGGTCGCCGTACGATTGCACTCGGGCTCGGCGCTCTGGCTCGACGAGGCGCTCTCGGTGAACATCGCCCGGCTGCCTCTGCCCCAGTTGTTCGCCGCGCTGCGGCACGACGGCTCCCCGCCGCTCTACTACTTTTTGCTGCACGGCTGGATCGCGCTCTTCGGCACCGGCGACGACGCGGTCCGGGCCCTATCCACGGTCTTCTCGGTCCTGGCGCTGCCGGTGGCGTACCTGGTGGGCCGCCGCCTCGCCGACCGGTTCACCGGCCTGGCCGCCGCCATGCTGATGGCGGCCTGCCCGTTCGCGATCCGCTACGCCACCGAGGCCCGGATGTACGCGCTGGTCATGCTGCTGACGCTGGCCGGCCTCCTGCTGGTCCTGCGGGCCCTCGAGCGGCCCCGCCCGGCGCGCCTCGCAGCGGTCGCGGCGGTCGCCGGCCTGCTCGCGCTCACCCACTACTGGGCGATATTCCTGCTCGCCGCCGGCGAGGCCGTCCTGCTGGCGCGCGCATCGCGGCAACACGGCCGCGGGCCCTGGCTCCGGGTCGCGATCGCGATCGCGTCCGGGGCAGTCCTCTTCCTGCCCTGGCTGCCGTCGTTCGTCTTCCAGGAGCGCCACACCGGCACGCCGTGGGCGCCGGCGCCTACCTGGCACGACGCGGTGAACACACTGCGCCAGTGGAACGGTCCGGGTCCCGCCGGCATCGTCCTGGCACTGGTAGTCGCAGCGCTCACGCTCCGGGCGCTGCCACGCCCTGCGGCGCGGCAACTGCTGTTCCTCGGGCTGGGTGCGCTGGTCCTGGGCCTGGTCGTGAGCAGAATCGGAGGGGCCGGGTACGCGTTGCGCTACAGCGCCCCGGACGTCGCGGCGGTCCTGCTCGTCCCCGCCCTGGGCGCGGCGCGCCTGGCCGGCCGCCGGGGCGCGGCAGCACTCACCGTGGTGGCCATGCTCGGGCTGGGCGTCGCGGTCCTCTCGCCGCTGCTCGGCTCGCGCACCCAGGCGCGCCACACGGCCGCCCTGCTCCGCGCCCACCTGCGCCCCGGCGACCTGGTCGTGTACTGCCCCGACCAACTCGGCCCGGCGGTCGACCGGCTGCTGCCGGCCGGCACCGACGAGGTGGTGTACCCGACGATGAGCACACCCCAACGCGTCGACTGGGTCGATTACGCGGCGCGCAACGCCGCCGGGTCACCGGGCGCCTTCGCAGCCGCCGCGAGCGCACGCGCCACCGGGGAGGTGTGGCTCGTACGCGCCGACGGCTACCGCACCTTCGGCACCCAGTGCGCCGAACTCGACCAGGATCTCGCCGCCCTGCGCGGCGGCCCGGCCGGCATCCTGCAGCGGCCGGCGGCGAGCGGCGAGTCCGAGTGGCTGGAGGGCTACGCGGCACCCTCCTGAACGGCTCCCACCACCGAGAGCGGCACCGGAAGGGGCAACGGCAGCACCGGCGCCGCACGGCCGGTGCCCCGCACCTGATCGTCGCGCACCTCCTCGTGATAGTCGTCCTCGACGTTGACCGCCCACACGTCGTGCACCGGTGCCGCGCCGAGCACGTTCCGCGCCGCCAGCAGAGCGGTCATCATGCTGTGGTCGGTGTTGTTGTACCGGTGCATGCCGTTACGGCCGACCGGCTGGACGTCCGGCAGATTGGCCTCCAGCCAGCACCGGATCACCGCAACGTTGGCCTGGTAACGCGCGTCGTAGACCGGGTACGCCTTCGGCATCCGCACCACGTATCCCGTGCCCGCCGCCCCCTCCGGCACCAGCCCCAGGTGGGCGAGGTCGCGCTCGGCCAACTCCACCAGCGCCTCGTCGGAGGCCGTCCACAGCTCACCGCCCTCGTCGACGAAGTACTCGAGGCCGAGGCAGGTGTGGCCGTCCTTGACCAGGTACGGCGACCAGGAGCCGAAGTTCTGGACCCGGCCGGCCCGGACGCCCGGATCGTGCAGGTAGATCCAGTTGTCCGGGAAGGCGAAACGCTCCGGCACGACCAGCGCCACCGTGAGGAAGTCACGGTGCCGCAGGTCGCCGGCAGCGCGCAGCACCTCCTCGGGCGGGGCCGGGCTGAGCGCACCGACCAGATGGCCCAGCGGCATCGACGAGATGACGTGCTCGACCGGGGTGCGGCGCTCGATGCCGCGCTGCCGGCTGACCACCGCTTGGACCCGGCCGCCGGCGTGCTCGATCCGCACGACCGGCGCCTTCAGATGCACCGGCACGCCCATCTCCGCAACCCGGTCGCGGGCGCGTTCCCACATCATCCCGGGACCCAGCTTCGGGTACTGGAACTCCTCGATGAGGCTCGTGATGTGCTCGCCGCGGCCCGGGAGCAGCGCGTTGCGGACGGCGCCGAGCAGCGACAGGTTCTTGATGCGCTGGGCGGCCCAGTCTGCCTGGATGGCGGTCGCGTCGACACCCCAGACCTTCTCGGTGTACGTCTTGAAGAACATCCGGTAGAGCCGCCAGCCGAACCGGGCCGCGACCCAGCCCTCGAACGTGCTCTGGTCGGCCGGCGGCTTCACCCGTACCCAGGCGTAGCTGGCCATGCAGCGAGCCGCCTCCAGCACGCCCAGGTTGCGCAGCGCATTGGCCGGTTTGAGCGGGTAGTCGAAAAGCTTGCCCCGGTAGAAGATGCGGCTCATCCGGGGCCGCCGCAGGAAGTCCTCGTCGCTGAGCAACTCGTGCCACAGCGCCTCCACTTCCGGCACCTTCGTGAAGAACCGGTGGCCGCCGATGTCGAACCGCCAGCCGTCGCGCTCCACGGTCCGGCTGATCCCGCCGACCGTGTCGTCGGCCTCGAACACCTCCACCTCGCGACCGTACCGGGCCAACTCGTACGCCGCGGTCAGGCCCGCGGGCCCCGCGCCGACGACACCCACCCGGCCCTCATCTTCCGACCGGCTTCGCCGCACCATCTCGCTCCTTGGTCATCCATCAGTCCGCTTCGGCGGAGCCCGTGCCCCCGCGCGGCGCAGGCCGCGCGCTCCTCACGGCAGATGGTGGCCAAACATGCTGTCCGTGGGCTTTGTGTCTTCTGCCTACAAGCTGTAGGTATTCCGCGATCCCCACTCCGATGAGTTTGACCTTGGCCGCGGGGAACCTGATTGAACTCGCGCGCATGCCCCGAGTCGCCCACGCATTGCGATGCGCCGCAGTCGCGCTGCTTCTCGCCGCCGCGCTGGCGCCCGAGCCCGCGCCGGCCCACCCGCTCCCGCGGATGTTCAACCGCCTGGCCGCCACGCCGCCGAGGGGCTGGAACAACGACGACGCCTACGGGTCTCGACGTGACCGAGGCATTGGTCCGACAGACCGCTGACGCGATGGTCGGCTCGGGCCCGCGCGACGCCGGCGGGCTGCGGAGGACCTCGATGCCTTCGCCGGTGAACACCTCGTCGAACATGGTCGTGTACCTGGTGTCCCGGTCGCGGATCAGGAGCCGGAACTGCCCGGCCCGCTCCGCCAGGTCCAGATCAAGTCGCGGGCCTGCCGAGCCACCCAATGCCCGTTGGGACGAGCCGTGACGCCGAGGACATGCACCCGGCGGATGGCGATCTCCATCAGGCACGCACGTAGATACGTGTTAACCCGATCGTGTCCACATGCAAGAAATCGCAGGCCAGGATCACCTTGGCTTGAGCGCTCAGGAACTGCGTCCAGGTCGGCCCGGTGCGCCGCGGCGCAGGATCCACCCGGCCTTGGTCAGGATGGACCACACCGTACTGGCTGCCAACCGGTAACCCAGGCCGACCAGTTCGCCCTGGATCCGGCGATGGCCCCAGCACGGATTCTCCTTGGCCAGGCGCAACGCCAGCGCCCGAATCTCAGCCTGAACCGGCGGGCGGCCGGGCCGGCGCCGGGGATCGGTCCACTCCCACGCGATCACCGCGCGGCGCCAGCGCAGCAACGTGGCCCGGGATGACCAGGAACGTGGCCACCGCGGGCGAGGCAGCAGCCGGGAGCCTCTTTGACGCGCAATCAAGGGGTCGCTTGTTGACCTCTACGTCGTCGCGCGGCTGCGGAGCGTTCGGCAAGTCGTGCATGTTGGTGGTCCGGGGCGCGCTTGGCCATCGCCGCCCACGCTTCCTCCGGCAACACACCTGCGGGATCGACCTGCCGCTCGAAACGGCACAGGAACGTCTCGTACCGGCGGAGGTACGAGCGGCGCGGTCGGCGGTCTTCGCCCAGGACGCGCGCGGCGATGCGGGCCCGGCGACGACGCTGCTGCGCCCGTCATGCCCACCTCTCCCCACGCTGCCCGTCTGGTTCGGGCTTGGAGTCACGGTCAGACACGCTCACCGATCCCCCATCCGGGCCTGAACCTGCTAGGCCCGCTCGGCCGCCGCGCTCGCGCCGTAGTGACGTGGCATGTCCTCCGAGGTCCAGCCGAGCACCAACATCAGGTCACCGGTGTCGCCGCCGGCCAGCTTCCATTCGGCTTCTTCGAGCTGTGCGGTCAACCGCTGAGGCCTTGGATCGGTGGATCCCGGCCGTCTGCGTCTACGTGACCCGCGCCGGAGTTGCCCTGCGGATCGCCGACCCTCGGAACAGCGACCAACGGAACAGCGACCAACGGAACAGCCACCCACGGAACAGCCACCCACGAAACAGCCACCCACGAAACAGCCACCCACGAAACAGCCACCCACGAAACAGCCACCTGAAGTTCCACCCCGGGACCGGACACCGGAGTTTCATGCCGCGAGGGCGATGGGTGGACGATAGCAGATACGTGCTTCGCGTGGTGTCTGGTAATTCG
>NZ_JOJL01000048.1 GCF_000721705.1 Actinoplanes subtropicus
GTAACCCGGGCACCGCGCTCTCACGGTGAGCCGGTCCGGCCGGCGACGACCGCGATGGCGGCGATCAGGAGAGCCGCGCACGTCGCCAGCGCCGGCAGCAGCCCGGCGTGGCCGGCGATGGCCGCGACCGTGAGCCCGCAGGCGATCGTGCCCAGGTAATCGGCCTGGGCCAGCAGCGAATGAACCGTGGCGCGCACCGCGGTGACGGTCTCGTTGTTGACCCAGATGGTGGCGAAGCTGCGGGTCAGCGGCAGCGCCCCGGCCGCCATCAGCACCGCCATGCCGCTGGCGAGCGCGTTCGGGGCGAGGGCCAGCCCGGCGATCCCGGCCGTGGCGGTCGCGGCGGCCGCCAGGTAGCCGCGGCGGACCGTGCCCGGCGTGCCGATGCGAGGCTGGACCAGGCGCAGGGCGGCCGCGCCGGCCAGGCACATGACCACGCCCAGCCCGGTGAGCCAGACGACCGGGTCGAGGCGCGGCGCGAGGGCGACCAGCCGCAGCGGGTAGAGCCGGCCGAACGTGCTGGTCACCCCGTTCACCAGCAGGGTGGCGGCGAAGATGGCGACCAGCACCCGGCTACCGCGCACCAGAAGTAAGCCGCCGGCCAGGAGGGACCACGCCGCGGGCCAGCGGTGCGCCGGTGCCGGGGCGAAGCGGCGCTCGCGGAACCCGGCCGCGACAAACAGGCCGAGGGCCAGCATCGCCGACCCGGCCAGCACGATCGCCGTCGGGCGGCCGGTGAGCCGGGCCAGGCCGCCGAGCGTGAGCAGCCCGGCGACGGTGCCGGTGAGCTGGGCCCGTTCGGCGCGGATCAGGACGGCCGGTACGCGGGCCGGTTCGTCCAGCTCGTCGCTGATCCAGGCCACGTCGGCGCCGCTCGCGAAGGTCCAGGACAGGCCCCAGAGCATCTGCGTGGCCAGCAGCGGCAGGAACCCGCGGACCAGCCCGGTCGTCAGCATGGCGGTGCCCATCAGCAGGTGCGACACGACCAGGGACCATTTCCGGCTGACGGTGTCGGCCAGCATGCCGGCGGGCACCTCGAACACCAGGCCGACCGCTGCCTGAGCCACCCCGATCAGGACGAGCCGTTCGGCGGGCATACGGGCGTCGACGACCAGGTACACGCTCGTGACCAGCCACCAGCCGCGGTGCAGCAGCGCCCGGCACCAGACCCACCGGGCGTAGACGGCGCCGAGGTCCACCGGCACAAGAAGTCAGAAGAGGGTCGGCGGCTCGTCGGGGGAGGCGAGGGGCGCCGGCGTGGGCAGCGGCTGCAGCGAGGGCAGAATCGCCCGTACGTCATCGTGAAATTGCCGGGCGAGCGAAGGGGCATCCGCGTTGTCGGGCGTGTGCAGGAAGACCGTCGGCGAGCGGCCCTCCCGCAGCCAGCCGGCCACGATCGGCACCCAGGGCTGCCAGCCGGCGACCGTCGCCGCTGGGTCGTCGCGGCCCAGGTAGCGGATGATCGGGCGGCCGGTGACCGCCGTGGTGCGCAGCGGCATGCGGGGCTTCTTGGTCCACGCGTCCCGTTCGGCGTCGCTGGTCGGCGGGTGGGCGAAGAATTTCGTGGTGTCGAACGGGATCCACTCGGCGCCCGCCTTCTCCAGCACGGCCTGCAGCGGGCCGGGCTCGGCGAAGAAGTCCCGGTGGCGCACTTCCACGGCGTACGGCAAATGGGCCGGAAGCCGCCGCAGGAAGGTCTCCAGGACGCTCAGGTCGCCGGGTCCGAAGGACCCCGGCAGCTGGATCCAGTACGCGTGGGCGCGCGGCCCGAGCGGCTCCATCGCGTGCCAGAACGCGCCGAGGTCTACATCGGTGAGGCGGCGCTCGTGGGTGACGGTCTTCGGGAGCTTCACCACGAAGCGGAACGACGGCGACGTCTGCGCGGCCCAGGACGCGACCGTCTCCCGGGCGGGCGTCGCGTAGAAGGTCGTGTTGCCCTCGACCGCGTCGCACCAGCCCGCATACGCCCGCAGTCGCTCGCCGGCCGGGAGCGCCCGGTCGACGAACCGGCCCTGCCAGGCCTTGAGCGACCACATCGCGCAGCCCACGTGAAGTCGCACGCGGACGAGACTAACCGATCAGCTGCCAGTCCATCCCGTGCCAGGACACCGGCGTGGACAGCGGCCGCCCCTCCAGCGGATCGCCGTCCTCCGGCCACAGCCCGGTCACCGCGATCTCCCCGATCGTCGCCGTACGGGACGAGTCGGTGTCGCCGAGCAGCGCCGCGGTCACCCCGGCCGCGGTCAGCATCGTGCGGGTCAGGTCCAGCCGCGGCGGGTGCGTGCCCAGGACGGCCGCCGCGGCGTCGGTCGCCTCCTCGAACGCCCGCCGCGCGGCGAGATCCACCGGCGAGGCCAGCATCCGGGCCAGCGCGGCGGCCAGGCCACCGTCGCCGGGCAGCAGACCGGCCAGATCCGGTACGGCCGGCGGCTCCTCCCCGCACACCTCGAACGTCGCCACCCACAGCGACCCGGACGTCTCGGTCCGCACCGGGCTGGCCGTGGCCGCCCACACCGCGGCCCGGAACAGGCCGTTGTGCAGCCGGCTGTCCGCGTTGTCGATCAGCCGGTCCAGGGCGTACCGGGCGATCAGCGCCAGGTCCCGGTCCACCTCGACCGTTGCGGCGCCCCGCTCGACCTGGTACTCGGCCTTCCCGTCATCGTCCACGACCAGGCAGAACGCGTCGCGGAAGCCGGCCTGGACGATCTCCCCGAAGACGGCCGCCCGGGGCGAGCCCGGCGGCATCGTCAGGATCGTGCTGGTGACGTCGTCGCGCATCCACCGCGCGTGATCGGTGATCGGCGGCGGGGCCGACCGGGAACGCGGCGCGGGCGGGCGGTAGGCGGCGGTACGCGGTCTGTCCGCGTATTCACGGAAGCGCATGGCCCGCATGCTCCCAGCGCCCCGGGCGGCGATGTCGCACCGTACGTCCGCCGTGACCCCGGCCGTTCGGGGTGGACTCGCTGGGCTACCGTTGCCTGGAAATCAGCCGCAGCCCGGCCGGGATGTCGAAACGCGGGGAGGTTTGCGTGGCCAACTCCCGCCGGTGGATGTGGTCCGCCGCGGCCGTCACGGCCGTCGCCGTGGTCGCCTATGGCCTGTACGCGGCGTTCGGTGGCTCCGCCGATCAGGTCGCGCCGGGCAGCCTGCAGCGGGCGGCGCTGACCGCCTGGCCGAGCGAGTCGAACACCGGCGTGCCCTCCGGGACCAGCCTGACCGCGTACGACGGGCCCTGTCAGATCACCGACGACAACACCGTGATCGACGCGAAGACGGTGAACTGCGGCCCGGACGGGCTGAGCGTCCGCGCCGCCAACCTGGTCATCAGCAACAGCAAGGTCAACGGCGTGATCCGGCTGGACACCGACCGGGCCGGGGCCAAGGGCTGGTCGATGTCCGTACGCTTCTCCGAGGTCGACGCCGGCGTCAAGCCGCTGGCCGCCATCTGCTGCGGCAACCTCACCGTCGACCGGGTCAACGTGCACGGCGGCGTCACGGCGGTGCAGTGTGAGGCGTCCGGGCCGACCTCCGGCGGCGACCCGGCCCCGAAGTGCACCGTCCGCGACTCGTACCTGCACGGTCAGCAGCTCCCCCGGAACCAGCAGTGGCATCTCGGCGGGTTCCTGACCGAGGGCGGCGACACGACGGTCACCCTCGACCACAACTACGTGATCTGCAACGCCCCGGTGTATCCGCCCGACGGCGGTTGCACGGGCGACATCAACCTGCTCGGCAACTTCGGGATCATCCACGGCGTCACGATCACCAACAACAAGCTGGGCGCCACCCCGAACCTGTCCTACTGCACGTTCGGCGGCAGCAGCGGCAAGGGTTTCGGGCCGCAGGCGCACGACATCGTCTACCGCGGCAACGTCTTCGAGCGCGGCACGACCGGCAAGTGCGGCCAGTACGGCGCGGTCACCGACTTCGCCAAGGCCGGCCCGGGAAACGTCTGGACCGGTAACAAGTACGACGACGGCACCCCGATCCCCGCGCCCTGACCGGCGACCCGGACGCACTCGCCCGATCGGAACACGCCGCTGGTGGCGCTCCTCAACCAGCTCGGTGCCGAGCTCGACCCGGTGTTGCAGAGCAACGGGATTCAGTGGCTGAGTCTCTCGGAGGCCGAGCGGCAGGAGGTGGCGCTGCAAGTGCTGGCGCGGCTGCCGGTGTTGTGGATCTGGGACAACGTCGAGCCGGTCGCCGGATTCCCGGCCGGGACGCCGTCGGCGTGGACCGCGGATGAGCAGCGCGGATTGCGCGACTTCTTGCAGGCGGCGTCGCAGACCCGGGCGCGGATGCTGTTGACCTCGTGACGGGATGAACGCGACTGGCTCGGCGATCTGCCGGCCCGCGTCCGGCTGCCCGCCATGCCGATGCGCGAACGCATCCAGTTCACCCAGGGTCTGGCCGCCCGGCACGGTCACCGGATCACCGATGTGGCGGACTGGCGGCCGCTGCTGCGCTAAAGCGACGGCAACCCGCTCACCATTACCGTGTTGGTCGGACAGGCCCTGCGCGCCGGGTACACCACCAACGCGCAGATCGAGGAATTCGTCGCCCAGGGGGCCAGCCTGCGGACCTCCGACAATTGGTCGGGCAGCGCGTACCGGGCCGCGGTCGTGCGGAGCACCAACGACGCGCTGGACTGGCTGCGCTGGGCCCGGTGGAGCGGGCTGGCCGCCGCCTTCACCGTGTTCGCGGTCGGGCTCCTCGGGCTGATCGGTGTCGCCGCCCGGCCCACGCCGAAGGCCACCACGACCGCCGTCGTCGTCGACCGGAACGGCGCCGCCTGGTGCGGGCCGATCGGGCGTACCGCCGGCGGCCGGCTCACCGTCAACGGCTCCCCGGTCGCCGGCGTCCGCGACGTCACCGTGGTCGCCGCCGGTAAATGAGGGTGCTCAACCCGCCCGCGGGCCGGATACTGGCGCGCGCAACTGTCATCGGGAGGGTGAGACATGAGCCGGACGATCCGGGTCACCGTGCGGGGTAGCTTCGACAAGCTGAGCGAGGCGCAGCTGGCCGAGCTGGTCGCCGCCCGGGCGGAGCACGATTTGATGAACACGGCGTACACGGCCGAGGGGTATCTCGCCTACGACCTGCCGGGCCGGCCGTTCTTCACGTTCCGGTTCCTGGCCACCGCCGAGGAGCAGGACGAGATTCCGGCGATCACCGCCGACGCCGAACAGCGGGCGGCCGCGTGGATGGCCGAGCGGGGGTACCCGGTGAAGAACCTGACCGCGCAGGCCGTCGACATGTCCGAGGTGCCGCTGGGTAGCCGCGGGAAGCGAGAAGCCGGGCGCCGCAGGTAACGGGCGCCGCAGGTAAATCGGTTGCCGCCCGGCGGCGTACCTGGTGAGGTTGGTCCGTCCGAGTTGCCGAGTGAGGAGTGTCCCGCGATGCGAGCTGCGTTTCTGTCCGACCAGGAAGGATTCCGGCTCACCATGAGGGACAGGACGCTTGGCTACGCTCAATCTCGGCATTCTGGCGCACGTCGACGCCGGTAAGACCA
Source organism: Actinoplanes subtropicus (assembly GCF_000721705.1). Lineage (GTDB taxonomy): Bacteria > Actinomycetota > Actinomycetes > Mycobacteriales > Micromonosporaceae > Actinoplanes > Actinoplanes subtropicus. The sequence continues at coordinate 5,513 of NZ_JOJL01000048.1, forward strand.
GTCTCACCGAGCGGCTGCTGTATGCCGCCGGGGTCATCGACGAGCTCGGCAGTGTCGACGCGGGCAGCACCCGTACCGACACGCTCGAGCTGGAACGCCGCCGCGGTATCACGATCAAGTCGGCGGTGGTGTCGTTCCCGCTGCGCGGCACCACGGTCAACCTGATCGACACGCCCGGCCACCCGGATTTCATCGCCGAGGTGGAGCGGGTGCTCGGCGTGCTCGACGGCGCGGTGCTGGTGATCTCGGCGGTCGAGGGGGTGCAGGCGCAGACCCGGGTGCTCGCCCGCACGCTGCACCGGCTGCGCATCCCCACGCTGATCTTCGTGAACAAGATCGATCGGGTCGGTGCGCGGTTCGCGGGGCTGCTCGACGAGATCAGCGCCCGGGTGTCGCCGGCGCTCGTGCCGATGAGCGAGGTCACCGACCTCGGCACCCGGGGCGCGGCGGTGGCCGAGCGGGTGGATCTGCTGCGGCTGGCCGACCACGACGACGCGGTGCTGGCCGCGCTGGTCGAGGAGCGGACGCCGCCGCCGGTGCGCGCGCACGACGACGTGCACCCGGTGTTCTTCGGCTCGGCGATCACCGGCGCCGGCATCGACGAGCTGATCGGCGGGATAGTCGATCTTGCGCCGGCGGCGACGAACGGCAGGGCCGGCGGGGCGGTCTTCAAGATCGATCGGGGGCCGGCCGGGGAGCGGATCGCCTACCTGCGGATGTTCGACGGCGTTTTGCGGGTACGCGACACGATCGGGCCTGACCGGGTCACCGGCATCGACGTGTTCACCGACGGCGGCACGCAGCCGCGCGCCGAGCTGACGCCGGGGCAGATCGGCACCGTCCGCGGGCTCGGTCACGTCCGGATCGGCGACACGGTAGGCGTACGCACCCGAAAAGCGCGGCAAGCGCAATTCGCCCCGCCCAGCCTGGAAACCGCCGTGCTCGCGTCCCGCCGGGCCGACCTGCACGCGGCGCTGGCCGAACTGGCCGAGCAGGATCCGCTGATCAACCTGCGGCAGGACGACGAGCGCCGCGAGGTGTACGTGTCGCTCTACGGCGAGGTGCAGAAGGAGGTCATCCAGGCCACCCTCGCCGAGCAGTACGGCCTTCAGGTCAGCTTCCGGGAGACCACCACCCTGCACATCGAGCGGCTGGCCGGCGCGGGAAGAGCGGTCGAGTTCAACAAGGTCGACCCGAACCCGTTCCTGGCCACGGTCGGCCTGCGGGTGCGGCCGGGGAGCGACGGGGTGACCTTCGATCTGGCGGTGGAGCCGGGGTCGATGCCGCCGGCGTTCTTCGCGGCGGTCGAGCAGACCGTGCGGGAGACGCTGCGGCAGGGGCTGCGCGGCTGGCCGGTCCCCGACTGCGCGGTCACCATGACCCACTCGGGGTATTCGGCGCGGCAGAGTCACTCGCACGCGGTCTTCGACAAGAGCATGTCGAGTACGGCGGGCGACTTCCGCAACCTCACCCCGCTGGTCCTGATGGCCGCGCTGCGGCAGGCGGGAACCGTGGTGCACGAGCCGATCCACGCGTTCACCGCCGAGGTGCCGCCGGACACGATCCCGGCGGTGCTGCCCCTGCTGGCCCGGCTCGGCGCGATTCCCCTGGCCACCGGCGCCCACGGCGTCGACGGCGAGATCCCGGCGGCGATGGTCCACGAGCTGCAGCGGCGGCTGCCGGGGCTGACCCGGGGCGAAGGGGTGCTGGAGAGCGCTTTCGACCACTATGCGGCCGTACGGGGGAAGCCGCCCGTCCGGGAGCGCACCGGCCCGGATCCCCTCGACCGCAAGGAGTACCTGCTGCGCGTGCTGCGTCTCAGGACATCGTCAACGTCAGGTTGACCACGACGGTACGTCAACCTAGGGTTGACGACATGACGCAAACTTCCCCGCCCGTGCGGCTCGACGACCTGATCACCGCGATTCACCGGGCCCGGCCCGACGACGCCCTCCAGCAGCTCTCCGACGCCGTACTGCTGGGCGACCACCTCGGGGAGCTCGCCGACCACCTGATCGGCCACTTCGTCGACCAGGCCCGCCGCTCCGGCGCCTCCTGGACCGACATCGGCCGCAGCATGGGCGTCAGCAAGCAGGCCGCGCAGAAACGGTTCGTGGCCAAGGGCGACCAGGGCTTCGACCGGTTCTCCACGGTGGCCCGCACGGCGGTGGTGGCCTCGATGAAGCAGGCGAAGACCCACGGCCACCACGAGATCGTCCCCACCCACCTGCTGCTCGGCGTACTCGATGTGCCGGAAGGCCTCGCGGCGCGGGCGCTGCTCGCCCAAGGTCTCGACCTCGATGCCGTTCGCGCGGCGGCGGAGGCCGCCCTCCCGGCGCCGGCCGACGGCGGCGAGGAACCCGTCCTGATCCCCTACGACGCCGCCTCGCGCAAGGTGCTCGAGCTGACCTTCCGCGAGGCGTTGCGGCTCGACCAGCAGACCGTCGGCACCGGGCACATCCTGCTCGCGCTCCTGGAAGAGCAGGAGGCGACGCTGGCCGGCCTGAAAGTCATCAAGGACCGGATCGACGCGTACGTGTCAGCCGAGGGGGAAGAGGGCACGGGTCAGCCATGAGCCCCCGGGCTCGGGCCGGCCGGTGATCAGCCGCAGCGTGTCGACCCGGGCCCGGATCGGCAGCCGCGGCAGCACCGCCTCGCCGGCCGCCTTCAGCACGTCGACGGGGTGGTCGTGCCCGACGGTCAGGTGCGGCACGACCTCCTCGAACGCCCCGTCGTACGGCCGCACCCCGGGAAACCGGGCGGTCACCGCGGCGGTCAGCCGCAGAAACGGCGAAGCCGGCGACGGCGCCAGCCACACCACCCGGTCGGCGAACCAGCCCAGCCGGTCGAAGGCCACGAAGAACGCCGGCACCGTGGCGGCGGCCCGCCCGAGCGTGTCCAGGACGTGCGCGGAGATCTCGGCCGGCGGCAGGAACGGGAACAGGACCGTCACATGCGCCGGCACGCCCCAGCTCGCGGCCTGGTCGAACAGCTCGCGGTGCGGCGCGACGACCGGCTCCACCTCGGGAACGGTGACGATGAGGGCGCTCTGGCTCGCTTCCATCGACACAGTTTGAACCCTGACAGATGTCATGGCGGGGAGATGACGCGCGACCCCCCGCGTGTCACCCCCGCCGGGCCACGATGAGGGCATGACGTTAACCGCGACACCCGGCACCGCGGCCCGCGGCGCCGCCGAACCGGCCGTCGACCTCGACGGCGTCGTCAAGCGCTTCGGGGCCGTGACGGCCGTCGACGGCATCAGCCTGCGGATCCGCCCCGGCGAGGTGGTCGCCCTGCTCGGCCCGAACGGGGCCGGCAAGACCACCACGGTCGACATGCTTCTCGGCCTCGCCCAGCCGACCGAGGGCTCGGTGCGGGTGTACGGCCGCAAGCCGCACGACGCTGTCGCCCTCGGCCTGGTCTCCGCGGTCATGCAGACCGGCGGCCTGCTCAAGGACTACACCGTCGAGGAGACCGTGCGGCTGACCGCGGTGCTGTTCGGCAAGCCGCCGGGCTCGGCCGACGAGGCCCTGGACCGGGCCGGGATCGCCGACATCGGCAAGCGGCTGGTCGGCAAGTGCTCGGGCGGGCAGCAGCAGCGGTTGCGGTTCGCGATGGCCCTGCTGCCCGACCCGGAGCTGCTGATCCTGGACGAGCCGACGACCGGCATGGACGTCGGCGGTCGGCACGACTTCTGGCAGGCGATCCGCCGGGACGCGCAGGGCGGCCGGACGGTCATCTTCGCCACGCACTACCTGGAGGAGGCCGACGCGTACGCGGACCGGGTGGTTTTCGTCCGTCGCGGCCGGATCGTCGCGGACGGCACCGCCGCCGAGGTCAAGTCCCTGGCCTCTGGCCGGACCGTGCGGGCGACGCTGGCCGGCGCGGTCGAGGCCGATCTTCGCGACCGGACCGGCGCGGAGAAGGTCGAGGTCCGCGGCGACACCGTCTACCTGCACGGCCGGGACACCGACGCGATCGCCCGGTACCTGCTCAACGAGACCCCCGCCCGCGACCTGGAGATCACCTCGCGGAATCTCGAGGAAGCGTTCCTCACGCTCACCGCCGATGACACGGAGCCTGCGAAATGACCGTTCTGACGGAGAGGTCCCTGCCGCGCTTCGGCGGTTTCAGCCTCGGGATGATCAAGCTGGAACTGCGCCGGATGATGCGCAACCGGCGTACGGTGATCTTCACGCTGGTCATGCCGGCCGTGTTCTTCCTGCTGTTCGGCACCAACGCCAAGACCCGGCACGAGACGGTCGGCGGCGGCAACGTCACCGGCTACATCCTGGTCAGCATGGCCGTCTACGGCGCGATGCTGGCCACCACGAGCGGCGGCGCGATGGTGAGCATCGAACGCGCCGCCGGGTGGAGCCGGCAGCTTCGCCTGACCCCGCTCAAGCCGGTCGCCTACATCGCCGTGAAACTCGTGCTCGCGATGATCATCGGGTTGGTGTCGGTGGCCGTCGCGTTCGCGGTCGGCTCGGTATCGGGGGCGAAGCTGCCGGCTCACGCCTGGATCGAGTGCGGCCTGCTGGCCTGGGTGTGCGCGCTGGTGTTCGCCGCGTTCGGCCTGTTCATGGGGTATCTGCTGCCCAGCGAGAACGTCATGCAGATCCTCGGGCCGGTGCTGGCGGTGCTGTCGTTCGCCGGGGGACTGTTCGCCCCGCTGGACACCTTCGGCCACACCTTCGCGACGATCGCCAAATTCACTCCGGTGTACGGGGTGGGCCAGCTGGCCCGCTACCCGCTGACCCACGACGGCAACCTGTGGCTGGCGGTCGCCAACGTCGCCGCCTGGACGCTGATCTTCTCGATCGGGGCGATGTGGCGGTTCCGCCGCGACACGGCCCGCGTCTGAGGCTGGGATAGCGTGATGACCGTGGCCGAACAGTCCGAGAGGTATGACTGGGGACGCCGGTACGGCTGGCTGTTCGCCGCGGTCTGGTTGTTCTACCTGGGTGAGCCGGTCGGCGCCCTGAGCAAGCATCCGGATCCGGTCTGGCGGGTCGTCGGCCTGGTCGCGGTGGCCGCGTTCGGGGTCTCCTACCTGCTCATGGTCCGGCTGGCCAGCCTGGTGCGGAACTCGCCGGTCCGGACCAGGCCGTTCGTGGCCCGGGCGGCGCTCGGCATCGCGACCATGCTGGTGCTGTTCCTGCTCCAGATTCCGGGCGCCGGGGCGCACGCGCTCAGCTGTCTGGTGTACGTCGCGGCGTTCGGCATGGTCGCCCTGCCGCTGCCCGCCGGCATCACGCTCGCCGCATTCCTGGCCACTCTCGCCGAGGCGCTGCCGGGCGTGGTGCCCGGCTGGCGCGACAACGGCTACGGCCTGGCCGTGCTGCTCGGCTCGCTGGCGACCTGGGGCATCCGGCTGGCCACCCTGCGGCAGAACCGGTTGGTGGCGGCCCAGCAGGAGATCTCGGATCTGGCCGTGCAGAACGAGCGGGCCCGCATCGCCGCCGACCTGCACGACATCCTCGGTCACTCGCTGACCGTCGTCGCCGTGAAGGCCGAGCTGGCCCAGCGGCTGCTGGACGTGGATGTCGAGCGGGCCCGCAAGGAGCTGGCCGACCTGGAGGGGCTGGCCCGCGACGCGCTCTCCGACGTGCGGTCCACGGCGATGGGCATGCGCGGCATCTCGCTGCCGGGCGAGATCGCCGCCGCCCGGGAGGCCCTGGCCGCGGCGAACGTGCAGGCCAGCCTGCCGGGCGCGGCCGACGAGGTGCCCAGCCGCAACCGGGAGCTGTTCGCCTGGACGATCCGCGAGGCGGTCACCAACATCGTGCGGCACAGCAAGGCCCGGCACGTCTCGGTCGTCCTCGCCGCGCAGAGCGTGGAGATCGTCGACGACGGGGTAGGCGTTTCTTCGCAAAACGGAAATAATGGACAAGGTCTCGCCGGGCTGCGCCGGCGGGCGGAAGCGCTGGGCGGGAAACTCACGGTGGGGGGCCGTGCGGACCAGCCGGGATTCCGCGTACGGGTGGAGGTCCCGTCATGATCAAGTTGTTGCTCGCCGACGACCAGGCCCTGGTCCGCGGCGCGATGGCCGCCCTGCTCGACATGGAGCCCGACATCAAGGTGGTCGCCGAGGTCGGCCGCGGCGACCAGGTCCTTCCGGCGGCCCGCGACCACGACGTCGACGTGGCCCTGCTGGACGTCGAGATGCCCGGCATCGACGGCGTCGCCGCCGCCCGTGAGCTGCACAAACACCTCCCGGCCGTCCGGGTGCTGATGGTCACCACGTTCGGCCGGGCCGGCTACCTGCGCCAGGCGATGGCCGCCGGGGCCAGCGGCTTCATCGTCAAGGACACCCCGGCCCGGCAGCTGGCCGACGCGGTCCGCCGGGTGCACGAGGGCCTGCGCGTGGTCGACCCGGATCTGGCCGCCCAGTCGCTGGCTCAGGGCGAGTCCCCGCTGACCGAACGGGAGGCCGACGTGCTGCGCGCGGCCCGCGACGGCGGCACGGTCGCCGACATCGCCCGCGCGCTGCGCCTGTCCGAGGGCACCGTGCGTAACCACCTGTCCTCGGCGATCGGCAAGACCGGCGCCCGTACCCGCGCCGAGGCCGTGCGCCTGGCCCTGGACAACGGTTGGCTGCTTTCTTGAGATAACCCGAGGCGAAGCAACCGGGCGGCAACCGTGAGTGACCGTTTGCTGCACCCGGCGCCCCGAAAAGTTCTCCCCGCAACCACACAGGGGGGAACCGAAGATGAGCGCCGGTACGAAGAGCGTCACCCGTGAGCAGGAGCAGCTGATCCGCGACAACATGGCCCTGGTCGGCCACATGGTCCGGGAGATGCTGTTCAAGGTGCCGCCCCACGTGCACCGCGACGACCTCGCCTCGGCCGGCTACACCGCCCTGGTGACCGCCGCCCAGGCGTACGACGCCGGCCGGGGCATCCCGTTCGGCCGGTTCGCCGCCATGCGGGTCCGCGGCGCCCTGCTCGACGAGCTGCGCAGCATGGACTGGGCGACCCGCTCGGTGCGGGCCCGGGCCCGCCGAGCGGATGTCGCCCGGCAGGAGCTGACCGCCAAGCTGGGCCGCACCCCGACCCCGACCGAGCTGGCCGAGCTGCTCGGCGTCGCGGTGAGCGAGCTGTCGAACGTCGACGACGACGTGCAGCGCGCCGCGGTGCTGTCGCTGCAGGGCTTCTCGGCCGGCACCGCCGAGGACATGGTCACCGAGACCGACCTGAACCCGGAGGAGATGCTGCTGCACCGGGAGCGGATCGGCTACCTGCACGACGCGGTCGCCGTGCTGCCCGAGCGGCTGCGGTTCGTGGTCGAGGCGTCGTTCCTGCAGGAGCGGCCGCTCGCGGAGGTGGCCGCCGAGCTGGGCGTCACCGAGTCGCGGGTGTCGCAGCTGCGTACCGAGGCCCTGGCGCTGCTCAAGGACGGCCTGGCCACGCACATGGAGCAGCAGGAGACCGGCTCGGCCAAGGACGGCTGCGTGGCCCGCCGCCGCGCCGTGTACGCCGCGCAGATCGCCGCCCGCAGCACCATGTCGACCCGGCTGGCCGCCACCGACGTGCACGGCCTGCGCAAGGCGGCGTGACACTCTTCTCTAATATCGCCCCGTGACCGAAACGACGGTGGTGAGCCTGCAGGACATCCGGGACGCGGCGCAGCGGATCGCGGGGGTGGCACACCGCACCCCCGTGCTCCGCTCCCGCACCCTCGACGCGCTGACCGGCGCCCGGGTGTACCTGAAGGCGGAGAACCAGCAGCGGGTCGGCGCGTTCAAGTTCCGCGGCGCGTACAACGCCGTCTCCCGGCTCTCCGCCGAGCAGCTGTCCCGGGGGATCGCCGCGTACTCCTCCGGCAACCACGCCCAGGCCGTCGCCCTCGCCGCCCGGGAGCTGGGCAGCTCCGCGGTGATCGTGATGCCGGCCGACACCCCGGCGGCCAAGCTCGACGCGGTCGCCGGCTACGGCGCCGAGATCATCACGTACGACCGGTACACCGGCAACCGGGAGGAGCTCGGCGCGCGGCTGGCCGCCGAGCGGGGCCTGGCGCTGATCCCGCCGTACGAGCACCCGGACGTGATCGCCGGGCAGGGCACCGCCGCGCTCGAGCTGCTCGAAGACGTCGGCGCGCTGGACGCGCTGGTCGTGCCGGTCGGCGGGGGCGGGCTGATCGCCGGCAGCGCCACCGCCGCCAAGGGCCTGCAGCCGGGCATCCGGGTGATCGGCGTCGAGCCGGAGGCCGGCGACGACACCAAACGCTCCCTCGAAGCGGGCGAGCGGGTCCGCATCCCGGTCCCGCGCACGATCGCCGACGGGCAGGGCGCCCCGATCCCCGGCGAGCTCACCTTCTCCATCAACCGGCGGCTCGTCGACGAGATCGTGCTGGTCTCCGACGACGAGATCCGCGCCGGGCTGCGCTTCGCCGTCGACCGGCTCAAGCAGGTCATGGAGCCCTCCGGCGCCAGCGGCCTGGCCGCCCTGCTGGCCGGCCGCCTCCGGCCGGTGCCGGCCCGGATCGGCGTGATCATCTCCGGTGGCAACGTCGGCGCGGCCCGGCTGGCCTCACTGCTCGCCTAACACCTTCGCCTCCAGCGCGGGATCCAGGCCGACGGCGTCGCGGTCGGTGCGCCGCGGCGCGCCCCCGTGCAGGCCCTGCAGCCACGTCCAGGTGTCGGCGACCGTGTCGTAGATCGGCCGGCAGCGCAGCCCCGCGCCGAGCGCCTTGGAGACGTCGCCGCGGTGCAGGAAGTCGTGGTCCGGGCCGGGCGGCAGCCAGATCGGCAGCTGGGTCCACGGCTGGATGCCGTACCGCTGGATCACCGCCGGGTCGGTCCAGCGCAGTCTCGCCCGCCGGCCGGTCACCTCGGCGCCGATTTCCAGCAGCTCGCCCATGGTGGTGTGGCCGGGCTCGCTGACCACGTTGTACGGGCCGGTCAGCCCGGCCGCCGCCGCGTCGAGCAGGAAGATCGCCAGGTCGCGGGCGTCGATGTACTGCAGCGGCAGGATCCGCGGGCCGGGCGCCAGGGTGGGGCCGCCGCGGGCGAGCCGGTTGAGCCACCACGGCAGCCGGCCGATGTCCTCCAGGGGCCCGAGGATCAGCCCGGCCCGGGCCAGCAGCAGCGGCCCGCCGAAGTCGGCCGCGGCCAGCTCGCCGCGCACCTTGTCGCCGGCGTAGCCGGGCTCGCGCGGGTCGGCCAGGGGTGCGGCCTCGGTCAGCGGCGCCGGGGTGCCCCACCGGTAGACCGAGCGGCTCGACACGTACGTGTAGTGCCGTGCTCTTCCGGACAGCAGCCGGGCGGTCCGGCCGACCGCGCCCGCCCCGGCCGACCAGGTGTCCACCACCAGGTCCCAGCTCTGGTCGACGCGCAGCGCGGCCAGCCCGTCGGCGGACTGCCGGTCCCCGGTGAGCACCCGCACGCCCGCCGGGGAGCCACGTAAGCCGCGGTTGAACAGGGTCACGTCGTAGCCTCTGGCGACCCCCTCGCCGGCGAGCGCGCGACCGACGAAACCCGAGCCGCCCAGAATCAGCAGTTTCATGGTCATCGACGATGCCCGATGTCTACCGCCGCCGGAAGGCCCTATCGCTCAGAGCGGAACCTTTCCAGTGCCGACACGACCAGCGCGTGATCGTCCGCCTGGGGGAGCCCCGACACCGTCACCACGGCAACCACCCCGACATTGCGGATCCGCACCGGGAACGCCCCGCCGTGCGCGGCGTAGTCGGCCGGGTCGAGGCCCATCCCGGCGCCGAGTTCCCGGCCCATCAGGGCCAGCCGGCGCCCGACCAGGTACGAGGAGGCGCCGAACCGCTCGACGACCCGGACCTTCCGCTCGATCCACCGGTCGTTGTCGGCGACGGCGCCGGGCAGGGCGGCATGGAACAGCTGCTGCGTGCCGCGCCGGATGTCGATCGCCACCGGCCGCCCGGCGGCCATCTCGACCAGCCGCGAGCCGAGCCACCACGCGTCCTCGTTGTCGAAGTGCGTGAACACCAGCTCCTGCTCCTGGCGCTCCAGCTCCTTGACCAGCTCCTCGCTCACCGCCGCCGCCTCACCTTCTGCAACCAGAGGCCGAACGACGCGCCGGCCACGAAGACCATCATCGAGCAGCACAGGAACTTGATGAACACCGCGGCCTCCCGGTTCGTTAGGGTCGGTACCCGTGCGACTGGCGACCTTCAACATCCTGCACGGCCGGTCGCTGTCCGACGGCACGGTACACGCCGGCCGGGTGCGCGCCGCCGTCGCCGACCTGGACGCCGACGTCCTCGGCCTGCAGGAGGTCGACCGGGCCCAGCCCCGCAGCGGGCTGCTCGACCTGACCGCGATCGCCGCCGAGGCGATGCGCGCCCCCGCCCACCGGTTCGCCGCGGCGATCGCCGGCACGCCGGGGGAGAGCTGGCAGCCGTGGCGCTCGGACGACGACAACGTCCACCCGCTGTACGGGATCGCCCTGGTCAGCCGCTATCCGGTGACCCGCTGGCAGATCACCGCGCTGCCCGGCGCCCCGATCCGCTCCCCGGTCTATACCGGCGAGGGGTTCCGGCTGCTCAAGGACGAGCCGCGGGTGCTGCTGGCCGCCGTCCTTCAGACGCCGACCGGGCCGCTGACCGTGGCCACGACCCATCTGTCGTTCGTGCCGGGCTGGAATCTGCGGCAGCTGCGGCACGCCGTACGCCATCTGCGGTCCCTGCCCGGCCCGCGGGTGCTGCTCGGTGATCTGAACATGCCCGCCGGCCCGGTCCGCGCGGTGACCAGCTGGAAGTCCCTGGGGAAGGCGCCGACCTTCCCGAGCCCGTCGCCGCGCGCCCAGCTCGACCACATCCTCGCCGACCCCGGCGCCGTCGCCACGCTCGGCCGGGTGGTGCAGGTCGGCACCCCGCACCCGCCGGTCTCCGATCACCGGCCGCTCATCGTGCAGCTGGACGCAGATACACGTCCTCCAGCCCGTCGATCGGATCCCACTGCTCGCCGATCTTCCGGAAGCCGAACCCCGCGATCGTCGCCTTAGACCCGGCGTTGTCCGGCCGGATGCTGGCCCGCACCGCGGTCACCGCCGGGTCCGCGTCGGCCCGCTCGAGCAGCGCCCGCAGCATCGCCTTGGCATACCCGCGCCGGCGGAACCGCGGATCGACCGAGTACGCGACCTCGACGACCCCCTCGTCGTCCGGCGGCCCGTGGAACCCGCCGTGCCCCACCACCACGCCCTCCGGCACCGCCACCGCCGGCCGGGCGATCCAGTCCAGGCTCGCCGGATCGCCGGCGATCTGCTCGAGCCGGATCTCCCACAGCCAGTTCTCGTCCACGAGGTATTGACTCAGCGCGATGCCCGCCGCCTCACTCGCGGCCGCCAGGTCACCCTCCACCAGCGCGGACAGCGCCGCGGGGGAGAGCTTCACAAATCGGATCTCCGGCACCCCACGGATGATCACACGCCGTGGTGATCGTCGCCACGTTGGTTGCGCACAATTGAGTTGTGCGCAATGATTCGAGTCATGGACACCGCCACCGGCACCGGACTCGAGCAGATGATCTGCTTCGAGCTCTACGCCGCCAGCCGCGCGATGACCGCCCTCTACCGCCCCGCCCTCGACGAGGCCGGCCTCACCTACCCGCAATACCTGGTCCTGCGCGTCCTCTGGCACCGCGGCCCCACCACCGTCCGTGACCTCGGCACCGCCCTGCACCTCGACAGCGGCACCCTGTCACCCCTGCTCAAACGCCTCGAAACGCAGGGCCGCATCCGCCGCGAACGCGGCACCACCGACGAACGCACCGTCTGGATCCACCTGTCGGATGACGGCGCCGCCCTCCAGGACCGGCTCGCCGACCTGCCCGAACAGATCGCCTGCGCCGCCGGCCTCACCCTCGGCGACTTCCGCCACCTGCACGACCTCCTCGGGCGCTTCCGCGCCAACGTCAACTGAAAGGGCCCTCATGGAAGCCATCTACACCGCCTCCGCCACCGCCACCGGCGACGCCCGCAACGGCCACGTCCGCTCCGCCGACGGCGTCCTCGACTTCGACCTCGCCGTCCCCAAGGAGATGGGCGGCCCCGGCGGCGCCCTCCCCAACCCCGAAGAGTTGTTCGCCGCCGGCTACGCCGCGTGCTTCCACGGCGCCCTCAAAGCCGCCGCCCGCCTCGCCAAGGTCACCCTCACCGACTCCGCCGTCACCGTCGACGTCGGCATCGGCAACAACGGCCAGGGCGGCTACGGCCTCAAGGCCGCCATCGAGGCCGAGATCAGCGGCGTCGACCAGGACGTCGCCCGCCAACTGCTCGAAGCCGCCCACCAGCTGTGCCCCTACTCCAACGCCACCCGCGGCAACATCGAGGTCGCCCTCTCCCTGGCCTGACCGTCACAAGCACGATCAAAAACGTCCGGCCGTACGCGCCAACCGTCCCCAACCGCACAAACCGCAGCCCCGCCCGTTCCCCGCGGCGGGGCTGCGCCGGTCACGGCCGTAACGCGACTCTCGCGTGAGGTTCCCGCTCACGCTCCCCGGGCACCCGCCCCGCCACCGCCGCCCCGGCGACCCGGCACGATGACCAGATGCCCCCGCCCCGCCTGCGCCACTCGGTCCGCGCCCTCATCCTCACCGCCGACCACCAGATCCTGCTCTGCCGCCACCTGGTCACCGACCCGGCCGGCGACGCCGTCTGGACCGCACCCGGCGGCGGCATCGAACCAGGGGAGACCCGGCTCGACGCCCTGCGCCGCGAACTGGCCGAAGAGGTCGGCCTCACCCTCACCGGCACCCCACCCCACGTCTGGCACCGCACCACCATGACCCCCGACGTCCTGCCCGGCTACGACGGCATCATCAACGACTACTACCTGGTCCACACCACCCGCTTCACCCCGCACGGCACCATGACACCGGCCCAGCTCGCCGCCGAGAACATCGTCGACCGCCGCTGGTGGCCCCTCGCCGAGCTCGCCGCCTACCCCGGCCCCGACCTCTTCGGCCCCCGCAACCTCGCCACCCACCTGACCACCCTGGTCACCAACGGCGTCCCACCCCAGCCACTCACCCTCGACCGGTGACCACCAACGACCGACGCCAAGCGCTGTCCCAGGACGAAGGGACTCGGCCACGGTCCGGGGCCTGGCCGTCGGGGCAGCCGCTCCGACCACCGATCCGCGTCGGGTCAGAGGCCACGCAGCGCCCGGTTCGTGCGGTTCGCGCGCACGGCCGCCCGCTGCTGCTCCGCGGTCACCTCGATGTAGCCCTGCGACGTCGTCAGCGACGCGTGACCCAGCAGGCGCATGATCTCCGACGCATTCGCGCCGTCCTCGGCCAGCCGCGTCGCGAACGTGTGCCGCAACGCGTGCAACTGCGCACCCCTCGGCACCCGGTCGGTGATCCCCGCCCGCCGGTAGCAGGACTCCACCAGATACTGCAGCCCACCCCGCTGCAACGGCGCCCCGGCCCGATCCACCAGCAGCGCGTCCCGCGGATCACCCCGCCCGAACCGCACCCGCCGGCTGTCCTGGTACCGCTCGATCAGCGTGTCCAGCTCCGGCTCGATCGGCACCGTCCGCGGCCGGCCGCCCTTGCCCGCCACCTCCACCCGCCGCTCGCCCGGACGCCCGAGCACGTCCCCGGACCGCAACGCCAGCATCTCCGACAGCCGCAAACCCGCACAAAGCGCCAACGCCAGCACCGCCAGATCCCGCTCCGGCCACGGATCCCGCTGCCGCTCATCCCGCTGGCTGACCGCGGAGAGTAACCGCTCCGGGGTGTCCTCGCCCCGCAACGGCTTGGGGGAGTAGGCCGGCATCCGCGGCTTGTCGATCGCCGACATCGGATTGCCCGGCAACACCTGCTCGGTGACCAGGAACGTGAAGAACGCATTCCACGACGACCACGCCCGCGACACCGACGCGGGCGCCCGCTCGGCCGCGAACCGCGCGAACGCCGCACGCAACGAACGAGGGGAGAGGTCACCGAGAGTAACCGGATCTGTCCCGATCAACTCGACGATCAAAACCAGATCCCGCCGGTACGCCTGAAGTGTGTGCACCGACGGCTTCCGCGTGGCCCGAGCCGCCAGAAACTCGTCCACCAGCCCGAGCACCGCAACATCCCGTCCGTCCTGCATAAGTCATATTATGCAGCATTTAGACTGGTTCGCGAAGTTCCGAGTTCGGGCCATTTAGACTGATTCGCGAAGTTCGGGCCTGCCAACAGGCGTTTGCACGTAACGAACAAGCGCCGACCCGCGGAGCTCACGCCGTCGCCTGCGCGGGCGGCGTGCTGCCGTAAGTCCGCAGCGACTTTCTCGCGCAGGGCAGTCTCAAGGTGGCCCGCCCACAGCAGGCCCCGCGACGGGCTGGGACCCCGTCGGCGGGCGTTTCCTGTCACGAGGCTGCTCCCGGAGCCCGCCTCGCGTGGCCGGTCCGCGCGGCCCGGCGCCGGCCGGATCCGGTTTTGCTCGGGCTTGCGTTGCAGCTCAGCCCGCAGCCCGCGGCACGGGGCCGGGTCAAGGCTCCTGAACCCAAAGCCCCTCGATCGTTTACTTTACATAATGTCAATTATCGACCTGGCAGATGTTCGATGGAACGGGGCCGGTGGAGCGGCACGGTCATCGATGCAGCCGGAACTCGTTGCCGCCCGGGTCGATCAGCACGGCGCTGCCGTCCGCGGCCGCACGGAGCCAGGTGGCGCCCAGGCCGGTCAACCGGCCGACTTCCGCCTGCTGGTCGCCGCCGGGCGCGGTGAGGTCGAAGCGCTGCCGGTGCGGCGCTTGGACCGGGGCGTCCGGCGGCCCTCCCCACGCGACCTTGGTGCCGCCCTGCGGTGACTGGATCGCGGTTTCCTCGCCCTGGTCCCAGACCAGCGGCCAGCCCAGCGCCGCGCTCCAGAACAGCCCCACCTCGCGGGCGCCGTCGCAGGCCAGCTCGCCGAGGTAGCCGCAGCCGGCGAGGAAGCTGTTGCCCGGCTCGATGACGCAGAACTCGTTGCCCTCGGGGTCGGCCAGCACGATGTGTCCCTCCTCGGGGCGCTGGCCGACGTCGAGGTGGGTGGCGCCGAGGCCGAGCGCCTTGGCGACCGTGCGCTGCTGGTCGGCGTCGCTGGTGCTGGTCAGGTGGAGGTGCATGCGGTTGGCTCCCCTCTTCGCCGTGCTGCTGGGCGTGAAGCGGAGGCCGAGCTGACCGTCGGCGCCGGGCAGCAACGTGCTGGGCAGAGTCTGGCCCGGCGGGAGCGGGTCGTCGGTGGGCTGCCGGTCGAGCAGGGTGGCCCAGAAGCGGGCGAGGCGCGCCGGGTCGTGGGCGTCGTACGCGATCGTCAGGCGCGGCATGCCTGAGGTTCTATCGCCGGCTGGGGTGCCGGCGGGAGTGATTTATCGTCGGCCGGTGGCTGCGCGGGGTGGCTGGCTGTCGCGCAGGCGGGCGATGACGCGGAGGACCTCGTCGCGGTTCTTGGCGGATTTGAGCCAGGCGGGCAGCGGGGCGATCAGTGTCATCCGGTTGGCGGGGTCGCCGCGTTCGCGCAGTTTCGCGGCTACGTAGCCGTGCAGCAGGGTCAGGTGGGCCTCGTTGTAGGCCCACAGGGTGTGTTTGCCGCAGCATTGGGCGGTGCGCCACAGCGGGAGGCGGAAGAAGGGGTCGACCGGGCCGCCCGCGCAGAACGAGTGGGTCCGCGCCGACCAGGTCGAGGTGGTCAGGCAGGCGGTGCAGACGAATTGGCGGGGCCAGCAGAAGACGCGCGCGTCCTCGACCGGGCGGGTGGTCACCGCGGCCCGGGCGCCGCAGCGGGGGCACACCACGTCGATGGTGTCGGCTGTGCGGGTGGACGGCCCTACCTGAGGGTCGCGGAACCGGGTGGTCATGCGGTCAGGGTGGCAGAGCGGGGGCGTGCCGGCATCTCGATTACCGTCTCGGGGATGCGGATTCGTTGGGTCACCGGGTTCCTGGACACTCCGGGCCGGGAGGCGGAGGAGTTCTGGCTGGCGGTGACCGGGTCGGCGTTGTCGGCGCGGCGGGACGGCGGCAGGTTCGCGACGCTGCTGCCCGCGGACGGGGACGCGTATCTGCGGGTGCAGGTCGTCGGGGACGGGCCGCCGCGGGTGCACCTGGATCTGCATGTGGAGGATGTGCGGGCCGCGGCCGCCGAGGTGCGGTCGCTGGTGGTGCGCGATGCCGGCGACCTGGTGGTGGTGCGGTCGCCGGCGGGCATCGTGTTCTGCCTGGTGCCGTGGCATGGCGAGAGCAGGCCGCCGGGTGGGCAGGCCAGTGTCGTCGACCAGGCGAGCCTGGACGTTCCGGCCGGCGGTTACGAGGCGGAGGTGGCGTTCTGGGCCGGGCTGACCGGGTGGCGGCCGGTCGCGTCGGACCGGCCGGAGTTCCGGTTCCTGGACGGCGGGCCGGGGCTGCCGTTGCGGCTTCTGCTGCAGCGGCTCGACGACGGTGGTCCCGGCGTACACCTGGATCTGGCCTGTGCCGGGGTTGCGGCCGAGGTGGAGCGGCATGTCGGCCTGGGGGCGAGTGTGGTGCGGCGGGTGCCCGGGGATTGGACGACGTTGCGGGACCCGGCGGGGCGGGAGTATTGCGTCACCGCTCGGGCGCCCCGGCGGCGTGGATGATCTGCCGGTGGGTGCTGACCCCGGCGGTCAGGTGCCAGCCGGGGGTGGCTTCGAGTTCGGTGGGCTGCCAGTAGCGTTTGACGATCTGGAACTCGCGGCCGTCGCTGAGGCGGCGTAGCTGCCGGTCGTCGGGGACGCGGTCGGGGTGGTAGCTGTCGATCAGGAAGACCCGGCCGGCGGGGCGCAGCGCGTGGGTGACCTTGGCCCAGAATGCGGCGAGCCGTTCGGCGGGGACGTGCGAGAGCCAGTACGCGAAGAAGACCGTGTCGAAGGCTGACTCGGGCGGGTTCCAGGCGAAGATGTCGGCCTGCCGGTAGGTGACCTTGCCGGTGGCGCCGGTGCGGGCGCGGTTGAGGTCGAGGGTCTCGGTGTTCGCGTCGACGGCGGTGATGTGGGTGGCGTGGCGGGTCAGCCGTTCGGTCCACCAGCCGGTGCCGGCGGCCAGTTCGAGGACGTCGCCGGTGGGTGCGAACGTGTCGAGGGCGCGGGCGACCTCGGCGATGTCCTGTTCCCAGTCCTGTCTGGCCTGTTCGTCGAGGGTGTATCGGCCTTCGCGGCGCCACCACTGGTCGTATTCGGGGGCGCGGTGGCGGTAGTAGTCGCGTTGCTGGTCCAGAATGTCCACGCCGGCACCGTAGGAGGGGGCGCGGTGTGGCGGCGAGCGAATTGTCGGTGGGTCCTGGTAGAAAGATTCGCACAGACGTACGAGAGGGGTGGCTGCCGTGGCCCGGGGTTTGAGCACCGAGGAGCTGACGACGATCCGCGACGGGCTGGCCGCCGGGCGTAAGCCGCGGGTGCAGTTCACCGAGGCCGCCGGGCAGATCGCCGGGCAGATCGGGCAGGTGGTGGGCCTGGCCGATCCGGCCGCGGGTGACGAGTTCGTGGTGGTCCGCTTCGGTAAGGACGAGTTGCCCTTCTCCCCCGGCGACCTGCGGGTGGCGCCCCGCGGTGCGGCGGCGAGAGCGGTCCCGGGGAAGGCCGGGCCGGCGCCCGCTCCCCCGCCGCCGATGCCGGAATTCGTGATCGACAAACCGCCGGTGCCGCGCCAGCCGCCGGCCCCGCCGAGGCCCGCCCCGCTGAAGATCGAGGAACCTGTGGCAGAGACCCCGCCGCGCAAGGCGTCCCGGCCGGTCAAGGCGAAACCCGCCCCGGCGCTGACCGTCACCCTGGCGTATGGCGAGGGCGAGTGGACGGTGGCCGCGTCGCAGGGTTCGAGGGTGCTGGCCAAGCCGTATGTGGTGCGCCCGGCCGAGGCGCTGCGGATGGTGTCGCTGGTCGACGTGCCCGGCGTGCAGGAGGCGGTCGAGCACATCCTGGCCGCCGAGCGGGCCGAGGCGGAGCAGCAGGCTCAGCGGTTGCGGGCCGAGCTGGCCGAGGTGGAGGCCCGGCTGGCCGAGCTCGGGGAGGCGGGGGGAAAGGCGTAACGGCATGGCATCATGGGCGGCCTTATGGGGAGAGCTTCGCGGCGGGCGCCGTTCATGTGGCGGTTCATGCTGGTCCTGGCCCGGGTGCTGGTGTTGCCGCTGTGCCGGCTGCGGGTCTGCGGGCGGGTGCCCGAGTCGCTGCGTGACGGCCCGCTGATCCTGGCGGCCAACCACATCAGCCCGTTCGACCCGGTGGTGATGACCGCGGCCTGCCACAAGGTCGGGATTGCGCCGAAGTTCATGGCCACCGGCGGGATCTTCGACGCGCCGGTGGCCGGGCCGGCGATGCGGGCGGCCGGGCACATCCGGGTCGACCGCAACACGGCGCATGTCGCCGATGCGTTGCCGGCGGCCGTCGAGGCGCTGCGCGGGGGCGCGATGGTGCTGGTCTATCCGGAGGGGCGGATCGGGCTGGACCCGTGGATGTGGCCCGAGCGGGGCAAGACCGGTGTGGCGCGGATGGCGGATCTGGCGGGCGCGCCGGTGCTGCCGGTGGCCCAGTGGAACACGCACACGGTGTTGCCGTACGCGACGCCGGTCGGGATCGGCCGGTCGCTGCTGCGGGCGATGCGGCGGCGCCCGGTGGTGTATGTCCGGTTCGGTGACCACCCGGTGGACCTGTCGCGGGTGACCGGCACGCCGGGGGCGCGGGCGATGAAGTCCACCCGGCTGATCATGGCGGCGATCGACGAGACCCTGGCCGCGCTGCGGGTCGGTGAGATGGAGCTGCCCCGGGAGGTGGATCACACCCGGGCGGTCGACAATTCCCGGGTGCGGCCGCGCGGCTAGCGGCCGGCCATGCGGTCTTGGGGAAGGAGGGCTAGCGTATTTCATCGACCGATGAAATACCTGGAGGAGGCGGGATCGATGGACAGCGACGTATGCATCGTCGGCGGTGGACCCGCCGGCCTGTTCCTGGCATTGCTGCTGGTACGACGCGGCATCCGCACCGTGGTCCTGGAGAAGCACGCCGACTTCCTGCGTGACTTCCGCGGCGACACGGTGCATCCCTCGACGCTCACCCTGCTCGACGAGCTGGGCCTGGCCGACCGGTTCGCCCGGCTGCCGCAGCGCCGGGTCGACAAGATCCGGTTCACCTTCGCCGACGGGCGCACCTACCAGCTCGGCGACCTGACCCGGCTGCGCGGCCCGCACCCGTACATCGCGCTGGTGCCGCAGTGGCACCTGCTCGACATGATCGCGGAGGCCGCCGCGGAGTCGCCCGGCTTCACCCTGCTGCGCGAGACCGAGGCGGTCGGCCTGCTGCGCGACGGCGAGACGATCACCGGCGTCCGCGCCGACGGGCCGGACGGGCCGGTCACGGTCAACGCGCGCCTGACGGTGGCGGCCGACGGCCGGCACTCCACCCTGCGCCGGCTGGCCGGGCTGCGCTCCACCGAGTTCGGCACGCCGATCGACGTCCTGTGGTTCCGGATGTCGCGTGAACCGTCGGACGGCGCGGGCCTGGCCGGGCGGGCCGACACCGGGAAGTTCATGGTGCAGATCGACCGCGGCGACTACTGGCAGAACGCGTGGCTGATCCGCAAGGGCGGCCACGAGCAGGTGGTGGCCGCCGGGCTCGACCGTTTCCGGCAGGCGGTCGCCGCGCTCGCCCCGGCCCTGGCCGGCCGGGTCGCCGAGATCCGCTCCTGGGACGACGTGCAGGCCCTGACCGTCCGCGTCGACCGGCTGCGGCAGTGGCACCGGCCGGGCCTGCTGCTGATCGGCGACGCCGCGCACGCCATGTCCCCGGTCGGCGGCGTCGGCATCAACCTCGCGATCCAGGACGCCGTCGCCGCGGCCCGGCTGCTCGCCGGCGCGCTGGCCGCCGGCGGCCCGGTCGATCCGGCGCTGCTCGGCCGGGTCCAGCGGCGGCGCCGGTTCCCGACCGCCGGCACCCAGCTGATCCAGCGCGTCCTGCAGAACCGCATCATCAGCCCGTTCGTGGCCGGCTCCCGCCCACCGACGGCGCCGCTGTTCATGCGGCTGGCCGACCGGTTCCCCGTCGTGCAGGGGGTGCCCGCGCGGGTGATCGGCATCGGGCTGCGGCCCGAGCACGCCCCGTCCTGGGCCGCGCCCAAACAGGCGCACGCCACTACCCGCTAGCCTCCTTTCTCATCACCGGGCACCGGGCCGGCGGCCACGACCCCGCCTAGGATCTCTGTCGATTCAAAACCGGTGGACCGCGGCGGGCCGGCCGGTCATCGTGGGCCGGGTGGAGATGTCGGAGGCCGAGCGGAAGGTCTGGCGGCGGCTGCCGGCCGGTGCCGCCGAGGCGATCGCCGGGTTGTCCGGCAGTCAGTTGCAGACGCTGCTGCTGGCGGTGGCCCGCGACCGGGCCGGCCGGGTGCGCCCGGCCGATCTGGTGCGCCGCTGGCGGCAGGACCGGTTCGTGCGGCCGGCCGCCGCCGACCCGCGCGCGGTGAGCCGGGCCGAGGCCCGCCTGTGGGAGCTGCTGCCGCCGGACGTGTACGGCACGCAACTGTCCCCGGTCGTGCCGCTCGGCACGGTCACCGCGGTCGCCCCGCTGAGCCAGAACCGGATCGTCACCGCGACCCGCCCGGTCGAGGTGCTCAGCGACCCCACCAACGCCCTGGCGATCGAGGCCGCCGCCCGCCGCGACACCAGCGACGAGGTGCACGTCGCCGCCGCCCATCAGGTGCTGCGGGCCCAGGTGTTCGGCCCCGGCCTGGGCTCGCATTTCCGGCTGTTCGCGCTGGTGTCCTCGGCCCGCGACACCGGGTCGGGCCGCACCGAGGCCCGCCTGCTGGCCCGCCACCTCGCGTACTGGCGGCAGGTCCTGGCTCCCCTCGCGCGGGCCCGGGTGCGTTACACCATCTTCGACAGCCCGGTGCTGCGTGAGCGGATCGCCGAGCTGGCGTCGCCGCTGCTGGTCGAGGAGCCGGAGCGGGACCGCGGCCGCGGCTACTACACCGGCGCCGCGCTGCGGATCACCGCCGGCGACGTCGAGCTGGGCGACGGCGGCTTCACCACCTGGACGGCGCAGATGCGCGCCGACGCCAAGGAGCGCTGCCTGATCTCGTGCGTGTCGGTCGACCGGCTTCAGAGCCTGGCGATGCCCTCCTCGGCGACCGTCAGCCAGCGCTGAACCGTCGCCGCGTCGTGGTGCCGGATCGACCAGTCGACCTGCCGCAGGCTCATGTGCGCCCAGTAGGCCCGCATCCGGCGCGGCGGCAGCAGTTTCAGCCGCTCCTCGACCAGCACCGCGAGGGCCGGCGCGTGCGCGCGTACGTGGAACAGCAGGGTCACCAGGTCGAAGTGCCGGTCGCCGCGCTGCGCCCCGTCCCAGTCGACGACCCCGCTCAGCCGGCCCCGGTCGACCAGGATGTTGCCGGGGTGGAAGTCCATGTGGGTCAGGTCGTCGCCGATCATGTGCGAGCCGTCGGCGCCCACCGACCGCACCCAGTCCAGCAGCCGCGCCGCCCGGTCGTCGTACCCGGCCAGGGGTTCGTGCAGGCAGAAGCCGGGCCCGTCGGAGGTCAGGTACAGCTCGGCCGGCCGCGGATCCGGCTCCCCCGCGAGGATCCCGGCCAGCTGGTCGTTGACCCGCAGCATCTGCTGCACGAGGCCGGCGTCCAACCCGGACGGCGGCGCCCCGGGCAGCCGTTCCTGCACGACGACCCGGACCCCGTCGACCCGGGCGGTCAGCTCGTGCCGGGCCGTCGGCACCCCGGCCACGCGGGCCCGGTCCACCAGCACGGCGCTGCGGGTGCGGGCCGCGGTCAGCACCGACCGACGGCCGTCCGGCCACCGCACGAACGCCGCCCCGACCTCCCCGCCGGGCGCGGGTCCCTCCAGGACCAGCCGCACCCCGGTGATCGAGGCGATCCGCTCGAGCACCTTGGGCGCGTCGAGCCGGGCACTTCTCGGCCATGCCTCCGTCGTGGTCACCTCGGCCCCCCGTACCAGTCCGATCCGACCGGTCACCCTAGTCGATGTCTACTGTGGTCCGCGCTGTCTCAAGTACGCCAGTACCGCCTCGCGGGTGGTGCGCACCCCGAACAGTTGCCGGGCCTCGGCGATCCGCCGGTTCGCCGTGCGCAGCGACAGGAACTCGGCGGCCGCGGCCGCCGCGATGGTGTCGCCGGCGGCCAGCCGGTCCAGCAGGGCGCGCTGCTCGGGGACCAGGTCGGCGACCGCGCCGTGGTCGTTCGGCTCGGGCGCCGGGCCCTGCCGTACCGGGCCGAGCCGGGCCAGGTCGTCGATCAGCGCCCGGCCCAGCGGCGACTCCGCGTCGCAGATCGCCACGATGCCCGCGCCCCGCGCCGCCGCCAGCACCGCCAGTTGCAGCGATTCCGCGTCGGTGATCCGCCCGTGCAGCACCAGCCGGTGCCCGGTGACGTCCCAGGCCGGGTCGGGCAGGGCGAAACCGTCGCGGGCGACCCAGCCGTCGCGGATCAGGCGGCGCAGCACGGTGTCGGCGTCCGCGGGGGTGGCGACGACATGGCGGGGCGCGTCGGGCTGTCTGGTCACCGGCCGTCCTTGGGGATGTCGGAGGGGAAGGTGGCGAAGGCGAGGGCGGCGGCTTCCGTTCTGGTGCGGGCGCCGAGCTTGCGCATGCCGGCGCGGATGTGGGTGTCGACCGTCTCGGCCGAGATGCCGAGCTGCCCGGCGATGCGCCGGGTGGGTTCCCCCGCGGCGACCAGCCGTAACACGTCGGTCTCCCGCCGGGTGAGCTGGTCGCCCGAGCGGGGGCTGCGCACGTCGCGGTGCACGTTGTGCCGGCGCAGGGCGCGGCGGGCGCGCCCGGCCAGCACGGTCAGGCCCGCCGCGTCGGCGAGCCGTTCGGCGTCCAGCAGCGCCGCGACCGCCCGGGCCGGGTCACCGTCGGTGAGCCCGGCGGCGAGCAGGCAGCGGATCTGCTCCCGCAACGCGACGGGCCGCCACCCGTCCGCCGCGGCCGCGAACCCGGTCCCGGTCGCCCAGGCGGTCAGCGTCCGCCGGGCGGGAGCCGGGATGTCCCGGGGAATCGGCGGGGTGTTCCGCTCCCCCAGGTCGAATCCCGCCCACCGGGCCGTGATCGCCTGCAACCCGGAGATCAGGCCGTGGGTGTTCTCCTCGGTGTTGCGGGTGGCCCGATCGGGTTGCCCGTCGAGCCACGCCGTCTCCTGCGCGACCCACGCGGCCGCCGGATGCGCCGGCCCCGCGTCAAGCCGCGCGCGGGCCGCCCCGAGCAGCCCGGTGTCGGCTTCCACCAGCGCGGCCGCCGCGGTCGCATAACCCCGCGCCTCCTCCGGAATGGCCCGGTCCGCGAGATTCCCGCTGCGTTCGAGGATGGCGTCGGGTTGCGCTTGCCGCGACGGCGCGAGCCGATCGGGCGCTTCGCGCTCAGACCGTACGCCAGGGACTCCCCCGAATCCTGCGGCCGAACCCGGTCCGGCGCCCGGCTGGGCGCCGGGTTGCGCGTTCACGCGGCCGCCGGGCCGGTGGTCGGCCGCGCGGTCTTCGGACGCAGGCGCGCCGTGCAGGGCGAGCGCCCAGTCGGCGACGGCCGCGAACCGGGTCTGCCACCCGTAGGCCAGCTCGTCGGCGCATTCGCGGGCCGCGCTCTGCGCCGCCCGGGCCGCTTCGGCCAGCCGGCCGTCGGCGACCAGTTCCTCGACCAGCAGCCAGGCGCTCCAGCGGGCCACGAGGGGGTCCCCGGCGCCGGCGGCGGCCGCGGCGAGGTCGGTGTCCCAGCCGGGGGTGCGGTGCCGGGCGTGCACGGCGGCGAGGGCGGCGGCCACGCCGGGCGGCGGGTGCGGGTAGCGGGCCGCGATCTTGCCGGCCAGGTCGAGGGCGGCGGACGGGTCGGCGGCCAGCTCGGTCAGCAGCAGCACCCGGTCGCGGGCGGCCAGGACCGGGCCGGGCGCCGCGTCGGGCACCGTGCGGACCGCCTGCCGGGCCGCCGCCGGGGCGCCGGCCTGCAGCAGGGCCTCGCCGCGCAGCACGTCGGCCTCGACGCCGAGCGGGGTGTCGCTGGTCAGCACCCGGGCCGCCGCGGCGGCCCGGCCGACCGCGAGGGCCGCGTCGGCCGCGGCGATCCGGACCCGGGGGTCGATCGGGATGTCCAGGTCGCAGGCGAACAGCAGCAGCGCCGCCCGGTCGCCCCCGGTGGCCTGGTCGGCGGCGGCCAGGGCCCGCCGGTGCGCGCCGGCCGGGTCGCCGGCCGCGGCCAGGTGCCGGGCCGCCTCGGCGGGCGGGGTCAGTTCGGCCAGCCGGGTGTGCAGCTCGACCCGGCCGGCCGCATCCAGCAGCCCGGCCGCGGTCTCCGCCACGTACGTCGACACCGGCACCAGCTCGCCGGCCGGCCCGTCGGTGATCAGCCCGGCGTCCCTCAGATCAAGAGCTCCCGGGCCGAGCAGGGCGGCGGGCGCGGGCCGGCCGAGCAGCCCGAGCGCGGCCAGGGCGGTCCGCGCGGGCCGGGGCAGGTCGGCGAGGGCGGTGGCGATCGCGTACGCCACCTGGTCGATGCCGGACCCGCCCGCGGCTCGGCCCGCGGCCGCCTGCCGGGCCAGCGCGGTGATCGCGAGGGGGTTGCCACCGGCCCGGTCGGCCACCGCCTCCAGGGTCTCCGCGTCCAGCTGGGTCGCGGTGCGCCGGGCCAGGTCGAGGGCCGCCGGGCGGGACAGCGGCGGCACGCTCAGCCACGCCGCCGCGGCCTCGCGCAGCGCGGCGGCGACCGGCTCGGGGAGCCGGTGCGGGGTGCGCACGGCGACCAGCACCCGGCAGTGCGCGGCCAGCAGCGGCAGCGCTTCGAGGGTGGCCGCGTCGGTGTACTGCAGGTCGTCGAGGACCAGCAGGCCGCCGCGGACCCGGGAGCGGACCGCCTCGGCGAGCAGGTGCACGTCGTGCGCGGGCAGCCGGGCGCGGACCGCCCGCGACAGCGCCAGCGCCGGGGTGGAGCGCAGCATGGCCAGACCGCCGCCGGCGTGCACCGGGCCGGGGACCAGGCCGGTGAGGCGGCGCAGCAGGGTGGTGCGGCCGCAGCCGGGCGGGCCGGCCAGCACGACCAGGGCGGGGCGGTGCAGCAGCGCGGCGGCGGTCTCGACCGGGTCGTGAGCGTCCGCCACCGGTGTGCTCCTCCTTGCGCGTCCGTGGCACGAACACGGGATCCCGTGTCACACGCCGGTCCGTAGGCTGTGGTGCGGCGGGCGCCGGGCCCGCCCCTTTTCTCAGGAGGGTCGGTGGCGGCAGCCGTGGTCACATTGTCGTCGATAGTGTGCACGGCTGACGAGTCGTCATGAGCGGCCCGCTCAGCGCCAGCGTAGCGACGCTGTGTGACCAGATGGCCGGCCGGACCGGTCCCGAGGCCGGTGGCCAGCTCAGACAGATCTCCGACCGGCTCGGCGAGCCGTTACGGGTGGCGATCGCGGGCCGTTTGAAAGCCGGAAAGTCGACACTCGTCAACGCCCTGATCGGGCGGCGGGTGGCGCCCACGGCGGTGGGTGAATGCACCCGGGTGGTCACCCGGTTCCGGTACGGCGCCGCCGACCGGGTCGACGTGGTGGTCCGCGACGGCCGCCGGCACAGCCTGCCGCTGGACGACGACGGGATGATCCCGCAGCGCCTGGGCGTGCCGGCCGGCCGGGTCGCGTACGTGGACGTCACCCTGACCAGCGAGAAGCTGCGCGATCTCACCGTGGTCGACACCCCCGGGCTGGCCTCCACCGACGGCACGGTGTCCGCGCGGGCCGAGGAGGCGGCCGGCGTGTCCGGTGCGCCGTTCGACGCGGACATCGACGCCGACTCGGTCTCCGAGGTCGCCGCGGCCGAGGCCGTCGTCTACGTCTTCACCCAGGCCGTCCGCGCCGACGACCGGCGGGCGCTGGACGCGTTCCGGGACGCCTCGGCGCGGCTGGCGTCCAGCCCGATCAACGCGCTGGGCGTGTTCGGCAAGGTCGACACCCTGGTCGGCGGGGCCGGTGACCCGTGGCCGGTGGCCGGCCCGCTCGCCGAGCAGCAGGCGGGGCTGCTGGCGCGTACGGTCTCGGATGTGGTGCCCGTGGTCGGCCTGCTGGCCGAGACCGCCGAGGCCGGCCGGCTCACCGACGCCGACCGTGCGGCGCTGCGCGAGTTGGCCGGCATGCCGGTCGGTGAGCTGCGGCTGATGCTGGCCTCGGTCGACCTGTTCCGCTCCCGGCCCGGCCCGGTCGGTGCCGAGCAGCGGGAACGGCTGCTGAGGCGGCTCGACCTGTACGGGATCGGTTTCGCCCTGGCCCAGCTGGCCGCCGACCCGCGGCTGAGCACCGGCGAGCTGGTCCGCCGGCTCGGCGAGGCGTCCGGCTTCCCGCGCCTGCGGCACACCCTCGACCAGGCGTTCCGCTGGCGCGCCGACGCGATCAAGGCGGGCTGGGCGCTGGGCCGGCTCGAGCGGATGGCCGGGCACGCCCGCGACGAACGCGACCGGGAGGCGCTGCGCGACGCGGTCGAGCGGCTGCTGCGCAACCCCGCCTACCACCGGCTGCGGCTGCTCGACGCCGCCCAGCGGGTCGCCACCGGCGCGGTGCCGCTGCCCGACGGCTGGGAGGCCGAGCTGACCCGGCTGGCGACCTCCGAGGACCCGCGCTGGATCCTGCGGCTGCCGCAGGCCGGCGCCGAGGAGCTGGCCGCCGCCGCGATGGCCGCCGCGAACCGGTGGCGGGTCTACGCGGTCGCCGGCGCCGGCCCGGCCCAGTCCCGGGTCGCGCAGGTCGCGCACCGCGGTTTTCATCTGCTGGCCCAGCAGGTACGCCGATGAGCGCCGATCTGGCCCGGGCTCTCGACACGACCGTGCGGGACACCCTCGCGTACGTCAGGAAGGCCGACCCGGACGCCGGCGCGGAGCTGGCCGACCTGCGCCGCCGGCAGCTGGTCCGGCCCTCGGTGGTGATCGTCGGGGAGACCAAACGCGGCAAGAGCTCCCTGGTCAACGCCCTGCTCGGGGTGCCCGGCCTGTCCCCGGTCGACGCCGCCGTGGCCACCGCCACCTACCTGCAGTTCGTGCCCGGCGAGCCGGCCGCCCGGGCCTGGCTGCCCGGCGCCGCCGAGCCGATCGAGGTCGACGGCCTGCGCCGCTGGGCCACCGGCGAGCAGAAGGCCCGCCGGATCGAGGTCAGCCACCCGGCGCCGCTGCTGCAGTACCTGAGCCTGCTCGACACGCCCGGCGTCGGCGGCCTCGACCCGGCCCACGCCACCGTGGCCCTGGCGGCGGTCGAGAAGGCGACCGCGCTGCTGTTCGTGGCCGACGCGTCCGCCCCGCTGTCCCGGCCGGAGCTCGACTTCCTGGTCGCCGCCGGCGAGCGGGTCGACGCGGTCGTCTTCGCGCTCACCAAGATCGACGCGTACCCGGGGTGGCGGCGGATCGCCGACGACAACCGCAACCTGCTGCAGGCGCACGCGCCCCGCTTCGGCCAGGCGCCCTGGTTCCCGGTCTCCGCCACCCTGGCCGAGCTGGCCCTGGCGGCCCCGGCCGGCGAGCAGGCCGCCCTGGTCGACGCCTCGAAGATCGCCGACCTGCAGCACGCCCTGGTCGACCTGGCCGGCCGCGGCCACCAGCTGCAACTGGCCAACGTGCTGCGCGCCGCCCGCGCCGACCTGGACCGGCTGGCCGAGGCGGCGACCGCCCGGGTGCGGGCGGCCGAGGCCGACCCGGCCCGCAGCGCGCAGGTCCGCGCCGACCGGGCCGCCGTGGCCGCCCGCAAGCGCACCGAGGCCCGGCAGTGGACGCTGCTGCTGAGCACCGAGACCCAGCGCGCCCGGGTCGAGACCACCGGCCACCTGCGCACCAGGATCGCGATGCTGCAGCAGGAGTTCTCCGAGCGGATCGACACCGGCCGCGGCGAGGCGCTGACCGGGCTGCCGGAGGCGGTCGACACCGCGCTGCAGGCCCTGGCCGCCACCCTGTCCGGCGAGCTGGAGGCGACCTTCCAGCAGGTCGCCGAGAAGGTCCTGGCCGAGGTGTTCGACGAGCAGGAACGCGCCGGCATGCTGGGCCGGCTCAACGCGACGCTGCGGCACGCGCTGTCGGCGGCCGCGCCGCGCGACGGCTCCGGCGAGAACGCGCTGATCGCGCTCTCGGCCGGCGGGATAGCGTTCATGGCCGGGCGCGGCGCGATCCTGGGCGCCTCGGTGTTCGCCGCCGGCGGGCTGCTCATCCCGGTGGCCGGGATCGGCCTGGGCCTGGCCGCCGGCGGCTACGTACTGTGGCGGCGGCGGGTGCAGACCGACCGGCAGCAGGCCCGCATCTGGCTGCGCGACGTGCTCGGCGAGGCCCGGGCCGCGCTCGCCGACGAGATCGTCAACCGGTTCACCGACCTGCAGTACGCGCTGTCGGTGGCCGTCGACGACGCGGTCGAGCGCCGGCTGCGCGACCTCGACGCGCACATCGCGGAGATCGACGCGGCGGCGGCCGAGGACGCCGCCGGGCGGGCCAGGCTGCGCGCCCACGCCCAGGGCGAGCTGGAGCTGGCCCGGCAACGGCTCAAGCAGGTGGATGACGTGCTGATCCGGGCGCGCGCTCTCACGCCCGTACCCCACGACGAGGAGTACCGATGACCGACCACCACGATTTCGGGTTCGACCACCACGACTTCGACGGTCACGAGCAGCTGCCGCCCTTCGACGACCACTCCCCGCCGGACGACCACCTGACCTGGGAGGACGGGCACGACTACGACATCTCCCACGATGTCGGCTCGGTCCCGCACGAGGCAGCGGCGCACGAGATCGCGCACGAGGCCGTGCCCGACGACGCGCCGGCGGAGCCGCCCGCCACGCATACCGATTTCTCCGACATTCCGGATTCGCCGGAGGAGGCGCCGTTCCCGCCGTCGGTCGACGTCGGTGACCTGCCCGAACCGGTCGACGGCTTCCCCTGGATCGACACCGGCAGCCTGGGCGTCGCCGACATCCACGCCGCCCTCGACACCACCGACCCGGTCCACCCGGCCGAGCTGGCCGAGTACGCCGCCACCGACCTGCCCCCCGGCGAGGACCCGTGGGCCGCCCTGGCCGGCTCCGACGACCCGGCCACCGCCGCCCTCGCCAAGTGGTGGCAGGAAAACTGACCCCGCGCGCCACCTCCCCGGCGGCCGGTCGCGAATGGCATAGTGTCCGCGCATCGACCGACGACCAGGAGCCGCCACGATGGCCGCAGCCACCGGCACCCCCACCGACGTCCCCGCCGCCGGCCGCCGGGAACGCACCGGCTGGTACTTCTACGACTGGGCGAACTCGGGCTTCCAGACCACCGGCCTGACCGTCTTCCTGGGACCGTTCCTGACCAGCATCACCAAGGTCGCCGCCGGGTGCCAGCTGGCGACCGACGTGGACGACTGCGCCGGCCGCGTGCACCCGCTCGGGATCTCCGTGCCGCCGGGCTCCTTCTACCCGTACGTCGTCTCGCTCTCGGTCTTCCTGTCGGTCCTGGTGCTGCCGGTGATGGGGGCCGTGGCCGACCGCACGCCCCGCAAGAAACTGCTGCTGGCCGTGACCGCCTTCGTCGCCGCCGCGGCCACCATCGGGTTCGTGTTCGTGACCGGCGGGCGATACCTGCTCGGCGGTGCCCTGTTCCTGATCGCGAACATCTTCTACAGCGCGTCGATCGTCGTCTACAACTCGTTCCTGCCGCAGCTGGCCGCCCCCGACGAGCGCGACAAGGTCTCCAGCCGCGGCTGGGCCATCGGCTACCTCGGCGGCGGCCTGCTGCTCGCCGTCAACCTGGTCGCCGTGTCCCTGCTGAAGATCGAGGGCAACGACCAGCGCACCCTGGACATCGCCCGCTGGAGCATCGTGTCGGCCGGCGTGTGGTGGGCCGTGTTCACCCTGGTCCCGCTCAAATGGCTGCGCAACCACCCGGGCACCCAGTCGTCCACGCACCGCGGCAACCTGCTGCTCGACGGGTTCCGGCAGCTCGGGCACACCATCAAGGGCATCCGCGCGTACCCGCTGACGCTGTTCTTCCTCGGCGCCTACCTGATCTACAACGACGGCATCCAGACCGTGATCGCGCTGGCCAGCCAGTACGGCACCGAGGAGCTGAAACTCGGCCAGTCCACGCTGATCGTCACGATCCTGCTGGTGCAGTTCCTGGCGTTCGGCGGCGCCCTGCTGCTCGGCTACCTGGCCGCCAGGATCGGCGCCCGCAAGACCATCCTGTTCAGCCTCGTGCTCTGGCTGGCCGTGGTGGTCGCCGCCTACTGGCTGCCGGAGGGCGAGCCGCTGCCGTTCATGCTGCTCGGCGTCGCGATCGGCCTGGTCCTGGGCGGCAGCCAGGCGCTGAGCCGCAGCCTGTTCTCCCAGCTGATCCCGGCCGGCCGGGAGGGCGAGTACTACGGCTTCTACGAGATCAGCGACCGCGGCACCAGCTGGCTCGGCCCGCTGCTGTTCGGCCTGGTCTTCCAGCTCACCAACAGCTACCGGCTCGGCATCGTCTCGCTGGTGCTGTTCTTCCTGGTCGGCGGCGTCCTGCTGGCGTTGGTCCCGATCCGGCGCGCCATCACCGCGGCCGGCAACACCCCGCCCAGACTGCTGTGATGGACATCCGCCTCGACCCGGACTCGCCGGTCCCGCCCTTCGAGCAGGTGCGGCTGCGCATCATCGCGCTGGCCGCCGACGGCACGCTTCCGGCGGGATACAAGCTTCCGCCCGTACGCACGCTGGCTCTTGACCTGAAGCTGGCGGTCAACACCGTGGCCCGCGCCTACCGCGAGCTGGAGGCGGCCGGCCTGGTCGAGACCCGCGGCCGGCTCGGCACGGTGATCACCTCCCGGGCGGCCGGCACCTCGGTGCAGGCCCAGCAGGCGGCCGACTCCTACGCCGCGACGACCCGCGCGCTCGGGGTCCCGCCGGAGACCGCCCTCGCCCTGGTCCGGGCCGCCCTGGGGTTGCCGGGGTAGAAGTCCTTACGGCCGGCGGCGAACTCCTCGGCAGAATGGACGCGCGGCGCTGGACCGCGCCCGACGACGGATGGATGACCGGATGCCCGCCTCCCCCTATGTGACCCGGCTGCGCGAGCACATCGGGCACGACCTGCTCCTGCTGCCCGGCGCGAGCGCGGTCGTGCGGGACGCGGCCGGCCGGGTGCTGCTGGTGCGGCGCGGCGACAACGGGCGGTGGTCGCTGCCGGCCGGGATGATCGACCCCGGGGAGCAGCCCGCCGACGCGGTGGTGCGGGAGGTCTTCGAGGAGACCGGCATCCGGGTCGCGGTTCAGCGGCTCGGCGGGGTGGCGACGCACCCGGCGCGCTACCCCAACGGCGACGAGTGCAACTACCTGCACGTGTGGTTCCACTGCCGGCCGGTCGGCGGGGCGGCGCGGGCCGACGGGGACGAGTCGCTGGAGGTGGGCTGGTTCGAGCGGGCGGCGCTGCCGGAGCTGGACGGGTGGTCGCGGCTGCGGCTCGGCTCGCCGGACGGCTGGTTCGCGGCGGCGGGTGAGCCGCCGCATCCGGGGCTGACCGACCCGTACGCCCTCTAGGCGTTGGCGATCTTCAGCAGGTGGTCGGCGTGACACGGGCCGTCGAGGGGGCACCAGCAGGCCAGATCGTGCCCGGCCAGGCCGGCGCGGATGTCGTCGACGGTGACCGGCTCGTGTTTGCCGATGCCGGGTAGCGTCCCGGCGTCCAGGGCCGCGCGGTACTTGGCAACGGCTGCCGGGCGGCCGCCCTCGTCCTCGATGGAGAACGGGTTGCCCCAGCGGGTGGACCGGTCGACCCGGATCGCGTCGGGGTGCTCGGCCCGCCACGGATGCTGGCGGCTCATCTGGATGCGGCGCCACGCCATGGCTCCCGAGCGTAGCGCGCAAACGGCCGCCGGCCCTCAGACTGGCCGACATCGATCGTTGGCCTGGTCGACAGAGTTGAACGCGCAGCTCAGCCGCGCCATGCCGGGCCGCCGTGCTTGGCCAGGAACCGCGTCTGCTC
Source organism: Actinoplanes subtropicus (assembly GCF_000721705.1). Lineage (GTDB taxonomy): Bacteria > Actinomycetota > Actinomycetes > Mycobacteriales > Micromonosporaceae > Actinoplanes > Actinoplanes subtropicus. Next base: position 37,402 of record NZ_JOJL01000048.1, read on the forward strand.
GGCGGGCTTGTTGGTCAGGGCTACGGCGCGGGCGAGGGTCCAGTCGCTCAGAGCGCCGGCGACGCTCAGAGCGCCGGCGACGCTCAGAGCGCGGCCGACGTGAAGACCCAGTCGGGGCCGTCCTCGCCGAGGGTGTCCAGGTGTTCGGCGCGGCGCAGGCCGGCCCGCAGCGCGACCCGGGCGGACGCGATGTTGGCCGGGCGGATCCGGGCGATCACCGGCGGCTCGGGCGGCGCCGCGGCCACCACGGCGGCGACCGCCTCGCCGGCCAGGCCCTGACCCCAGACCGCCGGGTCGAAACGGTAGAACAGGTTGAGGGCCGGGGCCTCGTGCAGGCGCATCACCTGCAGGCCGCAGAAGCCGATCACCCGGGACGAGTCCCGGCGGCGGACCACCCAGTAACCGAAGCCGCGCCGCTCCCAGTGGGCCCGCCACGCGCGGCAGCGGTCGGCCGCCTCCGCCCGTACGGTGATCATGTCGGACGGATTGTGCTCGCAGGCCAGCCGGTCGCTGTGGATGCGCAGGATCGCGTCGACGTCGCCCTCCCCGGGGCGGCTCAGCAGCAGGCGGTCGGTCAGCATGCGGGGCGGCCGAGCAGGACGAGGATGTGCCACAGGTACTTGATCAGCTGGAGCGGGGCGCCGGGCTCGCGGGCCGCCCGGCCGATGATCTCCGCGTCCAGGGTGGTGACGGCGTAGCGGCCGGCGATCGCCTCCGCCAGCGGCGGGATCTCGGGGCCGCGCAGGGCGGCGGGGAACTCGGCCGGGGTCAGCGTGAAGCCGGGCGACCAGAGCAGGGTTTCGGACAGGGCTGCCAGGTGGGCCTCGTACGGCGTACCGCGGAAGGACGGGTCGGCGACGACGGCCGCGACGTCCTCGCTCAGGGTGAGGCCGCCGTGGATCTGGGCTTCGACGTAGTTGTCCAGGGCGCGGCCGGCGGTCGATCGCTTGACGGCGAGGCTTGCGGCCCACGAATCGGGCGAGTCGGCCGGAAGATTGAGGGCGCTGCCCGTGTCGGCGACTTCCGTTCGCAGCGCGGCCCAGATCGCACCGAACGCGTCGGCGGTCCCCACCACGGTCGGTAACAGGACGCTGTCGCCGAGACTGAACGTGGCCCGCCCGGCGACCCCGGGCCGCAGGATCAGGTGGCAACTGCCGAACCGGGGCGACGCACCGTCCGGATAGCCGGCCAGATTCAGTCCGCCGTAGACCGGCCGGCCGAGTGGGCCGGTGTACATGCCCGGGAACATCCGCTCCTCCCAGCCGGCGCGCGGCCCGCCCAGCCCGCCGTTGGAGATCCCGGTCTCGAACTGCGACCGGTAGACACCCTCGGCCGCCAGGCACTCCACCACCGTCAACCCGTCACGGACCAGCCGGTCGGGATGGAAGTTGACCGTGATCGGCGAGCGCTCGACCAGCCCGGCCGGGCCCGGCGCGCTCACCTCGCGCTCACCTCGCGCTCACCTCGCGCTCACCTCGCGCTCACCTCGCGCTCACCTCGCGGCGATCGTGTCCGTCGCCAGCAGCACCATCAGCAGCGCGCCCAGCACCACCCGGTAGAAGATGAAGATGCTGTACGAGTGCTTGGCGACGTACTTGAGCAGCCACGCCACCGCCGCGAAGCCGACCACGAAACTCACGACCGTCGCGGTCAGCGTGTTCACCCAGCCGACGCCGCTGGCGATGTTGCCCGCCTCGTCGTGCACCTGCAGCACGGTCGCCCCCAGCAGCGCCGGGATCGACAGGAAGAACGACAACTTGGTGACCGTCACCCGGTCGAAATCCCGCAGCAGACCCGCCGACATGGTCGCGCCCGACCGGGACACACCCGGGATCAGCGACAGGCACTGCACCACGCCGATGATCAGCGTGTCCTTCCACGTCGTGTCGTCCTCGTGCCGCACCTGCGTCGCCGCGTGATCGGCGAACGCCATCGCCCCGGACCAGACGATCAACGCGCCGGCCACCACCCACAGGCTGCGCAGGGTCGTCTCGATCGCGTCCTGGAACACCAGGCCCACGATGCCGATCGGGATCGACCCGAGAATCACCGCCCACGCGAAGCGCCAGTCCGGCTCCTTGCGGGCATCCGCGCTCAACAAACCCTTGAACCAGGCCGCGACGATGCGCAACAGATCCTTCCGCAGGAAGATCACGGTCGCGAACACGGCCCCGGACTGGATGATCGCGGTGAACGCGGTGATGTCGGGCGCCTCGATGTCGAACCCGAGCACCTTCTCCACGATGGTGAGGTGACCGGTGCTCGATACCGGGAGGAACTCGGTGATCCCCTCCACCGCACCCAGCAGCACCGCCTCAACAATGTTCACACCCGACCGCCTTTGTCCCGAACCGCTGACCGCGGTTGAGCATAGGGGCAGCCGTCACCCACCGGCGCGCCGGGCACGAGCCGCCGCGATCGTGTACGCCGGGTCACGATCAAGGTTGTGCCGGTCCCGGTCGTAACGGCGCGTGGTCCGCGGATCGGCATGGCCCATCGCATCCTGTACGTCCTCCAGCGGCACGCCCTCGGAGCGGGCGGTGGTCGCGAAGGCGTGCCGCAGCGAATGCGGCGACAGTTGGTCGGCGGCGGGGATGCCGGCCTCCCGCGCCAGCCGCCGGATCAGCCGGAACACGCCGTGCCGGTCGATCCGCGCCCCGCTCGAGGTGACGAACAACGGACCGTCCCCGGTGCCGCGGACGGTCAGGTAGTCGTCGAGGGCCGCGGCCGCCTCCACGGTCAGCACCCGCCGCCGCGACTGCCCACCTTTCGCGACAAATCGGACCGTACGGTGGCCACGCTCCCAGCCGAGATCGGTCAGGTCCAGGCCCACCAGCTCGCCGACCCGCAGACCCAGATCCGCCAGCAGCGTCACCACCGCCCGATGCCGCGGACCCGCCGCCCGCGCCGCCCCGAGCAGGGCATCCACCTCCTCCGGCGCCAGCCCCACCGTCGCCGAATGATCCCGCGACACGTACGGCCGGTCGGCACCACCCACCGGATTCGCGTCGACCGCCCGGATCTTCACCAGAAAGTCGTACCAACTCGACAAACCAGACAACTTACGCGCCACCGTGGCCGGTGCCAACTTCTGCGCCTCCAACCCCCGCGCGTACGCATTCACCTCCAGAAACGACGCCCCCAACGGCTCCACCGACCGCTCCGCGCAATACGACAGCCACGCCGCCACATCCCGCCGATACGCCGCCCGCGTGTGCTCCGACAACCGCCGATTCGCCAGCCACGCCTCGGTGACCTGCTCCGCCGCCCCGAACCCGGCGAGCGCCCCGCCACCCTGCCTCGGCACCACCTGCATGGCGCCCATCGTCTCAGCTCCCAGCCACCGGAACTGTCCGCGACATGCCAGCAGCCCTCCCCCACACCACAGCCACCACCCGCCGCGCCACCCGCCGGCCCTCTCTACTACGGCCCACCCGCCGGGTCTACCCACCACAGCCACCGCGCGTGCTGTCGGCGCCTGCTCTGCCTGCCCGGCGCGCCCGTTCCGTCTCCTGTCGCCGCGCTTCTGCCGCAGCCCCTCTGTCGCCGCCTTTCTGTCGCCGCCCTTCTGCCGCAGCTCCTTTCCGGGCCGGTCAGCTCTCGGCCACGGCGCCCGCCTCGACGTGCCACCGCCGCGTGTGCCCGACCGCCTCCGCGAAATACCGATCGTGCGTCACCGTCAGCAGCGTCCCCCGATACCGCCGCAACGCCTCCTCCACCACATCGAGCGCATCGAAATCCAAGAAATTCGTCGGCTCATCCAGAACCAGCACCCGAGCCGGACTGTTCACCAACACCGCAAGAACAAGACGCCGCAACTCCCCCGCCGACAGACTCCGCGTCCGCACCTCCCACTGATCCGGCCCGAACTGGTGCCCCGCCAGCAACCGCTCCGCATCCTCCACATACACCGGCACCCGCGCCCGGAAGAACTCCATCACCGTCGCTCCCGACCGCAACCCATCCGAGCTCTGCGGCAACACCGCCACCTGCTCACCCCCGGCCTCCGCCAGCGCCCGCACCAACGTCGTCTTCCCCGCCCCATTACGCCCGGTCACCAAAATCCGGTCACCGCGCCGCACATCCAGATCCACCCCGGCCAGCAGCACCCGCTCCCCGAACACCACCGTCAGATCACGGACCTTCACCACCACCTCCCCCGCCTCCGCCTCATCGGCCGGAAACCCCAGCGTCAACGGCGGCCGGCTCCGCGGCTGCGCGATCCACCGCGCCGACTCCATCTGCCGCCGCAACCGCCGCTCCCGCACCTTCGCCTTCCGCGCCACCAACCGCGCCACCCGCTTCAGATGCGGCGCCGCCACCCCCAGCCCCGTGGCCGACTCCACCCCGCGCGCCTGCTGCTTCGTCCGCTCGATATCCGCCTCCCACCGCCGGCGGTCCTTCTCCTGCGCCTCGAAATCCAGCAGCAACCGCTCCCACCGCCGCTGCTTCTCCGCCCGATAAGCCGTATACCCGCCGCCCGGAAAGTCCTGCGGCTCGTCATGAATCCCGTCCAGCTCCACGACCCGCGTCACCACGGCATCCAGGAACGCCCGATCATGACTCACCACCAGCACCCCACCGGCGAACCCCCGCAACCAGCCCTGCAGCCACGCCGCACCCTCGGCATCCAGATGATTGGTCGGCTCGTCCAGCAACAGCAGATCCGGCGAATCCAGCAGCGCCCGCGCCAGCAGCAGCCGCGCCTGCTCACCGCCGCTCACCGCCCGCAACGCCAAGTCGTCCGGCAGATGGTCGATGTCGAGCCGCTGCCGGATCTCCGCCAGCCGCGCCTCCGCCGTCCACCCCTCGAGCGCGGTCCACCTCTCCTGCACCGCACCGAACTCGTCGAGGACGTCCTCCCTCACCGCCAGCCGCCGCTCCAGCAGGCGCAGCCGCGTGGTCACCGCCGCGAGCTCACCCAGCCCGCCGCGCAGGAACTCGGCCACGGTCCCATCCGGCTCCGGCATCTGCTGCGGCACATACCCGACCCGCGTGCCCGGCCCGACCGTCACGGAACCCTCCGCGGGCCGCAACTCACCCGCCAACAGCCGCAGAAGAGTCGTCTTACCGGCCCCGTTCGGACCCACCACCCCGATCCGGTCGCCGTCCCCGACGACCAGGTCAAGACCGGAAAAGAGCAGATCACCGTCGTGGGCCGCGGTGAGCGAAACAACCTTCAGCACAGAGATTCTCCCAGAGCGACAACCGACAGGGGTACGCCCGGAGCACACGCCCAGGCGCAAACAGAAGCCGGACTCGCTATCACATGGAGAAGCCGCTCCTCGCTGTCGCACACCACGCCCGGCCCTCGGCCGAACACACCCCCGAACCGGCCACACCGCCGGCCAGGCAACCGCGCCACCGCACCAGCCACCCGCCCGCCGGTCAAGCAGATGCGGACGGCGCCGCGGCGGACCGTGCCGCGCGGCCCATGCTCCGCCGCCACCAATCGTGGTGCCGGCGGCCGCTGCCCGGCCCGACCTCCCGTCGTGAGCCGCCCGGCGGCGCCCATCGGGCCACAGCTCGCGCCCGCCTCGTGCTCCCCGGCTACGTCGACTGCGCATCGTCGGTTGCGGCCTCAACCCTGCCCCGGCCCATCGGCCGCCCGCAACCGAATTCCGCCGTGGCCGCCATCTCCAGTCGAACCCGCCCCAGCACACGCCCACGCGAACCCATGCCGGCCGGCCCGGACCAAGTAGGGATGTCGTTGATTCCTTTTTGTTTTGGCTTTTGACTTTGTGGTGCGCCGGTGAGTTGGCGCACCACCTGTAGGGCATCCTAGGACGCTGCTGTACGGTCATCGGACTCAGCGCCGTCCGGCACGGGCCAACGCCGCCTCGGCCTGGGCCGCCAGCACGGCCACCAGGCCGGCGGCGGGCGGCAGATCGGTGATGAGGTCGATCGCCTCGCCGGCCCAGACCGGCAGCGGCGGGATCACGCCGCGGGCGACGTCGGCGTCGTAGTCGGCGCGGGCCTCGGCGCTGGCGGCCAGCTCGCCCTCCCGGCCGCGCCACCGCTCCAGGTGCGGGTGGGCCAGGGTGCGGGCGGTGTACCGGGACGGCCAGTGGGACCCGCGAGCGACATCCAGGACGCGGCTGCGCTCGGTCTGCTCGCCGCGGCCCTCGACGATCGCCCTCGTGACCGCCGGGTCGGCCAGGGACTCCGCGGTGGCCTGGAAACGACTGCCCAGCAAGGCACCGTCGGCACCCAGCGCCAGCGCCGCCGCCACTCCCCGGCCGTCGGCTATCCCGCCGGCGGCCAGCACCGGGGCCGGCGCGGCCAGATCGGCCACGAGCGGCACGAACGGCAGCGTGGACCGGCCATGCCGTGCGCCGTGGCCGCCGGCCTCGGTGCCCTGGGCGACGATGACGTCGGCGCCCAGGGCGACCGCGCGACGGGCCTCGTCGAGGTCGGTCACCTGCAGGATCAGCGACACTCCCGCCCGCCGCACCGGCTTCACCAGGTGGCTCGGATCGCCGAAGGAGAACATGACCGCCCGGGCACCACGCTCGAGCACATACTCGACGGCGCCCGGCTCGACCGCCCAGGTCAGGAATCCGACTCCCCACGGAAGCCGGGTGCCGGCGGTCAGGATCGCCAGCTCGCGGTCGAGCCACTGCCGCTCGCCGTCGCCCGAGCCGAGCAGGCCGAGCCCTCCCCCATTCGAGACCGCGGCGGTCAGCGCCCCGCCGGCGGAGCCGCCCATGGGGGCGAGCGCGATCGGATGCCGGATGCCGAACAGTTCCGTGAACCCCGTTGTCAGTGCCATGACGGCATCTTGGCCCGGGCGGGCCGGGAGCGCATCGGACCGTGGTAGGAGACCGGAAATCAGACCACGGTCCAATGTGATCTCGGTGAACCCCGCCCTAATCTCGGGCCCATGAAACGAGCGATCCACCGAATCCCACCCACCCCGACCCGTCACCCCGGCGACGGCCCTCGACCGCCCGCCGCACGGAATGCGACGTCGCGGCGACGACGTCGGCCGGGTGGCCGGGCCGCGAGCGGCTGACAGCAGGCGAGCGGACGGACAACCGGCGGGCAGGGCGCGGCCGGCCTGGGTCGCTGGGACGGCCGTCCGCATCGTGGGGCGCGGTTGTTCGCGCGACGGCCAAGCCTGCCCCTTGACCGGGCTCCGGCTCGATCGGCACCGTCCGCGGCCGGCCACAAGCCCCGACCGGCGAAAACAATGTCAGCCGCAAGCACGATGGCGCTTCGTCAGGCTGGGTCGTTGATTCCTTTTTGGTTTGGGGTGGGCGTCCGCCGATGACGCGGCGCACACCCCGTAGAGCATCCTAGGATGTTGGTTCGGTTACTGCGTCGTCGCTCACGTGCGGGGCCGGGCGAGGCGGTAACCACGGAAAGAGGAGCGCACAATGGGCGGCGTGCCGCGACCGACGTCCGACTCCCCGCCGATCCGGCGCACCGCCGATCCGGCGCAGACCCGGGAGGATCTGGCGACGCTGCGACCCGACCTGGTCGAACGTTACGACGCCGAGTTGCCCGGAGCGCGGGCGGCGGTGCTCGGGCGGCTGCTGGGAGCGCTGGACCGGGAGCCGCTGCCGGGGCTGAGCAAGCGCCGCGCCGGCGAGGTGTCCTTCCCCGGTGTGACGGTGCGGTTCCCGCGGTCGGCCGCGGTGACCTTCGCGCCGGCCGAGGCGGGCCTGGAGGCCACGGTCCGGGCCGAGATCGGGCCGCGCGACGGGCAGGGCTGGGGCCCGGGCGGCGGGTTCGAGCCGGACTGGGGCTGGGACCGCCCGAGTCCGGGCGCGACGCCGGCCTGGCTGGACAGCGACGCCTGGGTGGAGGAGCTGTCGCCGGGGGCGTTCATCACCGATCCGGGGACGCTCGTGCGGGTGCTCTGGCCCGGCAGCGACCTGGCCGCCGAGATCGACAACAGCGTCGCCAACCTGGCGCTGGGCCGGGCGGCGGCCGGCCGGGCGGCGGCGAGCGGGGCGGCGGCGAGCGGGGCGGCCGGGGCGGCCGATGGGGCGGCGAGTGGATCGGCGGGACCGGGCGGCTGGCTGCGGTTCGAGGGGCCGGACGGGCTCGCGCTGGCCGAGCAGTCCATCGTCGACGGCCATCCGCTGCACCCCTGCTGCCGCACCCGGGGCGGGATGAGCGTCGCGGACGTGCTCGCCTACGCGCCCGAGCACTCCCCCACGATCCGGCTGCGCCGCCTGCGGGTGCCGGCGGAGCGCTGGCACGGCACCGCCGAGCCGGTCCTGCTGGCGCATCCCTGGCAGGCCGAACGGATCCGGGACGCCTGTCCGTGGCTGGCGGACGCCGGCGAGACCGGGCCGGCCCGGCCGCTGATGTCGCTGCGGACGGTCGCCATGGCGGGGGGCGGCGTCCACATCAAGACCGCGGTCGACGTGCAGATGACCTCCGCCGTGCGGACCGTCTCGCCGGCCGCGGTCGAGAACGGGCCGGTGCTGTCGCGGCTGCTGCGGACCGTCCTGCGGGACCTGCCGATCGACGTGCTCGCCGAGACCGCCGCCGGCGCGGTGCTGGTCGACGGCGTGCCGCAGCGGCACCTGGCCTATCTCGTCCGGGAGGCGCCGCGCCTCGAGGCCGAAGAGGTGTGCGTGCCGGTGGCGTTGTTCGGGGCGGAGCCCGCGCTGGTGGCGACGGTGCCCGACCCGTACGAGATGATGGGTTTGTTCGGTCGGTTGTTGTTCGCTCCCCTTGTCCGGGTGCTCGATCGTGGCCTCGCGCTGGAGGCGCACGGGCAGAACACCCTGGTCGTGCTGCGCGGCGGGCGGCCGGTCCGGATGCTGTACCGGGATCTCGGCGGCGTGCGGGTCAGCGGGCGGCGGCTGCGCGACCACGGGTTCGAGGCGCCGCCGCTGCGCGGGGACCTGCCCAGCGACGACCCGCAGGTGCTGCGCAGCAAGCTCGCGGCCGCCGCGTTCGGCACCGTCGCCGCCGAGCTGGTCGCGGCGCTGAGCCGGCGCGGGGCCGACCCGCACGGGCTGTGGGGCATCATCGCCGCGGCCCTGCGCGAGACCGGCACCCGGGACGTGCCGCACCTGCTGCGCCAGCCGCTGCCGGTCAAGGCGACCACGGCGATGCGCCTGGCCGCCGACCCGCTCGACGACATCTGGGCCTATCTGGACAACCCCCTGGCGGCACACGCATGACTCGCAGTCTCTCCCCGGAACGCCTCGCCCACACCGAGGCGGCCCTCGCCGTGCACGCGCCGGAGCTGATCGACGGCTTCCTCGCGGCGCTGCCGGAGGCCGCGGACACGGTCGGGCGCCGATTGCGCGGGGCGCTCACCCGCGAGGGCATCCGCGACATGGGGCCCGGCCAGGCGCACGGCTTCGACCGTGTCGAGTATCCGGCCGCCGGCGTCGGCGACCCGGTCGAGCTGATCGACGGGATCGACGCACCCGGGTTCGCGGCCGAGCTGCGCAACGCGGTGATCAACCTGGCGATCGCGATGGCCCGGCCGCCGGCGCCGGTCGGCGACGACCCGGACTGGCAGGCGATCGGCCTCGAACGCCTCGCGGTGGCCGGGCACAACCTGCACCCGTGCGGGCGCACCCGGCTCGGCTGGGACACCGGCGACGTGCTCGCCTACGACCTCGAAACGCCGACGACGCGGATCGGTTTCGTCCGGATAAGGCCAGATCTGCTGATCGGCGACAACGTCTTCGCCGAGGACGGCCTGCAGCCGGTCCATCCCTGGCAGCGGGACATGGTGCTGCCCGCGCGCTACGGCGATCTCCTGCGCGACGGCACCATCGAGATCCTCGACGACGAGCTGGAAGCCGTCCCGACCGCCGCGCTGCGCACGCTCTGGGTGCCGAGCCTCGGCGAGTACCTCAAGGTCTCGCTCGACATCCAGGTCACCTCGACCCGGCGCAGCATCAGCATCGCCAGCACCCGCAACGGCCCGGCCGTCTCCAAGCTGCTGCACCGCCTGGTGGAGGACGACCGGGTCATGCTGATGGCCGAGACCGCGGGCGCCGCCGTCCCGGTCGGTTCCGGGCGCGACCTCTCGGCGATCCGCCGCGACGGGCTGGGCGCCCGCCTGCACGGTGCCGAGCGGGTCATCCCGGGTGGGGCGCTGCCGTTCCTGCTGGACGACCTGGTCACCGGCGATCCGGGTGCCTGGCTCCGGGCGTACGCGGAAATGCTTCTCCCGCCCTTGATGCGGCTCACCGCCCAGGGCGTGGCGCTCGAGGCGCACCTGCAGAACTGCCTGCCCACCTTCGTCGACGGATGGCCGCACCGGGTGGCGCTGCGCGACTTCGCCGGGCTCCGGCTGCATCCGCCCCGGCTGCGCGCGGCCGGGCACGACATCGCGCTGTGGCCGGGCTCGGTGGTCGGCACCGACGACCTGGAGATCTTCCGGGCGAAGATCGGGTACACGCTGTTCCAGGCGCACCTCGGCGAGATCATCCTGCGCCTGGACATCGACGAGGACCGGGCGTGGCGGATCGTCCGGGAGGTCCTCGACGAATGCTGCTCCGGCGACGACCACGCCGCGTTCACCGCGCCGCTGGTGCCGCACAAGGCGCTGGTCCGGATGCGGATCGCCGGCGAGGGTGACCTCTACATCCCGGTACGGAACCCGCTCCATGCACGCTGACCTGCTCCGCTCCCGGCCCGCGCCGGTGTGCGCCTACGTCTACGACACCGCGGCTCTGCGCGCGCGGGCCGCCATGGTCCGGCGAGGACTGCCGCCCCGGGCCACCTTGCTGTACGCGGTGAAGGCGAACGGTCATCCCGCCGTCGTCCGGGCCCTCGCCGAGGTCTGCGACGGCCTCGAGGTGGCCTCCGGCGGCGAACTGGCCCTCGCGGTGGCGGCCGGCGCGAACCGGATCGTCTTCGGCGGCCCCGGCAAGACGGACGCCGAGCTGGCGGCGGCGGTCGAGGCCGGCGCCCTGATCAACGTGGAGAGCGTGCACGAGCTGCGCCGCCTCGCCGAGATCACGCGCGCCGCCGCCCCGCCGACGGTCTGCCTGCGGGTCAACCGCCCCGGCGGCGGCCTCCCGGGCAGCCACGCGATGACCGGCACGCCGACCCCGTTCGGCATCGAGGAGGCGCAGCTCGGCGACGCCCTGCGGGTCCCCGGCGTCGAGGTGATCGGCTTCCACCTGCACGCCGTCTCCAACAACCTGGACGGGGCGGCCCATGCGGCATTTGTCCGGGAGGCGCTCGCCTGGTCGGCCGCCACGGCCGACAAATCGGGCATCGACCTGCGCGTCGTCAACGTGGGCGGCGGGTTCGGCATCGACTACCTGAGCGCCGCCGAAATGGACTTATCCGATTTGTCGGAGATAGGGCCGCCGGAAGGCGTCGAGCTGATCTTCGAGCCGGGCCGGTATCTGGCCGCCGACGCGGGCGTCTACGCCGCCACGGTCCTCGACCTCAAGACCACCCACGGCCGCACCTTCGCCGTCCTGCGGGGCGGCACCCACCACTTCCGCCTCCCCGCCGCCTGGGGCTACAGCCACCCCTTCACGATCATCCCGGTCGACGACTGGCCACACCCCTATCCCCGCCCGGAGGTGACCGACACCGAGGTCGACGCGGTCGGCGAGCTCTGCACCCCCCGGGACGTCCTCACCCGCGGCCAGCACGTGGACCGGCTGCGCGCCGGGGACATCCTGGCCTTCGCCCGGACCGGCGCGTACGGCTGGGACATCTCCCACCACGAGTTCCTGCGCCACGCCCCACCCGAGTTCCTGATCACCTGACGCCGGATCACTGGCGCGCCGTCGCCTCGAACGACGCCGAGCCGAGCGCGTTGTGCCCGATCACGAAGCCCGCGACCGCGCCGTGCGTGCTCGCCGGCAACCCCAGGCTGGGCACCGAGAGCGCGACCACCGTGAACGTGTAGTGATGCGTGACGTCCCCCGCCGGCGGGCACGGTCCGGTGTACCCGGACGTCTCGCCGTCGTTCGTCCCGCTGACCGCCGGCGCCGGCAACAACGCCCCGGTCGCCACCGACGTCGTGGTGGCGGGCAGGTCCCAGGCGACCCAGTGCCAGAAGCCGCTGCCGGTCGGCGCGTCCCGGTCGAACAGCTGGACGGCGAAGCTCCGCGTGCCGGCCGGCGCCCCCGACCAGCTGAGCTGCGGTGAGATGCCGGCGGCCGTGCAGCCCCAGAACCGCGCGGGGATCGGCCGGCCGGCCCGGATGTCCGTACTGGTGAGCTTGAAGTGCTTGATGCCGGTGGGCAGACCGGCGCGGACCTGGTGATAGCCGAAATGCAGGACGGTGGCGGCGGATGCGCCGACCGCGGTGCCCAGGACCAGGAGCACGACAGCCACCACCACGGCGAAGCGACGGGTGACGCGATGCATGATCGACCTCCTCCGATGCTTTGACGACAACGCTTTTGACGACGACGCATTGACGACGATGCTTTGACGATCCGATTCTGCAACGCGGCCCACCGCCCCGAAAGCCGGTGCCGCCGACTTCGGTGGGCGCCGAACCGTCGCCGGGACATGATCGGGGCATGGACGACAACGCCGAGTCCCTCGCCGGGTGGGCGGCCCTGCTCGCCGACCGCACCCGGGCCTCGTTCTGCCTGGCCCTGCTGGACGGCCGGGCCTGGACCGTCGGCGAACTGGCCCGCCACGCCGGGGTCGCCGTATCGACCGCCAGCGAGCACGCCGACCGCCTCGTCGCCGGCGGCCTGCTGATCCAGCGCAAACAGGGCCGGCACCGCTACCTGCAGCTGGCCTCCGCCGAAACCGCCACCCTGATCGAGACGGTCGCCACCGCCGGCCCGCCGGTCCCGCCCGCGCCGGTCGTCTCGCTGTCGGCCGCGCACCGGCGCAGGAACCTCGCCCACGCGCGGACCTGTTACGACCACTTAGCCGGCCATATCGGGGTTTCGATCGCCGACGCCCTGTTCAACAGTGGCCTGGTCAGCCGTACGAATGGGCTGGTCGTGACCTCCAGAGGAAATGCCTGGCTGACGTCGCTGGGCATCGGGCTGGACAAATCGGGCAAGCGCCCGGTCGTCAGGGAGTGCCTGGACTGGACCGAGCGCCGCTCGCATCTCGCCGGGCAGGTCGGCGCCGCCCTCTGCAGGCACGCCTTCGACGCCGGCTGGATCGTCCGGATCGGCAGCGGCCGCGCGGTCAAGGTGACCGACGCCGGCGCCCGCGCCCTCGCGGATCAGCTGGGGATCATCGCCGTGGCGACGGACTCACCCGGCGCAGCTCGCGCAGTGCCTGCCGGCGCGCGTCGCCCTTGAGCGTGTCGATGTAGAGCGTCCCGGCCAGGTGGTCGGTCTCGTGCTGCAGCGCCCGGGCGAGAAACCCGGTGCCCTCGATCACCAGCGGCTCGCCGTACTGGTCGAAGCCGCGCGCGGTCACCGACATCGCCCGGGTGGTCGGATAGCCGAGGCCGGGCAGCGACAGGCACGCCTCGTCGTCGGTCTGCTCGCCCGCGAAGCCGGACAGCACCGGATTGACCAGATGACCGACCTGCCCACCCACGTTGTACGAGAACACCCGCAGGCCGACCCCGATCTGCGGCGCGGCGACGCCGGCCCGCCCCGGCAGCCGGACGGTGTCCTCCAGGTCGGCGACCAGCTGCCGCAGCTCCGCGTCGAAGGCGGTGACCGGGTCGGCCTCGGTGCGCAGCACCGGGTCGCCGAAGATCCGAATGGGCCGAACTGTCATGCCCGCCAGGGTAGCCGGTCGTTACGCGAACAGTGCCAGCTGGTCGGCGGCCAGCAGCTCCCGCAGCTTCCCGAGCGAGCGCCGGGTCTGGCTCTTCACCACGCTGACCGGGATCTCCAGCACGTCGGCGACCTGCTCGACGCTGTAGTCCTCGAAGTACCGCAGGATCACGATCGCCCGGTCCCGGGCCGGCAGGCCGGCCAGCGCGTCCAGCATCGTCAGCCGCAGCTCCGGACTCTCCCGGTAGGCGGGCTCGTGCAGCACCCCCGGCGTCGACTCGGTCGAGGACCGGCGACGGCGGTGATCCAGATAAGAGCGAAGCAGGATCTTCTGGGCGTACGCGAGAAGGTTGTCCGCCTGGGTCGCCCGGCGCCAGCTCAGGAACAGCTTGGTCAGCGCCGTCTGGGTGAGGTCCTGGGCGAGGTGCCAGTCATGACAGAGCATGAACGCGGTGTTCCGCAGGCGGTCGGCATGCGCGTTGGCGAACTCGGCGAACTCGTCTTCCTCCGTCATGTCAGCGGAGCACCGGCACGGTCGGGAACTGCTTGGCCCCCTCGGCGACCAGGGCGGCGTCCATGGTCACGCCCCAGCGCGGGTCGGCGGCGACCCGGACGGCCTGATCGACGCTGAGCGCCGGCACGGTCGCCGGGCCGGCCGGGTCGAGGCAGGAGGCGACGTCGACCTGGACGAGCGTGCCGTCGGGCCACGCGGCGTCGACGACCGTGCCCTGCAGGCAGTTGTCCGGCATGTGGCTGATTGTCACGCTGACCGCCTCCGCACGGGGCAGGTCGCCGGCAATCGGGCCGTTCTGCTCGACGGCCACCCGCACGATGCCCGGGCCGGAGCCGTCGTCCAGGTACAGCTGCACCTGGAGATCACCCGGCGCGGCGACCCCCAGATGGGTCGTCCGCCCGGGTGGGAGGAGTTGGGTCAGAAGATGAAGCATCGCCGCTGATGTCGCTTTCTCCCGCGAGCCGCCGGCACGCTTCGTGCCGCTGCGGAGGGTCAACGTACGCGCTTCGGCTGTGGTCGTGGGGACCGGCTCGGCAGGTGGCACGGATGGGGGAGAAAGCGCCCCGGCGGCCTCGGCCGGCGCATACCGGCGGCCCGCGACCCCGCCGTCACCGGTGATGACGAGGGCGGACACGGCCGCGGCGAGCGCCAGCATGCCCGCCCCGATACGCCGGATACGTTGCTTTCGTCGGATTCGCCGCCCGTCGCGGATCGCGGCGGCCACCAGATCGCCCAGCGGCGGCGGCCGCTCGCTGCTCAATTCGGCCCGCAGCAACGCCCGCAGATCTTCCGTCACAACCCTCTCCCGCACCCTCTTACCGCAGAGACGGGCCGGGCGTGCCGTTCGGTGACAGCGCCCCGGCAATTGTGTGATTTCTTGAGTTCCTAACGGATGTCAAGCCACTGCGGGGTGGCTAGTCTGGTTCGCGGACAGGTCGGCTGCCGGAGCGCTTTGCGACTTCTTATTGCGCCGGCCTGTTCGTTGTTTCTGCCGCTGGGCGGCGCGTTGGGATCGGTTCTTGGCTCGGTCGGCGTCGGTGACCTGGTAGTGGGTGGCGCAGATGGTGCGGCCCTCGGCGGCGGTGATCGGCTGGCCGTTGACGTCGGTGAGTTGGTAGGGCGTGCGGGAGCGCCAGCAGGCCGCGAGTCGGGTGACCAGTGCGGCGGCCAGCGTGCAGACGGCGGAGTTGTGGTGTTTGCCGGCCTGGATGAGGCGTTGGTAGCGGGCGGCCAGTGTGGGGTCGGTTTTGCGGGCCCGGTCGGCGGCGTTGAACAGGGCTTCGCGTAGGGCGGGGTCGCCGGCTTTGGTGGGCGGGCCGTGGCGGCTGCTGGTGCCGGACTCGTCGAGTTTAGGGACCAGGCCGGTGAAGGAGCGGACGCCGGCCAGGGTGGCGAACCGGTCCGGGTCACCGAGCCCGGCCAGGATGGCCGCGGCGGAGGTGACACCCAGTCCGGGGGCGGACAGCAGCAGCCCGGCCGGGTCGGCTTCGTCGTAGAGCACGCCGATGCGGTCGTCGAGGCCGTCGATCTCGGTGCTCAGCTGCAGGGCGAGGCGGGCCTCGCCGGACAGGTCGACGGCCAGTTCGGTGAAGTCCAGGCCACCGCCGGTCCACAGCTGCAGGCTCTGCTGGGCGGCGTGCAGGATCCGGTCGGCGTGCTGGTCGCGCCAGGCGCCGCGGCTGGCCCGTATCAGCAGCGCGGTCAGCCGTTTGCGGCCGAGCCGTTGGAGCGCGTGCGGGTCGCCGCCGGTGCGTTCCAGCACGGTCAGGGCGGTCTTGGAGTACTCGCCGGTGTTGAGCGCGTCGGCCCACCAGGGGCCGAGCAGTTCCAGCAGCGCGTCGAGGCGGGCGTAGGTGGCGGTGCGCCGTTTCACCAGCGACCGGCGTCGGCGGGTGGCCCGCCGTAGCGGGTCGGCCGGGCCGAGTTCGTCGTCGCCGAGGACTCGCAGTCCTTCCGGGTGCAGCAGCGGCAGCCGGGCCAGGACCCGGGAGTCGAGCCGGTCGTTCTTGGTGTGCTTGTGGTAGTAGTCACGCAGGTCAGCCGACTGCTCCGGCGGTACCAGGACCACCTTCGCGCCGCGGGAGCGCAGCCACGCGGCCAGGGGCACCCACGCGTTGCGGGTGGGTTCCAGCACGACCAGGACCTCGTCGGCGGCCGGCAGGCTCGCCCACAGCTTCTCCAGGTCATCGACCGTGGTCCGGAACCTGCGTCCGGAGAACAGGAACTTGCCGGTCTCGTCGGCGCAGGTCACCTGGTGCGCCGCCTTGCATGCCACGTCGATACCCAAACGCAGCCGCACGTTACCTCCCCATCGTGGCCGTCGATCACGGTCGGGAGCCTGTCGGTCACGACTCGCCGCGCACGCTCCGCAGGGGGTGTGCCATCCGGACATTCGGTAGCAGCGGTCCATCGACACTCGTGGTCGCGGCCGCGGGTTCCCGAACAGGGATCACGTGCGCCGGGCGGCCCTACCAGCCGAACGATCAAACTCCAGGAGTCACCGCGAAGCGGTGCTACCAGTCGTATACCGAGCCGTACCGGAAGGACCCGACCCGACGCACCCTACGAAGCCCCGAATCGATCTTCAAGGCTCAACATCAAAGCTAAATGTCGTACC
>NZ_JOJL01000049.1 GCF_000721705.1 Actinoplanes subtropicus
CGGAAATCCTCGGAGTACTTCGAAGGGCGGGGCACCGGAACATCCTTCCCCCAGACCACTGTCTGGTTTCAGGGTGTCCGGCTCAAGGGTGGAACTTCAGCCCTCACCGGTCACCAGCCGCGGCAGCGACCGAACCATTAGCAGACAGCCGCAGCCGCACCGTGACCGGCCCCACGGCCGCCGCGGAAACGCTCTGGCAACACCCGGACGCCACACTCGCTGCGCGGGCATACGGCCACCTGGTGGTACCAAGCCGAGCCAAAAGATCTCCGTGAACCGAACCGCACTGCGCCCGCCTCCGCAGCGCGCTCTGCGGCCCGATCGGCGGCGGTACCTGGCGAAGGTCGCTCCGCATGCGGGAGAGCCTCGGCCAGGAGGAGCGGTCCGCGACCCGCCGGGTTCAGCCCTGTTGCCTTCAAGCTTGTCCCGCACCGGGACTACTTCCCTTGCAAGTTGTATGGCACCACGGAACGAGCCCGTCCTCCTGGAGCTGCATCAGATCTCGCTGGATTGAGCGCTCGGACTTCCGGACGTAGCCGGCCGGCTTGGCAACCGCGAGGTAAGCGTTCATGCCGTCCAGCCCGGCGTGGATGGCCAGTGTCAAGGACGCGCCAAAACTGAGGCGTCGTCGACAGGCCAGCCTGCCAAGGGCGGCGACGCCCTGCGGCTGGACGTTTGGCGCCTGGGCCAGAGCCCAGCTCAGGGCTTCGACGCTCATCGCGCTAGCTGCCCGAATGCCCTAGGTTTGGTGCTCACGAGATGGCCTCCGAGGGGCTGTCCAGCCCCGGCGGGTCGCCACCCAGGCGGGGCTTCTTACGTGGTCCGTTTCTCAGGTGCGGGAATGTTGTGCCACCAGAGCCGGCCGTTGTCCACGTACTTCTTGATGATCGGCAGGTAGGCGCCCCAGATCGAGCCGTAGGTGACGCTGCCGCCGGTCACGTACGCGGTCTCCGGCGCCATGGTGAGCCCGAAGTTCGACGGCATCGCGGCCAGCACCCCGTCGATGATCCGGACCAGGTTGGCCTGCGAGGTGGAGAGCGTGCCGATGCTGCCGCTGCCGGTCAGCCCGGTCTCGATGTCGATGTCGATGCCGTCGAAGTTGTACGCCTTGAGGATCGGCACGACGGTGGCGACGAAGCGGTCGGCGACCGCGCTGGAGGACAGGTCGATGCCGGCCGCCGCGCCGCCGATCGACATCAGGATGGTCGCGCCGGAGGCCTTGGCCGCGCACATCTCGGCGGGCGTGGACACCTTGACCCCGGCGTCCATGCCGTTCTCCCACAGCACCGTGCCGTCCGACCGGATCACCGGGAACGCGGCGGCGATCACGTTGTAGCCGTGCTGCAGGATCCGGCTGTCATTGATCGGAATCCAACCCAACCCAGGGTGTACGCCGTTGGCCGCGCCGTCCCAGTTCTCCCAGTAGCCCTGCAACACCTTCCCCGCCGGTCGGGACTTCACGGCGCAGGTGGACCCGGTCGGCGGCGTCGTGGTCGGAGCGGTGGTCGGCGGCGTCGTAGGAGGCGTCGTCGTAGGAGGCGTCGTCGTAGGAGCGGTAGTGGGTGGAGTCGTTGTGCCACCCGTACAGGCGCCGAGGTCCTTCCACAACGACGGCGTCGCGGCCGGATTCCATCCCGCGCCCACATAGGCCGTGTGCGTGACGAGCGCCTGATACAGGTGCCCGTTGTAGGTCACCTGCTGCCCGGCTGTGTACGTAACACCTTCGGCCCAAACCGTGCCCGAGCACGCCACCGCCGCGAACGACGTGCCCTCCCCGGAGAGGGCCACAGCAAACGCCCCGGCCGCCACCGCCACCCCTGCGACCAGCGCCAACAACCGACGACGGACTCCCACGACAGTCCCCTCTCATCGACGAACGTGCCCTGATCTCCACATCGTGGCGTTCACATTCGTAAATATCAAGGGTTCTTAACAGTTCGGCCGGGGCGGCGGCCGTCCGCATGGCTGATCCGGTACTGGTCCGCCGCGGTGCGATCGGGACGTCGAAGATCATGTGTAGCCTGGCGGTCGGCTCGGATCGGGAGGGCGCCGGTATGGATGATGCGGGAATCGAACGGCCTGGCGACGTTCGCGTACGCCCGCTGTGGGAGCGGCCGGGACGAAGGCTGCGGCCCGGCGTCACGCTCGACGTCGACGCCGAGGTGGCGGTCGCCGTCGCGGCCGGCGACGGCCGTACGCTGCTGGCGGTCGCCGGTCTGGACGGCCCGCCCGCCGTGGTGTCCTTGTGGGACCCGGCGACCGGCGAACGGGCCGGCGAGCCCCTGACCCATCCGGCCGAAGCGGTCGTGGCGATGATCGTGCTGCCGGCTCCCAGCGGGGCGGCCCTGCTGGCGATCGCCTACCGGGACGCCGACGGCTCGCTGGTGCAGGTGTGGGACCCGGTGGCGCGCGAGCCGGTCGGCGAGCCACTGCCCGGCCCGTACGACGGCTCCGGCCTCGCCGCCGTGCCGGTGCCGGGCGGCCGCCACCTGCTCGCCGTCCTCGACGAGACCGACGGCGCGCTGCGACTGTGGAATCCCGCCACGGGTGGGCCGGTGCCCGGCCCGGCGCCGAAACCGGGCGACACCTGGGCGGTCGCGGCCACGACCGGGCCGGACGGCCGCCCGCTGCTGATCACCCTGCACGGCGACGAGGACGAGGCCGTGGTCCGGTCGTGGGATCCGGTGAGCGGGGAGCCGCTGCGCACGGTGCTGCGGACCCGGCACGACGAGGCCAACCCGTACCGGCTGGCGGCGCTGACGCTGCCGGACGGGCGCCTCGTCCTGGCCCTGTCGCGTGGCGACGAGGACGACGGGCTCGTGGTGCGGTTGTGGGACGCGGCGACCGGCGGCCCGATCGGCGATCCCATCGAGGGCGACGGCCTGCTGCCCGTGCCGGGTGCCGACGGCACGGTCGCGCTGCTGGCGGCCGGCGACGGACTGTGGGATCCGGGCTCGGGCCGGCGGGTCGGTGACGCCGGTACGAACGGCGTGCCCCGGCCCTTGGCGGCGGTGCCGGCCCCGGGCGGCCCGACGCTGCTGGCCGGCCCCGGGCCGGACGGCACGCTCTGGCTGTGGGATCCCGCCGCGGTGCGGCCCCTGCCGGCCACCGAGCGGGTCGGCCCGGTCGGCCTCCTGACGCCGGTGACGCCGCCCGGCGGCCGCACGCTGCTCGCCACCTCCGGCGTCATCAGCATCGGCGGTCCCGTGGACGACGCGGTCCGGTTCTGGGACGCGCTCACCGGCGAGCCGGCCGCGCGGCCGCTGACCGGCCATGCCGGGGGCGTCACCGCGATGGCGCCGGCGCCGCTGCCCGACGGGCGGATGGCGCTGGTGACGTGCGACGCGGCCGGCACCATCCGCTCGTGGGATCCGGTGACCGGGCGGCTTCTCGCCGAGACGCCGACCGCCCGCGCCAACGCGGTCCGCTCGATGACGGCCGTCGGCCTGCCGGACGGGCGGACGCTGCTGGCCACCGGCAACGACATGAACGTTCTGCGGCTGCGCGACCCGGCGACCGGAGGCAGCGCCGGCGACATGTTCACCCGGCTCGACCGGCCGCCGCTGCGGGCGCTCGCCGCGGTGCCCCTGCCCGACGGCCGTACGTTGCTGGCGGCCGGCAACGCCACCCCGGCTCGCGGCGGCAGCTGGGCGGCCCGGCTCTGGGATCCGGCGACCGGTCAACCGGTCGGCGAGCCGTTCGAGGAGCAGATCCGGGTGTGGTCGCTGGCGGCGACGCCGCCCGGGCACGACCGCGTCCTGCTGGCGGTCGGCACCGGGGACGGCACGGTCCGGATCCACGATGTCATCGGCCGCGAGCTGCTCGGTGAGCTGGCCGGCAAGCACCCGTGCCTGCTCACCGCGCCCGGCGGCCGGCTCGTGCTGGCCGTCGCCCGCCAGGACGAGGTCCAGTTCTGGGATCCGATCGGCTGCCGCCGCCTCGCCGCCCGCCGGATGGGAACCGAGGTCCTGGCGCTCGCCGCGACCGGCTCCCGGCTGGCCGTCGGAGGTGCGGACGGCCTCGCCCTCCTCGACCTGGCGGAAGCCGCTGCCTAGGGGTCAGCCGACGTGGGCCCGGATCATGGCGGTGAGCTCGGCGACGCCCTGGATGGCTCCGGTGATCCGCAACACCTCGCCGTCGCGCGTGACGACGTCGAGCCGGTAGCGCTTGCCCGGCGGCAGGAGCACCCGCAGCCCCGACCGCGACCCGTGCTCGCGCAGCTCCGCGATGTCGCCCCAGGCGATCACCGCGCGATGGTCCACCGCCAGCCGCATGGTGAAGGCGTCCGCCGTGGTGCCGTAGGCCAGGCCGTTGTCGTAGACCCGGTAGACCGCGATGCGGTCGGTGCGCACGACGCGGAGGAACCAGTAGAAGTATCCGCCGACCGCCAGGATCCCGAAGCAGACCAGCCGGAGCAGCCAGGTCACCGGGCCGTTGTCTTGCTGGCGCTGTTCGAGAGAGGTCGAAGCGATCATGATCCCGGCGATCGCCAGGAACAGGAGGAACGGCACCAGGATGATGCCGATCATGTAGCGGGTCGCCGCACCGACGTCGTACCCGAAGACCTGTTTGCTCGTTCCAAGATTCACCTCCGAATTCTGATCAATCCTGTCAAGATCCGCCAGAGGCACCCGTCGAAGTGGGGCGGGTGACACCGTGCCACAGAATCAAGGCATGATGCGTGCGCTGCGGTGGGGGATTCCGCTGGTTCTGCTCGGTTTGTTCATCTGGTGGGCGTCATACGCGACGACGATTTTCGTGTGGGAGCTGCGCAAGGCGGTGCCGTGGCTGACGCTGCCGGTGCTCGTCGCGCTGCTGGCCGCCGCGCCGTATCTGGCGCACCGGGCGCTGCGCGGGCGCCGCAAGCACGAGGTGCCCGGCGGCGTGGTCGCGCTCTGCTGGGCGGGGGCGGTGGCCGGGCTGGTGCTCGGCATCGGCTGGCTGGTCTACCACTCGTACCTGGCGGACCGGGCGTACGCCGCCTCGATGCGGGTGGTCGACTTGCCCGTACCGGATCTCGCGCCCCGGGCCCCGTATCTGGTGGGCAAGGCGCAGGCCGGGCCGAACCTCGGCGACGTCACCGGCGAGATCTCCGACGTCACGTACCTGCCGGACGCGGACCGGTTCGCGACGCTGGTGACGCGGCGCGGCTGGCTTTCCGGGTACGAGGTCGGGCTGGTGCAGGACATCCCGCTGGGCAGCGACAGCCGCAGTTCGCAACGCTGCGCCTTCGACCTGAACCGGGCGGACGCGCGGGTCGGCGGCTGGTTCGGGCACAACCTCGGGCGGAAGATCTCGGACGTCAAGCGGTGGGTGCGTTTCGACGCCAAGGACGTGTACGTGACCTGCCAGGGCGACACGCCGATCGTGGTGGTGCCGCTCAAGCGCCAGACCGGCATCCTGGTGACCACCGAGCGGCCGGCCGGGGTCGCCCTCTACAACGGACACACCGGCAAGCTGACCGTCACCACCGACACGGCCGCGGTGCCCGGCCCGACGTACCCGATCAGCCTCGCCGCCCGGCAGCGGGAGGGCATGGTCGCGGTGGGCAGCTTCGCCGACTGGTGGTTCGATCGCAGCGGGTGGGACGCCTCCCAGGACGGGGCCAACGACGGCAACGACTCCGAGTTCACGTTGCGGTACAAGGACGGCAGTGCCAGCGCGTACGTCACGCCGCTCACCCCGCAGGGCGAGGCCAGCTCGGTCGTGGCGGTGTCCACGGTGTCCACCCGGCAGGCCGGCCTGGGGCTCGCCCCGCTGGTCGTGCACCGGCTCAACCCGGTGTGGTCCTCGCCGGAGGCGATCGTGGCGCTGATCAAGGCCGACTACAAGGACGTCTGCTGCTACAACGACGACCGGGTGTTCGAGGTGATCCCCACCGGCGGCAGCACGTGGATGGCCACGGTCGGCAGCGACCAGAACATCCAGTACCGGGTGGAGGGCCGCGGCCAGATCGGCGGCCGGGAGGCGACCTGCCTGAAGACGGCCGACGACGTGCTCGTCCGGTGCGCGTACGCGGCTCCCGGCTCGCCCGAGGAGCAGCAGCTCAAACAGATGGCGGAGCAGAAGCAGAAGGACCAGGCGGCCCAGGCGAGCGGCCAGACCGGCGACCTCACCAAGCTGACCGACCAGCAACTGGCCGAGCTGAACCGCCGGGTCAGCGACGAGATCAACCGACGCCTCAACAGCAGGTAGTCGGGACGTGACGGAAAGAATTGCGGAATCGGCGGCAGCGTCCGGGACGGCTCAGCGCGTTCAGGGGGTGGAGTTCCCTCAACGCGCAAGGAGTCGCATCGATGGCGTCCAGCCGGAATCGCAAACGGGTCGTGGTGGGCTTGGCGGTGGTGGCCGTCGTGGCGGCCACCTTCGCGGCCGGGTTCGGCACGGCCGACGCGGGCACGAGGCCGTGGGTCAAGCCGGAGCACCCGTCGCCCAGCGCTACGAAGTCGCGTTCGAAGTCGCCGTCGCCGTCGGTCTCCCCCTCCGCGACGCCCGTCAAGTCGGCCACCGCCGGCGCGGCCGCCTGGGCGCCGCCGCCCGCCAACGCACCCTTCGACTACCAGATCGGCGGACCGTACACGCCGCCGGCGGGCGTCAAGGTGGTCAGCCGCGATCACGACGCGAGCCCGGCGGCCGGGATCTACAACATCTGCTACGTCAACGCGTTCCAGGCGCAGACCGAGGCCGCCTCGTGGTGGCAGACCAACCACCCCGACCTGCTGCTGCACGACAAGAACGGCAACGTGGTCGTCGACAAGGACTGGAACGAGATGCTGCTGGACATCTCGACCGCCGCCAAGCGCTCGGCGCTGACCACGATCGTCGGCGGCTGGCTGAACGGGTGCGCGAGCAAGGGCTTCAAGGCCGTCGAGCCGGACAACCTCGACTCGTGGACCCGCTCCGGTGGCCTGCTGACCGAGGCCCAGGCGGTGGCGTATGCGACCTCGCTGTCCGCGTACGCCCATGGCAAGGGTCTGGCCATCGGCCAGAAGAACACCGCCGAGCTCAGCACCGCGCAGTCCCGCCAGATCGGGTTCGACTTCGCGGTCGCCGAGGAATGCGCGGACTTCGACGAGTGCCAGGCCTACACCGCCACGTACGGTAATCACGTGATCGTGATCGAATACAGCCAGAGCGGCTTCACCAAGGCCTGCAAGGGCTACGGCAGCAGCCTCTCGATCGTGCTGCGGGACGTCGACGTCGCGGTCCCCGGCTCGGGCTCGTACGTGTTCAAGACCTGCTGAGCCACCGGTTGATGCCCGACGTCGCCCTCGACCGCACCTCCACCGCCGCCGACTTCGACGAGTTCGTGCACGGCCGGGGGCGGGCGCTGCTGCGCTTCGCGTACGTGTTGTCGGGCGACGCCCACCTGGCGGAGGACCTCGTGCAGGAGGTCCTCGCGAGGTTGCACCGCCGCTGGGGCAGGATCACCGCGATGCAGCACCCCGAGGCCTACGTACGGGCGGCGATCGTGCGGCAGTTCCTGTCCTGGCGGCGGCGCCGGGCCTCGACGGAGGCGATCCTCCCCGAGGTGCCCGAGCCGGCCGGCCTCGACGAGCCGCAGCAGCGGGTGCTGGCCCGCGACCAGATGTGGCGGCTGTTGGGCGGGCTGCCGCGGGCGCAGCGGGCGGTGCTCGTGCTGCGGTTCTACTGCGATCTGCCGGACGACGAGATCGCCGCGCTGCTGGGGCGGGCGGAGTCGACCGTACGGTCGCAGGCTTCGCGCGCCCTCGCCCGGATGCGCACCATGATGGTGGAGGAGGGGATGATCGGCGATGGATGAACTGGACCGATTGCTCGCCGACGCGCTGCACGACGCGGCCTCGCGCGCGCCCTCCGACGCCGGGCTGCTGGGCACGGTGCGGGAGCGGTCGCGGCGGTATCGGCGGCGCCAGGCGGCGGCGCTGGGGGCGGTCGCGGTTCTCGCGGCCGGCATCCCGTTCGTGGTGGTGCTGGCGGCCGGGCCACGGTCGTCCGCGCCGCTCGAGCCGGTCGGGTCGTCGCCCGTCGCTTCGGCCTCCGCGCGGCCGGCGTCTCTGCAACTGGTCGCCGGCTACACCGCGCCGGTCTTCCCGTACACCCTCCCGGCCTCTGCTGGCCTGAAGGCCCCGGCCACCTCGATGCGGGACGGCAATCTGATCGCCCTGTTCGAGGCGACCGAACAGAAGCACCACGCCGACATCACCGTCACCGTGTCGACCCGGAAACCGGCCTTCAGCACGGCCGCCGCCGAGACTCCGATCCGGGTACGCGGGCACGCCGGCTTTCTGCGTACGGTCGACGTCCAGCCCGCGAGGCAGTACACGCTCTACTGGCCGGAGTCCGCGGGCCGGTGGATCCAGCTGGCGACCGACGACACGTACACGATCGGCCAGGTGGTCGGCCTCGCCGCCGCGCTCTCCCCCGCGTCGATCGCCGTGCCGCCCCCGTTCACGCTGGACCTCGCCCCGGCCGGCCTGCCGGTCGACACTGTCACCGACTCGACCGTGAGCTTCGGCGGCGACTTCCGGACGGTCCTGCGCAAACGCCGGCCGCTCAGCAACCCCGACCGGACCGTCGGCGGCTACCGGGCGTCGCTGGTCCACAGCTCCGGCCGGGTGACGCTCGACGTCGACGTCACCGACTGGAACGCCACCCTGGAGATCACGGTCGGCGCCGGCCGCACCATCACCGACGCCGACCTGCTGCGCTACGCCGCCGGCGTGCACATCCTCAACCGCTCAAACCCTTCTTGAGTACGCCCGATCCCTTCGTGAGTACGCCGGTCACGAGTGCTGCCGGATCCTGGCGAGGGTGAGCACCTCGCCTCAGCACCACTCCCGGGTCCTGGTCGCCGACCTCCGGCCGCGGTCGCCCGCCGCGACCACGACGGGCCCGGCCACGTCGCTGGTCGCCCAGCTACGCCGCGCCAGCGCCGAGTTCACGGCGTTGTGGGACAGCGGGGATGTCGCCGTCCGCCGGGGCGAACGCAAACGCATCAATCACCCCGCGCTGGGCGTCCTCGACATCAACCGCCAGAACCTGTTCAGCGAGGACGGCCGCCAACGCCTGCAGTTCTTCACGGCCCCGCCGGGCAGCCCGGCGGTCGAGCAGCTGCGGTTGCTGGCGGTCGTCGACCTCCAGGACCTCGCCGCGGCGCCCGTACCTGACCGATGAGAGACCGCGCTGATTGTCAGCGGCGGTCGAGGATTCTCGCCTTCTCGGCGCGGAACTCGGCGTCGCTGAGGGTGCCTCGCTGGTGCAGGTCGGTCAGCTGGGTCAGGCGGGCGAGCTGGTCGGCGCTCAGCCCGGCGCCGCCACCGTGGACGGCCGGGCCGGCGGAGACCCGGGCGGCCGGCGGGACCGGATGGTCGGCGGGCATGGCGGCCGCACTCTTGCGGCGCTTGGACCAGCGGCGCACGGGCAGCCACACCAGGGCACCAAGGACCACGAGCACCGCGGCGACGACCGGAACGTAGACGCCGGGCAGCGGTGGGCCGTGCCCGAACCACAACTGGGGGTGGATCCCGATGCCGGTGAAGCTGCCGCCGGTGGTGATCCGGTACTGGCCGTCCCTGGTGATGGTGGCTTTCCACACCGTACGGATGGCATTGGTGGTGTTGTCCGTGGTGTTGTCGCTCGTGCCGATCGCCTCGGTGACGACCGGCTGCGCACCGCCGTCGACCGGCGCGACGGAGACCGAAAGACCGGACGGGATGGGCAGGGTGACGGTCTCGTTGCCCTTGCCAGGGATGTAGACGGCGGCTGTGATGTCCACTGTGCCCGCCGGCAGGTGCAGCACGGCGGTGCCGGGGACGTCGACCCGGCCGTACTGGTTGGGCTCCCCCCAGACCAGGTTCGACGAGCCGAGCACCCCCACCGGCATCATCAGCACGAACCAGGCGATGAGGCCGATGACGGCGGCCCAGAGCGCGCGGCGGCCCTTGTTCATGGCGGAAACGTAGTCAACCGCGAAGACGTTGATCAACGGAGGATCAGCCCGAGTGGCCCGCCGTTCGGCTGACGCGGGCCGCCGGCTCATCCACCGACACTTTCGTATCGTCTCAGCCGAGTCGTCCACCAGCGGAGTGCGGCCGCGAAGAGCACTGCGCCAATGGCGGGCGACGCGGCGGCGGCCCAGACCGGTACGGGCAGCTCGGTGGTGTGTCCGGTCAGGAACGCGACGGGTAGGTAGCCGCAGACGGCGATCGGGAGCACGAAGACGAAGACCGCCCGGGCCAGGTCGGGCAGGATGTTGAGCGGGTAGCTGCCGAAGGTGGCCATCAGGTCCTCGGTCCACTCCTGCCACTGCTTGGCGGTGGGGTGGCGCAGCGCGAAGGAGCCCAGGAAGGTCTGCACGGCCGCCTCCAGGAACATGGCCCCGAGCACGGCGGCGACGAGGTAGACCACCCGCCACGGGGTCCAGTCGAGGTCGAGGTACCGCGCGGCGATCGCGAACATCACGCCGGTCACCACCAGGTCGCCGAGCATCGGGACGTGGAAGTAGTTGAGCATCACCTGGCGGTAGACGGGCATCGGCCGCAGCAGGAAGGCGTCGATACGGCCCTCGAGGGTCAGCTCGGCGATCTGCCGGGCGCCCATGAAGAACGAGCCGGCCAGGGTGTGCCCGCCGCTGCGGACCGCCGTCATGAGCAGGACGGCGCCGGGTGTCCAGCCACCCATCCCGGGGAACCGGGTGATCAGCACGGTGGCGAACGCGACGACCGTGACCTGCCAGATCGCCCCGACGAGGATCATGAAGAAGAAGTCGGCGCGGTGCTCGATGGCCGACTTGAGCGACAGTGTGATGAACCGCCAGGTGAGCATGGTCAGCCTCCCTGCACGACGATCTGCTGGTCGGCGCGGCGCCAGGCCAGGCGCAGCGCGAGCGCCAGCAGCACGATCCAGACGACCTGCACGAGCAGGTACCGCCCGGCGTCGGCCGGCGCGATCCGTCCGATGTAGAGCGAAAGCGGGACGTGCAGGGAGCTCTCGAACGGCAGCCAGGACGAGATCGCCCGGAACCAGCCGGGGAAGAACCAGAGGGGCACGATCGCGCCGGCGAACAGGCTCGACGCCAGCCGGATGATCGCCAGGACGCCGAAGTTCCGCAAGGTCCAGAAGCAGGCGACGTCGACCAGCGCGAGCAGGTAGTAGAGCACGAACTGGCCGAGCAGCAGGGTGAGCCCGAACAGCGCGGCGCCCCCGGCCGAGGCGGGCGGGCCGATCAGCCCGAGCGCCCGGCAGACCGCGTAGGTCACGGCGGCCCAGGCCAGCCCGTACGCCTGGTCGCCGGCCGCCCGCAGCCAGTGGTAGCGCCGCGGGGTAACCGGGCGCAGGTACCAGTAGACGATGCTGCCGGACCAGACGTGCTGCCGGACCGTGTCCCCGGCCACGTCCCGGTCGGGCCCGCGCAGCCGGCCGTAGAGGGTGGCCAGCACCGCGTAGCTGACCGCCTGCTCCCGGCTGAGGCCGCTGCTGGCCGGGACCGCGTCGTACAGCGCCCGCCACAGGCACCAGGTCAGGAAGATCTGCACGCCGAGCTGGGCGCCGGCCCCGGCGAGGCGGCCCGGTTGCAGGACCTCATAAAGCGCGGACGTACGGGCGATCCGCGCCGCCTGGCGGAGCTCGGTCATCGGGTCGTTTCCGCCCGCTTGCGGTAGACCGCGGCCATGACGTCCTCCAGGTCGTCGCCGTGCGCCTGCAGGTCTTCCACGTCGTCCCGGTCGAGGAGCTCGCGCAGGAGGTGTCGCTGCGCGGCCGGGTCGGTGCCCGCGAACAGGTGCTCGCCGCCGGCCGTGCCGACCAGGCCGGGCAGCGCGGGCGGGACCGCACCGTGGGCGAAGGTGACGCGCACCTTCCAGCCGGAGCCGTACTCCTTCTGCAGGTCGGCGAGGCTACCGTCGTACACCACCCGGCCCTCGTTGATCAGCACCACCCGGGAGGCCAGCCGGGACACCTCGGCCATGTCGTGCGTGGTGAGGATGATCGTGCGGCCGCGCTCGGCCGTCTGATAGCGAATGAACTCGCGGACCTGCTCCTTGACGACGGCGTCCATCCCGATGGTCGGCTCGTCCAGGAATATGATCGGCGGGTCGTGCAGCAGGGCGGCGGCCAGGTCGCAGCGCACCCGCTGGCCCAGCGACATCTGCCGGGGCCGCTGCTTCCAGAAGCTGGAGAGCTCGAGCAGACCCGCCAACTCGTCGAGGCGCAGCCGATAGGCGGCCTCCTCGACCTTGAAGATGTCGCGCAGCATGGCGAACGACTCCAGGGCCGGCAGATCCCACCACAGCTGGGTGCGCTGGCCGAAGACCGCGCCGATCCGCCGGGCATTGGCCGGCCGGTCGAGGTGCGGCACGTGACCGGCGACCAGGGCCCGCCCAGCACTGGGAACGAGCACACCGGACAGCATCTTGATCGTGGTGGACTTGCCGGCACCGTTGGGGCCGAGCAGCGCGAGCAACTCACCCGCCCGCACGCCGAAGGAGACGTCATCGACGGCCACCGTGGTCACCCGCTCGGGCGCGACCAGCGATCGCAAGGCGCCCCCGAACCCGGGCCGGCGCGCGGTGCCACGGAAGACCTTCCGAAGACCCAGCGCCTCGATCACCAGCTCGCCCACACGACCACCTGTCCCCCATCGACCCGCCGTCAGCCGGCACGAAGGACGGCGCCGGCCATCGACGACCACCCATCCCCGTGATGATCGACACTAGCCAGGAACACCGCCGCCGGGAAAGCGGATTCCCAGGCTCGCGGTCACCTCACCTCCTGCGCTCCCTCGGGCGCGGTGGCCGGTGGGAGGCCGGTGGGGGTCTCCAGGTTGATCTCCGGGCTACCTAGTTCCGCCCGAGCGGCCCAGTTGAACTCGCGTTCCGCGTCCCGGCACGCCTGAATGAAGGGCTCGGGAACCTGGCCGGCCTCATGATCGGCCCTCGCCTCGGACAACCGCCCCACCGCGAGCATCAGAGCGGCGGCGGCCTGGACCGTCGCCGTGGTGTGCGCGATCAGGCCGATTTCGGCCCGGTACCGGACGACCTGGGTACGCGCCTGACCGCCGTCGGCATGCGGTTCGCGGGAGACCGAGGACCCCCGGAGGATCCGCACATCCGGGCCCAGCACCGTCGCCCGCCACTCCCGGCAGGCAGCGACGAAGGCGGCGTACGTCGCACGCCGGTCCCGGATCGACATCGTGCGCTCCTGATGCTGCCAGGAAGCCCGCTGCACCCGAGCATTGAGCAGCGATCCCAGCATCACACCGACCAACGCGCCGGCCACCGAGAGAAACGCGAGCAGCACCTGAGTCATGGCTCCAGAATCCCCGAAAGCGTCAACCGTCCACGACGGACGTGACCCACCTCGCGCATCGCCGCGGACGGGCCGGGACCGACTGGCCGGGGGCCACGAGAGCATCCGGGGCGGCCAGCCGCGAGCTCTCCACGGGGCCCTGCGGGAAAATGGTCGCTTGGCCCGGCCCGTGCAGGTAGAACGGCGTGCCGTCACCCGCGTGCTGGGGCGAACCAATGGTGAAACCGCGGGCCACGGCACACGAAAGACGGACGTCTCGATCAACCAGCTGGAAAGGTTCATTCCGTTCGCGACGTCGACGATGTCTGCGCCGTCCACCGGGCGGCCGGGCGCGATCAGCGTCTGTGCTGGTCCCGCAGAAGTCCAGCGGGTACTCGTACCGCATCCGAGCCGTCCCGTTCCCGTTCCCGTTCGAACGAGTAGGGCCAGTTCGGAATGAGCGTCATCCCGAAGCCGGTCAACCGGGCGAGAACGTGAGCCACGGCGCGTGGCGTAACGGATGCCCTGAGCCGCTGCGCCGAAGCGACGGGAACAGCGCGCCGGCCGGAGCGCATCCGGCGAGGGTTACGTGATCGGTGCGCGGGCTGCCTCGTCGAGCAGGGCCTGCAATCGGTCGCCGCCTGCCTGACCGGCGCCGACCCATGCCTGGACGTACTCGAGCTCGGTCGCGGCCGGCGTAAGCCTGCCGACCGCCATCACCGTTCCGCTGGTGAGCCGTCGCCTCGGCAAACCTTATCGGAGCCGCCGAAGGACCTACGCGATCTTGACGGTGAGCGGGACCCCGAGGAAGGCGGCAAACGGCTTCAGCGCTTTTTCGACGGCGGAAGGGGGCGCCGACGAAAGCGGCTGAACGGTGACCGTGACGCCCTTCGGCCCGAGGACGCGTTTCCAGGTGGCCACCACCCGGCCGTCCCGGACGAGGGTGGACTGGAACACGCCGTTGCCGCCCGGGATGATCGCGGCCAGGTCGTCCGGGGACGCCATCAGGGAGCGGTCCTTGTAGCCGAGCAGGTATTCGTCGAAGCCGGGCAAAGCGAGCCAGCCCTGGCAGGGCGACGCATCGTCGAGCAGGGCCGTTGACGCGATCATCTCGACGCCGTCGACGTCGATTGCCGACAGGGCGTCGCCGGCCTCGGCGATGCCGATCTTGCAGTCGCCCATGGGCAGGCCGGTCCAGCCGGCGAAGTCCTTGCGGGTTGCCGGGCCGTGGCTCTGGAAGTAGCGGAGCGCGATCAGGCCGAGCGCCTCCGGGCGGGACGGGCGGCGGGGTGCGGCGACCCAGTCGTCCAGCAGCACGAAGGTTTGTTCCTTGCCGACGTGGGGGGCGATGGCCGACACGCCGCGCTGGGAGGAATACCACAGCAGGTGGTAGCCGCGCTGGCCGGTCACGTCGATGCCGCCCTCGGTGAGGGTGGACAGGCACTCGGAGCGGGTGAGGCGGCGGCCGCCGGCCAGGGCGAAGCCGAGCAGATCGACGGCCCGCTCGGCGGTCTGCCGGTCGAGGCCGATCTGGGCGCGGCGTTTCTCGGCGCCGGCCAGCTGGCGCGAGCCCATCAGGTCGAGCATCCAGTGCGCGTCCGCCGACGGCACCAGGTGGACCGTGCCGCGCATCGGCCAGGTGCGCAGGACCTCGCGTTTCTCCAGCGCGGCGTTGACATCCTCCAGCGTCCAGCCGGGCAGGCGGGCGCCCAGCGACCACAGCACGCTGTTCACATCCTGCGCCTGCAGCGCTCCGAACCAGGAGACGATCTCCTCGACCGACCGCGCGGGGGCACGCAGGAGAAGGCTCGAAAGTCGTAGGCCCAGGGCCGTCCGCGAATCCATGCGACGACCCTAGGCCTCGGGTACGACAAAAACGTACGGCAAAGGCTAGCGGCCGCGGGCGGCCCGGTAGAGGCGGATCAGGTTGTTCGTCGACGAGTCGTCGTCCGGCACCGGGGCCGACGACGCGGTCAGCTTCGGCGCGAGCTGGTTGGCCATCACCTTGCCGAGCTCCACGCCCCACTGGTCGAAGGAGTTGATCTGCCAGCAGGTGCCCTCGGTGAACGTGATGTGCTCGTACAGCGCGATCAGCTGCCCGAGGATCGCCGGCGTCAGCTTGTCCGCGAGGATCGTGGTGGTCGGGTGGTTGCCCTGCATGACCCGGTGCGGCGCCACCGACGGCGACGAGCCCTCGGCGAGGACCTGGTCGAGCGTACGGCCGAAGGCGAGCGCGCCGGTCTGCGCGAAGAAGTTCGACATGAACAGGTCGTGCATGCCGCCGATGTCGTGGTTGGGCTGGGCGAAGCCGATGAAGTCCGCCGGGATCAGCTTGGTGCCCTGGTGGATGAGCTGGTAGAAGGCGTGCTGGCCGTTGGTGCCGGGCTCGCCCCAGTAGACCTCGCCGGTCTGGAAGCTCACCGGCGAGCCGTCCAGGCGGACCGACTTGCCGTTGCTCTCCATGGTCAGCTGCTGCAGGTAGGCGGCGAACCGGTGCAGGTACTGCGAGTACGGCAGGATCGCGTGCGACTGGGCGCCGAGGAACGTGTCGTACCAGACGTTGATCAGGCCGAGCAGGGCCGGCACGTTCGACTCCAGCGGCTCGGTGCGGAAGTGCTCGTCGACCGCGTGGTAGCCGCCCAGCATCTCGGCGAACTGCTCTTTGCCGATCGCCACCATCACCGACAGGCCGACGGCGCTGGGCAGCGAATACCGGCCGCCCACCCAGTCCCAGAAGCCGAACATGTTGGCGGTGTCGATGCCGAAGTCGGCAACCCGCTGCGCGTTCGTCGAGACCGCGACGAAGTGCTTGGCGACCGCCGCGTCGTCCTTCAGCGACGCGAGCAGCCAGTTGCGGGCCTCGGTCGCGTTGGTGAGGGTCTCCTGCGTACCGAAGGTCTTGGAAACGATGATGAACAGCGTCGACGCCGGGTCCAGGTCGTGGGTCTTCTGGTACAGGTCGGTCGGGTCGATGTTCGAGACGAAGCGGCACTCGATCTCGGGCGTCTTGTAGGCCTTGAGCGCCTCGTACGCCATCACCGGGCCGAGATCCGAACCGCCGATGCCGATGTTGACCACGGTCTTGATCCGCTGACCCGTGTGCCCGGTCCACTCGCCGGAGCGGACCTTGTCGCTGAACGCGCCCATCCGGTCCAGCACCTCGTGCACCTCGGCCACCACGTCCTGGCCGTCGACCACCAGTTTCGCCGTACGAGGGAGCCGCAGCGCGGTGTGCAGCACCGCGCGGTCCTCGGTCACGTTGATGTGCTCGCCGGCGAACATCGCCGCGGTCCGCTCGGGCAGGCGCGCCCGGGTGGCCAGGGCCAGCAGCGCGGTCATGACCTCGTCGGTCACCAGGTTCTTGCTGTAGTCCACGGTCAGGTCGGCGACCTTGACGGTCAGGCGCTCGCCGCGCCCGGGGTCGCTGCCGAACAGGTCGCGCAGGTGCACGGCCGAGAACTTCTCCGCATGCCCCTGCAGGGCCTGCCACTCGGCGCTGTCGGAAACGTGTTCGCTCATTGCCCCAGTCTCTCCCTCGAACCCGGACTCTCGTTCCCATCCTGGCACGAACCGGCGCGGGTCACCGCGCGACCAGCGCATAGCCTCATAGAGTTCACACAGGGCGGCCACAGACCGGCCGTAGGCGTTCCCCGCAGGGTTGTCACCCATGACGACCTTGATGGAACGCCCGCGGGTGGCTTCGCCGAGACACGAAGCACCGCCATCGCCGCCCCGCTCGCGGCGATGGCCGGTCCTGGTCCTCCTGGCCGCGACCGCGGCGCTCTATCTCTGGGATCTGAGCGCCTCCGGCTGGGGCAACAGCTTCTACGCCGCGGCCGCGCAGGCCGGCGCCAAGAGCTGGAAGGCGCTGCTCTTCGGCTCGCTGGACGCCGGCAACGCGATCACCGTGGACAAGCCGCCCGCCGCGATGTGGGTGATGGGCCTGTCCGCGCGGATCTTCGGGGTGAACAGCTGGTCGATCCTCGCCCCGCAGGCGCTGATCGGCGTGGCGAGCGTCTACCTGCTGTACCTGACCGTGAAGCGGTGGTTCGGCCAGAACACGGCGCTGCTGGCCGGCGCGGCCCTCGCGCTGACCCCGGTCGCCGTGCTGATGTTCCGCTTCGACAACCCGGACGCGCTGCTCGTGCTGCTGATGACGGCCGGCGCGTACACCACCACCCGGGCGGTCGAGAAGGCCTCCTGGAGGTGGCTGGCGCTGACCGGCGTGCTGCTCGGCTTCGGCTTCCTCACCAAGATGATGCAGGCGTTCCTGGTCCTGCCCGGCTTCGCCCTGATCTACCTGGT
The DNA here is from genome assembly GCF_000721705.1 of Actinoplanes subtropicus. GTDB lineage: Bacteria > Actinomycetota > Actinomycetes > Mycobacteriales > Micromonosporaceae > Actinoplanes > Actinoplanes subtropicus. Next base: position 17,572 of record NZ_JOJL01000049.1, read on the forward strand.
GGCCGCGCCGACCGGGCTGGGCAAGCGGATTCGCGACCTGCTGATCGCGGGGCTGGCGCTGATCGTCTCGGCGGGCTGGTACGTCGCGCTGGTGTCGCTGTGGCCCGCCTCGTCCCGGCCGTACATCGCCGGCTCCACCAACAACACGCTGTGGGAGCTGGCGCTCGGCTACAACGGCCTCGGCCGGATCTTCGGCGGTTCGGGCAACGGCGGGGGCGGGGGCGGCGGCAGCCAGAACACCGGCTTCGGCGGCGCCACCGGCATCGGCCGGCTCTTCGGCACCGCGATGGGCACCGAGATCTCCTGGCTGTTGCCGGCCGCGCTGATCGGCATGGTCGCCGTCCTGGCGATCACCTTCACCGCGCGGCGCACCGACCGGGCCCGCGCCGCGGTCCTGATGTGGGGCGGCTGGCTGCTGGTCACCGGCCTCACCTTCTCCTACATGAGCGGCACCATCCACCCCTACTACACCGTCGCGCTGGCCCCGGCGATCGCCGCGCTCGTCGCGATCGGTGGCCGGGTGCTCTGGCTCTACCGGTCCCGGTTCTGGGGACGCGCCGTGCTCGCCGCGATGGTCCTGGCGACCGCCGTCTGGGGCTCGGTGCTGATCGGCCGGGCGGACTGGCTGCCGGCGCTGCGCTGGGCTTCGCTGGCCCTCGGCGTACTCACCGCTCTGGTCTTGCTCGCACCCACCACCAGGCGGACGGGATTCGCGATGGTCGCCCTGGTCGCCGCCATCCTTTCGGCCGGCGCCTCCGGCGCCGCCTACGCGGCATCCACGGCCTCGGTGGCCCACAACGGTTCGATTCCTTCTTCCGGTCCGTCGGGCCAAGGTGGCACGGGCGGCGGTACGCCGGGGAACGGCGCCAACCGCATGGGCGGAAGCACCAGCGCGTCCTCGTCGACGCAGGGTGGGCCCGGCGGGATGGGTGGGCAGACCAGCAGCAGCGCGCTGACCGCCCTGCTCAAGGCCAGCACCACCAAGTGGTCCGCGGCGATCAGCGGCGCCACGTCGGCCGCCGAGCTCGAGCTCGACAGCGGCACCTCAGTGATCGCCCTCGGCGGCTGGAACGGCAGTGACCCGAGCCCCACCCTCGCCGAGTTCCAGGCGTACGTGAAGGCCGGCCAGATCCACTACTTCATCGCCGGCGGCGGCATGGGCGGCGGAGGCGGCGCGGGCGGCTCGTCCACCGACAGCTCGCAGATCGCCACCTGGGTGGCCGCCCACTACAAGTCCACGACGGTCGGCAACACCACCGTCTACGACCTGACGCAGGCCACCACCAGCTGATTGGCCTGCCTCCCGGAGCCCCGCGCCAGCCAGGCGCGGGGCTCCTTCCGTTAGCATCGCGGCACATGACCTGGTTGCGTTCGGCCTTCCCGCTCTCGGCCGTGACCGCCGGCCTGCTCGCCATGATCGTCGGCGTGACCAGCTCCGCCGCCATCGTGTTCGCCGCCGCCCACGCGGCCGGCGCCAGCGACGCCGAGCTCGGCTCCTGGATGCTCGCCCTGTTCACCGGCATGGGCGTCACCTGCATCGGCCTCTCGCTGCGCTACCGGGCCCCGATCGTCACCGCCTGGTCCACCCCGGGCGCCGCGCTGCTGGCCACCGGGCTGAACGGCTTCGGCATGCGCCAGGCGATCGGCGCGTTCCTCATCTCCGCCGCGCTGATCACCCTGGCCGGCGTGACCGGCTGGTTCGCCCGGGTGATGGACCGGGTCCCCGTCCCGCTGGCCTCGGCGCTGCTCGGCGGGGTCCTGGTCCAGTTCGGCATCGGCCTGTTCACCCAGATGCAGCACAGCCTGGCCCTGGTCCTCGCCATGTTCGGCACCTACCTGCTGTGCCGGCGCCTGCTCCCCCGCTACGCGGTGCTGGCCGCGCTGGCCGCCGGCGTCCTGGTGGCCGCGCTCGGCCACTCGCTGCACCTCGCCGGCGTGCACCTGGCCCTGGCGAAGCCGGTCTTCACGGTCCCGGCGTTCTCGGTGCCGGCCGCCTTCGGCGTCGCCCTCCCGCTCTTCGTCGTCACCATGGCGTCGCAGAACCTGCCCGGCGTGGCGGTGCTGCGCAACGACGGCTACGACCGGGTGCCGGTCTCCCCGCTGATCGCCTGGACCGGCGCCGCCAACCTGGTGCTGGCCCCGTTCGGCGCCTTCGGCCTCAACCTGGCCGCCATCACCGCCGCGATCTGCACCGGCCCGCAGGCCCACCCCGACCCGCGCAAGCGGTACGTCGCCGGCGTCTGGGCGGGCGTGTTCTACCTGGCCATCGGCCTGCTGGGCGCGACGGTCGGCTCGCTGCTGACCGCCCTGCCGAGCGCCCTGGTGCTGGGCATCGCGGGGATCGGGCTGCTCGGGACGATCGGCAGCTCGCTGACCTCGGCGCTGCTGACCGACCGCTGGCGCGAGGCGGCGGTGGTGACCTTCCTGGCCACGGCGTCGGGGCTGAAGCTGCTGGGCATCGGATCGGCCTTCTGGGGCCTGGTCGCGGGCCTGGTGACGGCCGTCGCCACGGGCGCGATCCGGTTCCGGAAATCCGCTCCGCCCGCCGCACCCGTGGCCGACCGGACAGACCCGAAAGCGGCCGTATGATCGCCTTCCATGACGTCCAGATCCGCCGGCGCGACCGAGCACGGTCTGGCGGTGCCGACCACCCGGTTCATCGGCCGCCGCACCGATCTGGAGAATGTCCGGCGGCGCCTCGCGGAGAGCCGCCTGGTGACGCTGACCGGGGTCGGCGGCGTCGGTAAGACCCGCCTGGCCGTCGAGCTGGCCCGGACGCTCGGGCGGGCGTTCCCCGACGGCGTACGGCTGATCGATCTCTCCGCGGTCGGCGAGGCCGGTCGGGTGGCGCAGGCGGCAGTCACCTCGCTCGCGGTGATCGACCGGTCCACCAGCACGCCGGAGAGCAAGCTGATCGGCCATCTCGCCGGCCGGCAGATGCTGCTGATCCTGGACAACTGCGAGCACGTCGCCGACGAGTGCTCGGCGCTGGTCGAGGAGATCCTCGAGCACACCGAGCAGGTGCGGGTGCTGGCGACCAGCCGCCGTACGCTCGGCGTCCGCGGGGAACACCTTTATCCGGTACGCCCCCTCGACGCCGTCGACGCCATGCACCTGCTGGTCGACCGGGCGCAGGCGACCCAGCCCGAGTTCGCGGTCACCGAGGAGAACCAGGCCGCCGCCGCGCGCCTTTGCGTCCGGCTCGACGGGTTGCCGCTGGCCATCGAGCTGGCCGGCACCCGGCTGCGCAGCCTCTCCCTCCAGGAGCTGGCCGAGCGCCTGGAGAACCGCTTCGACCTGCTCACCGGCCCGGGCACCCGGCCGCGGCAGCGCACCCTGCGCGCGGTCATGGACTGGAGCCATTCGCTGTGCTCGCCGCGGCAACGGCTGCTCTGGGCCCGGCTGTCGGTCTTCGCGGGCAACTTCGACCTGCGCGCGGCCGAGGCGGTGTGCGCCGGCGACGGCCTGCCCCGGGACGAGGTGCTGGAGGAGCTCGACCAGTTGGTCGCCCAGTCGGTGGTGGTCGCCGAGCCGGCCGGGAGCACGGTGCGGTTCCGGTTGCTGGAGACCATCCGGCAGTACGGCCGGGAACGGCTGGCCGAGATCGGCGAGCTGGACAAGCTGCGGGAGAGCCACCTCGACCACTACCTGGCGACGGCGCAGAAGGTGGCGGCCGGCTGGGCCACGCCCGGGCAGCGCGCGGGCCTGCTGCGGCTGCGCTCCGAGCACGCGAACCTGCGCGCCGCCCTGGACTACGCGCTGGCCGAGGCGACCGGCGGCCGTCGCGCCCTCGAGCTGGTGACCGCCCTGCGCCAGCTGTGGTACGCCGACGCCTACCTCGGCGAGGGGCGCGAGTGGCTGGACCGGGTCCTGGCGGCGCCGCCTTTCACCGAGACCCCCGAGGATCGGCGGGCGCGGGCGGACGCCCTGTGGGTCGCCGCGTGGGTGACCCTCCTGCAGGGCGACCACGCGCGGGCCGCCGCCCGGATCGAGGAGTGCGAGTCGCTGGCGGAGAAGCCGGGGCCGGACCGGGCCGCCGGGTACGCGAGCGCCCTGCGCGGCACCTCGCTGCTGTTCCGCAACCTTCTCCCGCAGGCGCAGGCCGCGTACGAACAGGCCGCCGAGGTCTTCCGGGCGATCGGCGACACCGAGGGCCTGCTGTGGACCCTCTTCCAGCTGGCCATCACCGCGTCGCACCAGGGCGACAGTGCCCGGGCGGAACGGATCTGCCGGGAGTCGATCGGGCTGAGCGAGGCGACCGGGGAGCGGTTGTGCCGCTCGTACGCGCTGTGGGTGCTGGCGTTCGACACCTGGCGGCGCGGCGACGCCCGGCGCGCCGAGCAGATCGTGGGCGAGGCCCTGGCCGGGCACCGGGACTTCCACGACGCCGTCGGGGTCGCCCTGCTGATCGAGCTGGCGGCCTGGATCGCGGACACCCGCGGCGAGCCCACCAGGTCGGCCCGGTTCCTGTCGGTGGCCGACGCGGTGTGGGAGTCGATCGGCACCCGCCTGACCGCGTTCGGGCCGCCGCTGCAGGAGCACCGGCTGGCGTGCGAGGCCTCGTTGCGGTCCCGGCTCGATCCGGCGGCCCGCAAGCCGGTTCGCTTCACCAGCGTCCACGACGCGATCGACGCGGTCCTGCACCCGGATCCCGAACCGTCGACGGCCAAGAGCAAGGACGTGCTGACCGGCCGGGAACGGCAGATCGCCCAGCTGCTCGCCGACGGGCTCAGCAACCGGGAGATCGCGGCCAAGCTGGTGATCTCGCCCCGCACGGTCGACGGCCACGTCGAGCGGATCCTGGCCAAGCTCGGCTTCACCTCCCGTACCCAAGTCGCCGTGTGGGTGGCCCGGAACGGGTAGTCGATGGGGTGAAACCACCCTCCCCCGCCTTGTTACGAACATGTGACGCTCGCCACCCGTCACATTTCGACAAGGAGGCCAGCGGATGACCATCACCCGCTCCGTGCCGCTACCTCAAGGGCTCCTGCACATCGGCGGAAAGTTGCTGCCGGCCGCCGACGGGCGCACGGCGCCGATCCTGGATCCGGCCACCGGGGTGGAGCTCACCCAGGTCGCGGTCGCCGGGCCGGAGGACGTCGACCGCGCGGTCGGCGCCGCCCGCGAAGCGTTCGACAACGGCCCCTGGTCCCGGATGACGCCCCGCGAACGCGGCCGGGTGCTGTGGCGGGTCGCCGACCTGCTGCGGGCCCGGGCGACCGAATTCGCCCGGCTGGAGTCGCTCGACGTCGGCAAGCCGCTGATGTTCACCACCACCGTCGACATCCCGACCGTGATCGACACCTTCGAGTACTACGCCGGCCTGGTCGCCGGGCTGGAGGGCGCCACCCGGGCCACCGCGGCGCCGTCGTTCGCCTACACCCGGCGGGAGCCGATCGGCGTCGTCGCCGCGATCACCCCGTTCAACTTCCCGGCCATCCTGTCGGCGACCAAGCTCGCGCCGGCGCTCGCGGCGGGCAACACCGTCGTGCACAAGCCCGCGCCGGAGACCCCGCTGAGCGCGCTGCTCTTCGCCGAGCTGCTGGCCGAGGCGGGCGTGCCCGAGGGCGGCTACAACCTGATCACCGGGGACGGGCCGACGGGCGCGGCGCTGGTCGCCCACCCGGGCGTCGACAAGATCGCGTTCACCGGCTCCTCGGCGGTCGGCGCCCAGGTCGCCGCCCAGGCCTCGGCGAGCCTGAAGCAGGTCACGGTGGAGCTCGGCGGCAAGGGCGCGAACATCATCTTCGCCGACGCCGACCTGGGCGCCGCGATCGAGACCGCCGTCGGGGCGTTCGTCTTCAACACCGGCCAATTCTGCATGTCCGGCAGCCGGGTGCTGGTGGAGCGGCCGGTCTACCAGGCCGTGGTCGACGCGCTCGGCGGCGCCGCGACCCACGTGCCGGTCGGCGACCCGTTCAGCGAGGGCGTCGTGGTCGGCCCGATGGCCGGCCCGAACCACCTCGCGAAGGTCGTCTCGTACCTGGACCAGGCGGCGTCCTCCGACGCCCAGCTGGTCGGCGGGCAGCGCCCGGACGGCCCCGGCTTCTTCATCGGGCCGGCCGTGCTGTCGCACGTGGCGCAGGACTCGCCGCTCATCCAGGAGGAGGTCTTCGGCCCGGTCGTGACGGTGCAGCCGTTCGACACCGAGGACGAGGCCATCCGGATGGCCAACGGCACCCGGTACGGGCTGTCGGCCGGGCTGCAGACCAAGGACGTGACCCGGGCGCATCGGGTCGCCGGGGCGCTGAACGCCGGGATCGTCTGGGTCAACGGCTGGGCGCTGCTCGACCCGGCGATGCCCTTCGGCGGGGTCGGCGCCTCCGGCTACGGGCGGGAGAACGGGCCCGAGGGGCTGGACGGATACCTGCGTACGAAATCGGTCGTCATCAACCTGGCGTGACGCTCCCTCCCGCGGAAAGGACTCCAGCAATGATCAAGACGAAGGCGGCCGTGGTCGAGGGACCCGGCGCCCCGTTCACCGTCGAGGAGGTCGAGCTCGCCGACCTCCGCCCGGACGAGGTCCTGGTACGGATCGTCGCGGCCGGACTGTGTCACACCGATCTCGGCGTCCAGGCCGGCGGCATCCCGTTCGCGCTGCCCGGCGTCCTCGGTCACGAGGGCGCCGGGGTGGTCGTCGAGACCGGCGCCGCGGTCACCCGGGTCGCGCCCGGCGACCAGGTGCTGCTCAGCTTCACCTCGTGCGGGACCTGCCGCTCCTGCCGGGGCGGGCACCCCGCCTACTGCGACACCTGGGTGCCGCAGAACCTCATCATCGGCCGGCGCTCCGACGGCGAGCCGACCATCACCCGCGCCGGGGAGCCGATCGGCGGCCGGTTCTTCGGCCAGTCGTCGTTCGCCGGCCACGCCATCGCCGACGAGCGCAGCCTGGTGAAGGTTCCGGCCGACGCGCCGCTGGACGTGCTCGCCCCGCTCGGCTGCGGGGTGCAGACCGGCTTCGGCACGGTGTGGAACGTGCTCGCGCCGGAGCCCGGCAGCACGCTGGCCGTGTTCGGGGCGGGCGCGGTGGGGCTGGCCGCGGTCATGGCGGCGGCCGGCCTGCCGCTGGGCGCGGTGGTCGCCGTCGACCGGGTCACCGAGCGGCTCGAGCTGGCCCGCGAGCTCGGGGCCACGCACACGATCGACACCCGGGCCGAGGACGCGGCCGCGGTGATCGCCGAGGCGACGCAGGGGCGGGGGCTCGACTACGCGATCGACACCACCGCGGTGCCCGCCGTGGTGCGTACCGCGGTGGACGCGCTGGGCGTGCGCGGCACCTGCGCGATCGTCGGCGCCCCGCCGGCCGGCACCGAGGTCTCCTTCGAGGTGCAGAGCCTGCTGCCGGGCAAGCGGATCGTCGGCGTCACCCTCGGCGACGGCGAGCCCGAGACGCTGATCCCGCAGCTGGTGGAGCTGCACCGGGCCGGCCGGCTGCCGCTGGAGAAGCTCGTCCGGCACTACTCGTTGTCCGAACTCGACGCGGCCGCGAAGGACATGCACAGCGGCCAGACCGTCAAACCAGTGATCAGGATGGACGTCTGAGATGCCGATCGACGAAGCGACCGCGGGCTTCCTCGCCGCGATGGCCCAGGCCGGACCGCCGGTGCACGAGCTCGACGCGCCGACGGCGCGGGCGGTCACCGGGGCGCTGAAGCCCATGTACGGGGAAGGACCGGAACCGGATTCCGTCGAGGACGTGAAACTCGCCGTGGCCGGCGGCACCATCGAGCTCCGGGTGCTGCGGCCGCTCGCGCCCCGCGGTGTGCTGCTCTACCTGCACGGCGGCGGCTGGGTGATCGGGTCGATCGACGAGTACGACACCCTCGGGCGGATCCTGGCCGACCAGACCGGCATGACCACCGTGCTGGTCGGCTACCGCAAGGCCCCCGAGCACCCGTACCCGACCGCGGTCGAGGACGCCTGGGCGGCGCTCGACTGGGCCGACCGGCACCGCGCCGAGCTGGCCGCGGAGGACGCGCCGCTGGTGATCGCGGGCGACAGCGCCGGCGGCAACCTCGCGGCGGTCTGCGCCCTGCGGGCCCGCGACGCCGGCGGGCCGCGGATCGACGCCCAGGTGCTGGTTTATCCGGCGACGCGGCTGGACGGGGACTTCCCGTCGTACCACGAACCGGAGAACCAGCTGCTGCTCAGTGCGGAGAGCATGCGGTGGTTCCTCGACCACTACATCCCGGTGGAGCGGCGGGGCGAGCGGGACGCCTCGCCGGGCGGCGCCGAATCGCTGGCCGGGCTGCCGCCGGCGGTGGTGCTGACCGCGGAGTTCGACCCGCTGCGCGACGAGGGCGAGGAGTTCGCGGCGCGCCTCGAGGCGGCCGGCGTGCCGGTGCAGTCACGCCGGTTCGAGCGGCAGATGCACGCCTTCTTCCAGATGGTCAACATCCTGCCGGGCAGCGCCGAGGGCGTCGACTACCTGGTGGAGAGCCTGGACCGGCTGTTCCCCCGCTGACGGAGGCTGCTCAGCGTACGGCCGGTGGCTTGCTTGCAGAGGTACTCGGCCCGCTCGTAGGAGAGACGCGCCCGGCCGGTGTGCGGGCACCGGTCGGCCGTCCCGGAGGGGGGCGGCCGCCGATCGGTCAGGAAGAGCGGGCCCGAGGTGCGTCCGGCGACCAGTTCGGGCAGCAGGCGGGCGGTTCCGGAGCGCCAGGTGACCCAGCGGTCGCCGGAGCGGGCGCGGCGGTCCTCGAGGTCGAGGTCTTCGACGTTGAGGGCGAGCACCGCGGTCACCGGCGCCGAGGATTCGTGGAGCAGGCGCCACAGGGTGCGCTCGCGCAACGAGGCGGCGGGTGACTCGGGGAGCTCGGGTGGGGTCGCCGGCGGGGGCTGGGCCGTCTCGGGGCGGCGGTCCAGGGCCTCGGCCAGGGCGGGCAGGGAGGACCAGGCCGCGAACGAGCGGACGGTGGCCCGGTGCCGGTTCCAGGTCTTGGCGGCGGCACTCCCCCACGCGGTCGTAAAGACGGTGGCCACGCGATCGGGGGTGAGCTCGGCCACGGGCAGGCTGTCGCCGAGGGCTCGCCGTAGCCGGGTGAGGGTCTGCCCATAGGACCGCACGGTGGCCCGGTCCAGGTCGTCCCGGCTGAGGAACGCGGCGGCGGCCGTCCCGAGAGTCGCCGGCGCGGCGCCGGGCGTCGACTCGGCCGCCCAGCGGCTCTCGGCCGCCCGGCGGCTCTCGGCGGCCCGGCGCCGGAGGAACTCCCGCTCGGCGTGGTTGCGGGTGAGCACGGCGGCCCGCTCGAACTCGCGGCGTGCCTCCTCGTGCCGGGACAGGCGGGACAGCAGGTCGCCGCGGACGGCCGGCAGCAGGTGGTAGTCGCGCAGGGCCGGGTCGGTCAGCAGCGCGTCGGCCTCGGCGAGACCGGCCGCCGGGCCCCGCGCGAAGCCGATCGCCACGGCCCGGTTCAGCCGTACGACCGCGGTCGGCAGCAACCGCACCAGCGCGTCGTACAGCGTCGCGATCCGGGCCCAGTCGGTGTCCGCGGCGGTCCGGGCCTGGGCGTGGCAGACCGCGATCGCCGCCTGCACCACGTACGGGCCGGGCGGGGCACCCAACGCCCGGGCCCGCAGCATCGCCGCGAAGCCGCGCTTGATGAGCAGCTGGTCCCAGCGGCCCCGGTTCTGCTCGTGCAGCGGGATCAGCTCGCCGGACGGGCCGGTGCGGGCCGCCGACCGGGACGCCTGCAACTCCATCAGGGCGACCAGGCCGTGCGCCTCGGCCTCGTCGGGCGCGAGGGTGGCCAGCATCCGGCCCAGCCGCAGCGCCTCGCGGCACAGGTCGGCGCGGATCAGGTCCTGGCCCTCGGTCGCCGAGTAGCCCTCGTTGAAGACCAGGTAGAGGACTTCGAGCACGGAGGCGAGCCGGCCGGGCAGCGCCGCGCCGGGCGGCTGGGCGAAGCCGACGCCCTCCTCGGCGAGGGTCTGCTTGGCGGCGGCTATCCGGCGCACCACCTGCGGCTCGTCCTGCAGGAACGCGCGGGCGATCTCGGCTGCGCTCAGCCCGGCGACCAGGCGGAGGGTGAGGGCGACCCGGGCGTCTCGCGGCAGGGCCGGGTGGCAGCAGACGAAGATCAGGCGCAGGACGTCGTCCTGCGCCTGGGCCGGCTGCTCGGCGTACGCAATCTCGGTGTTGATCTCGGTTGTGCGGGACGAGCGGCGGAGGTGGTCGATCGCCCGGCGCCGGGCGACGGTGGTCAGCCAGGCGCCGGGATTGTCGGGGATGCCCGCCGTGGGCCACTGCTCGAGGGCGGCGACCAAAGCGTCCTGGGCGAGTTCCTCGGCGAGGCCGACGTCGTGGACGAGCCGGGCCAGCCCGCCGACGATCCGCGCCGACTCGAGTTTCCAGACGGCGTCGATCGTGCGGCGGACCTCGGGCATCGCCGATCAGCCGAAGACCTGCTGGATGGTGCTCTCGCCGTCGCCGACGATCTTGCGGAAGCGGCGGGCCAGCTCGATCGCCTCCTCCTTGGTGCCGACCTCGATCAGCGCGAAGCCGGCCGCGGCCTCCTTCGCCTCGGCGAACGGGCCGTCGGTCACGGTGATCTCGTCGCCGTGCGAGGAGACCAGGAGGCCGCCGGGCTCGAGGCCGCCGGTGGCGAGCAGGACGCCGGCCGCGGTGAGCTCCTCGACGAACGCGCCCATCTCGGCGAACAGCTTCTCGTCCGGCTGGGTGTCGGCCGGCTTCTGGATCATCAGGAATCGCATGGTGAGCTGCCTTTCTCCGGGTAGCGGACACCCCTTCGTCGGTCCGGCCAAGTGACAGGGAACGGTAGCATTCCCTGTCACATGACCGGGCCGACGAAGGGGCATGACTACCTTCGCGATCACCACCGCCCCCGTCCGCACTCGCACCCTCCTCCTGGCCGGCGCCGTCGCCGCGCCGCTGTGGGCGACCGTCTCGCTCGCCCAGGCCGCCACCCGCGCGGGCTTCGACCTCACCCGTCATCCGCTGAGCCTGCTGAGCACCGGCTCGCTGGGCTGGCTGCAGATCGCCAACTTCCTGGTCGCCGGGGTGTTGATGGCGGCCGGCGCGATCGGCCTCCGCCGCACTCTCGCGAGCGTCTGGGCGCCCCGGCTGCTGACGGTCAGCGGCCTCGGGATGGTCGCGGCCGGGGTGTTCACGATGGACCCGGGCGACGGTTTTCCGGCCGGCACCCCGGCCGGGCCGGGGACGCTGAGCTGGCACAGCTATGCGCACTTCGCCAGCGGTACGGTCACCTTCGGCACGCTGATCGCGGGCTGTTACGTGCTGGCCCGCTACTTCGCCCGCACCGGGGACCGGCGCCGGGCCCTGGGGTCGGCGCTCGCGGGCACGGCGCTGCTGCTCGGCGACGGCTGGGCGATGTCCGGCGGCCGGGCGGGCTCGCTGACCCTCGCGATCGGCGCGATCTGGGCGATGCTGTGGGTCTCCGCGGTGTGCGCCACGCGCCGGCGGTGGTTCTAGGCGGCGATGGTTCTAGGCGGCGATGGCGAACGGCAGGCCGCGCTCCAGCAGGGCCGTGGCGTCGGGCGCCGGCAGCGGGCGGGAGAGCAGAAAGCCCTGGGCGAAGTCGCAGCCCATCTCGCGCAGGATCGACAGCTGGGTCTCGTTCTCGATGCCCTCGGCGACCGTGCGCATGCCGAACCGCTGGCCCAGCCGGACGATCGTGCGCACCAGGGCCTCGTCCTCGGACTCGCCGCCCAGCCGGTCCACGAAGGAGCGGTCGATCTTGAGCACGTCCATCGGGAAGCGGCGCAGGTACGCCAGCGACGAATAGCCGGTGCCGAAGTCGTCCATCGCCAGCTGCACGCCGAGCGCCTTGAGGCTGACGATCCGCTCGAGGTTGTCGTCGGTGTCGGTGAGCAGCACGCTCTCGGTCATCTCCAGCACCAGCCGGCCCGGCGGCATGCCGGTCTCGGCGAGCACGGCAGCGACCATCCCGGCGACGTCGCCCGCCTCGAACTGGCGGACCGAGAGATTGACGGCCATCTTCAGCGGACGGCCCCACGCGACCGACTGCCGGCAGGCCTCGGCGAGCACCCAGCGGCCGAGCGGCACGATCAGGCCGGTCGCCTCGGCGACACCGATGAACTCCAGCGGCGGCACCATCCCGCGGGTCGGGTGCAGCCAGCGGACCAGCGCCTCGAAGCCGACGATCTCGCCGGTCCGCAGGTCCACCTTGGGCTGGTAGTGCAGCACCAGCTCGTCGCGTTCGAGCGCGAGCCGCAGGTCGGTGGCGAGCTCCAGGCGGCGCACCACCGCGTCGTGCATCTTCGCCTCGTACGCGGCATAACCGTTGCCGCCGGCGTCCTTCGCCCGGTACATCGCCAGATCCGCGTCGCGCATCAACCGCTCGATATCTCCGGCGCCGGCCGCCTCGTCCGCGGCGATCCCGATCGAGGCGCTCACGTGCAGCTCGCGATCGTCCACCCCGATCGGCTCGGCCAGCGCCGCGATGATCTCCATGGCGATCAGCTCGGCCTCGTCGCGGGCGTTCTCCGCCTCCACGATCACCGCGAACTCGTCGCCGCCCAGCCGGGCCACCACCCGGGGTGCGGGCAGCAGCCGGCGCAGCCGCTCGGCCACGTGCACGAGCAGGTGGTCGCCGGCGTCGTGCCCCAGGCTGTCGTTGATCTCCTTGAAGCCGTCCAGGTCGAGGAAGAGGATCGCCACCCGGTCCGGGGAGTTGCGCCCGACCGCGTCGGCCAGCTGCTCCCGGAAGCCGGCGCGGCTGGCCAGCCCGGTCAGCGCGTCGTGATAGGCCTCGCGGCGCAGGCTCGCCTGCAACTCCTGCGCCTCGTTGATGTCCCGCGTGTTGAAGACCAGGCCATTGACGTACGGGTCGTCCAGCAGGTTCGTGATGGTCATCTCGGCGAGCCGGGCCTGCCCGTCCGCGTGGTACAGCATGATCTCGAAGACGGTCGTGGCGCCCGGGGTGTCCTTGACCTCGTCGATGGCCGCCGCGACCCGGCCGCCGACCTTGCGCCCGGCCAGCTCGCAGAACCGCCGCCCGACCAGCACCTCGGCGGGGTAGCCGAAGATCCGCTCGACCGACTCGGACTGGTAGCGCACGGTCGAGTCGGCCTCGAGGATCGCCATCGAGTCGGTGCTCTGCTCGACCAGGGCACGGAAGCGCTGCTCCCGGGCTTGCAGGTCGCCGGTGCGGGCGCCGACGCGGTCCTCCAGGTCGCGGGTGAGCCGCCGGGTCTCCAGCATGAGCAGCGCCTGCCGGAAGATGATCAGCCCGACGCAGATGGAGCGGGTCCAGGTGCCGACGGCGCTGGGCGTGCCGCCGAGCGCCAGCCGAACAAAACCGACAACAAGACCGATAACCACGATGATGTACGGCAGGACGTCGGAGCGCTCGCCGTGGGTGGGTTGCGGCTCGGCGCGCACCGGCTCCCGCGCGGCGGCGAGGCCGAGGAGCGCGAACCCGGCCAGCCAGCCGGCGGCCGCCATCCGGTGGTGTCCGGCGAAGGCGCATCCGCTCGCCACGGCGAGGGTGGCCAGCCCGCCGCCGGCGATCGTCAGGGCGCGGACGTCCGGCACACCCCGCCGCAGCCGGGAGATGCCGACGAGGGCGACGTTGGCGAGCGCGATGTCGGCGATCGCATACGTGGACCAGACCGGCCCGGTGTGCAGCCGGGGGTCGAGCAGCAGGTGATAGCTGAGCGCCACCAGGGCGGACGTGATCAGCAGCGCGTCGACGACTCCCCGGATCTTCTCGAGACCGGTCCGCGGCGGCATCGGCACCAGGAACATCCCGACGGCCACCAGCGGAATCATCACCAGATAGCCCGGTGTGTGGTCGGCGGCGGTGCCACCGGCCAGGGCCCCGAGCCCGAAGGCGGCCCAAACGACCCGCATCCGGCCACGCCGCCGCCCTGCCCGAACCAGGCAGGCCACGGTCGCACACAGGGCAACCACGGTGGTGACGACAGCGGTGACCTCGGGGCCGGCAGCAGTCGCCAGCACGACGGCAAGGGCGAACGCCACCGGGACGGCAACGGAGAGAGGACGCCTGAGGGTCATCCGTTCCCTCCCCGATGCGGTGTGCGGCACGTGCCACTGACAAGCCGTCGGCTGGAGAATCGGATCGCCCCTCGAACACTTGAGAAGTTCTGCACCGGTCTTGGCACCCGGCGCGGGGGCACGAGCGGCGCGGGCGAGGACGGGTGGAAGGCATGCGGGGCGTGCCGGACGCCGGGCGCCGCCCCGCATGGGGTCACTTCTTCTTCTTGTTCTTCTTGTCTTTCTTCGACTTCTTCGACTTCTTCGCCATGGTGGGCCTCCCTCCGACGCTGTCGGCCTCCCGGCCGGCCTTGCGCGACAACGGATTCCGCAACGCGCGGGCCGCCGAGCCGGCGGCGGCCGTGGGTTAACACTACGGAAATGCCAGCTGTCTTGTATGCGTCCCAAGATGAACAAACGCTGAGATGATCAGGGTCAAACCCGGTTGAGCACCCCGCAAAGGGACGCAAGAAAGCCAGCGCACTCGCGGGGCCGGTAATGGGCAGGGCATGCCGCTCGGGGCGGGCGCCGATCGCGCGAACCAGTTGCGCGACACCACGCGGCGGAGTAGCCAGGTCGTCATGATGCCGATCATCGACGGGCACAACGACCTCCCCATGCAACTGCGCGCCCGCTACGGCTACCGGGTCGAGGGCCTCACCCGCTCCCGCCCCGGCCTGCAGACCGACATCCCCCGGCTGCGCGCGGGCCGGGTCGGCGGCCAGTTCTGGTCGGTCTACGTCCCCTCCGACCTGCCCGAGCCCGAGGCCGTGGTGGCGACGATGGAGCAGATCGACGCCGTGTACCGGATGGCCGCCGCCTACCCCGGCGACCTCGCGATCGCCTGCAGCGCGGACGACGTCGAGCGCGTCATCGGCGAGGGCCGGATCGCCTCGCTGATCGGCATCGAGGGCGGCCACAGCATCGCGACCTCGCTGGGCGTGTTGCGTGCCTTCGCCCGTCTCGGCGTCCGCTACCTGACCCTGACGCACAACCACAACACCTCCTGGGCCGACTCCGCGGCCGCCGAGCCCGCCGTCGACGGCCTCAACGACGACGGACGCGCCGTGGTCCGCGAGATGCAGCGGATCGGCATGCTCGTCGACCTCTCCCATGTAGCTCCCATCACCATGCACGCAGCTCTGGACACGGCCTTCGCTCCCGTCCTCTTCAGTCACTCCGGCACCCGCGCCCTCCACGACCACCGCCGCAACGTCCCGGACGACGTCCTGACCCGCCTCCGGGACAACGGCGGTGTCCTTCACCTCACCTTCGTCTCCCCCTTCGTCTCCGCCGAGTTCGGCGCCTGGCAGGACGCCGCCGAGGCCGAGTGGGCCCGGCTCGGCCTGCCCGACCCGTACCCGCCCTTCCCCCGCGCCCCGCGCCCGGCCGAGGACCCGGCCGCCGTCCCGCCGCGCGTGGGCGTCGACGTGGCGGCCGAGGCGGCCTTCCGCCCGTGGCTCGCGGCCAACCCCCGGCCGGTCGTGACCATCGCCCAGGTCGCCGACCACGTCGAGCACGCCCGGGAGGTGGCCGGCGTGGACCACGTCGGCCTCGGCGGCGACTTCGACGGCACGACCGATCTGCCGGAGGGGTTGTCCGACGTGTCGGGATACCCCCGGCTGCTGGCCGAGCTCTCGTCCCGCGGCTGGTCCGGCGCCGACCTGGACAAGCTGTCCGGCCGCAACGTCCTTCGCGTGCTGCGTGATAGCGAGCGTCTTGCTCAGGAGCCACTGTGGCCCCGCACCCCCGCTCGCTGACCGCACGAGCGTCTTCCCGGGGTGCCCCAGGGACGCCGCCTCCGTAAGGTTTGCCGCGTTCCCGAGGTGCCGCCGACGTTACGCCGGGCGGCGCCGGCGCCGATACCGACCAAAGTCGACGGTTCGACAGACCGAAGTCCGCCGCCGTCGACCTCCGGCCGACGCGGCGCCCCGGCGCGTCCCGGAACGCTGAGCGGCATGATTCGACGCCTCCGCCCCGCCCTTGTTTGGCGCCTGATGGCACCGGGTACGCTCCGGCATGCCCATCGGAGCTCAGCCGCCCGGCCGCCGCGGGACGGTCGACGAGCCGTACAGCGCGCTGAACCTGCGGCTGGTCCTGGCCGCGTTCGGCTTCGTGGTCTGCACCCTGCTGGCGATCTGGCTCTTCCACATGGGCTGGGCCGTGCCCGGCTGGCTGCTGCTCGCCTGGGCCGCCGTGGCGGTGGTCGACATGGTGATCGTGCAGCTGCGCCGGCGGGCCCGGCGCCGCGCCGAGGGCGGCGACAGTCACCACTCCCTCTTCGAATAGCGCGTGTTGCCTTTCCCCTGGTAAAACGGCGGGTAGCGTCCTTTTTCATGGATCGCGTCCGCTTCGCAGCTTTTGCGGTGATCGCTCTGGTGCCGCCGCTTATGTCAGTTCCGGCCTCGGCCGCCCCCGGCACCGACTCCGCGCGGCCGGGCGCGGCCTCCGACATACGCGAGCTCGATCGCACGCATTTCACCCTCGGCGGCAAGGCGCTGCCCGACCATCCGCGCTACCACCCGCACCGGCAGCCCGAGACGCGTGCCGCGGTCGCCACCCCGCCGGTGGGCACCCAGCGCAAGTGGCTCGGTCTCGACGACACCACGGGCAGGTACTACCCGAAGACGTACGAACTGCGCGCGGTCGGCAAGCACATCGAGGTGTGGGTCGCCGACGACCTGGCCTTTCCCAAGAACGACTGCCGGAAGGACGCCCTCGACGTCACCGACCCCGAGATCGCCGAGCTGATCAAGGACTTCGACGAGACCATCTACCCGAAGGAGACGGCGACCTTCAGCACCCCGCCGAACCGGGACGGGACCAACGCGGGGATGGCCGGCGACTTCACCGGCGACGGCGACAAGACGGTCACCCTGGTCGACAACATCCGCGACGACAACTACTTCACCTTCCCCAAGACCGAGACGTACGTGGCCGGGTTCTTCTCGCCGCAGCTCAACGAGCTCTTCGATCGCAATGTCATGACCATCGACGCGTACGATTGGAAGCACCGCCTCGGCGCCGACCCGGCCGACGACCCGACCGGCCAGCTGTGCACCAGCCGGCCGGCCCGGCCGCGGATGTACGAGGGGACGTTCGCGCACGAGTGGCAGCACCTGCTGGAGTACTACGCCGATCCGGCCGAGGTGTCCTGGGTCAACGAGGGGCTGTCCGATTTCGCGCAGACGCTCGTCGGCTACGTCGACGGCCGGGCGACCGTCTACGACCGCGGCAACGACGGCCACCTGATCTGTTACCAGGGCTTCGGCATTGTCAAGACGAAGTACAACGCCAATCCGCGCCACTGCGGCGGCCCGCAGAACTCACTGACCCTGTGGAACGAGGGCGCGCCGAGCGAGGTGCTCGCCGACTACGGCAACGCGTACGAGTTCATGATCTACCTCAGCGACCGCTTCGGCCTCGGCACGATCTCCATGCTGCACCGCGACGGCCTGCGGCAGGGGCTGGCCGGGGTGCAGGCCGCGCTGCCGGCCGGGACGAACCTCTACGACGTGCTGCACGACTACCAGACGATGACCCTGGTCGACAAGATCGTCGGACAGCGCGGCGGCCGGATGCTCGGCGTGCCGATCGATCGGGTCACCGCGCCGGGCCTGCGCTCGACGATCAACCTCACCAACGAGGACGACTACGACTGGCCGGGCGCCGCCCCGAACGGCGCCGACTACGTGCCGCTGCCCACGCCGGTGACCTCGGTCGAGTTCACCGGGTCCAGGACGCTGCCGCCGCTGGCGATGGGCTGGAGCGTCGCCGACGGGACGCTCTTCTCCGGCAACGCCGACGACCTCGACTCGCAGGCCGTCCTCCCGGTCACCGTGCCGGCCGCCGCATCGGCGACCCTGCGCCTGGAGACGTCCTACGCGATCGAGGACGCCTACGACTTCGGGTACGTGATGATCTCCACCGACGGCGGCAAGTCCTACACCACGGTCACCGGCGACCGCACCACGGCGGGCCCGCTCGGCCCCGGGCTGACCGGGACCAGCGGCACGGGGACGGGCGGGACGGTGGTCACGGCCGGCTACGACCTCAAGGCGTACGCCGGGAAGAAGGTCCTTCTGGGTCTGCGCTACGTCACCGACGGCGCGGTCAGTCGCGGCGGCTGGCGGATCGGCAGGATCACTCTCGGGAACCAGGTCGTGAGCGACGGCACCAGCCTCGAGGGCTGGCGGTCGCCCACGATGATCGTCCCGACCCCGGTGCACGCCTGGCACGTGTCGCTGGTCGGCATCGGCGGCAAGCGGGCGCGGCTGGTGCCGGTGAAGCAGTTCGCCCAGCTCAAGGGATATCCCACGGTGGTCGCGATCGTCGCCTACGACGAGCCGACCGAGCAGTACTCCCAGTACGCCCCCTATCGCCTGGTGGTCAACGGCGTGCTTCAGCCCGGCGGTGGCACCGACCCGAAATCGGCCGGTGCCACCAATCCGGTCAGTGACAGCCAACCGGCCAGGGACCCCCGGCCGGCCAGTTCCACCAAACCGGTCAGCCCGGCGGGATGATGCCGTAGATCAGGGCCGTCGAGCCGGCGCCGTTCTTGTTGATGTGGCCGCCGCAGAGGATGTGCGCCCCGGTCGGTGGCAGCGCGGCCAGGTTGGCCAACACCTCGAGGCTGATCCGGTGCCGCTGGTAGACCAGCAGCGAGACGGCGTAGGTGGTGTCGGTGCCGACGTCGGGGCTGAACGTGTCGGTGCCGGTGCCGCCGCGTCGGCCCAGCCGGCCGGTGTCGACCAGCCACCGCACCGTGTCCAGCGCGAAGCCGGGCTGGTGCATCGCCCCGTCGGCGTCGAAGTTGAAGTAGGCGTTGGTGCCCCACCTGGCGTCCCAGCCGGTCCAGATGATCACCATGGATTCGTCGGGGATGCGGCCGTGGCGGCGCTCCCAGGCCTTGATGTCGGCGATGGTGACCTCGTAGTCGGCGTTCTTGGCGCTCTGCTCCCGGACGTCGATCTTCACGGCCGGCAGGAAGAGATCCTCGAGGTCGAGCTCGTCGGCGAGCGGCTGGCCCGCGTTGAAGTGGCCCGGCGCGCCCCAGTGCGTGCCGGTGTGCTCGCCCTCGCGGACGAACTGCAGGAAGTAGCCGTCGTGCTCGATGGTGGCGATGGTCTCCAACTCGAACGGCGGGTCGCCCGGGAAGACGTTGGTCGTGGCGGGGTCGTTGAGGTGGGAGAGGTTGACCAGCCGCAACCGGTCGAGCCGGACGTCGTCGCGCCCGCCCGCCTCGGCCGCCTGCCCGGTCATCATCGCCCCCGCCAGCCCGGCCGCGGCCGCGCCCATGATCTCGCGTCGTCGCATGCCATTGTCCTTATCGGCTCGTGGGCACCCTCGTCAATGCACCATTTCCCGGAGCCACCTTGACACTGTCACGATGACAGTGTCAAACTCGTCGGCATGTGGACGTTGGACGAGTTGGTCGAGCGAGTGCGCGAGGCCCTGGCGGCGGAATATCCCGGCGCCCCCAACGGCCGTGTCCGCGATGTCCCCGACCGCCGCGCCATCCGGTGGTATACGACGATCGGCCTGGTCGACCGCCCGCTCGGCATGCGCGGGCGCACCGCGCTCTACGGCCCCCGCCACCTGCAGCAGCTGGTGGCGATCAAGCGCTGGCAGGCCGAGGGCCGCAGCCTCTCCCAGATCCAGGCCGACTTCGTCTTCCTCACCCCGAGAGACCTGACCGAGGCCTCCCGCGTCCCCGAGCACCTGCTGGCCGACGACGCGCCCGCGAGCGTCCCCGATGTGGTGCACCGGCCACGTTTCTGGGCCGACCGGCCGGCAACTCAGACAGACAGACCGGCAACGCAGACCGACGTACGGGTTGCCGACCTGCCGGCAGTGGAGAGCCGGCCGGTCGAGACCGCGCCCGTGCACGGCGTCACGCTCGGCGGCGGCGCCATCCTGCTCCTCCCCCGCCCCGTCACCGACAAAGACCGCGCCGACATCGCCGCAGCCGCCGCACCGCTGATGAGCCTGCTCGAGACCCGTGGACTGATCGATGGGAGTACGTCATGACCTTCACCGTCACGCCGATGAGCCCGGGTGAGCTCGGCCGCGTCCGCGTCCTGCCCGACGCCGGCTTCGGCAACTTGCGGACCGACCGGGGCAACCTGCCGCTCGACCGGCTCGACGTCCGCGCCAAGATCAGTGGCCTGGTGGCCCGCACCGTCGTGGTCACCGAGTTCCTCAACGTGCACGATGACGCGCTCGAGGCCACGTACGTCTTCCCGCTGCCCGACCGGGCCGCCGTCACCGCGATGACGATGACCGCGGACGGCCGCACCGTCGAGGCGGAGCTGCAGGAGCGCGGCGCCGCCCGGGAGGCGTACGACCGGGCGATCGCGGCCGGTCAGCGCGCCTCGATCGCCGAGGAGGAGCGGCCCGACGTGTTCACCATGCGGGTCGGCAACATCCTGCCCGGCGAGCGCGTGGTGATCGAGCTGAGCCTGGTCGGCCCGCTCCCGTTCGAGGACGGCGCGGCCACCTTCCGCTTCCCGCTGGTCGTCGCGCCCCGCTACGTTCCCGGCCTCCCGCTGCCGGGGCCGTACGTCGGGGACGGCCAGACGCCGGACACCGACGCCGTGCCGGACGCCTCGCGCATCACGCCGCCGGTGCTGCTGCCCGGCTTCCCCAACCCGCTGCGCCTGTCCATCGGCGTCGACATCGATCCGGCCGGGCTCACTCTCGGCGAGGTGCACTCCAGCCTGCACACGGTCACCGACCACGACGGCACGCTGAACATCGCGCCGGGCGAGCGGGCCGACCGCGACTTCATCCTCCGGATCGGGTACGAGGGCGGCGGCCAGGCCGCGATCGCCGTCCCGGACGAGTCCGCCGACGAGCCCGAGGGCGTCTACCAGCTGGTGGTGCTCCCGCCCGACGACACGGCCACCGCCCGGCCCAAGGACGTGGTGCTGCTGCTCGACCGCTCCGGCAGCATGGGCGGCTGGAAGATGGTGGCCGCCCGCCGGGCCGCGGCCCGGGTGATCGACACGCTCACCATCGCCGACCGGTTCGCGGTGCTCACCTTCGACCACGTCGTCGAGCGGCCGGAGGGGCTGGGTGAGGGCCTGGTCGAGGCGACCGACCGCAACCGGTTCCGCGCCGTGGAGCATCTGGCCCGCGCCGACGCCCGGGGCGGCACCGAGCTGCTCGCCCCGCTGACCGCCGGGCTGAGCCTGCTGCGGGCGGTGGAGGGCCGCGACCGGGTGCTGGTGCTGGTCACCGACGGCCAGGTGGGCAACGAGGACCAGATCGTCCACGACGTCACCCCGATGATCGGGCGGACCCGCGTCCACACCATCGGCATCGACCGGGCGGTCAACGCGGGCTTCCTCGGCCGGCTCGCCGCGCTCGGCGCCGGCCGGGCCGAGCTGGTGGAGAGCGAGGACCGGCTGGACGCCGCGATGGAGCAGATCCACCGCCGGATCGGCGCGCCGGTCGTCACCGACCTGACGGTGACCGCGTCCGGCCTGCGCCTGCTCGACGACGAGCGCACCCCGGCCCGGCTGCCCGGCCTCTACCCGGGCGTGCCGCTCGTGGTGGCCGGCCGATTCGCGGGCAAGCCCGGCGGCAGCCTGACCGTCACCGGCCGCACCCGGGACGACCGCGAGTTCCGCACCACGGTGGAGGTGCGCGAGCGCACCGAGCCGGCGATCACGGCCCAGTGGGCGCGGGCGCGGCTGCGTGACCTCGAGGACGCGTATGCGGCCGGCGACCGCGGCTTGGAGAAGCGGATCGTCGCGACCTCGCTGCGGTACGGGGTGCTGTGCCGGTTCACCGCGTTCGTGGCCGTGGACAGCCGGGTGGTCAACGAGGGCGGCGAGACGCGCCGGGTGACTCAGCCGGTCGAGTTGCCGTCCGGGTGGGAGCCCGCGGAGGGCGGCGCGGCCCCGGCCATGATGCGGCTGGCCTCGGCCGCGCCGGTGCCGCCGGCAGCGGCCGCGCCGGGCCGGGCGAGGTTCGCGCCGATGCGGGCCGACGCCGGGGACGCGGGACGCGCCCCTCGCGGGCCGATGCCCTTCGCGGCGGTGACCGGAGCGATGCGGGCCGGCAAGGCGATCGTCGCGGGCGGCGCGGTGCCGACGCTCGACCAGGTGCGCGAGATCGCCGCCGTCGAGGCGGGCCGGCTGCGCGAGGCGGCCGGGCTGCCCGGGTACGAGCGGCGCGACCTGCTCGACGACCTGGCCAGCCGCCTGACCGTCCTGCTCGGCCCGGTGCAGGGCGACGAGTTCGCCCCGCTGCGTGACCTGATCGCGAAGCTCGGCGGCGACGGTTCGCTCGACGAGAAGTGGGCGGCGGCCGTGGCCACGCTGACCGCGTTCGGCGGCGGAGCGACGGCGGCACCAGCGGCATCGGCGGCCGAACAGCCCAGCCGGAAGCAGTTCTGGAAACGCTGAGGACGGCGGATGCCCGCCCCCAGGACCGGGGACGGGCATCCAAGCGGGGAGGGACGTCAGAGCGCCGGCGGCAGCACCTTCGGCGAGCCCGGCGCGGGCAGCCCCTGCGCCGCGATCTCCGGAGCCGTGGCCCTGGCCAGGTCGATCACTCCGGCCGCCTGCGCCGCCGGGGATGCCGGGGAGCTCAGCGGCGTCCGGAATGGCTGGTTGTCGCCGACGCAGACGGTGCCCGCGGCGGGCAATGAGCGGTAGAGGAGGTAACGGTCGGTCGCACCCGTTGCACAGGCCGACGTGCCGTAGGCGGTGTGGCCCCAGTTGTCGCTCGACAGCAGGCGGCCGGTCGGCAGCAGCTTCGACGACGAGACGGCGTCGGCGTAGTTGGTGGCCGGATCCCAGTAGCTTCCGACGAACAGAACGGGGTACCTGGTGTGTCTGGTGAACGGTCCGGTGTAGGCGTCCTCGTCGTGCACCGTCCAGTTGTCCCGGGCGCATTGCACGCTCGCCCAGCCCCAGGCGCGGCCGAAGTAGGTGGCCCGCCTGTCGGCCCGCGCGACGGCCTTCGGCCAGGAGGCGGCGCCGGCCGGGTGGCGGCCGTCGGTGCACATCACCGCGGCGTACGCGTCGAAGCTGTTGTCGTAGGGAAAGGCCCGGCCCTGCCGCAGCCGGCCGATCCGGTCCGGCAGACCGGCCGCGGAGCCCGAGGTGACGTGCTCGTAGAGCTCGGCCGCCAGCTCGGTGACCTCGGCCCCGGCGTTCGGCAGATAGAGGGCGCTCAGCACCATCCCGATGAACGACGCGTAGGTCACCGTCGTCGTGCCCACGGTGATCGGCTGCCGCTGGAGCCGCTCCGAAAGCTCCGCGAAGCGGCGCAGCGGGCTCTCGCTGAACGCGCAGTAGTCCGGGCCGGCCGCGGCGCAGCGGCGCAGGATCTCGGCGAGCGCCTTCCACGCCCCGTCGGCCGACCGGAGGCGGTCGTCCTGGATCTGGCCGGCGGTCGCGGCGCTGCCCACCCACGCCTGTGGGTCGATCACGCCGTCGACGGCGATCGCCCGGAACCGGTCCGGGAACATGTCGGCGTAGTACTGCCCGAGCGCGGTGCCGTAGCTGAAGCCCAGGTAGGTCAGCTGCTTGTCGCCGACCGCCCGGCGCATGACGTCCATGTCGCGGGCCACCTCGGCCGTCGACATGGCGCCGGCCAGTTCCCGCCCGGTGGTCGAGCAGGCGCGCGCCTCCTGGCCGGCCGCCCTCACGTAGGCCTTCTCCTGCGCGGCGCCCCACGGGAAGCCCATGTTCAGCGCCGCCAGCGTGGGCATCTGCCGCGCGGCGCTGCCGAAGCAGTCGACCTGCTGGCTGTATCCGATGCCGCGCGGGTCCATGCCGACGACGTCGAAGCGGTCGAGCAGCGCGTCGCTCAGGAAGTACGGCGCCGACAGCGCCATGGTGACCGCGGAGCCGCCCGGCCCGCCCGGGTTGACGAAGAGGCTGCCGATCCGGTGCTTCTGGTCGCGCGCCTTCACCCGCAGCAGCGCCAGCGAGATCTGCTTGCCGTGCGGCCGGTCGTAGTCGAGCGGCACCTTCGCCGTCGCGCACTCCGCCCAGCCGTAACAGGAGTACCAACCCAGCTTCGGGGTGGGCACCGCATCGACCCGGCGCGCCTCCAACGCGCTGGTCCGGGCGGCGGTGGCGGAAATCGAGACGGCGGCGCGAGCGGGCACGGCGCCGGCCGCCGGCGGAGCGACGAGCAGGGCGAGGCCCGCGGCGCCGGCCGCGAGCAGACGGGAGGGGAGCGGCATGCGTGACCTTCCTGGTAGGCCGGCGCCCGTGTCGCTCCGGATGTACAGAAAGGTAGGTTCGCGGTGGATCCGCTCGGTTCGCCGTCGTGGTGCGGCTGCGTTGCCGCTTCCGTCCGATGTCGCCTATCCGACCGCCTGTCCCGCCACCGGCGCATCGCCGCCGGTCGACGTGTCCACCAACCGCCTCAACGGCCCCAACGGCCGCATCGCGCGGAAAGTCGGAACTTCGGGGGTCAGCGTGTCGCGCCGGGGCCGGGGTAGGTTGGGCGGTCGATCGTGTGGCGGCTCGATTGGTGGCGATGGATGGTGACGGACGACCACGGCGAGGTGCGGGACCCCCTGCTCGTCCGTCCCTACCTGCACAACGACGCCGACGCCGACACTTCCGCCCAGACCTGGCCGGCCGCCACCACCCGCGAGGTCCGCTCGCAGCGCGCTCTCGAGGGCGCGGACGACCCCACCGCGATCATCCCGATCGTGCCGCCGGAGGTGACCCGCCGCCGTGTCCCGCGCCGCCTGGTCCTGGTGCTCGCCGCCTGCGCCGCCGTGCTGCTGGCCGCGACCGCCGCCGGGTTCGCCGCGATGCGCGCCGCCCGCCCGGCGATCTCCGCCCCGCAGCCCGATGCCCCGCTCCCGGCCCTGACCGGCCTGGTCCCCGCCTCCCCCGCCGCTCCGGCCGCCGAGCCGAGCAGCGTCGCGGTCACCCCGACGCACAAGCCGTCGGCCCACCGGTCGTCCTCCGCGCCCGCGACCGGCGCGAAGACCAGCGCGAAGCCGTCCACGCGAGCCGGCGCGAGCGGCCGCAAGACCGGTTCGCCGTCCGCGGACCTGAAGCCGGCCATCGCCCGCACCGGCACGATCCGCGGTCAGAACGGCCTCTGTCTCGACCTCACCGGCGGCGCGGCGGTCGCCTTCAACCAGATCCAGGTCGCCGGCTGCAACGGAGCCGCCGCGCAGACCTGGACCCTCGCCACCGACGGCACGCTGCGCGTCGAGGGCATGTGCGCCCTGATCGTCGGCGACGACACCGTCCACATCAGCACCTGCGACACCCGCACCACCGCCCAGTGGCGCGCCGACGGCCAACTCCTGATCAACGCCGCGAACGGCGAATGCCTCACCGACCCCTCCGCCGGCACCCACCCCGGCACCACGGTCGAGGTCACCCCGTGCGGCGGCGGCGCGAGCCAACGCTGGTCACTACCCTGACTAGAGCGAAGCGACCAGCGCCCGCCCCGCCGCGCGACCGCTGAACAGGCAGCCGCCCAGGAACGTGCCCTCCAGCGCGTTGTACCCGTGCACCCCGCCGCCGCCGAAGCCGGCCACCTCGCCCGCCGCGTACAGACCCGGCAGGACGCTGCCGTCCGGTGCCAGGGCGCGCGACGAAAGGTCCGTCTGGATGCCGCCGAGTGACTTCCGGGTCAAGATGTGCAGCTTGATCCCGATCAGCGGGCCGGCCGCCGGGTCCAGCAGCCGGTGCGGGGCCACCGTCCGCCCCAGCCGATCGCCCCGGTACCGGCGCGAGTTGTGGATCCCCTGGATCTGCGAGTCCTTGCTGAACGGGTTGCGGACCTGCCGGTCCCGGGCCTCGATCTGCTCCCGGATCCGGCCCGCGTCGAGCAGCGGCTGATCGGTCAGCTTGTTCATCCCGGCCACCAACTCGTCCAGGTCGCCCGACACCACGAAATCGGCGCCGTTCCGCTTGAACGCCTCCACCGGCTCGGGCGCCCCCTTGCCGAGGATCCGCGACCGGATGAACGCCCGCCGGTCCTTGGCGGTGATGTCCGGGTTCTGCTCCGACCCCGACAGCGCGAACTCCTTGCGGATGATCTTCTGGGTGAGGATGAACCAGGAGTGGTCGTAGGCGGCGATGTCCGGCGTCGTGCGCAGGTGACGCAGCGTCGAAAGGGTGTCGTAACCGGGCAGGCACGGGTCGGGCAGCCGGCGACCGAGCGCGTCGAACCACATCGACGACGGCGCCGGCAGGATGCGGATGCCGTGCCCGGGCCAGATCGGGTCCCAGTTGCGGATGCCCTCGGTGTAGTGCCACATCCGGTCCCGGTTGACCAGGCGCGCCCCGGCCACGCCGGCGATGTCGAGCATGCGCCCGTCGACATACTCCGGCACCCCGGTGATCATGCTCTGCGGCGGCGAACCCAGCCGGGACGGCCAGAACCGTCGCACCAGGTCATGATTGCCGCCGATACCGCCCGTGGTGACGACGACCGCCTGGGCCGTGAGCTCGAAATCCGCGATCTCGTCGCGATTCGAGGCGACCCCGCGCGCGCCGGCGTCGGGCGCGAGCACCTTTCCCCGTACGCCCGACACCGCTCCCGCCGAAACGACCAGCTCATCCACCCGATGCCGGTGATGGAAGGTGACCAGTCCGGCGTCGGCGGCCCGCTTGACCGACGCGGCGAACGGCGCGACCACGCCGGTGCCGGTGCCCCAGGTGACGTGGAAGCGGGGCACCGAGTTGCCGTGCGAGTCGGCGCGCAGCGAGCCGCGCTCGGCCCAGCCCACGGTCGGCAGCCAGCTCATCCCGAGCGACGCGAGCCAGGAGCGCTTCTCCCCCGCCGCGAACTCGACATACGCCCGGGCCCATCTGACCGCCCACGCGTCCTGATCATCGAGCCGGTCGAACTGCGCGCTGCCCAGCCAGTCCTGCCAGGCCAGGTCGAACGAGTCGCGCACGCCGAGCCGCCGCTGCTCGGGCGTGTCCACCAGGAACAGCCCGCCGAACGACCAGAACGCCTGCCCGCCGAGGTTGGCCGCGCTCTCCTGATCGACCAGGGCGACCCGCTTGCCGGCCGCGGTGAGCTCATGGGTGGCGGCCAGACCGGCGAGGCCGGCGCCGACGACGATCACGTCCGCATTCACGATTCAGAAATGTATCGGATGCAGGAACGTATTGGATAGGGTTCGCCGCATGCGGATCACCAAGCGACGGGCGGAGACCCGGGCCCGGCTGCTCGACGCCGCGTTCCGGGTCTTCGCGGCCAAGGGCTTCGGCCCGGCCCGGATCGACGACGTCTGCGAGGCGGCCGGCTACACGCGCGGCGCGTTCTACTCCAACTTCGGCACGCTCGACGAGCTGTTCTTCGCCCTCTACGACGAACGCGCCGCGATCATCGCCCGCCAGGTGACCGACGCCCTCACAACGGAGGCCACCGCGCCGATCGAGCCCTCGATCCACGCGGTCATCGCCCGCACCGCCGCGACACTGCTGCTCGACCGCGACTGGCTCCTGGTCAAAACCGACTTCCTGCTGTACGCCGCCCGGCACCCCGAGGTGGCGACCCGCCTGGCCGCGCACCGCGCCGACCTGCGCACCGCGATCGAGTCCCGGCTGCGCGCCGTGCAGGGCCGGCTGGCCCTCCCGCCCGGCGTCGCCGACGTGCCGGCGGCCGCCCACGCGGTGGTCGCCGCCTACGACGGAGTGACCGTCCAACTCCTGCTGGACGGCGACCTCCCCGCCGCCCGGGACTGGCTGACCCAGCTGCTGACCGCCCTGCTCGTCCGCTGACCGCCAGCACTCCTCGCGCGGCGTCAATCTGGACGACCAGTCGGTGGCAGGGTGTCGAAAAGGTCCACGCCGTGCGCCGCGGCGTGCGCCACCAGCATGCCGCTGACCAGCCCGGACAGCCTCGCCCGGTCGGCCGCCGGCAGGAACTCGAGCAGCGCCGTCACGTCCGCCTCGAACTGGGCGCCGACCGTGGCCGCCAGTCGCCGGCCCGCGTCGGTGAGGCTCACCAGCACCGAGCGGCGGTCGGCGGCCGACGGGACCCGGGCGACCAACCCTCGCCGCTCGGCGCGGTCGACCAGGCCGGAGACGCTCGACTTGTCCAGCCCCAGCAGCTTGGCCAGCTCCTGCATGGTGGGCCGGCGATCACGGAGCACGCCCAGCAGCCGGGTCTGCACGATCGACACGTCGTGCTCGGCGGCACGGCGCTCGAGCGTGCCCAGGACGAGGAACGACAGCTGAGCGAGGCCGTCGACGGGACTGAGGCTTGGCATGCGGAAGATCCTACTTGTTTTAGTACGTGGCACCAACTACATTGGTTCGTGTCACCAACTAAATGGAGGAATCCGCACATGAAGGCCGCAGTCGTCACCTCGTACGCCGAGCCCCCGCACTACCAGGATTTCGCGGTGCCCCAGCCGCGCGACGGCGAGATCACCCTCGACGTGGTCGCCGTCGGCCTGCACCCCCGCACCCGCAGCGGCGCGGCCGGTCAGCACTACACGAGCAGCGGAAAGCTGCCGATGATCCCGGGCGTCGACGGCGTGGGCCGCCGCGCCGACGGCAGGCTGGTCTACTTCGTCGCCGAGGACGACGTGATCGGCACCATGGCCGAGCGGGTGGCGGTCGACCCGCGCCGCACGATCGAACTGCCCGCGGGCGCCGACCCGGCCCGGATCGCCGCGGCGATGAACCCGGCGATGTCCTCCTGGGTCGCGCTGCGCCGCCGGGTGCCGCTCCGGCCCGGGCAGAGCGTGCTGGTCCTCGGCGCGGCCGGGAACGCCGGGTCGATGGCCATGCGCATCGCCAAGCTGCTGGGCGCCGGCGAGGTGCTCGGCGCCGCACGCCGCCCCGGCGACGGCCTGCTCGCCCTCGACGAGGTGGCCAAGGCCGCCGAGGTCGACCTGGTCCTCGACTACCTGTGGGGCGAGCCGGCCCAGGAGGCGATCGTGGCGATCCTGACCGACCGGGCCGACCGCGGCCGCGAGCTGAACTGGGTGCAGATCGGCTCGGTCGCCGGGCCGACCGTCCAGCTGCCGTCGGCGGCTCTGCGCTCGGCGAATTTCCGGCTGCAGGGCAACGGGCAGGGCGCGGTCTCGGCCCGGGCGTATCTGTCCGAGTTGCCGGCCCTGATCGACGAGATCGGGCGGGGCACGATCGCGATCGCGCCCCGCCCGGTTCCGCTGTCCGACGTCGAGCGGGCGTGGGCCCACCAGGACGCGCCGGGCGAGCGTACGGTCCTGATTCCCTGAGCGGACTCAGGCCGGGTTGTCGGCGTGGGTCAGGGTTTCCCAGGCGGCCATATGGTTGTCCGTCCCCTGCGGCCGGTGCGACTCGGTGTACTGCTGCGAGTTCGCCATGGCGATCCCGAGCCGGTTGTGCAGCGCGTTGAACGCCACCTCGGTGACCGGCCCGAGCCCCTTGTTCACCTTGCCGCCGCAGATGGTCGACGGCACCGCGGCCCCGTTCTCGAACTTCGCGTGGAAGCCGAGCGCCTGCCGCATCCGCTCCTGCAGCGACGGCCACAGGTCGCCGCCCTGGATCCGGGTGGTCTCCGCGACGTGGCTGATCGCCGAGATGCCGTAGCCGGTGTGCCCGAAGTCCCGGCACGTCTCCTGGGCCAGCCCGTCGACGAAGGTGCTCTGCCCGTGCCAGTAGGTGACCAGCTCGCTGGGCGTGTTCACGCTGCCGGTCGGCGGATACTTCGGCTGCGCGCCGTCGGCCGAGAGATAGATGTAGGCCGCCGCCCGCGCCTTGAACTTGGCGATCGCCCGGTCGTAGCTCGCCCGGTCGTCGAGGAACACCGAGATCCCGACGGCGGCCTCCATCATCGACAGCTCCCAGTTGCCGTTGCCGCCGCTCCCGACGATCACCACCGGCAGGTAGACGGTGCGCAGCATGGTCGCGAACCGGGCCTGGTTCGGCCAGCTGGAGTAGGTGTACTTGATGATCTCGGCGGCCCGCGGCCAGACCGACCCGGCCCATCCGGTCTGCAGCGGAGCGTTGCTGTTCGTGTGGTTCTTGATGGTGGCCGACCAGGCGTCCATCAGCGCGATCGACTTCCTCGCGTACGCCGCGTTGCCGCTCAGATACCAGGCCAGCGCGTCGGTGTAGGCGGCGATCGCGTCGCCGCGCTCGTCGGTGCAGCCGTTGTTCGGGTTGGAGTAGGAGCCGCACTCGACCGTCGCCCGCGGCTTGGGGGTGCGCGAGAGCGAGGCGTACGGGCTGGCCAGCATCTGGTTGTACGCGGCCAGCCAGGGCTGGGCCTTGGCGGCGACCCGGCCCTTGACGAAGTCGAGCTGGGTCCGGCTCACCAGGACGCCGGGGTGGTTGAACTTGATCGGCGCGGCATCGGCGGTCACGAGGTGGACACCGAAGGCCGCGACCCCCGCCACGAGGGCGAGGAAGGCCGCCAGAAGGGCGCGTCTGCGCATGGGGATGTCTCCCGGGTGGGGATGGGAAAACCGGAAAGTGGCTTAACAGTTCTCGCCGACAACCACCCGGTCAAGCCATGCTCCATCGACTTAAGTATTTGTAAATATTCCGAACCGATCACAGCGGGCAACACGTCCTAGGAGGCTAGGCATCTTGGCCTGGACGACGATGGTGACCATGCCCATCGGCCGCCTCCACCACGTGATCCTCGACTGCCCCGACCCCGTAGCCCTGGCCGCCTTCTACCGCGACCTGCTGGGCCACCCGATCACCTACACCGACGGGGACTTCGCCGTGGTGGCCCCAACGACCACACCTCCGGCATCGCCTTCCAGCGCTCCCCCGGCCACCGCCCACCCACCTGGCCCGACCCGGCGATCCCCCAGCAGATCCACTTCGACGTCATGGTCGACGACCTCCATACGGCCCACGACCAGGTCCTCGCCCTGGGCGCCACGCCCCTGAGCGGCGACCGCGTCTACGCCGACCCGGCCGGCCACCCCTTCTGCCTGATCCCCCGCCCCGGATGGGCACCCCCGGTCGGCTGACCGGCCCGGATCGCCCGGAGCTCAGCCGCCGTCTCGCCGGGTCGAGCGCGAGTGCCATCCAGCGGCCGCCAAAGGATGCGAGCACGACGAGGATCCGCCCTCAGCTGTCGAGCACCGGTGTCATAGCGCAAGCTTACACAGGACAAGCACGGGCGTCGTAGACAGTGTCTACTCGCTCTGGTAGACAGTGTCTATGCAAAGCGACGTGGAAGCGCGCCTCGTGGCAGCGGGCGTGGAGCTGCTCGCCGAGGCCGGGACGGATGCGCTCTCGCTGCGGGAGATCGCTCGCCGCGCCGGGGTTTCGCACGGGGCGCCGCGCCGCTACTTTCCGACCCATCAGGCGCTGCTCGCCGCCATCGCGCGGGAGGGGTACCGCAAGCTCGGCCGCCTGGTCGCCGAGACGATCGGGGAGGCCGGCGCGGACCCGCGGGAGGCGTTGCTCGCGCTCGGCCGGCGCTATGTCGAGTTCGCGCGTGACGAACCCGGCATGTTCGCCCTCATGTTCCGGCACGACCTGCTGCGCGGGAACAACATCGGACTCCGGGACGAGAGCACGCCTCTCTTCGGCGTACTCGAAAGGCTTTTGCAACCCACGGCCAACGCCGCGGCGCTCTGGGCGGCCCTGCACGGGATCGCGCAGCTCTGGCACTGGGGAACGCTGCAGGTGGTGACCGGTCTGGACACGCCGGAGCCGCTGCTGGTCGCCGCCGTCGACGCGCACCTGGAAGGCTGACGTGCACCTCTCCCCGATGCTCCGGCCGGTCCTGCTGCCGCTGTCCCGGCTCGCCTTCCGGCCCGAGGTGCACGGCGCCGGGAACGTGCCGCGGGTCGGCCCGGTCATCCTCGCCGCCAACCACCTGTCGTTCGTGGACAGCTTCCTCATCCCGCTGGTCACGCCGCGTCGGGTGTCGTTCCTGGCCAAGGAGGAGTACTTCCGCGCGGGCAACCCCAGGCAGTGGGTCACCCGCGCGTTCATCGAGGGCATCGACGCGATCCCGGTGCCCCGCGGCGGCTACCGGGCGGCGCAGGAGTCGCTCGAGGCCGCGCTGCGGGTGCTGGAGGGCGGCGGAGCGTTCGGCATCCACCCGGAGGGCAGCCGCTCGCGGGACGGCCGGTTGTATCGCGGGCGAACCGGCGTGGCCTGGCTCGCGATCGCCTCGGGCGCGCCGGTGGTGCCGGTGGCGCTGCTCGGCACCGACCGGATCCAGCCGGTCGGCGCCCGCCTGCCGAAACCGGGCAAGCTGGTGGTCCGGTTCGGCGAGCCGATGATCTTTCCAAGGCCGGCGGACGGCCGGCTCGCCCCGGCCCGGCGCGCGGCGACCGACCGCATCATGGCCGCGATCGCCGAGCTCTCCGGTCAGGAAGTGGCGCCCGGCTACAACGAGCTCTCCTCGGGCGGAATCTAGAGGCCGAGCATCGGCGCGGCGGCTCGGCGCCGGGCGGTGTCGCCGAGGATGTCGGTGGAGTCGACGGCCTGGTCGATCGTGCCGGGCAGATGCACACCGACCCGGTCGAGGAGGCCACGCAGCACCGGGTCGGCGATCTCCGCGGCCAGCGCGGTCGTGAACCGGTCGGCGAAGAGTACGTGGCTGTCCCTGGTGTAGTACCGGCGCGGCGAAGGGTCCAGCGGCGGGCACAGGCCGAGCTCGTTGGTGGCCGCGGCGAGCAGGCTCCCGGCCGTACCGATCATCGCCTCCCGCTCCCGCCAGGTCTGCGCGCTGAGCGCACCGGCCAGCGGTGGGTTCAGCCGGGCGGCGAGCTTCAGCTCACCGAAACCCTTCCCCAACCATTTGCCGTACGGGGCCCAGCGCCGTTCCGCCAGAAACGCCAGTCGCATCAGTTCCCGGACGAGCCGGGCGGCCAGCACGCGGGAGCCCAGGTCGTCCCCGGTCGAGCCGGCCCGCGCGACGAACGACTCCTCCTGCCGCACCTTGAGCCAGCCGGCCGCGAGCGCGTAGCGCCACACGTCGTCGGGATACCAGGCGAGCGCCGCCCGCCGCCGGGCGAGCTCGCCGTCAGGATCGTGGAAGACCGCGCCGCGGGTCAGGCTCGCCAGGATCTGGGTGGGCGTCAGCAGCCAGTCGGCGACCGTCATCCCGCCGAGCGGGTCGACGCCCAGCCAGGCGGTGAAGAACTCGCCCACCGTCTCCCGGCCGGGGTAGAAGATCTGCACCCGCTCGCCGAAGTCGTGATCGGGCGACACCTCGTCGTCGTACCCCAGCACCTCGGACCCGGGCCCGAGCAGCGCCGCCGCATGCGGCACCCCGGCCAGGCCGGGCGCCACCGACGACAGGTAGTAGCGGCGGGAGATCTCGATGCCGTTCATGGCACCAAGACCTATCAGACCGCACAACGGGTGTGTCTTCGGTTGCGAACCGGAGTGAAGCGTCAGTGATCGCACCCGCATGACCGATCTGTCCGGCCGACGCCCGTCCACGACATCAGGCAGAGGTCCCATGAAGAGCTTCTCGTTCGGAAGGCGCCTCGCGGCGGTCGCGGCCGCCACCTCGCTCGCGCTCCTGGGCCCGGCCACCGCCGCGGGCGCCGAACCCGTCGCCGAGCCGGGTCAGGCCGGGCCGGGTCAGGCCGGGCCAGGTCAGGCCGGGCCAGGTCAGGCCGGGCCAGGTCAGGCCGGGCCAGGTCAGGCCGGGCCGGGTCAGGCCGGGCCAGGTCAGGCCGGGCCGGGTCAGGCCGGGCCAGGTCAGGCCGGGCCGGGTCAGGCCGGGCCAGGTCAGGCCG